>NZ_PYGE01000001.1 GCF_003014555.1 Haloactinopolyspora alba
GAGGTCACCATCGACCGACTCTGGCACGCCGTGCCCAGCTTCCCCACCATGAGCGAGGTCTGGCTCCGCCTCCTCGAGGAATACGGGCTCTGAGCGGGGTCCTGACTACTGACCGGCCGGACGGCGACGTCACGAATGCGCGTCACTGGCGGCGTCGCCGACCGCCGAGGAACCTTCTGCATGGTTCCTGCCCCGGGCGGCATCCAGGAGGAGATGGCCCAACGCTTCAACGTGTGCGTTGAGTTCTTCGGGTTCAACGATGGTGAAAGGGCATCCCAGGCGGGCGAGCAATGCCGGGACCCAGTGCAAAGACTCGGCGTGGATCTCGATATCGACCCAGCCTGATTCGCCCGTGGTCACTGTGGCGAGGGCCGGCGGAAGAGCATCGCGGGCACGGGCTAGCGAGGTCTGGGCCCGAACCACCACATGGTTGCGGCGTGGCGCGGTGGCGATGCCGGTCATCACCTGGTTGAGAGCATCGAAGCCGTCTGGTTCCTGGAACGTCTTCTGGAGTTGGCGTGGCAGCGTGATGCGGTCGATCCGGAAGGTCCTGAGCTGCCCGCTCGTGTCGTCCATGCCCGAGACCAGCCACCGTCCCCGGTGAGCGACGATCCCGTAGGGCGCGATGGTCCGTGCAGTCTCGCGACCGCTCGCGGAGCGGTAGGCGAACGAGACGAGCTTGCGGTCACGAGCTGCCCCGGCCAGCAGCAAGAGGGTACCCGCGTCCGTTGTCGACGGATCGTGTTGAGGGGCAGACAGGTGCAGCGCGTCTTGGAGCGCTGTGAGTCGCCTGGCCAGGGCCTGAGGCAGGACCCGGTGGATCTTGGCCTCGGCCCCACGCGTGGCCTCGTCGCTGCTGAGCCCTGAGCGCCGGAGCAGTGCCAGGCCCAGCAAGCCCGAAAGGGCCTCATCGTCGGTCAGCATCAGCGGCGGCAGCCGGAAGCCCGATGCCAGTCGGTAGCCGCCGTAGCGGCCGCGGACCGCGCGCACCGGTACGTCCAGATCGACCAGATGCTCCACGTAACGCCGCACCGTGCGCTCGTCAACCTCCAACTGCTCGGCCAGCACGCGCACCGGATGGGTGCCTCCGGCCTGGAGGATCTCCAGAAGGTGCAACACCCGTGCGGTCGGTCGAGCCATGGTTGACCATTCTAGGAATACCGGGCGGGAGCTGCCCGGTATTGATTGCAGGGTGAAGCCATGGACACGACCTTCATGAGCACGCGACTGATCACCAACGACGTCCAGGGCATGGTCACCTTCTACGAAGAAATCATTGGCATCGCAGCGCAATGGGGCGACGAAGAGTTCGCCGAGCTCCGCACCCAGCACGCCACTCTGGCGATCGGCAGCACCCGCACCGTGCCGATTTTCGGCGCGGGGAGCGCTGAGCCGGCTCACAATCGCTCCGCCATCCTGGAGTTCCTTGTGCCCGATGTCGACGCAGAATGGAACCGCCTCAAGAACACCCTCGACGTCGTGGTGACCGAACCGACGACCATGCCTTGGGGCAACCGCGCTCTGCTGTTCCGCGACCCGGACAACAACCTCGTCAACCTCTTCGCCCCAGTGACCGAACAGGCTCGGTTCAGGTTCGGGCTCAAATGAGCCCTGATCCACCGACCCCGGTCATTGGGATTACTGCGGTCTTCTCGCCAGAGTCGCTGGTGTGACGTGCGTGGCCTGCGGGGAACGCGGCGCCCGTCAGGCCGGGCGAGCCTGCTCGCCAGCCATTCGGCGACGTCGTCGGGCCCGCAGCAGTGCGGGGGCGACGATCAACGCGGACGCGAGGACGATGACGGGCACGTCCCCGACGTGCGCGTACGGCGTCAGTCCGGACCGCAGCGGCACGGTTTCGCGCAGCAGCGCGCGCTCACCGAGAGCGCTGCGGTCCACGACGTCGCCGTCAGCGTGCACGATCGCGGAGTACCCGGTCGGCGCCGACATGACCACCGCCCGGCCGAACTCGCGGGCCCGCATTCTGGCCGCGGCGAGCTCGAGGGAGGGCACCTGGTCGGTGACGTACGACGACGCGTTGGTCGGCACCAGGAGGACCTCGCCACCGGCGCGAACGCCTTCGGCCACCCGGTCGGCGAAGAACACCTCGTACGAGATGGCCACCGCGAGCTCCGTCCCGGCGGCATCGAGCAGCGCTTCGCCGCTGCCGGCGACGGCGTCGCGCGGAACGAACCTGGTGTTGTCACTGAGCAACTCGAACAGCCCGCGTGCCGGAATGTACTCACCGAACGGCACCCGGTGTTCCTTCGTGTAGCTGTCGACGCGCTCCCCGTCCGGCCCCCACAGCACCGCGACGTTACGGAACCGGTCGCCGACGCCTTCGGTGACACCGACGACGACGTGCGCCCGGAGCCGCTGCGCCTGCCCAGCGAACCGCGCGCTGAGCTCGGACTCGGCGACGAGGCCGTCGGTGTCCGCCACGTTCTCCGGCAGCACGACGAGGTCCACCGGAGGCCGGACCTCCTCGAGCGCGGCGAGATGACGCTCGGTGGTGATCATGGAGTCGGTGAAGATCGCCCGGACGCCTCGCGGCCCGCCGCCCTGAACGGCGACGACGTCCAGCTGCCCATCCTGGCTCGTCGTGACCGTCGCACCCGCCGCGACGGGAACGATCGCCACGACGAGCGCCGTCGCGGCCACCCACACCCGCCCGCGTCCGCGTTCGACGACCAGCGCGGCCAGCGCGACACCCGCCGCCGCGGCGGTACCGGTCACCAGCAACGAACCACCCAGCGGTGCCGCACCGACGAACGGCCCGTCGACCTGACTGTACACCAGCGCCGGAAGCGGAAACCCGCCGAACGGGAAGCGGGCCTGCACGGCTTCCATCAGCACGAGCGCGGCCGGGAGCGCCCACCACCCACCGGACCAGCGCCCGTCCCGGGCCGACGGCATCGCCGCGGCGGCAGCGACCAGCAGACACGTCTCGAGCAGAGCCACCGCGACATAACCGGCCACGCTGAAATCGGTCATCCAGACGAGCCCGACACCGTGCAGAACGAGTCCGCACACCGCCCCCAGCACCACCCGCAGACGCACGCCGGCGCCGTACAACGCGATCGAGAACGCGGCGACGCCGAGCGGGAACAGCACCCACCATCCCCGCGGCGGCGCGGCGAGCGTCCAGGCCAGACCGGCCGCACCGGCGACGGCGCATCGCACCACCACGGTGGTGCGGCGAGACCGCTCAGCCAACGGTGACGTTGCTGATCCCGAGTGCCTCCTCCGCCCAGGGGAACACCCACATGAACAGGGCATAGACGAGCGCGGCGATCAGCGCCAGGCAGATCACCAGCCGCGCAGGCCAGGGACCGGGCAGCCGCTGCCACACCCAGGCGTACATCTACCGCTCCTCCACATCGACGAGTGTTCCGGTCGCGTACATGCGATGCGACGAGCCCCATCGCGGCCAGCAGGTGGTCAGCGTGATCCGCTTCTCGGTCGGCTCGACCTCGCCGGACTCACCGGGCACCGGGTCGACCACCCAGGTGTCCTGGATCTCGATCTTGTTGCCGTCGTCGTCGCCGTCGGGGGCGTCGTCGAGCTCGTAGGTGTAGACGCCCTCGGCCGTCTCGACCTCGACGGTGTCGCCCACCCGCAGCTCGGGGAACTCGGCGAACGGTTCCCCGTGCCCGGCGCGGTGCGCAGCCACGGAGAAGTTCCCCAGCTCACCGGGGTCGGCGCTGTCGACGTAGTGGCCCGGGCCGTCCCTCAGGTCGTCCGGCTTGGTTCCCTGCACCATGACCCATTCCCAGTCGTCGCCGAAACGTGGGATCCGGATGATCCCGTACGCATCGCCGATCGCCGTCTCCGCCGGCGGCTGCGCCTCGGCGTCACCCTGGCCCCCGCCGGCCTCGTCCACGCCGGCACTGAAATCGAGCTGACCGCGGAGGTCGTCCTGCGCGGCCGCGGTCTGGATGCCGGTACCCCACAGCGTGTAGACGACGAACAACAGAACCAGCACGCCGGCTGTCAGCAGCAGTTCACCGAACGCGCCGACGACCGTCGACAACACACTGCGGCGTGGCTGTCCGCGCGCCCTGCGGCGTCCACGTTCCACCTGACGGCTCATCCGCCCCCCAACCTGTGTCCACTCGGTTCACACTCGCCCCATCACGAACTCTCCGGCGTCCGAGAGGGTTCCCGGATTCGGCAGCCGCGTCGTCCAGCGGCGGGCGACCACCACGCCGACGGCACGGGTGACATTCTCGACGGCATCCGGAGAGTCGACAACACGGAGGCGACGGAGGCCATCGTGACGCCGGGGCCGGGCTCACCGCTGCGGCGCGGGCTGGTCGGCCAGGTCGATCCCCCACTGTTCACGCACGAGGTCGTGGCCGCACTCGGTGACGTCCAGGCCCCGTCCGGAGCGGTGCCGCACCACCCACCCGGCCTCCAGGAACCGGCTGCCGACCGCGGCGCCCAGCGCTCCGGCCAGGTGGTCTCGTCGTTCCGTCCAGTCCGGGCATGCCCGGGTCGTGGGGCGGCGGGCCCGGATCGCGCGGTCGACGTCCACGCCGACGCCACGCAGCCCGTCGGCACCGGCGTCGGTGAGAGCGAGGGAGTCGCCGTCGTCGAGCCAACCCCGGCGCGTCCACGCATCCGCCAGGCACGTGCCGAGCCGCCCGGCGATGTGGTCGTAGCAGAACCGCGCCGCGGCCAGGCGCTGCATCTGCCGGCTGCGCCGATATCCCGTGACCGGCGCCGGGTGGGCCACGACGCCGAGCACCTCCAGGGCGGTGGCGACCTGGGGACCGGCGAGCGCGTAGTAACGGAACCGTCCGCGCACCTCACACCTCACCAGGCCGGCATCGACCAGGACGGCCAGGTGCTCCGACGCGGTGGAGGCGCTCACCCCGGCCCACTGGGCCAGTTCGCCGGCCGGTCGCCGGGTGCCGTCCATGAGCAGGTTCAGGAACACCGAGCGCGCGGGGGCGGCCAGCGCCTTACCCGCGCCGGTGAAGTCCCGGTCCCTGCCCATGGAGGTCACCATACGACGACGACACTTCGGCCGGCGCCGAAGCGTCCCGGCCCTACGGTGCGATCATGAGCACGCACGCCTACCACGTCCGCCTGCACTGGGACGGTTCCACGGCCGCCGGCACACGCGCCTACTCGCGCGACCACGTCGCCGTTGCCGCCCCCGCCACCGCACCGGTCGACATGAGCGCGGACCCGGCCTTCCGCGGCGACCCCGACCGGCTCAACCCCGAACAGCTGGTGGTCATGGCCGCCTCCTCCTGCCAGATGCTCTCCTTCCTCGGTGCGGCCGCCCGCGCCGGAGTGGACGTGCTCGGCTACGACGACGAGGCCACGAGCCGTCTCGACCCGACCGCCGAGCCCACCCGCCTGGCCACGATCCATCTGAACGTGACCGTGGAGGTCGCCACCGGGACCGACGAGGCCACGGTCCGGACGCTCGCCGTTCAGGCGCATCACGAGTGCTACGTCGCCAACAGCCTGTCGGTACCGGTCGAGGTCACGACCACCGTGGTGACCTCGTGAACGCCGGCCCGCAGGATCTCGAGGTCCGGCTGCCGAACCGGCCCGGCGCGCTGGCCGATCTCGGCCAGGCGCTCGGGAGTGCCGGTGTGA
Organism: Haloactinopolyspora alba; assembly: GCF_003014555.1. GTDB lineage: Bacteria > Actinomycetota > Actinomycetes > Jiangellales > Jiangellaceae > Haloactinopolyspora > Haloactinopolyspora alba. The sequence continues at coordinate 5,614 of NZ_PYGE01000001.1, forward strand.
GCCTGGAAGGCGGCGGGGTGTTCACCGACGACGAGTGTGCCGTCGCGCACTACCTCGTCGACGACGGCGGGGCCGCCGTGGACGCGGTCGTCGCCGCCGGGCTGGGTCCCGCGGTCGTACGCGACGTCGTCATCACCCGGCTGGACCAGGAGACCCCCGGACAGCTCGGCGCGCTGGCCCGCCTCCTCGGCGACGCGGGCGTCACCGTCCTCGTCCAGTACAGCGACCACGCCGGCAAACTTGTTCTGCTGGTTTCCGACGAGGACACGGCCGTGTGCCGCAACGTCGTGGACCGGTGGGAGCGGGGCTGACATCGAGATCGGGCGACGTCGACGTCCTCGCCCGCACCGGGCTACTCGGCCGGCAGGTCGAGGAGCCCGCGCACGACCCCCACGAGGTCGGATCCGACGACGTCCGGTGACCGGAAGAACTCCGGGAACCGTCCGTCCTGCCGCGTGACCCAGCCGGTGGTGAGACCGGCCTGACCGGCGCCGTGCGTGTCCCACGCGTGTGCGGCCACGAGCGCCACCCGCTCTGGCGGCACGTCCGCGCTGTACGCGGCGTGCCGGTAGATCTCGGGTGCGGGCTTCCACTGCTGGACGTCGTCGACCGACAGCACCTGTTCGACGTCGTCGGCGACTCCGGCGCGCTGCAGCAACGTGCCGGTGTTGAGCGCCGGGCCGTTGGTGAGCGTCACCACCCGTGTCCCGGCCTCGCGGGCGAGACGTATCGCCGGCTCGACGTCGGGGTGCGGGTCCAGCTCGCCGAAGCCGGCCAGCACGGTGCGCACGGCCTCGCCGTCCAGTGCGTTGCCGGTGGCCGACCGCAACGTGCCGGCGGCGATGTCGGCGAACGGACGATAGCCGCCGGTGGCGGTCAGCGCGAACGCGTCACGCAGCAGCGCGGGAAACCACACGTCCAGGACATGACCGGGTTGACCGGCCGCGATCAGCCGCTGGCGGACCGGCTCGAGCGAGAACAGCGTCTCGATCACGTCGAACGCGATGACCTGTGGACGTTTCGCCATGGGGCGATTATGGCTGTTCCAGCCGATTCGGCGACTCATCCGCTCGGCACCGGCTGCCACCGCCCACCGTCCTCGGGGAACCTGCGCTGACGACCGGCAGGCGGGCGCCGTCACCGGGCGGTGCGTTCGGTGGCGGCGAGCGTGCCGAGCAGGGCGAGGGCGTCGCTGCTGGGTGAGGCGGGTTCGGCGTGGTAGACGACGAGTTCCTGGCCGGGGCTGGAGCGGACGTCGAAGGTCTGCATCGTCAACGTCAGCGGGCCGACCCGGTGGTGCAGGAAGCGCTTGTGCTCGAGGGCCTTTCCGCGGGCGTCGTGCCGGGCCCACAGCTCGGCGAACTCGGGGCTCTGGTCGAGCAACTCGGTGAGCACCTGCCGTATCCGCGGATCGTCCGGGGCGGTGCCGTGGCTGAGGCGGAACCCGGCGACCGAGTTTCGGGCTACCTCGCGCCAGTCCTGGTAGAAGGTGCGCGCGGCCGCGTCCGTGAACACGACGTGCATCAGGTTGCGGGAGTGGGCCCAGTCGTGGAACAGCGCGTCGCCGATCGCGTTGGAGGCGAGCACGTCGAAGGCGCGGTTGTAGACGATGGCCGGGTTGTTCGGCCAGGCGTCCATGAGTTCCAGCAGGCTCGGGTCGACCCGGTCGGGCACGGCGGCCTTCGGGGCCCGAGGGCTGAGCCCGGCCAGCCGGAACAGGTGTTGGCGCCCGTCCGCGTCGAGGCGCAGCACTGCCGCCAGGGCGTCGACGACCTGGTCCGACGGCGTCCGCTCGCGACCCTGCTCGAGGCGGGTGTAGTAGTCGACGCTGACGCCCGCGAGCATCGCGACCTCTTCGCGCCGCAGACCGGGAACCCGCCGAAACCCGCTGACGGGCAGGTTCACCTCGTCCGGGGTCACCCGGGCGCGCCTGGCGCTCAGGTACGACCCGAGCTCGGAACGGTCCATACCGGCATCGTAGGCCGGGCGACCACCGCCGTCCTGGGTGCAGCACTCCCCGGAAGAGCTCGTCCTGCCACCCCGCCACGAGCCCGGGCATCGTCATGGTCATGTCGAACGAACAACCAGCAACCAGCGAGAAGGTCGTGCTCGTCACCGGCGCCAGCAGCGGGATCGGCGCGGCCATAGCCACCGGCCTGGCCGCCGAGGGGCACCACGTCGTCGCCGCCGCCCGCCGCACCGACCGCCTGGCACAGCTCGCACCACCCGAAGCCGGGAGCCTGACCACGAGACAGCTCGACGTCGCCGACCGGGCCGCGGTGACCGCCGCCGTGCAGGAGATCCGTGCCGAACACGGGCGGCTCGACGTGATCGTCAACAACGCGGGCGTCATGCCGCTGTCCCGGCTGGACGCCCTGCACGTCGACGAGTGGAACCGGATGATCGACGTGAACGTGCGCGGCCTGCTGCACGGCATCGCCGCCGCACTGCCGGTCTTCCGGGAACAGGGCGGCGGGCACGTCGTCACGATCGCGAGCGTCGGCGCCCACGAGGTCGCGCCCACCGCGGCCGTGTACTGCGGGACGAAGCACGCGGCGTGGGCGATCACCGAAGGGCTGCGCCTGGAGGCCGACCCGTCGATCCGGGTCACCACGGTTTCGCCGGGGTGGTCGAGTCCGAGCTCGCCGACACCATCACCGATCCGGTCGCCGCCGAAGCGATGCGGACTTACCGAGCGAACACCATCACTCCGGACGCGATCGCCGCCGCGGTGTTCTACGCCCTGAGCCAACCCGCCGGCGTGGACGTCAACGAAATCGTCGTCCGCCCCACCCGCCAGCGCTGACGGCCGCGAGCACCACCAGGCGTTTGCACGCATCACGAGGGCTGTACGGGTGGTGACGCAGGGAATTCCATGGTGAACGTGGTCATTCTCGGCACCGCAGACGCCGAGAGTTTTCTGTGACGTGGGCCGCCGCGGGCGGGGTGTTCCGGCGGGTTTGCAGGACACGAGCGCCGGACTCTCAGAGAACTCCCAGAAGCTCTCAGAAGCCGGCCAGATCCGCCGGTCAGGCTCAGCAGCATGACATCGATCGAAGTAGAAGCCCTGACGAAGAAGTACGGGCCCGAGACCGTGGTGGACGACCTGTCGTTCACGGTCGCTCCCGGACAGGTGACCGGGTTCCTCGGGCCGAACGGTGCCGGCAAGTCCACGACCATGAAGATGATCATCGGTCTGGCCGCACCCACCCGGGGCACCGTCGCCATCGGCGGCCGCCGCTACGACGACCTGACGGTGCCGCTGACCGAGGTGGGTGTGCTGCTCGACGCCGGTGCCGTGCACGGCAGCCGGAAGGCCCGCGACCACCTGCTCGCTCTCGCCGTGAGCAACGGTCTGCCGCGGCACCGCGTCGACGACGTGCTCGCCCGAACCGGACTCGAGGGCGTCGCCGGTAAGCGGGTCGGCGGGTTCTCGCTCGGCATGCGGCAACGGCTCGGCATCGCCGCGACGCTGCTCGGCGACCCGGAGGTGCTGATCTTCGACGAGCCGGTGAACGGGCTCGACCCGGACGGGATCCGCTGGATCCGCGGCTTCATGCGCTCCCTCGCCGGGGAGGGCCGGGCGGTGCTGGTGTCCAGCCACCTGATGAGCGAGATGGCGCAGACGGCCGACCACCTGGTCGTCATCGGCCAGGGCCGGCTCATCGCCGACACCAGCATGAGCGAGTTCATGCGCGCGAACGGCGAGGGCACCGTGCTCGTGCGCACACCCGAGCCGGACTCGTTCGCGACCCGGCTCGCCGCCGCCGGCGCCACCGTGCGCGACGGTCTCGAGTCCTCACTCGTCGTGTCCGGCATGACCAGCGAGGAGATCGGAAAGCTCGCGACCTACCACGGCGTCACGCTCAGCGAGCTCACCCCACAGCAGGCGTCGCTGGAGGACGCGTTCATGGAACTGACCAAGGACAGCGTGGAGTACCAGGGGGCCGCCGCATGAACACGCCCACCGCCACCACCGAACCGGCCGCCTCGACCGAGCCCGCCCAGGCGCGCACCGTGCCGTTCACCCGCACCCTCCACGCGGAATGGGTCAAGTTCCGCAGCCTGCGTTCCACCTGGTACACGCTGGCGTGCCTCTTCGCGGTCGGGCTCGGCATCACCGCGCTCTCGCTGAGCTCCGCCGGGTCGCAGTACGAGACCACGATCGCCGAACAGCAGCCGTGGGATCCGACCAACCTCAGCCTGACGGCGTACATCGTCGCCCAGCTGATCATCGGCGTCCTGGGCATCCTCGTCGTGACGTCCGAGTACGCGACCGGCCTGATACAGACGTCGGTGGCCGCCACACCCCGCCGGCACCGGCTGCTGGCGGCCAAGGTGATGGTGGCCACCGCCGTCGCCGCGGCGGCGGGCCAGGCACTGATGTTCGGCTCGTTCTTCGTCGGCCAGGCCATGCTCGCTTCGCAGGACGTGCCGAACGCGAGCATCGGCGATCCGGGCGTGTTCTCGTCCGTGGCGGGCGGCGGGCTCTATCTCTCCGCGATCGCGCTGCTATCGGTTGCTCTGGGGACACTCCTGCGGGCCACGGCCGGCGCGCTCGCCACCCTGGTCGGCATCGTCTTCCTGGTTCCCGCTCTGGCTGGTCTCTTCCCCTCGTGGCTCCAGTGGCTCGTGGACATCTGGCCGAGCCTCGGCGGCGCCGCGATCCTCGAGACGGTGCCCAACCCCGACTACCCGCATCCGTGGCTGAACTTCGGCGGAATGTGCCTCGCGGTGCTCGCCGTGCTGACCGCGGCGTTCGTGGTCTTCCGCAGACGCGACGTCTGAGAGCCCCACCTCCGTACTCTGGCGGCGTGGAAGGAACAGGACCGGCGATGACGCCCCGATCAGGTGCCGAGCGACTGCTGGTGGTCGAAGACGAGGCCACCGTCCGTGAGTTGCTCTCCGCGACACTGCGTTTCGCCGGTTTCCAGGTGACCGCCGCGGAGACCGCCACCGAGGCGGTCTCCGCGGCCGCCGAGGAGCCTCCCGATCTGGTGCTGCTGGACGTGATGCTGCCGGACATGGATGGTTTCGAGGTGGTCCGGCGGCTGCGTGAGCAACGTCCGGCGAGCAGCGGCGGGCCGGTGCCCGTCCTCTTCCTCACCGCGAGGGACCAGCAGGCCGACAAGGTCACCGGGCTCTCGCTGGGCGCCGACGACTACGTGACCAAGCCGTTCGACCTGGAGGAGCTGATCGCCCGCATCCGCGCGGTCCTGCGCCGCACCACCGGCGCGCAGGCCGACGTGCTGACCGTCGGACCGCTCGCCCTCGACGCCGAGGGTCACCAGGTGACGCGGGCGGGACACCCCGTCGCCGTCTCCCCCACCGAGTTCCGGCTGTTGCAGTACCTGATGGAGAACGCCGGGCGCGTCGTGTCCAAGGCACAGATACTCGACCGGGTGTGGCGCTACGACTTCGGCGGTGACGTCAGCATCGTCGACACCTACATCTCCTATCTGCGGCGCAAGGTCGACACCGACGAGCCCAAGCTGATCCACACCGTCCACGGCGTGGGTTACGTGCTGCGGGAACCGCGCCGATGAGGCGCCCGCTGCGCCGGCTGTCGCTACGGGCCAGGTTGCTCCTGCTCACCACGGTTCTGCTGCTGGCGGGTCTGAGCCTGATCAGCGCCCTCGTCTCCGACCAACTGCAGCGCTACCAGCTGGATCGCATCGACAGCCAGCTGCGCTCGTTCACCGCGATCGTCTCCAGCCAGTCCGTCACCGGACTGCCGTCCGAGCTCGACGGCTCCGACCGCCCCGAACCGCTCGACTCCGCCCTCGACCTGATCGGCGCCCCGTATCTGGTGTACCTGGGCCCGGACGGCGAAGTCGCGGAGGGCTTCCTCTCGTCCCGGCTCGACAGCGCATCCACCCCGCCGACCGACGAGCTACGCGCGATCCCCACCGACGGGGAGGCCGTCGAACTACGCGCCGCCGACGGCTCGGTACGCTGGCGGGCCGTCGCGCGGACGACCGGCTCGGACACGACGGTGATCGCCGCCGCACCACTCACCGAGGCCGACGCCACCATCGACCGGCTCCAGGCGAGCAGCCTGATCAGCGGTGCCGTTCTGCTGGTCCTTCTGACGGGGGTCGGCTGGTTCGCCCTCGGCCGGGGACTGCGGCCGCTGCGCCGGATCGAGCACACGGCCGCTGCCATCGCCGGCGGCGACCTCACCCGGCGCGTTCCCGGCATCGCTCCCTCCGGCACCGAGATCGGGCACCTCGCGTCGTCGCTCAACAGCATGCTCGGCCAGCTCGAACGCGCCTTCACCGACCGGGCCGAGTCCGAGGCCCGGATGCGCACCTTCGTGTCGGACGTCAGCCACGAGCTGCGCACCCCGCTGTTCGGCATCAAGGGCTCGACGGAGCTCTACCGGATGGGCGGCCTGCCCGAGCGGGCCGACGTCGACGACGCGATGCACCGGATCGACCGCGAGGCGACCCGGCTCACCGCTCTCACCGAGGACCTGCTGTTGCTCGCCCAGCTCGACGACGCACCGGAGGGTCAGCTCGACGCGGCCCCGATGGACCTGCGCACTCTCGCCGACGACGCCCGGCACGACCTGCGCGCCCTCGACCCGTCCCGCGGGGTGGAACTCACCGGGCCCGGTGGCGTCGGCTCCCCCGGCCCGGCCCCGGTCCGCGCCGACGAGGCACGGCTGCGGCAGGTCGTCACGAACCTCGTGGGCAACGCCGCCGCCCACACCCCACCGGGCACGACCGTACGCATCGGCGTCGGCGAGGCGCAGGGCCGCGCCGTGCTGGACGTGGCGGACGAGGGGCCCGGCATGACGGCCGAACAGGCGACCCGCGTCTTCGACCGCTTCTACCGGACCGACCGCTCCAGGAACCGTTCGGAGGGCGCCAACGCGGGGCTCGGGCTGGCGATCGCCCGTTCCATCGCCCGTGCCTACGGCGGCGACGTCGAACTGGAGACGGCGGTCGGCGAAGGTGCCCGGTTCCGGCTGACGCTGCCGCTGCTCGAGCACGGCTGAGGTGACATGATGGCTCGCACGTTCTCTGCGGCGGTAGCCGACGAGGTCCGCCCTGAACCCGGAGGTCGGTACGCCATCGCCGCCCGACCGGACGTCGCCCTCACCGTCTTCGACTCCAGCCGCCCCTCGAGCGAGGCCGCGGCGTTCTACGCGACCGCCCACGCCACGCAGTGCCCGCCGGAGAACCTCGACGCAGACATCGCCACCGTCAACCGACGCGCGCAGGAGCAGGGACTCGACACCTTCAGCCGAGCCGGTCTCACCGGGGACGCCCGCCTCCGGCTGTACGTCGCGACGATCGTGGACGCCTGGGTGCTCGACCAGGACTCGTCCGTCGACGAGCGCACACCGGTCCCGCGCACGTGATCGTCACCGCGGCGGTGGGCACACGCGTGGTCAGTCGGGTTGGTGGAACCGGTAGCCGATGCCCGCCTCGGTGATGAAGTAGCGGGGCCGCGACGGTTCGGGCTCCAGCCGTTGCCGGATCTGGTTCATGAACACGCGCAGGTAGTTCGTCTCGGTCCGGTAGGACGGTCCCCAGACCTCGCGCAGCAGCTGCTCGTGGGTGACGAGACGCCCGGCGTCGCGAACGAGCACCTCGACGATGCTCCACTGCCGCGGTGTGAGCCGGACGGGCACGTCGTCCCTGGTGACCTGCTTGGCGGTGAAGTCGATCGTGAAGTCCGGTGTGGTGACGACCGGTTGCTCGTCCACGTTCGCGGACCGCCGGATGGCCGCACGCACCCGCGCGAACAGCTCGTCCATGCCGAACGGCTTCGTGACGTAGTCGTCGGCTCCGAGGTCGAGGCACTGCACCTTCTCCGCCTCGGTGCCACGGCCGGACAGGACGACGATCGGCATCGACGTCCAGCCACGGAGACCCTGGATCACCTCGATGCCGTCCATGGTCGGCAGCCCGAGGTCGAGGATCACCAGGTCCGGATGGTGCTTTGCCGCTTGCTGAAGGGCCTGTTCGCCGGTGGTGGCGGTGTCGGCGACGTAGCCGCGGGCACGCAGGTTCACCTCGAGAGTCTTGAGAATGCCCGGGTCGTCGTCGACGACGAGCACCCGGCCTGCCGTGTTCATGGGTTGCGCTCGGCCTTCCGACTGTTCGAACCATCGTAGGACCCGCTGCGCGGCACCCGGCGACAATGGGTGAGCCGAAAGGAGCTCGACAGCGATGGCACGTGGACAGCTTCGCATCTACCTGGGCGCCGCCCCGGGCGTGGGAAAGACCTACGCCATGCTCGACGAGGCTCACCGCCGAAAGGAGCGCGGCGCCGACGTCGTCGCGGGGTTCGTCGAGACCCACGGCCGCGTCCGGACGGAGGAGCTGCTCGACGGGCTCGAGGTCGTCCCGCGCGTCGGCCGTGTCCCGGGGGACGGACGGCGTGCCGAGATGGACGTCGACGCGGTGCTGCAACGGCGTCCCCAGATCGCGCTGGTGGACGAGCTGGCGCGCGCCAACGGCGGCGGCTCCGGGAACGAGAAACGGTGGCAGGACGTCGAGGAGCTGCTCGACGCCGGGATCACTGTGCTGTCGACCGTGAACATCCACCACCTGGAGTCGGTGAACGACGTCGTCGAGCAGATCACGGGCGTCGCCCAGCACGAGACCGTCCCCGACGCCGTCGTCCGGCGGGCCGACAGCCTCGAACTCGTCGACATGTCGCCGGACGCACTGCGCAGGCGGATGATCCACGGCAACATCCACCCTGCTCACCAGGTGAACGCGGCACTGGCCCACGAGTTCCGGGCGGACAACCTGACGGCGCTGCGGGAGCTGGCGTTGTTGTGGCTGGCCGACAAGGTCGACCAGCAGCTCGGGCGGTATCGGTCCGAACACGGCGTCTCGACGACGTGGGAGGCGCGCGAGCGTGTCGTCGTCGCCCTCGCCGGCGGGGCGGAGGGCGAGACGCTGATCCGCCGGGCTGCGCGGGTCGCGGCACGCAGCAAGGGCGCGGACCTGATGGCGGTGCACGTCACACGCGGCGACGGGCTGCGTGACACCGACCCGGCCCTGCTGGCCGAGCAGCGCGGGCTGGTCGAGAGCCTCGGCGGCACGTACCACCAGGTCCTCAGCGAGGACGTCCCGGACGCGCTCGTCGAGTTCGCGCACGGCGTCAACGCCACTCAGCTGGTGCTCGGCGCCAGCCGGCGCGGCCGGGTCGCGCGGGCCCTCTCCCCGGGCGTGGGGGCCACGACCGCGGAGCTGTCGGGATCCGTCGACGTCCACCTGGTCACGCACGAGGGCGCCGGGGGCGGGCGGCGGGGCGCGGCGGCGAACGCGCTGTCCGCCCATCGCCGACTGGCCGGCTTCGCCCTCGCTCTGGCCGGGTTGCCGCTGGTCACGCTCGGGCCGGGATTGCCGCGCGACCAGGAGTCACTGTCCACGATCGTGCTGCTGGCGTTGGCCACCGTCACGGTGGTGGCGCTGGTCGGCGGAATGTGGCCGGCGGTCGTCGCCGCAGTGGGCGGGTTCCTCCTGCTCAACTTCTTCTTCACCGAGCCGTACCGCACGTTCGTCGTCGACCATCCGCGCTACGTACTGGCACTGGTCGTGTTCATGGTGGTGGCCGTCGCGGTGAGCGTCGTCGTAGACCGGGCCGCCCGCCGCACCCGCGAGGCCGCCCAGGCCAATGCGGAGGCCCAGACGCTCGCGCTCGTCGCGGGAAGTGTCCTGCGCGGTGCGCAACCGCTCACGGCCCTGCTCGAACGGTTACGCGAAACCTTCGGGCTCAGCTCGGTCACGATGCTGGAGCGGCAGCCCGAGGCCGTCCCGGGCCCCGACAGCCAGCGGGACGCGAGAGCGTGGTCGATCGCCGCACACGTGGGTCGCCCGCCGTGCAACACGCCGGCCGAAGGGGACGCCGAGGTACCGATCGGCGACGCCCTGGTGCTCGTGCTCAGCGGTCCGCAGCTTCCTGCCCGGGGTCGGCGTATCGTCGAGGCGTTCGCCGCCCAGGCGGCGGTGGCGCTCCGGCAGGAGCGACTGGCCGCCGAAGCCGCTGCGGTGAAGCCGCTGGCCGAGGCCGACAGGATGCGCACCGCACTGCTGGCCGCTGTCAGTCACGACCTGCGTACGCCCATCGCGGCCGCGAAAGCGGCCGTCTCCAGCCTGCGCAGCCGCGAGGTCCGGTTCGACGAGGACGTCCAGAGCGAGCTCCTGTCCACAGCGGACAGCTCACTCGACCAGCTCACTCGCTTGGTGGCCAACCTGCTCGACATGAGCCGGCTTCAAGCCGGCGCCCTGGGCGTCACGACGACCGACGTCGGGCTGGAGGACGCCGTTCCCCGGGCCCTCGACGAACTGGGCCCCGACGGGCGGACCGTCACGGTGGACATCCCCCGCGACCTGCCCACCGTCCGTGCCGATCACGGTCTTCTGGAGCGGGTCCTTGTGAACGTCATCGGCAACGCCGTCAAGTGCAGCCCTGCCGGGACGCCTCCGACGGTCACCGCGAACCGAGCGGACGGTCAGGTGCACGTGCGCGTGATCGACCGCGGCCCGGGCGTGCCGGAACCCGAACGCGACCAGATCTTCGTCCCGTTCCAGCGTTTCGGTGACACGGACAACAGCACCGGCCTGGGACTCGGGCTGGCCCTGTCGCGCGGCCTGACGGAAGCGATGGGCGGAACGCTGCTGCCCGAGACGACGCCCGGTGGCGGCCTCACGATGTGTGTCTCGCTGCCCGCCGTTCCCGGCCAACACGCCGTCGACGAAGAGGGCGTCGGCCCGCCTGCCGGTTAACGCTTTCTTTACGCATTCCGCAGCATTGTTGTCGAATTCTGTACACGAAAGCACACGCCCGTTCGAGAATCGTCGTATCGACCACCGGCACCACCGGCGAAGAACGAATGACAACGCACACGAGTTTCGATTCAACGGTGTATTCTCGACAATCGTGCATGGTGATCGACGGCAACGAGAGCACCACGATGGGCTCTTTGACCTGCGGCGGTGGATCCCGCGGCTCCAGAGCCCCGCCCAGGTCGTGGTCGTCGGATTCGCAACCACCATTGCCGTGGGAACGGTCTTCCTGTCCCTGCCGCTCGCGCGTGAAGGCACCGACTCCGCGCCGTTCCTGGAGGCGCTGTTCACCTCCACATCGGCAGTGTGCGTGACCGGACTGATCATCGTCGACACGCCCGAGTATTGGACCACATTCGGCGAGATCGTGATTCTCGGCCTCATCCAGATCGGCGGCTTCGGCATCATGACGATGGCGTCGTTACTGGTCATGATGATCTCGCGCCGGATGGGGCTGCGCTCACGTCTCACCGCCGCGGCCGAGACCAAGAGCCTCGGCCTGGGCGACGTCCGCACCGTGGTCGTCGGCGTCGCGAAGATCAGCGTCACGTTCGAGATCACCCTGGCGGCGATCCTGACCGTGCGCCTGGCCACCGGCCACGACGAACCCGTCGGGCACGCCGCCTATCTCGGTGTGTTCCACGCGATCTCGGCCTTCAACAACGCCGGGTTCTCGCTGTACAGCGACAGCTTGACGGCGTTCGTCACCGACCCGTGGATCTGCCTGCCCATCGCGGTCGCGGTGATCTGCGGCGGGCTGGGGGTTCCGGTCATGTTGGAGCTCCGGCGTCAGCTGCGCCGGCCACGACGGTGGAGCCTGCACACCAAGATCACCCTTTCGGGAACCGGCGTGCTGCTCGCCGGCGGGGCCGTGTTCGTCACCGCCAGCGAATGGGCCAACCCGGACACGCTCGGGGCGCTGAGCGTCCCCGGCAAGCTGCTCGCCGGATTCTTCCACGCCGTCATGCCCCGCACCGCGGGCTTCAACACTCTCGACGTCGGCGCGATGAACGACGGCACGCTGCTGGGTACCGACGTGCTGATGTTCATCGGCGGCGGCAGTGCCGGAACCGCGGGCGGCATCAAGGTGACGACGTTCTTCCTGCTGTTCTTCGTCATCTTCGCCGAGGTCCGCGGCGTGCGGGCTGTCAACGTGTTCGACCGCCGGGTCGGTGAACGCGCACAGCGGCAGGCGCTGACCGTGGCGCTGCTCGCCGTGGCCGTCGTCGTCATACCCACGTTGGTCCTGCTGGAGATGACCGACCTGGCGCTGGACCGGGTGCTGTTCGAGGTCGTCTCCGCCTTCGCCACGGTCGGCCTGTCCACCGGCATCACCGCCGACCTCCCGCCGATCGGCCACTACATGCTCACCGTGGTCATGTTCGTCGGACGGCTCGGGCCGATCACACTGGCCAGTGCGCTGGCGCTGCGCCAGCGTGAACGGCTCTACGCCCTACCGGAAGCGAGGCCCATCATTGGGTAAGGCAACACCGACACGACGCGCCAAGAGCGTCGTCGTGGTCATCGGGCTCGGCCGCTTCGGCAAGTCCCTCGCGCTCGAGCTCATGCGCGACGGACACACCGAGGTGCTGGGCATCGACAGCAACGAGGACGTCGTGCAGGGCGTCTCCGGCCGGCTCACCCACGCCGTCGTCGCCGACGCCACCAAGGAGGACGCGCTGCGCCAGCTGTCGGTGCAGGAGTCCGACCGGGCGGTCGTCGGCGTCGGCAGTGACGTCGAGGCCAGCATCCTTTCCGCGTCCGTCCTGGTGGAGATGGGCATACCGAACATCTGGGCCAAAGCCATCAGCCACTCGCACGCCCGCATCCTCACCCAGATCGGCGTGCACCACGTCATCCGGCCCGAACACGACATGGGCGTACGCGTCGCCCACCTGGTCCGCGGCCGGATGATGGACTACATCGAGTTCGACGACGGCTTCGCCATGGTCAAGACCCCGCCGCCGCACGAAGTGGTCGGGCTGAGCCTCAGGGAGTCCAACATCCGGCAGAAGCACGGCGTGACCATCGTCGCCATCAAACAGCGCGGCAAGGGATTCACCTACGCCACCGCCGAAACCGTCGTCGAGGCAGGCGACACACTGATCGCCTCCGGGCTCATCGAGGACACCGAGAGGTTCAGCGAACTCGCCTGAACCACCTCGGTCTCGCCGGGTGGCCGCTCATGGCCGAGCCAGCTCGCCGACGCGTCCGACCCGACGGGCCATGCCGCCGTGTCCTCGCGTCGACATTTGAGCGGCGAAGCGTCGTTGTCAGAAGGGGTGACACGAGAGTCATCTGCTGCCACTCACGTCACCCCATTCGAACACAAGGCCGCACGTCCGACTCGGCCGCGAGCCGGCGACGGTCATGAATGACAGCTGGAGCGCTCACGCACCGGCGTCAACGGCGGGCGGCCGGCCAGGACCGCCGCGACATTTCGCACCGCGAGCGTCGCCATCGCGTCGCGGGTCGCGTGCCCGGCACTCGCGATGTGCGGGACGGCGATGACGTTGTCCAGTTCCAGCAGCCGCGGGTGCACCCGCGGCTCGTGTTCGAAGACGTCCAGAGCCGCGGCGCCGATCGCTCCGCGCTCCAGCGCGTCGACGAGCGCCGCTTCGTCGACGACCGGGCCGCGGGCGGTGTTCACCAGCACCGCGTGCGACGGCATCGCGTCCAGCTCCGCCGCGCCGATGAGGTGGTGTGTCCGCGGTGTCAGCGGACAGTGCAGCGTGACCACGTCGCTGCTGCTCAGCAGCGTCGGCAACGGCACCTCCGTCACCCCCAGCGCGTCGGCCTCGGCACGGCAGCTTTCCGAGATCCGGTGGGCCGCGAGCCGCATGCCGAACGCGTTCGCCCGGCGGGCGACCGCGAGCCCGATGCGGCCGAGCCCGACGATGCCCACGGTGGCGCCGGCGCTGAGATCGAGGCCGAGGAACAGCCGCGGGTCCCAGATCCACTGGTTGCCGGCCCGCAGGTACCGGTCGGCCTCCACCACTCGGCGGGACGCCGCGAGCATCAGCGTCACGGCCAGGTCGGCGGTGGCCTCGTCCAGCACGTCGGGCGTGTTGGTGACGACCACGCCACGACGTGCCGCGGCGTCGACGTCGATGTTGTCGTAGCCGACGGCACAGTTCGCCACGACCCGCAGGTCCGGTCCGGCCGCGGTGAGCAGTTCCTCGTCCACGCTCTCGGTCAGCAACGTGACCAGTCCGGACGCTCCGGCGACGGCGTCGAGGAGCTCCGCGCGCGACGGGGGGCCGTCGCCGTGATGCACATCGACCGGGCCGGGGAGCGTCTCCAGCTCGCGCATGCCGGCGTCGGGCAGCGTGCGGGTGACGCAGACCCTCGATGGTCCGGGATCGGGTGCGTTCATGTCGGCCCTCCCTCGGCCGCGGTGGTGAGCATCGCGTCGACGTCGCGTAGTGCCGGATAGAGGCTGAGATACGCCTCGAACATGCGGTCGTAGGTCTCGCGTGCGGCCGCGTCCGGCGTGGGCCGCACCGGCGTCGAGAGTTCCGGGCTCCGCCGCTCGGCCGCGGACGCCAGGTCGTCGACGAGGCCGGCCGCGGAACAGGCGAGCAGGCTCGCGCCACGGCACGCCGCGTTGCCATCGGGCACGCGGCGGAACGTCCTGCCGGTGACGTCGGCCTTGATCTGGCTCCAGGTGGCGCTGGCCGACCCGCCGCCCACCGACGCCACCTCCGTCACCTCGAGACCGGACTCCTTGCGCTCCAGTTCCATGAACTGCCGCAACGCGTAACCCGTCGACTCGAGCACGGAGCGAACCAGGTGCGCCGGTCCCGTACCGAGGCCGAGGCCCGCCCATGCGCCGCGTGCGTCGGCGTCCCAGACAGGGCTCCGCTCGCCGCACAGGTAGGGCAGGAACAGCACGCCGTCGCTGCCGGGCGGCGCCGCGGCGGCCAGCTCCGTGAGCGCCGCGAGGTCCGCGGGGTCGTGCCCCGCTGTCGAGCCCACACCGGTCTCGGCCAGCCATCGCAGTGACCCGCCGGACGACGACATCGCCCAGTGCGACAGCCACCGCCCCGGCACCGCGTGCGGCCGGTTCATCGCGCCCTCCATCGGAACCGGGTGATCACGGCAGATCGTCAGGACGCCGGACGTGCCGACCGATTCGAACGTGCGCCCGTGTTCGACGCACCCCACGCCGAGCGCGGCGCACGCCGTGTCCGCCGCGCCGACGGTGACGGGGATGCCCGCGGGCAGGCCCAACCGCTCCGCGGCGGCCGGCGTGAGCGGTCCGGCCGCCTCGCTCGACGACAGCAACTCCGGCAGCAGCTCCGGAGGGACGCCGAGGTCGGCGATCGCCGTCTCGGACCATGTCCCGGACGTGTGCATGTCGGTCAGGCCGGTGAACGCGGCGTGTGTCGGGTCCATCACCCAGCGTCCGGTCAGCCGGTGCGTGACCAGCGAGGCCAGATGGCCGAATCGCGCGCCCGCGGGCCTGTCGGCGGCGTCCCACAACGCGGTGGCGGTCAGCGCGGACGTGGTCGCCACAGCCAGCCGGTTTCCGGTCCGCCGGAGGAAGCCGGGGCCCGCGCCGTCGGCCACGAGTTGCCGCACCGTCCCGGCCGCCCGGGCGTCGGAGAACGTGCAGACCTCGCTGAGCGGCCTGCCCTCGCCGTCGACGACCAGCGGCGTGGGCGCGGCGGTCGAGACGCCCATCGCGGCGACGCGTCGGGCCGGTACCGCGGCCGCAACCTCACGGACCGCGGCCACGAGAGCGGACTCGACCTGTCCGGCGTCCATCGTCCAGTGCCCGCGACGCGGCGAGGTAGCGGTCAGCGCCGCGGATGAGCCGGCGACGCGGGCACCGTCGGTGGTGTACACGCCGGCCTTGACCGCGCTCGTGCCCACGTCGACGGAGAGCACCAGCGGCCCGGTGGCTGTCGAGGCGGTCACGGAACGATCGCGACCTTCAGCCCGTCGCCCGAGCCGGCGAGCTCGAAGGCCTCGGCGGCGTCGGAGAGTGGGACACGGTGCGTGAGCAGACGCCCGACGTCCACGGCGCCGGTCTCGATGAGGCGCAGCGCCATCTCGTAGTCGCGGCGGCGCATCGCCGACGTTCCGGTGACCACGAGTTCCCGGTAGTGGATCTCGTTCGCCGACACCTGCGAGACGCCTTCCCCCGCGAGCCCGGCGAAGATGTTCACCGAACCTCCCTTCCGGGTCAGCCGGACGGCCTCGTCCACCAGCGAGGGTATGCCGATGCAGACGAGGCTGGCGTCGGCGCCGACGCCGCCGGTCTGCTGGTGAACCACGTCGAGAAGATCACGCTCGCTCACGTCGACGGTCGTGGTGGCGCCGAGCTCGCCGGCGACGCGGAGGCGGGACGGGGAGAGGTCGCTGACCACGACCCGGGACGCGCCCGCGTTGACCGCGAGCTGGGTGTGCAGCAGGCCGATCGGTCCCGCGCCCATGACGACGACCGTGTCACCGGGCCGCACCGCGGAACGGCCGAAGCCGTTGACGCAGCATGCGAGCGGCTCGGCGAGCGCCAGCTGCTCCAGCGGCAGGTCCGCGTCGACGTGGAACAGGTTGCCCGCGGCGATCGCCGCCGCCGGGATACGGACGTACTCGGCGATCGCGCCGTCGAACTCGTAGCCCATCGCGCGCCGGTCCGCGCAGACGTTCTCGCGGTCGTTGCGGCAGTGCACGCACCGCAGGCACGGCACGACCGGCGCCATCGCGACCGGGTCGCCCTCGGCGAAACCGCCGGCGTCCGCACCGGCGGCCGCGACCGTCCCGGCGAACTCGTGCCCGAGAACCGAGGGCCGCCGCACGCCGCGGGTCTTCTCACCGCGCAGGATGCGCAGGTCGGTCCCGCAGATCGTGTTGGCCGCCACCCGTACGAGAACCTCGTCCCGGCCGATGTCCGGAACGGGGACCTGCTCCAGCCGGACGTCGCCGGGGCCGTGGAAGACCGCCGCCGACATGGTGCCCTGCCCGACCGGGTCGGCGTTGACGGAGACAGCGGTCATGCGGCGGACCCTTCCCGGTCGAGACGGTGCTCGACGACGTGCGCCGTGGCGTCGTCGACCGAGGCTCCCTCGTGGATGAGCATCCGCAACGCCTCGACGACCCGGCCGGGCTGCTCGTCACCCCAGACGAAGCGCCCGTACGTGACGCCCTGGCCGCCGGCGGTGAGCATGTCGGCGGTCATCTGGAAGTAGTCGCGGATCTCCTTGCCGGGCGAGCCGCCGGCGAGCGCGACCAGCGCCGGCGACCCCGCCTCGACGACCTGCGCGAACGTCTCGGCGCTGCCGCTCCACTCCGTCTTGATCAGGTCGACGCCGAGCTCGGCGCCGAGCCGGACGGCGTAGGAGAGGTTCTCGACCGACAGCCGTTCACCCTCGAGCAGCTCCCCGCGTGGGTAGATGTGCGCCACCAGCGGCAGGCCCGCGCGGTCGGCCTCCCGTGAGATCGCCGCCAGGTGCTCCACCTGCTCCGCCTGGCGTTCGCCGCCGACGAGCACGCCCACCGAGATGGCGTCGGCGCCGAGGCGCAGTGCCTCGTCGACGGTGGCTGTGGGACTGTCGATCGTCCGGTGGTACGGCGAGTACGAGGTCGACTTCAGGATGAGCGCGAGGTCGCCGGAGTAGGGCTCGAACAGCTTCGCGGCGGTGCCCTTCTGCAGCGTCACCGCATCCGGGCCGCCGGCGGCCACCGCGGCCAGCGCACCCGAGGCGTTCTCCAGGCCGGGCAGCACGCCACGGGCGATCGGGTGGTCGAGCGTGATGCCGAGAAGCCGGCCCGACGTGCCGAGCAGGCGCTTCAGGCGGACGGATTTTCCAACGGACATGAGTGTCGTCTCCAGCGTGTGAAGGTGGATGGGTACGGGGTGGCCGACCGGATGGTCAGCCCGTCAGGATGTCGACCGGTGTGAGCGTGATGGCCGGGAAGACGGCCAGCAGCACGAGCACGGCCACGATGGCGACGTAGTGCAGGCGGGCCGACTTGACGATCTGCTCGATCTTCAGGCCGCTGACGTACGAGGTGGCGAACAGGCAGACCCCGACCGGCGGAGTCACCAGCCCGATGGTCAGCCCGGCAACCAGGAAGACCACGAAATGGATGGGGTCGATGCCGACCGCGACGGCGGTCGGCATGAGCACCGGGACCAGGATCAGGATGGCGGCGATGATGTCCATCACCGCGCCGACGATCAGGAACACCAGCCCCATCAGCAGCATCACCACGACCGGGCTGTCCGACAGCCCGAGCAGCAGCTCGCTGACCTTCGCGGGCAGGCCGTCGATGGTGAACACGTACGAGGCCGCCGCGGCCGTCATGGCGATGAGCAGCACCGTGCCGGTGGTGACGCCGGACTGCACGAGCATCCGCGGGATGTCGCGCAGGCGCAGCTGCCGATAGATCAGGACTCCGACCACGAGGCTGTAGACCACCGCGAGCCCGGCCGCCTCGGTTGGCGTCACGATCCCGGTGAAGATGCTGGCCAGGATGACCACCGGGCCGCCGAGCGCCGGTATGCCGACCAGCGAGCTCCGTGCGGCGCGGCGCCACGAGAACTGGCTGACCTCGCCGTAGCCGGACCGCCGGGACATGTAGTAGTTGAGGCCCAGGAACGCTCCGACGAGCAGCACGGCCGGTCCGACGCCGCCGGCGAGGGCGGCACCCACCGACTGACCCGCCGACGCCGCAGCGATGATCACGAGAATGCTCGGCGGGATGACCGACGAGAGGGTGGAGCTCATCATCGTGGTCACGGCGGCGTAGTCACGCGGGTACTTGTGCTGGGTCATCGCACGGATCTGCAGCGGACCGAGCGCGGCCACGTCGGCGACCGACGAGCCGGAGATCCCGCCGAAGACCGCGGATCCGAGGATGTTCACGTGACCCAGCCCGCCGCGGAAACGGCCGACCCACGAGTCGGCCGCGGTGAAGATCCGGTCCGCGATACCGCCACCGGTCATGATGGTTCCGGCCAGGATGAACAGCGGCACCGCCACCAGCAGGAAGCTGTTCATCGACGACTGCATCGACTGCGTCATGACCGACAACGGCACGTCGTGGATGAACAACGTGCTCGCCACCGCCAGACCCAGCGAGACCGCGAGCGGCACCCCGATGAGCGCCAGGGCGAAGAAGACGAGCAGCAGTGTCAGGCTCATACCGACGTCATCTCCCCGTGCTCGATGCGGTGGCGTACGTCGGCGGACCGGTAGACCGACTGGACGTGCGCGACGATCGCGAGCACGGCGCCGGCGAGCACCGGCACCGTCATCAGGTACATGCCGACGCCGAGCACCGCGGTGCTCTCACCCGTCTGCAGCTGCTGCTGAATCAGCTCCCATGCCTGCACGGCGACCAGGGAGAAGAACAGGATCCCGGCCGCGGCGTACAGGTGCACCATGGCCTTCTTCAGTGGCCGCGGAAGCCGGCCGACGACGAACACGATCCGCGCGTGCGACGCGTTCCGGAAGCCCACGGCCATGCCGAGGAACGTGGCGTAGACGAAACAGAACCGGGTCAGCTCCTCGGTCCACGGCTCCGGCCGGCCGAGCAGCCGGGTCCCGACCTGGACCGAGACGGTGAGCACCAGGGCGAGCACACTGACGAAGAGGATCGCGTCGACGACGGTCCAGAGCGGGCCCCGGGGGACCGGCTTCCCGGGGCCGGACACGTCGGTGTCGGTGCCCGTCGCGGCCTCCTCGGCGCCGTCCGCCGCGGACCGGGACTCGGCGGAACGCTCAGGGGAGATCATGGCCGGTGAACTCCAACGTGGTCCGGAAGAACTCCGGGCCGCCCACCAGCGACTCGAACTCCGGATAGAGCTTCTCCGCCTCGGCGGCGAAGGCGGCGCGCTGCTGCTCCGACAGCTCGGTGACCTTCATGCCCTCGCTCTTCAGCTGGTCCAGGAGCTTCTGCTCGTTGGCCGCGGCCTGCTCGACCTGCTGTGCGGCGACGTCCTGCGCGACGCCACGGACGGTCTCCTGGGTGTCGGCGTCGAGTGATTCCCACTTCTGCGAGTTCAGGGCCAGCACGAACGCGTCCGCGATGTGCCCGGTGAGCGAGATGTGCTGTTGGACCTCGTAGAACTTGTTCGCGACCGGGACCTCCGCCGGGTTCTCCTGGCCGTCGATCGCTCCCAACTGGAGCGCGGTGTAGACCTCGGAGAAGTCCATCGGGGTCGGCTGCGCGCCGAGCGACTCGAAGAACTTCACCCACAGGTCGTTGTTCGGCACGCGCAGCTTCACGCCCTCGAAGTCCGCCGGGGACTCGATCGGCGCGCCGGAGGTGGTGGTGTGCCGGAACGTCCGCGGGATCATGGCCAGACCGGTGACGCCGATGTCCTCGAGGCCGGCCAGCAGCTGCTGACCCGGTTCGCCGGACAGGTAGCTGGCGTACTGCTCCTCGTCCTTGAACAGGTACGGCATGCTGATCGCGTTGAACCGATCGTCGAAGGACGCGAACACCGACGTCGAGAGCATCAGCGCGTCGATGGACCCGTTCTTCAACTGGTTCACGGCGGCGTTCTGGTCGCCGCCGAACAGCGTGCCGTCGGGGAAGACCTCGACCGTGACGTCGCCGCCGGTCGCCTCCTCGACCTGGTCGGCGAAGTCCTGGGCGGCGACCCCGACGGCCGATTCCGCGGGGTCGGGGATGCCCAGCTTGAGGCCGGTTCCGGAGCCTCCACCGGCACTCGCGTCGTCGCCGCAGGACGACAGCACCAGGGCCGAGGCCGCCATCACGGCCGCGACGGGAAAGGCAGTGGACATAGTTCGTCGAGACATGGGCACTCCTGGGTACGACGGATCAGCACGCACGGCCCCGAGGGCGTGGCGTGGAAGCTTGTTGAGGTGTGGCCGTCAGGCGACGAGGACGGTGGCCAGATCGGAGTCGTGGAACGGCCGGAGCTGCTCGGCCGTGGCGTCGCTGTCGGTGATCACCGTGTAGGGACGCTCGAGTGGCGTCCAGTAATGAAAGGGACTCGCACCGATCTTCGAGTGATCGGCGAGGACGTAGACCCGGCCTGCTCGCTCGACCATCAACCGCTTGAGCGAGCTCAACGCCGGATAGCGGTTGGACACTCCGTGCTCGGCGGTGATGCCGTCGGCGCCGAGGAAGAGCGTGTCCGCGGACAGGCTCCGCAGCGTCTCTTCGGCGATCGGCCCCTGCAGCGCCTGGCTCTTGTGCCGTAGCTCGCCGCCGAGCACCGTCACGTCGACCGCGTCGCTCTCGCGCAGCGTCGTGATGGCGTTCACGCCGTTGGTGACGACGTGCAGGCCCTCGCGGTGACGCAGATGCCACGCGAGCCGGCCGGTCGTGGTGCCGGCGTCGAGGACGAGGGTTTCACCGTCCTCGACGTGCGTGGCGGCGAGCAGGGCGATGGCTTCCTTCTGCGCCGGGTGCTTCTGGTCCTTCTGCTGCAGTGTCGGCTCGGAGTTGCCGATGACGGCACCGCCGTAGGTACGTGTCACCCGGCCGGTGTCGGTCAGAACCTTCAGATCGCGCCGGATCGTCGACGCGGACACACCGAGTCGTTTGCTCAGTTCGAGCACGTGGCCGTTGCCGTGCAGCAGCTCGCGGAGGATGACCTCATGGCGCCCGGCGGTGTCCATTCGGCGGCCTCCTCACGTCGTCGGTCACGAACCCTATCGGTGTCTGGGTGGTGGAGACCATACGAAGGCATGCGCGATTGCGTCAAGAGTATTGCGCGATTAGTTCACCAGTGGGCCGTGTTCGCGCAGTTCGTGCTCAGTCCGCGCAGAATGGCGGCGACACGGCGTCAGGGGCCCACCATCAGCGCCGAAGCACGCGGCGCCAGGAAGTGGTCCATGACCAGCTCAGCGGCACCGAGTGCCGCCACCTGCTCGCCCACGGCGGAGCTTTCCACGGCGACGTTCTCGCGCTCGACGACGAGCTCCTGCGCCACCAGCTCGGGCAGGACCGGCAGGAACGCCGTACTCAGCCGGTTCCAGAGCGGGCCGCCGACGACGACACGCGGCATGTCCAGCAGGTTCACCAGCACGCCGAGGCCCACGGCGACACGTCCGGCAGCACGTTCGAGGATCCGGGTCGCGCCGCCGTCCCCGGCCGCGGCCAGGTCGCACAGCGCCGTGCAGGAGTCGTCGATGGCCAGGTAGTCACTCAGGTTCGGCAGCGGCAGCAGTCCCAGGTGTGCCGCCTGAAGGACGAGCGCCTCGGGCACGCACGCCGAGGCCAGGCCACCGCGGCGGCCACTCCACTCGAGCTGCTCCGCCTCCGGGTCGACGATGATGTCGCCGATCTCGCCGATGTTGTTCGTCGTCCCGCGGAACACCTGGTTGTCGATGACCATGGAGGCGCCGACCCCTGAGCCCAGATAGAGGAAGACGAACGCGTTCGGCGAATCCTTCGACGAGCGCAGCTCCGCGGTGGCCGCCGCGGTGACGTCCTTGTCGAGAAGCACCGGCAGCCCTGTCGCCTCGTGCAGGTCCGACCGCAACTGGACGTTGCGCCAGTTGGGCAGCTGCGGCGGGTCGAGGATGAGGCCGGCCTGGACGTCCAGCGGCCCGGGCGCGGCGATGCCGAGCCCCAGCACGCGGTTGCGGTCGACGCCGGCTTCGGTGATCAGCGCGTCGACGGAGTCGGCGATGAGGGCCGTGACCTCCGGCGGGTTGGTCGCCTGCGGCGTGCGCTGCTGGCGTTGCAGCCGCACCTCGCCGTCGAGGTCGAGCAGTACGGTGGTCAGCCGCGCCGGGTCGATGTGCACCCCGACGGAGAACGCGCCGTCGCGGTCGATGACCAGCGGGATGCTGGGCCGCCCGCGGGTGGTTTCGCCAGGGGTAGTCTCGCAGATCAGGTTGTCGTCGATCAGACGCCGGGTGATGTTCGATATCGTCTGCGAGCTCAACCCCGATTCGCGCTGCAGGTCGGCTCGGCTCACCCCCGGTGAGCGGCGCACCACGTCGAGCACGACGGCCTGGTTGAAGTCGGCCAGCCGGAGTTGGTTGCTGCCTCGCCGCATGCGACTCCTTCCCTGCACGGCATCGAAGCTACCCGTTGCGGCGGCCGGCGCCGCTGACCTCTTTAATCTAGTCGATAGATGAATATATACCGACCACTGTTACAGCGGAGCAACCGGAAGGTTCCCCTAGAGCGCCGTGTGACCACCGCTGTTCGATCATGCCAGGGGTTGACCGTTGCCACCAACCTCCCTAGCATGGTCCGATCTTTATCCCATCCAGTTGAGAAATATCGCCGTCATCACCACCACGGGGAAGCGTGTAGAGAGGTGTCGCAATGCAGCGCAATCGTGTCTTCCCGGCCGTGACCGCCGCCGCACTCGCGGTCGGCATGCTCGCAGCGTGCTCGGACAGCGACGACGGAACAAGCGGACCCGTGACCATCAAGCTCCTCGAGTACCAGCAGGCCCGTGCCGACGTCGTCGAGAAGCTGATCCCCCGGTTCGAGAGCGCCATGGCCGAGCAGGGCAAGGACATCCAGGTCGAGCTGGTCACCGACCCGCTCACCGACGACCAGTTCCGGACGAAGATCACGCAGCAGTTCCACTCGGGCACGGCGCCGGACGTCGTCGACATGGGCGGGAGCCACGTCACCGGCTTCGCCGGCGCCGGCTACCTGCTGCAGCTGGACGAGTACCTGAACGAGTGGCCCACGTGGGAGAAGTACTACTCGGCCGTCAAGCAGAAGGCCGAGCAGGTCGACGGTCACTACTACTCGCTGCCCCACGAGGCGAGCGTGCAGAGCCTCTTCTACCGCAAGGACGTCCTCGAGGAGATGGGCATCGACACCTCGCAGCCACAGACCTGGGACGAGCTGATCGGCCGACTGAAGAAGGTCACGGCCGAGACGGGGAAGCCGTCGATCGTGATCCCGGCCGGCACCGCGTGGGGTGCCGGAACGTGGTCCGAGGGGTTCCTGCCGATCGTCGCCGGCACGGACAGCACGTTCTACGACCGAGAGGCCGGGAAGTGGACGCTGGAGAGTGACGGGCTGTCGGCGACGTTCGACCTGTACGCCGAGCTCACCAAGGCCGGCCTCCTACCGACCCAGGCGCTGCTCAACCCGAACCCGTGGGAACCGACGAAGTACAAGCAGTTCCCGGAAGGCACCCTTCCGGTCGCCGCTCAGGGCACCTGGGGCTGGCGCTACGACTGGGGTCCCAACGGGGCCGCGCCGATCAAGAACGTGAAGGACAAGGTCGCGACGTGGAACTACCCGGCCCTGACGCCGGGCGGCGAGCCGTACTCGATCAGTGGCGGCGGATACAACTACGGCGTCAACGCCGAGACCGAGAACCCGGACGCCGCTGTCGAGCTCGTCAAGTGGCTGAGCTCGGACAAGGCAGCAGCCGAGCAGCTCACCGCCATCGGCGCGGCGGCGCCGCATCCGGGAATCTCGGACGTCGAGCCGTACAAGAGCCAGCCGACCCTGCTCGACGCGGAGGCGAAGCTCGAGGACAGCATCGTGGCGCCGGAGGGTGACGGCAACACCCGCGTTTCCCAGGCCGTGCAGAGCGCGACCGAGAGCATCCTGCTCGGCAAGGCCGACGGCGCCGAGGCCGCGTCGGCGTTCGCGCAGGACGCAGCAGAGCTGCTCGGTGAGAACCTGGTCGCGAAGTGACGTTCGCGCACGTACCGGCCGTTGTCCGGCCACGCCGGCGCCTCCAGCAGCGTGGCATGCTGCCACTGCTGCTGGGGCCGTCGGTGCTGCTCATCGCCGTCTTCGTGATCGCCCCGGCCGTTTACGGCATCTACCTCGGCTTCACGAACACTCAGCTCACCGGATTCGCCGCCCGAGATCCCGACTTCGTCGGGCTCGACAACTACCAGAACCTGCTCACGTCGGACGAGTTCCTCGGCTCGCTGGGACACACGGCACAGTTCGTGTTCTTCTCCGCGATCATCGGGCAGACCATTCTCGGGATGGCCGCGGCGCTACTGCTGCGGAAGAAGTGGCTCAGAGGGAAAGGACTGTTCGGCGCCGCGATCCTCCTGCCGATGGTGGTGCCCGAGGTCGTCGCCTCACTGACCTGGGCGAGCGTGCTGTCGCCACGCGACGAGGGCACGTTCAACCGGCTGATCGGGCTCTTCGGCGGCGCATCGGCCGCACCGCTGCAGGAAGCTCCGATGCTCTCGATCATCATCGTCAACATCTGGCGCGGCATCGCACTCGCGATGATCATGTTCCAGGCGGCGTTGGAAGACGTCCCGGACGAGCTCATCGAGGCCGCCCGGGTGGACGGTGCCGGCGCCATGCGCGTCTTCCGATACGTCACGCTGCCGCTGATCCGCGGACCGGTGTTCCTCTACCTGTTGCTGACGACCATCACGACGGTCGGGGTGTTCGGCCTCGTGTACTTCCTCACCCAGGGCGGTCCGGGCTCGGCCACCCAGTTGACGTCCATCTACATTTACCAGCACGCCTTTCAGTATTCGCAGATCGGCCTCGGCAGTGCGGCCTCCGTCATTCTTCTGGCGTTACTCCTGGTGCTCGGCCTCACCTACGTCCGGCTGTCGAAGGTGGAGGTCTGATGGCAACGGCAGCGACACTCGAGAAGAGCACGGCAACCGTTCGAAAGCCACACCGCCGGATGTCGCGTGTGATGGCGGTCCGGCAGGCAATGCAGTACGTCCTGATCGTTCTACTCGCGTTGTTCTGCCTGGTGCCGTTCGCGTGGATGGTGCTCAGCGCCGTGGACGCTCAGGCCGGTCCCACGGTTCAGTCGCCCGAGTTCACGCTCGACAACTTCGTCCGGTTCTTCACGAAGGCGGACACCCCGCGGCTACTCGCGAACAGCCTCCTCATCTCGGTCTCGGCGACGGCGCTCAACCTCGCGTGCGGCATCTTCGGTGCCTACGCGCTGTCGCGCATCCGTTTCCGGGGCCGCAAAACGTTCATGTTCTCGATCCTGCTCATCCGGGTGATCCCGCCGCCGGCCACGATCGTGGCGCTCTACCTGATGATGGTCAAAATGAGTCTCGACAACAGTTACCTGGGGCTGATCCTGGTCGAGGCCGCCGCCGCGCTGCCCGTGACGTTGTGGCTGCTGAAGGGCGCGATCGACGCGATACCGTTCGAGCTCGAGGAAGCCGCGTGGATGGACGGAAGCACCCGCTTCGGCGCCATTCGCAAGATCGTCTTCCCGTTGGTCGGACCCGGTCTCGGAGCAGCGGCTCTGATCGCCTTCATGGCGGTGTGGGGCGACTTCCTCACTCCCCTGGTCCTGTTGCAGTCGCCGGATCTCTACCCGTTGTCAATCGGGCTGTTCCGCGCCTTCACTGCGTTCAACCAGGTGGATTGGGGCGTGCTCGCCGCAAGCGCCGTCATTTACATGACACCACCGGCGATCCTCTACGGATTCCTACGCCGCTACCTGTTCCGCGCCAGCATCGGCAGCGCGGTCAAAGGCTGACCCTTCGCAGCGATCCTGCGTGTATTCCAGTCCCTGTGGGAGATGACATCCTTGGTTGACGACTTCAATCCGAACGGCCGGGTGCAACTCGACGCGACCGCGCTCACGATGCTGCGGGTACGGCGATTCACCAAGTTCCGTATCGGTCCCGCGGTGTACCGGGATTCGCGCCCGGTCGAGATCCGCGCGTGGACGGTCGGTGGTGAGCCGGTGCCGTTCGAGCACGCCGTGGCGCAGCGGTTCGAGCCGTTCTCGGTCGGCGAGGTTTGGGGCCGGCCATGGGACACGGTCTGGTTCGACGTGCGCGGCGACGTCCCGGCCGACTGGGAGCCGGACGAGACGGAGCTCGTGGTCGATCTGGGCTTCACGGGTGATCAGCCCGGCTTCCAGGCGGAGGGAACCGTGTACCGACCGGACGGCACCATCGTCAAGGCGATCGAACCGCTGAACGCCTGGGCCCCGCTGCCCGGGCCGGGCCCGTTCCGGCTGCTGATCGAGGCGGCCGCCAACCCCATCGTCCAGGTGCCGTACGAGTACGAGCCGACATCACTCGGCGACAAGGCGACGGCGGGCGACGCGTTCCAGTACCGGCTCGCCGAGCTGTCCGTCTCGCGGCGTGACCCGGTGGTGTGGGAGCTGCTGCAGGACGTTCGCACCCTGGACGGGCTGGTCGACGTCCTCCCGCCCGACGGGTCGCGGCGCGCCGAGATCGTGCATGCGCTGGAGCGCATGGTCGACGTCATGGACCCCGACGACGTGCACGGCACCGCAGCGCTCGGACGTGAAGCGCTGGCTCCGGCTCTGGCCGGCGGCGCCGCCGACAGCTCGCTGATCGTGACGGCGGTGGGCCACGCCCACATCGACTGCGCGTGGCTGTGGCCGGTCCGCGAGACGGTCCGCAAGGTGGCGCGGACGTTCGCGAACGTGCTCGACCTGGCCGACCGTGATCCGGACTTCGTGTTCGCGGCGTCCTCGGCACAGCAGTACGCGTGGCTCAAGGAGAGCCGGCCCGACCTGTTCGAGCGCGTCCGCAAGGCGGTCGCCGACGGCGTCGTCCGCCCGGTGGGCGGGATGTGGGTGGAGTCCGACACCAACATGCCCGGCGGCGAGGCGCTGGCCCGGCAGTTCGTGCTCGGCAAGCGATTCTTCCTCGAGGAGTTCGGCGTCGAGACCGAAGAGGCCTGGCTGCCCGACTCGTTCGGCTACACGGCGGCGCTCCCGCAGATCGTGCGGGCGGCGGGGGCACGGTACTTCCTCACCCAGAAGCCGTCGTGGAACGAGGTCAACCGGATGCCGCACTCGAGCTTCCACTGGGAGGGCATCGACGGCTCACGGGTGTTCACGCATTTCCCGCCCGCCGAGACCTACAACTCCGACCTCGGGGCCTCCGACCTCGCCCGCACCGAGAGCTCGTTCCGGCAGAAAGGGGCGGCACGCCACGTTCTCGGGCTGTTCGGCTGGGGCGACGGCGGAGGAGGACCCACCCGCGAGATGCTCGCGGCCGCCGAGCGGAAGAAGGATCTCGACGGCGTGCCGCGGGTGCGCCTCGGTGATCCGCGGAGCTTCTTCGCCACGGCCGAGGCCGAGCTGCCCGAGCCGCCGGTGTGGGTCGGCGAGATGTACCTCGAGCTGCATCGCGGCACGCTGACGTCGCAGCAGCGCGGCAAGCGCGGCAACCGGCACAGTGAGGCGCTGCTGCGCGAGGCCGAGCTGTGGGCGGCGACCGCCGCCGTGCTGCGCGGCACGCCGTACCCGTACGACGCGCTGGAGAGCGCGTGGCGGACCGTGCTCCTGCAGCAGTTCCACGACATCCTGCCGGGCACGTCGATCGCCTGGGTGCATCAGGAGGCAGAACGCGACCACGAGCGGGTGGCCACCGAGTTGACGGAGCTCATCGACGCCTCCCTCGCCGCTGTCGCCGGCGACGGCGACGCGCCGGTTGCCGCGAACGCCGGGCCGTACCCGCAGGCCGGAGTCCCCGCCCTCGGCGTCGCGCCCGCGACCCCGCCGGCGGCCGCACGTCCGCGGTGGCACGGCGACCGGATCGTGCTCGAGGACGAACAGCTGTATGCCGAGGTCGACCGGCGCGGCACGCTGGTCTCGGTCGTCGACCGGGCCGCGGATCGCGAGTTGCTGCCCCGCGGGCTCGCGGGCGGCGTTCTCCAGCTCTTCCGCGACACACCGCGCGAGTGGGATGCGTGGGACATCAACGACGAGGACAAGCGCAGCGGTCGCGATCTGCTCGACCCGGTCTCCGTCGACATCGCGGACGGTTCGGTGCTGGTCCGGCACGCCTGGGACGGCACGAGCATCGACATGACCATCCGGCTGGTGGACGGCCGGATCGAGTACGGTTTCGACGTCGACTGGCACGAGTCGCAGAAGCTGCTCAAGCTCGCGTTCCCGCTCGACGTCCGTGCGGACAAGGCGACGTCGGAGATCCAGTTCGGCCACATCCACCGCCCGATCCACCAGAACACGTCCTGGGACGAGGCACGGTTCGAGACCGTCGCGCATCGCTGGATCCACGTCGGCGAGCCCGGCTACGGCGTCGCCGTCGCCAACGACGTGGTGTACGGCCACGACGTGCGCAACGGCCACGCGCCCGACGGAAAGCCGATGACCACCGCACGGCTCTCGCTGCTGCGCGCGCCCCGGTATCCCGACCCGGCCGCGGACCAGGGGCGGCACCCGTTCACGGTCAGCCTCCGCCCGGGCGGCATCCCCGACGCGATCGCCGACGGATACGCGCAGCACCTGCCGCTGCGCACCACCCGGGGCACGCCGACGGAACCGCTTGTGCAGGTGTCGGACCCGGCCGTGGTCGTCGAGAGCGTCAAGCTCGCCGAGGATCGTTCCGGCGACCTCGTCGTGCGGCTCTACGAGGCACACGGCAACCGTTCCCGAGCGACGGTGCGGACATCGTTCGACTGGAGCGAGGTCACCGCGACCGACCTGCTCGAGCGGCCGTCGGACAGCGAGGCGGTCCGCGACGTCTCCCCCGGTTCGGCGGTCGACCTGGTGATGCGGCCCTTCGAGTTGCTGACGCTGCGGTTCCGCGACCCGGCGGCGTGATGGACTCGCGTCGTCCCGGCGACACCCCGTCGTCCCGGCGACACCGCACCCCGACGAGCGCAGCGGCCTCCCGAGGCGCACCGGCCTGACCCTGGAAGGAAGAACCCCATGTCCGTCAACGACGTGTTCGCGGAGCAGGAACCCCGCCCGGAGTATCCGCGGCCGCAGTTCCGGCGCGACCGATGGCTGAACCTCAACGGCCGCTGGGACTTCGAGATCGACCGCGGCGACAGCGGGCTCGAACGCGGCCTGCGCGACGCCCCGCTCTCGGGCAAGATCCTGGTGCCGTTCGCACCCGAGGCCACGCTCTCCGGGGTCGGCGACCTCGATTTCATGCGCGCCGTCTGGTACCGGCGCACGATCACCGTCCCGGACGACTGGGCCGGGGACCGGGTGATCCTGCATTTCGGGGCGGTGGACCACGACGCGACCGTGTGGGTGAACGGCACCGAGGTCGGCAGGCACCGGGGCGGGTTCGCAAGCTTCAGCGTGGACATCACCGACGCCGCCCCCGCCGGAACCCCGGTGCCGCTGGTGGTCCGCGCCCGCGACGAGCCCGACGCACCTCAGGCCCGGGGAAAGCAGGCGCAGCGGTACACGCCGCACGCGGCGAAGTACTGGCGCACGACCGGGATCTGGCAGACGGTCTGGATGGAGCCGGTGCCGCCGGTCGCGATCCGCCGTCCGCGCGTCACGCCGAACGTCGCCGCGGGATCGTTCGACGTCGAGGTGCCGCTCTCGGCGAATCCGCCCGGCGGTGTGGTGCGCGTCGTCGTCTCCGACGATGCGGGCGAAGTGACCAGCGCCGAGGTCCGCGCCGACCTCGATCTCGCCCCGCGGGTCGGCCTCGTGCTGCCGACCGAGCGGACGCGGCTGTGGTCGACGACCGACCCGTTCCTCTACGACCTGCGCTTCGAGCTGCTCGACGCGGACGGGCGCCCGGTCGACCGGATCGACTCGTACGCGGGACTGCGCAGCGTCGCGATCACCGGCAAAGGCATCCGGATCAACGGCGAGGTGGTGTTCCAGCGGCTCGTCCTCGACCAGGGCTACTATCCGGACGGGCTGATGACCGCGCCCAGCGACGCCGACCTCGTGCGTGACATCGAGCTCTCCCTCGCCGCGGGCTTCAACGGGGCGCGCCTGCACCAGAAGGTGTTCGAGGAGCGCTTCCTGTACCACGCGGACCGCCTGGGCTACCTCGTCTGGGGCGAGTTCGGCGACTGGGGATGCAACACCGGCGAGGGCATGACGACGAACCAGCAGCCCGACGCCGCCTACGTCCAGGAATGGCTGGAGGTGCTCGAGCGCGACTACTCGCACCCGTCGATCGTCGGCTGGTGCCCGATGAACGAGACCTGGCAGGCCTACGGCGACCGCATCACCGCCCTGGACGACGTGATGCGGTCGATGTTCCTCGCCACGAAGGCGTTCGACACGTCGCGCCCGGTCCTGGACACGTCCGGATACGCGCACCGAATCGCCGAGTCGGACGTCTACGACAGCCACGACTACGAGCAGGATCCCCGCGTGTTCGCGGCGAACCATGCCGGCCTCGCGCACGGCGACCCGTACGTGAACCGCTCGGACGCCACCGGCGAGTCGTGGTCGATCGCGTACCGGGGCCAGCCGTTCTTCGTCAGCGAGTTCGGCGGCATCTGGTGGAACCCCGCCGAAGCCGGCCGCCCGCAGTCGACCACCGAGTCCTGGGGGTACGGCGACCGGGTGCGCGACCTCGACGAGTTCTACGCCCGGTTCGAAGGACTCGTCGCCACCCTGCTCGACGATCCGCACATGTTCGGGTACTGCTACACCCAGCTGACCGACGTGTTCCAGGAGCAGAACGGCGTCTTCGGCTTCGATCGTGCGGACAAGTTCGACCTGTCGAGGATCCGCGCCGCTCAGGTACGCCCGGCGGCGATAGAACTCGCCCAGGAGGGAGCACGTCCAGCGCGATGAGGCCCAACGTCGTCATCATCTACGCCGACGACCTCGGACGAGGCGACGTCGGATGCTTCGGGGCCGACGATCTGGCGACCCCCGCCCTCGACCGCCTGGGCGCGTCCGGTGTCCGGCTGCCGCACTGGTACTCCAACTCACCGGTGTGCTCGCCGTCGCGGGCATCGCTGCTGACCGGGAAGTACCCCGCCCACGCCGGCGTCGAGAACATCCTGGGCGGCACGCGCCGCACCCGCGGCCTGCCGCAGCAGGAGACCCTGGCCACACAGCTACGTGACCGCGGCTACCGGACCGGGATCTTCGGCAAGTGGCACCTCGGGGCGGCCGCCGAGTTCAGCCCCACGAACCACGGGTTCGACGAGAGCTTCGGCTTCCGCGCCGGCTGCGTGGACTACTACTCGCACATCTACTACTGGGGCGATCACAACCCGGTGCACGACCTCTGGGACGGCGACGAGGAGGTGTGGCTCAACGGCGAGTACCTGACGACGGTGATCGGCGAGCGGGCGTCGGAGTTCATCGCCCGCAACGCCGGCCGGCCGTTCTTCTGCTACGTCCCGTTCAATGCGCCGCACTATCCGATGCACGCTCCCGCCGAGTACATGGACCGGTTCGCGCACCTGCCCGAGGGCCGCCGGACGATGGCGGCCATGGTCGCCGCGATGGACGACGCGATCGGGCGGATCGTCGGCACCCTCGACGAGCACGGCCTGCGCGAGAACACGCTGGTCATCTTCTCCTCCGACAACGGCCCCTCGGCGGAGAGCCGCAACTGGCTCGACGGTGAGGAGGTGTCGTACGACGGCGGTTCGACCGGCGGGCTCCGCGGCACGAAGGGCTCGGTGTTCGAGGGCGGGATCCGCGTGCCGACGATCGCGTCGTGGCCCGCGGCGTTGCCCGCCGGGGTCGACCGCTCGGGCGTGGGCGCGATGATGGACGTGCTCCCGACGGTCCTCCACGCCGTCGACGGGAGGCCCGCCGAGCTCACCGGCGTCGACGGACGCTCGCTGCTCGCCGAGTGGCGCACCCCCGGCACCGAGGCGGACGGCGATGCCGGCGTTCACGAGCGCTCGGTCTTCTGGACCCACGACGACCAGTGGGCGGTACGTCGAGGACGGTTCAAACGCGTCCGGCACGCTCGCGAAGGAATGGTCCCGCCCTACGTGCTCGAACACGCACTCTTCGATGTCGTCGAGGATCCTGCCGAGGAGACCGACGTCTCGGAACACTTCCCCGACCTCGCCGACGAGCTCGACCGCGAACTGGCGGAGTTCCGTCGTCGGCACGAGCGCTGGGCCGCCGACGCCGTCTGACGCCGGCGTCAGTGGGGCGAGTCGGATGCCGTTCGAGCCCTCACCAGGGCACCGGGCCGTCGTCGTCGCTGAAGGTGCCGGTGGGGCCGTCGGCGGGAAGTGTCGCCATCCGCACGGCGGCCGCGGCGCCCTCGGCGGGCGTGCGGTGCCCGGCGTGCCCGTTCAGGTCGGTTGCCACGAATCCGGGGCAGACCGCGTTGACCAGGAAGCCGTCGGGTTGCAGGTCCCTGGCGTACTGGAGCGTCAGTGCCGTCAGGGCGGACTTGGACGGCGAGTAGCCGGCGTTGATCGGTGGC
Organism: Haloactinopolyspora alba; assembly: GCF_003014555.1. GTDB lineage: Bacteria > Actinomycetota > Actinomycetes > Jiangellales > Jiangellaceae > Haloactinopolyspora > Haloactinopolyspora alba. The sequence goes on from NZ_PYGE01000001.1 coordinate 38,474, forward strand.
TGGTCGCCGCCCCAGGTCTCCTGGTCGGCCTGGAAGCTCAGGGAGCCGCCCCTGCTGGACACGTTGACGATGCGCGGAGCGGGCGAGCGGCGAAGCAGGGGCAGCACGGCGCTGGTGACGGTGATGACGCCGAAGACGTTGGTGTCGAAGACGGTGCGGATGGTGTCGAGGTCGATGGAGCGAGGCAGCTGGCTGGCCTGATCGGTACCGGGTGGCATGGCGATGGCGGCATTGTTGACCAGCCCGTCGAGCCTGCCGTACCGGGCCTCGACCGTGTCGGCGGCTGCCGCCACGGAGGCCGGGTCGGTGACGTCGAGCACGACGGGGGCGACGTCGGCGCCGGTGGCGCGTAGCTCCGCGGCGGTCTTCTCGCCGTTCTCGGCGCTGCGGGCGCCGATCACGACGGTGTGCCCGAGGGCGGCGAGCTGGCCGGCGATCTCGCGGCCGATGCCCTTGTTGGCGCCAGTGACCAGGGTGATCGTGGTGTCGTTCATGCTTCGAAGACTCCACGGCGTGCCCCTGCCGACCAACACCGATGCCGTCCCTACCGATACCCTGTAGGTATGGATGCCTTGGAGACGCGGGAGCTCGTGTACTTCGTCGCCGTCGCCGAAGAGCTGCACTTCGGCCGCGCGGCCGAGCGGCTCGGCATCGCACAGCCGCCGCTGTCCCGCGCCATCCAGCGGCTCGAACGGCGGATGGAGGTCACTCTGCTCGAGCGCACGAGCCGTGCGGTGAGCCTGACACCGGCCGGCACGGTCTTTCTCGCCGAGTGCCACAAGGCGCTCGACGCGGTCACCGCGGCACAGCGGCGGGCGCAACGGGCCGGACAGGACGTGCCGCGGCTGAAGGTGGCGATGAAGCCCGAGGGAGACGCCGGCCTCCTGGAACGGATCCTGCCGGCGTACCGGCAGGATCCGGATGCGGTCGACGTCCATGTCGAGGTGTGCGGGGCCGGCGAGCAGTCGCGGATGCTGCGCGACGGGCGCGTCGACCTGGCGCTCCTGCACGCCCCTCACGACGACCTCACCGGGTTCGACACCGAGGCGCTGCTGACCCTGAACCAGGTGGCGGTGCTCGCGCGGGGGCACCGGCTGGCCGAGCACACCGCCCTGGCGCTGGCCGACCTCGACAGCGAGACGTTCCCGCGCTTTCCCGGCGACGATCCGGTGCAAGCCACCGGACCGGAAGTGCGTGACATCGGGCAGCTGATGCAGCTGGTCGCCCTGGGCAGGGTCGTCGCCGTGGTCCCGGAATCAGTGCGGCGCCACGCGCGCTCCGACGTGGTGTGCGTGCCGGTGCTCGACGCGCCGAGCAGCTCGGTCCTGCTGGCATGGCCCGAACGGACGCACTCGCGCGCGGTCGCCGCGTTCGTCCGGGCGAGCACGGAGGCCGCCGCTACCGCACCAGCGGTGTAGCGCGATCGCAGTAGCGACGTGGGATTGCTGGGGTGCGCACCCCAGCAACTCCACAATGCTGGCGCAGTTCCGCCGTCGGCGGCCAGAGCTGCACGGACACCTGACATGTGGCCGGGCACCAGGTTCGTTGCTATGGTGCGAGCATGGTCGAGGGGTGGGCAGCGGCGTTGACGGCTACGGCCGAGCCCGCCCACGTGTTGTCGGGCCCGGCCCTGCTGGCTCTCGATCTGGCCGAGAACGCCCGCGGTGTCCGCGGCTTGGACGTCCTGCGCCGCAGCGTCGACCGCGCGCCGCCCGCCTGGTCCTGATCCTGCCACCGCGCGTCCATCGCGCGTGAAATCCAGCGCGCCGGTGAACCGGACGCGCCCTTCGGCACGCTTGAGGACCGACCTTGAACACTCACACCAGCAACTCGTACACCACGATCCCCGCGGACGTCAGGCGCCGCATCGAGGATGCCCTGACCGAGGCCGCGACCAGCCGACGAAGCCAACTCGGCGCGTTGCCGGACACCGACCGCGACGCCACCGCCGCCGCGCACCGCGCCAGCGTCACGCGCATCCTCACCGAGGTCGAGGCTGCCCAGGCACGGCTGGCCGACGGCACGTTCGGCCACTGCGCACGATGCGACACCGCCATCCCCTCCGAACGCCTCGAACTGCGGCCGTGGACCAGGCTCTGCGTCGGCTGCGCGAGCCGATGACCGGCACGGTGCCGATCGGCCGGGGCTAACCGCCGTCGATCACGAAGCTCGAGCCGGGTTCGATCACGATGTCGCCGGTGGCCGAGTCGGTGATCTCCACGTTCGTCAGGGTGGCGCTGCCGCGGGCGCCGCCATGGGCGAGGATGCCGGCGCCATTGTTCGACTTGTCGATCCGCACGTCGGCGATCCGCACGTCCGGTGTCGCACCGCCGCCGGACTTGAACTGGATGCCGTCGTAGGTCGAGTCGTGGATCTCGGTGTCGCGGATCGTGACGCCGGTGATGTCACCTCCGGCCGCGAACAGGGTCAGCGCGCCGAACTCCTGCTGCTCGTTCCAGAACGCCCCGCCGCACCGGTACAGCGCGTTGTTGGCGATCAATGTCCGCCCGGAGAACGGCAGCGGGTCGTGGTCGGTCGCCAGCATGATCCCCGGGTAGTTCATCGTGTCGTACACCAGGTTGTTCTCGATCGTGTTGTCGTGGCCGCCGTAGATCGCGATGCCGTTGGCCCGCCACGGGAGCTGGATCGTGTTGTTGACGAAGTGGTTGTCGTGCGCGATGTCGACCGCGGGATCTTTCACGTACCGGCTGGCCCACACGGCCAGCGAGTCGTCCCCGGTCGTGCGGAAAGACGAGTTGAACACGCGCGAGTTGCGGGTGCCGTTGGTGAAGTTGATCCCGTCGGCGTAGGTGTTGCGGATCCGCATGCCGCTGAACTCGACCCCGTCGGCCGGGCCCCACAGTTCCGGGATGTTGCTGTAGTCCCGGCCGACCCACACGCCGACGTTGGCGTGCTCGATCCACACGTTGGTGATCTTCGTGCCGGTGCCGAACCGGCCGTTGAGGGCGACGCCGCCCTCCGCGCCCCCGCCGCCGCGGATGCGACCGGAGCCGAAGATCGCGATGTCGGAGATCCGGGTGTTGTGGTCGATGTCGAAGCCGAAGTTGCCCTCGTGCGGGTGGTTGATGCCGTCCGCGTTCTGGGGCTGGATCAGTGAGTACAGCTGCGAGTGCCACATGCCGGCGCCGCGGACGGTGACGTCGCGGATCCCGACCTGGTTGTACGGGCCGCGGTCCTGCGGATCGTCGGTGAGGATCTTGCTCTCCTGCCGCCACCGCCCCTCCGGGATCCACACGCAGGAGATGACGCCGTTCTGGTCGTCGGTGACCGCACGCTGGATCGCGGCCGCGTCGTCGACCCCGTCGCCCGGTATCGCGCCGTACTCGGTGATCGAGGTGCACTCCGCCGGCTTGCTCTTCGGTGGCGCGACCTGCTCCAGATCGATCAGGTCGATCACGTAGTACGACGCGGTGTCGTCCCCGTCCCGCTGGAGCCGGAACGTGGTCCCGGCCGGGTACGACTCGCCGAGCAGCGCGTGCGACTCGTCGAACAGGCGGCGGGCGTCGGCCTGCGGTGTGTTCGTCAGGCACTCCGGACCGTCGCAGTCGCCGTAGAGCCAGCTGTGCTTCGACGACAACGTGAGCTTGCGCTCGAACTCCCCGTTCACGTAGAGACTGATCGTCGCCTCGATGCCGCCGCCGTTCGGCGCGTCGGGGATCGAGTTGCGCACCACGATCGAGTTGGTCCGGTTGGTCGACGTGAACTCGACGTACTGCCCGGTGTCGTTCAGCCGCACCGACTGCCGTCCGGACGACTCGGTGGCGACGTTGGTGTGCCCGAACGTGCGCTGTGGGTCGGCCGTGAGCAGCGTGCCGTCGTAGCTCGCCGCCTCGGCCTCGTACTCCACGTACGGCACCGCCGCGCCGCGCCCGACGACGATCGGCAGGGCGAGCTCGTTGTTGCCCTCGTTGGGCTCGGTGACGGCATCGGTGGCGTCGGCGGTCGCGGTGATCGTGGCGTCACCCCGGGTCGCCGTCCAGCTGCCGCTGATCGGCACGGTCGTCGTGGCGCCGGCTTCGACCGCCGCGGTGTCCGTGTCGAGCGTCGTGCCGTCGACCACCAGCCGGGTCACCGCGGCCGCGGCGGTGGACGTCCCGCGGTTGTGCACGGTCACGGTGAACGTGACCGGGTCGCCCACGGCCGGGTTCTGCGGGCTGTGCGCGATGTCGATGATCTCCAGGTCCGGGCCGGGCGCCCGGGCGATCACCAGCGGATCGGCAGCGGTGTGGCCGTTGTTGCCCTCGTCCAGCTCGGCGAGCGTGTCGTCCGGGTCGGCCACCGCCGCGACGGTGTAGCTACCCGCCGGCCGCGCGTCGACGTCGACCGGCACGGTGGCGGAGTCGCCGGCGGCCAGGGCACCGATCTCGGCGTTCCCGGCGACGGCGCCGTCGACGGTCACGTTCACCGTGGCCGGGTCCGCGTCCGCGGTGCCGGCGTTGCGCACGGTGGCGGTCACGGTGACCGGGCTCGCCTCGGTCGGCTCCGCAGGCGTCCAGGTCACGTCGGTGACGGTCAGGTCCGGGTTCGGCGCCGGGGTCCCCATGACCTGCAGCTCGGCGACCTGTGCTCCGGGAGCGCCGGTGTTGGCCGTGAAGCGCAGCCGTACATCGGCGACCTGGCCGGTGACCGGGATGGTCACGGTGTTCCGGGTGACGGGGTCGAACTCGTAGGTGTCGGGGCCCTTCAGGGACGTGAACTCGGTCGAGCCCTGGGCGCGGCCGAGGATCTCGAACGTCTGGGTGCGCGGCGTCCATATCGGGTCGGGGTCGAGCTTGACAACGACCGCGTCGAGGTCTGCGTCGGCCCCGAGATGCGCGGTCAGCGTGGACTCGAAGCCGGCGGATTCCCAGTAGCTGGTCGCATCGCCGTCGACGGCGTTGCCGGCGACGAACGAGAAGACCGACGACGACGCGTCGACCGGCTTGCCCGCGGCCAGGTTCGTGCCGGGGCCGTCGCCGCCGCGGGTCACCCGGTTGCTGTCGGGCGACTCGTTGCCCGCGGCGTCCCGAGCGCGCACGAAGTACTCCACGCTTGCGGTGCCCGGCTGACTGTCGGTGTAGGTGAGCACGTCACCGGCGACCGTCGCGACCTCGGTGTTGTTGCGGTAGACGACGTAGTCCGTGACGCCGGTGTCGTCGGTCGAGGCCGTCCACTCGAGCCGGATCTGCCCTTCCGCCGGCTCGGTGAGCGTCAACTCTGCGGGCGCGGTCGGAGGCTGCGTGTCGCCGGTATCCGGCCCGTACACCTCCAGCTCGGAGATCTGCGCGGCCGGCCACCCGGTGTTCGCGGTGACGCGTAGCCGCACGTATCGGGTGGTGGTCGTGTCGAACGAGATGCTGACCGTGTTGGCCCTGCCAGGGCTGAACGTGCGGCCGGTGGCGTCGGAGAGGTCGGTGAACGAACTGCCGTCGGTGCTGCCCCGGACCGCGACGGTCTGGTCGCGGGCTTCCCAGTGGGCGGGGAGCTTGAGCACGACCCGCTGTACCGGACGGGCTGCGCCCAGGTCGACCTGGAGCCACTGCGGGAACGCGTCGTTGGTGCTCTCCCAGTAGCTCGCCTGGTCGCCGTCCACGCTGTTGGCGACGGGATAACCGGGCAGCGAGCCGCTGGCGGTGACGGTGCCGTCCAGAGGCACCTCGGAGGCCATCGGGGCGACCGCGGACGTGGCGGTGGGTTCGGCGACGCCGGGCGGGTCCCCGTACGCGGCTGGTGTGGTGAGCCCGGCGAGGACCAGGGCGATGAACGGGATGCCGGCCGTCAGCCGCCGGTAGAGCTGCGTGCGATACATGGCACCTACTCCCGGTAGAGAAAGCAGCGAGTGACGAGGATGCAACACATCACTACAAGAGCGCAATAATTCGACGGCCACGAGCAAATGTGCGACTTCTGCTCGCCTGTCTGGCCAACACTTGCCAGACCAGAAGTGTGAGTGGTTTATTACTCACATGTCGACAGCGGCGCACACACGGCAGCTCTCCACCGCGGACGCACGGAGGAGGACGGTGTTGGACACAGCCGTCAGCGCCTTCGGCCGGCGCGGCTACTTCGGCACCACCACCACCGACGTCGCCGAGCTCGCCGGGATCTCCCAGGCGTACGTGTACCGGCTGTTCCCGGACAAGGAGGCACTGTTCGTCGCGGTCGTGCAGCACTGCTTCGCACTCGTCCGCGACACCCTGGGCGTGGCCGCGGACGCCGCTCGAGACCGCTCACCGGAGGCCGTGCTGGACGCCATGGGCGACGCGTACGCCCGGCTGATCGCCGACCGCGACCTGTTGCTGCTGCAGATGCACGCGCAGTGCGCGGCCGCGTCGCAGCCCGTCATCCTGGAGGCCGTGCGCGACGGATACGCGGGGCTGGTCGAGCACGCGCGAGCCGTCTCCGGTGCCGCGGAGGGCGCCGTGCAGGACTTCTTCGCCAAGGGCACGCTGTGCCATCTGGTGGTGGCCATCGACGCCGTCGGGGTCGACGCCCCATGGGCCAGGACACTGACCGACGGGCTCCGTCACTACGAGGGAGATCAGAGCACGGGACCCGGTGCACCATGAGCACGCGACCGGAAGGGCAGTTCCTGGACCGCGACCGGTACGAGGCGTTGGTCATCGGCAGCGGGTTCGGCGGCGCGGTCGCCGCGTGCCGGCTGGCGCAGGCCGGCGTGGACGTGGCGATCGCCGAGCGGGGTCGCCGGTGGCGGCCCGGCGAGTTCCCGCGGAACCTGTCACGCATCGACGACGGCTGGCTGTGGCAACGCGGCCAGGGCCTGTACGACGCCATGCCCCTGAACGACATCCTCGCCGTCCGCGCGGCCGGCTACGGCGGCGGCTCGCTGGTGTACGCCAACGTGGCGGCACGACCGCCGGACGAGGTGTTCGACGACGCGTGGCCGGACTCGTACACCCGCGCCGCCCTCGACCCGTACTTCGACCTGGCCTCGCACATGCTCGACGTGCGGCCTGTGCCGCCCGACCCACGGACCGGCGAGCCGCCGCCGAAGTCGCGGTTCATGGCCGCGGCCACCGACCGCCTCGGTGCGGCGGACGGGTTCTTCCACCCGAACCTCGCCCTCACGTTCGACGACCACGGCCCCGGACAGCTGAACCGGTTCGGCGTCCCACAGCGCGGCTGCGTGTTCTGCGGTGAGTGCGGCATCGGCTGCAACGTCGGCGCCAAGAACTCTCTCGACCACAACTACCTCGCTCTCGCCGAGCGGCACGGAGCGGCCGTGGGCCTGCGCACCGAGGCGATCCACATCGGCCGCGCCGACGGCGGGTACCGGGTCCGGTTGCGCGAGTACGGGCATCCGGGCGCAGGGCGCGACGGCGTCGATCGTGAGGTGGCCGCACGGTACGTGTTCCTCTGCGCCGGCGCGTTGGGTTCCACGGAGTTGCTGCTGCGCAGCCGGGACCAGTACGGCACACTGCCTGACCTGCCGGAGGCGCTCGGCGACGGCTACTCCGGCAACGGCGACTTCCTCAGCTTCGGCGCCGGGACGAGCGAACCGTTCGTGCCCGCCGCGGGCCCCACCATCACCACCGCCACGGTGATGCGTACGGGGACCGACGCCGAGGAGAAGTGGTTCGTGCTCGAGGACGGCGGCTACTCCGAACACCTGGCGACGTTGATCCACAGCCTGCGGCCGTCCCGGTTGCCGGCGCACGCCGCACGGTCGATCGGCACCAAGACCCTGCGGCTGTTCGGGGGCTCCCGCGCGACGGCCGACCGGCTCGGCGAGCAGCCGGACACCGCGGTCCTGCTCGCCATGGGCCGCGACCGCGCGGACGGGCGGATCGAGCTGAAAGGGCGGAACAAGCGCCTGCACGTCACCTGGGACGTGGTCCGCAACAGCCCGCTGTACGCCGCCGAACGCGCGATGTCCGGTGCGGTCGTCCGCGCACTGGGCGGACGGACGTTCGGGACGCCCACGTGGCGGCTGTTCCGGCAGCCGGTCACGGTGCACAACCTCGGCGGGGCCCGGATGAGCGACGGCCCGTCCACCGGCGTGGTCGATCCCGACGGAGAGGTGTTCGGGCACCCGGGCCTGTTCGTTCTGGACGGCGCCGCACTGCCTGGCGCCACCGGCAGCAACCCGTCCCTGACCATAGCCGCCGTCGCCGAGCGCTGCATCGAGACGGCCGTGCGCACCATCATCGACGACCCGGCGTGGTCGGCGCCCGAGCGCGCGACCATCCTCCCGCGCGACGTGCCCGAGGACCGCGCGGTCCGGGCCGTGGTCGCTCACGGACCACGCGACCTGTCGGGTCCGGGGATCCGGTTCCACGAGACCATGCGCGGCAGCGTCCGCCTCCCCGGCAGCTCCGGCGCGGGCAGCTGGCGGCACGTCACCATGCGGCTGCGCGGGTGGATCCCGGACCTGCGACAGTTCCTCGACGACCCGGCGCACCCGGTCCGGCTCACCGGCACCGTGGACGTAGCCGGGCTGACCGGCGGGCCGGCCACAGTGGGCGAAGGCACGATGCACCTGCTCACGTCGCGCGCCGGCGACTCCGAACGGACCATGGAGTACGTGGTGCCGTTCACCGACGAGCACGGCACACCCTGGACCCTGACCGGCACCAAGCTGGTCCGGGCGCTGTGGCGCGGCAACCCCTGGCGCGACACCACGACCCTCGACGTCACCGTGACCTCTACCGCCGAACCGCACGGTGTCACCGCAGCGACCGGCCGGCTACGCATCTCGCCGGCCGGGGTGCTGCGGCTGCCCACGACGATCCGGGCCACCAGCGGCGTCGAGACGGGCGACTCGGCCGCGACGGTGGCCCGGTTCTGCCTGTTCTTCGCCGCCGGACTGCTGCGCGCCGTCCTGCCCGTCGGGACAGGCCGACGATGACCGGCTGGTTCGAGCAGGCGATCGTCTCCACCGGCCGGCTGCCGCTGTTCGCCTTCTTCGTCAGCGTCATCGCCGGCTTCGTCATCGCCCGCATCTCGACGCGGCTGATCCGGGCGAACGTCCGATGGTGGTCCCGGAACGTCGTCGTGGGCGACGTGCACGTCCACCACGCCGTCCTCGGAATCATCCTGATGCTGATCAGCGGCGTCACCGGGCTCGCCCTACCGGCCGAGCTCGTCGGCTGGCGGACCGCGGCCGCGGCGGTGTTCGGTCTCGGCGCGGCCGCGGTGCTGGACGAGTTCGCGCTGATCCTGCGCCTGCGCGACGTCTACTGGACCGCTGAGGGACGGATCTCGGTCGACGCCGTGTTCATCGCCGTCGCCATCACCGGCCTCGTCTTGCTGGGCATGCGCCCGGCCGGCCTGGACGACTTCGTCGCCGCGGCCGGTGGAGGAACCGTCGACGAATGGATCGTCGCCGTCGCACTGACGGCCGTCAACCTGACGCTCGCGACCGTCACCATGCTGAAAGGGAAGGTCCCCACCGGACTGTTCGGCATGTTCGCCTGGCCCGTACTCGCCGTCGGGGCCGCACGGCTGGCCAGACCCACGTCCCCATGGGCCCGCTGGCGCTACCACCGGCCTGGCCCGCGGCCGGCACACAAGCTCGAGCGCGCCGTACGACGTGAGCACCGGATCCACCGCCCGCTCCGGCGGGTCGTCACCACGGCGGGCGACCTGATCGCCGGACGGCCGAGCCCGTAGTTCGCGTTGACGCGAAACTGTAACTAGTATGGTGGCGGCTGTGACGGCGGCGAGGGGCGAGCGATGAGTGTCAGCAGCAGGACGGCGGTGGCGGTCCACGCCTTGACGTTTCTCGCCCAGTGGGAAGCGGACGACCTGCAGCCGTCGACCGACATCGCCGAGAGCCTCGAGAGCAACCCGGTCCTGGTGCGGCGCGTCCTCGGTCTACTACGCGACAAGGGCCTGGTCTCCGCGGTGGAGGGCAGCGGCGGCGGCTGGCAGCTCGCGAAACCCGCCGAGCAGATCACGCTGCGCGACGCCTACGCCGCCGTCGAGAAGGGCGCGCCGGTGCTGCCCGCACACGCGCACCCGCCGAGCCAGAGCTGTGTGATCGGGCGGCACATGCAGTCGCTGCTGGAGGTCGAGTTCGCGGCCGCGCAGCGCGCGATGGAAGATCGCCTCGCCGAGACGAGCGTCGCCCACATGCTCCGCCGGATTCGCGACCGCGAACGCGGCGAACCCGTCAGCCGCTAAAACTCCCGACGGGCGGAGGAGTCCCCTCCGCCCATTCTTTCGCCCATAACTGCAATCAACACAGTTACAGTTTTCGAACGAACGGAGTCCCTGTGAACTCGGTCCCGGAGCCGGTGAGCACCGTCATCCCCATGCGGCGCCTGCTGCTCGTGCTCGTCCCGGCGATGTTGTTGATCCCCATCGCCGCCGACATGGTCTCGCTCGTCCTTCCGCTCATCGCCACGCAATTCACCGCGTCGACGGCCGAGGTGGCCTGGGTCGTGACCGGATTCCTGCTCGTCTGCTCCATCGGTATACCCGTCTACGGCCGCATCGCGGACCGCTTCAGTCTCCGCCAGCTGTTCACGGTCGCGCTGACCGTCTTCGCGATCGGCAGCCTGATCTGCGCCCTCGCACCGAGCCTGCTGACTCTCGTGCTGGGCCGGATCGTCATGGGGGCAGGTGGTGCGGCCATCCCCGTACTCGCGATCGTGGCCGCCGCGCGCCTGCTGCCCAGCGACAAGACCGCCGTCGGCGTCGGGTTCATCGGAGCCGCCGCGGGCGTCGGCACGGCGGCCGGTCCCGTGGTGGGCGGGGTCCTGGGGCAGCTGCTGGGATGGCCGGCGCTGTTCTGGCTCATGACGCTCACCGCCGCAGCTCTGATCCCGGCAACCCGCCGCGTCATCATCGACGACGCGCCCGACGATCGACGCCCGTTCGACCTGCTCGGCGGGCTTCTGCTCGGACTCGGCGCGGGCCTGCTGCTGTTCGGTGTCACCCGGGCCGAAGCGGCAGGGTTCGGTTCCGTGTACTCGTCGGGGGCCATGCTGGCCGGGTCGGCGCTCGCAGCGCTGTTCATCTGGCGTACCCGCGCCGCCGCGCATCCGTTCGTGCCGCCGTCGCTGTTCACGAACCGCGGCTACGTCGCCGCGGTCGTGGTGATCTTCCTGGCGATGGTCGCGAACCTGGCGACGCTGGTCCTGGTGCCGATCCTCGTCCTCGACGTCAACGGCCTCTCCCCCGGGCAGGGCAGCCTGGTCATGATCCCCGGCGGGGTGGCCCTGGCGGTGTTGTCACCCCTGGCCGGACGCGTCGGTGCACGCGGTGCCAACGAGGGCACGGTGACACTCGCCGGCCTGACGGCCATCGCCCTGTCGATGCTGCTCCTGTCCACCGTCGCCGTCGGCGCTTCCACGGTGCTGGCCGGCCTGGCCGTCCTCGTGCTCGGCGCAGGCTTCGCCTTCGTCGTCACGCTCGCCACCAGCACCGTGAGCCGGGTCCTGCCGCCCGAGCAGGTCGGCATCGGCGTGGGCATCTTCCAGGGCGCGCAGTTCCTGGGTGCGGGTGCGGGACCGGCCCTGTTCGGAGCCGTGCTCTCGGCCCGGCAGGCCGGCGGGCAGGACGCGGTCAATCCCCTCTACACCAACGTCGCACCGGCATACTCCGACACCTTCCTCGCGCTGACCCTGGTGGTCCTGCTGGCCATGGTCGCTGCACTCCGGCTGCGGAAGGCGCGGGCAACGCACCGCTCACGAATCAGCACGCGACTGGACCATGACCGGCACGCCACGGCGCGCGACGACAACCGAGGCCGGCGGCTGCGGGGGACCTAGCCGGCCAGTAGCGAATCGCCGAGTTCGGTCCGCGAGTAGAGCACGGTCTGACCGTCGCGTCGTGCGGACACGATGCCGACTGCCTGCAGTGACTTGAGGTGGGTGTTGATGGTCGGTGCACTCCGGTCGAACTGTGCAGCCAGTTGGGTTGTGGACATGGGCAGGTCGAGCTGGGCGAGGATGGCCGCTCGACTACGCCCGAGCACGTCGCCGAGAGGCGACTTGTGGGTGCTGGGTTCCGCTTCCCAGAGGAGTCCGACACCGCGTGGCGCGTAGGTCACCGCCGGCTGTGGATCGGCGGTGCGCACGATGACGTCGGGCCAGGCGAACACGCACGGGATCAGCAGTAGCCCGCGCCGGCGCAGTTCCGCGTACCCGTCGTAGTACTTGACGATCTCGAGAGTGTCCTCATTGAACGTGAGGGACGGGTGCAGCGTCGCGAACAGCTGCTGGACACCCCCGGAGGCGAGTTGATCCATCCGGTAGCTCAGATCCGCTTGCAGCAGTGCCTCGATCCGGGGCCAGAAGGGGCGGATGGCTACATTCCAGTAGCGTTCGAGTTCGGTCACGATCCGGGTGAGTGCATCCTCGGGTGACCGGCTCAACTCCCGCAGCATCCGGACGCGACGTGCGCGGCCCTCGCCGCGCTGGGCGAGCGGGTGTTCGGCGAGGTGGGACAACTCGGCTGCGACCACCTGCGGGTCGGCGGCCGAAACCTCTGCGGCACCGTCGTCGAAGCTGGGACTCCTGTCCCCGAGGGTGGGATGCAGGAAGTCCGGGATGTAACCGACGGGCCGCACCACCGTGGTCAACAGCTGCATGTCGGGCTCGTCCAGCAGCTGCGAGACTCGCCGTATCCAGGGTGTATGCAAGCCGGTACGTGGACTCGCGGCAAGTGCGCGAAGGCTCGTCACGGCCTCCCACACCGGTGAGAACGCGAATCGAATCCGGCCGAGGTCCTCGGCGCTGAAATGTAGGCGGATCATCACTGAAGATTAGGCCCTGTTCGAATCGTTGCTGGTTCTCGGGAGTGCTGTGAGGCTCTGGGCGTTCGGCCGACGGCGGCCGACACACCGCAGATGGCACCCGGGAGGAGACGCAGATGAGGAAGATCGTTGCGTGGATGTTCATGTCGCTCGACGGGGTGATCGAGGCACCCGAGCAGTGGGCGATGTTCAACGACGAGATGGGCAAGATCATCGATGAGCAGGCCGCCGACGCAGACACCCTGCTGCTCGGGCGGCGCACCTACGAGGTGTTCGCCGGCTCCTGGCCCCAGCGAAGTACTGCCGACGACCCGCACGCCGAGTGGATGAACAGCACGCCCAAGCTGGTCGCTTCCACGAGCCTCGAGCACGTCGACTGGCAGAATTCAGAACTCATTAGCGGCGGCGTGGCCGAGACGCTCGCCGAGGTCAAGCAAGGCCCCGGGAAGAACATCCTGATCAACGGCAGCGCGACACTGGTCCGTTCTCTTCTGGAGGCCGGTGTGCTCGACGAGCTCGGGCTGTTCGTCCACCCGCTGGTGCTCGGCACCGGCACGCGGCTGTTCGAGCCCGACGGGAGCCGAATTCCGTTGCACGTCACGGAGTCACGAACCCTCGACACCGGCGTGCTGTACGTGAGGTACCAGCCCGTATGACCGCGAACGGCCGGCCGACGGCCTGTGACACGCGAACGCCGCAGGTTCAGTGAGGTTTGCTCAGCAAGATCGGGGGCGGGACGAGGTACCCCGGGGAGAGTCCGCTGGCGCCAGCGCGACACGCCGAGGTCGCGTAGGTCCGTGACCAGGCGTGGAGCCCCCCGGGTAGAAGAGGTCCTTTCCACAGATCATCTTCTACCCGGGGGCTCCACGTGATCGCCTATCCTGCCATGCTCGACGTCCCCCACCCCCCCGCGAGTTGGTGACCTTCCTGGCTGGGCTGCTGGCCTCCGAGCGCATTGCCCGCGGACCCGGACCGGCACCCAGGCGCTGTCGTGTGGCAAGCAGGCACATTCGCGCTGGTATGGTTCCGCGAGCGCCGCGACGTCGCGCTGATCGAGCGTGGGTTGGGATCTCGCAGGCCACCGCCTACCGCTACCTCGACGGAGCCATTGACGTGCGCGCCGACCAGGCCCCCGGATCTGCACGCCACACTGGCTCACGGCCAACAGCAGGGCTGCTCGCACGTGGGGCTCGACGGCAAGATCGTCGACACCGACCGCGTCGCCGGCACCACCACCAGCCGCAAGGGCGCCACCATCGACGCGTGGTACTCGGGCAAGACCCGCGACTTCTCCGGGCAACATCCAGGCCCTCACCCGCTCTGACGGCCTCCCAGTGTGGATCTCCGAGGTGCAGCCGGGCTCGGTGCACGACCTGACCGCGGCCCGCACCCACGTGCTCGGCGCGCTCTACGCCGCCGCCGCAACGGGCTGCCGACCCTGGCTACGAAGGCACCGGGATCGGGGTCCACGCCCCGACCCGCCAGCCCACCGACGGGCGCGAGCTCGACATCGACACCCGCACCCGCAACGCGCTGCTGCGCTCATTGCGCTGCCTCGGCGAACGCGGCTTCGCGCTACCGCTCGGACGATGGCGCGCCCTGCAGCACATCACCCTCAGCCCCACCAAGACTGGCAAGATCACCAGCGCCGCTCTCGTGCTCACCCACTTCGAACACGGCTACAGAACTCGCTGAGAAACCTCAATGGGATCCATAGTGATTCGACGAACGCGTCCTGCGACTGCGCGACGTCTACCGGACCGCTGAGGGACGGATCTCGGTCGACGCCGTGTTCATCGCCATCACCAGCCTCGTGCCGCTCGGCATACGTCCGGCCGGGCTGGAGGATTTCCTCGACGCCGCCGACAAATCGGCCCTTGCCGTCGCGCTGACGGTGATCAACCTGACGCTCGCGACCATCACCATGCTGAAAGGGAAGGTCCCGACCGGACTGCCGCGCCGACCTTACCGGAAACGCCCGGCTCGGGCTTACGTCGCGACGGTCGTCGACGCCTGGGTGCTCGACCAGGACTCACCCGGTCGACGAGCGCGCACCACTGCCGCGGTCGGCGTGAACGCCACACCGAGACAACTCGTCGGCCTCGTGCGGGTGAACCTCGAGCTGTGCCGCCGACACGTCGGAGGAACCTCGCTTGTCAGCTATCGCGTCTGATGGGTGACGGCGGATACGCGAACGGGAGCTGCACATGGGTGGCGCTGAGGGGTTCAGCGAGTACGTCGAGGTGCGATGGCCGCGCCTGGTGCGTTCGGCCGTGCTTCTCGGGTGCACCCCGGCGGAGGCCGAAGACCTGGTCCAGACGGCACTCACTCGATGTTTCGTCCATTGGCGCAAGGTGGAACGGGCAAACGACCGCGACGCTTACGTCCACCGCATCCTGCTGAACACGTTCAACTCGTCGCGACGCCGACGCTCTACCGGGGAACTCCCGACCGCCTCGTTGCCCGAAACGGTGTCCGCCGACGAAACGCAGGCCGTCGACCTCGCCGATGCGGTCACACGCAGTCTCGATCAGCTCGGTAACGACCAGCGAACAGTGGTGGTGCTGCGTTACTACGCGCACCTCAGCGAACAGCAGATGGCTTCGGTGCTCGGGGTACCGGCCGGCACGGTGAAGAGCCGGCTCTCCCGGGCGCTGAAGGCCCTCGCCGACGACCCGAACCTGGCTGAACTGCGAGGAACGACATGACCGACCAGAACCTCCCCGAGTTGCTCGAGCAGGCCGCAGACCGGACGCCCGTCGGCCCGGCGCCCATCGCGGGAATCGTCACGGGCGCCACCAGGGTGCGCCGCCGCCGTGCTGCACTCACCATGGTCGGCGCCGCGGCGGCGGCCATCGTGGGTGGGGCTGTGGTGTTCGCCGTCCCCGACGGACCGTCGAACCCGCAGCCGCTGGTGGCTACGCCTGAGCCCGACCCGACCCCTGCGGGCATGCGGCTCGCCGGCTTGGGACACGCGGCCGTCGCAGTGCCACAGACGTGGAGCACGAACGTGTTTCGTTGTGGTGTGCCTATGGAGGACACCGTCATCGTCGACATCGGAGCCGCGCTCGACTGCAACCAACCGCGGCCGGAGGGTGTGGACAGCGTCACGGTGGACCAGGGCGACGGCAAGCCCTGGAGATTCACCGTTGACGACGTCATCCAGATAGGTGGTGTGCCAGCGGAGCGGCAGGCCACCACCTGCCACCTCGACGAGCGTGTCAGGATCTGCGCGGGAACCGTCTACATCCCGTCGATGGACGTCGCGTTCCGGGCCGAGTCCTCCACGAAAACCGCCGTGGACCGCATTCTCGACCGGATCCAGATCTTTCCGGACCAGGTCGGAGTACCGGGCGAGTACCGAGCCAAGACCAAAGAAGAGTACGTCGAGGCGTTGAGTGCGGCAGGGCTGACCGCGGAGATCCGTACCGAGCAGACCACTGCCTCCGCTCCGGGCTACGTCCTCGAAGTTTCGCCGGTACCGGGCACCATGCTCCAACCAGGCGACGCGGTCACCGTGACGGTGTCCGCCTAGCGTTGTCGTGCCGGCTAGTTCGAGGTCGACACGCCCGAGCGGGCCGCGCAATGGTCAGGCCTTGTGTCGGCGGGCCTCGTTCACCTCGCGCGCGACCGCCCACCCGTCGGCCACCGGGCCCAGGTGCGCGAGCTTCTCCGGGTTGGTCACCGCACGGATGGCCTGGACCCGCCCACCGAGCACGTCGAGCGTCATCGCGCTGCCCACGTTTCCGTCCCGATCGCGGAGGATCGCGCCGGGCTGGCCGTTCAACTGTCGTGGCTCCACGGTCACCTCGACCACGGACAGCAGCGGGAAGTTCGCCGCGAGCACGCGGGCGACGTTGTCCGCGCCGATCACACCCTTCGCGAGCGCGGGCGCCTTGCCTCCGCCGTCGCCGACCATCTGGACGTCCGCGGCGAGCATGTCCCGCAGCCCGGCGACGTCACCGTCGCGGATCGCGTCGAAGAAGCGCGCCGCCAATTCCTGGCGTTCCTGACGGTCGGCCTCGAACCGAGGCCGACCGTCGTCCATGTGGCGTCGCGCCCGGGCTCCGAGCTGGCGGCAGGCCGGCTCGGTTCTGCCGACGATCGAGGCGATCTCGGGAAATCCGAACCCGAACACGTCCCGCAGCACGAACACGGCCCGCTCGAGCGGGCTGAGCCGCTCAAGCAGCAACAGCGCCGCCATCGACACCGAGTCCGCCAGCTCCGCCGAGCGCGCCGGATCGTCGTAGCTGTCGGTGAGCAGCGGTTCGGGGAGCCACTGCCCGACGTACTCCTCGCGCCGGACACGCGCCGAGCGCAGCACGTCGATCGAGATCCGCGTGACCACGGCCGAGAGGAACGCCTTCGTCGACACGGGCCGCGACGGGGACGACTCGTAACGCAGCCAGGTCTCCTGCACCGCGTCCTCCGCCTCCGCCACACTGCCGAGGATCCGGTAGGCGATCGCGAACAGCAGCGGCCGCAGGCCCTCGAAGTCCTCGTCCCGTGTCATGCGAGCTCTTCCTTGAACCCCTGCCGCCACGACGGGTAGCGCAGCTGCCAGCCGAGCTCGCGCTTCGCTTTCGCGTTCGAGAAGGCACGCCCCTCGGTCATCGCCCCCGTCATCATCGGGCCGATCAGCAGCCGGGCCAGCCACTTCGGGATCCGCCGCGGCGGTTTCGCCCCGGCGCACTCCGCGAGGTACGGAAGCCATGCGCTGATCGGCGCCGGCTCGTCGTCGACGATGTTGAACACGCCCGTCGCCTTCTGCTCCACAGCCAGGACGGTAGCGCTCACCGCGTCGTCGACGTGGATCCACGACACGTATCCGGTGCCACCGCCGACGAGCGGGACCATCCGCTTGCGCACGAACCTGACCTGATCGTCGTGGGCACCCCCGCCGTAGAACCCGCCGTAACGCAGGACCACCCCGCCGGCCTTCACGACCACGTCCTCGAGGTGGCTGATCGCCTTCGTCCCCGCGATCACCTCCAGCGGGTCCTCCTCGGTCTTGACCCAGCTGCCCGTGCGGACGCCGTTCATGCTGGCGTGGCCCTGCGCCACAACGTGGGAGACGCCGGTCGCCTCCGCCGCGGCCAGCAGATGGTCGATCCCCTCTGTACGCAGCCGGTTCGTGGTGGCGAAGAAACGGTCGGCCTTCCTCGGATTCATCGTGCCCGCATGCGCCTCCGACAGCCCCGTCATCTGGTGCACGATGACGTCCGGACGGGCCGATGCCACCGCCTCGCCGACCGCGGCCCCGTCGAGGCCGTCCATCACGACACCGTCGGCGCCCAGCTCCTGCAACGATCCCAGTTTGGCCGAGCTCGTCGTCGTCGCGGTGACCTCGTACCCACGGGCCACCAGTTGCGGCACCAGACGCCGCCCGATGACCCCGGTCCCGCCTGCCACGAACACTCGCATAACCCCACGCTCCTCATCCGGCACCGATTCTCGTCACCGAGACGAGGCAGCTCGGCAGCGTGTGACATGCGGGCGAAGCTGGGCTCAGCGGCATGCCGAACGGTCAGACGAAAGGCGCAGGACGACGACACCGATGCCGACAGCGAACGCCACCACGATTCCCATCGCGATCCAAAGCCGGACGCCCCCGTACAGGAGCACGAAGACCGTGACTGCTCCGAACGCGAGCGCCGTCAAGCCGAACAGCACCGCCACGAGCAGAACGACCGGCCTTCCGCGCCGACCTGCTCGAGCCACTGGTTCCGGCATTCCCCCATTGTGGGTGCGCATGCGACAGGCCGTCGCATGCGGGTCACCGGATCGGGCAACGGAGTTCATCGGCGCCGCTCCCAGTCCATCCTGGTGAGTTCGTACTCGACTTCGCCGTGCTCGGAACCTTCGATCGCCTCAGGCCAGTCGCTGCTGAAGCTCCGTAGGAACGACAGGCCCGCCTTCTCCATCACCCGCCGGGACGCGGTGTTGACCGCCATCGTGTTCGCGGTGATCCGTTCGACCCCGAAGCCGGTGAACCCGTTGTCGATCAGGGCGCGGGATCCCTCCGTGGCATACCCGTTGCCCTGGGCGGCCCTGTTCAGGCGGTAACCGAGTTCGACGACAGCGGCGTCGTGCTCGTCCAGCGGGCGGAACTCGAACCAGCCCAGGAAGACTCCTGTCGTCTTCTGCTCGGCGGCCCAGTAGCCGCGCGTGCCCGAGCACGGGTAGACGCGTAGGAGCCGTGGCAGGGTTCGCGCCCGGATCGTCTCGCGGCTGGTCGGCTTACCACCGTTGATGAAGCGCATCACCTCGGGATCGTTGTCCAGCGCGAAGAGGTGCTCCACGTCGTCCTCGGTGAACGCACGCAACACCAGCCGATCGGTTTCCGAGAAGACGTGCACGGCACGATCCTCACTGCCGGACCGCAGTGCCCGCCACCGGATATCGCGCCAGCCGCGAGCGAGGCATACGTCCGCGCCCAGGCCGCCGAGCCGGACAGCCCTCCGTCGGCAGCGACCCCGTGTGGTCAGCCGCGACAGCGTCGCGAAAGCGACATAAAAGTGATTTTGCGGTTGAAACCGGCCTTCTCCACTACGGTGTCGCTGCCCGAGTGGATCTGTACAAGCCGGGCAATCAACACGATTCATCTGTCATCAACTGTGGAGTCATCTATGACGGCACCGAAACGGGGACTGACGTCGGCACCGAAACCGGCGCGGACACCGGCACCGATGCAGGCTCCGAGGACGGCTCCGAGAACGGCTCCGCAGATGGTACGGACACCGGGACGGAGGCCGGGACCGAAACCGGCGACGACGCGGGCACCGACGCCGGGACCGAGAACGGCACCGAGGCCGGGACCGACGCGGGCGCGGACGCAGGCACGGAGACCGGGGCCGAGACCGGCGATCAGGCCGGCAGCGACGCCGGGACCGAGTCCGGAGCCGAGGCCGGCAACGACGCGGGCTCGGACGCCGGCACGGAGGCCGGTAACGACGCCGGCACCGAGAACGGCGAGGAACTGCCCGACACCGGTTCGCCCGGGCAGACCATGATGATGACCGCGGTGGCGTTGCTCGCCGTGGGCGGGGTCGTGGTCACCCTGCGCGCTCGGCGCGGAACGGTCTGACGCACGACGAACGAGGTGTGCGGTTGGTCGCGTACGTCAGTGCGCAACCAACCGCACATCGTCGTCGGAGCAGGACGTCGAGCGCGGCCGTTTCTCAACGTCCTCGACCCTTCGTGGTGGAGTCGCTCGGCGCAGAAGACGCGCCCGAGAAATGATCAGGTGACCGAGCTCCGCCATGCCCCAGCAATCCGTCACCTGATCATGTCCAAATAGCGGTCGGAGAACGATCAGGTGACGACGGCACGTGGAATCGCGCCGCAATGTCACCTGATCAACTCTGAGCGCCGATCATGTCGACGGCGCTCGTAGCGATTTCGAACCGCCGGCCGGGTGGTCGACGTGATCGTCTGGTCTGTGGGCAGTCGGCGGTCGATCGCCCAGGCAGCGAGAGCGCAGAAGGCGAACCCTGCTCCGAGCAGGCTGGAACCGGCCCATCCTGCGGAAGCGAACACGGCCGTGGTGGCGGCTGCACCGAGCGCTGAGCCGACCGAGTAGAAGACCATGTAGCCGCCGATGACACTGCTGGCGAGATCCGGGTGCGCCGAAGTGAGACGGTGCTGGTTGCTGACATGCGCGGCTTGGACCGCGAAGTCGAGCACGACTACGCCGGCAACGACGAGCCACAGCGCCCACGGAAGCTGCGCGATCGCCACCCACGAGGCGACGAGCAAGACGAGCGCCACACCGGTAACCGGGTTCGCACGCCCCGAGTCCGCCCATCGTCCGGCGCGCGCCGCGCCGATCGCTCCGGCGAGTCCTGCGATGCCGAACAGTCCGATCTGCGCCTCACTCAGATACCACGGCGCACCGGCCAAGGGCAGCGCCATGCCACTCCACAGCGTTCCGAAGGACGCGAACAGGAAGAACGCGATGAGCCCGCGAGTGAGGAACAGCCGTTCCCGGAACAGTCCGCCCAGCGCCGCGACGACCCGCACGTACCCTGCCGAACGTTCGGTCCGTTCGTCCGCGGGCAGCACCGCCAGGACGAGGGCGGCGAGCCCGAGCGCGAACACGGCGAGGACGAGGTAGACGCTCCGCCAGTCCCACACCTCGGCGAGCCAGCCAGCGAGGACTCGTCCACCGAGGATGCCGACGACCACGCCCGAGGTCACGACGCCGATGTTCGTGCCATGCTCGCCGGGCGCGGACACGGATGCGGCAAAGGCGACCGTGGTCTGCACCACTACCGCGAACACGCCGGCCATCGCCAGCCCGACGAACGCCACCCATGCCGCATGGGCCGCGGCCGTCAGGATCACGCCCACCGCGATCAGTGTCAGGTGCACGGCGATGAGCCGACGCCTGTCGACCGCGTCGCCCAGTGGCACCAACAGCACCAGCCCTGCCAGATAGCCCACCTGTCCGGTCGCCACGATCCACCCGGTGAGCTGTGCCGGAACACCAAGATCGCGACCCATCGGCTCCAACACCGGCTGAGCGGTGTAGATGCTCGCCACCGCGACACCACACACCGCCGCGAGCAACAGCCGTCGCCACGCACCCATCACGCCACCCCATTCAGTAGCACATTGCAACTGACTGGAACCTACGGCACAATGGTTTCAATCTGCAACTCATGAGGAAGGGTCATGTCGCGCACCGCCACGGGCACTCCGGAGTCCGGCTGGACCGATCCCGACTGTCCGGTCGCACGCACGCTCGATCTCGTCGGCGACCGATGGAGCCTTCTGGTCATCCGTGACGCGATGGACGGCGCACGATCGTTCACCGAGTTTCAGCGCCGCACCGGCATCGCCCGCAACATCCTCACCGACCGGCTCCGCAAGCTCACCGCCCACGGGCTCCTCACCCGGCACACCGCACCGTCGGGTCGGCGCCAGGAGTACGTGCTCACCAACGCGGGCCACGACCTGTTCCCCGTCGTCGTCACGCTGCGCCAATGGGGAGAACGCCACGCCTTCACCTCCGGCGAAGCCCATTCCACGCTCATCGACCAGCACGGCGCGCCGGTGCCCGAACTCGCACCGACCAGCACAGACGGCACCGCACTCGACGCCGATACGACCCGCGTGCAGAAGGCACGATAGGAAACCGCGACCACCGAAATCCGCTGGTCCGCACACCCGCCGGCTCCGGAATACGGCGTGCATGGAGACAAGAGAACTGCCCGATGACGGCCTCGACGACACGCAGGTCGTGGGACGGCGCCGGATCGCCGACGTCGTCCCAGCGTTGCAGCGACCACGCGTACCGGCTCGCGACCGAGATCGGTGCCCTGCAGGGGTGCGGAACTACTCGTTACTCCGCGGATCAACCAGGGGCTCGTCCGCTTCCTGGCCGCCGATGGCGATCACGATTCCCACACCGAGCAGGTGATCGCGCAGGTCCGACGCTCCGGCGAGGCGCGGTTCGGCGCCACGACGTGCAACGGGATGCGCGCGATACACATCCCGGTCGTCAACAGCGTACGTGGCGATCGGTGGCAGGTGCCGGACGCTCGGGGTTCATTCATCCGTCACGTAGGCGCACCAGGCGGCGTCACCGGGGAATACCAGGCTCGGAGCGACACGCCGTCCGCGGACGAAGGGATCTACAGTGTCCGAGACCGAGCACCCGGCCGTCAGCCGCCGGCGCATCCTGCAAACCTCGGCGATCGGGGCCGCGAGTGCCGCCGGCACGTTCGCGACCTCCGGCTCCGCGTCGGCGGCGCCGGACGAAGGGGTGGTCCGGAACGCGCTGCGCTTCAACCGCGACGGCCGGTTCACGATCGTGCAGTTCAACGACACCCAGGACAACCACACCACCGATCGCCGCACCATCGAGCTGCAGGAGGCGGTGCTGGACGACGTCACGCCCGACTTCGCACTCATCAATGGCGACGTGATCAACGGCGACATGTCGAGCGCCCGCGAGGTGAAGCAGGCGATCAACAACGTCGTCATGCCGATGGAGCGTCGCGGCGTCAGCTGGGCGCTCACCATGGGGAACCACGACGAGGACAGCGCCGGGCGCACCGGCATGACCGAGGCCGACATCCTCTCGTTCATCCGCCGGTACCGGCACAACGTCAACAAGCCCGGGGCGGACGTCACCGGGACCGGAAACCAGGTCCTCACCGTACGGTCCGCTCGCGGCAACTCCGACAGTTTCGCCTTGTGGCTGCTGGACTCCGGACGCTACGCGCCGGACGAGATCGCCGGGCAGGACTTCACCGGCTACCCGACGTGGGACTGGCTGCGGTTCGATCAGGTGGACTGGTACTGGCGCACGTCCCAGGAGCTCGAACACCGGCGGCGCACCCCCGTCCCGGGCCTGGTCTTCCAGCACATCGCGCTGTGGGAGCACCGGTTCATGTGGTTCGCCAGCGTGGACGCACGCAGCGATGCCGACCACGAGCGCGCCGTCGCGACGCACGGCATCGTGGGCGAGCGCAACGAGGACGAGTGCCCGGGGCCGTTCAACTCGGGCATGTTCAACGCGATGCTGCACCGCGGCGACATTAAGGGTCTCTTCGTCGGCCACGACCACATCAACACCTACGTGGGCAACTACTACGGCATCGAACTCGGATACGGCCCGGGGACCGGCTTCGGCACCTACGGCCTGGGCGGGACGGACGACCACCGGCTCCGCGGCGCCCGCGTGTTCACGCTCGACGAGAACGTCGACGGTGTCTACACCGGCAGTAAGGCGCTGTTCGCGAGTGACTACGGCATCGACCTGACGAACGAGCGCCGGCCGAGCGACCCACAGCCGCTTCCCCGATACGTCCGGTAAGGAGGTGCTGCGCTCGGTCGACGAGGCCGCAGTAGTCGCGTGGGTCGAGGATCGGCACTACTACGCCGCCAGCCAGGAACGGAACCTCTGATCGAGCCCGGTTCCACGGACCACACAGGCTTAGAGCGTTCTCATCACTTGATCACAGCGGTCTCATGACGCGGCGACACGGTGGTCACCGGTTGTCCACCACGAACCCCACCGCCAGGAGACATGATGACCGCCACTCTCACCACGATCACGACAGTCGCCACCGCCGAGACCGAGCAGGCCGCGGGCTCGTCGCTGGAGCCACGCAGACTCGCACGGGCGAAGCGGGCGTTCACCACACGCAACGTGGTGCCGCTGCACTCCGGTGACGACGCCGGATGGTCCCTGCTCTCCGGCGTCGACGTCTGCCCACGGCCGGGTGATCTCGTCCTGGCCGAGGTGACCGAGCTGGGCCAGCACGCCCGGCTCGAGCGCCCCGACGGCAGGCGGGCCAGGCTCTACGCGGGAGACGAGATCGTCGTCGCCTACGGCGCCCGGTATGCACCTGACCAGTTCGAGGGGCTGGTCCCCGCGGACCTGGGACCCTGTGACCTGCTCGCCGCGGGCGGGGTCGCGGGCACGTACACGGCCAAGTCGGAGGCCGTCGACGAGCCGACCCGGCTGCAGCCGCGCGGGATCGTCGCGTACCGGGACCGTCGGGTGTCGCTTCGCGATTGGGCGCCGCTCGGTGCGGCCGTGCCTCCGCGCCCCGGGGTCCGGCGGGCGACCGTGCTCGGCGTGGCGGGCAGCGCGATGAACGCCGGGAAGACGACAGCGATGGCCGCGCTGATCCATGGTCTGACCGGCGCCGGCCTGCGGGTGGGCGCTGTGAAGGTGACCGGCACCGGCGCGGGCGGCGACCTGTGGCACTACCGCGACGCGGGCGCGGCAAGCGTGCGGGACTTCACCGACGCCGGGTACGCCACGACGTACCGGGTGCCGTTGGCGGAGTTGGAACGGATCACGACCCAGCTCCTCGCCGACGTCGCCCACGAGGTCGACGTGGTGCTCGTGGAGGTGGCGGACGGTCTGTTCCAACCGGAGACGTCGGCGTTGCTGGCCTCCCCCGCACTGCGGGAGCACCTCGACGGCGTACTCTTCGCCGCCGCGGACGTGCTCGGCGCGTACGCAGGGGTGAGCTGGCTGGGCAGCCACGGCCACGACGTACGCGCCGTCACTGGCGCCTTCACCGCCTCGCCGTTGGCGCTGCGGGAGGCACGGCACCACCTGAGCGAGTCCGTCATGGACTGTGGCCAGCTGTGCGAGCCCGCCCGAGCCACCGGACTTCTACCCCGCAGTGTGCGGGAGTCGCTGTGACGGATCGGCAGCTGCCCCGTGTTCTGGCGCCGGGCCGGACGTCGGCGATGCTCGCCCTGGTCGGCGACGGGCTCGGACAAGCTGCGTTGGCCGTGGTCAGCGGCCTCGCGGTGGGTAGGGCGTTCACGGCGCTGCAGAGGCCGGCGCCGCCGGTGGGTGAGGTGATGCTGCTCGCCGCGGCCGTGGCGCTCGCCGGTCTCGCGGTGGCGGGACTGCGCGCAGCGGAGAAGGTGCTGGCCGAACGTGTCGGGCAAAGCTACGTCCACGACCTGCGGCTGCGGCTGTTCGATCACGTGCTCGCCTCTCCGCCGCGGGAGGTCGCCCGGCGCAGCACCGGGGGCACCGCGCTGCGCTTCACATCCGACCTGACGGCGTTCCGCCGGTGGGTGAGCCTGGGGCTGGCGCGCCTGGTCGTGGCGGTGCCGCTCCTTGCAGCCGTGCTGGGGTTCCTGGCCTGGATGGCCTGGCCGCTCGCCGTCGGCACGGCGGCAGGTGTGACGATCGGCGTGGCGGCCTACGCCGCGATCAGTGTCCCCCTGCGGCGCTCGTCCCGCAACGCGCGCCGCCAGCGTGGACGGATGGCCGCCGACGTCACCGAGCGGATCGCGCACCTGCCCACCATCGCCGCGAACGGCGCCCAACGACGCGAACGGCATCGCATCGAACGGCGCAGCTCCCGCCTGCAGCGCGCCGAGGTGATCCGCAGCCGCCACGTCGGCGCCCTGTGGGCGGCTGCCGAGGGCGCTGCCGGGCTGGCGATCGCGTCGTGTGTCGTCGCCGCCGCCCTGGGCGAGGTGCCGGCCGCCACCGTCGCCAGCGCCCTGGTCGTGTTGACCGTGATCCTGGTCCCGCTGCGGGACCTGGGGCGCGTGCACGAATACCGCGCCACCTACCGCGTGGCCCGTGACCGCGTGAACGAGATCCTGTCCCGCCCGACGCAGCCCGCACCCAGCGGCCACCTCCCCGGCGAGGGTGGACAGCTCCGTCTGGACGGCGTGTCGGCCGGCTGCCTGCACGACGTTTCGGTCACCGCCGAGCCCGGGCAGGTGATCGCGGTTCACGGCCCGAACGCGGCGGGCAAGTCCACCCTGGTGCAGCTCCTGTGCGGCTTGCTGCCCCCGGACCGTGGCACCGTCCGTCTCGACGGCGTGGAGGTCTCCAGCGTGCCGCCGCGGGAGCTGCGCGCGGCGGTGGGGGTGGTCGGTCCCGACTATCCGCTGCTGCGCGGCAGCGTGGATCGCAACCTGCGCTACCGGGTTCCGGACGCCTCGCCGGTCGAAGTCGCGCGGATACGCCGGCTTGTCCGGCTCGACGATGTGCTCGCCGAGCTCGACCAGCGTGAACACACCCGTGTCGGCGAGCAGGGCGCCGGACTGTCCAGTGGCCAGCGGGTCCGGCTGGCTCTCGGCAGGGCGCTGCTGGGCCGGCCCCGGCTGCTCCTGCTGGACGAAGCCGACGCGCACCTGGACGCCGACACCGTGGCGGTGCTGCGCGAGGCCGTCGACACCTTCGACGGGACCGTGGTGTACGTGTCGCACTCACAGCAATCGCATGACGCCGCCGACGTGGTGTGGCGCGTCGCCAACGGCACCGTGACCGTCAGCGCACCGCGGGTTCCGCCAGCTGCGCTGAGCCGCTAGTCCGTTCCACCGTCTGGTCCGCCACCGGCACGTGCGGCGCCGGCTCGTGCGGCGCCGGGCAGGCGTCGACGGTGCGTCCGGGCAGAACCGGCGCAACCCGCGTCGGGATGGCTGTGCGGCCGTAACCCGGCCGCTGTACGGACCAGTGCGGCAACCGCAGCGGTGTGACGTCGTGGCGGCCAGGCGATCACCGTGGTGACGTCCGGCGCGTCCGTGACGGGCACCGCGACGTGTTCGGGCCACTGCCAGGCACGACTCGAGGCTGGGATCACGAGCAGGGTCTTGCCGAGCGCCACCAGCTGAGCGAGCTGCGACTGCGTGTGCACCTCCGGCCCGGGGCCGTCCGGATACGAGCCGTCGAGCCGGGGCCACCGGGCGATCGGCAGGTCCGGAACGTCTTGGACCTCGGCGAGCGTGAGCTGGTCGCGTGCGGCGAGAGGATGCGATGCGGGCAGGATCGCGACCTGGCCCTCGACGCAGAGGTCCTCCGTGTCGAACCCGGCAAGGTCGTCGAAGGGGCGGTGCATCAACGCCACGTCGGCCCGGCCCTCACGGAGCAGCCCAGCCTGCTCACCGACCTCGCACAGGAGCACCTCGACCGGTGTCGCCCCTGGCTCGCCGGCATGCGTGTCGAGAAGCTCTTGCAGCAGTTCGTGTGAGGCACCGGCCTTCGTCACGAGCACCAGCGGCCGCGTCGGACTTCCAGCACGCCGCGTCCGGCGCGCCGCGGCCGCCACCGCGTCGAGCGCCGTGCCGGCCTCCCGAACCAGCACCCTGCCGGCATCGGTGAGCGCCACGCCGCGCCGGTCCCGATCGAAGAGCCGGACACCGAGACGATGCTCCAGTTGGCGGATCGCGCGCGACAGCGGCGGCTGGGCGATCCCGAGCCGGTCAGCGGCACGCCCGAAGTGCAGTTCCTCGGCAACAGCGAGAAAGTACCGCAGCTCGCGGGTTTCGAGATCGGCCATGAGCCCACTCTACGACGCTGATACCTGTCGTGTATCACAGCGCACCGGATCGGTCTTGGACGACCAGCACGCGGCTCGCCGAGCATTGATCACGTGAACGACACAAAGACCGCGCTCGTGACGGGCGCGAACAAGGGAATCGGTTTCGCCATTGCGCAAGACCTCGGGACGGCCGGCTTCAGAGTGGCCGTGGGCGCCCGTGACGACGCACGCCGCGAGGACGCCGTCCAGCGCCTGCGCGCCGACGGTGTCGACGCGTTCGGGGTCGCGCTCGACGTCACCTCCGACGACAGCGTCGCCGCGGCGGCAACGGCCATCGAGCAGGCGGCCGGACGGCTCGACGTGCTCGTCAACAACGCGGGCATCGGTGGCCGGACCGACGACGGCGCGCAGGATCCGACGACACTCGACCTGGACGTCGTCCGCGCCGTACTCGACACGAACGTGTTCGGGGTCGTCCGGGTCACGAACGCGATGCTCCCGCTGTTGCGCCGCTCGGACTCGCCGCGGATCGTCAACATGTCGAGCGACATGGGCTCGCTGACACTGCAGACGGGGCCGCAGCTGGCGGCATACGCGCCGTCGAAATCGATGCTCAACAGCCTCACGGCACAGTACGCCCGCCGACTCGCCGACACGAACATCATCGTGAACGCGGCCTGCCCCGGCTACGTCTCGACCGACTTCACCGGCCACAACGGGTCCAGGACGCCCGAGCAGGGGGCCGCGATCGCCACCCGGCTCGCCAGCCTGCCCGACGACGGCCCGCGGGGAGGCTTCTTCAACGACGAGGGCCGCATCCCCTGGTGACCTCGACGGACGGAGGGTCGCCCCAGGCCGAACGCCGTTCTCGACCGACCGGGCCGGCCGTTATAGCGACCGGTGATCCACCCCGGCGGACAACCCCTGCTGTGTACGTTCTGGCACGATACGTACGAGCGGCGGGGACGCATCGCTTGCGCCGTCGTCCGCGCCACTGCACCACGACACCGCCCCGGAGGTTCACGATGCACCCGACGGATCACTCGTCGCGCACGTCCGCGGGCGTGCTGACGACGCTCGAGGCGGACGGCGTCACGTTCGGGGTGCAGCACTTCGGCGACACGGCAGCCCCGCTCGTGCTGCTCGCAGGCGGCACGACGATGCTCTCCTGGCCGGACGAGCTCTGCGAGGCGCTCGCTCGCGGCGGACGCCACGTCGTGCGCTACGACCTGCGCGACTCCGGCGCGTCGACGACGGTCGCCCCCGACGCTCCGACGTACACGCTGCGCGACCTCGCCGCCGACGCCGCCGCGCTCGCCCGTCGTCTCGACGACCGGCCGGCACACCTGGCGGGTATCGGCGTCGGCGGAATGGTCGCCCAGGTCGCCACGCTCGACCATCCGGACGCGTTCTCGGCACTCACGCTCGCCGGCACACGCCCCGTCGCGCCGGGCCCGGTCGACGACGACCTGCCCGACCACGACGCGGCGACGATGGACCGGCGGTTCTCGGTCCCGCTGCCCGACTGGTCCGACCGCGCCGCCGTGGCCGAGTTCGCCGCCGCCGGCGCGGAAACCCTCGGCAACGACCCCGCCGCGGCACGCGCGACCGCCGAGCGCGTCTTCGACCGCACCCCGGGCACGGAGCCCGCGGTCCACATGGCCAACCAGCTGGGCATGGTGTTCGCCACGCTCGACTGCACACCGCGCTGGCGCGAGCGCCTCCCCGAACTCGCGATCCCGGCGCTCGTGGTGCACGGCCGCCGCGACCCGTTCTTCCCTGTCGGCAACGGCGAGGCGCTCGCGCGCGAGATCCCCGGGGCACGGCTGCTCGTGCTCGAAGACGCCGCGACGGCGATCCCCGGCACGGCGTGCGACGAGGTCGCCGCGGCGATGCTCACGCTCTGAACGCTCACGATTGCGGTAGCCACAGCAGGGACGAGCGCCGTCCTGTCCGGCCCGCCGGCGAGGATGCCGTCGCGCGGCTTGCATCGACCAGACTGCTGATCGAGTTTACGCTGAAGCGATCAAACGAGCAGTCGAGGTGGACATATGCGGGAGTCGGGCGCGGACCGGCGGCAGCGAATCCTGGCCATGGTGGAAGCGCGGGGCGAGGTACGGGTCACCGAGCTCGCCACCGAGCTGGACGTCTCGGTCATCACCGCGCGCCGCGACGTCGAGGACCTCGCGAGCATAGGCAGGCTCCGCCGGGGCCACGGTGTGGCGCGGTCGCTCGTGCCGGTGCGGCAGGCGCCGGTGGAGCCGAGCAGGGGCGTGGTCGCCCTGATCGTCCCCGAGCGCCATGCCTACCTCAACGAGGTCGTGCACGGGGCGCGTGTCGCGCTGGAGGCGGCATCCGTGCGGGTTGTACTCCACCCGGCGCCGCAGGTCGCGGGTGCCGAGCGGCCCATCGTGCAACGCGTGCTCTCCGGCGAGGACGTGAGCGGGCTGTTGATCGCACCGCGCTGGCGCACCGCGGCGGACGAGGAGGCCGACGATCACTGGCTGGCCGAGACCAACGGGCCGCTGGTGCTGCTGGAACGCGAACCACAGACAGGCAGTGCCCTGCGCTCGAGGGATTCGGTGTACACAGATCACTGGTATGGCGCGGATCTGGCGGTGGAGCATCTGGCATCGCTCGGGCACCAGCGGCTGGTGCTGGCCGCGCGGGACGACAGTCCGACCGCCCGGGCTCTGCGCGCCGCGTTCGCCAAGGCGTGCCAGGCGCGGCCCCAGATCCAGGACTGGGCCGTGGTGCTCAGCGCGCCGGACGCCGCGGCCGATCCGGCCAACACCCCGCACGAGCCGCCGCTGGCCCACACGATGCGCGATCGCGGTGCCACGGGCGTGATCATGCACGGCGACATCGACGCACTGATCCTCGTTCAGCAGCTGGCCGAAGCCGGGCTCGCCGCGCCCCGGGACTACTCGGTCGTCGCCTACGACGACGTCGTGTCGTCGCTCGGCAGCCCGCCGCTGACCGCGGTCGCGCCGGCCAAGGCGGAGGTGGGGCGGCTCGCAGCCGACCTCCTGCTCGAACGTCTCGGCCGCGGCCCGGCGGCCGGTCCCGCGCGACGGGTGGCGGTTCTCCCCGAGTTGAAGGTGCGCGCCTCCGCAGACATGAACGTTTGACCGAGTTAACCGAGGCCATTGACCGTAATTCGTTCAGTTGATCAGACTATGGGGTATTCGCTTGTGAACCGCAGGAGGCGACGGATTGCCCGCAACGAGCCGCTCCGTGCTCACGACGAGCCTGGCCGGACGTCACGTGAGCCGTCCACGCGCTGCGCTCGCGATGACCACCGACGCGGCATCGGCCGTCCTCGACGAGGCCGCCATGCAGGCACTGCGCCAGGTGTGCGACCTCGCCGACAGCGTGCTCGACGACTTCAGCGTCCCCGACGCCCGCGAGACGCTGCGCGACGTCCAACTGCTGATCACAGGCTGGGGCTGCCCGCCCCTGGACGTCGCGGTACTCGCCGGTGCACCCCGGCTGCGTGCCGTGGTCCATACAGCCGGGTCGGTCCGCGCGCACGTGACCGCGGCGTGCTGGGATCGGGGCATCGAGGTGAGTTCCGCAGCTGCCGCCAACGCGGCGCCGGTGGCCGAGTACACCGTGGCGATGATCCTGATGTCGGGTAAGCGGATGCTCGATCGTGCCCGCGAGTACCGGGCTGGTCGCGTCCGTGACGACTGGCTGGCTGTGCCCCGGCATGTCGGCAACTTCCGGCGGACGGTCGGCATCCTGTCCGCCTCGATGATCGGCCGCCGGGTGATCGAGCTGTTACGCCCGTACGATCTGCGGGTTCTGGTGCACGATCCCTATGTCAACGCTGCGGAGATGGCGCGGCTCGGGGCCGAGGTGGTCAGCCTGACCGACCTGTTCGCACGCAGCGACGTCGTCAGTGTCCACACACCCCTGCTCCCGGAAACGCGTGGGCTGGTCGGGCGCGAGCTGATCGCATCGATGCGTCCGGACGCCGTGCTGATCAACAGCGCGCGTGGCGCCGTACTCGATCAGGACGCCCTCAGCGAGGCGACGGCGGCTGGGCGAATCCGCGCGATCCTCGACGTCACCGAACCGGAGGTCCTGCCACCCGGCCACCCGCTGTGGGACGACGACAACGTCCTGATCACCCCGCACCTGGCGGGTTCGCAGGGCAATGAATGGGGCCGGCTCGCGGAGATGGCCATCGCCGAGGTCACCAGGTGGTCATCGGGCGAGGGATTCGCTCATCCGGTCCGGCGTGAGCAGATGCGGACGATCGCGTGAAGCCGCCGTACGAGGACCGGGCGCTGAGTCCGTACACCGGCTACACCAGAGACCACTGGGTCGCCGCCGCAGACGGACTCCTGGAGGCCGCATGGCGGTGGTCCACCTCAGGCGGGGCACTGCTCGACCTGCCGGGGCCCACCTCCGCCAACGGTGCCCGCTCGGACGGCCTCGAAAGCTTCGCTCGGACGTTTCTCGCCGCCGGGTTCCGCGTTGCCGGGGAAGCCGGCGCGGACCCCCACGGTTGGCTGGACCGCTACGCACGGGGCCTCGACGCGGGTACCCGCACACCGGGGCGAGACGACACCGAGTCGTGGCCACTGATCCTCGACCACCACGTCGCCGGGCAGCCGATGGTGGAGTCGGCCTCCGTGGCGCTCGGGCTCCGGCTGACCCGTCCCTGGCTCTGGGACGCCCTCGACGAGCGCGTACGGGACCGAATCGAGGGCTGGCTCCGGGGTGCGCTGCGGCACATACCCTCGCCGAACAACTGGTACCTGTTCCCCTACACCGTGGCCGGGTTCCTGGAATCGGTGGGCCGCGGCGACGCCGAGACCGCGCGGGCACGTGACCGGGCGCTGGAACTGCTCGAAGGCTGGTACCGCGGGGACGGCTGGTATGCCGACGGCGACGGTCGCTCCTTCGATCTCTACAACGGCTGGGCGCTGCACCTGTACCCGGTGCTGGACGCCCATCTCGCCGGAGTGCCCACGGCACTGGGGCCGCGGTTGCGCGAGCACCTGAAAACGTTCGCGCTGTGGTTCGGTAGCGACGGCAGTCCCATCCATTTCGGACGATCGTTGACCTACCGATTCGCCGCGGCAGCTGCCGTCGGGCTGGGCGCGATCACCGCGGACACCCCGCTGCGACCAGGTGTCTCCCGACGTCTGCTCAGCGGCGCACTGCGGTACTTCGTCGACCGCGGCGCCGTCGACGAAGACGGGCTGCTGAGCCTGGGCTGGCACGGTCCACACAGACCAACCGTGCAGTTCTACTCCGGGCCGGGATCGCCGTACTGGGCGTCGAAGGCGTTCGTGTGCCTGCTCGCACCACCCCAGCACCCGCTGTGGACGGCGAGGGAGGAACCCGCGCCCAGCGAAGTCGCCGACACGGCGCTCGCGCTGCCCGCGCCAGGACTGTTGCTGCAGTCCACCGCCTCCGACGGTGTGGTCCGGCTGCACAACCACGGCAGCGACCACGTCCGGCCGCACGAAGCCGAGGCGGCCGATGGTGACGACCCGCACTACGGCCGCTTCGCCTACTCCACCCACACGGGCCCCACCACCCGGGACAACGTGGCGGACAACCACTTCGCGATCGTCGTCGGGGCAGTGCGCAGTGTGCGCCGGCGGATCCATCCGCTCGGCGCGGGCCAGGGTGATGGCTGGGGATGGGGCGCGTCCTGGCATCGTCCGATCTTCGGGCGCGGTCCGGTGACCGTACCGAGCCTGCGTGTCGAGAGTGTCACCGTGGCTCGCGGGCACGACGAGGTGCGGGTGCATCGTGTGGTCGGCGCTCCGCCAGGTGCACGCGCCGAGCAGACGGGCTGGGCGAGCGGCCCCGGTGAGTCGGTGCTCCGCCCCCTGGCTGGCTGGAGCCAGCAGGATGAGGTACGTGCTCCGCACGGCACCGCCTATGTTCCGTGGGCCGTGCTCCCGCGTCTCAGCGCGGACGTTGTTGGCACAGAGGTACTGGCCGCGCTGGCTGTGCTGGGTGCCGAGCCCGGCGATCCGGTGGCCTCGGTCACCATCGACGGGCTCGAGATCCGCTGGCCGGATGGCTTTGCGGTCGCGATCCGGTTCGACCCGCTCGATGTGGTCCCCGGGTGAGCCGTAGGGCCGCCCGTGCCGGAGCACATCCACGGAAGGGCGACCCCGGCACTGGCCCCGTGGACGCTGAACGTGCTGTGCCTCATCGGACAGCCGTCAGGCCGAGTCCCGGATGACGAGCTCGGTGGGGAGAATCAGCGGGGTCGGCCGCTCGCCGTCGATGAGCCGGACGAGCACCCGGGTCATCTCTTGCCCGAGTGCCTCGATGGGCTGGCGGACCGTGGTGAGCGCCGGTTGGGTGTGTTGCGCCGTCACGATGTCGTTGAACCCGACGACCGCGATCTCGCCGGGCACCTCGTGACCACGGTCGCGCAGCACGGTCAGCGCGCCGGCTGCCATGGCGTCGGAGGCGACGAAGACCGCGTCCAGGTCGGGATGCTCGTCGAGCAGCTGCGCCATCCCCTTCGCTCCGCTGCCTTCGCTGAAATCGCCGTTCGCCACCCGGGTGTCGGAAAGACTGGCCAGCGCCATCGCCTCACGAAAGCCGAGGTAGCGGGAGACACCGACATGCATGTCCAGCGGGCCCGTCACGGTTCCGATGTTCCGCCTGCCCTGCGCGATCAGGTACTCCACGGCCTGGCGCGCACCGCCCCGGTTGTCCGCGTCCACGTACCACTGCGGCGTCCGGTCCAGCGGACGCCCGCCGTGCACGACCGGAACACCGGCGTCCTCGGCCATCGTGGACAGCGGATCGTTCTCTCGCAAGGCCAGCAGCATGACCCCGTCGGCACCCCGGGACTGCAGGATGCGGGTGAGCCGCTCGCGGCCGCGCTCGGAGGCCGCCAGCACCAGCAGCAATTCGAGGTCGGTCTCCTCGATCACGGCGTTCACGCCGGTGATCACCTCGGCGAAGAACAGGTTGGCGAACAGCGCCGGATCATCGCTGGAGATCGCGAGTACGACCGCGCCCCTACGCTGGGTGGCCAGTGAGCGAGCCGATGTGTTCGGAATATAGCCGAGTTCGTCGATCGCCCGCTCGACCGCCTGCCGCGCCTTCTTGCTGACGTGCTGGGCGTTGTTGATCACCCGGGAGACGGTGCCGGTGGAGAGTCCGGCACGTTGGGCTACCTCCTCGAGTGTGGGTGGCCGGTCACTCTTCGTCATTACCGACCCCCTGTTTCGCAGCGTACCCGTCCGAGCATAGCAACTTGTAAGCGCTCACAGTCCGCCCCTGGCGATCATGTCCGCATACCACCGGGCGCTGTCCTTCAACGTGCGCCGCTGCGTGGCGTAGTCGACGTGCACGATCCCGAACCGCTGCGCGTAACCGAAGGCCCACTCGAAGTTGTCCAGCAGGGACCAGACGAAGTACCCGTGTAACGGAACACCCCGGTGGATCGCCTCGGCGCAGGCTCGCAGATGACCCTCCAGGTACGAGATCCGCCCTGCGTCGTGCACCGGCTCGTCGAAGGCCGCGCCGTTCTCGGTCACGTACAACGATTGCGCCGGGTAGTCGCGGCGCAGCCGAAGCAGCAGTTCCAGCAGCCCGTGCTCGTCGATCTCCCAACCCATGGTGGTCCGTGGCCGTCCCTTGTCTCGCATGGCCACGTGCGGCGAGCCGACGTACGGCGAGGCCTTGGGCCCGCCGGGTTCGCTCTCGCTGGTGACCACCATGGGCGAGTAGTAGTTGACGCCCAGGAAGTCCAGCGGCGCGGCGATGGTCTTCAGGTCGCCATCCCGGACGTGCTCCAGGGCGGAGACACCGGCCAGGTCCGCCCGCACGTCCTCGGGGTAGGCGGCGTGCAGCAGCGGGTCGAGGAAGAACCGGTTCTGCATGCCGTCGATGCGCCGCACGGCGTCCCGGTCGGCCAAGGATTCGGTGTGCGGGGATACCTGGGTGAGGTTGAGCGTGATACCGACCGGAGTCTCGCGCATCGCCTGCGCGGCGAGCCCGTGGCCCAGGAGCAAATGGTGCGCGGCGCGCAGAGCCGCGACGGGTTCCCTGCGCCCGGGGGCGTGCCTGCCGCTCGCGTAGCCGAGGAAGGCCGAGCACCACGGTTCGTTCAGGGTGGTCCATCGGCTGACCCGGTCGGCGAGGGCTTCGTGCACGGCAGCCGCATACTCGGCGAACCGGGCGGCGGTGTCCCGCGCGGGCCACCCACCCGCGTCCTCGAGTGGTTGCGGGAGATCCCAGTGGTAGAGCGTCGGCCACGGCTGAATTCCGTGTTCCAGCAGGGCATCGGCCAATCGTCGGTAGAAGTCGAGTCCGCGCTGGTTGATCGGCCCGGAACCGGCCGGCTGGACCCGAGGCCAGGCGATCGAGAAGCGGTACGCTTCCAGCCCGAGATCGGCCATCAGCGCCACGTCCTCGCGGTAGCGGTGGTAGTGGTCGGCCGCGACCGCACCGGTGTCGCCGTTGTCCACTGCTCCCGGTGTGGCGGCGAAGGTGTCCCAGATGGACGGTCCACGCCCGTCCTCGGCGACCGCACCCTCGATCTGGTAGCTCGACGTCGCCGCGCCCCAGAGAATGCCGGGCTCGAAGGTGGTCACGCTTTGACAGCTCCTTCCATGATGCCTCCGACGATCTGCTTGCCGAACATGATGAAGACGAGCAGCAGCGGCAGAGTGGCGACGAGTGCTCCGGTGAACATCAGCGTGTAGTCGGTGTAGTAGGTGGTGGACAGCTGCCTGAGGGAGAACTGCACGGTCGGGTTGTCCGCCTCGAGCACAGCCAGCGGCCACAGGAACTCGTTCCAGGTGGCCATGAAGGTGAACAGGCCGAGGACCGCGGCGCCCGGCCGCAGTGCGGGCAGCACCACGGTCCAGTAGATCCGGAAGGTGTTGCAGCCGTCCACTCGCGCGGCCTCGAGCAACTCGTCCGGAACCGCACGCTCGGCGTACTGCCGCATCAGGAACACCCCGAACGCGGAGACCAGGAACGGCACGATGACCGCTTGCAGTTCGTTCTGCCAGCCGAGTTCCACCATGATCATGTACAGCGGGATGATCCCCATCTGGACCGGGATCATCATGGTGGCCAGGATGATCACCAGCAGGGCGTTGCGGCCGCGGAACTTCAGCTTGGCGAAGGCGAACCCGGCGAGCGAGCTGAAGAACACCACCGAAACCGTGACGACCACCGAGGCGATCGACGAATTGATCAACCCGGTGAGGAAGTTGGCCTGCTCGGCCGCGAACAACCGGGCGATGTTGTCACCAAGGTTGTCGCCCGGCAGCAGCGGTGGTGGCCAGTCGCCGACCACGTCGTTGGTCCGGGTGGCCACCACGAACAGCCAGTACAGCGGGAAGGCCGAGAATGCGATCGCTGCGATCAGGGTGCAGTAGACCAGCACGGGGGATCTGCGCACGGCTATTTCCCCTTTCGCATGATGAGGAAGTTGATCAGGGCGAGGAGCATGATCAGGACGAAGATCATCCACGCCACGGCCGAGCCGTACCCGTATTCGAAGTCTCGGAAGGCCTTCTCGAACATGTACATCGACAGGGTCTGGAACTGGCGCAGGCTGCCGCCGGAGATGGCGTAGCTGCCCTGGCCGAAGATCAGTGGTTCGGTGAACAGCTGCATCCCCGCGATGGTGGACATGATGACCGTGAAAATGATCGCCGGCCGGATCATCGGGACGGTGATATTCCAGAACTGCCTGATCCGGGAAGCACCGTCGACGGTGGCCGCCTCGTACAGGTCCCGGGGAATCGACTGCATGGCGGCCAGATAGATCAAGGCGTTGTAGCCGGTCCAGCGCCAGTTGACCATGGTGGAGATCGCGATCCACGAGGACCATTTGTCCGCGCGCCAATCCACCGCGTCCACGCCGATCAGGCCGAGCATTCCGTTGACCATGCCGACGTCCCGGGCGTAGATCTGGCTGAACACGATGCCGACCGCGGCGACCGAGGTCACGATCGGGAGCAGCACGCCCACCCGGAGGATGGTGAGCCCGCGCAGCCCGTGGTTCAGCAGGCTGGCCAGGACCAGCGCGATCAGCAGCTGCGGGACCGTGGCCAGTACGAGCATGCCCAGCGTGTTGATCGTCGCGTTCCAGAAGTCGGGATCGTCGAACAACTCGACGTAGTTCTCGAAGCCGATGAACGTGCCCGATCCACCCATGCTCCACTTGTGCAGGGAGACCCATGCGGTGTAGCCGAGTGGGAAGAGTCCGAATATTCCGAAGATCACGAAGAAGGGAGCGACGAAGAGGTACGGCGACCACTTCGCGTCCATCCTGCCGAGGAAGTCACCGAGCCGGCGCCGTGGCGGCGGCGTGACATCGCTGTTCTTCCCGGTACGTTCGGCCGTTCTAGGCCGCAGATCAGTCACCAACGTATGTCCTTTGTGAATATCAGATGGGGCGCGGCTTCTCGGTGCGCCGCGCCCCACCGGCCCCCAGTCAGTTCACCAGGCGTTTGGCGTCCTCGACCGCCTTCTTCCATGCCTCGTCCGGGCTGAGCTTGTCCTGCTCCACAGCGACCAGTGCGTTGCTGACCCTGTCACCGATCGGATTGTTGTCCGGGCCGAGGTACACGGGCTGGAGCGCCTTCGCACTCTCTCCGAAGATCTTCCCGACCGGCGCATCGTTGAAGTAGTCGTTGGTGAAGTTCTGCACTGCCGGGTCGTCGATGGCTTGTGGCGAGGAAGGGAAGTTGTTCTTCGACTTGAATGCCGCGATCTGACCCTCGGGGCTGGTCAGGAACTTCACCAGCTCGGCCGCCTCCGCCTGGTGCTCGCTCTGCGTGGGCACGGCGAGGAACGACCCACCACGTACGGCACCGTCACCGGGTACCCGAGCGACGTCCCACTTGTCGGCGTTCTCCGGACCGGACTGCTCCTCGATCGTGCCGAGCATCCACGAAGGGCACGGGATCGTCGCGAACGTACCGTTCTTGAACCCCGCGTTCCACTGCGGACTCCATGGTTCGATGTTGGCTGAGAGTCCGGCTTCGACCATGTCGACAGTCATGTCCCATGCGGTGCGGACGGCCGGGTTGCTGTCGATCACCAGATTGTTACTGGTGTCGTAGTAGGTGTGGTCGCCCTGCTGCATCAGGATGTTCTGGTAGATGCCGTTCGAGGAGTCGAAGAAGTGGGCGCCGGTGTCCGCGGCGAGGAAGCGTTCGCCAGTGGCGAGATACTCCTCCCACGTCGGCCAGAGCTCGCCGACCGCCTTCCGATCGGTTGGCAGCCCGGCCTCGGCGAACAAGTCGGTTCGATAACACATGCCCTGAGCCCCGATGTCGGTACCCAGGCCGATGAGCTTGTTGCCGTCCGAGGTCAGTGCCTGCCGCCACTTCCAGTCCAGGAAGTTGGTTTCCAGTTCGGCGGCCCCGTGGTCGAACAGGTTCACGAAGTGCTGCGGGTTGGCCATGAACTGGCTGAGGATGCCCTCCTCCAGTGCGACCACGTCGCCCGCGCCCTCGCCGGTCGCGATCCACTGCTGCAGTTTGGGCAGGTAATCGCCCAAACTGCCGATGTTCTCCTCCTCGATCGAAATGTTCGGATGTGACGCCTCATACTCCGCGAAGAGCTGCTCGTAGCCGAACTGGCTGAAAGTCTTGATGACCAGGGTTGTCTTCCCTGACCCCGCCGAGTCTCCGGTTTCCCCGCCGCAGGCGCTGGTTGCCGCCAGCGCTCCGGCGAGCGCGGTCGCGAGCAGCGTCCGCCTCAGTCGGACAGGCATGTAGTACCTCCAGTCTCGCCGTCCCGGAAGCGATAACAAGGCAAGATCGCAGGTCGGGACTACCTAAAACACCGTTCACCTGCTGCGACGCTGCGGCGAGTGCCGGTGTTGGCACACTTCGTTCACAAGGAATTGGAAGCGCTTACAGCGCACACTAACCCGTCGCCCCTGTCCTGTGAAGAGGACAACCCCAAGGGAGTTGGATCGAGTGAAACCATTGACACGCCGAGCCAGCGCTGTGACTATGTCGGACCACTGACGCTGCGGCAGGCCGGAACCTGCTACCAGAGAGGCCCGGTATGTCCGTCCCCCTCAGGCTGGCGTCGGCCGGCCTTTCCCTCGTACTTGTGGCCGGACTGGCCATTCCCGCGCATGCTGACGGCTACGAGCGGGTACTCAACGGCACCTTCGACGGTGCGAAGAGTCCATGGTGGAGTAGCGGCAACACGCCGTCCCGGGTCGAGGACGGGCAGCTTTGCGCCGACGTCCCCGCCGGAACCGTGAACCCCTGGGACTCGATGATTGGCCAGAACGACATCCCGTTGGAGGCCGACCAGCCCTACACTCTGCGCTTCACCGCCTCTGCCTCGGTGAACGTCACCATCCGCACGGCCGTCCAGCTTGCGCACGAGCCGCACACCGGCACGCTCGACGGGCAGGTGACGCTGACCGACAAACCGCGGACCTTCGAGTTCACCGGCACCTCGACCGTCGCGACCAGGCACGCCCAGCTGTCCTTTCAGATGGGCGGTGCGCCGCAGCCGTACACCTTCTGCGTGGACGACGTGTCACTGACCGGTGGGGTGATCCCACCCGGCGGTGGCAGGGACTTCGGCACCCCCGTGCGGGTCAACCAGCACGGTTACCTCACCTCGGGGCCGAAGCGGGCGTCCATTGTCGACTCGTCGACGCGGCCGGTGCCGTGGAACGTGCGGGACGGTGACGGGACGATCGTCGCGAGGGGCCGTACCCGAGTGCATGGGGACGACTCCATGTCCGGCGACCACGTGCACATCGCCGACTTCTCCCGGATCCGCGAGGCTGGAAGCGATTACACGCTGTGGGTTGATGGCGAGGTGAGCACGCCCTTCGACATCCTGGACAATCCGTACGACACGCTACGCCGGGACGCGCTGGCGTACTTCTACCACAGCCGTAGCGGGGTGCCGATCGAGTCGAAGTACGTCGGCACTGACTACGCACGGCCCGCGGGACATCTCGGGGTCGCACCCAACACGGGCGACACCGACGTCCCCTGCCTTCCCGGAACCTGCGACTACACCCTCGACGTGCGCGGCGGCTGGTACGACGCGGGCGACCACGGCAAGTACGTGGTGAATGGTGCGCTGGCCGCGTGGCAACTGATGGACCTCTACGAGCGTTCCCTCCGGAACCGTGACTTCGAGGGAGTGCGCGACGGCCTGCTGCGGATTCCCGAGCAGGACAACAGCGTCCCCGACATCCTCGACGAGGCGCGCTGGGAGGTGGAATTCCTGCTGCGTATGCAAGTACCCGAGG
This sequence comes from Haloactinopolyspora alba, assembly GCF_003014555.1. Taxonomy (GTDB): domain Bacteria; phylum Actinomycetota; class Actinomycetes; order Jiangellales; family Jiangellaceae; genus Haloactinopolyspora; species Haloactinopolyspora alba. The sequence goes on from NZ_PYGE01000001.1 coordinate 79,215, forward strand.
GGGAACCGCTGGCCGGCATGGTGCACCACAAGATCCACGACGCGGACTGGACCCCGCTCCCGACCCTGCCCCACGAGGACCCCCAGCCGCGCTACCTCCACCCGCCGTCCACCGCCGCCACGCTGAACCTGGCCGCCGTAGGCGCCCAGTGCGCACGGATCTGGCGGTTCCGAGACCGGGAGTTCGCCGATCGCTGCCACGCTGCGGCCGAGACAGCGTGGAACGCGGCACTCGAGCACCCTGATCGCCATGCTCCCCCGGAGAGCGACGGCGGCGGCCCCTACGACGACACCGACATCCGCGACGAAACGTCCTGGGCCGCCGCGGAGCTGTACGCCACTACCAGCGAGCGTGACTATCTGCGTTTCGTCGACACCGAACTCACGAAGGAAGGCTTCTTCTGGAAGGAGACCGGTGGCCTGGCCGACCTGACCATCGTCCGGCTGCCGTCCCGCTTCCCGCTGCGGGATTACCTCGCCGCGCGCAAGCGGGTCCTCGGGGTCGCCGACGAGTACGTGCGTAACCTGCGGGCCCAGGGCTACCCCAATCCCTCGATGCCGGAGGACGGCGCCTACGCGTGGGGCTCGAACAGTGCCACCACGACCAGCATGGTGATCATGGCGACGGCCTACGACCTGACCCGCAAGCGTTCTTACCGCAACGCCGTGCTGGAGTCGATGGACTACCTGCTCGGCCGGAACGCCCTGAACCAGTCGTTCATCAGTGGCTACGGCGAGCGGGCCAGCCACAACCAGCACCACCGGTACTGGGCCAACCAGATCGACCCCTCACTTCCCACCCCGCCGCCCGGCGCCATGGCGGGCGGGCCCAACTCGGGCCTGCAGGATCCGGTGGCGCAGCAGAACCTACGCGGCTGCGCCCCGGCCACCTGCTACATCGACGACATCGGTTCGTGGTCGACCAACGAAGTGGCCATCAACTGGAACTCGTCCCTCGCCTGGGTGGCGGCGTTCGCCGACTCCGTTGCGAACCGCCCGCCGTGGCGCCCCACGGGAGACGAACGGGCGGCACAGCGCCGGGGCCCGCGGAACCCAGCAGTGAAGAAAGGTGAATCCACATGAAGCGGATGATTCGTCGTGCGACGATTGTGTTCCCCCTACTCACCTTGTTGACGGTTTCGGTCACCCCGATCGCTGCTGCCAGCCCGATCGACCAGACGGACGGCTTCTACGTCGATCCCGACTCCTCACCCGCCACATGGGCCCGGAACAACCCAGACGACTCGCGTGCCGCGCGCATCCAGGAGGAGATCGGTTCCCGGCCGATCGCACGCTGGTTCGGGAACTCCAGCGACATCGGTGGCGTCGTCGCCGACCACGTCGGCAAGGCCCACAGTCACGACAAGCTGCCGGTACTGGTCGCCTACAACCTCCCCGGCCGGGATGCGTGCGGTGGGCATTCGGGTGGCGGTGCGGGCAGCGTCGGTGCCTACCGGGTGTGGATCGCGAGCTTCGCGGCCGGGATCGGCGACCGGCCCGCCGTGGTCATCGTCGAACCGGATGCGCTCGGCGACTTCGCCTGCATGGACGATACGGCCATTCAGGAACGCCTCGACATGCTCAGGTACGCCACCGAGAAGTTCGCGGAGAAGGCACCCAACACGTGGGTGTATCTCGACGGCGGCAACGCCGGATGGGTGGCGCCCTCGACGATGGCGGACAGGCTGGACGCCGCGGGTGTGCACAACGCTCGTGGATTCTCGGTCAACGTGTCGAACTACTACACGACCGATTCGTCGGTGAGCTACGCGAACTCGGTCAACGCCGCCCTCGGCCACTCGGCCCGGTTCGTGGTGGACACCAGTCGCAACGGCAACGGGTCGAACGGTGAATGGTGTAATCCCGCAGGACGCAAGCTCGGCGTCCCGCCGCAAGTCGGCGGAGGAGCCGAGATGCTGCTGTGGATCAAGACACCCGGTAACTCGGACGGCGAGTGCGGCATCGCCCCGAACACACCCGCAGGGCAGTTCGATCCTGAGCTCGCCATCCGGCTGATCGAAAACACCTGATCCACTGGGCCGGGTCCCCGGGTCCCTGCCGGGTGACCCGGCCCAGTCGTCAGCATGGCCCGCCCACCTTCGAGGACCGGCGCGGTCTGGCCCGGGTACCCGGTCACGGTTGAGGATGGTTGCCAGGTGGTGGATCAGCGCTGACACGTTCGGCCTTCCGGACAGCCGTGCGGTCGGCGAGCGCGATTGTTGCGGTGGCCAAGAGGACGGCGAGGGCGGCGCCGACAGTGTTCATCGTCCAGTCGTTGGTGTCGCAGGCACGTCCGATAGCGGGCACCACCGCCTGGAGCGCTTCGATCGCACCGGACAGTACAGCACCGGCTGCAAGCATCAGCAGTCGTCGCCGGGTGGCCAGCGTGGCGAAGAAGACCGGGGGAAGGAACAGGGCTGCGTTGGCCAGAAGTTCGACGCTACCCGGTGTGGGCATGTGGAACTGGATCGTACAGGTGATGCCGTCTCCCCCGGTCGAGGTCGGGACAAGGGGCAGCACGGCGACCGGCAGCACGGACAGCAACACGAGAATCCACAGGGCCCGGTTCCCGTGCCGGCGGGTGCGCAGGATGAGGTAGCCGACTCCGACGCAGGCAACGGCGATCAGGACGAATACCACCGGCACCAGCGTCGAGTTTTCGATCAGGACGTTGGTGATCACGAGGCACATGATCCCACTGCCCTCGACACGCATCAGCCGACATCGAGCCGATCCGATCCCTGAAGATGCTCACCTTGCCCCTGACGCCAACGTCAGGGGATAGCGTGCACAACAGGCTCGACGGGCTCTGCACCAGGACACCCAGGATGAGAACGAACATGGATCTACCTCAGGATGAGGCGGCCACCGCCGCCGACACGCAACCGTCTGTGCGGACAGCACTCATCGTTGCCGGCAGGGTCTCCGTCCCCGCCAGCGACGTCGAGACGTTCGTCGCCGAGGCACAGGCGACGTACCCGATCGCTGCGGCGAACCCGGGCAACGTGCTGATCTCGTTCTGCGTGGAAGACGCGGCGGCCGGAACCGTCACGGTCCTCGAGCAATGGGCGTCCCAGGAGGCGCTCGACCGACACCTCGCCGAACCGGAGGTCCAGGCGCTCTTCGCCAAGTGGGGCCCGCACATGCGAAACGAAGTGCGCAAGTTCGACGCGCTCAATGAGAGAGACCCCCGAGCCTGAACACCCATCGTCCGGGCTGGACTGCGTCGACGCCGCCCCTGCCAGCCCGGCCCGGAATATCCGTCCGCTGCTGATCCTGCCCGGATCAGCGGTAATCGTCTAGGAACATTCCAGACGCATGCCGGCACGCCAGATGCCGCGAAGATCGAGGGTGTCGGAGACGTGCGCGGTGGGATCGCCTCCGACGAGGAGGATGTCGGCTCGTTTGCCGGCCTCGATACGCCCACGGTCCGCGAGACCGAACCGTTCCGCAGGGATCTGCGTCGCGGAGCGCAGGGCGTCTGTGGGGCTGAGGCCGGCCTCGACGAGCAGCTGCAACTCGTGATGAACGCTCGCTCCGTGGACGATTCCGCCGTGCTTCAACGGGGATGCGTCCGTACCGGCCAGGATCGGAACTCCGGCTTCGTGGAGCGCGGCCACGCTTTCGAAGACGTCGGCAAGCCGGCCTTCGGGGTAGGAGTTGAAGCTGCTGCCGAGCGCGTCGAGCCACTCATGGTTGAGCCGTGACCGGACTCGAGAATCCGCGGCCAGCGCGGAAGCGTCGTATCCCACCGTCGATGAGTTCATCACCAGGCAGGGGGTGACGAATACACCGGCATCGACCAATGAACTCACGACTCGTGAGGTGGCCGCCTGATCGACGAAGAGGTGGGCCAATCCGTCGACGCCGATCTCGAGCGCTTGCTCTGTGGCCCTGACGGTCATCGCGTGCGCGATGACCTTCTTGTTCAGATGGTGGGCCTGGTCGACGCCAGCACGGAGCGTGTCGGTCGTCATCACCGGAAGACCTGGGTGACCCAGAACCGTGCCCTCTTCGATCATGACTTTGATGTAGTCCGCACCGTCGGCCACCTGTGCCGCGACCAGCGCCGCGGCCTCGTCGGGTGTGGACGCCGAGGGCATCGACCACCCGTCGCCGGCAAGGTTGTTGTGAGCCTTGATGAGCTGACTGGGGTGCCCATCCTTCGCCATGAGTCCGGTGAGAGCGACTCTGAGGTCGGCGACCCGAGGGTCGGCGGCGACGGCAGCGCGCTCCTCGGCGGTCCAGAACCCCTGCATCTCGAGCGCGGTAGTGACCCCGAACCGCAGCGCGGTGCCCAACTCCGCAACGGTGGTGTGGACGTGGCTGTCGATCAAACCGGGCAGCACTGTTCCCCCACCGGCGTCGACGACCGTGTCGAGCGCTGCCGCCTCGGCCCCGATCGCTGTGATCACTCCGTCGTCCATGGTGAGTGATCGTTCTCGCCGCACCGCGCTGCCATCGAAAATTCGGGCGTTGACCAGCGTTGTCGGCATCTTCACTCCCAGCGCGTTCGTGGCCGTCTCGAGGGCTGTCTCCCGCACGCTAGGCGGTCGCGACGCCGCCAGGCAGGGTCTGTCAGGACCCGGCTGGGCAGAACCCCGCAGGGCTCGAAGCGCTCCAGTTTGCCAGGATCTGCAGCGCATCAGCGCTGGGCGAGCCCGGCTGGACCGAGTAGACCAGCATGACCAACCCAGGCTCGCCGGCCAGGTCGAACGACGCGAGATCGAAATCGATCTCGCCCACCAGCGGGTGCCGGTACCTCTTGACACCCCTGCGGAAACCCAGCACGTCATGCGAGGAGGCCCACAGCTGCCGGAAACGCTCGCTGTGGGTGGACAATTCGCCGACGAGCTGGCTGATGCTCTCGTCCTCGGGGTCGCGTCCCGCCGCGGCCCGCAACAAGGCGACCGCGTTCTTCGTGGTCAGTTCCCAGTCCCGGTAGAAGTTCCGTGCCCGCGGGTCCAGTAGCTGGAACTTCAGGTGGTTGAACGTGCCGGACCCGACCTCCCTTGCGTACGGGTAGACCGCCCACCCGATCCGGTTGGCGGCCAGGATGTCCAAGCGGGCGTTCTGGATCAGCGCAGGCAGCGCGATGGAGTCCAGCACACGTTGCGTCTCCGGCCGGACTTGCGGCTCGGCTCGGTGCGAGCGTCGGACGACGTGGCTGCCGCGCATCGAGCGCACCAGGTGCAGTAGATGATCGTGTTCGATGTCATCCAACCGCAGTGCCCGGGCGACCGACTCGAGAACCTCTTCGGAGACCCCGGCGATCTTTCCCCTTTCCACACGCGTGTAGTAGTCCACGCTGATTCCGGCAAGATGAGCGACTTCTTCGCGGCGCAACCCGGGTACCCGCCGGGACCCGGTGAACACCGGCACGCCGGCTTCGTCCGGAGACAGCCGAGCCCGCCGCGACGACAGGAACCCACGCAACTCAGCCCGATGATCCATGCACTCGACGGTAGTTCCCGCTCGCGCGCGTCACGAGGGGCGTTGGCGAGTCCCCCAGGCTTCACGGCGGTCCGCTGCCGCAAATATCGCGTCACAGGCAGTGTCTTGACGGACGAACGGATACCTACCCAGGCACGTCACGCTCACGTCCACCGGCATGTCCCGGATTGTCCGAGAACGACGATTCTGCTGCCAAAAGCCTCCAGCCACGCTACCGCGGCGCATGCCGTTGTGTCTCAGCCGTGCATCAGGGGCACATCGACGCGCGCGCATATCTCGGCGTACGAAATTCCCCAGGTCTCACGGACGATGATCGCCTGCTCGGTGAGTTCGAATTTCGCGACGTCGGTGTAAATCCGGTTCACACAGCGTAACGCCGTGAGTGGGTACGTACACGCTTCGACGAGCTTTGCCTCGCCCCCTTTGTGAACAGCGACATCGTCACGAAGACCTGCTTAGCGCCGACCGCCAAATCCATCGCACCGCCCACCGCGGGTATCGCGTCCGGAGGAGCCGGCGACTCCGCCGTCGACGCCGGATTCACACTGATCCACTTCCACCGCCGAGCACGCCGGAACGCCCACTGAGAATCATGTGAACCTGCCGGATAGTCGACTCACCGAGCGGACGACACTGATGCGCCCGGCAACGACGCATCTCGTAGTACAGCGAGTCGAGGATCTCCGCGTCGATCTTGCCGACCTTCTCCTTGCCGATGAACGGCAGCACATGCTTCGTCAGATAACCCCGGTACGTCCCCTCCGTGCTCGGCTCGAGTTTGTTCTCCCGCACGTGACGTTCGAGCAGCTGATCCACAGTCGCGTTTGTTCGTGGATGCCGCCGCTCGTACACCTCTGCAAGTACACGCGTGCAGACCCGCTCGACGGTGGCCACACAGCGCAATGACCCGCTTAGCGCAACGGTCGCCAGCCCGTCGTGTGGACCGGGCAGCGACCTGGAGCGTGCACGCGTACCTGCGAGCGACCACCAACTGCGACGCGGATCAGCCACCTCAGGCGCCGCCTCCAAATCAGCACGGCCAGGGCGACGAGTCCCGCTGTCTGCGGCCACAGCGGGGCGGGCCAGTTGTCGTCAACCGGTGCGTATCCACCGCGGAGCAGACCGGCGTGCCGTTCGAAGTGGTTCCGTGAGCCTGGAAAGAACGTGCCATCGATGAAGTACGCCGGCGGGAACGCGAACGGTCCCGCCACTAGAGTGCCCACGGCCCACTGATCCACGTGCCGTGATTCGTGGAAGCCGAGCTCGGCCTCGTTCACCCGGTCCTCGGAGATGTTCGGCCCGTAGCGAAAGTACCAACCCTCGTCCGTGATGCCATAGACATCCTCACTCAGGTACCCATGCGTCGGACCATTGGGAGGCATCCACGCCACGAAAACGTCCCCGAGCGTCGTCCCCCCGCCGCTGATGCGCGGCGGCGGCCAGAACATCACCAGCAGAGTTGGGCCCGAGCACGACTCCATGCCCTGCGCCCACCCGGCCAGAACGCCCACGCCACTGATAGGAGCAACCAGGAAACTCCGCGTGGCCGCCCACCACGGCGGAGGCGAGATGTTCAGCTTGGGTTCCGGACGCACGTCGCCCTCCGCAGTGACGTGGCTGTGGCACCTGATCTGGGGCGCCAGCACGGTCTGCAGCCGGGCCAGGGACCCCGCCACCAACAGCGCCGCGACCGCGAATACCGCAACGTTACGCACGCGCTGATGAGTCCAACATGTCCGGCATCTCGCGGCTCGACGCAGGCGACGGATCCGCAGCCGTGGCAGCGACCAGATCAGCCCTGCCAGGCCGAAACAGATGACGCAGGCGAACAGTCGCAAGCCGGGACGCGCGTGATGGAACACGCCGAAAACAGTTCTGCCCATACTGTGCCCCTGCGATCAGTTGAACAACGGCACTACGTCAGGTCGAGGGCTCGAGACCAGCGTGAGCGTCGACCTGCTGGAACTGGACGCGTCGTGCACGGCCGGACGCAGCGGGCTCGTCCTGCGACGGTACCAGTATCGCCCGCGGGCGGGCTGATGTCGGCTGCATCGGCCGTGCCCGGCCACACCTGCGTGCGGGTCACCCGCTTCGAGCCGTTGGCAACCGTTCGCGTCGACGTTTACCGAGGGGTCCCGCGCCGTGTCAAGAACGTTCGCCAGGCAGGAGTCCGACGTTCGCCAGGCATTGGTGGAATCACACGAATCACGCCGACCGTGGAGGAACCGTGCGTCTCACCCGTACTCTCTGGCCACTGGCCGCCGGACTCGCCCTGACGGCCGCCACAACCATGACGTCTATCGCCACGACGGCCTCGCCCGGCAACGCTGCGCCGGGAAGCGAGGGCTGCTGTGACATCGTCGTCACGGATCAGGCCCGCGACCAGATTCTGGTGCTGGACGCGGGCAAGCAGGACTGGGACGCCGAGCATGGCTCCCGGGCCGTGAAGTGGGCCTGGCAACCGACACTCGACGAAGGCTTCGACGGTCTGGTCGACAACTGGGGACTGCCTGACGAGGCGAAGCTGCGCCATTTCCAGGGTCGGCGTTACCTGCTGACCACCGACTCGTACGGCCTGGCGGCGATGGTGCCGTACCCGTCAGGCAACGGCTCGTATTGGGCCGCGGACGTCGGGCGAGGGGCGAACGCGCACAGCATGGAGGTCCTGCCCGACGGCAACGTCGCGGTGGCGGCGAGCACCGGCGCCTGGGTACGGGTCTACACCGCGTCGCAGGGGGCTCGGTCCACGACGTACACGCAGTTCGACTTCCCGGGGGCGCACGGTGTCGTCTGGGACGCAGATCGGGAGCTGCTGTGGGCCGTCGGCGACTACGAGGTCGTCGGCCTCACCGTGGGCGGCCCGCCTGCGGAGCCGACGCTGACCGCGACCACCCGCTACGAGCTGCCCACGCCGTGGGGCCACGACCTGCAGCCCGTGCCGGGCGACGACAACCGGCTGTGGGTCAGCAGCGGCAGCCACGTTTATCAGCTCGACGTCCGCACCGGGGTGTTCCACGACGACTACCCAGGTGCCGAGACGATCGACAGCTACGGCGTCAAGTCGGTGACCACCAACCCGGCCACGGGCCAGGTGCTGACCGCAGCGCCGGAGGAGGGCACCGGCTGCAGCTGGTGCACTGCGACCGTACGGATGCACCAGCCGACCGAGTCGCGGACGCTGCCGGACTCGCAGATCTACAAGGCGCGTTGGTGGGTCGATCCGGCTCGCTCATAACTGGATGCTGCGCAGCATCGATCGGTCGAAGAACACGTCGTCCCACGCTTCGCAGTGCTCGCGGTACCGATCGGCGTCAAGTCTCCGACAGTGCTCAGCCGGTCACGGATGCCGGGCCGTACGTGACCGCGAGCATCGATCTCCGCCGGCCCGGGCCAGCACGAGCCCGGCCGGCTTGGCTCGACATGATCCGAGGCCGCCCCAAGAGGGCCCTGAAGATCCGGCTCCCGAGGCCCAGCGCAGGGCCGATCAGTCCGTTTTGTGCTGCGTACGGCGGGTGTAGGCGCGGGCGGCGCGGGCGCGGTCACCACAGCGGGTGGAGCACCAGTGTCGGCGGCCGCGCCGGAGAAAGAACCGGTTGCAGGGGCTCGATCCGCAAGCGGTGAGACGTTCGGAGTCGGGTCCGACGACCAGGTCGGCGGCGTCGGCGGCAAGCGTTGCCAGGGCGTGGTCGACGACCTGTGAGGTGGGGTGCGGCACCGCACGGTAGGGACCCGTCTTTTCGTCCCAGTGCAGCAGCGGGGCGGTCGGCACCCTCGTCAGCGCGTCGTTGATCGCGGACAGAGCAGCGGGCAGCGCGGGCAGACCGGCCACACGTGCGGAGAACAGCGCTCTGACCTGCTCCCGCAGGGACCGGAGCTGGCTCGCGCACATCTCCTGCATGTCGCTTTCGACCGGCGCGAGGTCGCGTTCGGACAACCATTCGTTCGATGCGCCGGGGCTGCCAAGCAGGTCGATGGAGTACCCGCCGGGCAGCGCGAGGGAGCTGTTGGCCAGCGCCAGGGAGAGGTACTGATCCTCTCCTGGCGCGGGCGGCAGGCCACGCTCAACAGACACGAACTCCTCCATAGAACTCATGGTACACGATCAGATAAGCCGTGATGTTCACGGATTGATTTGTGATCATGCGTGATGCCACCTATCGTGGTATCACGGTTTGCGACAATCTATCCGTGAGAGGACTTATCGTGCCAGCTTCCGCTGCAGCCACCGCGCCCTTTCCCATCCGGGTCTTCGGCGGCCCGACCGCTCTGTTCGAGTACGGCGGCCTGCGCTTCCTGACCGACCCGACCTTCGACGCCCCCGGCGACTACCAGGTGCCCAACGGGCCGCTGCTGACCAAGACAACCCCGTCGGAGGGCGACCCGGCCGACCTCGGCCGGGTTGACGTTGTGCTGCTCTCCCACGACGAGCACGCCGACAACCTCGACGACTCCGGTCGCGCCCTGCTGGCCGACGTGCCGCTCACCCTCACCACCACCGGCGGCGGGCAGCGCCTCGGAGACAAGGCCCGCGGCTTGGCCGATTGGGAATCGATCGAGCTCGACCGCCCTGCAGGAGGTACGGTCACCGTCACTGCCGTCCCGGCGATCCACGGGCCAGGCTCCCGGGAGGAGGTCGAACCGTTCGCCGGCCAAGTCGTCGGCTTCGTCCTCACCGGTGACGGCCTGCCCACTGTCTACGTCAGCGGGGACAACGCCTCCTTGGAGCTGGTCCGCGAGATCGCCGATCGCTTCGCCCCGGTAGACACCGCCATCATGTTCGCCGGTGCGCCCAGTTTCGCCATACTCTTCGACGGCAAGCCCATCGTGTTCGACAGCACCCAGGCCGCCAAGGCCAGCCGCATCGTCGATGCCCGCCGAGTGGTGCCGGTGCACTACGACAGCTGGGCCCACTTCACCGAAGGCCGCCAGCACCTGGAAGCCGCCTTCACCAACGCCGGATTGGCCGACCGCCTCGACTGGGGCCGCGACCACTGAGTCCCACTTCCGTGCACGCATCGCTCCGTGGATCCAGTGCACGCGCCGCGCCCACGGAGCAGACGGACTTGCACCCTGCACGTCGGCCCAGCAAGGAGCCCACATGTCCAGCGAGAACAACAAGAACCTGGTCTAGCGCTTCTACGACACTCTCGACTACGGCGACTACAGCGACGGTGACCGGCACGACCCACTACGACTTCATCTTCTACCGCCAGATCGACACTTCCCCCGACCCGGCGCCGACGGATTCCTCGGCGCTGGCAGAATGATCTATCTGCGCGCGTATCGGACCATCGAAGTCCTGAGGGCATCGCTCATCACGCCCCCACCGGAGCTGTGTTGGCGCCGTCCGTGTCGGGCACGGACTCATGTGAGTCCTCCGCACCGTAAGTTGGGGTAGCGCGCTAGTACGACACCGTGACGCTTGGGCGCGCGGAACCTGCCTTGGGCAGGACCGTACCGCCGATACCGGCAGTCTGCCCCGGTCCGGAGCTCCTGGTTGGGCAAGCACACGTCACAAGCCGTGTCACATGCTGACCTTCAGGCGTGAGACGCTGTGGCGTGCGACGACAGGGCGGAGCGCTGAGATGAGTGACCGGCCGATCGAGGGTGCCGTCGAAGGACTGGCCGAGGTCCGAGACGCGACCGTGCCGCAAGAGATCGACGGTCTCCTCGACTTTGTGCGCGGCGACATCGAGAACGTGCGCCGATTGGTCGAGCGCGCCACGTACCATGCGGCCGAGGCCTCGACACTCGAGGAGCTGGACGCTGTCGAGGCTCGCACGCAGCACGAGCTCCGCGGTCTGGGCGACGAGGTGGCCGGAGCAATCTCCGAGGCGATCGATGAACTCACAGCCCTGAAGCGCCCATCCGACCACACACCCGCCGTGGTTGATCACATCGCGCCCGCAGCCGCGCACCCTCCAGTCGTCCATCTCTCCTCCACCGACCCCAAGGACGCGGACCTTCGGGCGAACCCACCCGCAGCAAGCGTGCTCGTGGTGGACGAGACCACGGTCTACACCGCCGACGAACACCGCCGCGTCGTCAGGGTCGATGCGACACTCACGGCCACGCAGCCGGGCCAGCGCAACGAGTACGCCCAGCGCACGCTGGCAGGCAAGCTCGACGGCGACGACGCAGGGCACCTGATCGCGCACATGCTTGGTGGCATCGGCGACAAACTCAACCTCACGCCGATGACCCGAGACCTCAACCGCTCGAAGTTCGCCACGATCGAGAACACCTGGCGAGAAGCAGTCACCGCCGGCAAACCTGTCGAGGTAGAGATCGCCCTGCACTACCCCGACGAAGGACCAAGATCCAGTGCCATCACCGTCACCTACACGATCGATGGGCGGCGCCGCCGCGTGAAGCTGCCCAACACGCCACCCGGAGGTAGCCAATGAGCATCCCTGATCCCAGCAAGCTCAACGCTGTCGGCCAGGCGATGGTCGCCGCCGCACCCGACGGGTGGCGATTCCTCAAACTCGAGGTGATGGCCGCCGGCGAGATGACCGACACCGGCTTGGAGATCGAAACACAAGACGGCAGCATCGACACCGACGCCGTGCTCGAACTCGACGGCCTGGACGCCGTCGAAGAACTACGCGCCGACATGTACGAACCGGGCAAGGGCACCTGGTACCTCGCCACGATCACCATCGACGAGAACGGCGAGATCAAAGCCGACTTCGACTACGAGAACGCACCATTCGGCGGCATCCACGACCAAACCCCCAGCAGCGGCAACGCCGACCCAGAACTCCTCCTCGAAGACCACAAGAAGTTCCCACGCGACCCAGAGCTACTACCCGAATGGCACCCCGCCCGGCAAGCAACCCAACCGTAAACCGGCCCGGACAAGGACCGAAACCGCCGGACGGGCCCGGGGCGGTGCTACACAGACCACCAAGTCCAACTCGGGGCGGGCTTACGAGGATCTGGGAGACGCGAACCGGACGCACCGTCAGATCGAACCCCGACCTACTGATCCGTAGGGAGCAGGAAGGCACCTCATAACGCCACTACCAGCAACAACGGTTGCATCAATGCCCGCACCACAGCACTGGAACCACCCTCGTTGACTCCGTTTCGCACCATGAACCGCACCACAAGCACGACGCGCCGAGCCGTTGCAACGTGCGTCAGTCGGCCCAGAATGCAGCAACTTTGGCGCTGCATCGATGCGCCGGTTCGTCCCCGGATGTAGGGCACGCTCCTGGCGCGATGTGGGACGTTCTAGCGAAGGTCTACCGACCTTCAACCGGCTGAAGACGGCGGCGACTCTCGGCCGCCGAGCTCATGTTGGGCGTGTCAACTAGGCGAGCGCTTCGCGGCGAGCTCCGAAGAGTGTCGGTGGTGCCCGGCATACTCACGGAGCGCGCATCGTTCGTCATCGCTCACCCGGGATGGCATGCACCGGTTTCTCCGGGCGGCAGCGCGTCCCTGATGGCCAACAAATGGAGCGACATGACAAACGCCGTGGAATCGATGCCCGATCCCGCTCGGTACCTGCTTGCCCAAGTGCGCGAGTCGTTCGGCCGTGTGGTGTACAGCCACAAGACGCACGAGAAGCAGGCGGACTTCTGCTTCACGAAGTACCGCTGGCAACAGGTGGCTTTGGTTGGGCTCACCGCGATCAGCTCCGGGACCTTCCTCGCCTCCGTCGTTGGCGTCGTCGCGAGCCCCAAGATCGGCAGCCTCGTGACGTCGTTGATCGCACTGCTGGTGACCGCAATCAGCCTTGCCACGAAGACCTTCAAGTTCGCCGATGAGGCTGATGCGCACCGCGCCACCGCTGCGCACCTGTGGGACGTCCGCGAGTCGTACCTGTCGCTGATCGCCGATCTGATGGCGGGAAGGATCGCCGAGTCCGACGCCCGTGCTCGCCGCGATGAGCTCCAAGAGGCCGCCCGCTCTGCCTACTCCGAGGCACCGCGAACCACGGCCAAGGCCTTCTCCAAGGCGAGCGACGGACTCAAGAACAACGAGGAGATGACCTTCACCTCGCGGGAGATCGATATGTTCCTGCCTGAGGCACTCCGGCTCAACGAGAGCGAGGCGTGAGCATGAAGACCTCCGAGATCTTCGATGCCCTGCTGGACAACCTCAAGGTCGGCGACGCCAGCACGACCATCGCGGCGCGTCGGGACGAGATCACCAAGGCGCTGAACAAGAACTTCAGGGCCAAGGACGGCTCCACCGACCACAAGCTGATGGTCGGCTCCTATGGTCGGTACACCGCCATCCGCAGCATCTCCGACCTCGACATGATCTACATCCTCCCGGCGGGTCTCCGGGCCACCTACGACGGTGAAACCGGTCCGATGCGAGTCCTTGAGAGAGTCCGAGACACCCTCCAGGCGCGGTACCGGACCACCGACATCCGCGTCGATCAGTGCGTCGTCCGCGTCCAGTTCACCAACTTCAAGTTCGAGGTCCAGCCGACGTTCGAGAACGACGACAGCTTCGACTACCCCGACACTGTCGCCAAGCGTTGGAAGGTGACCAAGCCGCGCGACGAGATCAGCGAGACGCGGGCCTGCAACCAGCGCACCTCGAACAACATGCGCCGGCTCGCGCGGATGACTCGCGCGTGGAAGAACACCAACGGCGTGAACATGGGTGGCCTTCTCATCGACACCCTCGTGCACCGCTTCTTCGCGAACAACGACGACTACGACACCGCTGACACCGACTCGTACGACGTGATGGCTCGCGACTTCTTCGAGTTCCTGGCCACCGAGCCCGACAAGGAGTACTACCTTGCTCTCGGCAGCCACCAGCGAGTGAAGGTGAAGGCCCAGTTCCAGCCGAAGGCGAAGAAGGCCTACAACCGGTGCCTCGAAGCGATCGAGAACGAAGGCAAGGCCGCCGCCAACAAGAAATGGCGCGAAGTGTTCGGAACCTCGGTGCCGCTGAAGGCTACCGAATCCGCATTCAACTTTAAGGACACCGAGCAGTTCATCGAGAACTGGTTCCCAGTGGACATCGGCGAGACGCTCACGATCAACTGCCAGGTCGCTCAGAGCGGCTGGCGACCGGCCTCGCTGCGGGACATGCTCCGCACTGGGAGCCTGCTCCTGCCGAACAAAGACCTCGACTTCACCATCACGGAGTGCAGCGTCCCTCGGCCGTACCAAGTGAAGTGGAAGGTGCTGAACCGCGGCGCGGAGGCCGAGCGCCGCAACAAGATCCGCGGGCAGATCATCGGGTCAAACCGTCCGAACGAGAGTCTCCACGAGCACACCCAGTTCCGCGGCGATCACCTGGTCGAGTGCTACATCGTGAAGGACGGCATCCTCGTCGCCCGAGACCTCGTCGAGGTGCCGATCAGCGCCAACGGTGCGTAGGGTTGCCGCGACATATTGGAAGCGAGCCGATCAGTAGATGGCGATGTCAGGACCCGCACCCCTAACCCCGCCTTTCCGTTGCTCGCGCTCCCGGTCATCAGTTCAACCGTCTCTCATCATCATTCCGCCGCCTGTCACCACGCCCACAGAATCCGAACCGGTCTCTGTTGATCTCCGCTTCGCGGCGGCCAGAGCACCGAGCTTGTCGTCGTCGGGTCATGACCCGCGCCGCCGTGGTTGGCCCTCGCCACGTGAGGGCCGCGCCTGTCACGGGCCGAGGCGACAAACAGTCGTCATCACCGCGGCGACCCACTAGGCATGCTTAAGGAGCGACACGGCTAGTGGGCTGGTGGCAGAGGGCCGTCCGGGGTCAGGTTCCATTCGTGCGCGTGCACCAAGGACACCTGCCCGAGCGCCGCGATCCTATGTACAACGGCATCGACCTCGGACTCGTCGATTTCCTCGTTGAGGGAAATGCCCGTGGCGCCGGTGTCGTCGAGAACCGACCAGGTCTCGAAGAAGAGGAGGACGATCTGGTGGAGTGAGAAATCCGCGAGGTGTTCGCGAAACTCGGGCTTGTTGGTTGTGATCTGGCCGCCCGGCTCACCCCAGGACCGACGCAGGATCTCTCCGGCCGAGAAGTGCACTGAGCGGCTAGAGGCAGAGTGGAGGTAGTCATACAGTCGTCGGTGGCCTGCCTGGTCGGCTACCCACTCGCCACTCGGGAGGAGCCCGCCCCATCCGTACGACCTTCCTAAAGCTTTCAGATCATTGCGCACCTGGCCGGTCGATGCTTCAGCCGCCGCCAGCAACTCGTCGGTAAACCACAGTCCGTGCATGACCTCGTCGCCGACGTATGCACGCTGGGCGTTCAACGACCTGAGACCGTCCCACTTTGCCAATACCTGAAAGAGTTTGTGCGCATCCTCGCGTTCCAGCTTGGACAGGAACGCGAGGTACATCACCTCCTCAAGCGAGGCGCGAATGAACCCGACCGCGAGGTGGCCGAGACCCGCGCGGGCGAGGATAAGCGCGGCCCGGATGCATTCGAGTTGCCGGCGAAACGCGGCGTTGACCGCCAAGAGGCGAAGATCGCGTCCCATCGCCTCCGACCAGTCGACGTCCCCGATCTGGAAGAGTTTGTCGGCGAGGTCGGAGAACTCCTGTACAGCTGTGATGCGGCGCTGCAGCAAGGACGCTGCGTCTTGGTCGGGCTCGAGCATGCCGCGATGCTATCGGGAACGCTCGACGGTTCGGGCGCCTTGCTCACCCATGCGCAAGGGAAGCACCGGAGACACATTGTCCCCAGACGCTCCGTGTGCTCCCCAATCGCAGTCCTCCCGACGGTCTCATGCCGTGGAAGGGCCGCCGCCGCGAAGCGCGAGATGCGGGCGACGTCTCGGATCCGCAACGAGCAGTGTGACCTGCGTCATTCCGCCGCGAAAGACGCCGGCCGTGCACCACGGCCTCAGCCGTGTTGAGCGACGCCGAATCACACGCTCTATCGGATCGAGCCCTGAACGTGCAGATCACAAGGCCGCGCGAGCGCACCTCATTCAGCCAATACCAGCAACGATAGTGACACCGACGGCCACCCAGACGCCCCAAGAACCACACCTGTTGACACCGCTTCGTTCCACAAACCGTTCCACGCTGCACATGCACCAGCGGCTCGGCGGGGAACGTACTCCACGCGAGCACGGGCCGCTGACTACTTTGCGCAGGTCTCGTCGTGGACGGGGTGCCTGGTGGGGACGAGATCCGGGCTGCGGGGATACATGCGGTGGTCCTCGAGCAGGAGCTCGGGGTCGGCGTCGCCCTCACCGTCTGGGTCGGTCTCGTCGATGACACCGCCGAACGGTGGCGTGTCGTAGTCGAACTCGACAGTGACCTGACGCTGCTCGTCGACCGTGATGCGGGCGTTGTACCAGGTGCCGTTGCCGTCCTGGTACATGTCCGCGCGCAGTTGCCCGCACAGCCGCCCGGTGCCGCTCTCCAGTCGCACTTCCGGTCGATGCTCCTGTCGCCCATCGTCACCACCAGCGCGGTCTCGACCGTGTCCGCCAGCGCCGAGACCTCCGGGTCCAGCTGCCGCTGCCGCTCCAGACGACGGTAGCGGCCCTGATTGACCCTGCGGCCCTCCATCGGCACGAGATTGATCGCGCCACCGATCCCACCGAGAATCCGCGCAATGATGTGCCCGGCATGGTCTCCAGGTAGGCGACCCTGCAGAGTGCGCTCGGCCCGCGGGTTCCGCAGCTGCTCCGGCGACACCTCCGTCTGGGGGCGCCGCGCCGCACAGTGAAGTGCCCGCGATCACGGCTCCGAACGAACCTGGGCTCCTGGAATGGCCTTCAAGAACGGGGACCAGGTCGACCGGCACTGTGAGCATCATGGTGCCGATCATGGTCCCGGTCCGCCTGCGCACCTGAGACGCCACACGCCGTGTCACAATCTGCTGCACGGAACTGGCCAGCCGCGCGAGGCGACATGGCGAGGCGCATGGCCGATGAAGCGTTCCGCATCGAGCAGGACCGTGGCCGGTACTCACCCCATGTTCGGCTTGAAGGATCACGTGAGGGGGCCACGGGCTTGTCCAACGACGTCCGTGCCGCCGGGAACCGTCGCCGGGCTGGACATCACCGCCGATGCCACTTGTCTGACGCTGTTCGCGACGGTGCGGCGCGCTGACGAGCCGGGGTGATCCCCGCAGTCGGCTGCGTGTTCGTCGCCGACGCAGCCTCGGTCGTCAGTCGAGGCCTTCGACGATGCGGAAGTCGCGCTCGAAGCCGTCGGGGAGTTCGGCCAGCGCCTCCTGGTAGGCCGCGCTCGCGCGTGCGGCGACCGCCTGCTCGAAGCTGTCGAACTCGATCAGGACGACGCGCTCGGCGATTCCGGCTTCGTGTGCGTCGACCCGGCTGCCGATGCTCGCGAGCACCCGCCCGCCCGCGGCCGCGACGGCTAGACCTGCCAGTTCGTTGTAGACATCAAGCCTCTCGGGGTCCTCGATGGTGGGGTAGACGCTGACCCAGTAGCCCTTGGGCATGGAACCTCCAGTGTTGGAATGAGTGCATCTGACTTACGGGTTGGTCTCGGACGAGCGTCGGCGGGCGAGGGCGAGGCTTGTCAGCGTTGTCATCGTCATCGCGGCGACGCCGATCAGCGCCGCGGTGGTGTAGGCGTCGTCGTTCGGGAAGAGGCGGCCGGGGCCGGTGCCCGCGGCCAGGACCAGACCGCCGATGGCGCTGCCCAGGGAGTACCCGACGCTGCGGACGACGTAGTTGAAGCTCATGGCGCTCGACGTCTCGCTCTTGGGGGTGACGGCCAGGATGACGCCGGGCATGGCGGCCGCGAAGCCGCCGACTCCGAAGCCCAGTACGCCCATGGCCGCGAGCAGTTCGGCCAGGTTGGACCGGGCGGTGGCGAACAGGACGAACCCGCCGCCGACGATGACGGCGCTGCCGGCCAGGAGCAGAGGGCCGTCGATCCGTTCGCGGACCCGGGGCGTGAGCTTGCCGGCGACGAACCCCAGCACGGAGAACGGGATGAGGACCAGCCCCGCCACGAAGGTGGTCAGTCCGAAGCCGTAGCCGGCGCTGTGCGGCGTCTGCGCGTAGCGCGTGATGAGCGTGAACAGGAGGTACATGCCGATCCCGCCGACGAACATGGCGAGGTTCGCCCTGGCGACCGCCGGGTGCCGTACCGCCCGGACGTCGACCAGGGGCGTCTTGGTTCGTAGTTCGGAAACGGTCCAGACGCACAGAAGAATCACGGCGGCGACGGCAAGAGTCACCGCCACGACGAGGTGTCGGCTCCACAGGCTCCTCTCGCCGGCGAGGAACAGGACGAGGAGCAGCGCAGCGGTCAGGACGACCGCGCCTGCCACGTTCACGTGAGCGGAGCGGCCTTCAGGAGCCACGGGCACGGAGCGCCACGCGGTCACGAAGGCGACGGCGCTGACGAGCAGGCCGAGGCCGTAGGCGGCCGGCAGTCCGCCGAACTCGGCGAGCAGCGCGGCCAGCGGGTAGCCGACGCCGGCTCCGATGATGGAGACAACTGAGATCAGGGCGATCGTGGCCGCGCTGCGCTCCTCGGGAAGATGGTCGCGGGCCATGCCCATCATCAGCGCTGTGAGACCGAGTCCGACGCCTTGGGCCGCTCTGCCCACGAGCAGCCAGGCAAACGGCAGCGGCAGCACGGTGAGAGCGCTGCCGACGACGACGATCGCCAGCGTGGCGAGAATCGTGGCCCGCCGGTGCGGACCGGCTCCGAGCCGGCCGAGGACGGGTGTGGCGACGGCGCCGCTGAGCAGGGCGATGGTCAGCGTCCACTGCGCGCTGTCGAGGGAGACGTGGAACGTGGTCGCCACGCTGGTGATGAGCGGCGCCCCGAGACTGGCGACCGCCGCCACGACCAGGGCGATGAACATCAGGGCGGGGACCAGCAGACGTGCCTCGGAACGTATCAGGGCAGTGCTCATGGGCTGGTCATGAGCCTGGGCCGCGCTCACCGGTCGGACTCCTCATCGGGCGTGGCTTTCGAGCTCCGCCAGATGCAGCAGCGCCGGAAGGGCTGCTGCCAAGGCCTCGACCTCGTCCCCGGTGAGTTCGTCGATCAACCGCGCGTACGCGTCGACGCCCGCCTGGCGGCGCGTCCGGACGTACGACGCGCCGGCCTCGGTCAGGCACACCAGCGTGACCCGCTTGTCGGACGGATCGCCCTTCCGCTCGACCAGCCCGGATTCCTCCATCACCCGGACCAGGACGGTCATCGCGGGCTGCGTGACGCCCTCGGCCACCGCCAGATCGGTGATCCGTCGCGGGCCGGTCTTGTCCAGGGCGGCCAAGGTGGCGGCGGACGTCAGGCTCATGTCGCGGGGAAGGCGTCTCACGGCCCTGGTGGCCAGACCGTAGAGGGCTGACCCGATGGCATCGGAAGCGGCGTGCGTGGCGTCTCGGCGACTCACGCCTGAAGCATAGCAGTCTTATATGAATCCTTTATGCATCCCGGGATCAGGGTTCGTCGATACCCTGACAGCGGACCGTGCCCACCGGGCCGGTCAAGTTCGAAGACCCGACATGCGCCCGACCGAGCCCAGGCAGGAACCGGCCGACGCGGGTGGTGTAGACGGCGAACGCCGTGCCGTGGACGCGGCGCAGGTACGGGTCCACGACCACCTGGACCTGATGCTTTCGGACCACGCGCCCGGCGAGTAGCCAAGTGGCGCGATCTCCGGTCATGTGTGACCGTCGCGTGACGCGTCCCAGCGGACGGTCAGGCGGTGTGCGGGAAGACCGATGAACGGCAGCACATGCTTCTTCAGATAGCCCCGGTACGTCCACTCCGTACTTGGCTCCAGCTTGTTCTCCCGCAGGTGCCGCTGAAGCAGCTGATCCACGGCCGAGTTCGTTCGTGGATGCCGCCGCTCGTACACCTCTGCGAGAACACGCGCGTGCGGACCCGCTCGGCCCCAGCGTCCGCCTGGGAGCCCAGCGGGCACGGTCTTACGGAAGTTGAAGCGCTTCGTCGACTCGAGCGACGCCCGCGTACCCGGTCTCGCGAGAGGCGCCAGACGGCAACTCCTCGAGATGCCCCTACAGTTTCGTCGGACGACGTTCCGCCTCCGGCATGGACCCGTCGAAGCGACAGGGTGTTCCACGGACCGTTCCACGCCGAAGAACCAATGCTCACCGTGAGCTGCCGCCGCCCTGGTCAGGAGGGTGGACCCCCGGGGGATCGAACCCCGAACCCGCGGATTAAAAGGCCGCGTGACGGCACCTCATACAGTCACTACCAGCAACAACGCTTACCCAGTCGACCCCTTGAATCGTGTCACACCACTCTGTTCGACCCCGTTTCGCGTCACGAACCGTGTCACGCCGGCCGGTTCAACGGCTCACCGCGGCGCCAGCGCTGCGAGCGACAGGACAGGTGGAACATCCACCGCCGTCCCGATCAGGGCGACGAGTTGGCGCGGGCGGGATGCCAGCCGGGGAGGTTCTCCGGGTCGCGGGGGTAGATCTTGTGATCCTTCAGCATCAGCGCGTCGTCGGCGTCGCCCCCGGAGTCCGGGTCGTCGTCGTCGACCATGCCGCCGAGCGGCGGGGTGTCGTAGTCGAAGTCCGCCGTGATCTTGCCTGTGTCGTCCACGGTGAACGTGGCGTTGTACCAGGTGCCCTTCCCCGGCTCGTACATCGCCTTGCGCAACTCGGTGACCGTTCGGACTCCGGCCCCAGCCATGACCACGTGGGGCTCGCTACCGTCAGGCATCTGGACGTCTAAGCCGACATCGGTCAGGTTCCCGGCCGCGGTGACGTCCAGGGTGAGTATCTTCCAGCCCTCGGGGGCGGCATCTACCATCGCCTGTCCGATGGCGTTCAGAAGAGACGGGTCGGGGATGCTCACGGCTCGATCTCCTCAGTTGGGTCGTTGTCGAACGGCACGGTACGCGGTTTCTGGCCAGCGATCTCATAACTGACGACGATCGAGATCGGTCGGCGCGCATCAGTGTCATATTCCAGCTCGATCTCCAGGTCGACGGTCTTGCCTTGTTCCACGGCCCTGCGCCACCGGCGCTCCATGGCCGCATATTCTTCGCGGTTGACCTTGCGCGTCATCGGCACCAGGTTCAGCTGGTCGCCAAGTCCTCCCAGCACTCTCGCGATGAGATGGCCGGCGTCGTCGCCGGGGAGCTTGCCCTTCAGGGTGTGCTGTGCATAGTCGTTGCGCTCGCCGGGTTCGCCAGCTGTCAGGGTCGCCTCTGCGCGGACAACACGGCCCAACTCATCAGTGGTGTACACGAACGCGTCGTCCACCACGATGACGCTGTTCGGCGGCGGGCTGCGCCGCACTCCGGCGTCTTTACGATCAGTTCCGGACACACGCAGGAGCACCTGTTCGGCACTCCCGGACAGCTCAGACGGATCCGCGCCTGCTGGACGACTCAGGCCCTCGAGTTCACCAATGACATCGGTCAATGCCGCGCCGACCTCGTCCCCCAGCCGACGCACGTCACTCCCCATGTGCCGCTCGGCCTCGTCCAGATCAGCAAGCGCATCATCGGCGTGTGGGCCAGCCTCAGCGACCAAGCGGCGGATGTTCTCCATGTCGCCGCGGACCACGTCGAGAAGACCATCGACTTCACGCGGCGCCGTCTCGTCCCGGACCTGCTCCAACCCCTCAGCACCATCCCTGATGGGTCGATCGCCCACGCAACCACCCGCTCTCTGCACTTCGCAGTCAAGACAGGCTCTCATGGCGCTTGAATCGTCCGCGACGTATAGCCGGTCTCCAGACCAGAGAGGACCCTGGGCTGGAGCATACGAGGCGACGACGACATTGCGACACGTCCACTCGCCACTTGGGCGAACCGAAATCACCGCAGCATGGGCCTACCGTTACGGCGCGCTGGTCTCGTCGTGGACGGGGTGCCAGGTGGGGACGAGTCCGGGGCTGCCGGGATACATGCGGTGGTCCTCGAGCAGGAGCTCGGCGTCGGCGTCTCCCTCACTGTCCGGGTCGGTCTCGTCGATGACACCGCCGAACGGTTGCGTGTCGTGTCGAACTCGACAGTGACCTGACCCTGGTCGTCGACCGTGATACGGGCGTCGTACCAGGTGCCCTTGCCGTCCTGGAACATGTCCGCGCGCAACTGCCCACACAGCCGCCCGGTGCCGCTCTCCAGTCGCACTTTCCCGTCGACCATCGTCACGACCAACGCGGTCTCGACCGTGTCCGCCAGTGCGGAGACCTCCAGGTACAGCCGCCGCCACCCCGTCGGAGCGGAGCACAGCATCGCCTGACCGATAGCGTGCAGCGTGTCCTGCTGGTTCGGGATACTCATCGATCGTCCTCGTCCCGCGGCGTGTTCATGATCGTCATCGACTTGGTCTCGGTGGCGGTCTCGTAGGCCCCCTGAAGAACGACGGCGCCACACACAGCCCTACCAGCAACAACGTCCACGCGCCGACATCTGAGGACTTGTCACACCGCTCCTGCTCGCTCCGTCGCGCGTACGGACCGTGTTACGTGCGACCAGGGCGCCAGCAACGACGGTCATTGCGTAGTAGTTTGTAGTAGACTCGTCTCGGTGGAGAACACACCGGACTGGAGCATACGAGGCGACTACATTGCGACCCGTTCCACTCGCCACCCAGGCGACACCAACATCGACCCAGCATGGGCCGACCAGGCATTCACCGACACGCTCCGGGTGGTGTTCGACCCCGACTACGCCAGCAAGACCGGACGCAGCACCCGAACCATCGGCTACTCGCCGACCGCCGGGTTCATCATCACCGTGATCACCGTCGTCGAGGACGACCACCTGTGGGGCGTCAACGCCTGGCGATCCAACACGAAAGACACCGCCGCATACGAACACGACGAAAGGAGCCACTGATGAGCAGGCACATCGTTGACATCGAGGCCGAGGCGTCCGAGGCCAGCCGGGACATGGACATCCCCGCCGGCTCCAAGCCGACCCGGCCCGGCCGGACGACCGTGCTATCGGTGCGGCTCGGACAGGACGAAGCCGACGCGCTTACCGAACTCGCCGCCACCCGCAGCGTCCCCGTCTCCACACTGGCCCGCTCACTCATCGTCGAAGCACTGCAGACCGGCGACCAACAGCCAGAGACCGTGCACGACGAAGTCGTCCGAGCCCTACGCGAAACACTACGATCCGACTTCCTCGCCGCAAGCTGACACCAA
This sequence comes from Haloactinopolyspora alba, assembly GCF_003014555.1. Lineage (GTDB taxonomy): Bacteria > Actinomycetota > Actinomycetes > Jiangellales > Jiangellaceae > Haloactinopolyspora > Haloactinopolyspora alba. The sequence goes on from NZ_PYGE01000001.1 coordinate 102,733, forward strand.
GTAGACCTACGCCCCCGCAACACCTAGATCAAGTGCCGTCACCGGCACTTGCAAGATCGACCAGGCGCCGCCGCGTGAAGCTGCCCAACACGCCATCCGGAGGTAGCCAATGAGTATCCCTGATCCCAGCAAGCTCAACGCTGTCGGCCAGGCGATGGTCGTCGCCGCACCGGACGGGTGGCGATTCCTCAAACTCGAGGTGATGGCCGCCGGCGAGATGACCGACACCGGCTTGGAGATCGAAACGCAAGACGGCAGTATCGACATCGATGCCGTGCTGGAACTCGACGGCCTGGACGCCGTCGAAGTGCTACGCGCCGCCATGTACGAACAGGGCAAGGGCACCTGGTACCTCGCCACCATCACCATCGACGAGAACGGCCAGATCAGAGCTGACTTCGACTACGAGAACCCGCCATTCGGCGGCATCCACGACAAGACACCAGGCAGCGGCCACGCCGATTCAGATCTCCTCCTCGAGGACCACAAGAAGTTTCTGCGCGACCAGGAACTACTACCCGAATGGCACCCCGCCCGGCGAGCAGCCCGGCCGTAGACCGGCCCGAGCAAGGACCGAAATCACCGGGCGGGCCGAGGGCGGTGTTACAAGACCACCAAGTCCAACTCGGGGCGGGCTCACGAGGACCTGGGAGACGGGAACCGGACGCACCGTCAGATCGAACCCCGACCTACTGATCCGTAGGGAGCAGGAAAACGCCTCATGACGCCGCTACCAGCAACGATAGTTACAACGCCCGCACCACGCTGCTGAAACCACCCTCGTTGACTCCATTTCGCACCACGAACCGCACCACAGGAACCGGCGCGCGTCCGGCCGTCGAGTGTGACGGCCGGCGACGGGGTGGCGACGCCTATCGAGTATCGACGAGATGGTTTCCTACACCGCCTCGCCGTCACGCCGCGCCTGGATGAGCCCGTAGAAGGTCAGCATGGCCTTGCGCTCGTCCTCGCGCATCCACTTCTGCTGCCAGAGAACACGCTCGACCGCGTCGTCAAAGATGATCTTTGCTGGCTTCAGCGCGACCGGACTTAGGGTCCTTGCTGCCGGGCCGGTTTCGGCATTCCCCCGGCCGACCCTCAGATTTCAAGCATCGCTCCCGAATCCAGTCCCGACACACAGGCCGGATCACGATCTACGCAGTGACTAATGGAACGGCACCGGTGGGAGTACGCTCCAGATCATCGTCAGCGGCTCGACCTGTATGTCGTGAACCTTGATCTCGGGAGAGACCAGTGTATTCCCGCCGCGACTGATCAATGTCGTCGTGCGCTCACCGTCAGTGGACAGGAGCAGCGGGTAACCGTGCCGAAAACCAGACAAGAGCGCCTCCTTTGCAGAGCGTGAGAGATGGACGAACGTCCGCGATAATGGCCTTAGTCCCTCTCCCTTTTCGATGATCGAGCTGGCGGCATCAATTGTGGTGGCGTGAAACGCCTTCGTAGCATACTCAGCTAGACCTTCGCGAACGCCCGCGCCTTCCACGCGACGCGAGTGCCCGTATCGAGCCCTGACCAGACCGTCACGGTACTCGAATCGTGGGTCTGAGAGAGTCGAGGCCACAATGGCAATCTCTTGCTCGGAAACCCGATGCCCGATCGCAGACGTCAGTTCCTGGATCGACGCCCAGCCGTCTGGATCAAGACTGACTACGGGCCCGTGTCTCAGGTGATACGCCATCGACTTACTGATTCTGCGACGACGATGCTCATCGATGACGAGCTCGCTCGACGGGAGCTCCGACAGGCCCCGGTTTCGCCTCCATGCAGCAAGCACACCAATGACCCAGTCCCGGAGTTCGGCAGCAGCAGCATCGACTGCCAGCCCGTCGAGTGTTGCCTGAGCATGGGATTGATCCGATGGAGTCGCCTGATCCCACGTCAATCGTCTCAGAGCTCGTGCTGCCACACTGGCCTGATAGGCAATCCAAGCTCTTTGCGGATCGACTTTGAGGTGCCCCAGCAAACTCGCGACGTACTCATCGAAGACACGGCGTCTCCCACCCCAATCGCCCGGGTCGAAAACCGGAGCGTCATCAGTAATCTGAGCGAGCTCGTAACCCAATGGACGTGAGCCAGTGGCCTCAAGGTCGATGGCGAATAGCTTGCCATCATCGGCTAGCACCCAGTTGTCCAAGTGTGCGTCCCGACGTCGAACAGGCGGGACGTCCGCTACCATCACCCACCAGCCGTCAAATGTCTGAAGCGGTTCGCCGATTCCGATGGCACGGAGCCACCGGTACACCTCCTTTTCCTTCAACTCCTTCCGGACACCGTCTGAAGTCGCGGCCTCGACACCGTTCAAGAATGCCAGGAAGCCAGCCACACGGGCGAGTAAATGCAGTCGCTTCTCCGATGACGCGCCGCCAACAACACTAGCGACGGGTAATCCCGGCACGAACCGCCGAACACTTCGCTTCATGCCGTCCTTCAAGTCAGAAGCCACGAAGTGTTGCGTAACGCCGTATACACCGCCCTTTGCTGCTGCCTCGATCGAAACGTCCAGGTGCGCTAGTCGCTCGGACTCACGCTTGAGAGCGATCGAAGTAACCGTTTTGATGACGAAGTTCTGGCTGACGAGCCCATAGTAGTCGCCCACTGTCGTGACTTCGCTTCGACCACCGAGCGGGCTCTCTGCTAGGTCCGGACTGGAAAGCGCCCGCTCGGCCGCAAGCGCGAGCAGGCTCCTCCAATCACCGGTCTCCAGGAATCGAGCAATTTCGCCAGCCTCTCCTGAGAATGGCCCGAGGACCGAAATAGGGCCGTTAGACTCAACGTCCTGAGCAAGCAACAGGAGCGGGGACGCCGACGACGCATTGCGCGTCGCCATGTCGATCAGAGTTTTCAGATCGCCCGACCGAGCACCGTCTCGGCCGTCCAAAGATGCGAGCAGCAGGGAGTCCCGGATCCCGAGAAGCACCGATCTTTCATCTGAAAGCCCAGGGCGGACTACCGTCCCCCTCCGTAGCTCCACCACTCGTCTGAGTCGCTCAGGGGTTTCGTCCCCTTGGTCGGCGGCCAGCAGGTCGGCGCACACACCTTGGGCGAGCATGTCACCGGAGTTCGCTCGGTCAATTATCGACTCAGTTAGTTCGCCCGCAAGCATTGCGAGCAGCCGCGGAGCCTTTCCGCTGCGCGCACCGAATGGCAGGCGGAGTCCGATCGTGGCACCGTCGTCGAGGATGGCCGGGTCATCTTGCGCCACATTGATCAACATCTCCAGCATCAGGGCACGGACCTCGTCTGAACCGAGGTGGCGCTCGAACGCAAGTCGGACGCACTCGGCAGCTTTCCTCAGTCCCGCGCTTCTCGCACTTCTTCCGGCGAACGATGCAAGGCGAAGGTACGCATCGCATGCCGCAAGTTGAGCTGCTGGATTCTCGTCGTATTCTAAGTCCGATAGGTAGCTCTTGGCTCTCTTCATTAACGCCAACAGCTTTGGCGGATCAGGCTGAAGATCAAACCTGAGAACACTCGCTTCAAGCAGGTACGGCACGGCGGTCGGGGGGTCGTTACCCTGTTTGAGAGATCGTTCCAGCGCGGCGATGGCCTCAGTGACGTCGCTGCTGTCGACACTGTCAAACCTGGACATCAACACAGTGGCCACTCCAAGTCGTCCCGTAAACTCCCGCCGTCTTGATTCTGAAGTCATCTCCTCGTGTCCGACGACGTCACGCAGAAAGCCGCGTGCGACGCGAAGAGATTGGACGAAAAGGACGGGCCTGCGCCAATTAACGTCTCGCGCATAGTTATAAACGGACAGAGCAGCTTGCTGACGGGCAATATGAAGCGTCTTTAGGTAGGTCATTCCTCGAGGGAGTTGCCGGGCAACTGCACCGACGCCAACGGCTAGCTTGGCTTCAAAGAGGAGCGCTTCTGATACCGAGACTTCTTCGGCATTCAAAGCTGCCTGCCAGTCACTTAACAACTCTGACGCCTTCGGCTTAGGGGCCAGCAAGGAGTTGAAACGCACTTCCCCTTCCTCTGGTTTCACGGTCGGAGCCCGATCTGACTTTGTGGGAGTGATCGCTAGACTCCTGAGGGTCGACATGACTTCCACCTCGTCGTCCGGACCGAGTACAACCCGCGACGATAACTGCCTTCGGGCGACATCCGCGGGGCTGACGTTGAGATTCACGCCAATTCCTTGTGGGTCGCACGAAAGGCCACGCCGCACTGCCAACAGCACTGACTCTCGTGGTCGCTACCTGCCGACGATGTGGCTGAACGAGCCGCCGTTAATAGGCCCACCACAAGTCGACGGTGTGGTGTACGCTCGCCAAGCATCGACTTCACCTGCCATTCGCTGGTGACATTCCGGCCACTGTAAAACGCAGGTGGTCGCTCATCCTTGGGCGACCACCGACGTTGTGCACGGTGCAAGACCAGATTATGGCATGAATTTGCGCCACGTGGCGTCGCTGGCCATCATCCGACGTTGACACACGTTCCACGCGCCGCTGAGACGATACTCGCTCTTCATAGTTGAGCATACCGGCGCCGCCTTCGGGGCGCACCGTGGTGCGCGAAGATTCGGGTGCTTGGGCGGGTTGCGACTGGTTGGTCGCGGTTGGATGCTGAGTACGTCCGTCGTGGTTGACCCCGGTCACCCTCTGGTGTCTGTGAGCCTGTAGTTGAGCATGGTGGCGGAGGACTTCCACGGGAACCGTGGATTGGTGCCGTGAGCCCGAGCGTCAGACTTCCTCTTTCTCCCTGTCCTCCCCACGGCGGGCGCCTGGAAGGTCCACAGTCGGGAAGGAGCCGTGGGAATGGAAGTGGTACATGCCCGGTGTGTCGGGCTGGACATCTCGAAGTAGGACGCCAAGGTCTGCGTCCGAGTCGCCGGGGCGGGTCGGCGCAAGGCTGTCGAGACAGTCACGACGTGGTCGTCGATGACGTCACGGATCTTGGCACTGCGTGAGCACCTGGCCGCCGAGCGGGTCGCCCGGGCGCTGCTGGAGACCGGCGGCTTCAGACCCCGACTACACCCTCGATTGTGATGAGCCACGATACTGTCATCGCCCGACGTGAGCCGGCCAAGCGCTCACCGAGGCGCTCAGTGTGGTTGTCGATCCCGACGACGCAGCAAGGCCGGACACAGCATCTGAACCATGGGCTACTCGCTGACAGTCGGACCGTCGAAGTGTCCACAGCACAATCGTAGGCATCCCGGAGTCAAACGCCTGCGAACCAGAGCCGCATGGGGCGCCTGGTCTGGCCGCTACCAGCAACGATAGTGAAAGCCGCCCTCTTGGGCGGCCCGAACTTCACCTGTGACGCGGTTTCATGTCGCGCCGAAGGCCAGCCACCAGGACGAGCCAGGCAACTCCAATGGGATGCGACCACCGCAGCCAACGTCATCGGAACTTGGCGAACTTGTGTGTCGTCGATCGGGTCGGCCATGCCCAATATGGAGCCTGCCTGGTCACGACGATGCCATCTTCGTCTCGCCGCCGTGCCGGGTCACCCGAGGCCGCAGAGACACACGGACGGCGTTTCGGGTGAAGGCATGGTCGTTGGCCTTGCCCGCCCAGGTGTACGCCTCCCCCGGCTGCAGATGTGCAAGGTTCTCCGGCCGCAGCCCGTTGAGCGCGGAGTTCGCCTTCTGGATGTGCTTGAGCCACGCGGGCGAAGTCATCTTGTGTAGGACCACGACGTCGGAGAGTTCGATGAGCGAGACCGGGACCGAGGGCGGATCCTGGCTGGCGACCACGATGCTCATCCCCTTGTGCCGCATCTCTCGGACGGACTCGACGAGAACGTCGACCAGATCGAGGCTATCGATGTACTTGTGGGCCTCGTCGAAGACAACGAGTTTGTTAAAGTGGCTGCCGTCGATCTTGGCCTCGGCGAAGAGCTGCATCAGCACAACGAAAAGACCGAGGCTCTCGTCCTTCTCGATGAACTCGTCGCGCAGATCGACGATGACGAGGCGTCCGGGCCGGACGTAGTCGGAGATCCGCACGGAGTCGTCGATGTAATTGGAGGCCAGATCGAGGCGCTGACGTGCGAGGTCCTTAAGATTGTCGGCCATTCCGGAGGATTCGACCCCCTGGCGCACAGTGGTCAGGCTGAGGTTGTTTCGGTTGGCCTTGAGGACCTGCATGAGCTGACGGATGTACATCGCCTGGTTGCCCACCGCGCCGAGCAGGAATCGCCAGTGGGTAGCCTGCAGTTCAGACGAGGCGAACAGGAGTGGCTGAACGTCGAGGTCAGGGAACTCCTCACGGCGCTCCTCGACCTGGTCCTGGGGTGCCAGGAGTAGGACGTCCTCCAACGCGGCCGGTTCGGCACCATAGCGGTTACGCAGCAGGTCGATCTGGCTCTCGACGTCGTTGGGATACTTCATTGAGGTGAACTCTGGTGCGTAGTCCTGGGTGCGGCTGTAGTGGAAGACGACGGTAGCCAGTGGGTTCGGCAGGTCATTCACACCCGGCGCGGGCAGCGTCGCACCTTCGATGATCGAACCGAGGGTGTAGCTCTTGCCGCCACCCTGGACACCGAAAAGGCTGATGGTGTGACTCTCGTTTAGATCCAGACCGATCTTCCGGCCTCCGGCGGCCTCACCCAAGATCGCCCGCTGCGGCGTCGTGTACGTGACACCAAGTAGTACCGGTGGGGTGATGGCCCGCTGCGAAGAGGCTGAAGCGTGCGACCACACGTCCTGGAGCGCGGGGGGATCCTCAACCCCAACATCCGTCGTGGGTGCAACTGACGTCTCCCTATCCTCGCTCGACCGGTCCACTGGCGGTGCCGAATCGAAGGCTTCGGGCACAGCCGGCTTCGGGCTGAGGTCGACAGGCGGCGGCACCGGTGGTGATTGCCAGTCGGGTTCGGTCTCCTGCGGCTTGTCCGCCAACGCGTCGAGCGTGGGGGCCCTGAAGGCAGCGTCCTCGCGCCGGGTCCTGGTCAGGGCCGGCACGGTGGTAGCGAACGGCTCGGTGGCATCGCGGGGCCGGTCGGGTTCGGTCGGCACGTCGGCGAGGAGTTCGTCGATCTCTTCTCGCCCGATGTGGTGGAACTCCACTCCATCAATGACCTCGGGCCGGCTGCTCTCTCCCGCAAGCTCGAAGATTAGCCCGATCCGTTCGAAAGAGAGGATGAACCCGTCGTCGAGCGTCTCCAACAGTCGGCGAGCATGCGTGCTCACCGAACGCCCGACCATCTTGTAGCGTTCGGAACGCTCCAGGTAGAACCGCAACAGCGCGGCGAACTCAACGTTCTTCACCGCCCGGTCGACCCGGTCAGGGTCTGACAGGTTCGGAGCGAACTGGGCGGCCAGCACTGTCTCAGAGGTCTCGACCTGCTCGGTGATCGACCGCCGCAGCGCCTCGTACTCGGTGACGTTGCGGATCTTGGAGTATGCCTTGACCTCCACCAGACGGCAGGTGATAGTCCGTGCATTGGCGTCGAAGGAGAACAGGGCGAGGTCGGTACGTCGAAGCGACTTCTCCGCCCCTGAGCGGCGTCGTGCCTCGACGTAGAGATCCTGGTGAGCGTCGAGGGGCACCACGATCTGGTCGTCGAGCACCCGCTGGCCCTCAAGGTAAAGTCGCGCCAGGGCGAGGCCAAGCACCTCAGAGCGCTGATTGCGAGCCGCGGAGGAGAGCTTGAAGGCGAGGCTGCCCGAGAGCAGTCGTAACTGCTCAAAGAAGGTCTGCAGGTGCCGGTCGTCGACCACAAGACCATGGTCGCTGAGCACCGGCGTCAACAAGCCACGGAGCTCCTCGACCTTGCGGGAGCTGACCAGCACTTGACGGCCGAGACCGACTCGGCCGGCGACATAGTCGATGACGAAGTCGCTGCGGCTGCCACTGTCGGCGGCGCGGTCGAAATACTCCAGGCCGAGGGTGCGGTCGATGATGACCACCCAGTCGCTCACGTCGTGGGCCTGGTGAAGTAGGGAGCGCTGCTGGCCGTCGAGGTTGAGCGTGGTCGTGGGCACATGCCCGGTCGCGGTCCCGTCGGTGGCTACGCTGGCCGCCGCGCCGGCAAGGGTCTGGGGCAGTTTGGCGAGCACTTCGCCGAGGCCGCCGCCGGTGGCACCAGGACGGGCGCAGACGGGGGTCTTGCGCCAGGTGACGCTGGTTCCGTCTTCGTTGGCGTGGAAGGCCGTAGTTGCCTGCTGGATGAGCCCGTACGCCGGCGGGTGTGCAACTTCTTGCAGCGGCCCCGTCTCGTGTTGCTCGCCGGAGAAGGCGTCGACAAAGATCGTCAGGTGCGCTTCAAACTCGCCCGGGCGGTCCTCGAACTCGTCCATAGACCGGACCGAGTAGGCCAGCTTTGGCACGCCGCTGCCCTGTCGCGCGCCGAATGCCTCGGCCTCATCATTGTTGAAACGGCCGTCGGAACGGGTCAGGTCGGCCAGGGCTTCACCAATGCCCGGCATGGCGGTGTTGGCGGTGCACAGCCGGAGATCGTAGGTCAGCTCCCTGGTCGTCGAGCGCCGCTGGAGTTCGAGGAGCATCTCCACGATCAGGGCCGCGTCTCCGGGATTGATCACGTTGACGACCAGGGTGCGGACATAACCGTGCTGGCGCACATACCGCTCCACTCGGTCGGCCAACACGGCAGCAGCCTGGTTGCCACCAGCGGCGCGGGGCGCGTCCGGTACGCCGAGCGCGGCAGACAATTTGTTAAGCAATCCAACAGCGTCGTCGGTACGCGGGTGCACCATCGCAGTCCAGAAGGGGGTCAGATTGGCGACCGCGGCGAGCAGGTGGTGGTTGTCCTGTCGCGGCACTGCGAATGGGAATCCGAGGGAGTCGAGCCGGTCGAAGAAACTCGCTGCCGCGTCGGCGGCGGCCTCCCTGGTGTGCAGGGCAAGCTCCTTGCGCCAGGCTGCGCCGACACTGCTCCACCCTGCGAACCACGCCAACCGAAGTGGGTGGGTTGGACCGGGTAGCAGGACGCGGTGGATGCCACCGAGCGCGTCGAGGTAGCGGACCGCCACCGCATCGATCTGCTGTAGACCGGCGAGTGCCCGCAGGGCGGCTCCGCGCTCGCTCTTGGCGACCTCGCCTAGATGGGCGGACAGCGCGGCGATCATCCGCTGGTAGCTGGCCGAATAGGCAACGGTCTCAGCCGAGATAGCGGAGAGATCGGTCGTCTCGATGACACCGATCGGCTCCATGTCTGACGCACTGGCACCTGCGATCGCCTCGAACAATGTATCGCGGACGCGGATGAACTCGCCGAAGACCTGCTCTGCCGCAGGGCCGAGCGAGTCGACCCACGGGGTCTCGTCCCGGACCGGGGCGGAGGGCGCGCCCTCCTGGCTGATCGCCAGCTGCCACATGCCGAGCTCACGCGGGCTGATCAAGGTGTCGCGCTCGATCTGGGTCAGCAGCCGGGAGAGCCTGACCTCGACGCCGCCACCACCGGCTACGTGCACGTTCGCACTGGCGTACGCCGAGGTGCGCGACCCGTTGACCCAGGAGACCTCGCCAGGAGTGAGCTCCTTGCCGGGGCGTCCGTCGACGAGGCGGCCGAAGGCCAGCCGCTGGATCGCGTGGGTAAGGCTCTCGTAACGCTGTGCCCGAGTCTCGGGCGGCTCCTCGCTCTCGTCGGCGTTGACGACATAAAAGAGCTCGCTCATGCCGGAGGAAGGGCCCGTGACGATCCGCCGGTCGGTCTCTGCGATCGGTGTAACGATCAGGCGGTGCCAGCCCTCGTCGAGCTGGGCCTTGCGCAGGTTGCGGATCGTGCCCTTGTAGTTACTCTTCGGACGTACTCCGGCGGCCACGTTTACCGCCTTGCCGGTGGGCTCACCATCCTCGGCGACCAGCTCGACACGGAGCTTGAGCAGTCCGTCAGCGGTGGTCAGGGCCGGGCCAATGCCGAAGGTTGCAGCGATGTCCTTGGCACCTGTCGGACCGGCAATCAGGTACGGCTGTCCGGCGAGCGTCTCCAAGACCGGGTAGTTCTTGAGATGCTCCGCGTCGTCCCCGACGACTGGCAGGCCGACAATGTGGACGTCGATCTCGACCTGCACCTCGCGCTCATTCGGCGCGGGCCACTTGTCGAAGGTCAGGCCGCGGTTGTCGCGGTCGGTGATGATCCGCCGGGTCCAGATGCCGCGGTCCTCTAGGCCGATCTTCCCAACGAAGCGGCCAAGCCGGGCGATGAAGCCGGGGTCGGCGAGTCCGAGGGAGAGCACCCGCTGCCGCTCGGCAAGGTCACTGCGGCTGAGGTCGTCCACATGGACGCGATTGCGACCCACCCGCCCGGACACGTCATCGAGCGTCTTGAAGAGCGCCAGATCGGGAACCAGGCCGAAACAGAAGATCGCCGCTCCTGCGGCGTCGGGTTCGTAATCATTGGCAGCGATGGTAAGCAGGTAATGTACCCAGGCCTGGTCGGTGGCGCGGCCGTCCTTCTTCTGGGCGAGAGCGTGCTGCAGACGGTCGATGCCGTCGCGCAGCGAAGTCGGCACCCGGCTCATCAGCTCCTCGCGTAGCATGCCGTAGGCGTTGCCGACCTCGACTTCCTCGAAGGTGGCCACGCCGAAGGAGTCCTCGGCGCTCGCGCGGAGCCCCGGCGGCACGAAGGCCAGCAGTGGCCCGGAGGTTTCTTCGACAGGTCGGTTCCGCAGCTCGACGAGCTGGGTGCTGGTCACCAGCATGTCGTCGCCGCTGGCGACCTCCTCATCATTCGCCAGCAGGCACACCACGGTCCCAGGCAAGGTGGCAGTACGCAACCGGTGAACCAGGCGGGAGCCGAGCTCGCCGTCGAGTTCGGTGACGCGCATGCAGTGGCCCGCCTGCCGGTTGGAGAGCAGGGCGAGCAGGTGGGGGACGAGCACGTCCTCCAGGGCACTGCGCCGGTCGGCCATGGTGGGCTCGGTCAGCCCGACCGCGGTGGCAGCCAACTCTGGCTCCTCTCCAGGTGAGCGCCGATGGTGAAGCGCGGGGTGACGGTCTGGGCCAGGTAGGCGTCAGAGAGGTCGCGGTAGTAGCCGATCTCGCGAAGCCGGTCGACGAAGGCAGCGGTGTTGGCGCGCACGGCGGCCTGATCAGGCAGGTCAGGCCCATGGAAGCCGTCTTCCGTCGGCAAGGTGTCGATGTAGAGACCATAGCGGGTTTGCAGCGTCTCGAGGACCTCGTCGACCCGCATCGGACGCGTCCGCATTTGCCCGGAGGCATCAGGCTGCACCAAGCAAACCTGCAGTAGCACCTCCAGCAGCCGGGAGTCGAGCACGAATCGACGTACGCCGGTACTGCCCCGCGGCTGGGTGAGCAGCTCGCCGGGGCGACCCTTGAGGAACATCGAGTCCAGGCAGTCGACGAGGTACTTGCGTTGGAAGGCGCCGCGGTAGTGCATGATCAGCTCGAGGTAAGTGTCGAAGCGGCTCAGGCCGAGGTCGATGATGGTCTGCAACTCGGGCGCGAGGGGTTCCTCCTCTTCGTCGAGGATCCTGCGTACCCGCATGTCGAAGAAGACCTCCCGGTCAGCCTCGTACTTCTTGTCGAGCAGCGCGATGGCGTCCGCAGCGGCCAGGTCACCCTTGCCGGGCATCGCGTACTTACCCTGCCGGTGCAGGTCCTTGGCGAAGTCAGTGAGTTTGAGCACCGCGAATGTGCCACGAACGAACTGCGGCAGCCGGCCGTACCAGGTTGCGGCACTCTTGACCGCGTACTCCGCGGGCAGCTCGCCCTCCGAGCCGGCGACGTCGACGAAGAGCTGGGGACGAAAGCGGCACTGCTCGTCGTGCTTGTAGCCGCCGACGCAGGCGTTGTCGACAGCGCCGTCGCGCACGGCGGCGGGCACGAGCTTGAACATCCGAAGGTGGTACAGCGCCAGGTGGAAGGAGAGCAGAATCTTGAGGTGCTCCACGAGGACGGTGCGCGGCATGAAGTTGCGGTGGAGCAGCAGCCGAAGCACGTCCTCGCCCAGCAGTTCGGCGGGTTGGCGGCACAGTTGCTTCTGCTCACGACGGGAGGAGTTTTCGGCGCGGTCCTGCGCCTTGCCCTGAGTTGCCTCGACCATGCTGAGCAGTGCCTGGGACTCCACGTCGATGTCGGGGCCGGGCACGGCCTCGCCGGTGGTGGGGTCGATGTCGGAGAAGAAGAACTCGCGCAACGCCTTGAGGGCGATGTCGTTGACCGCGAGTAGCTCGTAGAGTTGCTCGTCGGCGCCGTAGGGACGTGACCTGAAGGTGTTCCGCAGTCGGTAGGCGAACCCGTGCAGCGGACGTGGCCCGGCGACTGCCTCGCTGACCCGGCCGCGGTTCACCAGGTCCAGCAGGTGAGTGGCGACCCAGCGGCGGGTGACGTCCTCATTGTCGGCGAACCCGTCGAACCGGCCTGTCTTGTCGTCGACCAGTAGTTCCAGGTACGCGTTGACGTCGAGGTCGGTGGCACGCCGCATCCGGCTGGTCACACCGCCGTGCCACAGCCTGGCCAGGAAGGCAGTGAGGACACGGTCCATGGCGAGCGTTTTGTAGTCGATGCGGCTGATCGCGTCGCATCGGAAGGCGCGGTCCTTGCTGTCTAGCGCCATTCCGCGTCCTCGGTCTCGGGCACCAACGCCTCCTGGGTGATCAGGTGGAGAACGCCGTCGTCGCTTCGTCGCACCGTGTGCATCGCCGACCCGTCGACGGTCAACAGCACCTCGTCGTAGGGCACCGCGGCGAGCTGGTTCTTGAAGACAGTCAATGCCAGCGCGTAGCCCTGGTCGTCGTCGATACTTGCCTGGTAGCCACGCCGGAACCGTTCGATGAGCTCGAAGAGGTCCAACCCGATCCGCAACTCCGCTGGAGGGATATTCTGTCTGCCGGGGTCGATGTACGTGAGCCGGAGTGCGGTGGGCCGGGTCTCCAGGTAGGGGTGGGCGTCGGTGCCGACGCGTCCGGCCCGGAAGCCATCGCCAGGGAAGCGCCGCAGGCTGCGGACGGTGCCGCGGACCACATCTCGGATCCGGATGACGAGCCCACCGGCGGCGAGCTCAGGGGACACGACGCCCTCGCTGCGGTTGAGCGCCTCGAGAAACAGCTCGGTCGGGACCGGCCGCTTGCCGTCAAGCAGCTCTAGGAACGACTGCACCGAGGCGTAAGGCAGCATCTTCACCGCCTCGACGGGGTCGCGCATCTCGAAGTACGACAGACGGCGTGCCGCGGAGACGAACTCGATGATCTCATCGGCATTGGCATCGGCGCCGTTGACCTCCGGGTGCATCGCCCGAAGCAGGTCCCGCTCTGGGGTGATCCGGTCCGAGGCGCTGACCAGATAGTGCTTCAGCAGGCCCTCGCTGGCCAGACGCCGGTCGAGCACAGGCTGTGGTGAGCGGGCTACGTCGACCTGGTGGAGCTGGTTAAGCAGCCGGTCTCGCTCGATGACGGTGTCGCCGCCACGGTAGGCGTTGAAGTAGTGGCTGGCGAGGATCAGCCTAGACTCCTTGGCCTCGTAAAGGTCGTGGATCTCGGCACAGTCCCGACCCGAGGTCAGGGTGTAGGCGAGTGCGGAGCGCAGGTCGCGCAGGGTGATGTGCAGCCGGCCGCGAAGCTGGGCTATCTCGTAGATGCGCCGCATGCGCTCCTTGATCTGCGGCCCGACGACCGGGTGGGCGATCGTGGCCGCGTTCTGCCGGGCGTAGCAGCCCTCGAAGAGGGCGCAGCCCTCACAGGCGGACCAAAACTCGGGGCGGACCAACGAGTCCAGCATCCGCTCCAGGATCGAGTTGTTGGAGCCCTCGCCGTTGAGCGTGTCGGCCGGGCGGACGGTCACGTCACGGAGGTTTAGGTTGACCACCGCGACCGGCCCCGGTTCGTCATCCTCGCCGCGCAACCCGACCTCGACGACCCGAGTGAGCGCAGCGAACTCCTCGGGGTGGTGGCTGAGGAAGTCGACCAAGCGGCCCTCGTTGACCGCGATCAGCCGGGTCTCGCCGGTCAGCACCCCGACCTCGTCGGCTCCGGCGAACGGCGCAAAGAATTCGGTGAGCACGTCGTCACTGACGACGCCGTCCTCGTCCTGACTGCCGTCGTAGTTGGTGTCGAAGCGACGACCGTTCAGCTCGAAGTCGGCGCCGTTTGCCCGCTCGGAGGTGAACGTCGCGCCACGCTCACGTGCGGTGGCCGCGAGGCTCTCCAGGAAGGCGGTTTTGCCGTCACCAGCGTTGCCGGTGACTATCACCAGCGAGTGTGCGCCGGCCAGCACGCTCGGGGTGAGGGCCAAGTCGAGCCCTGTGGGCACGTAGACGCGCACATCTGCGGCATCCATGCCACGGGTACCGCGGTTGCTACGCCGGCTCTGGCTGTAGAGCGTCTGCAGGTAGGCAACGAACGGGTTGTGACCCTGTGCCACGCCGTCACTGCTGGACACAACCACCGGATCAGGTTTGACTGGCTCGGGCATCGCTGGCTTCGGCGGTTCGGCAGCCGCCTTGAGCGCTGTCAGGAACTCCTCGGCGCCGCTGAACCGACCACCGCGCTCCGGCGAGATCGCCTTGAGGATCGTCTTGACCAGTTCGGGAGTTACGCCGGGCAGGGCGAATCGCTCGCGCGGGTCCTCGGCAGCCACCGCGAGCGGCGGGGTGCTGGCCCCGTCCCACGGGTAGGCGTTGGTTAGGGCCTCGTACAGCGTGATCCCGAGCGCGTAGAGGTCCCGGTCGATGTAGCCGGCCGTGCTGGCCGGCACCTGATCGAGGTCCGGCGGGGTGTAGCGCGGGGTGCTGGCGGTGTGGCCCTGGGTGGATTCGGGGGTCTTGGCGATGCCGAAGTCGAGGATCTTGACCCCGTCTTCGGTCCATAGCAGGTTGCCCGGCTTGATGTCGCAATGCCAGACGTCCAGGCCGTGCAGGTACTTCAGCCCTTCGGCGACGTCGATACCGATCCGCCGGACGTCGCCTGGAGTGAGCGTGCCGCCTCGGATAACCTCGCCGAGATCCTCACCGGTGACGAACTCGAAGACCAGGAACGGATATGGGTGCGGCTTCGGCAGCACGTCGACGTCGAACATCCGCACCACGTTTGGATGCGCCGTCGCGTCCTGAAGCCGGGACAGCACCATACCCTCACGACGAGCCCGCTCCCGAGTGCCCTCCCCGTCGCGGAGGATCAGCTTGATGACCCGGTCGACGTTGCGCATGGTGTCGAAGACTCTGTAAGCAACGCCGCTCGCGCCGGGCTTGCCGAGGCGCTGCTGCACGATGTATTTGGTGCCTAACGCGAAGTCCCGCGGCAAGTTCCGCCAGTACTGCGGATCGCGCCTCTTTTCGTCATTACCCTCAGCCCGCGCATGGTCCGGCGGCGTCGGCGGTTCTCCTCCATTGCCACCGGTGACCCGGCGCCTAGGTCGGTTGACCTCACCGATCGCTAGGTTGAGGCGGCGGATCGCCTCTCGCGCGTCGGGCCGGTCTTCCGGCTTTGCGGCGCACAGCAGTGAGAGCCAGTGCCGCAGCGGCGATGGCACGTCGGCCTGCTCCAAGTCCTTCTCCGGAAGTGCTCCGCCGGCCTTGACCTGCTCGGTCACTGACTCGAAGGGCAGGTGGCCGGACAGCATCTCGAAGCCGATCACGCCGACCGCGTAGATGTCCGCCTTGTCGGTCATCTTTGTCGGGATTTCCATCGCCTCGGGCGCCAGATAGGCGTGGTCCGCGGCGGCGTGGGCGTCAAGTGCGACTGTATGGGCCCGCATCTGGGCGGTCTTGGCGTAGTCGAAGCCGATGATCATTGCCCGGCCGTCCTGGGTAAGCAGAATGGTCGCCGGGTTCAGCGCCCGGTGCACGATCTTGCGGGACTGGGCATGCGCGAGCCCGGTGAGCACCTGCCGCAGGATCAGCAGCTTCCGGTCCCGAGTGAGCGGCTCGACCGGCTTCTCACCCAAGTGCAGCCGGAGTGCGTGTCCCGGGATGTCGTCGTAGACGGTGACGAAGCCACGGTCCTCGGGGTCAGGGAAGAAGTCCTTAACTCCGACGATCGCCGGATGCGGCGGTAGCTTGCCGAGGGCCTCGTACGCGATGCCGATCTGCTTCTGTTTCTTCTCCCGTTCGCGCGTGGGTGCGTACAGGTCGGGCTGGCGCACCACGAGCCGTACAGTTCCCGAGCCTTGCACCGCGTTGGCGTTCTTCGCTCGGTACTCCCCCACCACGTCGATCCCGCCAGCATGGATAGTCTCGCTCAGCGTGTCGAGGACCAGCCAATTGCCGAACTGCAGCGGCCCGGTGGGCACCTGACCAATCCGCTTGACCTCCTCGACGATCTTCTCGTGGTTGCGCTCGATGTCTGCGTCAACCGAGAAGGAGCCGGTCGGCACCCGGGAGGCGTCGGAAAGCAAGGTCACCAGGTGCTGCAGGTTGACGGTGGCGGCGGCATCACGCTGTGGAGTGTTGTGGTCGACGAGCCGGGCATCCCGAGCTGGGAGCACGACGACAGCGTCGACATAGACCCGGGAGAGCTGCGGGTGCGTGTCCTCGAGGAGGCTCTTGAGCCGTTTGGCGTTCTCCCGCAGTTTCGGTAGCGGCGTATGGAACGGCGAACGCCCCGCTGGCATCCACCGTGACCCCTGCACATCGATCCGGCCGAAGGTGCCCTTCACATCGATCACGTAGACCATGTGGCCGGTCACGACCACCAGGTCGACCTCGAAGAGCCGGCCCTGCGAGTCCGGGATCTCCAGGGAGTGCAGGACCGTCCACTCGGCCGGCCCGTGATCACGCAGGTGGGCGATGACAGCCCGTTCCGCATCGTTCACGGGCCGGCCGATCGGAACGATCCTCACCATCGGGCCTCCGCCTCCTCGATCGCGTCGGTGAGCAAAGCCAGCGCTTGATCTTCGAGGACGTCCGCGCGGTCACGGTCTCGGTACGCCTTACGGACAGTCTCCGCTATGCGTTCGCGGTCGGCCATAGGTGCTAGCGGAATCGGCAAGTCGCGAAGGAGCGTCGTGTGATATTCTTGCTGCTTTCCTCCGACGCTGATGGACCGGAAGATCCGGAACATCGCGTTGGTCCGAAAGAGTGCGAAGAGGTAGGCTCCCGGAACCTCGGCTCTGCCACTCAGCACCCGAAGGAAGTCCTGGCCATACGCATTCTCGAGCAGGCTCCCTGTGATGAACACCGACCGGGAGTAAACTTCGTTCTCGCCGAACGTACCGTGCGCCGCCACGAGGATCGTCTCGTCTTCTTGGAGGATGTCGCCCGGTGCCGCAGCAGCACTGATCCAGCGCCCCTCCGGCCGCCCCCAAAACGCCTGACGCTGCCCCACCAGCCGAACGCCGTGCTCCTCGTCGGTGTCGATCCGTTTGAAGCGGGCGCCGGTCCGAAGAGTTCCGCCCTCGCACACCTGCCCCAGCGTCGTGCCGGGAACCGACCGAAGCACGTCGGTCAGGCGCTGCGCGCGCGGCCTGAAGTTCAACGCCCGCAGTGTCACGGGAGTAACGCCATGAACGACGAAACCGAGGTCGGACTCCTCGTCGTGCCAACGGTAGTCGATGAGTTCGGGGAGACCAGCGCTGCGGAAGAAATCCTCGGAGGCGGCGACGAGTCCTGCCTGGAAGGCGGCCCTCAGACGGGCGCTCTCTTCGACCAGGTCGTGGATCTGTTGCTCCAGCACGGAGTCGAACCGCGGAACGGGAAGGTCGACGAGATGGTGCGGCTCGATATGTTTCACCGCCGATCCGTAGACTGAAGCCTTGACGAACGCTTCTCCGAACCGGCTAGCGAGGAATGCATACAGGTACCCGGCCCTAATCTTGCCTGGATCGGGCTCGACTTTGAGAACATCCTGCGAGGACCAGATGGTCGCCATGTCGGGGCGTACGTAGGACCTCCGTCCCGCATGGAATCCCGAACATGAGATTAGCGTCATCCCAGGCTTGAGCCGGAGGTGGGAGAGACTGCCAGACTCGGCGTCGGATCTCCTCAGCCGCGGCAGTCTCGTAAGGTCGCTGGTCATCATGTCTTTGCTACCAAGGAACGGCACGCTGTGCTCTGGATTGGACAGATAGACTCGGCGGAACTGCGGCCCGTTGAAGATACCGTCGTTGTAACCAGTCGTGAGGCTGGCGAGACGCACTGTGTTGGGGAGGACTTCAAGGCGCTTGCGCACCTCCAGTGCACCAGAGAGATACGGCGAGGCATCGAGCCGGAGCCCTTGGTCAGAGAACCAGTCGGCCCGGACAGGGTTGTCCATTCTGGCGATCTTCATGCGTCGGCCCCTACAACATTGCGGGGGTCGAAGCCCGGGATCGCATGCCTCTCGCGGAACTCCCAATACTTCGCAGCTATCACCGGCAGATCATTATCGACGACCGGCCGACTCCGCTTTACCTTGCGCGTTCGCCGCTCACCGCCGATGGTGAGGTACTCGGCCTCCTCGTAGGTTTCCATTATGAGGTCGCCATCCGGAGAGCGCTTGTAAAGGTCGTTGCCGCGACGATCGAAGCCGACCTTCTCGGCGACTGCCATAAAGACCGGGTAGGAGATGGACCCATTAAGCTTCTCGTTGATCTTCTCGTCGAGTGTCTTGCGCTTGAGGAAGAGCAGGGTCGTGAGGATGTTGACGTTGGCGTCGACGATGAAGGTCTCCACGGGCAGCTCGACGCTGGCAAGCACCCAGCACTCCTGCAGGATGTACTGGCGGAGGCCCTCATCGGCCGGACCGGGGTTGGAGAGGATACCGTTGGGCAGGACGATGCCAAGCCGGCCACCGGGCTTGATCCACTCGATGGCCCGCTGGACGAAGAGCTGCTCTGGTGCCATCGAGCCGGGCAGGTTCGGGTTAACCTGGAGCTCCCCCGTCTTCTTATCCCGCGACCACGATTTGGCGACGCCCTCGCGGAAGGCGCCAAGCACCGACTCGTCGCTGATCGGGATGTCAGCACCGAACGGTGGGTTGGTGACGAGCACGTCCACGACGCCGCTGCGCCCGTCCTTTGCGAGCGGGATCCGCTTGTTCGCCTCGGCGACGCCGCCCAGGTGTCCCTTCGGGAAGGCGAGGGAGTCCATGTGGAAGACATTGCCTGGGATTTCGGCGAGGGTCATGATGTTCATTGAGGTGGCGCGCACGAGGAACGGGTCGAAGTCGGCGCCGAAAAGATGCTCCTCGGCGTACTTGCGAAGGCGGTCGCGGTAGCGCTCAGCCTCCTCGGGTGAGTCCGGGATGCCCTCGGTGTCCCACTCACGCTTCATCTTCTGATGCAGGTGAGTGAGGGTGGCGTGGAGGAAGCCGCCGGTGCCACAGGTCGGGTCGAGGACCGTCTCGTCCTCCTGCGGGTCAAGGATGTCGATCATCAGCTTTACCGCGCCGCGCGGGGTGAAGTACTGACCACGGTCACCCCGAAGGTTGGTGCCGACCAGCTCCTGGTAGGCCAGCCCCTTGGCGTCGATGTCGGTCAGACCAAGGTCGTAGGGGGCCAGCTCGCTGACGATGAAGGCGAGTGCCCTGTCGGAGAGGGTGATCTCGTCGTTGGCCTTGAAGAGACCGGATTCGGCGTACTGCTTCTTGACGTCCTCGAAGAGGTCCTCGATCCGCTCGCGGATCGCGGTGCGCCCCTCGTCGCTATAGGGCTCGGACATCGAAGCGTAGAAGCGGCGTGAGCTGCCCTTGCGGACGGCCCGTTCGTCGTACATCTTCGCGAAGAGCAGGTAGAGGAACTGCCAGAAGGCGGCGTCCTTCGGCATGCCCTCGTTACCGTGGACATAGTTGTGGCAGCGCCGGAACGTGATCTTGAGCATCTCCGGCTCGGCGCGGCGAAGCTGCTGGGCGGAGACAACCTGGCCGCTGCCGACGGTACCGTCGGCCATCGGCCAATCGGAGCGCTCGTGAAAGTCCGCACCCCAGCGTGTGGTCTCCTTCTCGATGAAGAAGAAGTTGACGTTGTCGGTCCACAGGCCCCAAGATCGCGCGGGGTAGTCCTCAGCGCCAAGAAGATCCTGCAGGAGAGCCATCTCCGACTTCATCTGGTCATGAGTGCGCAGCTTGACGACGTTCTTGCTGCGGTTGGGCTCCTTGTTGCAGACCACCACGCGGCGCAGGTTGTCCTCGGTGTGCCCGCTGCCCGGCGCGAAAATCGCGATGTCGACCTTCTTCGTCCGCATCCCCTTCTCGGTTTGGACCTTCACCGGGAAGTCGAGCTGCATGTCCTCCGGAGCGAACTGGTACTCGTGGAAGAGCACCCGCATGATCCGCTGCCGGACCTGCTCCTTCGGGGTGTCCTTGATCGGCTTGTCCGTGAGGAAGTCGACGAGGTACCCCTCGTCGAGGTGGTGGACCTGTGCCTCAGCCTCCATGTCGGGCTGAGCTGTGTTGAGGGTCGTCGGGTCAACCATGTCGGTTGAACTCACCATCACATTCTTGTCTGTTGCGCTCGTCAAAGGAGGTCGGGGCCACGTGTGGGGCTGCGACCGCCAGCTGGTCGAAGCATATCGGTGGATCTGCCGCACGAACACGGCACGCGTTGACTCATCTCAGGATGGTCCGCGGGTCGATACGTTGCCTCATCTGGAATGCTGGTGAGGTGTTGGGCGGTTCTGCGGGCGCCGGCGGGTAAGTGTCTGGCGCCGACGCTGCGCCGCGACGGCGAGTTGGACCTGACCGACGCGCAGGCCGAGCTGTTGTGTTGGGTGAGCGCGGCCACGATCGATCGCAAGCGCGCCGAGCACCGCGCGGCGATGACGTGCAGGGCCGTTCGCGCACCGAGCCCAGATCGCTGCTGAAGGATCAGATCACGGTGCGGACCTGGGCGGAGTGGGGACGACGCCGAGCCGGGCTTCGTGGAGATCGACCTGGTCGACCACGACGGCGGTGCTCTGGCCGGTGAACACAGTACGGTGCCGAGCCGAGGTCGGCTCGGCGATGGATCGTGGTCACGGGGTTACGCGCTGGCCCCAGCAATGACGTAGGTCATGGCGACGATGGACGCAGTCGTGAGCAGCATCATGCCACCCACCAAATCCGCGCTGTAAGAGGCCGGGCCGACCTTCGTCGCGGCTACGATGGCCGTCGCCGCTCCAGGTACGCCAGCAGTCCGGCCACCCGCTGGCCCCGGTGGGCTGGCGAATCACTGCCGGCTGTGCTGAACCAGCACACCACCGCGAGTCCAGCGAGGACTCCTACCAACATGATCGTTTCGGTCATGCGCGTCATCATCTCGGGCATGTCAGGCAACTCCCGGGCGCGGTGACCTACGGCAGCTCACGCAGCAAGTCCGGCGGTAGCTCGTGTTGGCGTTCCGGTGGCAGCTTGCGCGCCGGGTCCGGGCGATCCTCGAGTGGCTGAATCACGCTGCCGCCGAACCGGGCTTCGTCGGCGAAGACGGCCTGCCCATCGATGTACACCAGGTTGGTCCGGGTGACCTCGTCGTCGAGCGTCTGCGCCTCGTCAACGAGACGGGCCTCGAACCCACCGGCGATATAAGGAGTGTAGAACCGGATTCGCTCGCCGGCGGCGTTGACCGCGCGGCGGTGGCAGGCCCGGCAGGCGATACGGGGGTAGCGCTCCATCGTGCGGGCCCCTACGCCGCAGATGATGCACTGGCTAGTGATGAACGGGCTAGCCATAGATCAAGTGTGCCTGCTTGTAACGGCGTGGTGCGGCTGGTTGCCGCCAGCGACTCCTTGCTGCCCGAGGTGCTGAATCCGGGCGTCGCGTTGCACCCTGCGGTCGTCGTGCAGCGGCGCGAGACCGTGGAGCTGCGCCGCGGATCGCCGCGTTTCGCAGGGTCGAAAGCGCCGTGACTGCTGCCGCTGGCTCATGACCCCTCGGTCAGATCGTCGACGCGGCCACCTGCGAGCCCTCACCTGATCGACCGATATACGGCCACGACGATGACCGCACCGAGAGCGATGGTGAACAGGATGCTGGTGACGCGTAGCCACCAGGTGGCGAGGTGACCCAGTCCGCGGCCTCGTGATGTGCCGATGGTCAGCGAGACGTAGAAGAACGCTGCGATCCCGGCACCGCCGAACGTGACGATGGCGACCGCGAGCGCGTAACCAGCCTGTTCAGGATCGCTCAGCGCGTGCATGGCTACCTGCCTCCCCGTGGCTCAAACCTTGGCTGGAGTCGTCTGGAGCGTCTGCGGGCATCTCCTGGCGGAGTGCAGCGAGGCGTCGGCGTCCCGTGGCTGCGGAGACGTTGAGCCTTGCTGCGACGTCGGCACCGGTCACAGTGCGGCCTGCTGCGTGTTCTCCATGGATCCACGCTCGCAGCTCGGCATCGACTGTGGCGCGGGTCGGCTTGGTTTCCTTGGCCGTGGTCGATGAAGTCACGTTCAACGAACTTGCCGATGTGGCGGCACTGGAAGGGCGCTCCACGGCGTGGGCGGTGCCTTCAGCGGGTCGCTCAGAGGTACTTGCGCATTCGTGGCTCGTCCTCGTGGGCTCGTGCCCGGTGGTGTGGTTCGGTGTGCTGAGTAGGACGACCATGAGGTGGCTGGCGAGCAGCAGTGCGAGGGCGGGTACGGCGCTGACGGCGGCGGCGATGGTGATGCTGACGGCGGTGTGGTGGGCGTGGTTGCTGGCGTGGAGGGCGTTGCCGGCGACGCTGATGGTGGAGAACAGGATGAGGGTGGCCCATGGATACCAGGTGACGCGGCGGCCACGGTCTCGTAGTGCGACGGCTGCTGCGGTGGCGATCAGGATGAACCCGTCGACGATCAGTGGCCACAGCCACGCGAGGGTGGGGTTGAGCCCGGAGATGGTGGCGAGCTCGCGCAGTGCGTCGAAGCTGAGCGTGAACGCTCCGATCGCGAGCGCCGCACCGACGACGGCGATCATGGTAATCAGTCGCCGCAGCGTTGCGCGCGAGGACGCCTGCTGCTCGTGAGCGCTCACCGGCTCGGTGCGCGCGGCCGGGGGTTGGTGGTCGCGCTCTGCGCGCACCGACGGCGCGTCGCTCAGGTCCGCGACCTGGCTGCTGGGCGCGCTCACCGGTCCCGGTGTTGCGCTCGTTGGCTCGGTGCTCATGTGTTCGTCTCCCTGCCGGTGTCGCTGCGCGGCGCTGAGCGTGTGCGCGCGGGGTCTCATTGACTGGGTGGCGCACCGGCGCGCACGCGCGGGGTGCGGGTCTCGGTCATGACGGTGCTTACGCACCCGACGTAGGTCTCAGTCCGTCGGCGCCGTGCGGCCGTCGGCCGCCGATGTCGCTGTGACGGCCCGTCTATCAGTTGCACCGCCGGAGCCGGCCGACCGCCGCTGTTGTCGCTCTGACGACCCCGCCTGCGGCCTTTACGGCACGGCGCGGCTGTCCGCCGCCGATGTCGGTCTGATGACCCCGTCCTGCGGCTGTTACGAGATCGCCTTACACCTCTGGCATTAAGAGCGGAAAGCGTGCGAATAGCCGTGACAGCGTGCGCGGCAGTACGCACCCACCGGGTGTGACGACCGACGACCTTCCCACGAAACGATGCTGGAACTGCGGCGACGTCTACGTGCCGGCCGCGGTAACGCAACGGTGGTGCTCGCGCGCGTGCCGCCGACAGGCGGCCAGAGCCCAGACTCGCGACGAGCGTGCGGCAGCCCGTCGGCGGTGCCCGATCTGCCGCCGCCTATTCACGGGCCGGCGCTCGGATGCCACGTACTGCTCACCGCGGTGTCGATGGCGCGCTCGCCGGGCCCGCGCACGCGTGAGCACCAACGTGGGTGCGCATGTGTTCCGGTGCCCGGTGTGCGCGGTCGAGTTCGACGCGCAGCGAGCGGACGCGCGGTACTGCGGTGAGCGGTGCCGCCAGCGCGCTCACCGCGCACGTTCGGTGGGTGAGCGCGCGTGATCTCGATCAAGGAGCTGCACGCCGGGGACGGGTACCGGTACCTGCTCAAGGGGGTGGTCGCCGACAGTGAGCAGATACCGGGCGCGTCTGCGGTCACGGCGTACTACACCGAGGCGGGTAACCCGCCGGGCCGGTGGCTCGGGTCCGGGCTCGCCGGCCTGAACGACGGCCACGGCCTCGAGGCGGGTGCGCAGGTGAGCGAGAAGCAGATGGAGCGGCTCTACCGCACCGGTTCTGACCCCGTCACCGGCGAACCACTCGGCCGCCGCTACCGAACGCCAAGACCACTCGAGGAACGGATCGCGGCCCGCGTCGAGGCCCTCCCGGAAGAAATGCCGGCCGGTGAGCGGGAGGCGATGGTGGAGCGGATCGAGGCCGAGGAGCGGGCCCGTAAGGTCTCGCGGCCGGTGTCGGGGTTCGATGTGACGTTCTCCCCGCCGAAGTCGGTCAGCGTCCTGTGGGCGTTGTCTGATCACGGTGTGCGGGAGCAGATCTACGAGGCCCACCGCGCCGCGCTCACGGACACGATCGCCACACTTGAGCGGGAAGTCGCGAAGACGCGCATCGGTACGGACGGTGTCGCCCAGGCCGACACTGCCGGGGTCCTCGCGGCGGCGTTCGACCATTGGGATTCCCGCGCCGGCGACCCGCAGCTGCACACGCACGTGGTGATCGCGAACCGGGTGCAGGGCCCGGACGGGAAGTGGCGCACGCTGGACTCGCGCGGGTCGATGTTCCCGGCGACCGTGGCCATGTCCGAGCTGTACGACACGCTGCTGGCCGATCACATCACCGCCCGCGTCGGCGCCGGTTGGCGGACACGCGGGACACCGGTGAAGACGAAGAACACTGCCTGGGAAATCGATGGCGTCTCCGACGAGTTGATCGCGGCGTTCTCCACCCGCGCCAACGACATCGAGCAGGAAACCGACCGGCTGATCACCGACTACCGCCGCCGGCACGGCCGCTCCCCACGCGACACCGTCAAGCTGCGGCTACGCCAGATCGCGACCCTGGCCACCCGCCCGGTGAAAGAGATCCGCACGCTGAGCGACATGACCCAGGACTGGCGCGACCGCGCGGCCGTCGTCCTCGGAAACACCCCGGACGAGCCCGTGCAGCGGGCGATCCGGACCGCCACCAGCCCCGAGCAGGAGCCGGTGCTGTTGCGCGTGGACGATCTTGCCGCGGCCGGTGAGCTGGAGGAGCTGGCCCGCGCGGCGTACGTGGAGTTGGCGACGGAGCGGACCACGTGGAAGACGTGGAACGTGCGAGCCGCGGCCGCCCGCGCGTCGATGCGCCACCGCATGGTCACCACCGAGGAACGCGAACGCCTGATCGACACCATCACACAGCGGGTAGTGGCGATGTCGGTCGACCTGACACCGGACGTGGCCGCGTCGACGCCGGCGCGGTTCACCCGCGCCGATGGCACGTCGATGTTCACCCGCACTCACGCCGGCCTGTTCACGTCCGCGGAGGCCCTCGCCGCCGAAGACCGTCTCCTCACCTCCGCCCGAACCCGAACTGGCGCGGTGGTCGGGTCGGAGACGGTCGAGCGCGTGGTGACCGCCGCATCGGTCGAGGGGCATTTCCTGACCGATGATCAGGCCGACGCGGTGCGTGACATCACCTCCAGCGCCCGCAGCGTCGACGTCCTCGTGGGGCCGGCCGGGGCGGGCAAGACCACCACCCTCGCCGCGCTACGCACCGCGTGGGAACTCGACCACGGCGAAGCCTCGGTCATCGGGCTGGCGCCGTCCGCGGCCGCCGCCGACGTGCTCGGCGAGTCGCTGGGCATCGAAGCGGACACCACCGCGAAGTGGCTGCACCACGCCGCCCAGGGCGACGAGGACCGGCGCGAGATCGACCACCTCACCACGGTGCTGCGCGGGCTCGAGGCCGGCGATCCCGCGTGGTTCGCCGAGCTGGCGCGCACCAGCGATCTCGGTGAACGCGCCGCGGCCTGGTCCGCATCGGTGGGAGCCGACCAGCCCGACACCTTGGCCGGTGCGGACGCACGAGACGCGGTCGCCGGCCGGCTTCAACGGCTGCAGGCGGATGCGCAGCGGTGGTCGTTCCGGCCCGGCCAGCTGGTGATCGTGGATGAGGCGTCGCTGGCGGGCACGCTCGCCGTCGACGACCTCGCCACCCGCGCCCATGCCGCTGGGGCGAAGGTGCTCATGGTGGGTGACTGGGCCCAGCTCGCCTCCGTCGACGCCGGTGGCGCGTTCGGGATGCTGGTCCGCGACCGTGGTGAGGGCCTGGCGCCGGAGCTGACCGGGGTGCGCCGGTTCCGCGAGGCGTGGGAACGCCGCGCGAGTGTGCAGCTGCGTCTTGGTGACACCGCCGCCCTGGACGCCTACAGCACGCATGGGCGGCTGCTCGGCGGCGCGGCCGAGGACATGCTCGACGCCGCCTACACCGCCTGGAGCGCCGACGAGCAGGCCGGGCGGGTGTCACTGCTCATCGCCGGCGACACCGCGACCGTGACCGAGTTGAACCAGCGCGCCCGCGCCGACCGCCTCACCGCCGGGCTCGTCGACGAGCACAGTGTCACGCTGCACGACGGCACCGTCGCCGGTGCCGGGGACCGGGTGATCACAAGGAACAACCAACGCCGCCTCACCGCCGGCTCCGGGTGGGTGAAGAACGGCGACACCTGGCACGTCCAGCAGGTCCACCGCGACGGCGCGCTCACCGTCCGCCGCTCCGCCGGCGCGGGCACCATCACGCTGCCCGCGGCGTACGTGACCGAGCACGTCGAACTCGCCTACGCGACCACCGCGCACCGCGCCCAAGGCGCGACCGTGGACACCGCCCACGCGGTCGTGACCGGACCGAGCATGACCCGCGAAGTCCTCTACGTGGCGATGACCCGCGCCCGCCAAGCCAACCACGCCTACGTCGCCACCGACACCACCGAGGACGAGCGGCACCTGCACGACGACGCCGCGCCGACGGCCCGGTCGGTGCTGACCACCGTGCTGCTGCGCCAAGGCGCGGAACTGTCCGCCGGCGAGACCGCGCACGCCGAAGCCGAACGGGCCCGGTCGATCGGGCAGCTCGCGGCGGAGTACGACACGCTGCACCGCGCCGCGGCCGCCGACCGGCACACCACCCAGCTGGCCTCGTGCGGCATCGACCCGGAGGCCGTCGAGAACTCCGAGCATCTCGTCGCGTTCTCCGGCGCAGTGCGCCGCGCCGACACCTACGGCCTCGACCCGGACGCCGCGCTGCCGAAGCTCGCGGCCGCGCAACCCATCGACCCGGAGCAGGACCCCGCGCGGGTGCTCGCCGCCCGCCTGGCGCGGTGGACCGACCACGCCATGCAATCCACACCGGGCGGACTACAACACCAGCGACGGCTGGCTGCTGGGCTGGTGCCGGTCGCGCTCGGCATCACCGACCCGGACATGCAGCGCGCACTCACCGAACGCGAAGCACTGCTGGAAGACCGGGCCAGAGTGCTCGCCGAACGCGCCGTCAGCGAGCAGGCGCCGTGGCTGCGCCACCTCGGCCCCCAGCCCACCGACCACACCGCGGCCGCGCAATGGCAACGGTGTGTCCAGGTCGTCGCCGCCTACCGGGAACGCCACGACATCACCGACAGCACCACCCCGGCGGGCGATCCCGGGTCAAGCTGGACACAGCGCCACGACCACCGCCACGCCACCCACGCCGTTACCGCGGCGCGGCGCTTGGCCGGGTTCGGGGATGCTGGCCGCCCGGTCGAACAGCCGCACCAGCGCTCGCCAGGCGCCGACAGGACCCTCTGACAGCCCGGGCACACAGCAAGGCCCACAAACCATCCAGGGGCGCGTTGCCGAGAAGCACGTCACCTGCCACGGCAGCGGTCTACAGGTCGGGGGCGAGGGAGGTTGGTCGTGACCGATGAATCAGGGCCGTCGGATTGCCAGGTCGTCCTCGTGTGGCGCGTCGCTAAGATCGGGCTCCAGGTGCCACGACACATGCACGAGGAGCGGATACCCACGGACCAGCGACCACTGCGGCACCAACGCTTGAATCTTGGCCGGGCCGAACTCCGCGAGCCCATGCTCACTGGCGTCGGGAAGCGTGTTCCTGAAGCCGAATGCCGTGGAGTTCCGGCACTCATAGAACATTTGACGGACGGGCAGAAGCCCGCAGGCGGATCATGTGATGTCTGTCGTCGTTGGGATGATCGAGTGGGATGCGCATGCTTGCCACGGGCGGGAACGTAGAGCGCTCGGCCGTAGTTGATTCGAAGAAGTGGGAGGCCATGACCGTGCATAGCGTGACAGTCGTGGCTCCGATTTCGTCGCTCGGCGGACGCAGGTTCGAACCCCAGGCCGAGCTGGTCCTGCACGACCTCGCTCAACCAGCCGCGGCTTCGCTCCCTGGCACCGCTGGAGAGGTGCTGCTCATCCCCGAGATGCGCAGTCCCTTGGGCCTACCGGACTTCATCGCTCTGGCCGGGGGCCGGGACTGGCTTAAGGCGCGCGGTGCTGCGGGCGTCCAGCCGCTTCTCGCTGAGGCCGACTGCTCGGTGCTGGCGGTGCTGCACCCGGGACAGGCGCTTTCGTCGACGACGATCGCTCGGCGAGTCGGGTGGTCGCCAGCCGCTCTCGAGCCAGTGCTAGACCGTCTCGAGAATGCGGGCGCGGTCGAGAAGACCTCCGGCGGCGCGCACAGGGTGAACCAGGCGTTGGTGCCACGAGGATCAGCGTTCGCCCTGGAGGCGAAGGTGAAGGACTGGCAGAAGGCGGTTCTGCAGGGCCGCGCGTACCGCTCCTGGGCCGACAACTACGTCGTGCTCCTAGGGGATGTAGGCCCGGTGGCGGAGCGACGCGCCGCTGAGCGAGTCGCTCACGACGGGGCGGGCTTGTATTCATCGTCGGGATGGATCGTCAGGCCGCGCGCGAGGCGTCCCGCGCCGGCGAAGCGTCTCTGGGGCTTCGAGCACTTGTACGCCGCCACGGTGTCCTCAGCTCCAGCCCTCTGACGCGGCGAAGAGCTCGAGTCCGTCGAGGAACGGCTTGATCCAGCGGTCGGGGCCGATCGGCGCGCCGGTGGTCCGTTTGACCTGCTGCCACTCGGGACGGGCATCCGTGTAGCGGCGTCGCAATGCGGCGATTCGATCGCGGCCGGTCAAGCCGTTCAGCTCGTCGACGATGGCGGTCAGGATCGACGCGTGGTGCTGGAACGCTTGCTCCGGCTTGGGGCCGATGGTGCCGGGGGTCAGGCGTGAGGCCAGCGCGGGCTCCTCCGAGGACAGCACGGAATACTCGCGATTGGAGAGCCCGCCCATGAGTCCGCCGAGCGTCGGGCGCTGGTACCAGCCGCCGCCGTTCTGGTCGCCTTCGCGCTCCTCGAAGTCCTGGTAGGCGCAGATGCGCTGGCGGATGTCCCACCCGGTCCCGATCGCTTCCGCTCCGGCGGCGATGGCCGGCAGCGCGGCGATGTCGCCGAAGGCGATGCGCACGGGGCGGTCCTGGCTGAGCGCGAAAGTCGTGCGCATCAGGCCGTACACCTCTTCGGTAGTCGCGCCGGGCGGCATCGAGTTGTCCGACCGTGTCACGACGAGCAGCCAGCCAGCCGGCTCCAGCTGGTCCAGCGCACCGATGTGGGCATCTAACTCTGCGCCGGCACCCCAGAACTGCTGGTCCCCTGCAACGGTGATCCACGCAGCGGGCCCGACGTCCATGGCTTCCTGGCTGAATTCGAGCGCGCGCTGGCTCGCGGGCGTGTCGGGGTAGGACACCAGCAGGGACGAGGCGAGGAGCGGGCTGGAGAGCTCTCGCTGACTCGCGTATACGCGGTCGATGTGGTCGCGCATGGCCGCTCGTGAAGACACGTCGCCACGTGCGCCGCTCCAGAGGCTCCATGTGTCGTAGTGCCGGAAGTCACCGGCGCGGGGCATGCTCAGGGCGTAGGTCATGGGGTCGAACCAGAACTCGCCGCCCGCTGCTCGGATCTGTTCGGACGTGTCCTGCGCCGAGCGCTTGAAACCGTTGGCTAGGCGCGGGGAGGTGAAGGGCGACAGGTACGCGCCGGTCGCGTACCTGCCTCGTATCGCGCTCGTGGCCCACTTGACTAGCGTGTTCCGGGCCGTGTCGCCAAGGAAGACTCCCATCACGCCTCCTCGAACGCGCGCTGCAGTGCGTCGCCGTTGCGGTACCGTCGTGCGGGCTGGGGGTGAAGCCCCCGCTCCACGACCGCGACCAGACCGTCGGGCACGTCCGGGCGTGCATCCCGCAGAGGTATGTGCTCCGCGGTCCGGAGGCGCCGGAGGTACTCGAAGTCATCACCCTTGTAGGGAACGGGCGGATGGCCGGTGGCCGCCAGGTAGACCAGCGCGCAGCAACCGAAGACGTCGGACGCGGCCGTGGGTGAGCCGGAGTACGCCTGGAGGTGCTCCGGCGTCATAAAGCCGCGGGTGCCCGGTTGGCCGCCGACGGTCAGCCCACTCCGGAGGGTGTGCTTTGCGAAACCGGGGTCCGTCACCACGAACTTCCCGGACGCGAGCCGCTGGACATTCCCAGGGCTGAGGTCGCGGTGGATGACTTTCTTCTTGTGCAGCGCGCCGAGTCCGGCCGCCACGTCCCCTCCCAGCGCGAGCAGGTGCTCCCAAGGCCACCCCGATCCGCCATAGCGCAGGTCGGTGCCGTCGAGGAATTCCTCGAGCCAGAAGACCGCGACGGGCGGGTCGCCGAGCAGCTGGAGGTCCGAGCTGACAGCGACCACGTTGGGGTGGTCGATGCTCTTGAGCAGGTCGACCTCGCGCCGAGCGCGCTCGAGCGCCGCCGGGTCTGCGGCCAAACCGAGGTCGATAAGCTTGAGGACGCTCTCGTTGCCGTCGAGGTGTGTCACGACATGCACCTGCTTCTGCCCGCCCTGCACAAGGGCGCGCGCGGGCGCAACGTCCAGTTGGGAGCAGGCTTCGTGTAGCAGGTCGGTCATCTCATGATCCTGGCATATCTGCACGGGCAGGACGGTGTTGGTCAATCGTGTCGCGGACCAAGCAACAGGGCGCGCCAGGATCTTGCCCGACAAGTGGCCGATCATGAAGTGACAAGGCGGTCGCTGCGTCGGCCAGGGGCAGGGTCCGGTCGATCCTGACCGCGTGGCGGCCGCGGCCGCAGGCTCTGGTCTAGCCATCGTCGGGCCGTCCCACGTCGTGCTGCTCGAAGCCAGGATGGTCACGAAGGCGATGCACAGCACGGTCCTGGTCTGCTTCATGCTCATCGTCATCCGTTCGCGCCAGACGGCGAGCGCGCGGATCACCCTCGACCTCGTTCGCGATCGATCATGTCGAGCTCAAGTACGCACAACACATTTCGTGACCTGGCCCATTGGTCAGCACCATCAGCTGGGACGACGACCGCATCTGCTCCTCGAGCGACCGATTGCCCCATCCGACCGGACATCCCTCGGATGCCGCTGCGGAGTTCTGTGACTTCGAAACGCACGCAGGCCGAGTCTGCGAGGGGTTCGGCCTACGCTGGTCGTGGAGGAGTGGAGCACCGCCATGGCCGGACCCGAGCGGCGCGACAGGCTCGACCTCGACGAGGGCGGCTCTTGGGCGGTCTCGACCGAGTCGGGCTCGCACTACCAGCTGATGCTCGGCGGTGACGAGAAGACGATCCTCCCTCTAGCCGTCGACACGGGGCACTCATACTCCGACGGCTTGCGCCCGCTGCGCCGTGACGGCGAGGTGTTCCCGCTGCTCGGACTTATCGATCCTCCGATCCAGGTCGCCAGCGATGCACCCAAGGCGGCGATCGCGGGGAGGCCCAGCATCCAGGCACCCTCGGGCGGACTGTACGCCGATCTCGGACACGGCTTGTCGTGCGGAGCGAACTTCCTGGAAACCCTTGGGCTTCCCCACCTGGGCCGCCCGACAAGGTCCGCGCGGCCCAGGTTGGTGATGCCTCTGCACGTGCTCAAGGAACAAGGAGGACGGGAAGACCTCGGCCAGGCCTCGGTACGCGCGTCAGTCAGATGGATAGCCCCGGCGCTGCGTGCTGCTGTGCCGCCTGCATTGACGCGCGGCGACCGGCCGGGCCGCCGCTGTGGTGCTGCGGGTGGCTGGCGCGCTGCCGCTGCGCGGAGGCCACGGTGCGGTGCGCGGCGTGGTGCTCGAGCCCGGCCTCGATGGCGGCCGCGACGAGCGGGGTGAGGTCGGTGGAGCCGTTGTCGAGGGCGCGGTTGGCGGCCCAGTAGAGCGCGTTGTTGCGGTTGCCGGGCTGGGTGTTGCGGACGTGGTTGACCAGGTGGGTCATCCGCGGCTCGGCCGGCGCGTGCCCACCGCCCGCCGTGCCGACGTCCGGGGGCGGCGTGGGGGCGGGTGGTTGGAGCAGGTCGCGTGCGGTGGTCCAGTCGAACGGCTGGACCTGGCCGGGGTCGCGCACATCGATCGTGTCATAGCGCTGTGTGCCGTGGTCCGTCGTGACGAGGGATGGGGGCAGGAGGACGTAGCCGCCCGCGCCGCGGTAGTCGATCTTGTGTCGGTGCAGCGCGTGGTTACCCTCAGCCGTGCCGGCGTAGTACAGGTGCAGCCCACCGGACGGGGTCCGCACAGCGTGCGACCACCCGTCGGTGAGCCCCGCGCGGGCGAGCTCACGTAGGGCGGGGTAGCCGGATTCGCCGTTCTTCATGTCGATGTCGAGGACATCCCACAGCGGCGCGCCGGTGGGCATGGCCAGGTTGGCGTCCGGCCACCGGCGCCACCAGTCCTGGATCTGTCCGGGGTCTGTGGTAGCGGCGGTGTAGCCGTGCTCGGTCAGCGGCTGCTTGCCGCCGGCCGCGCACGGGAACACCGCGATACCGGCCGCGGCGAACGACAGGGCCTCGTCGACCATGACCATGACAGGTCACCTCCCGGGACTTGAGGGCTGCTCGGGACCGGTCAGCGTGGACAAGTAGGTCCGGAACTCGCTGGTCCAGCCGGAGGCGTCGGGGTCGGCGAGCCAGCGCTGCAGGTCGGTGCCGGTGCGGTTCCCCGGGCTTCCGCCGAGGCGGGACGTCCACTCGCGCAGGCGGATGCGGGTGTTGTAGAAGGTCATGTGCCAGTCCGCGGCGGCGGAGGCGGCCTGGGTCTGGTCGTAGGCGACATCCCACGCACCTTTGAGCGCGGACAGTTCCTCGACGAGGGCGCCGTGGCGCCACCAGTCCGGCGGCAGCTCCCGGCTGTCCAGCCCATAGCGGGCGCCGAGCCAGGACACCCAGGTCGCGAGCGTGACCAGCTCGGTGGCCTCGTCGGCAGGGTCGAGTTCGGCCCAGCGCACCGGGCGTGGGATCGCCGCGCCCAGGGTGTCCTGCATCAGCGCATCCAGCTGCTCCGGCGTCAGCTCACCCGAGTCGCTGTCGTGGCCGTGCTCGTCGCCGCTCGGGATGTGGTCGTTGTCGGTCATCGTCATGCCCTCCCATTGGGTTGGTGGCCCGGACGTGCGTGGCCCTGGTGCCCGCGGTCGTGGCGGGCACCAGGGCATCCCGGGGTTGATGGGTGCTGCCTCAGACCCCGACGCCGCCGGTCGCCGTGCCGGTCGGCTGCTGCGGCCACCGCGGCCGCGCCGCAGCCTCGGCCGCAGTCGGCGGAGTCGGGACTGGCGGCGGGGCCGGCACCGGAGGCGGTGGAACATCGACCTGCACGTCGACCGCCTCTGCCGCCGCGCCGGACTGGGTCGTCGTCTGGGGCGCCGACGGGGCCGGGCCGTCGGCGCCGGCGCCACGTTCGGCCTGGCGGGTACGGTCAATGCTGACCTGACACAGGCGCGGGTCCGGCGCGACGACGCGGGCGACGATCTGGGTTCCGGTACGGTTCTCCCCGGCCTGGGTGGTGTAGTTGTTGAACCGGACCTCCCCTGAGATCACCACGGGGTCGCCCTTGCGGTACAGGTCGGCGAACGTCTTGGCCGAGCGGCCGAACGCGACGACGTCGTGGAACACCGTCTGCCTGGTGGCCCATTCACCGTCCTGGCCCTGGGAGCGGTCGTCGACGGCCAGCCGGAACGTCAACCTGGGGTTGGCGCCGCCGGTGTATTGCGGGTCGGTGGCGATCCGCCCGGGCGTGGTGGCCGGGAACGCGTTACTCATGGGTGGTCTCCTCCCACCTCGATTACGTCGGTCACTCACGGGGCGGCCCACCCCCGCGCACACCCGAGGTGTCAGAGGCCGATGCCGTGCCCGGGCGGGCGCATCTGTCCCTGCCCGGTGTGCGCCGGGCGCGGCGGAGTCATTCCCGCGAGCCCGAGCGCGTCGTGGATTGCCGCATTGACCAGGTCACCGCCCGGCGGCTGCGTGTCGGGGGTCTCGTTCTGGTCGGCGGGTCTGCCGTCGTCTGCCGGGGTGGTGTGTTCGGCCATTTCGGCATCGATGCGGTCGAGGGTGGCGCGGGCTTCGGTGAGGGCGGTCTCGTGTTTGAACGGCGCGTCGAGTCCGGCCTCGGCGGTGTCGCGCTCGCCGACGGCGGACGCGCGCTGCTGGTCGAGCTTGCCCAGCTCGGCACCGATGGCGGCGACGCGGTTTTCCAGCACCCGCACGACGCCGTGGGTGTCCGGGTCGCAGATGCTGTCCACGGACACGGTCGCCGCGGACGCGGGGACGTCGCGCAGCCGCAGTTCCACGTGTGCGTCCTGGCCGAGGCCGGGCTGGGGCAGGTATGTCGCCTCGACGGTGTGTCCGGCCAGCGACCCGATCTCGCCGAGCTCCACTGGCGAGCGCGCGTTTTCCGGTAGGACTCGCAGGGCCCAGTCCGCGATCGCGGCCGCCGCGTCGGGCCGCTTGGTGAACCGGGCACCGTCGACGGTCATCGCGAACGCCTCACCGGTGGTGTTGGTGGTGCGCGCGATCGCCGCTTCGAGCAGTGGCCGGTCGCGGTCGCACTGTTCGATGAGGCCGGTGGCGGTGTCGCGGCGTTGGCGCAGGTGGTCCAGCTGGCGGTGGTGTGCACGCTGCAGCCGTTGCAGCCGGTTCACCTCGGCCGACGCGTTGGCGCGGTCGAGCACCAGCGGGTCACCGGCGGCGAGGGCTTTGACTTCGGCGAACGACAGTGCGTTGTCGCCGACGTCGTCGATGGAGCGCACGTCGAGGCGCCCACGCATGATCTGCGCGATGAAGCGCGCTTTGCGTTCCACGGTCTGCCACAGGTACCCGTCGAAGCTGCCCTCGGTGACATACCGATAGATCTGCACTTCGGGGTTCTGGTTGCCTTGGCGCAGGATGCGCCCCTCGCGTTGTGCGATGTCGGCGGGCCGCCAGGGGCAGTCGAGGTGGTGCAGCGCGACGGCGCGGTTCTGCACGTTGGTGCCCACGCCCATCTTCGCCGTTGACCCGACGAGCACGGACACCTGCCCGGCGCGGGCGGCGGCGAACAGGCGCGCCTTCTCGGTGTCGTTGCCCGCCTCGTGCATGAACCGCACCTGCTCGCGCGGCATCCCACGACGGGCGAGCTGGTCGCGGAGCTCGTCGTAGGCGTTCCACTCGTCTGATGGGGTGGCGAGGTCGCAGAACACGATCTGCAACGCCCCACGTGTCTGCGACACCTGGTCGGTGCCGGGAATCAGGAACGTGTCCTCGCGGTGCGTCTTCCAGATGCGGGCGACGGTGTCGGCGACGGTGTCGAGTTTCGTCGCCTCGGCGTCAGGGTGCTCGGTGGTGACCAGCCGCATGTCCAGTGCGGCCTTGCGCCCATCGGTGCTGATCATCAGCATGTTGTCGACACTGCTGTCCACCGCGCGGGACTTCACCTTCTCCGCGCGCTCGCCGAGCTGGTTCACGTAGGCGGTGAGCTCGCCAGCGGCGGGCACGACGACGGTGACCGGGGCCCGTTCACCATCGGCGTCGCGGGGCGCGAGGGCCGGGGTGGGCAGGTTGAGGTCGTCGGCGGTTTTCACGTCGGCGAACACGTGCCACACGGTGAGCATCTCGGGCACGTTCTGGAACTTCGCGAACCGGGTCTGCAGCCGGTACCCGCCGGCCGGGGCCATCTCGATCTCGGTGACGGTCTGCCCGAACGTCGCCGCCCACGCGTCGAACTCGCCCACACCCGCGTCTTCCAGCAGGTCGGGGCGCAGGTAGCGCTGCATCACGTGCGCCTCGGTCACGGAGTTGGCGATCGGGGTGGCCGTGGCGCCGGTGATGACGCGCTCGCCGTGCCGGGAACGGAGGTATTCGGTTTTCATGTGCAGGTCGCTGGCGCGGCGGCTGCCGTCGATGGCGGCGTCGCGGATGTTCGACACCGTGCGCAGGTTCTTGTAGTCGTGCAGCTCGTCGACGACGAGGTAGTCGATGCCGGTCTGCTCGAAGCTGATCCCCGGATCCCGGGGCCCGGCGAGGCGTTCCTTGAGCTGTTCCTCCGCCGCGAGGATCTTCTTCTCGAGCCGTTTCACACTCAGTCCATGGCCGGCGCGGGAGTTGTCCAGCATCGCCCGCAACGTGGCCATCTCCCGGTCCTGATACGCCGCCTCCACATCCGCCGAGACGGGGATGCGTTCGAACGCGCCACGCGTCATCACGACCGCGTCCCAGTCGTTCGTGGCGCAGCGGGCCACGAACACGCGCCGCTGCTCACCGCGCAGGTCCTCGCTGGAGGCGGCCAGCACCCGCGCGGTCGGGTACAGCTGCAGCCACTCGCGGGTGAACTGCTCGAGCATGTGATTCGGCACCACCACGGCTGGCTTCGTGACCATGCCCAACCGGCGCAGCTCCATCGCCCCGATGACCATCTCCGCGGTCTTGCCCGCACCGACCTCATGAAACAGGCCCACGGCGGGCTCGGCGAGCATCCTGGCGACCGCGGTGCGCTGATGCTCCCGCGCTTCGAAGGTCTCCGCCAGTCCCGGCAACGTGAGGTGCTGCCCCGCGGTGGTGTAGTCGCGCAGCACGATCGCGTTGAACCGGTCGTTGTACTCGCGCTGCAACTCCGCGGCCCGGTCGGGGTCCTGCCACACCCATTCGGCGAAGCGTTCCTGGATCAGGCCAGCCTTCTCCTGCGCGGCCGCGGTCTCCACCGGGTTCAGGACCCGTTTGCCGTCCTCGGTCTCGTCGGTCACCTGGACCGGGCGCTGCTCCAGCACCGCTTTCACGATCGCCGGTGCGGGCATCCGTTCGGTGCCCCACTCGCTGGACGCGGCGACCGAGTGCTTGTTCCCGCGGACCTCCCACACCGCCCCGCCGGGATGCTCCACCTGGATCGTGTCGTCGTCGAGCAGCTCGGCCAGGAACCGCTCATGGGTGGCCGCATCGATCCACGCCGCCCCCAAACGCGCCTCAATATCCCCCGGCCCGAGATCGGCCGGCACCACCCGCCGCAATGCGGCCACGTTCACCGCGTAGCGGTCCGGGTCGGTCTCAGCGGCCTGCTCGGCGGTGGCGAGCTTTGCCCGGACGTTGCCGGACAGGTACTCCTCCGCCGTACGCAGGTCCTTGGTGTGCGGGTCGTCGTAGACGAGTTCCCCCAACTGCGTCCGTGCGTCGGGCTCGCTGGTGCCGAGCAGCCGCGCGACCTCGGCGAGTTCGACCCGCCCGGCCGTGTCCAGCACGACCTGCAGCGCCTCGCCCGGGGTGTCCGCCCCCAGCACCGGGGCCCGCGGCGCCACCACCCGCTGGGACATCATCGTGGCCGGGGTCGCCGTCTGGGTGGCCTCGTCGAAGTGCTCCAGGCCCTTCACCAGCGCCGCGAACGGGTCGGTGCGGAAGATACGCATCACCGGCGGCGCCACCCGCGCCATCTTCAGCTCGCCCGTCTCGGGGTCGGTGCGGCCGGTCGGGCGGGTCGTGAACCGGTTGATCGGCCCGAACCGCGCCACATACGCCCTGTACCGCGACGCGAGATCGGCCCGCTGGGTCTCGATCTCGGGCGTGTCCTCACGGTCGGCGGCCTCGGCCGTCAACAGTGCCCGCGCGGCGTCCCGCAGTCCCAACAGAGCGGTCAGTTCGGCACGTTGGGTGCGCGGCACGTGCTGCTCGGCCAGCACCCCGTCGGTGACGACGCTGAAGGTGCCGTCGTCGTTGGCGACGAGGTGCCCGTCCCACAGCCCGTCCGGTGCCAACGCCACCGGCCGCGACCCCTCACGGGTGTCGTCGCGGCGTGGGGTCATGGTGAGCCCGTCACGGCGCGCGGCGTCCGCGACGTCGGCCAGTGCCGTGGTGAGCCGGCCCGGCAGCTGACCGAGGTCGGCGGTGACGTGCAGGGTCTGCTCGCCGTGCATGCCGTGCCCGACGCCGAGCTCACCCAAGATCCGGCCCGGGTGGTGGTCGAAGTACGAGTTCACCCGCACCACCTCGCCGTCGACCTCACGGGCGGCGACGGTCTCGAACAACGTCGACCGTGGTGGCGTGTCGTCGTCGCGGCGCCGGAACACCAGCAGGTCCGTCACGACCTCGGTGCCGGCCGCGCGCCGGTGCGCCCCGGACGGCAACCGCACCGCGCCGAGGAGGTCAGCGAGCGCGTTCATCTCCCTGCGGGCGGCCGGGTTCTGCGCGTCCAGCGTGAAATGCGACGTCAGCACCGCCACCAGCCCGCCCGGGCGGGTCAGCCCGAGAGACTTGAGGATGGCGTGGTTGTGCAGCGCGTGCCCGCCCGGGTTGTGCCGCGGATCGTGCAGGCGCACGTTCGCGAACGGCACGTTGCCGATGGTCGCGTCGAAATGCCCGGCCGGGTAGCGGGTGTCGGCGAACGACTCCGCGGCCACCGTCGCGTCCGGATACAGCGCGGCCGCGACCCGCGCGGACGTCGGGTCCAGCTCCACCCCGACCATCTCGGCCGTGTCCGGAGCGAGGCCGACGAACGTGCCCGCCCCACAGCCCGGTTCCCACACCCGCCCACCGTCGAAGCCCAGCGCGGTGAGCAGGTCCCACATCGCCCGCGCGTAGTCGGGGTCGGTGTAGTGCGCGTTGATGGTCGTCCTGCGTGCCGCGGTGTACGCGTCCTCGCCGAGCAGCTGGTGCAGGTGTTCGCGTTCGGTGCGCCAGTCGGTGTTGTGTTCGTCGAACAGTTGCGGCACGGCGCCCCAGCCGGACCAGCGCGCCAACGCCGCCTGCTCACTGGCGGTGGCGGCCCGGTTCTCGCGGTCCAGCGTGTCGAGTAGCGCGATCGCGTCGACGTTCGCTCGCACGCGCGCTTTCGCGCCGGATGGGGCGAGGTCGTCCTGGTGGGCCGGGCGGAACCGTGCCGGCGCGTCTACCGGCCCGGATCGTTCGCTGTCTCGTCCTCGGCGGTCCCGTTGTCCGAGTGGATCCTCCACAGGAACCGATCCATCTCGCTCGGCTCGTCCGGGTCCCCGAGCTCGTCCAGGTCTTCCGGGTCCTCCACCGTCGACCCGGTCGCCGGGTCGGTCAGCCACACCAGCTCGGCCAGCGCCACTTCCTCGGCCTGCAGCCTGGCCATGTTCAGCCGGCCCACCTTCGCCAGGTACTCCTCCCCGGCCGGGTCCGGGCCCGCCAGATGGTCCTGCAGCTGCTGGATCCGGGTCTCGACCTGCTCGCCCAAGGTCGAAAAGAACTCCGTCGGGTCCTCCAGCGCTGCTACCCGATCCGGGGCCGCCTGTTGCCAGTGCTTCTGCGCCATCTGCGCGTACCTGTTCATCACGCTCACTCTCCGTCCCTGCCCACAACGACTCCAGACTCAGCTGCCCGTCGATCTCCTGTTTCTGCTTGCGCCGCGGCATCAGCCACCACGTCTCCCCTCACGCCCGTGTCGGTCACAGACGTGGTGGACCACCCCCGCGCACACACCTCGAGCTACGCCCCTCGCCCGGTGAGCCGCCGAACCCGCTCGAGAATCTGCCCCAACCGGTCCGTCGCACTGTCGGCGTCTCCCGTGTCGGGCCGGTCGAGCAGGTCCACCAGGCATGCCGCCGCCGGCGCGGGACGGCCCGGGATCGGCGCCAGCGCGGCCGGCACCGACGCGGACACCACCCGCAGAGCCAGATTCCCCACCGCATCCTCGCTCAGGCCATGCGCGGCCACGACCGCGTCGACAGAGCCTTCGGGCACGTACACGTCGATCGCGTCACCCACCGGCGACGTCATCTCCCCCGCGCGAGCCAGGCCGCGGGGGCCGCCCAGGCTGACGCGGCCGTCATCGGCAAGCCGGTACGTTCCGGCACGGTCCAGGACGTAACTCCTGCGCACAGCACGACCAGCCAGCCACCGCGACCACCCGTCCGCATCCGGCGCCGAGGACAAGTTCTCCCGCAGCCGCTGCCGCGCCGACCCAGCCACCGGCACCGCCGCCAGCAGCCCCGACAACCCGGACTGTTCCTGCCGGTCCAGCAGCGTGGCCGCGGCGAGCACCGCCCATGCATGCGCGGGCGTCACCGTCTGCCCCACCGTTGGCGCCTCGCGGCGCCGCTGTTCCACCGACGCCGGGTCGAGCAGCCACACCCCAGAGACCCGCCGACCCCGCAGTGCCCCCTGCCGCAGCAGCTTGCGCACCCGGGTCTCGGACACGCCCAACACCCGGGCCGCTTCGGATACCCCGATCCAGTCCATCCCTCGTGATTATTCCGCCTCCGGAACCTTCCCCGTGCGGTGGTCACGACGAATGTGCGCGCCGGTGCGCCACCCAGTCAGTGAGACCCACCGAACCTGGACGGCGCCGACGGTGCAGCAACACCGCCGGCGCCCGGACACCAGCAAACGACCCCTTTACCCGGAGGTACCTGCGATGCCCACCGAGCAGCCTACGCACCAGCACCAGCCGACGCCGGGCGGTCACTGCAGGGTCGACCGCGCCCCGCTCCCGCGCCGCGGCACTGGCGCTGCCACACAGTTGGACCTGTTCGGCGACGTCCTCGCCGCCGAGCAGCGCGACCAGCGCATCCTCCACGAGGCGGCCGCGTGGCGGGCCCGGTTCGACCGAGTCGAATGGTCCTCACCGCTGCCGAACATCACACCCCGACTCGGGTACCGGTGCCCGGACCCCGACTGCCGCCAGGTCGAACCCGCCGCGTTCGTGCTCGCCATCAACCACGGATTCGACCCCGACACCCCCGGCCGCCAGCCACATCACGGCCGCTGCCACCGCGTCACCCGCCGAGGCGGTGACCACCAGTGAGCACAAAGATCCTCACCCGCCAGATCTGCCTGAGCTGCCAGCGCCGCACACCGCACGAGGAACTACGCCGCGACGACGGCACCCACGTGCCCGGCAAGACCATCCTCGTCTGCGAGACCTGCGGCATCGTCACCACCGCACCGAAGAGGTGAGACGGTACGCCGACACTCGCGGTGGGTGCGTCGCGCCGCGGTCGGACAGTGTGATCAGTGACTCGCGTGGGTCTACTCGCCGCATGCGGTGCAGTACACGATCTCTTCGGAGCTGATCGGGTCGTCGTAGTAGACGGTGACGTCGTGCACCGTGACGCGGCCGCAGTGTTCGCAGTGCTGGTGTCGGGTCGTGGCCAGTCGCATGGTGTCGGTCCTCTGCCGCCGGGAAACGGAGGGTTGGCGGGTGTGCCTGTGACCTGCACGCTAGACACGCGGACGGCGAAATCTGGTCGCGATTTCTCGAGATTTCGCATGCTGGGTCTGTACGGGCGTTCGGTTGCTCCGTACCGTCAGGGACACGCCCAACTACCCCGGAAGGTGGCGACCATGAAGCTCCGGTTCCTCTACTCCACCAGCCCTGGCGGCTCGTGCCCGACGCTGTACGAGACCGACGACGGACGCATCGTCGTGCAGGGTTCCGCGCTCACCGACGCCGAAGCGCTGGATCAGCTGCGTGACGTCCTCGACGGCGAGACCGCGGTGGTTGTGCCGCGGGAACTGCTGGCCGGCTTCGACCCGAAAGCCTGACCGTTGGCCGGACTGATCACCGGCGACGCGTTCACCGACCTGTTCCGCGAGTTCGCCCACACCGCGTACCGGCTCGAGGTCCGCCGGGCCTACGACACCGAGGCCGACGACACGCTGCCGCGCTTCCTCGCCGGCGAGGAACCGGACCTGCCGTGGTTCCAGCCGTGGTTGGACCTGATGGTCGAGCAGACCGGGCAGGGCAAACGGGTCGAGCGAGTCCGCGTCGTCGACGACCCGCCGTCGGACTACCTGCGGTTCGAGATGTGGCTGAACCCGCACAACCAGGCCGCCGGCGAGGACATCCGTTACCTACACCGGCACACCGCGGCCCAGCTCGGGCTACCCGGCTACGACTACTGGCTGTTCGACTCCCGCATCCTCGCGAAGCTCGAGTTCGACGACGACGGCGACCGATTCCTCGGCGTCACCCTCGACGACACCCCGACCGAAGTCGTCACGCACAACTACTGGCGCGACGCCGCCTGGCACTACGCCGAGACGTTCGACACCTACCAGCAGAGGATCAGCGCCGCCGCCCGGTGACCAACTTCCAGACCGCACGACACGCCCTCGGTGCACGGCTGCGCGAGCTGCGCACCGAGGCAGGTCTGACCGGACGCGACCTCGCGCATGTGCTCGCCTGGCCGGCGTCGAAGGTGTCCAAGCTCGAACTCGGCAAGCAGACACCCACCCGCGACGACCTCACCACCTGGGCCCGCGGCGTCGGCCAACCCACGGCGGCCGACGAACTGCACCAGCGGCTACGCACCCTCGAGTCACACTACGCCGCCTGGAAACGCCAGCTCGCCGCCGGCAACCGCGCCCGGCAGGAAGCCTGGGGCACTCTCGAGGACAACTCCCGGCAGGTGCTCAACCTCGAAACTGGGTGCATCCCCGGCCTGCTGCAGACCGCCGACTACGCCCGTGCCATGTTCACCCGGGTCGCCGACGTATACAACTCACCCGTCGACGTCGACGAGGGTGTCGCGGCGCGGATGCGCCGCCAACAGATCCTGTACGAGCCCGGCCGCGAGTTCCACTTCTTGGTGCTCGAAAGCGCCCTACATATCCAGCTCGCCCCGCCGGAAGCGATGGCCGGCCAGCTCGACCGCCTCGCCGGCGCCGTCGGCGTCCCCAGCTTCACGTTCGGAATCATCCCGCTGGCCGCACCCATGCCCATCACACCGTTCCACGGCTGGTGGATCTACGACCGCAAGCTCGTCAAAGTCGAAACCGCCGCCGCCGAACTCACCATCACCGACGAATCCGAAGTCGACATCTACCTACGACTCTGGGACCAGTTCACCGACATCGCCGTGTACGGCGCCGACGCACACCGCCTCATCGCCCGCGCTCACGACTAGCGATCACCCGTACCTGTGTTCGATAATGCGGTCATGTCGGCCCAATACCACAACGAGGAGATGCCAGACCGCATCCCGAAGCAGAACCAAGGCCGCATCCCCGTGATCGCCCGCCTGGTCGACGACGAGAACGGCGTGCACTACCGGCCCGCCGAAGCGCGCAGATGGACATCCACACACGTCATGGTCGACGTCCACCACACCGGCGCCCTCGGCCGCGACCGACTTGCCTGGCTGCGCGCCCAAGATGTGCACCGCATCCTCCGCACTGAGCACACCGGATTGCCAATAGGCAGGTCCAACCGCCAACGAAACTAACGAGCGAATCACCGCCCGAGCATGTCAGCTAGGGCGTGTCTCCCAACTCAGCGGCGTCGACGGGTGGTCCCTCGGCGGACGCCACCATGGTATCGACGAGAGCGTCGATCCTGGCGGCCGCGGCCGTCAGCTGCTCGAGCCGGCGCGCGATGCGCTCTTGCTGTCCACGTACCTCATCGATCATGCCGGCGCTGATGCGCCCCGTCGATTCGCAGCGCAGCAGCAGCGCGATGGAGCTGCTGGGCAAACCGGCCGAGTAGAGGCACTGGATCAGCCGCACCCGGTCCGGCGCGTCCGTGGCGTAGACACGCTGCCCCGTCGGCGTGCGGTCGGCTGCGAGCAGTCGCTGCTCCTCGTAGTAGCGCAGCGACCGGATGCTCACACCCGTGGCGCGGGAGAGCTCTCCGATCCTCATGTTCGATCCCTTCAACGGCTTGCCCCTTACATGGATGTTAGGTCCTACCGTCGGTGAAGCCTCGCAGACGACGAGGCGAGCCGACGAGAGGATGCTCGATGAGACTCAGCGGACAGACCGCTTTTGTGACCGGCGCGAACCGAGGTATCGGGCGCGCATTCGTCTCAGGATTCCTGGCGCGGGGGGCGAGCAGGGTCTATGCCGGCGTGCGCGATCCGCTGTCGATCGATGACGAGCTGAGCCACGACCCGCGCGTGGAGGTCGTGCGCCTGGAGGTCACCGATCGCGGTGAGATCACCAGGGCCGCGGACGTAGCCAGCGACACCACCGTCCTGGTCAACAACGCCGGCGCCGTGGCATTTGAGTCGCTGCTCACGGGATCTCTCGAGACGGCGCGGCGACTGTTCGACACGAACGTGTTCGGGCCGTGGGAGCTCACCCGCGCCTTCGCGCCCGCGCTCCGCGCATCGCGCGGCGCAGTCGTCAACGTACTCTCGGCCATCGCGTGGTTCTCGCCGC
This sequence comes from Haloactinopolyspora alba, assembly GCF_003014555.1. GTDB lineage: Bacteria > Actinomycetota > Actinomycetes > Jiangellales > Jiangellaceae > Haloactinopolyspora > Haloactinopolyspora alba. The sequence continues at coordinate 146,856 of NZ_PYGE01000001.1, forward strand.
CGCAGAACGGCGCCTACGGGGCGACGAAGTCGGCCGCGTGGAGCCTGTCCAATGGCCTCCGGTCGGAGCTCGCTCCGGCTGGCGTCCTGGTGCAGGGCCTGCACTTCGGCGCCGTCGACACGGACTTTTCCGCCGGATTCGACATCCCGAAGATCGCGCCGGAAGACGTCGTGCGCGCATCGCTCGACGGACTGGAGGCGGGCACGGCCGAGGTGCTCGTCGACACCGAGAGCCGGGCCGCGAAGGCCGCGCTGACGGGTGAACCCAACGGCTACGTCCGGGCCATGGCGGGCTAGCCACGTCTCCTAAATGCGTGTCCAGGTGATGCACGCTGAGAGCAGGACGGCGGCTCGGTAGGTGATGGCGAGCTTGTCGTAGCGGGTGGCCAGGGCGAAGCAGCGTTCGACGACGTTGCGGCCCTTGTAGGTCACGGCGTCCAGCGTTGGTGGGCGCCCGCCGGCGGAACCCTTGTGCTGGCGGGCGGCGGTCTCGTCCTTCTTCTGCGGGATCACCGCCTTGATGCCCCGGCCGGCAAGCATCCGGCGGGCCTTGCCGCTGGTGTACGCGCGGTCGGCGATCACGGTGTCGGGACGTGTACGTGGCCGTCCTGGTCCCAGGCGTGGGACGCGGATATCTGCCAGCACGTCGACGAGCACCGCGCCGTCGTTGCGCTGACCACCGGTGACCACGGCCGCGAGCGGGCGACCGCGCCCGTCGACCGCCGCGTGGATCTTCGTGCTCAGCCCGCCGCGCGAGCGACCGATGCCGTGACCAGCAGGCTCACGCTCACCCCCGAGCGGGCTGTGGACGAACCCGGCCGGTGTCGGCGTGTAGTTCGACGTCGCCCCCCTGTGTCCTGCTCCGGTCGCGAGGTGTTGGTGCCGTGCTGGTGGGCACGGCTGATCGTCGCGTCCACCGACACGTTCCAAACGATCTTCCCCGCCGCGTCGGCCTCCGCAAGTAGCCGCGCCAGCACGCGGTCCCAAGTCCCGTCACCGGCATACCGGCGGTGCCGCTTGCACACCGTTTTCCATGGCCCGAACTCCTCGCGCGGCAAGTCACGCCACGGGATCCCGGTCCGGTAGCGGTAGACGATCCCCTCGACCACCCGCCGGTTGTCACCAAACGGGCGCCCTCGGCCGACCGACGTTCGAGGGCAACATCGGCTCGATCTGCTCCCACTGCTCATCAGCCAGGGCCCGGTACCGCGAAGACGTCACCCGGCCAGTCTGCCGCGCGCCTCAGCACCTATTAAGGAGACACGCCCTAACCCGCCGATGCGAAGCTCCGCGACAGTGGCCGCGAGCGTACTGCGCGCACGTGGTGCGCCAGCCTCCGTGACCGTCTGCGTATCGACGGTATGCCTTGCTCCAGCACCACGCCGGCCGTCGGGATTCGACAGCCGGTGGATGTCCTCCCTGGCAGTCCGTCTCGTGACAGGGTAGATCTCGCTCAGATCCGCAGGTTGCGCAGTACCGGAAGAATAGCGTCTGCCAGGGCTGCATGGCCGGCGTCGTTGGGATGCACCCCGTCGTCGCACAGAAGTTGCGGCGATCCGTTCACTGCCAAGCGGAACTGTTCGACATAGGTGAGACCCAGGTCACTGCTCGTGGTCGTGATCCATTCGTGAATTCGTGCAGCACGCGGTGACAGGTCGCTTGTAGGAAAGTACGCCGTGACCACGACGTGTGCACCATGTAGCTCCTCGCGGAGGCGGGTGAGATCTCGGCGGATACTCGCGTAGATGTCTTCGCCATGCTCATCCATGAACTGAAGATCGTTGGCAGCAAGGCACACCACGACCACGTCGGGCGTCAACCGGATGGCCGCGTCCAGAAGGGTTGTGTCCGTCGACGACGGCGACAGTTCCCCACGACCGTCCCGCGGGCCGCGGCGACGGTAGTAACCCATTCCGTTGATCGCCAAGGCAACTTCCCGCCAGCCGAGCGTGTCGCTCATAATGCTCGGCCAACGGGCCCGTGGAGCAGTCGTACCGCGCCAGCCAGTGACGATGGAGTCGCCATAGAACACGGCGGTGGGATGGTTCCTGGCTTGATCGGGGGTCGGCATCGCGCGAACGCTATCAACGCTGAATACGGCCACCACGGTTACGACCCCTTCCCGCACTACATAAGCCCGGTTCACCCAACGCAGCGTTGAAAAACGGCATCGCGCACCGCGGCCGCCTCTCGCACACCGGGATCGTGGTCTGCGTCGCTTCCGAGAGCGGAGCGAACGGCGTGACGCCGCTTCCGGTACACGATGTGAGCCGCGACGAGCATGTCCCGGTCGGCGCTGGGCAGGTCACGGACCCACTGCCGTATCCGGGTCCAGCTCAGCTCGTCCGCACCGTCATCGCGGTCCGGCAGAACGATGCCTGTCCACGTGGTCCGGTAGGCCGGTCCACCTGACCACAGCTCGGCCCCGCAGCCGCCACAGTCCCGGCCCACGAGATCACCTCGTCCGGTGCGACGACCAGGTCGCCAGCGAGGGATCCGGTGAAGTAGTACCGCAGGATCGTCAGCTCGAACGGGCTCAGATCGGTAGCCATGCCGGGTCCTCCCAGTCAGTCGACGTTGTCTTCACTGAATGGGTGGCCCGCCGGTGCGCACACACGCCGGTGCCCTACAGTCGCTGTCACTAAGGGCTGCGTGTACGGCTCAACGTTGCGTATACTGGGCTTCAGGCCGGTCCATCGCGGTGGATTCGGAAGTGAACCCGGGAAGTTCCCGCTCGGAGTGGGGTCCCGGGTTTCGCGCTGTCTGGGGTCAGATCACCAGTTCAGTGATCTTGCCGTCGAGGATGTCCCGGTAGGTGGGGTCGCCAGCATAGGCAGACATCACCGCGCCGACGGCGATATCCGCGACCGCCAGCAACGGCGTCGAGGGCCCTGGCACGTGATCGAGTCGGAACGGTCCGGAGATAATCTTCTGATTGCGCAGGCCGAGCAGCAACTGCACGTCTCGCGCGTTCTGCTTCGCTTCGCGGGCCTCGGCGATTACCTGGGTAACGCCCAGGTCGCACAGCTCGGGCAACAGGCGGGTTAGACACTGCCTCCTGCGCCTTTCGGGCCTGGTGCCCGACGGCGCCGCAGCCAAGACAACGACGAGATGCTCGACCCCAGCCAACTCCGCTACCGTGCGTGCCAGCAGTGTCCGGCGTTCGGTCTTGTGTTCGTCGTACCAGTGCAGCTTCCGCGACCGCGGTACCGTGATCGCGCGGAGCGCATCGGCGATCTCCTCGGCGGCCGTAGTATCGATCAGCGACGCGGCCAAGCTGTACGTATGGCCCCGGTACACGGCCTCGCACTCGTCGACGTAGGCGGTCCAGGTCACGACCGACCTGTTCCGAGCGCCCGGGTGTTGGCGACGCTGCGGAGTTCTTGCAGGTCGGGGATGTGGTTGTACAGGGTGCCGCGACTGACACCGAGGATCCGCGCGATGGAGTCGACGGTGTGGTCCGGGTTGGGCAGCATGTCCCGTGCGGCGCGGATCAGGTCGTCGGTGACCACCGTCGGGCGGCCACCGACGCGGCCGCGGGAGCGGGCGGCGGCGAGGCCTTCGTGGGTGCCGGCGACGATGAGCTCGCGGACGAATTCCGACAGTGCGGCGAACACGTGGAAGATCAACCTGCCGCCGGGTGTGGTGGTGTCGAGCTGTTCGTGCAGGCTGCGGAACCCGACGTCACGGGCCCGGAGGTCGGCGACCATGGTGATCAGGTCGTGCAGGGTGCGCCCGTAGCGGTCCAGGCTCGGCACCACCAGCGTGTCCCCGGCGGTGAGGAACGCGTGCGCGGCCTTCAACTCGGGGCGTTCGGCGGTGCGGCCGGACTTCTTGTCCGCGAACACCCGCCGGCACCCGGCCTGCTGCAACTGGTCGATCTGCCGGTCCAGGTTCTGCTCGGTCGTGGACACGAGGGCGTAGCCGATCAGGATCTCCGAGCGCCGCGCCGGCGAGGGAGTGAGCAGATCGTCGGGGTCGGCGGCGTTCGTCATGACCCCGTATCGTGTCAGCAATCGCCGACAGGGTGTTGCTGACACCCGGGGGTTGTCGGGAATTCCTGACGTCGGTGGCCTGCGGATTCGTGGTCCTCGGGGTGATGTCAGGAAACGATTGTCTACTGACGTTCAGTTGGAGCGACGCGCGTTCATGGAAAGTGGGCCCCGGGAGCGTGATTCGTGCTCCTCGGGGCCCAACCGCTCCACCACGCAGCAGCGTGCACGATGCGCCAGTCACGTCCGGCACGAGCTACACTCCTCGCGCATGACTGATACTGCCTATTGGGGATTGCACAAACGCGACCACAAGAGGATGTTCAAATCAATGTCAACCGTCGCATTTGGAGCAGGCGGAGCCAGAAACTCAAATCCACGATTATTGAATCGATAGAGACACTTGTTGGCTCGGTGATTCCCGTTCACGTAATAATCGACGCCAATTTCGTGCGATGGTGCCTGATCGTGTTCACCGACAATCGATACACGACCGCCAGGATGAGAAAAGAAGGCAGCACCGTAACTGATCGCAGGCGCCGCTCCGCCTGCACACAGCGGATCGCTAGCATCATGTTCCAAATACGTGTAGGCCATATCTGGTTCGTAGTTCTGGTAGATCGGTTCCCAGTTCAAATCAGATTCAGCCTCTTCAACCGTTTCGAAATAGTACCATTCATCGAGTGGTTCAGGAGCTTCTTCGGTGATCTTCTCGTCGATAGCGGTCGTACCCACCTTCCCGTGCCATGAGGCAGTTGAAGTTGTTGGATCGGTAGCCCCTTGAGGCGTGTAGAACCGACTCCGCCACCGCGTGGACGTGCGTGATGATTCCTCACCCGGAATATCCCAGCCGAAATTGCCTGATTCGGTGAATTCTCTTGGGATTCCATCCGCTCCGATAGCAAAGAATTCATTGATTGTCTGGGCGGCCGTGCCATCCCCGCGGAATAGGTGATCAGACGGGAGGATGAGTTCGGGACAGAGCACTTGTGACAAGGAACTTTCGACATGATGGGGTGGAATAAATGTGTTCCACCATACATTGTGTCCTTCGACCCTCTCCTCCTGATTGATCTCCTTACCGTCAGACAGCTCCATGGCCTTGACTTCAGAGAAGGTCCGTCCGCGATAATCTCGCCGCTCTGGTACATCAATCATGAAGAAGTATGGTTTGAACGTGCCGACAGAACCATTGGTGTGGAGCGCGCGTATCTTGTACAGATGACCCCTTCTTGGGTCAGCTCTTCGATCCACAAATTGGGTCGAGCTAACAGTCTCGATCGCGCGACCATCGCGAACAATCTGCCAGGTAGTTGCCGAAGATACTTCGTCCGGAACACCCCAGTCCAATGCGATTTGTTCGGCGTCAGCAGTCCACTCGATCAGTTGGTGATTCGCGCTTTGCGCCGTCCGCTCGACTCGCAGTTCTTGGTCCTTAACAACATCCGACGAATCAAGCGAGAGTTTCAACAGCAATTCTCGAGTAGACCCCGCGCTCGGGGCACTTTTCGGCGCCATCCCAGAGTTCTCGAGCGAAAGAGTGACAATCGACTCGGAACCAACGTCAGATTCGGCAAGTGCTCTCGTTTCGTAAACGGACGCTACCGCGAGTCCAGTGGCGATAGATAATGCACAATACGCCAGATTTCGGGAGCACTGTAAGGCTTTAGACATCGACACCCCAAAGAATTTTGCCCGTCACACGTCCAATTCTGGCAATATCGTCGACGATTTCCCCATCTGACCACTTATGATGCATCCGGTCAATGTGGTGTAAATCACAAGCTTTTGCTGCCCGGCCATGCCGGCCCTGTACAGCGCAGTCTCGATGCCGGAGAACATCGACCTGCGAGGTGGGTCTTGACTTGAACTCCATGATATGGTATTAAAAGAATATGTGGCGTCGAAAGAGCCAAATGCCCGATCCTCGAGTTCGCTATCGCAAGCCTTTGGAGCTTCCCGATTTCGCTTGGGGCGCATTTGGTGCGTATTTGACTGCGTGTGCCGCGATGGGATTCTTAGGAACATTCGTAATCGATGACCAGTGGTCCGCAGGGCTCTTTTTGGCTGGCGTGACCGCTGTTGCTGCCGTTCCGATTCTCACGCTTATTGTTATACCGACGACATTCTTTATCGAGAGAAAATTCAATCGGCACGGACTGGCCAGTATACGTCGCCTGATAGGAATCTACAGTTTTCTCGGTATAGTAGTAGGGGCGCCTTGGGCGATGGCCGAATGGTCGATACTGATTGTGAGCATTTTAGCATCTCTTGTGGGGCGGGGTGTTGCCGAGCTAAGCAGTGTTCGTGAGCGGTCTGATCGGGATATATACTTAGATCCTCGCCGCAACTGACCATAATTGTCAGCGCCCGAGCTGCTGCCATTGACTAGTGGGCGAATCTTCGCGTGTTGCCTCATTTCAATAGGCTCGCGAGGGTTATTTCGTTGCGTCATGTGGGAAGGTCCGGCTGAATGGGGTGAAGGCGTGGTTGACCGGTGGTTGGGTGCGTGTTCTTTCTTTGCCTGCGCGAGGATTTCCAGTTTGCCGGTCAGGGCGAGGATCTGCCGGGACGGGGCGGCGGCTTGTCTCGCAGGCCGAATTCCTCGAATTGGCCGTCGATGTACAGGGGGCAGCTGGATCGGCTCAGAGCGGTCGGAGGGCAGCGATTACGGCAGGTCGGCGCCGATCAGGCCAGCGACGTGTTCGACGTTCGTGGTGATGTCTTGTCCGCCGAACAGCTCGGCTGGATCTCCGACGTTGGTGCTGAGCTGCCCGAGGATCGTGGCGAGGTCGTCGGCGAAGTCGAAGGGCCGCTCCCCGGCGGCTGTGAGGTACCGGTCGCGGGCGAGCTGTGTGAGCTCGTCTACGGCGACGTCGATGACCTCGTCACGGGACGTGATCATGATGTCGATCTCGTCGCCGTAATTGTCGATGCGGGTGGTCATGGGTGGTCTCCTTCTGGATGGTCGCCGCTGGTGTGGTGGCGGCGCAGGATGGTGATGAGCTGGGTGGTGGCGGTGGCGCGGTCGAGGCGGCGCCAGTGTTTGGAGGTGTCGAGGATCTGGTGCAGCTGTTCGTGGCAGGTCCGGCACATGGGCACGAGGTCGGTGTGGTGTTCGTGGCCGAGGTTGTCGTAGCTGGTGTGGTGCAGGTCGCCGGCCGCGAGCGTCCATTCGTGCTCACAGATGGCGCAGCGCGGTGTCTGCCCGGTGAGCAGGGTCTGGTCTCGGTACCAGCGTTCGCGGCGACGCCACCAGGCGGGTGAGGTCATGTAGGTGGCGTAGCGGCGGCGGTAGGCCGCGCGGCGGGCGTCGACACGTGCGAGGGGCCGTAGCGGCCTCACGATGCTCCCCTTCCCTGGCCCGCGGTGCTGGGCCCGTCGATGAGGCGGCGCAGGTGCCGGCGGGCGCGGGTGACGCGGAGCCGGTCGGCGGGCTGGTCGGTGCGGTAGGTGTCGAGGACGGTGAGCGCGCACCGGGCGGCCTGGTAGGGCGGGTGGGGTGCGTGGTCACCGATGTCGATGTGCTCGCCTGGCTGGCGGCCGACGGTGAGGGCGTCCATGGCGTCGCCGAGCACGGTCATGGCGAGCAGGTCCCGCATTGTCGGTCGTTCGGTGTCGAGGATGTACGCGGCGGAGGCGAGGATTTGCCAGGCTTCGCGGATCGCGGCCGGCGCCGTCGTCTGCGTGCTCATGTCGTCACCTGCTCACTGGTCGTTGTCGCGGTGGTGCCGGCCTGGGCGGCGAAGGCGTCGCCGATGCGGGTTTCGACCTCGCGCCGGTTGGTGTCGATCCGGTCGGCGTCGTCGCGGCTGGTCCATGCGGTGAGGTCGAGCATGATCGGGGCGGCGGAGCGGAGCATGAGCACGCCGGTGCCGAACGGCAGGGTGCGTAGCGCGGCGGTGTCCAGGATGGGGACGCGGCGCAGTGAGGTCTGCCTCGAGCGCGATTTGTCCCCGCGACCGGTAGAGCGGGACAGGGAGACGGTTTCGTCGTCGCGTTCGCCGATGAGGGTGGCGAGGTCTTGGAGGTCTTTGCTGGTGGAGGCGCCACCGAGGATGATTTTCGCGATGGCGGATTCCCAGATGGTGTGGGCGGTGTCGTCGCCCCACCCGGCGCGTAGTTGGGCGAGGGATTGGAACACGGCGGTGGTGACGAGTCCGGTGCCGCCACCTTCGGACATCAGTGTCGGTAGCGAGTTCAGCGGGACGAGGTTGCCGATCTCGTCGAGGACGAGACTCAACGGCGGGTCGAGCCGCGCCGCTGGGGCGGCCGCGGCGAGTTTCCGCGCGGTTTCGACCATGTCTTCGATGAACGCGCTGATCAGGGGTGCGGCGTTGCCGGCGCCGGTGGCGGTGCCAAGCAGGTAGAGGGTGCCGCGGCTGGTGAGGAATTCGGCGGGGTCGAACTGCTCCCCCGGGCCGGGTGAGACGGCGTCGAGCACGTGGGGCGCGGCGAGTGAGCCGAGGGCTTGGCGCACACCGAGCCAGATCGAGTCGCGGGTGCGCTCATCGGCCGTCGCGGCAGCTTCGAGTGCGGCGGCCCAGCCGGTGGCCGCTCGTGGGTGGTCGGTGAGCACGCGGACGGCTTCGAGCGCGGCGACTGGGTCGATCGACCACCGGTACAGGTCGGCCGCGCCGCGGTTGTCGAGCGCGGCGGCGTGCAGCATCCCCCGCAGGGCGGCTTCGGTCTGTCCTTGCCAGAACCCGCCGTTCTCCACGCCTTTGCCGCCGATCTCGCTGGCCGAGGCGAGCCCGCGGGCGCGGACCATCGCCGTCTGTGCCTCTTCGCAGCCACGGACCGGCGACCAGCGCAGCCCGCCGGGGATGCCGGGCGCGAGCTGTTGCGGGTCGAACACCGCCACTGGGCCGACCTGCTGGCGGGCGGTGAGGGTGGCGGTGATGTTGTCCGGGCGGGTGCTGGTGGTCACGACGGCGCCGGGCGCGTCCAGGATCATCGGGATCACCAGGTGCAGGCCCTTGCCGGAGCGCGGCGGGCCGAGGATGATCCGCGAGTCCTCAACCGTCGAGTACACGTCGACGCCGCGGGAACACCCGAGCCGGTGCCCCACCTCCCCCGGTTGTGGGTTGTCGAGGCTGGGCCGCAGCCGGGACGCGCGGGCCATCAGCGCCGCGCGGCCGGCGACACGGGCGACGTCTCGGCGCTCGGCCGTCCCATCCGGGTACCCGGTTCTGGCCCCCGCCGTGCCGCCGTGCCGGCGGCGCCACGCCAGCACCGCTGTGACCACTGTTGCGACGACGAGCGCGGTGATGATGCCGGTAGCGGACCACACCAGCCCGGCGGCCGGCATCGGCGTACCCCACGCCGCCTCAGGTGCGGCGGGGTGGCGGATTGCGCCCCACGCACCGCCGGCGGTGAACGGCGGAGCCGGGTGTCCGGTGGCCAGCGCCGACAGGGCGGCGCCGCACCACACCAGCGCAAGCACCAGCCCGGCGGCGAGGGTGGCGAGGATGAGCGCGATGACGGCGGGCGCGTCGCGGTCACGTTCGGTCGGTTCGCTGGCCATCGCCGATCACGCCCCCTCAATCGCGACGGGCGCGGGTTCGTCTCTGGTGGCGGCTTCGGAGTTCCTGAACTCACCGGGGTTGGTGTGCATGCGCTGGTCGGTGTTGGTGAGGTTCTTTTCGGCGTCGGTGAGGTGGTTGTGCACGACGAACGAGCGGTTCCCGACCCGCCAGAGCCCGACGCCGCGGTCCAACCGCGGCAGCATGCCGGCTTCTTGACTGTTGAGGCCGACGACGTCGGCGGTGGTGCGGATCTGGTCGGCTTTCTGGCGGTAGATGATCCTTGTGGCGGTGTCGGCGATGAGGCCTTCGGCCAGGGCGCGTTGTTCGCTGCCGGCGTCGCCGACGGCGGAGCCGTCGCTGTAGCGGTGCATGATCGCGACGTTGGAGATCCCGAGACCGCGGGCGAGTTTCCACTGCGACTGCATCCGCCGCAGCAGCGGCAGTTCGCGCATGATCCGCCACGCCTCGTCGTAGACCATGAACCGCCGCCCACCGTCGGGGTCGCGCACGGCGGCTTCCATCCACGACGACGCGCACGTCATGACCAGCGGCATCGCCGGGTTGGACTCGCCGAGCCGGGAGATGTCCACGCTCATCGCCGGCAGGTTCGGGTCGAAGCTGACGGTCGAGGGCTGGTCGAACATGCCGGCGAGCTCGCCGGAGACCATGACCCCGAGCAGGTGACCGAGTTCGTGCCCGGCCTCACGCAACCGGTCGTAGGTGTCGAACCCGACCTGCAGCGGCCGTGCCTGGTCCGGCTGGTGCAGCAGGGACACGACGTGCGGCAGCAGCGGGGTGTCGTGGTTCTCGGTGGCGGTGTCCAGCGCGATCGCCAACGCGGTGTGCTCGGTCGGCGCCAACGAGCGACGGCCCAGCCATTCCGCGAGCGAGCGCAGCAGCTCGAGGCGGTGCGCGCGGACCTCGCGGGCCCAGTCCTCATCCGACAGCCCCGGTGGGCGCAGCCCTTCGTCGAGCGGGTTGATCCGGTTCGCCATCCCCGGACCCACCGCGATGACGGCCCCACCCAACGCTTGCACGATCGGTGTCCATTCGCCTTTCACGTCGCCGGGGATGTAGGCGCGGTGCCCACCACACGCACGCGAGCGGATCACCATGGCCTTGAACAGGGCGGACTTGCCGGACCCGATCTCGCCGACGAGGAAAATGTTCGGGTTGGTCAGCACGCCGGCCTCGTACAGCACCCACGGGTCGAAGAAGAACGACCCGGACGTGTACACCTCGGTGCCGATCAGCATCCCGTCCGCACCGAGGCCACCTTCGGCCTGGAACACGTACAGACCGCCCAGGTTCCTCGTGGTGGCCCGATGCGGCGCGAGACGGAACCGGCGCCGCGTGCGCAGCGCGTGCGGACGCCTCTCCCCCGCCGCGGGCACCTGCCGGCGAACCCGCTCCTCCTCCGCGGTCGCGGCGCGCCGCGCCGCCGCGTCGGCCACATCGGATTGGCGGGCCTCGCGGGCGAGTTCCCGCTCCGCGGCGACCCGCGCCCGCCGGGCGGACCAGCTCTCGCGGTTGGGCGTCATCAGCGACGTCGTCGACACGTTGCGTCGGCGGGTCATCGCAGCCCCCGTCCCAGCGGAAGCGCACCAGCGGTGAACGCCTCGGCCTGCTCGCCGTACAGCACCCTGAGTTCGCAGTGCGCCTTGGCCGCGGCGGTGGTGATCTGCCCCACGTTGGCGCGCAGCTCGTCCAGCGACCAGGCGGACACCACCACGAGCCCGGCGTAGTCCATGTCCCCGGCGCCGGCGGCCAGCTCGACCTCACGGCGCCGCGTGTCGTTCCACTCCCGCCGGTCCGATTCGGTTTCGATGACGTCACGCTTGGCGCGCTGACGCGCGTTCGACTCATGATCAACCAGCTCCGCCCGCACCGTGCGGAGCGCTTTCGCCGTCGGCACCGGCCGGAACGTGGTGGACACCGTGCGGCGCACGCCGGAGGTGAGCAACAGCGGCCACAGGAAGTTCACCGGCACCTCCAGCCGCGGCCACTCGGCCACCCACAGCACGCAGTGGAACGCCGAATCCGCGCGCAGATGGTCCCACTCCTCCTCAACGGCCACCGGCCCGGCACGCTCCAGCGCAGTCCCGACCCCCGTCTTGGCGATCTGCGCGAGCGCGGCCGGGTCGTACGCGCCGCGCAACACCCCCGCCATCGCGGTGCTGTCCAGGCACCCGTCCGGGCGCACGTCCATCCCCGACAGCCGCGAGGTGAGCATCCCGACCTGCTGGGCCAGCACCTCCGCCGCCCCAGCCACACCACCACCAGCGTCCTTGACCGCCCGCCCAGCGGCGCGGATGTCCAGGACCAGCGTGATGGTGGTCTCGTGGCGCTCCGAAACCGGCGTCGCCGCAGCAAGCAGCTGCTTGTACGAGGCGACCTCCCACGAATCGTCGTCGCGGCCGTGGGCGCGCCAGTACGCCTCGGCCGCCACACCCGATTCCGGCAGCGTGCGCTCCAGCACCTGCACCCGCATGATGCCCGAGTCCGACGTGCAGAACTCCGACAGCAACGCCCCCCACGCGTCCGCACGGCGGTCCTGCTCGGCCGGCTCGGCCAGCGTCCACGCCCCCGGAATCACCCGAAGCGTCGCGGTGAGGGTTTTGGCGTGCGGGTCGTGCACCATCACCGCACCGGTCGCGTCGTGCACCACCCGGCGCAACCTGGCCGCAGTGCCCGGCAGCGCCAACGTCCCATCCGGGCGCGGTTTGCTCTGTTGCTTGCGGAATGATGCCTGGCGGGCGCGGCGTCGGCGCTGAAACGACACCACGATCGGCAGCCAGTCCGCCAGCTTGCGGCCCTTCACGCTGACGAACGCCAGCACCAGCGGCGGCACCCACGCCGGCGACGTCGCCACCGCCAGGGCAAACTGGCCCACATACAGACTCGGCACCAACACCAACAGCGCCAAGCCCACCCAGATCAACTGCGGCACATGCAGCCCCAGCAGCACACCCCGCTGCGGGCGCCGCCCAAACTGCACCCGCCGCTCCACCGGGCGGTCAGCCGTGTCGGTCGTCACTGATCGTCACCTCCACTCATCTCGTTCGTGTCTGGTGGCGTGGGGGTCAGATGGTGGCGCCGGTGTCGGCGAAGAACGCGATGATCGCGTTCGCGCCGCCCAGCACGATCGCGCCGAGAGCGGCGTAGAGCACGCCCGTCTTCGACTGATCAGCCATGCCGCCACGGTTGGTGACCTTCGCGAACCCGAGTGCGGCCGCGGACACGACCAGGGCCGCGACCGCGGCGACCAGTCCCCAGGCGACCAGCGCGCCCACGATGTCTTTAAGCACTCCGAGGCCGGGCAGACCGGTCGTGTTTGGGGTGATGCCGGGGTTCGTGCCGGCGTTGGTGCCGGGTTCCTTGCCCGGTCCGGCCTGGATGTCGACGGCCAGTGCGGTGAGCTTCTGCAACATCTCCGGTTCCCTTTCCGTTGAGCCAGTGCGACCCCGGGTACGGGGCGCCGTATACCTGTTGGGTGGCCACGTCCGCGCACACATCAGCCCGCGGAACGCAAAGAGGCCGGTGAGGACGCGTGAATCCGCATCCGTCACCGGCCCTGAACATTTCGGGCGGCTATCCGACAGGTGGCTCCTGCCCGGACGTGGCGGAGTGCAGCCGGGCGGCCTTGGTGACGGCGGCGGTGAGGGCTTGGGCGATGTCGGTGGCGCGGGTGGTGTTCAGCTTCAGCGCGAGGTCGTCGCTGCGGGCGGTGGTCGAGGTCAGCTCGACCCGGATGGGCTCGCCGGGCCGGTCGCGCTGCACGAGGTTCACACCGAGGTGCCCGTCCTCGCGCACGGCACCAGGCACGGTGTACAGGTATTGGCGGTGGGTCGGGTGTGGGCCGGTCTCGTCGCACCAGCCGATCGGGCACGCGATGTCGTGGTCGAGGACCGTCTCCGGCCGGGCGGGACTTGCCGTGGTGGTGAGCATCAAGGGCCTCCCTGTCAGTAGATCGGTGGTGCCCAGCCCGCGTAGGGCAGCTTCCAGGCGCCGTCGGTGAATTCGGTGGTGTCGACGATGTAGACGCCGCCTTGGCGTCCGGTCTGTTCGTCGAGGATGTCGTTGCTGATGGCCTTGCCGTTGCCGAGGTAGACGGCGACGTGGCCCCAGGGTTGGTTGGTGTAGAACAGCAGCGCACCCGGTGGTGGCGGGGAGCCGTCGGTGACGGCGACGCCGGAGGCGGTGTAGGCCTGCCACTGGTCGAGCGCGGAGATGTGCCCGGAGTGCGCGTGCCCGTGCACCCGTGCGGCGAGCTGTGCGCAGAGGAGGTAGTAGCTGGTGGCGCCGTAGAACGGGTCCGGCAGCCCGGCCTCGCTGGCGTCGGCGAACGCCTGCGCCCGCGCTCGTAGCGCGGCTGGGTCGTCGACGAGCGGCGGTGGGTCCTCTCCTACCGGCTTGTCGGGCTCCCCGTCGTCCGGGTCGCAGCCGTTGTCCGGCGGCGGGGTGCCGGTGATGTCGGCGAGCCACGTCCAGGCGTCGTCTTCCCACTTGGCGTACGCGTCCGGATAGGCACTGACCTGCACCGCCTGCGCGGCCTCGGTGAGGGGCATGTTCTGCCAGCCGGGAATGTCGAGCAGCCCGGGCTGCTCACCGGCGCCGCCGGTGTAGAAGAACTTCGCCGCGGTCGGTGGGTGGGTGCGTTCGCCGAAGCTGCCCCAGGGTTCGCGTTGCTGGAACAGCCCGACCGAGTCCCGGTCGCCGTGGTCGAGGTTACGCAGCATCGACTCCTGCGCCGCGGTCGCCAACGCCACTGCCAGACCGAACTCCGGCACGTCGTGCCGCTCGCCCACGGCGACGATGGTGCGTGCGTGCGCGGACTGGTGCTCGTCCAGCTCGGCGACCGGCGCCGTGTCGTCCGGTGGGCACGGCTGGTCTTCCTGCGCGCCGCCGCGGCCGGCGCCGGCGAACACCAGCCCGACCGCGGCCATACCGACCACGGCGAACGGAAACCCGACAGCGAGTTTCTTCATCAGCTGCCCCCAGACTCGTCCCGGCGGGTCAGGTCCGGGCCACCACGCTCAGCTGACGGAGGTGGAGACGACGGTGCAGACGGTGCCGGACCGCTGCCGGCGGCGCCCTGCGAGGAGCCCGACGCCGGCGACGGCGTAGGCCCGGCCGGCGCCAGCACGCGGGGCTCAGCACCGCCACCAGCCGCCGCCGTCCCGTTCCCCGTGGCGCCGGCACCCGAGGTGCCGTTCCCTGCGGTCGCCGTTCCAGTGGCGCCGGACGCGCCCGAGGACGATGCACCGGCCCCGGACGTGGCCGGTTCGGCGCGGTTCGACGTCGGCCCCGTGGGGCTCGTGGCCGCGTCGTCACGAGACGAGGCACCCGCCGCCCCGCCGCCCCCGGCCGCGGCACCAGCGGCTCCACCCGCAGTCCCGGAAGCTGCGGCTGGATCGGGCTGCGGTGTCGAGCGCTGCCCGCCACCGGACGAGCCTCCCGACCCGCCACCAGAGCTGCTGCCGCCGGAGCCACCGGCGCCACCGCCTCCGCTGCGGGCGTTCATGATCTGTGCGGGGTTCGCGCGTCCGGCGACCTCACGCCCACGGCTGGCCGCCGCCGTCCCCGCGCCGTGCAGGGATCCCGCTTCGATCTCGTCGCCGAGGAAGCTCATGAACTTGAAACACGCCACCGGCACGAGCGCGGCGAGCAGCAACATCAGGGTGGAGGTGAGCAGCACACCCACGATCCCGGCGCCGTCGTCACCGAAGCTGAGGCTTTCCAGGCCGGACACGCCGAGCCCGAACACGATCATCACGGCGAGCTTGGTGAAGATCAGCGCGACGACGAGACTGACCCATTTCTTGAACCAGCCATGGGTCTTCTCCCACGCCAGCCCCATGATCGCCAACGGGCCCAGGACGACGGCGATGTCGAGCAGCATGGTGCGCACCAGCAGCGCCGCGAACACCGCGAGCGAACCGAACACCAGGAAGATCCCGAACACGATGAACCCGAACGCACCCGCCACGATCGACCCGCCACCGAGCAGGGCATAGTTCGCTTCCTGGCCGGGGACGGCGTCAGCACTTTCCAGCACGCTGGACAGGACCGTGGTGAACCGGTCCCCGACGCCGTCGAGGTCGCCGAACGTGATCGCGGTCAGATCCTCCGACAGGCCGTCCACGGCGGTGGTGAGCAGGTGGATGATCGGCAGCGACGCGGCCGTGCCGAGCACCGCCGTGCCGGCCAGCGCGACCGACTTCCCGATGCCGGCGGTGCTGCGGTTGCGCAGCATCACCGTCATGACCTGGATGGCCAGGAACCCGACGGTGATCGGCAACGCGATCCCGAACACGCGCCCGGCCCACTCGTAGACGAACCCGGCGTCGGTGTGCGGGCTCGTGGTGGTGGTGATGAGGTTCCAGATCCACGACATCAGTGACATCGCGAACCCGAAGATCGCGCCTGCTGCGGCGGTGACCATGTCCTTGAACCAGCCGCTGGGGCCTTCGAGGATGGTGCAGCCACTCCCGACGACGGGGACGTCGCACACATCGAACATCGGTGTCATCGGATGACCTCCTGCGGGATGCTCACCAGCGCACACGTCCCGCCGTCCGGGCAGTAGGCGATGACCGTGATCAGCCGCGGCGTCGACGACGTCGCCGGTTTGCCGTTCTCGCCGACGAACCTGGTGGTCTGGGTGCCCGCCACGGTTCGGACCGCGTACCCGTCCGGGATCTCGTCACGTGCACCGTCGACCGCGTCCGGCTCCCACACATGCTCGACGGTGAACGTGTTCACCTGGCCGTGGTCACGCTGGCGCAGCCACTGATACTCATCCGGCAACGCCGAGGTGATGACCGGTTCGACCCGGTCGCGAGACTCGCCCACCGCCTCGTCGGTAACCTCACCCAGCAACACGGCCAGGTAGTCATCACGGGCGTGATCGCGCGGGTTCGTGCCCAGCACAATCCGCGCGATACTCGCCGCGTACTCCTCCGGCGACGACGTATCCGCTGGGCGCTTCAACCGCGACCCGGGGCCGGTCGTCGCCGACGGCTCCGGCGACGACGACCGGCTCGGCGCAGGTGTCGGGTCCGGCCCCGTCGGCGCACCACTCGTCCGTGCGGCCTTGCCCGGCGCGTCGTCACCGGTAGGGCTTCCGGCAGTCGGCCCGTCGCTGAGCCAGCCCAACACCAGCACCACAAGCAGCGCGGCGGCGCCTGCGCCGACCCCCCACTTGGCAGTCCCCGACTGTTCCGTCCACCGTTGCCGAACGCCGTTCATCGCATGCCTCCCAGTCAGTCGAATCCGTCTCACTGGGTGGGTGGGCCGAACCGCGCACACGAGGCCGCGGCGCGTGATGATCTGTTCGTCCCATGACCTGATCTAGATGGGCCGACCTGGTGTGCCGGTATTTCCGCGCTGCCGTGTCGTGGATTGCCGGTATTTCGTGCACGCGGCGGCGACGGTAGGCGGTGCTCGGACGGGCGTATTCGACGCATCAGCGTTCGGCCCTACAGTGGCCCCCGCGCCGCTCGTAGACGTGACCTATGCACCGGACGTCGCCGAGTCGACGCTGCGCGAGCTGGGGTCAGTGCTGCCGCACCTGGTGTCCGAGGCCGTGAAATGTCCGGAAGAGCCCTACGACGGGAACCTGCAGCCCGGTGACGTCGAGATCCGGTTCCGGGCACTGGGCCCGTTGGATCGCAGCGGCCTGAATGTGGTGATCGAGATCAAGTCCAAGTGGTTCCAGAGCAGGGCCGCCAACCAGCAGGAACGCGTCAACAAGCTGCGCGAGGCCATCCGGTCAGCGACCAGATTGAGTGGCTTCGGCGTGTACCTATCACTGCCGCTGGCCGCGTGGGCACAGGACCCCTGACGAGCTTCGCTCCGGTACCGCGACCGTCCGCTGGACGGGGCCATTCGGAGGCAAATGACCTACGTCGCGTCGGGGTTTCGCGCAGCGGCGCGGGCGCGGCTGATCGTCTCCGGCGACGCCGGTGGTGCAGCGCGGCAGTCCGGGCAGCGTGCGGCCTGTTGGAGCGGATGGATCCCGCACGGATCCCCCGGAGTCGGTGTGGGTCGCCAGCGCTGCGGGTCTCGCTGAACCGAGGTGAGCACATACGCGGACGGGCGTTTCACTCTTGCCGCGGCGGCGTCGAGGATCGACTTCGCGATCTCGGTGCCCTCATCGACGGTGAGCCCGGGGCGTTGCAGGGTGTCGCGGAGCTTGTCGATGAGTCCGGCGGCCACGGCAGCAGGATCGTTGACGTCCCCGACGGCCGGAGCCGGATCCGGGCTCACATCCTCACCGCGACGGCTGGTCCGGGGTTGCTGTGCGCGAGATTCGTCTCGTGCGAGGTGGGCGGGGAGGGTGAGTTCGTAGCGAGCGCCGTATCGGCGTTGCTGGCCCCGCCGCGGACGTCCTCCGCCGTGGGTCAGGCGTTTCAGATAACCGGCGGCGACGAGGCGCCGTAGCTGGGTCCGCACGTGACGCACCGACCGGCGGCACATCGTGGCGATGCGCTTCTCCCCGGCGAACATGCGGGTGCCGTCGACGGCAGCGAAATGGGCACATGCCAGCGCGACGTGGTGTGCGGCCGCAGTCAGGTTGTCGACCTCACCGAGGGCCCGTTGCCAGGCGAACTTGCCCGTCCGGATCAGGTCACGCAGGTGACACTCGTCGCGCCACGACGGGTAGCCCCAGATCACCCCGGTGGCTACGCTGTGATCGTTGGACACTCGTGCTGTCCAATCGTTGGGTTGGAGCCCCCGTGGCAGCGAGGGCTTCGACATGTTCAGGCGGCGCTGAGCGCAAATTCCGACTCGCGTGCCCGGGTGGCCTGCCGGAACGGGGACGCGAACCGCGCGAACCGCGCGGCGGCCGCGCGGTCGATCGATGCCCACGGCAGTTCGCCACGCTCCGGTGCCTGGCGCAGCGCCAGCCACGCCGAGCTCGCCGGGCCGCCCCTGCGGGTACCGATCAGCAGTTCGAGCAACGCGCGGCGCTGATCACGATCGAGCCCGTCCAGGCGAGTGGACTGGTAGACCTCGGTGTGCGCATGTGAGCGGCGCACCGTGGACAGCACATCCAGCACCGCGCTGATCGCGTCGTCGGTCGCCGCTGCCGGCGCGCCCGCGGCGACAAGTTGGTCACGCAGCTCCCGCAACGCGGCATCCCACCCGCCCGTCCACGCAGGCACTGCGGCGCCGGCCGTCGGGTCCTGCGTCGGATCACCCACGTGGTCCGTCGGTGGGTGGTCGACGCCCAGGCGCGTGGCCGTGTGCGCCTCGACGCGCCGCTCGGTACGGGTCGACTCGCGGGCGCGGCGTTCCGACACCCCAAGTTCATCACCCAGCTCGGCCGCTCGGGCCTGGCGGCGCATCACCGTGTGCAGCACGGCCCACGGTGACCGCGCGCCTGCGACATAGGCGGCGTGCTGCGCGAGGTACTCCCAGCCGAGTCCGACCAGATGCGGCACCCGGTGCGCGTCCCGGACGTCGGAACGCTGCCGATTCACCAGTGCCGACGCCTTGTCCCACAGCGCCGAGATGACCACCCGACCCAACGGCCCATCCCAGCCGCCTTCCTGTGGCATCCGGGCTAGAGCCTGCCGCAGACCGTCGTCAGTGCGCACGTCGAAGATCACGACGCACCTCCACCAGCCACCCCATGCCGAGGCAGCAGCAACGCGCGACCGCGCCGCGCCTGCATCGCCTCCAACGCCAGACCGAGGAAGCGATCCCCCAGGCCCAGCACGTCAGTCAGGTCGATCGCCGTGTGCCGACCACCGCTCCACAGGTTCCGCCCCAGAGCGAGCAGGACCCGCTCCCCCGACGACCAGGTGCCCTCGGCCAGAATCGCGGCCCAGTCGATCGCCTCGTGTTCGTCGTCGACGTGCGACCACACCCGCCAGTCATCAGCGAACAGCGGATCGCACAGAATCGCGACCGCCGAGGCCGCCTCACCGTCACCGTCCACGGCGCGACGGGCCAGCCACCAGTCCGGTCGCTCAACGCCCGCCACGGAGCCGTCGGCGCTCCTAGAATCAGACATGCCGAACCTCCCTGCTGAGGTTTGGAAGGCGCGGGGGCGAACGGTTGGTAGCCAGTGGCGCCCCCGCGCCGGCTAAGAAACTTTGTGTAGCGCTACGCGCTATTGATCAGGCGGCACTCGACGGGATCACGTAGTCGGCAGCGTCTACCGCCGCCTGCGTCGACGTCGCCGCATCGACCATCGCGTCCAACGCCTTCGCCGGCACGATCAACCGGCCCCGGATCTTCACCGCCGGGAACTCCCCATCGGCGATCGCCCGGTACACCGTCATCGTCGACATCCCGAACATCCGCGCCACCTCCGCGACGGAGTAGAACCGTCGCCGTTCCGGGGCATCGGAACTCTCCACGTGAGCTGTCAGCATCCGTCCCACCGGTCCACTCCCATCACTGAGCCAACAGATGACTCTAGGTTACATAGTGAACCTAGGTTCATCAACTGTCTCGTGTCTCCTCAAGGCGTCGTACGGAATCCCGAACCGCTAACCTCGTCGCATGAAGGTGCGTGACGAGGACCCGCGGCCGCGGTACGTGCAGGTCGCCGACGACCTACGTCACTCCATAACGACCGGGGCGCTGACAGCCGGCGAGAAACTGCCCGCGGCGCGTGAGCTTGCCGAAGAGTATGGCGTCGCACCGATGACGGCGCAGAAGGCGGTCGACGTCCTCAAGTCCGAAGGGGTCCTGTACGGCGCGGTCGGGCGCGGCACTTTCGTGCGAGCAGCTGCCTCGTCGGACGACAGCGCCGAGCCCAGCGCCGACTTCACCGCACTGATGGCGGAGATCGAGCAACTACGAGCTGCTGTCCGCGAGCAGATGGGCCAACTCGACCAGCGGCTCACCAAACTGGAGGACGAGGTCCATCGGCCTCGGCAGCAAGACTCGTGACTCGCTCACGCAGGTCCGCGGCTGTGCTCTCGATCTCTTCAGCCAGCATCCGAAGTTCGGCTCGAATGCGCCGCTGTTCGGAGTCGGACAACACTCGCCACACCTCCTTACTTGTCCACTCGACGATCTCGAGGGCAACTACCGCCAACTACGCTTGGTAGCGAATCACGCTCGACACCTCGCTGTGCGTAGTGAACGCACCACAGGGTGGTGAAAGCGGTGAAAGCTGTCGGCCGCGCAGGGGTGGGCAATGGTGCAGGGACGTACCCGCAATGACCAATTGGCCGCGTTGATCGACGAAGCGCGCTGGTCACACGGACAGGCAGCATCGGCGCTCGTCCGTGTCGCTCTCGAGAACGGCGCCGATGAGCTCGCCGGCGTCGGGCGTTCGCACGTATCGCATTGGGTCCGCGGGACGCGTCCGTCTGGCCGAAGCAGTGTATTGCTATGTGAAGCTCTATCCCGCAGACTGGGTCGCGTCGTCAGTCTCGAGGACGCCGGACTGGGTACCGATCAGCAGACTTCGGAACTGACCGCCGACTGGCACACCGATACGCTGACTGCACTGGCCGCCCTCGGGAGCGTCGACTTGGACATGGACCGCAGACGGGCACTGAGCGCGCTGACCTACGGCGTCGCCGCCGCAGCGCTGCCCAGTGACGGCTGGTGGGGACAGATGGCCGAGCGCGGGCGGCACCGGAACACGTCGGGCGGCAGAGTCGGCCGCGGTGACGTCGACGCCGTTCAGGACATGGTCGCCATGTTCTCCCAGATGGACCAACGCCGCGGCGGCGGTCACGCGCGCGCCACCGTCGTTCAATACCTGTCGTCGGACGTTGCCAAGCACCTCACCGGCACGTTCCACGACGATCAAGTGCGGCGGGACATGTTCTCGGCAGCCAGCGAACTCGCCTACCTGTCGGGCTGGATGGCCTTCGACAACAGTGAGCACGCCACCGCCCAGCAGTACTTCAGCGTCGCCACCAAACTCGCCGCCGAAGCCGGCGACGCGCCCATGGCCGGGCACATCCTCCGGGCCATGGCCCACCAGGCCGTCGACCTCGGACACCCATCCCGAGCGTTGAAGATCGCCAACGCATCCGTGGACGGTCCCCGCTACGTAGAAGCCAGCCCACGCGAACGTGCACTCCTCGGCGTCGTCCACGCTCGAGCCCTCGCCGCCCACGGCGACAAGAACAAAGCCGTCGCGGCCCTGAATCGAGCAGAATCGGACCTCGGCGCAGCTGGACCAGGCGACAACGAACCTCGCCGTGTGTTCTTCTTCTCCGAGGCCAGCCTGGCCCACGAAACCGCCTGCACCCTCCGCGACATCGGCGACCTCGACGGCGCCGTACGAGAGTTCCGCCGCAGCGTCCGCACCCGCCAAGCCAGCACGTTCACGCGCACACACGCCGTCACCCTCGGCTACCTCGGCTCTGTCCAGGTCGAGCAGGGCAACCTCGACAACGGGTGCGCCACCTGGTCACAAGCGCTGGACATCATGGACGGCATCCGTTCGGGCCGCACCCGTCAGACCGCCCGCGACATGCGCGCCGCACTCTCCCCATTTCGCCGGCGCCACGTCCGCGCAGCCGAAGAACTCGACGCGAGAGCAGCCGCCTACCTCGACACCACAGGCGGACTGTCGACACGCTGACATCGATAGAGTCGCAGAGCCCACACCACCTCAGCCGAACCCGCACCGGAGGACGACCATGCCCGAAACGTTCGACGTCGTACCCGTCGCCCACGTCGTCGGGGGACGCACCGAACCCACCGACGACTACTGGGGCGGCACCCGCGCGATCGTGCGCATCGACAACGCCCGATTCACCACAGACGCCACCAAAGGGCTGGACGCGTTCTCCCATCTCGAGCTCGTCTTCCGCTTCCACCTCACCGACCAGTCCGACCTCAACCTCGGAGCCCGCCGACCCCGCAACAACCCCCACTGGCCCGAAGTCGGCACATTCGGACACCGCAACATGCGCCGACTCAACTGGCTCGGCGTCTCCCGCTGCCACCTGCTCAAAGTCGACGGACTCGACCTGCACGTCGAAGACCTCGACGCCGTCGACGGCACCCCCGTGCTCGACATCAAGCCCTGGTTCACCGAGATGGGACCCCGCGGCGAGATCCACCAGCCCGAATGGACAACCACCATGCTCCGCGACTACTACGAACCGCCCGAGGTGTGACACTCGCTGCTGGGGAGCGACCGTGAGCTACGGCGATTCCCGTCAGGTCCCGCGGTCCTATCGAGCGCCGGCCGCCGCAGCTGTGTCGGCGTGATCCGGGTCAGATTCGGACTCGTGTGGGTCGTCGGCGGTGAGCTGGTGGGCGCGCTGGTACGACACTCCGAGGACGGTGCCGATGTCGCGCACCGTCAACCCGGCCTCTCGCAGTGATCGGGCCGCCGTGCGCACTTCTTTCGCTGCTCCGGAGTTCGCGCGCGCCGCGGCCTCGCGGAGTTCGGCTGCATGCGTGAGGTGGTCCTCGACATCGTCCGGCAGAACCGGACGGACCTCGACCTCGACCTGGCTCTCGTCGACGCCGGCGACGAAGGCGATCGCCTCGCGGTGCACCTCCGCCGCCTGGGCCAGCCGCGCCACCTGTGAGATCGCACCGGGATACTGATCGCACTGTACGACCCACCACTTGCCGCTACGGGTCGCGGTGGCCGTGTACGTGGTCATCGCTTCCACCATCCCTTCCCGAGCGCCGGCTCGAGCTGCTTGTACAGCGCCTCAACCGCACCCTCGGCGACCTCGCTGTGCCGTCCGATGGTCGTACGCACCGTGCCGACCAACAGCCTCGTATGGTTGCCGCCCTCGGTGACCTCGAACTGCACGCCGGCCTCCTTCGCGGCACGGCGGATCTTCTTGATGACTGCCGTCCGCTTCACCAGCGTAGTCCACCCTCCGCTAGACAGATCAAGTCAAGACCGCCCTTTCACGTGTAGGCGCCCTATTGGTCACGAGTCGGCGCCGTGTCACCGCACGGCCCAGCGCGGGTCGTAGTCCGGATGCGCGGCATAGGCCGTGGCCGCGATCCGCAACAGGTCCTCGTCACGCTGCGAGAGCCGCCCGTCACCGCGCGGCCAGCCGAGAACCCGATCGATCAGCCGGGCGAGCGCCCGACTACTGGGGTCGTTACCGTCGTCGGCCTCGACGCTGCGCGCCACGAGGAACGCCACCAACGGATACCGCCGCGCCAACGCGTCACGCCCACCGGGTCCGACCGCCCGGTCCCGAGCGTCAATGACCATGTCCGCGACATCCGGTGGCAGACCACAGATCGGGCACGCCTCACCGCGCTGGAACGCCCAAGCCACACTCCGAGCGTCTCCGTCGCAGCCAGGGCACACATACTCGAACCCCTCGTCACCATCGTCCCGGTCTCCGCCAGCCCCGTAAGCGTCCTCGCTACGCTCACGCAGCTGCCGCAACGAATTCACCGCGCGCCCATGCTTCTCCACAACGCCGTCGCGAAGATCGTCGACCACGTCGAAGACATGTTCCACAAGTTCATGATCAGGAATGCTCTCGGACTGGGTAGAGTCCTGCATTGGGTTCGCCTCCTGCTGGTTCAGGGTGGTGGATCAAGTCCCTGCCCGGAGTTGCCGCTCCGGGCAGGGGCGCTACCGCTACTACGTCGCCGCTCCTCTCGGCGCTCGGCGCGATACAGACGTCGGACTACCGGCCACGCGCCTACGCGGATGACCGCCTCATATATGTGGGTGCGGAGCAGCGCGCACACGCGCGCGCCCGCAGTGATCACAGACGTCAAGGCTCGCCGACGGGGGCGACCAGACTTACGCGGTTGCCGCGACGTATGTGGTCACGACAGTGGCGTGACCGGCACGACGGACGACGAGCTCGTACTCGTCGATCGCGGCCAGCTCCGCACTGTCACGCTTCACCGCACCGACTAACAGCCGGTGCAGGACCGTAGCGTCGGCCGGGTCCGCGCTGGTCCGCAACGTCGCCACCGTCGCTCCCAGCTTGCGAACCTCTAGGTCCACCGGTTGTACGCCATCACCCGTCGCACCGGGAGGCTCTGTTTCGACGTTTGTCTGCTCCGTGACTGGCTCTTGTGGCTCCGTGTCGGCGCGCGGTTGCACGAGTGTCGGCCGTCCGGTCGCGACTCGCACCAGGCCCCACTCTTCGAGTAGTCGCACCGCGCGTTGCGCCGTGGACACCGACACGTCATGATCACGCGCCAACTGCTTGACCGACGGAATCGGCATACCGATCGCCAATTCACCGGCGTAGATGCGGTCCCGAAGGTCGACGGCGATCTTCTCGTACGGGTTGCTCGCCTCGAACTCCTGCCGCTCCGGCAGAGCCGCACGGGCAGGCCGTTCGGGCATGCGGGTGGCGATCTCACCGGCAGCACGTTGGTCTGCTTCCGACACCCACGCGGTGTAGGAACGCAGCGTCGTCGTACCGCCGCTGCCGTGCCCAAGACGCCCGGCGACCGTGCGGATGTTCACACCCGCGGCGATCAGCTCGGTCGCGTTGTAATGGCGAAGCTTGTGCAACGTGGTGCGGATCCCGAGCCGCCGCGCGAGCTTGCCGTAGCGCTGGGTCACCGAGTCAGGGATCCGCGGCTCCGACCCGTCAGGCTTGAGCGAGAACACGTAGGCGTCCTGACTCAACTCCATCCCCAACGCGGCCATGCGGGCCACCCAGCGGTCCCGATGTTCACCCAGAAGCTCGACGGTAGCTTCGTCAAGGACCACCCGCCGGTCCGCGTGGCTCTTGGTGTCCTTCTCCCACCGCCGGCGTCCGAGCTGCCCGATGCTCCGTGACAGATGCAGGACCCGGTTCGGCAAGTCGATGTCCTCCCACCGGATCGCACACAACTCACCCCGACGGTAGCCAGTCACCATCGTCAGCCAGACGAGCATGCCCCAATCGGCGTCGCTGTCCCATGCGGCCGTCACGATTCGTGCGGCCTCCTCCGGCGACGGCGGGTCCGGATTCGACCGCGCCGGAGCAGGTGGCTCCGCCGTCGACGCCGGATTCACACTGATCCACTTCCACCTCTGAGCACGCCGGAACGCCCCGCTCAGAATCATGTGAACCTGTCGAATAGTCGACTCGCCGAGTGGACGACACTCGTGCCGCCGGCAGCGCTCGTCACAGTCGTGCTCACGCAACGTCCGGTGATCGACGAGAGCCTTCCTACCCGAGCAGTGCTCCCGGCAACGACGCATCTCGTAATACAGCGAGTCGAGGATCTCCGCGTCGATCTTGCCGACCTTCTCCTTGCCGACGAACGGCAGCACATGCTTCTTCAGATAGCCCCGGTACGTCCCCTCCGTGCTCGGCTCCAGCTTGTTCTCCCGCAGGTGCCGTTCGAGGAGCTGGGACACCGTCGCGTTCGTTCGCGGGTTGCGTCTCTCATTCATCTCGTTGAGCATCCGAACGCGCGCCGCCTCGGCTTCTTTGGCGGCTTTCGGACCTGCAGGCACCACTTCGACGAGGTCGTAGCGCTTCTTGGTGACGGGATCCACGCCCGCGTATACACGCACGCGGAGGGCGCCGCTGGGCAACAAATCGATGCTGCCTTGCTGCCTGCTTCGGCGCTTTCCCTCGGACGTCACAGGGGTACGCTATCGCGATTTCGCGTCACAGTCCGTGTCATGACGGGATGAACGGACTCATGAAGCTGGGCCAAGCTGGTCAAGAATGCTGGTCAGGAGGGTGGGCCCCCGGGGGATCGAACCCCGAACCCGCGGATTAAAAGTCCGCTGCTCTGCCGTTGAGCTAGAGGCCCGGCTGGCGAATGCTCGACCGCTCGAACGGTCTGAACGCATGCGCCCTGCACGCCGCGGATGCCGCCACGCTGGAACCGGCTCGACATCCACACCGCCCCGTTAGGGTATCCGCACTGCAGCGACGGCTCCCAATCGGCACGAGGAGGTGCGCCGCATGCTCAGTGTCCAGGTGCGCCGCGTCTACGACGAACCACAGTCCGACGACGGTCTGCGCGTCCTGGTCGACGGCGTGTGGCCGCGCGGTATCGCCAAGCAGCGGCTGGCGCACGACGAGTGGCTCCGCGACCTCGCGCCGTCCTCTGACCTGCGCCGGTGGTTCGGCCACGATCGGTCGAAGTTCGCCGAGTTCCGCCGCCGATACCGGACCGAGCTGGACACCGCCACCGCACGCCAGACGCTGGACCGACTGCGAGCAACCACGACCACCGTCACGCTGCTCACCGCCACCAAGGACGTCCAACACAGCCATGCCGCCGTCCTGGCCGAGTTGCTCGAGAACGGCCAACCCGACGAAGGCGGCGACCCGGCGTGCTGGCTGGCCGGAGTGTGCCCGGAGTGTGGCCGTTTCGTCCCGGACGAGCCGCCGACGACGTGCCCCGGTTGCGGCACGCGGATCACCCAGGACTGACCCGGCTCAGCCGTGCAGCACGGGCCGCAGCCGTTCGGCCAGCCATTCCGGCAGCGCCGTGCTGGCGGGGACGGCCCCGTTGTGGTGGAAAAATCCGTGGATCATGCCGGGGAACCGGCGCGCGACGACGTCCACGCCGTCGGCGGCCAGCCGCGACGCGTAGTGTTCGCCGTCGTCGCGGGCCGGGTCGTACTCGGCCGTGGCGATGACGGTGAACGGCAGCCCGGCCAGTATTCGCGCGCGCAACGGTGCCGCGTACGGGTGTGACCCCGCGAACGCCGTGGGCAGGTACTCGTGCCAGGCCTGCTGCATCGCGGCCCTGGTCAACGCGTAGCCGGTCGCGTAGCGCAGCGCACTCTCGGTGGCGCACGACGGCTCCAGCGGCGGGTAGAGCAGGACCTGCGCCGCCAGCGGCACACCGACGGCCAGGTCGCGCACGGCCAACGCGGCTGCGGCCGCGAGATTGCCGCCGGCGCTGTCGCCTCCGACCACGACCCTGGAGAGGTCGACTCCCAGCCGGTCCGCCGACGACGCCAGGTGGGCCAGTACCGCCAGCATGTCGTCCACGGGCGCCGGGAAGCGTGACTCCGGCGCCAGCCGGTAGTCGACGCTCGCGACCACGGCCTCGAGGCGGTGCGCGAGATTCTTGAGCGGCGTGTCCCAGGTGTCGAGGTCGCCACGTGTCCAGCCGCCGGCGTGTGCCCACACGACGACGGGCGCGGGCGCGGCAACACCGTCCGGGGAGTAGAGACGGACGCCGACCGGCTCACCCGCCGACGGCGCCTCGATGTCGCGGACCGACACCGCCTCGGCCGCGTCACCCTGCAACGCCGCGACGCGGCGGATCGCGGCCCGCGACTCGTCCAGCGTGAGTGTCTCCAGCGGCGGGGCGTCGGCCTGCGCCGCCAGCAGCGATTCGACGTCCGGATCGAGCGTCATCGGTGGCCTCCTTCGGTGCTGCCGGACGTCGCGCCGAGGTGGATGCCGACGTGCCGGAACGGTTCGCCGCCGGGGACGGACATGACGTACTGGGCCAACGCGCCCATGCTGGTCACGACGGGGTGGGTGAACGCCGGCGCGGCGGTCCAGGGGACCCGGGAGAGCTCGTCGAGCAGCGCGTCGCGGACCGTGTCGAAGCGGTGCAGGAGCTGATCACCGGAGATCTCGCGTCCGGCGGCCACCCCCGCCCGGTTCAGCTCGACCCCGGCGGGCGGAATCTCCCAGCGCGGGTCGAGACTCCAGTGCATCCGGCCGGACCGCGCCTCGGTGAGCACGGCGAGATTGATCTCGTCCCACATCAGGATGTGCGCGACGAGGTCACCCAGCGAATCGCAGAAATGCCCCAGCGGCCCGTCGCCGACCCGGTAGGGCGCGAACAGCTGGTCGTCGGGCAGGTCCCTGACCAGGTCGGTCAGCAGGTCGTGGTCGTCAGCGGCGCGTCGGACGGCCTCGTCGGCCGCGACGGTGTCGTCGTTCGATGTCACGCCGGTGAACCTACGGCCGCGGCGTCCGGGATGTCCGATGACTGCCGGCCTCCGGCAGCCTTCCGCCGGCGACTCACCAGCCTCGCGGTGTCAGCGGCGCAGCACGTCCAGCAGATCCGGGCCCAGCCCGGTGATCACGCGCTCGTCCAGGCTGTACCGGACGTAGTGACCGGCGCGTTCGCTGTGCACCAGCCCGACCGCACGCAACGCCGACAGGTGCTTGGTGACCGTCGACTCCGCCATCCCCCACAGCCGGGCGATCTCGCGCGCCGAACGCGGCTCGACGGCGATGGCCCGGCACACCTCCAGCCGTGCCGGGTGGGCGAGCACGTTCAGCCGGCGCAACGTCGATCGGCTGCCGGCGGCGCTCGCGGGCGACGGGACGGGGTAGTGCACGACGACGGGACGGCCCGGTTCGTCGGCCACGTAGAGATGCCCGCTACCCAGGACGGTCGGGACGAGGACGAGCCCTCGCCCGGCGACGGCGAGCCGCTTGTTCTGCACCTTGTCGACGACGATCCGACCGGCGGCGGCGTCGACCCGCACGGCCGGCGACAACCTCGACAGCGCACGGCTCCAGCCGTCCCGGTCACGCATCGCCGAGCGCGCGCTCGCCTCCTCGCCGAGCCGTGGCGCGGCGCTGCCCCACTCGCGGGCGAAGAACGACGTCCACGCCTGGTCCAGCAGGTCGGCGAACGCGTCGCGGGCGGCTTCCGGCTCGTCCAGCACCAAGGTGACCGTGCGCCGCGCACGAGGGCCGCGGGCACGGGCCAGACTCCGCACGTGCGCCCGCACCGTGGCGTCGCCGACATCGCCCGCACGACCGCGCCGGCGGGCCAGCGGCCGCAGCACCGACGCGGCGAAGTCCTTCGGCGGCATCCGCCGGATCCACGCCACCTGCTCGCTCCAGCCGGACCCGGTGACCAGGGTTGGGTCCGCCAGCAGCGCGGCGCGCACGGCGGAAACCGCGAACGACCAGTCCGCCAGAGCGTCCGTGACGCCGGCTGGCAGCTTCGCCCAGACCTGGGCGGCCCAGTCGGCATGCTCCGGGTGGTGGTCGGCGACGAGGACGTGCCACGCCGATCCGAACTCGGCCAGCGGCGACGTGCTGATACGCACATCCGTGTCCGTAGCGCCGGTCATGTCGAGCGAGATCGGCATAAGGCCACGATATTCGAGCGCAGCGGCGGTCCCATCCGACACGACCGCGTCTGGGCACGGGCTGCCAGCGATCTGTCAGGACTTTGTCAGTGGGTGCCGGTTGAATGGGTTCCGGTACCGGACGCCGGAACCGGCAGCACCGGCCGGGTCGGCGTTCGGTCCCGCGACCATGAAGGAGACGCCACACCCATGACTACGCTTCCCACACTGGACACCGCCGCGCTGACACAGCTGCGCACCATGTTCGACACCCGCTTGATCGCGCCGGAGGACCCCGGCTACGACGCAGCGCGCACCGTTTTCCCGGGCGACGTCGACCATCGCCCGTCCGCCATCCTCCGCCCCCGTGACGCCGCGGACGTCGCGCAGGCACTGTCCGTCGTCCGCGAGACCGGCGCCGAGGTCTCCGTGCGCAGCGGCGGGCACAGCCTCGCCGGGCACGGCGTCAGCGACGGCGGCATCACCCTCGATCTCGCCGAGATGAAAGACCTCGACATCGACGTGGACGCCCGCACGGCTTGGGCCGGAGCCGGGCTCACCGCCGGCGAGTACACCAATGCGGTGGGCGAACACGGGCTGGCCACCGGGTTCGGCGACACCGGAGTCGTCGGCATCGGCGGCATCACTCTCGGTGGCGGTGTCGGTTTCCTTTCCCGGCGGTACGGGCTGACCATCGACGATCTACTCGCGGCCGAGATCGTCACGGCCGACGGCTCCATCCTGCACGTCGACGCCGACAACCATCCGGACCTGTTCTGGGCCATCCGCGGTGGCGGCGGCAACTTCGGCGTGGTCACCCGGTTCCGGTACCGGCTGCACGAGGTACCGACGGTGGTCGGCGGCATGATGCTGCTGCCGGCGACGGCCGATGTCCTGCGCGGAGTGCTGGCGGCGGCCGCGGAAGCCCCGGATGAGCTCTCGCTGATCATCAACACGATGCTCGCGCCGCCGATGCCGTTCATCCCCGCCGACCAGCACGGCCAACCGGTCGTCCTGCTGCTGGCCTGCTACGCCGGGCCGGACGACGACGGCCAGCGCGCTCTCGCGCCGTTCCGCGCCGTCGCCACGCCGGTCGCGGACATGATCCAGTCGATCCCCTACTCCGGCATGTTCCCACCTGGGGAGGGCGAGGACTTCCACCCGACGGCGGCGAGCCGCACCTTCTACGCGGACGACATCGCCGCCGACACCGTCGACACGATCATCGACCGCATCTCCTCGTCGGCCGGCAGTATGCGGGCGGTCCAGATCCGGCCGCTCGGCGGCGCCATCGACCGTGTTGCCAACGACGCCACCGCGTACGCGCACCGCGGCCGCCGGTACATGATGAACATCACGTCGTTCTACGACGGCGCGGACGACTACGCCGCTCAGGAAGCCTGGGTGGACGACCTGACCTCGGCCCTGCGCAACGGCGCCGACGGCGCGTACGCCAACTTCCTCGGCCACGACGGCACCGACCGCGTCCGCGAGGCGTATCCGGGCGGGACGTTAGACCGTCTCGCCGAGGTGAAGAGCCACTACGACCCGACGAACCTGTTCCGGCTCAACCACAACATCCCGCCGGCACCGTAACCGGGCCGACGGTGCCGGCAGAGCCGCCCGACCCCTGTATCGGGCCGGGCGGCTCGCTGCCCGGTGGACCGCGGTGGTCACAGTCGCCGCGGTCGGCCGGTCAATGTGGGCGCGGCCGGCCGCGGTGGAACTCACGGCGGCACTCGGTGAGATCCACCCCCACCGTCTCGCCCAGGTGGACGTTGACGGCGCTGGTCTGCAGCACCGTCCCGTCCGGCCGTTCACATGTGAGCGTCCACGGCTCCTCGTAGAACTCCGTCTGCCCACCCTTGATGCCGTCGGCCTGATACGCCGGCACCGGCCGGTACGAGGGGTTGACCGCCCAGCTGAACTTGCCGTTGCGGCTGGCGACGTCGAGCTCGGAGCTCAGTGTGGTGGTGAACGACGCCGGTTCGGTGCTGCCATCCGGCTGCTCGAAGGGGCTGGTGTACATGTCGAACGACTTCGTCACGCGCAGCACCGCGTCCTTCGGCGCGTGTCCCTCGATCGTCGCGTGCTGGCCCGGTTCCGCCGTGGTCTCGAGAGCCTCGACCATGGCGTCCCGATGCGACGGGTACGGGTCGACGACCTGGGTCTCGAAGGTCCGTTCCACGCCCTCGTCGGGGCACGTCTCGGTGGTGACGGACAGCGCGCGGGTGGCGTAGTACGCCCAGTCGATGGCCTCGCCGGTGGTCTCGTAGTCCTCGGCGGACGGCATCGCCTCGTACGTCGGTCCGTAGTGCGCGGCGATCGACGACGCCAGGTCGTGCAGCCGCCCGGTGTCCTGGGCCGGGCCGGCCTCGAGCTGCAGCGGCGGGTACAGCACGACCTGAATGCACGTGTGCTGGGTGTTGAACACCGTGGCCTGCCGCGTCGAGAGCAGCCACTCGATGTTCCTCGTCTCGGGCTCCGACCAGGGCGCCGCACCTGCGGTCGCTATCGGCAGCCACCCGAGCCCGTAGTTGCGGTTCATGTCGACGTCGGTGTCGGTGTGCCGCCGGCCGCGGACGAAGCCGTCCACGTTCACGATCGGCACGATCACCACCCGAGCACGGTCCAGCAGATCGGCGAAGACGGGGTCGTCGGCGTTCTCGACCAGGTCGACGGCGAACTCCATGGTCAGCTCGCCACTCGGGAACTCGTCGCCGTGATGCATGCCCACGTCGACGAACACCGGCTTGCCCTGGTCGGTGTGCACGTCGCGGGTGATCTCCAGGCCGCGGACCTCCCGGCCGGAACTGGTCCGGTACGGCAGTGTGATCGGCTTGACCAGGTTCGGATGCTCGGCCGCCAGTTCGGCCATGTCCTCGTGATAGTCCGTGAGGGAGCGGTAGCCGGTACCGCCGCTGGGTAGGTCGGAATCGGCCGGACCGGACTCGACCGGACCGGACTCGGCGGGCGCCGCGCCGGACGGGCTGTCGGCCGCGGCCGGCGCGGCCAGGCCGAGCGCCGCCGCGAGTCCGAGCGAGCCCACGAGCACCGGCACGGCTGCCGGCACCGGCTTCATACGAGTTCGAAGAGCTGGACGGTGGGTGCGTTTCATCTGCGTCCTCCTCGCAGGCACGTGCACGGCTCCCCGTCGCCGTCGTCGGAGCGTCAGAGGGTGATCTTCGCACCATGGCGACAGATTCCGCTGGAAAACCGGCCAAATCGACACCGCGATCGCGCCGAATCACGGCGAAGGGGTTGCGTAGCTGATTAGGTTAGGCAAACCTGTCTTCTACGTACACCTCTCGTGGAAGGACTCCGCCCGTGGCGTATTCCGAGGGCGTCCGGCTCGCCGAGCCGCCGACCGTCGACCGCATCCACCAGCACCATCCCGCACCAGCCACCGGCACCGCAGACGAGCTCTTCGAGCGGCAGCGCCGCCGCGAGTCCTCGGCCCGTTCGTATCCACGACGGCTGCCGGTCGCGCTGGTCGAAGGGTCCGGATCGACCGTGCGCGACCGGCACGGCACCGCCTACATCGACTGCCTGGCCGGGGCGGGCGCCCTGGCACTGGGTCACCATCACCCGGTCGTCGTCGAGGCCATCCGCAGCGTCCTCGACGACGGCGCGCCGCTGTCGACGCTCGACCTCCCGTCACCCACGCGGGACCGTTTCGTCGAGACGCTGTTCGACGCGCTGCCCGAGCCGATGCGCACCGGCAAACTGCTGATCTGCGGTCCCACCGGCGCGGACGCCGTCGAGGCCGCCGTCAAGCTCGCCCGCACCGCCACGGCGCGCTCCGGCGTGCTCGCCTTCGGCGGCGCCTACCACGGCATGACACAGGGCACGCTGGCGCTGACCGGCCGCCGCTCCGCGAAGGAGGCACTCGGTCCGCTGCTCGGCGAGGTCCACCACCTGCCGTTCCCCACGACGTACCGCTCCCCCTTCGGCGCCGACGACACGGCGGCCGTCGCGGCGCGCCTGGTCGAATGGGCGCTGACCGACGACCACAGCGGCATCGCGGCGCCCGCGGCCGCCGTCGTCGAACCCGTCCAGGGCGAGGGCGGCGTGCACCCGATGCCGCCGGCCTTCGCCTCCGCGCTGCGCCGCAGCACCCGCGCGGCCGGCACCGTCCTCGTCGCCGACGAGGTGCAGACCGGCCTGGGCCGCACCGGCACGTTGTGGGCCGGCGACGCGGTCGGCCTCGACCCGGACGTGCTCGTGCTCTCCAAGGCGATCGGCGGCGGCCTGCCGCTCGCCGTCGTCGTCCACCACGGTGAGCTCGACGGCTGGCCGGCCGGTTCGCACGCCGGGACGTTCCGCGGCAGCACGCCGGCGCTGGCGGCGGGTGCGGCCACCATCCGTGAGGTGCGCCGGGCCGGGCTGGCCGAGCACGCCGCGGATGTCGGGCACCGGCTCACGACCGGGCTGCGGACGGTCTCCGCCGGCGACGCGCGTGTCGGCGACGTCCGCGGCCGCGGGCTGATGCTCGGCGTCGAGATGGTCGACCCGGACACCGCCGACCCCGACGGGGTCCCGCTGCCCGACGGGGCGCTGGCGGCGCGGGTTCAGGCGGAGATGCTGGGCCGTGGGGTGATCGTCGAGGTCGGCGGTGCAGCGGACGCCGTGGTGCGGTTCCTGCCGCCACTCGTGCTCACCGCCGCCGAGGCGGACCAGGTCGTCGACGCGTTCGGGGCGGCGTTGCGTGCCACCCGCGGAGGCCTCGGGTGAGCGTCGGCACGCACCACACCCCCGCACGACCGCCCGGCACCACCGACCACCAGCATCCGCTCTTCCTCGACGGGACCGCCGCCTCGCACGCCGCCCTGTGCCGGGCTGTCGACGCCGTGCTCGACGCGATCACGGCCACCGACTCCCGAGGGCCGTTCCCGGCCGAGTCGCCGGAGATCCTGCACGCGTCGATCGCGGCGACCGACTGGCTGCCGGCCAGTGGGGTGCCTCTCGAGCAGGTGGTCGGCGAGGTGAGCCGCGACGTGCTCGCCCGCGGCGCTCGCGTGGGCGATCCGCGCTGCGCGGCACACCTGCACCCGCCGACGTTGCTCACGGCGTCGGCCGCCGAGCTGGCCATCGCCACCACGAACCAGTCGATGGACTCCTTCGACCAGGCGCCCGCGGCGACCTACGCCGAGGATCACCTGATCACGCGGCTGGCCGGCCTGCTCGGACTGCCGACGGACGCGACCGGGGTGCTCACCTCCGGCGGCACCGCGTCCAACCTGCTGGGCCTGCTGCTGGCCCGGGAACGCGCCGCGGCCGGCCCCGCCGGCAGCGCCCTGCCCGCGACGGCGCGACGGTGGCGCATCCTGGCCTCGTCGGCGGCACACATGAGCATCCGGCAGGCAGCCGCCGTGCTGGGACTCGGCCGCGACGCCGTCGTCGCCGTCGACACCGACCATGCCGGCCGGATGAACCCCATCGCGCTCGACCGCACCATCGAGAAGCTGCACGACGACGGCGCGGTGCCGATCGCCGTCGTCGGCACCGCCGGCACGACGGACACCGGCGCCGTCGACCCGCTGGACGCGCTCGCCGAACGGGCCTGCCGGCATCGGCTGTGGTTCCACGTCGACGCGGCCGTGGGCTCCGCGCTGGCGCTCAGCAACCGGCTGCGTCCGATGCTCGACGGGCTCGGCCGGGCCGACTCGGTCACCGCCGACCTGCACAAGCTGTGGTGGCAGCCGATCGGTGCCAGCGCGCTGCTGGTCCGCGATGCGGCGACGCTGGCCGGTGTCCGCGAGCCGGCCGACTACCTCAACCGTGGCGAGCCGGACGGTGCCCTGGACCTGGCCGACCGGTCACTGGACACGTCGCGGCGCTTCGACGCGCTGAAGATCCTCGTGTCGCTGCGCTCCACCGGACGCGAGCAGCTCGCGGCGATGGTCGAACACGTCGTCGACCTGGCCGGACGTGCCGCCGACTCGGTCCGTGCACATCCCGGCCTCGAGCTGGTGGCTCCCCCGCAGACCGTCACCGTGCTCTTCCGCTGCCGTGCCGACGGCCGGACCGACGACGGCCTCGACCAGCTCAACACCGCCGTTCAGCGGCACCTGCTCGCCACCGGCGAGGCGGTGATCGGCCGGACCCGCCACCGCGGCCGGACCGCGCTGAAGCTGACCCTCACCAACCCGATGACCGGGCACGACGACGTCGCCGCGCTGCTGGACACCATCGCGGCCGCGGGCGCGGGCATCGCCACGCCCACCGGAGGAACCACCACATGACCACCACCGCGGATCCGCCCGCGCCCGCGCAGGCACCGCCCCGCTCGCCCGGGCAAGCCGCCGAGGACGCCGGGACACGCGCCCTGCTCACCTGCTGGCTGCGCGAGACGTCCGGCTGGAGCATCCACCCCGCCGTCCCGGACGGCGCGCCGTCGACGATCACCGTGCCGCTGCCCCGCTGGGACGCCGAGCTGCTGGTGGGTGTGCGACGGCGGTCGGCGACGTTCCGCGACGAGCTGGAGCTGCCGGTCCGTGTCCGGGTGAGCGACGCCGCGCCGCGTCCCGTCGGACTGTCGACGCTGACGGTGCTGCTCACCGACGCACTGGCCGACCACCCGCGGGGCGCCGGGCACACCGACACGCTGCTGCGCCGGGTCCTGGACAGCGCGGACGCCGTCACCGACGACCTCACCACCAGGACCGGCGAGATCGACCGGCTGTGGTCGGCCGCGCCGCTGACGTTCGCCCAGACCGAGCAGGCCCTGCTGCTGGGCCACCTGGCCCACCCCACGCCGAAGAGCCGTGGCGAGATGACCGTGGCGCAGCGGCGCCGGTACGCGCCGGAGTCGGCGGCTTGCTTCCCGCTGCACTGGCTGGCCGTCGACGCCGGGCTCGTCCGTCACGCCAGCGCAACGGGCACGCCCGCGCCGGAACTGGCCGAGCGGCTGCTGCGGGACGACCCCGCCACCGACGACGCCGCGCTCGACGCGACGATCCGCGCGGTCGGCGGCGACCGGGTCCTGATGCCCGCGCATCCGTACGAGGCCGGCCATCTCGCCACCGATCCCGCGACGGCCGGGCTGTTCGACACCGGCGCGGTGGTGGACATCGGCGCCTGGGGTTCGCCGTACGCGGCGACCACCTCGGTGCGTACGGTCCACCGGCCGGACGCGCCGTGGCAGCTGAAGTTCTCGCTGCACGTGCGGGTGACGAACTCGATGCGGGTGACGCTGCCGAAGGAGCTGGACCGCGCCGTCGAGGCGGGCCGGCTCGCGCACAGCGAGATCGGGCGGCGGGCCGCGGCGGCCGCGCCCCGGTTCCGGCTCGTCCAGGACCCCGCCTACCTCACGGTCGCGCCCGACGGCGCCGTCGCCGACGGGTTCTCGGTGCTGCTGCGCGAGAACCGGTGGCCCCCCGACGGCCCGCGCGACGTCAGCGCCGTCACCACGTTGTGCCAGGACCACCCGTACGGCGGCGACAGCCGGCTCGTCGCCCTGGTCCGCGCCGTCGCCGCCAGGGAAGGACGCGGCGAGGCCGACGTCGCCCGCGAGTGGTTCGCGCGCTTCGGCGACGTCGTCGTCCGTTCGCTGCTGCGGCTCTATCTGGACGTCGGGCTCTGCTTCGAGGCACACCAGCAGAACACCCTGGTCGAGCTGGACGGCGGCTGGCCGGTGCGCGGGGTGTACCGGGACAGCCAGGGCTACTTCCACCGTGAGGCCGCGCACGCCGACGTGACGGCGGTGCTGCCGGGCCTGGGCGAGGCGAGCGAGTCGATCTTCGCGGAGTCCCTGGCCGACGAGCGCCTCGTCTACTACCTGTTCGTCAACCTCACCCTCGGGGTCGTCAACGCGCTCGGCGCGTGCATGGACGAGACGGTGCTGCTCGGCGATCTGCGGCGGATGCTGACGCAGGAACGCGCGCAGGGCGGGCGCTACCCGGCCACGCTGCTCGACCGGCTGCTCGACGACGACCACTGGCCCTGCAAGGCGAACCTGCTGACCCGGGTGCACGACATGGACGAGCTGGCCGGCGACATCGCCACCCAGTCGGTCTACGTGCGCCTTCCGAACCCGCTGCGGGGGCTGCCGTGACCCCGCCGCGGACGGTGCCCGCCCCCGCTCCGGAGCTGCCGCGTCGCGGCTGGTCGGTCACGTTGCCCGGCGCGACGACGGCGTTGACGTTCCGCCCGGCGAGGGCGGACGCGGACGCCGAGCTGATCCACGACTGGATGCACCGGCCGCACGTGGTGCCGTGGTGGCAGCTGGACCGGGCGCTGGACGGCATCCGCGCGTACCTGGACGGTCTGGAGCACCTGTGGCCGTGGGTGGTCAGCGCCGGCGACGTCGCCTTCGGCTACGTGGAGACGTACCGGGTCGCCGACGACCCGCTGGCGGCGGCGTACCCGGCCCTGCCCGGTGACGTCGGCTGGCACGTCCTGGTCGGCCCGCAGGAACAGCTGGGCACCGGCACGCCGCAGCTGCTCGCCCGGGTGACGCTCGCCGCGCTGCTCGGGCACGGCGACCGCGCGGTGTGCGAGCCGGACGTCCGCAACGCCCGGATGCTCGCGTTCTGCCGCGGCCTGGGGCTGCGACACGACGGCGAGATCGATCTGCCGGACAAGCGCGCGGCGCTGCTGACGTGCACCCGCGCCGAGTTCGACGCCCGCTGGCCCGGCGACCGTGCCGCCGTCGAAGGAGCGAGCTAGATGGACGACCTCGACGTCGTGGGCGTCGGGCTGGGGCCGTTCAACCTCGGCCTGGCCGCCCTGCTCGAACCGGTCACCGACGTCCGCGCGGCGTTCTTCGAGGCCGCGCCGGAGTTCGCCTGGCACCCGGGGCTGATGCTGCCGGGAGCGACGCTGCAGGTGCCGTTCCTGGCCGACCTGGTGACGATGGCCGACCCGACCAGCAGGCACTCGTTCCTCAACTACCTGCACGAACGCGGACGGCTGTACCGCTTCTACTTCTACGAGCGCTTCCACGTGCCGCGCCGCGAGTACGACGCGTACGCCCGCCGGGTCGCGGGCTCGCTGCCGGCGTGCCGGTTCGGCAGCCGCGTCGAGTCGGTGACCCCGACGGACGGCGGCTGGACGGTGGCGGTGCGCACGGCCGACGGCTCGGTCGAGCACCACCGCACCCGGCACGTCGTGTTCGGTGTGGGCAGCCGGCCGTGGGTGCCGCGACCCGCGCGGCAGGATCTCGGCGCGGAGATCTTCCACTCGGCCGACTACCTGACGTACCGCGAGAAGGCGGTGACCGCCGACGCCGTCACGGTCGTGGGCTCGGGCCAGAGCGCCGGCGAGATCGTCGCCGACCTGCTGGAGACCGGGCTGCACACCGGCATGAGCCTGGACTGGTTCACCCGGTCGCGCGGGTTCATGCCGATGGAGTACTCCAAGCTCGGCCTGGAGCACTTCACGCCGGAGTACACCGCCCACTTCCACGGACTCGCGCCGCACGTGCGCGACGAGGTCCGCTCCGGACAGGACCTGCTGTACAAGGGGCTGTCGGCCGGCACCGGCGAACGC
The DNA here is from genome assembly GCF_003014555.1 of Haloactinopolyspora alba. Taxonomy (GTDB): domain Bacteria; phylum Actinomycetota; class Actinomycetes; order Jiangellales; family Jiangellaceae; genus Haloactinopolyspora; species Haloactinopolyspora alba. The sequence continues at coordinate 185,815 of NZ_PYGE01000001.1, forward strand.
ATCTACGACCTGCTCTACGAAGCCACGATCGACCACGACGATCCGCCCGTCACCTACGCCGGCGGCTGCGAGCTGCGCGCGGTCGAGCCGTCGCCGCAGCCGGGGCGGCGGTGGCGGCTGAGCTGGCACCACCGCGACGAGGGACGCACGTTCAGCCGCGACACCGACGTCGTGGTGCTGGCCACCGGTCACGTTGCCGCCGAACCGCCGATCGACGGCGCGCTGCTCGCCCGGGACCACGCCGGCCGCCCGATCATCGACGCCGGCTACCGGCTGGCGCTGGCCGACGGCGCGCCGTCGACGCTGTTCGTCCAGAACGCCGAACTGCACACCCACGGCGTGGGCGCCCCCGACCTCGGCCTGGGCGCCCACCGCAACTCCGTCATCGTCAACGCCCTGGCCGGCCGCTGCGTGTACCCGGAGCCGAGCCGCACCGTGTTCCAGCGCTTCGGCACCGCGGCGCTGGCCGACACCGCCGACGAGCCCGAACCCCTGGAGGACCCGGCATGACATCCGATCGGCACGAGGCCGTCCACGACGCGCTGACGCGCGAGCGCTGGGTCGCGGCCAACCGCGAGCTCGTCGCCAAGATGGTCACCGAGCTCGTGTACGAGGAGGTCGTCTCACCGGAGATCGGCGACGACGGCACGCTGCGGTGGCCGCTGTCCTCCGGTGTGCTGACGGCGCACGCGACCCGCCGCGAACTGGGCTGGTGGCGGGTGGACGCCGGCTCGCTCGAGTGGAGTGAGGGCGAGCTGCCGGACGCGCCGGACCTGATGGCGCTGGTCCTGCGCGAGCACGGGGTCGACCCGTCGGTGACGGCGGGTGTGGTGGCGGAGATGTCCGCGACGGCGATGGCCGACGTGCTCCGGCGCGCCCGCGCACGGCCCGCCCACGAGCTGGTCGGCCTCGAGCCCGTGCAGGTCGAGAGCCAGCTGGGCGGGCACCCGTGGATCGTCGCGAACAAGGGCCGGGTCGGCTTCGACGTCGACGACCTGCTCGCCTACGGCCCGGAGGGCGGCGGTCAGGTGCGGCTGACCTGGCTGGCAGCGGATCCGTCCGTCGCCGACAGCGTGACCGTGCCCGGGCTCGAGCACCGTGACCTGATCCGCGAGCAGGTGGGTGACGACGAGTTCGCGCGGCTGCGCTGCCGTGCCCAGCTCGGCGGGCTCGACCCGGACAGCTGCGTGTACCTGCCGGTGCACCCGTGGCAGTGGACGAACCGGATCATGCCGCTGCACGCGGGCGAACTGGCCCGCGGCGCGATGGTGCCGCTGGGCACCGGCGCCGCACGGTACCGCCCCCAGCTGGCGGTCCGGACGCTGACGGACGCCGACCACCCGGACCGTCGCTACCTCAAGCTGCCGGTGTCGATCCTCAACACGTCGGTGCACCGAGGGCTGCCGCGAGAGCGGACGCTGGCCGCGCCGGCACTGACCCAGTGGCTGGCCGGTGTCGTGGCCGCCGACCCGTTCCTGCGCGAGACCGGCATGATCCTGCTCGGTGAGGTGGCCGGCGTGAGCGTGGCGCACCCGGCCTACGAGCGGATGCCCGGCGTGCCGTACCAGCACACCGAGATGCTGGGCGCCATCTGGCGCGAGCCCGTGCAGCCGTCGCTGCGCCCGGACGAGCGCGCCGTGTCGCTCGCCGCGCTGCTGCACGTCGACCCGGACGGCACGTCGTTCACCGAGGCCCTGGTCGAGCGCAGCGGCCTGGATGCGACCGAATGGGTGCGGCGGCTGCATGAAGCCGTGCTGCCGCCGCTGCTGCACGTGCTGTACCGGTACGGAGCGATGTTCTCGCCGCACGGGCAGAACTGCATGATCGTGCACCGCGACGGCGTTCCGACCCGGCTGGTGGTCAAGGACTTCGTCGACGACCTGGCGATCTGCTCGGAGCTGTTGCCCGAGCACGACGGGTTGACGCCACAGGTGCGGTCGGCCCTCGCCGACGTGACCCTCGACCCGAAGACACTGCCGAAGTACCTGCAGAACGGGCTGCTGGTGTGCGTGTACCGCTACCTCGCCGAGATCACCGCGGAACGGCTGGGTGTGTCGGAGACGGCGTTCTGGGCGTCCGCACGGGCCGCACTGGCCGCGTACCAGGAGCGGTTCGGCACCGAGTTGGCCGACCGGTTCGCGCTGTTCGACCTGGAGACGCCGACGTTTCCGAAGCTGTGCCTGAACCGGCTGCGGCTTTTCGAGCGCGGCTACGCCGACGACGCCGAACGTCCCGTCATCGCTGCCCAGGGCTGCGTCCCCAACCCCCTCGCCGCGCCGTGAACGACGTCAGGACGGCCGCGCGATCGCCCCCCTGGCGATGAGCTCGACGGTCAGGGTGACGGCCACCGCCTCGACCGCCATCAGCCCGATCAGCACGAACACCTGGAACGCGCCGGCCTCCACCGGGTCGGCGCCGCCGACGAGCATCCCCACGAACGCACCGGGCAACGTCACCAGGCCCACCGTCCGCGTCTGGTCGAGCACCGGGATCATCGCGCCGGCCGCCGCGGGCCGGCAGATCTCCAGCGTCGCGTCCCGGGGCAGCAGACCGACCGACAGCGCGGCCTCGACCTCACCGGACCGCGACGCCAGCTCGTCCAGCGCTCGCCGCCCCGCCAGCGCCGTCGCGGTCATCGCACCACCGATCAGGATCCCGCTGACCGGGATCACCGCGAGCGGCCGCGACGGCAGCACACCGCCGACGAGCAACGCGACGACGACCGGCGCCGTCGCGACGACGATCGGCACGCTCGTCCACAGGCCCGACCGGTTCGGCGTCATCCGCCGGCCCGCCGTCACCGTCGCAGTGCCGACCATGACCAGGATGAACGCCAGCGTCAGCGGTTCGATCTCCACGATCGCGGCCAGGACGAACGACACCGCCGCGAGCTGACCCACGGCACGCACCGCCGCGGTCAGCACCGCCCGCGCGTACCCGAGGCTGCCGACGACGCACGCCGCCACCCCCACCAGCACGAGTGCGGCCATGGCGATCCCGAGAGCCGGTTCCACCGGCAGTAACGTCGACGACACCCGAGTGACCATGCCATGGCCGCGCCATGGCCACTGGGAAAGCCCCGGCCATAGGGTGGACGGCGTGGTCAACCTGACGAGGATCTACACCCGCACGGGCGACGACGGCACCACCGCACTGGGCGACTTCACCCGCACCAGCAAGACCGATCCGCGGCTGGTGGCCTACGCCGACGCGAACGAGGCCAACGCCACCATCGGCGTCGTCGTGGCGGCCGAGCGCGCCGGCACCGGCGGCGGCGACCTCGGTGACGACGTCATCGCCACCCTGACCCGGGTGCAGAACGACCTGTTCGACGTCGGCGCCGACCTGTGCGTGCCGCTGCGCGAGCAGTACGAGCACCCGCCGTTGCGGGTCGAGGCCGAGTGGATCACCGAGCTCGAGGCCGACTGTGACCGGTACAACGCCGAACTGCCGAAGCTGCGGTCGTTCATCCTGCCCGGCGGGACCCTCACCGCCGCCCAGCTGCACGTGGCGGCCACGACGGCCCGTCGGGCGGAGCGCTCGGCCTGGCAGGCGCTGGACACGCACGGCGATGGCGACGGCGGTGTGAGCGCGCTGCCGGCCAAGTACCTCAACCGGCTGTCCGACCTGCTGTTCATCCTGGCTCGCTACGCCAACCGGCACGCCGGCGACGTGCTCTGGCAGCCCGGGGGCGGCCGTGCGGAGCCGCCCGGCCCGCAAACGACCCCGTCACCATGAACACAGCGCTAGCCTCGGGAACATGAGGCTGACCAAATACGAGCACTCCTGTGTCCTCGTCGAGGACGGCCCAGCCCGTGTCCTGATCGACCCGGGCTCGTTCTCTCAGGGATTCGACCAGCTCACCGGGCTGACCGCGGTCCTGATCACACACCAGCACCCCGACCATCTCGACGTCGACCGGCTGCGTCCACTCCTCGAACGCAACGACGGCGCCGAACTGTACACCGACGCGGGAACGGCGGCGATCCTCGCGGAGGCGGGCGTGGCCGCCACCGCGGTCCGGCCCGGCGACACGGTCGAGCGCGGTACCCGCATCACGGCGCACGGGGGCCACCACGCCGTGATCCATCCGGACGTTCCGGTCGTGCCGAACGTCGGCTTTCACATCGGCGGCCGGTTCTTCCACCCGGGTGACTCGTTCACCATCCCGGACCTGGACGTCGACGTCCTCGGGTTGCCCACCGGCGCACCCTGGCTGAAGGCCAGCGAGGCGGTGGACTACGTCCGCGCGGTCACCCCGCACGTCGCGGTGCCGATCCACGAGGCGGTGCTCGCGAACCCGACCATGCACTACAACCTCTTCGACCGGCTGGCCCCCGAGGAGACCCGCGTCACGGTGCTCTCCCCGGGCGAGTCGATCGAGCTCTGACGCTGCCGCCGACTCACCACACGAGGGACGAGCTTCACCGTGACCGACGCCAGACCAGACCCACCGCCCCGCCGCCCGCAACTGCGCGGCGAGATGCCCGACGTCGCGGGCGACCCCGACCCCGCCGACCGGACGGCGGTAGCGCACGCGACCGCCGCCGCCGTCCTGCAGGCCGCACGTGACGACGGTTCCACGCCGGACACCACCCAGCGGCTCCTGGACCTGGCCGACCGTGTCGGCCTGGACGAGATCGCCGAGCTCTGGCGCGAGTCCGGATCGGACACGCTGCCCGGAACGCTGTGGTCGCTGTACCTGTTGCGCAGCTGGGTGCACCGCAACGGCGCCGAGGCCGCGCGCGTGTTCGCGGCGGGCGAGCACGCGGCGGAGGTGCTGACCGCGGTCGCCGGCGTCGCTCGGCCGCCCGGTCCCGAAGAGGTCGCCACGCTCGGCGACGCGGTTCTGACCAGTGCGTTCACCGGCGACTTCGCGGTCGCGCTGGAGCGGGCCGGCGCGTTCTGCCGGGTCGTGGCCGCAGGACGCGCGCACGTCGCCGACGACGCGGACGACTCCGAGGCGCAACGGCAGACCCGGCTCGCCCGCGGGAACCTCCGGATGGCCGAGGAGCTCGAGCACGCCGCGGCCATGTGGCGGCGCAACGAGCTGCACTGATGCGCACCCGGACGGTCACGTCGAGGCCGGCTGACGGAACCGCGTGCGCGTCTCTCACACCGGGCGGCACATCTCAACGTGATCATCCCCACGCCGCCGGGCTGGGAACACATCGATTGTTCAGGTAGTTTCGGGTACTGGCGACAGCCCTTCGGGGCCCTCGCTGGGCGTCGGGCCGCGGTAACCCCGGGTCCCACTGATTAGCCGCTACGAGCGGCCGTTGCGCCGAGAGGCGTTCCCGGTCCGGCGTCCTTTTTCCACTCTTCTCCGCTACGGCGGAGCTCTCCGTTGCGGCGGAGCTCTACTCCCAGCCCAGCTCGTGCAGCCGGTCGTCGTCGATGCCGAAGTGGTGCGCCACCTCGTGCACCACCGTGACCAGCACTTCCTCGACCGCGTCCTCCCAGGTCTCGCACAGCCGGAGGATCGGCAGCCGGAACAGCCGGATCGCGTCGGGCAGCACGCCCGTGTACCACTCGCCCCGCTCGGTCAGCGGCGTCCCCTCGTAGATCCCGAGCAGCTCCGGTGTCTCTTCCGGAGCCTCGTCCTCGACCAGCACCACGACGTTCTCCATCATCGCGGCGAGCTCGCCCGGGATCTCGTCGAGAGCCTGGGCGATCAGGTCCTCGAACTCCGCCTCCGTCAGTTCCAGCACGATCACAAGTCTCACCTGCCGACGTCCGTCATCGAGATGCCGGGGGTCGGATGTGCTAACAACGAGGTGTGCAGAACACCAGCACGGCCGGCGAGCCGCCGGAGGCGCCACCGGCGTCGTCGCCTCGGGCCACCTGGCGACCGGAGAACTGGCCGGCATGGCTGCGCCGGTTCGTTTCGATCATCTCGCCGGTGCTCCTCGCCCTCGGCGGCGCGTGGCTCGCCCTGATCGTCGTCGGGACGACGCATGCCTACATCGGGCCGCTCGCCGTCGACGTGTCGTTCGAGCCGACCATCGCCGGCGAGTCCGTCATCCACCTCGACCCGGTGGGCGCGGTCGTGCTCGACACCCATCGCGCGCCGGTGACCATGAACGTCGCGGTCCGTCAGGTCGACATCCAGGGCCTCAACGGCATCGTGTCCGACCCGAACTCGTTGACGGCTCTTGACGAGCAGCTCGTCAGCGGGCTGCAGGACGTGATCGTGGACGCCGCGATCCGTTCCGGTCTCACCGCCGTCATCGGCGGCACGCTGGCCGCGGCGCTGGTTCTGCGCTCCGTCCGGCGCACGCTGCTGGCCGCGGGCGTGGCCACCGGTCTCGTTCTCGGCACCTACGGGCTGGCCGCGGCGACGTACAGCCCGGCGTCGGTCAGCGAGCCCACCTACACCGGCCCGCTCGCGGCGGCGCCGCGGCTGATCGGCAACGCCGAGGACATCGCGACGAACTTCGACGCGTACGCCGAACAGCTCGCCGGCTTCGTCACCAACGTCGCCAGCGTCTACAACACCACGCTCAGCCTGGACACGTTCCAGCCGACCGACGACACCGTGCGGGTGCTGCACGTGTCCGACCTGCATCTCAACCCGGCGGCGTGGAGCGTCATCGACTCGGTGGCCGAGCAGTACGACGTCGACGTCATCGTGGACAGCGGCGACATGGTCGACCAGGGCACGCCGGTCGAGAACGCCTATGTCCGGTCGATCAGCGAGCTGGAACGGCCGTACGTCTTCGTCAAGGGCAACCACGACTCGGCCGCCACCACGTCGGCGGTCGCCGCGGAGCCGAACGCGACGGTCCTCGACGGTGAACCGGTCGAGGTGGCGGGCGTGCGGTTCATCGGCGCGCCGGACCCGCGGTTCACGCCGGACAAGTCGGTGCGCGGGGTCCCGGACGACACTCTGCTCGCGGGGACCGAGGAGTTCGCCGAACAGGCCGCGGAGGTGCAGCCGCCGCCCGACGTCCTCGTCTACCACGACCCCAGCAACGCCGAACTGTTCGACGGCATCGCACCGCTGGTGCTCTCCGGGCACATGCACAGCCGCGAGACCTACGTCCTCGAGGAGGGCACGCGCGTCATGGTGCAGGGCTCCACCGGCGCCGCCGGTCTGCGCGGGCTCCGTAACGAGGAGCCGACCCCCGTCAACCTCTCGGTGCTCTACCTCGACCCGGAATCGCACGAGCTGGTCGCCTGGGACGACCTCACCCTCGGCGGGCTCGGCCGGACGAGCGCGGAGATCGACCGGCACCGCGCCGACGACGAGGACGACGACGCGGCGAAAGCCCCCGCGACAATGTCCCCAGCTCCCGGTTTGGCGAACTGACCCCCTGCCCCCTATGCTTTCAGTGTCCCCGACGGCGGCGAGCCAAGGGCCATGTCGTCCAGCGGTCTGGTCCCCATCGTCTAGCGGCCTAGGACTCCGCCCTTTCAAGGCGGCAACGCGGGTTCGAATCCCGTTGGGGATGCGGTGTTCCTGTCTATGGCAGGATCATCACAGCACCATCACGCAAGGTCCTGTGGAGCAGTTAGGAGTGCTCGCCACCCTGTCAAGGTGGAGGCCGCGGGTTCAAATCCCGTCAGGACCGCCAACCGCTGGATGTTTCCGCCCGGCTTGTCCGGCGTCGGCGACGCGCCACCGATCCTGTGACGATCTCGCGATCGCGCCGGTCCGGTCCGGCCCGTACAGCCTCGTCAGAAGACTGACGTCTTCGGCCCGTACGGGGTGACACAGCGATCAACAGGTGCCTCCCGTGTCACCCTCGAGGGCGCAAGCACCTGACCGCCCGGCCCGTCCGTCACCTGCCGTCGGCCCGGGTGTCGACGGCACGCCACCCGGATGTGCTGTCCTGTCGTCAGGGCCGAGCGCTCACGACGACAGGCGGGCGGGACGTGTGATGGTGGTCATAGCGACGTGGAACCTCGAGAACCTGTTCCTGCCGGGCGAGGGGTCCGGTCACCCGCCCGACCGCGCGACCTACGACGCCAAGCTGGACGCCCTGGCGTCGACGGTCGAGGGGGCGGGAGCCGTCGACGTCCTCGCCGTCCAGGAGGTCGGTGACGCCGAGGCCGCCACGGATCTCGCAGCGAGGCTGGGCGAGAGCTGGACCGTCCACCTGTCACAGCATCCGGATCCGCGCGGCATCCGCGTCGGCGTCCTGTCGACCCGCCCGATCACCGAGACCGAGGACGTCGCCGAGTTCCCGGCCGAGCTCGGCGGCGTCCGCAGCTCCGACGACGGCGAAACCACCACGCGGATGCGCCGCGGCGCGTTCCGGGCACGTTTCGACACCGACGCCGGCCCGGTCGACGTGGTGACCTGTCACCTGAAGTCGAAACTCCTGACCTACCCGGGCGGACGGTTCTGGCCGCGCAGCGAGGGTGAGCGTGCCCGGTACGGCGCGTACGCCCTGTACCAGCGCGCGGCCGAGGCGACGACGGTGCGCAGCTGGGCGAACCGGATCATCGACGGCGAAGGGCAGCAGCGTTCGGTCGTCGTGTGCGGCGACCTCAACGACGAGGTGCGTGCGGCGACCACCCAGATCCTGCTCGGCCCGGGCGGCTCGGAGATCGGCACGCCCGGCGAGGAACGGCCGGATCAGGGTGATGCGTGGCGGCTGTGGAACACCGCACCGCTCATTCCGCAGGAGCGGCGCTACAGCCGCATCTACCGCGGACGGCGCGAACTGATCGACCACGTCCTGGTGTCGCACGAACTGCTGCAGCACGTCGACGAGGTCGACAGCCTCGTCGACCGGGCGCTGCCGTCCGTCGACGACACGCCGACGGCCCGCGCGCAGGCCACGCACTCCGACCACGCGCCGGTCGTCGCCAGGTTCGGCATCGGCTGACGACGAGGGACCGTGTCACTCGGCGGCAGCCGGCTCCGCCTGCCAGCGCATGATCGCGGCCACGCCGTCGTCGGGCAGGGACTTCGGCCCGAGCACGACGACCTCGGCGTCGGTCGCCGCGGCGGCACAGATCGTCACCAGGTCGGCGCGCAGCCGCTGGTGCTCCAGCGCCCCGGACGACAACGGCAGTCCGGGGTACTCCGCCGGCGGCACGCCGTAGCCGGCGGCCGTGCCCGGGGCCAGCAGCAGGGTACGCACCTTCCCCTGGATCAGGCCCTCGATCACGTCCGGGATGCCGTATGCGGACGTGGCGCGCTGGCCGCTGCCCTCCTCCAGCTCACGCACCATCGCGAGGTGCTCGCGCACCACCACGTCACGGACGGCCTGCCCGACAGCGTCGTCGAGGCTCTCGCGCGAACCGTCCTCGGCCCGGCTTCCGACCTCGAGCGTCACCGTTTTCGACGCGGTCGGCTCGGCCAGCTCGCCCCGAATGTTCCCGACAGCGTGTACGTCGCCGGCGAGAACGACCAGCCGGACCCCCTTCCTGGCCAGCTCGTCGACCTCCGCGGCGACCTCCTCCGCGTTGCGCCGCCAGACCTCCTCGGTGTGCCGCTGATACTGCTTGTGCGACCAGCCGCCGCTCGGAACCTTGTTGATGTGCAGTCTCTCGCCGTCGACGCTCTCCTCGTCGACCTCGAACCCGGGCCAGGGGTCGTAGAGCTCGAGGTCGGCTCCCTCCCGATCCGCGAGCACGAGCAACACCGACACCATCGTGTCCCGGTCGACCACCCAACCGGACACGTCCGGCAACGGTCCCCAGGACACGACGGTCGCACCGTTCGGACGGCGGATCTCGTCGTCGACGAGCACGTCCTCGCCGGCCGCGATGACCATCCGGCTCACCGGGCCGGGTGCCGACGTCGGCCGCAGCACCCGCTCCTGCACCTGCTCGACCAGTGACGACGGAGCACCCGCGGCCAGCAGCCGCTCACGCTCCGGCCGCCAGGCCAGGTCGATCCGGTGCGGCGCGTCCGCGGTGTCCCGGGTGACGTCGAAGTATGCGCTGACGAACGGGCCCGGATAGCGCTGCAGCCCGGCGATCGTGTCGACGTTCATCGCCACCCCCTCGTTGGTTTGCTATCCGGCGAGTACCCACGAGGACCGGATGGCACACCACGACGCGGACCGTCAGGCCGGCCCGGAGCCGTCCGCCGGCTCACGGTGCTCGCCCTGCTCCAACGGCCGGAACAGCAGCTGGACACCGTCGTCGGTCGGCACCCGCTGCACGCCGATGCGGTAGACGGGCTCGAGCACCTCCGGCCGCAGGACCTCGTCCGGCGTACCGGCGGCGGCGACGGTGCCGCCGTCCAGCAGCACCAGCTCGTCGCAGTACCGCGCCGCGAGGTTGAGGTCGTGCAGCACGATCACCGTGGCGACATCGAGGGCGCGGACCAGCTGCAGCACCTCGTGCTGGTAGCGGATGTCCAGGTGGTTGGTCGGTTCGTCGAGCAGCAGATGGTCGGCCTGCTGCGCGAGAGCCCGCGCGATCAGCACCCGCTGCTTCTCGCCGCCGGAGAGCCCGGAGAACACCCGCTCGGCCAGATGCCGGGTGCCGACCCTGCTGAGCGCCGCCGCCGCGATCGCGTAGTCCTCGCGCGACTGCCGCTGGAACGTGGACAGGTGTGGCGCACGGCCGAGCAGTACCAACTCTGACACCGTCAACGGCAGCTCGCCGGAGCCCTCCTGGACGACCACCGCCAGCCGCCGCGCGACCTCTCGCGGGGTGTACGACCCGATCGGCGCGTGGTCGAGCGACACCAGTCCCGCCCGCGGCTCCAGCGAGGCGTAGAGCGTGCGCAGCAACGTCGTCTTGCCGCTGCCGTTCGGCCCGATCAGGCCGACCACCCGGCCCGGCGCGGCGGTGACCCGCACGCCGTTCAGGACGACGGCGTCGTCGTAGGCGAAGGAGACGTTCTCGGCGGTGATCATCCGGGACCGAACCGTTCGGTGATGCGCGCGAGACCGTCGACGGACAGCGGTGTGGGCGGCTCGGTGAAGTTGAACAGCTGGACCAGGATGTCGCCGTTGCGCACCGCGGTCATCGCCCCGGCGCCGGGGAGGTTCAGCACCGCCTCCTCGACCGGCCCCGGTTCGCCGTCGACGTGCAGCAGCACCAGGACGTCCGGGTCCTTCTGGATCAGCGTCTCGGTGCTCACCTCGAAGACCCGCTCGTCGGCGTCGGCGAAGACGTTGGCCAGTCCGGCGGCCTCCAGCTGCGGATGGGCCATGCTGTGGTTGCCGTACGCGTAGGTGCTGCCGCCGCCGACGGTGGGGAACAGCACGGCGGCGGTGCGCTGCTGGCCGTCGGCTTCGGCGCGGATCTTCTCCACCCGGTCACGCAGCTCGGCGACGTAGTCCGCGGCCCGAGCCTCCCGGCCGAAGATCCGGCCGTACAGGTCGACCTGCGCGTAGATGTCGTCGAACCTGGTGGCTCCGGCACCCTCGGGACACATCACCGGCTGGACCAGGGACGCGATGCCGACGTCGGCCAGACCTTCCCGGGTGATGCCGTCCGGAAGGCCGAGCACCAGGTCCGGCTGCTCGTTGATGACGACCTCCTCCGAGATCCGCAGGTGCCCGGTCTCGTCGACGTCGTCGCCCAGGGACGGGACGGCCTCGATCGCCGCGTCGGTCTCGTCGTCGTAGTACTCCGGCGGGAACGCGCCGGCACGCAGCACCACCGAGTCCAGTACCCCGAGCCCACGCAGGATCGGCACCGGGGCACTCTTGAGCAGGATCACCCGTTCCGGCGGCGCTTCGAAGGTGACCTCCGCGCCGCAGTTCTCGACGGTGACCGGGTAGTGCCCGCCACCAGCGGTACCGGTGCTCGCCGCGGGACCGTCGCCACCGCAGGCGGCGGCGAGCAGCGCCATCGAGAGGACCGTCGCCACGCGGCCGTGTCGTCGTGCCGAGATGGTGCGCCTCCTCGTGCCGGGCACCGGGCGCTCACCCGGACGCATGGAACCGGCGGACCAGCATGAGCAGGAACGGCGCTCCCACCAGCGCGGTGATGATGCCGATGGGCAGCTCACGCGGCTGCAGCGCCACCCGCGCGGCGACGTCCGCCCAGACCAGGAAGATCGCGCCGACGAGCGCCGCGACCGGAACGGCGCGCCGGTGCGCCGCGCCCACGAACCGCCGCGCGACGTGCGGGATGACCAGCCCGACGAATCCGATGCCTCCCGAGGCCGCCACCACGGCGCCGACGCACAACGACACCACGACCAGCAGCTGGACCCGGAACCGCGTCGGGCGCACCCCCAGCGTGTGCGCGGTCTCGTCACCGATGGCGAGCGCGTCGAGTCTGCGGCTCCACAGCAGCAGCGCCCCGACGGTGAGGCACACCACCACCACGACCACGGCGAGCGGCACCGACCATCGCGCCAGACCGAGCGAGCCGAGCAGCCAGAACAGCACCGACCGCGCGCCCTCGGCGGAACCGGAGGCGAAGATCAGGAAGCTGGTCGCCGCGTAGAGCGCGTATCCGACCGCGACGCCGGACATCAGCAGCCGCAGCGAGGTGATCCGGCCGCCGGCGCGGGCCACGACGAACACCGCGAGCGACGCGGCGAGCGCACCACCGAACGCACTGGCCGACAGCGCGTTCTCGCCGAGCCCGGCGCCCAGCCCGAACAGGATCGCCGCCGCCGCGCCGGTCGAGGCGCCCGAGGTGACACCGAGCAGGTACGGGTCGGCCAGCAGGTTCCGGACCATCGCCTGCAGAGCCACGCCGCAGACCGCCAGCCCCGCACCCACCGTCGCGCCCAGCAGCACCCGCGGTAGCCGGACCTGCCACACGATGGAGTCGTGCGCCGGGGTCCACGTCGCGACCTCCGGGACCCCGACGAGGTGATGGCCGATGACCCGGGCGACCGTCGACGGCGTGATCGCGACCGCGCCGATGCCGACCGCCAGCACGAGCGTCACCATCAGCGCCGCCACCAGCGACAGAACCCAACCGACCAGGCGGCGGCGCTGAGCCGGCCGGTCCAGTTCGTCGACCGGCCCGTCGACGTCGGGGCCGCTGACCGACCGCTCGAGCGGCGCGTCCGGCGGTCGTACGTGTGGTGCGGAGGTCAGGACCCTCGCCCTCCTCCGGGCTCGAACGAAGCGGATGAATCGAACGTCCGACAGAGTCGCAGTTGCGACAAAGTCGCGTCAAGATTGCGCGCCCTCGCTCCCGTTCGCCTCAGCGGCAGGCGTGGCAGGTGCCGGACAGCGCCACGTGCGGCGGCTCCAGATCGAAGGCGTTCTCGGCGGCGAGCCGCTCGCGGACCGGTTCCAGCAGGTCACCCGGCAGATCGATGATCCGTCCGCAGGCGCGGCAGCTGGCGTGCAGGTGCTCGTGCCGGCCGGCCGCACCCGCCAGGTGGTACGTGGTCGCCGCGCCGCCGACGTGGACGTGGGTGATCACGCCCAGGGACGCCAGCCGCTCCAGGGTGCGGTACACGGTCGCGCGGTGCACCGCCGGATACCGTTCGCTGACCCGGCCGCACAACTGTTCCGCACTGGGATGCCCGCCGGCCGCCTCGGCCAGTACCTCGATGACGGCGCGGCGCGCCCCGGTGACCCGGTGCCCGCCGGCGCGCAGGCGCTGCAGAGCTCGGCGCACCGCGGCGGGCGGGTCGTCGGGGGTGTCGACGGCTGGCTGTACGGACACGGCCCCAGTCTCGCGTGACCCGCGGGGCGCCCGCCACCACCCGCCCCCTCACGCCACGACCTCCCCACGAGCTCCGGGGGGCGAATCCGCTGCTCTTGGCACCACAGCAGTTGTCGCCGCGGTCGTACCGGCCTACCGTCGGCGGTGTGGAAACCGACCCGACCGCTGCGGGGGCCGCGTCGATCCGGGTGTTCCTCCTCGACGATCACGAGGTGGTCCGCCGCGGGGTCGCGGCCCTGCTGTCGGCCGAGCCGGACATCGAGATCGTCGGCGAGGCGTCGACCGGCGAAGAGGCCGAAGCCCGGGCTCCGGCGCTCCACCCGGACGTGGCCGTTCTCGATGTCCGGCTTCCGGACGGTGACGGGGTGGCGGTGTGCCGCGCGCTGCGGTCGCGGATGCCGGAGCTGGCCTGCCTGATGCTCACCTCGTTCGCCGACGACGAAGCGCTGTTCGACGCGGTCATGGCCGGTGCCTCCGGGTACGTCCTCAAACAGATCCACGGGACCGACCTCGTCGGCGCCGTCCGCGCGGTCGCCGACGGCCAGTCGCTGCTCGACCCCGCGAGCACCGGACGCGTGCTGCAACGGCTACGCGACCGGCACAGCCGCGAGGACGATCCGCTGGCCGGCCTGTCGGACCAGGAACGGCGCATCCTCGACCTGATCGGCGACGGGCTGACGAACCGGCAGATCGGCGAGCGGATCTTCCTCGCCGAGAAGACCGTCAAGAACTACGTCTCCGGCATCCTGACCAAGCTGAGCATGCAGCGGCGCACCCAGGTCGCCGCACTGTCCGCACAGCTCCGGGCAGACCTCAAGCACCACGACTGAGGCAGACCGACCGCCGGTCGAGCACCGCGCGAGCCGCCAGCGACGTGAAGCCGCCGACGGCTCGCGCAGTCACGCGTCCGGGCGAGGACGACCGCGTGACCTACGTGGATCTCAGCCCGTACCGCCCTCGTCGACGAACGTCACGTACCCGCCTTCACCTTCACCGGGAATTCCGGTGTTCGGTCCGAGGACGAGCCGCCCGGCCGGTGCTTCCTTGTGCCAGACCACCAGCGGGACGTCGTCCCGGTTCGGCGGGACGTCCCACGCCGACAGGTCCCCGCTGAAGTCGTCGTCGAACAGGGTCTCGCCGTCCGGTGTGGTCACGGTGAACCGGTCGTACTCGCCGATCTCGCTGCCGTCCAGCCGGATACCGGCCCGGCCGGTGGCGAAGGTGTCGTCGCGCCGATCGTCCACGAGCTCTCCGTCGAGATAGGTCCGGATCCGGTCGCCGACGGCTTCGATCCGCAACTCGTACTCGTTGCCTGCCGCCGGAGTGATCGGGTTGACCTGCCCGATCCGGGTCATGTCGCCGTCGACCATCGTGTACATCTGCAACTGGCCCAGGCCGCCGTCACTGCCGAGGTCCCCGCCGATCTGCCAGACGTAGCCGTTCCGCTCGTCCTGCGCCCGGAACATGACCCCGGTGCCGACCTGGACCTGCTGCACGGTCACGTCGAGCACCTGATCGCCCCAGTCGGCACCGCCCTCGACGAGGGTGACTCCCGACTCGTTCGCCCGCATCCTGCCGTCCGGCTCCAGCCCGACACTGGGCAGATAGTCCTCCGTCCCGATCGTCGTGCCGGTACGGGTGAAGCCCTTCTCCTGCAGCCAGTCGGGCCACCAGGTGCCCTGTCCGCGCTGGTCGATCGCGACGTAGACGTCGCTGCGCTGTTCCAGGTCCAGTGTCAGGTAGTCCGCCGGCACGGCGTCCTCGGCGTCGTCCGGCGCACCCCGCACCATCGCCGCACCCTCGAGCGCTTCGGGCAGGTCCGTGAGCACGTCGCTGCTCTCGAGCTGGTGATCGACGCCGTCCTCGGCACGCACCATGCGCGCGAGGTACGAAGGCTCGACGACGTCGACGACATCGCTGCGGATCTCCGGCGTGCTCGACTCGACGCCGAGTGTGGCCTCGCCCAGGTGCCGCGCCTCGGTTGCCGGCTCGCCATCGACCTGGCGGTACCGGAACGACCGGTTCGGGCTCGACACCCGCTCCACCAGGTACGACGCACCCTTCTCGACCTTCAGCTCCACCTCGTCCGCATCGGTCGCGGACACGATCGGCGCCCGCGGGTGATCGCCGTCGACGACCCGGACGCGTTCCCCGGGCCACGGGTTCGCGATGCGGATGACCTCGTCGGACCCGGCCTCGACGCCGACGTAGGAGGGAACTCCGCCGCGCACCTGGGTGCTGATCCGGTGCCCGCCGGGGATCTGCACGGCTCCGTCGACGTCCCATTCGTCCACCCACGACGGCGCGACCCGGATCACGTCCTCATGAGCCTGCACGAGTCCTTCCTGGAGCGCCCCGGCCACCACGGCGTTCCAGGAGCTGTAGTAGTTGTTGATCCGTGCCGGGTCGTCGTTCTTGCCGTGACCGGTGAAGCCGTTCGGGAACTTCTGCAGGTCGACCGTGCCCTCGACGAGGCGTGCGCGCATGTCGTCCACAAGCCCCAGCCGGGCCGCCCAGATCGGGCTCTCGTCCCACTCGCGCGTCAACGGGAAGACCCGCTGCTGGTACGTGTTCCGCATCAGCTCGGAGTCGATGCCGAACAGGTTCCAGGGCATCAGCGGTTCCAGGGCGACGTTCTGGGTGTTCTTCGCCGGCTCGTCGGTCGCCGACCACGCCATGACCTCGACGCCGTTGCGCGTGGTGGTGCGGAACTCCGGCAGCCGCGCGACCGCGTCGCGCAGCTCCGCGGCCAGATCGCCGTCGCCGCGCGCGTCGGCGAGGTCGGCGACGATCGGGAAGAGCACCTTCATGGCGGCGAGGTCCGACGTCGGGTCCGTGGTGTCCCACTGCGTTTCGAGGGCGTTCACGTGGTGCAGATGCAGCTTTCCGTCGTCCCCCTCCTCGAGCAGCGAGAGGTGGAACCGCACCACCTCGCGCATCAGCGGATAACCCTCGTCGAGGACGCTCTCGTCGCCGGTGAACCGGTACTGCTGGTAGAGGTGATGCGCCACCTCGGGACCGGTCGAGATGACCCGGTTGAGGAACTCTGGACCCCAGTCGCCGTGGCACGCGTCGGTGCCCGTGCCGTCGAAGCGCAACAGCTCCGGGACGCACACGCCCTCGGTCCCCGGCCACACCTGCCGCGTCCAGTCGAGCATCTGTGGCAGCCGGTCGGTGTAGAGGCTGAGGTAGGCGTCGTTGAACTCCGCGGTACCGGCGCCGAAGTTGGCGAAGACCTGCTGCCGGAGATTGAAGTGGAAATAGTTGTCCGGGGAGATCATCCGGTCCTCGAACGGATACAGCATGTTCGCGGCGCCGGCCTGGCCAGTGGGCACCTCGGCCCGCTGCGTCGCGGCGGTCGTGTAGAGCTGCTGCAGCCGGAGGTTCTCCATGTACTCGCCGACGCCGTCCGGCGACTGGATCCGCATCGGCGCCACGTCGGCCCAGAAGCCCTCCCACCAGCCGGCGTGAGCGGCGTCGATGTCGTCGGCGGCGGCTCCGTCGACCGCGGCCGCCGCAGCCGCGGAGACGTCACCCCCGGTGTAGGCGGGTACGCCGGCGACGATGCGGAACGATCCGTCGGCCTCGGGCCGGAAGGTCAGGCGCACGGTGACGTCGTCGACGACCTCGGCGGTGACATCGCGCCCCACGGCGGTCACCGCGGCGACCGCCCCCGTCGTGCTGCCGGACCGCTCGTCGGTGAAGGTCTCGGCCAGCGCGACGACGTCCCCGTCGGCCAGCGTCGCCGGCGACCGGTCGTCCCAAAGCCGAAGCTCCACGGTCTGGGGCTTGTCCGGGTCCGCCCCCTCGACCTCGACGACGAACTGATCGGCGTCAGCCCGGACGTAGCTCACCGCCGTCATCCCCGCGCCGGATTGCCGGAGCTTGGCGTCGTACAGGTCGAGCCGGCCGGAGTAGTCGCCGGCGGCGGAGAGGCCGAACAGACCCGGGATGACCAGCTGACCTGCCGACTTCAGATCGGGAAAGGTGTCGTTGCGGTTGAGCTGGGCGGTGAAGCCGTTCTCGGCCCAGACAGCCGCCCCCAGGTGACCGTTGCCCAGCGGCATGCTCTCGTAGTCGCGCCACGGGGCCTGTTCGAGGATCAGGTCGGAACGGGAGACGACGCCGGCGGTGTCGACCTGTAGTGCGCCGTCCCGCCATGCGGTGGTGGGTCGCGGCGGGGCCGAGGACCCGGGATCGGCGTTGCCGGCCGCGACCGCCACGAGTGGTGTCATGCCGGCGGCCAGCATCGTGGCGAGTGCTCTCGGGAGCATCCGTCTGCGCATCGTTGCCTCCAGACAAACGATTGAGTTGTGCTACCTAACCAATGGCTCGCCGGCCAGTCAATGGTTTGACTAGCCGGCGAAACCACACCGCCGTCAGCCGGTCGACGTCCCGGTGCTACGCGCCACCCTCGAGGCGCGAACGGATCGCCGCGACCACGTCCGCGATCAGCGACCGCGCCAGGATCACGGGGTCCCAGGTGATGGCCACCCGTGTCACCTGCCGGACGGCGATCCCGTGGTCGTCCGGTCCCGTGGGCACCACTCGTAGCTCCGGTGCCCCCACGGCCGCGGTCACGGCCGACGCGGGCCGCACCACCGGCAGGTCGAGCGACGCGCCCTCCATCGCCTCGACGACGGTGAGCATCGGAGCACCCGGTGCCGGCTGGGATGTCGACGAAGGCTCCCGATCGATCACCGTGGCCATGGCCCGCGCCAGCCCGCCGGCGGACAGTTCGGTCGCGTTCGGCACCTCGACCGGACGCAGGCCACCGTGCTGATCAGGGACGGCCACCGCTGCCCCGGCGATCCCGCCCGCCGCTGCCTCGAGCGCGGCCGAGACGACATGACCGCACAGTTCCGTCCCATCGCCGGCCCCGTCGCCGGCCCGCCGGGTCACGTCCGCCTCGACGATGACGACGGCGCGTGCGTCGCCCACCATCCGGTCATCGGTCCGGACGCCGGCCCGGCGCTGCCCGGACACGGGCACGGGCTCGCCGGCGGCAGCGGCGAGATCGGCCAGGCGCACCCGGCCCGCGACCCCGGAGCCGCGGACCGTGTCCAGGGCGACGCCGAGCTCCTCGGCCCGGTCACGCACGACCGGCGTCGGCGGCACGGACACGGGCGAATCGATATCGGTGCGGAACTGCACGCCGGTCGGGCGTCGACTCATCGGTGGCTCTCCTGTCAGCGCGGGGGCGCGGTGGACTCCCGCACCACCACGTCCATCGGGCCCGTGACGACCTCCTTCACGGTGTCGTTCGGCCCCAGGTCGGACAACAGCTCGACACCGCGGCGGCCCAGCTCACGCAGCGGCATCCGCACGGTCGTCAGCGCTGGTGAGATGTGCTCGACCAGCGGCAGATCGTGTACGGCGATGACCGACATCGCCCCCGGCGCGTCCACCCCCTGCGTCCGCAACGCGTGCAACGCACCGATCGCCGACGCCAGGTTCGCGACGAAGACGGCGGTCGGCCGGGTCTGTGCGTCCAGGAGCTGGAACATCGCGCGATAGCCGCCGTCGGCGCTGTAGTCGGTCCGTGCGGTGAGGCTCGACGGCACCTCGAGCCCGTGCTCGCGCAACGCCGCCCGGTACCCCCGGGCCCGGCGCTGCGCCGTGTTGGACGACGACGGACCGGCGAGATGCGCGATCTCGGTGTGCCCGAGCTCGACCAGGTGCCGGACGGCCAGACCCGCCGCGCGTTCGTCGTCGAGGACCACGTGCCGCGCCTCACCGCGCATCGTGCGGTTGACCAGGAGCCACGGCAGACCGTCGGCGGTCAGCCCGTCCAGGGCCTCCTTCGACGCCATCTCGCCGGCCAGCAGCAGGCCGTCCACACGCCCCTGCCCGAGCAGGTCGAGATACGACCCCAGGCCGCGGTCGGCGTCGGCGCTGCCGGTCAGCAGGACGCAGTCCCGTTCGGCGGCGACCGTCTCCGCGCCCTTGATGATCTCGGCGTAGACGGGGTTGGCGTAGTCGGGGATCAGCAGTCCGAGGGTGCCGGTGCGTTGGGTGCGCAGTGTGCGCGCGGCCGCGTTCGGCCGGTAGCCGAGCTCGCGCACGGCGTCGAGCACCCGTTGCCGCGTCTCGTCGCGGATCAGGAGACGGGAGTCGCCACTGAGCACCCGGGAGATCACCGAGCGGTCGACGCCCGCCCGGGCGGCGACGTCGGCCAGCGTCGTACGACGTCCTTCACTGCCGGCGCTCATGGCACCTGTGCCTGACCGGTGTCCACGCTGCGGTAGAGCGCGTGGATCAACCGCAGCGTGTGCATGTTGTCCCGTCCCGAGGTCGGCGCCTCGGCCCCGGTCGCCACGTCGGCGAGCAGAGCACGCATCGGCCCGGCCACGGCGTCGGGCAACCATCGCGACGTCACCGGATACGACAACCATCCGTCGGTCGGAACCGACCGGCTGTAGACCTCCAGGGTGTCCGGCCTCCCGTGCGGATAGTCGTAGAGCAGGCCGACGGTGCCGCGGACGGCGCCCTCGGAGCCGTCGATGCGGAACGACGCCTGCGGATCGGCCGCCCGGTTCTCGTGGTTGACGAACACCATCGCCTGCGCGCCGCCGGGAAACGACAGCGTGCTGATGGTCCTTGTCTCCCCCGCGGGCCCCTGGCCCGGCGTACGCCCGGCCACCGCGTAGACCTGCTCGGGCTCGCCGAGAATCGACCGCACCGCATCGAAGTAGTGGATGGAGTGGTACCAGAAGTCCAGCTGCGGACTGCGATACAGCCAGTCCCAGACCGAGAAGTCCGTGACGATGTTCACGGTGATCGTCATCGAGGTCGGCTCGCCGATCCACCCCTGCTGGACCATGGCACGGGCCGCGGCGATGCCCTCCTCGTATCGCATCTGCTGGTTCACGGTGACGCGGCGGCCACGTGCGGCCGCGCGTTCGACGAGGTCCTCTGCGTCGGCGAGCTCCAACGCGAACGGCTTCTGGCAGAGCAGATGCTTGCCCGCGTCGAGCGCCCGACGGGCGATGTCCGGCTGTGCGGTCGGGGCGACGGCGATGTCCACCACGGGCACGTCGTCGGCGAGCAGGTCGTCGAGCGATTCGTAGACCCGGTCGATGCCGTGCCGGTCGGCCACCTGCTCGGCCTTGGCGACGTCGAGGTCGACGATGCCCCGGACGGGTAGCCCGGCTCCCGCGTACGCCGGGAGGTGGGCGACGTCGACGATCGAACCGGCGCCGATCACGGCGACCGGCAGCCGGTGCTCCACCGGGACGGAGAGGTCGCAGGCCGCGGCGATCGGCCGCAGGATGTCGAGCATCTAAGGGGCCTCCGGGATCCGGTAGAACTCGACGGCGGTCTCCCCGAGAACGCGCCGGCGCTGCTCGTCGGAGAGCGGGGCAAGAAGCTCGTCCGTCGCGGCCCACACCTTGCGGTACCCGCCCGCCAGGACGCTGATGGGCCAGTCGCCGCCGGCCATCAGCCGATCGGGGCCGAACAGCTCGAGTGCGTGCTCGACGTACGGCGCCAGGTCGTCCGTGGTCCACGTCCGCCAGTCCGCCGCCGTGTCCAGTCCGGACACCTTGGCGTGGACGGTCGGGAAGGCCGCCGCCTGCTCCAGCAGCGACGCCCACGGCTGCCAGCCCTTCTCGCGGATCGGCGGCTTGGCGAGATGGTCGATCACCAGGCGGAGCTCGGGATGACGTCGCGCGAGCCTCGGCACGTGTTCCAGATGACGCGGCAGCACCGCGACGACGTCGAAGCTCAGGTCGTGGTCGACGAGGAGCCCGAGTGTGTCCAGCACCGTGTCCTGGAGGAGCCAGTCGGGGTCCGGCTCGTCGTGGATGAGATGCCGGACGCCGACGAACCGGGGGTCGGACGCGAACCGCTCCAGGGTGGCACGGGCAGCGGCCGGGTCGGTCAGGTCCACCCACCCGACGACCCCGACGATCTCCGGGTGCGCGTCCGCCTGGGCGAGCATGGCCTCGGTGTCCTCGACGGAGTTGGCCGCCTGCACCAGGACGGTGGCGTCGACACCCGTCGCCGCCAGCTCGGGCGACAGATCCGACCAGCCGAACGTCCGGTAGATCGGGCCCGCGTCGGGCGTCAGCCACGGATACTCGACGGCGTCGAGGTCCCAGAGATGCTGATGAGCGTCAACGACTCGCATGCGGTGCCCTCCTCGCGGACCGACTATAAGGCAATCGTTTGATCTCCACCACCGGCCATGATCGCCGTGGACGCTCACGGGCTGGCCGGCACCGACGGGCTCGCCGGGGCGTCACGCTGCTCACGGTTCACCCGGAGGCTGGACCAGTTCTAGCGTGATGTCGTCCGGATCGAGGAAGTAACACGCCTTCCCGCCCCGGTTGACCCCCGCGGTGATCGCGTTCGGAGGCGACAGGAACCGCACCCCGGCCGCGGACAGCCGCCCGTGGACCGCGTCGGCGTCGTCGACGACGAACGCCAGGTGCGCGGCGCCGGCCCGGGCCCGTTCCGGCGCCAGCGGCGACATGGCCGGTGCCAGATACTGCACGAGTTCGAGATCGTGCGACGACCCCGTGCCCGACACCTCTCCGGCGGCCAGTTGCGCGACCCGCAGCCGCGCATCGGGATAGCCGACCAGCGACCGGGTGTACGCGTTGTCCTGGTCTTGGACGTGAACCAGCGTCATCCCGAGGAGATCCCGGTAGAACGCGACGGAGGCGTCCAGGTCGGCCACGGTGAAGCTGAAGTGCCAGACACCGGTCAGCCGACCGGCCACGGCACCATCGGATGGCGAGGTCCAGGAGGTCATGGCGTGGCCGCCTTCGGTCGTCGACGTGTTCCGCGTCGTTCGGCGAGTACGTACACGGTCGCCGCTCCGATGATCACCACGCCCTTGATCAGGTCCTGGTAGTTCGCACCGAGATTCATCACGCCGAAGCCGTTGATCAGCGTGAACAGAATCAACGCCCCCACCACCGACTTCAGCACGTTGCCCGCCCCGCCGAACAACGACGTTCCACCGAGAATCGCCGCCGCGATCACCGTCAGCTCCAGTCCGGTCATCGCCTGCGGATTGATCGCCGAGAACCGCGACACGTACAAGATGCCGACGAGCGCGGCGCAGAAGCCGTTGAGCACGAACGGGGTGATCTTGTAACGCGCCACCGGGATACCGGACAGCCGAGCGGATTCGGTGTTGCCGCCCACCGCGTAGAGCCGACGGCCCACGGCGGTGAACCGGAGCACCAACCAGGCGATCACGGCGATGGCGGCGAAGATGTAAACCTGCGTCGTCAGCTCCCACCGGGTGGGGAAAAACACCAGGGAGAAGACGGCGAGCAGCGCCCCCGACCCGATCAGCCACGGGCCGTATCCGCTGCTCACCTGCCCCATCCGCTCGCGCCGGAGGGAGACCACGCCGAGCGCCAGCACAGCGAGCCCGGCGATCGCCGCCCAGACCTTGGCATTGATCGGCACCACTCCGCCGAAGAGCTCGCCCAGGTCGGCCCGTTCGGTCTGGATGGACTGCCCGTCGGTCAGGATGAACAGCAGTCCGCGGACCCCGGTCATGGTGCCCAGCGTCACGATGAAGGCGTTCAACCCGATGCCCTGAACGAGCGCACCGTTGATCAGGCCCATGAGGACGCCGGACCCCAGTCCGGCGAGCACGGCCACCGTCACCCCGGCGCCGGTGTTGAGCACCGTCAGCGTGACCCCTGCCCCCAGCGCTGCCGTGGCCCCGACCGACAGGTCGAAGTTGCCGCTGATGAGGCAGATCGTCATGACGATGGCCAGGATGCCGACCTGAACCGTCTGGTCGAGGATGTTCGCCGAGTTCACCGGCGACAGGTAGAACGGCCGGCCGGTGAACTCCGAGGCCAGCGTGAACGTCAGCAGGATCAGCGCGAACGCGTACACGACGCCGGCGCGTTGCAGCCGGAACGGCTCGAGACGCTGGCGCATCGACGGAGCCGGCCTCGACGCGATCGTCTCGGCCGGTCGCGGCGCGGTGGTCGTCATGGTCGACTCGCTCCCGTCACGGTGGTCAGGCCGCTGGCCAGCGCCAGCAGCTCGGGTTCGTCGGTGTCGGTGGTCGCGCGCTCGGCTACCACACGGCCGGCACGCATCACGAGGATCCGGTGGGCCACCGCCAGCAACTCCTCGAGGCCTGAGGAGACGATGACCACGCCGTTGCCCTGCGCGGCGAAGTCGCGGACCAGCCGGAGGATGTCCGCCTTGGCGCCCACGTCCACGCCGACCGTCGGCTCGTCCAGCAGGTAGACACAGCTTCCGCCGAACAGCCACTTGGCGAAGACGACCTTCTGCGCGTTGCCACCGGACAGGGACGTCACCGGGGTGTCGGCGGACGGGGTGCGGATGCCCAGCTCGGTGATCGCCGCGGAGGCGCGGTCGATCTCGGCTGCGTGATCGGGCAGGACGCCGCGACGCGACAACGTCGCGAGGTCCGGCAGCGACACGTTGCGCCAGATCTCCCAGGACGGCACCAAACCCTGGCGCACCCGATTCTCGGGGACGAAGGCGAAACCCGCGGCCATCCGGGCGCGCACGTCGTGCGGCACCACCTCGCCACGGACCGTCACCTCACCGCTGCACCGGCTGTCGGCGCCGAACAGCGCCTCCAGCAGCTCCGACCTGCCCGAGCCGAGGATGCCCGCGACACCGACGATCTCGCCGGATCGCACGGTGAGGTCGATCCCGTCGAGCCGTCCCGGGGAGCGCAGGTCGCGAGCGTTGACGAGCACCGGCGCGTCCGGGGCCAACGGCGTCGCTCGCTCGTCCTCCATCTGGTGCAGCGTCCGCCCGACCATCGCGTCGACGAGCGCGTCCTCGTCCAGGCCGGCGGTGTCCTCGGTCGCGACGACCTCGCCGTCGCGCAGCACGGTGACCGTGTCGGTGAGCTCGAGAACCTGGTCGAGGAAGTGCGAGCAGAAGACGAAGGACATGCCGTCGGACCGCAGGCGCCTGACGGCGTCGAACAAGACCTCGACCTCCGCCTGCGCCATGGACGCCGTCGGCTCGTCCATGCACACCAGCGAGGCGCCCGTCGCCAGCGCCTGGGCCACCGCGACCATCTGGCGTTCACCGAGCGGAAGCTCCTCGACGATCCGGCCCGGGTCCGCGCGGTACCCCAGTCGTTCGCACAGCTGCTCGTAGCGCTCCATCAACGGCGCCCGGCGGTACAGGCCGGACAGTTCGCCGAGATAGACGTTCTCGAGGACGGTCAGGGTGGGAACGAGCGGGATGTGCTGGTGGATGGTCGCGACACCGGCGGCACGCGAGTCCCCCGGCGCCGTCCAGGACACCTCCTCGCCGCGCCACCGCAGCGAGCCCGCGGTGGGCGGGATGGCGCCGGCGATGATCGTGAACAGGGTCGACTTTCCGGCGCCGTTCGCACCGACGAGCCCGTGGATCGTGCCGTCGTCGACGGTGAGGCTCACGTCCCGGAGCGCGCGAGTCCCGTTCGGGAACTCCTTGCTCACCCCGCGGGCCTCGAGCAACGCTGCGCTCATGTCAGGATCTCCGGCACGCGGGCGTCGGTCACCATTGCGGCTCACACTCGTCGACGTTCTCGGCGGTGATCACCGGCGTGTCGTAGAAGACCAGCTCGCCGTTGCCGTAGTCGGGATCGTCGAGGACCTTCTTCAGCTCGTCCATCGCGATCTTGCCCCCGTCGTACGGCTTGTAGCAGACGGTGCCGTCCATGCCGCCGTTCTCGATGGACTTGATGCCCAGCTTGGAGCCGCCGACGCCCCAGACGATCGCGTCCGACTCCGCCGCCTCCACGGCCTGCTGGCAGCCGACGCCCATGTCGTCGGAGATGGAGTAGAACCCGACCAGGTCGGGGTTGGCGCTGAGCATCGACGCGCACGCCGCGCGGCCGCCGTCGGCGGTCCAGGCGCCGGGCTGCTCGGAGACGATCTCGAACGTGCCCTCGGTGACCTCGCGGAACTTCTCGACCCGGAGCTGGTTCTCGGCGTATCCCGGAGCACCGAGGACCAGGCCGATGGGCCCGCCCTCGGGGATCTGCTCCATCATCTTCTTTCCGACCTGCTCACCCACGCCGGTCTCGTTCTCGATGACCAGGGCGCTCAGCGACGGGTACACGTCCTTCAGCCCACGATCGGCGCCGATGATGCTGTGGTACGCGACGACCTTGATGCCCGCCTCGGTCATCTGGTCGACGAACTCTCCCGCTTCGGCGGCGTTCGCCGGGATGATGATCACGCCGTCGGGCTGCTGCGAGATGATGTTCTGTACGTTGGCGGCCTCGGTCTGGACGTTGCTCTTCCCGTCGAGGTGGGCGATCACCTCGCAGCCGATCTCCTCGGCCCGATCGATGATGCCCTTGGCTCCCGCGTTCGGGTAGGGGAACCCGGTCCCGGACCCGTTGTCGATGGCGATTCGGCAGCTGTCGGAGGTCTCGTCGCCTCCGGCCTGTGAGCTTGCGCTCGGCTCTTCTGTCGCGCACGCAGCGAGGACCATCATCGCTGCTCCGGCCAGGGTGGCGGCGCGCACTCCGTTGTGATGCCTCATGACTGTGTCCTCACGATCCCTTCGATCGATGAGAGCGCCGGACGCCCTCAGCGGATGGACGTCGAACGTTCAATCGTTTGCGTTACGAACATCAGGAGACGACCCGCCGGATCGCGTCGGCGATGCCGGCCGCATCGGGAAGCACAGCCCGCGCGAGCTCCGGTGCGGCCGGTAGCCGCATGTCCGGAACGGCGACGCGCTGCGGTATCGCCCGCAACGTGATCCCCGATTCGGCGACCCGGGCCAGGATCTCGGCGCCGAAGCCGCCGGTGTGATTCGCCTCGTGAGCGACGACCAGACGACCGGTACGGGCCACGGACGCCGTGACGTCGTCCCAGGGGAACGGGTCGAGCCATGGGGTCTCCAGTACCTCGACCTCGTGACCTTCGCTCGCGAGCGAGTCGGCGGCCACCACGGCCTGCGACGACAGCGTTCCCCACGAGACGACCGTGGCGGCGTCGCCGGTACGCCGGGGACGTGCGCCGCCGATCGGCGCGACCGGGCCACCGACCTCCACCTCCGTCTTCCCCGCGTGGTAGAGCGCCCGGTTCTCGATCACCACCACCGGATCGTCGCAGTCGACGGCCGCGAGCAGCAGGTCGTACGCGTCCTGGGCCGTCGAGGGCATGCATACCCGGATGCCGGGCGTGTGCAGGAAGAACGCTTCCAGGCTCTGCGAGTGCTGAGCGCACGACCCGGGCACGGCACCCTGCTGCGTGCGGATGGTCAGCGGGGCGGTGAGACGGCCCTCCGAGACGTAGCGCACGTTCGCGGCCTGGTTCACGACCTGATCGAGGGCGACCAGGAAGAAGTCGGACCACATGATCTCGACGACCGGGCGCCGGCCGAACATCGCGGCGCCGATCGCCGACCCGAGAATCGCCGACTCGCTGATCGGCGTGTCGAAGACCCGGTCACCGAACTGCTTGTGCAGCCCCTTGGTGACGCCGAACACGCCGCCGGGAACGCCGACGTCCTCGCCGTAGAGCAGGACCTCGGGGCGTTCCTCCAGTGACCGCCGCAGCGCCGCGTTGACCGCTTCGCCGAAGGAGATCGTACGGGTCTCAGGCATGGACGTGGCTCCTCACCGTCTCGACGTCGGCCGGGGTCGCCGCCAGGGCCTCCGCCTCGGCGGCGTCGATCTCGGCGGCGGCATCGGCCCGCGCCGCGTCGATGTCGGCATCCGGCACGCCCGCTTCGCGCAGGGCACGCCCGAGACGGGCCGCCGGTTCCACCTCGGCGAGGCGTTCCAGCTCACCGGGGGCGCGGTACTGTTCGGCGTCGCCGATGTAGTGACCCACCAGCCGCGCCGTCATGAGCTCGAGCAGGACCGGCCCGCCACCTTCGCGCGCACTCTCCACGGCATCGGCGACCCGTTCACGGACGACGGCCGGGTCGTCGCCGTCGATCCGTTCACCGAGGAGGCCGTACACCCGGGCGCGCTCGGCGAGCACGTCGTGACGCACCATGTCGCGGATCGGCGTCAGCTCCGAGTACCCGTTGTTCTCACACACGAAGACGACAGGCAGGTCGAAGGCGGCCGCGAAGTTCATGGACTCGTGCACCGCGCCCTGGTTCATCGCTCCATCGCCGAACACGCACACGGCGGCTCGGTCCGTCCCGTCGTACCGCCCCGCCAACGCGGCCCCCACCGCGAGCGGGGCTCCGGCTCCCACGATCGAGTTCTCGCCGTGGAACCCGTACTCGGGGGCGCTGAAGTACGCCGAACCGCCCCGGCCGCCGTTCACCCCAGAGGCCCGACCCAGGAGCTCGGCCAGGATGCCGACCACGGGCACGCCGCGCGCGACGGCCCATCCGTGCCCGCGATACGTGACGAACAGCGCGTCCGTCGGGCGCAACGCGTCACACGCGCCGACCGGCCCGGCCTCCTGGCCGATGCACAGGTGCACGGATCCGACGATCTCGCCGGATGCCCTCAGGTCGCGGACCTTCTCCTCGAGGAGCCGGATCCGCCAGATGTCACGCAGATCACGCAGCATCCTGTCCGTTTCGGTCATTCCGTCCTCGCTTCGCACTCGTCGTGCCACGCCTCGAGGGCGCGGTCGCAGATCGATTCCGCCTCGCCGACGTACTCGCGTGGATCGAGGCGGCCGGGCCCGGCGTCGGCGGTTCCACCGGACCTGTCGATGACGTCGTCCAACGTGACGTTCTCCGCCCGCGCCTGAGCGGCGGCGGCGTAGACGATGTCGTGTGCACGTTCGCGTCCGACGTGGGGCGCCAGCCGCATCATGTAGGCCTCCGCCATGACGAGACCGCCCTCGGCCGTCATGTTCGCGAGCATCGCCCCGTCGTCCACCTGCAGCCCGCGGGCGGCGTCCGCGGCCAGGGCGAGCGCGCTCGCGGCGCTGCACACCAGGTCGGGCAGGACCATCCATTCGGCCTGCCACTCGCCCGCCGCGCGCTCGTGCCCGGCCTCCAAACCTCGGTACAGCCCGGGCAGCAGCGTCGCCGCGTGCACGCTGAATCCGATCATGGCCTCCGAGGAGATCGGGTTGCGCTTCTGCGGCATCGTCGACGAGGCACCCCGGTGGTGCCCGTCGACCTCGCGCACCTCACCGATCTCGGTACGGGACAGGTCGACGATCTCCCGCCCGAGCCGGCCCGCGGTACCTGCGGCGGTCGCGCCGGCCGTGCCGAACTCGACCAGGCGGTCCCGTGCCACGTGCCACGGCACGTCATCCACCGCCAGCCCGAGATCCTCGGCCATCGCCCGCCGGATGTCGGGTGACGCCGCGCCCATCGCGGCCGACGTGCCGCCGGCGCCGTACAGCGACAGGGTCGCCACCGCGGTGCGGGCCGCGCGCAGCCGCACCCGGTCTCGGGTGATCTGACCGAGGTAGACGGCCATTTTGACCGCGAACGTGGTGGGCACGGCCTGCTGCGCGTGAGTGCGCGCGGCCATCACCGCGTCCCGGTGCCGGTCCACGAGCGCTGCCACGGCGTCGCCGAAGGCACGCAGCAGGTCGTCGAGGCGCTCACCGGCCGCGACCAGTTGGAGAACGAGCCCGGTGTCCATGACGTCCTGCGTCGTCGCGCCCCAGTGCACCCGTGGTGGACGCCGCCCCTCGGCCGGGTGGGTGAGCTGGCGGACCAGCGGCAGCACCGGGTAACCGACGTTGCGCGACTCGGCCCACAGCGATGCCCGGTCGAGGTCCCTGTCGGCGATCACCTTCTCGAGTTCCTGGACGTCCTCGGCATCGACGATTCCCACTGCCGCCTCGGCCCGGCACAACGCCAGCTCCGCGCGCAGCCAGCCGTCCACTGTCGCGTCCTCGCCGAAGATCCGCGCCATCGGCTCGTCCGCGTACAACGCCGTGAGCAGGCGGAAAGGACCGGGGGTGGCACCGGATACCGTCATCAGTCCATCTCCAGTCCACCGTCGACGTTGATCGCCTGTCCGGTGACGTACGCCGCGAGGTCACTGACCAGGAAGAGCACGACCGACGCGACCTCCTCCGGCACGCCCGCCCGGCCGAGCGGCGCGGAACTCGTGACGTCGCGCAGATAGGCCTCACCGGCGCCTTCCCCGAACTCGCGCGCACGATCGGCGATGATCCCGTCCCACATCGGCGTGCGCACGACACCCGGGCAGACCGCGTTCGCGCGGACGGTCGGCCCGTAGGCCAGTGCCACCGACTTCGTCATCGAGAGCAGCGCGGCCTTGCTCGCGGCGTAGTGGACCGCGTGCGGGCGACCGGAGCGCGCGGCGACCGAGGCCAGCGTGACGACCGCGCCACCGTCGTCCCGCATTGCGTTCGCTGCCGCCTGCGTGACCAGGAATGTCGCGGTGAGGTTGACGTCCAGGACCCGGCGCCAGGCGTCCTCGTGGACGTCGCGCAGCGGCACCGTCTCCATGATGCCCGCGCAGTTGACGAGTGCGTCGACGCCGCCGAGGACGCGGTTCGACTCCTCGACGACGCGCGCCGGCTCACCCGCAGCGGTGAGATCGGACTCGAGTCCGACGGCTGCCGGTCCGAACGCGTCCGCCGCGTCCCGAACTCGTCCGTCCGGGACGTCACAGAACGCCACCCGCGCTCCCGCGCCGAGCAGGGCCCGCACGCACGCCGAGCCCAGGCCACCCGCTCCGCCGGTGACGAGGACACGCCGCCCTTCGAGGTCGACTGACACGCTCACACACCCTTCAAGTCAAACGATTGACTGGACGCTACCAGCCGGCGATCGGTCCAACAAGAGGACGGCGTGCCCGTTGCCGCATTCGCCGTCACCGGTCCGTCGTCGCTGGTGATCGTTCCGGATGCCGGGCAACGCCGTCGCCGGTGAGACGGTCGACTCCTACGGCCCGATCGGCCCGGTCCGACTGGGTCCCCTCCGTGGAGAGGTGGCCCTCGAGAACAGCCGCCGCTAGAGCGGGGCGTGCCACTCGACGACGGTGCCGCCCCCGTCGCCGGGCCGCACCTCGAAGGTGCCGCTGCGCCGGTGCGCGCGCTCGGCCAGGTTCGCCAGGCCGCTGCTGCGTTCCGCGCCGCCGATGCCGGCGCCGTCGTCGGCCACCACGACGCGGACCCCGCCGCGTTCGATACCCACGACGACGTCCACGCGCGTGGCGCGAGCGTGCCGGACGACGTTGGCCAGAGTCTCCTGCACCACCGCGAGGACGTCCTCGGCCAGCTCGTCGGAGACGTCGGTGTCGAGCGCCCCCTCGAGCCGCAGGCTCGGCGCGAACCCGAGCTGTTCACCCGCGCTGTAGCTGATCTTGAGGATCCGCCGCCGGAACCCCTCGCCCTCGCCGTCGCCGTGGCTGGTCTGCAACGCGAACACCGTGGACCGGATCTGGCGGATGGTCGTGTCGAGGTCGTCGACGGTGCGTTCCACCCTCCGGGCCACGTCGGGCTGGTTGACCATGCGTACCACGCCCGACAGTTCCATCGCCGAGGCGAACAGCCGCTGGATGACGACGTCGTGCAGGTCACGGGCGATGCGCGCGCGGTCGTCGATCAGGCCGAACTGCTCGGCCTGACGGCGGCTGTCGGCCAGCTCGAGGACCAACCCGGCCTGGTCGGTGAACTGCTGCAGCATTCGGGCGGTCGTTCCGGAGAACGGCGTCCCGCCCGGTCCCTTGCCGATCAGGACCGCCCCGCGGACCCGCTCGGGCGCTCCCAGCGGCATGACCAGCACCGGCCCGGCGGGCAACCGCTCGATCAGCGGGGCGGTGCCGAGCTCGCCGGTCATCCGGTTCACCGCGACGGACTCGCCGCTGACGTAGACGGACCCGGTGAGCGTTCCCTCCACGTCGATGGTGGTGCCGACCATGTCGTCGGCGCCGTCCGCGGCGGCGACCGACATGGTGGCGCCGTCGTCGTCGGGCACCGCCACCAGCGTCACCGCGGCACCGGCCATCTCACGCCCGCGCGCGGCGATCAGCTGCAGCGCGTCCCGCGTCCCGAGCCCGGACAGCAGCTCGCGGGTGATCTGCCCTGACGCGTCCAGCCACTTCTCCCGCCGCCGGGTGTCCTCGTACAACCGGGCGTTCTCGATGGCGATGCCCGCGGCCGTCGCCAGCGCCGTCACGATCAGCTCGTCCTGCTCGTCGAACTCGCGGTCGCCGTTCTTCTCGGTCAGGTACAGGTTGCCGAAGACCTCGTCGCGGATGCGGATCGGCACACCCAGGAACCCGCGCATCGGCGGATGCCCGGCCGGGAACCCGTACGACTCCGGCGACGCCGAGATGTCGTCCAGGCGCAGCACCCGCGGCTCCTTGATGAGCAGCCCGAGGATGCCTCGCCCGTGCGGCCACTGCGCGATGCGCGCGATCTCGTCGTCGGACAGCCCGACCGGGAGGAACTGCGCGAGCTCGCCGTCCGATCCGATGACGCCGACCGCGCCGTAGCGGCAGTCGGCCAGCGACGTCGCGGCCTCGACGATGCGCCGCAGCACGGTGTCGAGTTCGAGGTCGCGCCCGATGGCGACCACGGCCTCCAGCAGGGCATGCACACCGTCCCTGGCGGTCAGTACGGCCTGCAGCCTGGTCTGCAGCTCTTCGAGTAGCTCGTCCAGCTGCATCCGCGGAAAGAGCTGCTCCACCCCGGTGTTCTCCATGCGTCTCCGCCCGATGCCCTCACTGCACACAGTGGCAGCGCCACAGTGGCCTGTCCAGGGGTCCGCGTGACCGTCTCGTCGCTGCTCACGCCGGAGGCGGGACGACCGCGACCGGGCACCGCGCGTGGTGCAGCAGGCCGTGGCTGACGGACCCGAGCAGGCCGATGACGCGGTTCCTCGTCGCGCGGCGGCCGACCACCACGGCCAGCGCGTCGGACGCCTGCGCGTCGAGCGTGCGGACCGGATGCCCGCGGACCGTCCGGGATTCGACCTGCACGTCCGGGTGCTCGTCCTGCCAGCCGGCCAGCGACTCCGCCAGCACCCGCGACTCGTCGGCCTGGACGGCCTCGACGTCGTACACGAGCGGCAACGCGTCGGCGGGCCCGAACGGCACCGGCTGCGTCCACGTGTGCACCGCTCGCAGCCGCGCACCGTGCAGGTCGGCGAGCGCGAAGGCGAAACCGATCGCGGCCTCGTTCCCCTCGGAACCGTCGACGCCGACGACGACGCTGTCGGCGACCGGAACCTCCGGCGCGGGCACCGCGACCACCGGGCACTCGGCGAGTTGCGCAACGCCGTGCGCGACCGAACCGAGCAGCAGGCCCGCGAAGCCGCCGATCCCCCGGCGCCCCACCACAAGCATCGACGACGACGCGGCGGCCTCCGCGAGCACCCTGGCCGCCGGCCCGTCCATGCGTTCCACGGTCACCTCGACGTCCGGCGCCACCGCGTTGATGGTCAGCTGCGCGCGATCCAGGATGTCGTCGCTCCACGACTGCGTCTGGTCGCCGCCCACGGCGACCACCACCACGTGCAACCGCGCCCCGCGGGCGTCCGCCTCGCGCGCCGCCCACGCCAGCGCGTGTCCCGCTTCGCTCGACCCGTCGACTCCGACGAACACTTCTCCGGCCATACCGCCCCCTCGCCACGTCCTGGACGGCCCGTACCCACCTACCGGTCGGCGGCAACGCGACGATCCCGGTGCGTAGCTCGGTGCGCTGACAGCCGCGCGGAGCCGGCGGTCACGATGCCGCCGGGGGCGACGACGGGGGTGATGCCGCCGTCCCCGGCCCGCCGAGGCGACGGCTCAGCTCGGCGGTGGTCTCGTTGACGCGGTCGCCGATCGCCGCCCATCCGTCCGCGGCGACGGCCTCGCGCGCGAACGTGACGGCGACGGCCGCGACCGGGTACCCGGTGTGGTCGGCCGCGGCTGCCGCGACCGAGGCGAAGCCGGGGGTCACTTCGCCGTCCTCCACCGCGTGCCCGCGCCGCCGCACGTCGCTCAGCACCTGCCGCAGCTCACTCAGTCCGCGTGGTCCGGTCCCGTGCCGGTGGGTGAAGGCGGTGGCGTCCGGGAACAGCGCCCGGACCTGCGCGGCCGGTAGTCGCGCGAGCACGGCCCGCCCGCTCGCGGTCAGGTGCGCCGGCAGCCGCACCCCGACGTCGGTGACCAGCGACGCGCGGCCCGGCGCGCGCTCCTCGAGCAGATACAGCACCTCACGCCCGTGCAGGACGGCCAGGTGTGCGCTGTGCCGGACATCGTCGACGAGCCGGCCCAGCAGCGGCCGGGCGAGCCGGGCCAGCGGCGCCTGGCGGGTGTACGCGGTGCCCAGCTCGTAAGCCGCGATCCCCAGCCCGTAACGCCGCTCCTCGGGCAGGTGCACCACGAACCCCTCCCGCTCGAGTTCGCTGAGCAGGTGATACACCGTCGACCTGGGCAGGCCGAGGGCCTCGGCGATCGCGGACGCCGGCGCGGGGCCGCCCAGGCCGGCGAGGTGCCGCACGATGTGCAGACCGTGCCGCAACGCCGGCACCCGGCTGCTGTTCCCCATGGGACCAGTGTCTCGGAGCCCGAGGTGGTTTTGACGATTCACCCAGCGTCGCGGTTCGGATTCCGGCATAGTTGGCAAAACCTGGCCGCACATCCCCTACGACGCCGCCCCGACAGATCCGGGGCATGATCCGCAACCCACGGGAGTACCGACCATGGCCCTCTCGGCACCGCTTCGCCGGTTGCTCGTCACCGTCTGCGCGCCCACCCTGCTCGCCACGGCGATCACGTCCGCCCATGCCGATCCCGCACCCGCCGAGCCCGCACCCGGCACACCGGAACCCGCGACGGCACCCACCGGGGCCGCACCGGGCGAGCGGGACGGCACCGACGTCGACGAGCTGAAGCTGAGTAACGCGTGGGTCCCGCGAAGCCAGCAGCTACGTTTCGGCGCCGAACCGCTCGACTACGTCACCGACGCCGCCACCCGTGCCGCCGGCTCCGCCACCTGCTCGATCACGGCGAACGAGGCCACCGCCATGGTCATCGCGATGACGTGGCCCGAGGTGTCGCCGTCCGGAGCGCCTCCGTCACCGATGACCCTGTCGCGCTACGACACCCAGCCGAGCCTCGGCGACCCGCAGAACCGCGCTCCGGGCCTGTGGTTCCACCCCGGCATCGGGATGTGGCAGCTCGACTCGGCGGGTCTGGGAACCGACTTCACCGCTGCCGAGGCCATGGACACCAAGTACGCCGCCGAGCGGATGGCGCCGTTCATCGTCGACAAGTACTGCGCACGGCGTGCGGACGGCGCCGGCCGCGCGGCCGCCCGCGCTCACGCCTGGACCGACTGGGTGGCCTGCCGCGAAGGCGCGTGCGAGAACACCTACCAGCGCGCTCTCGACGGCGTCGTCACCGACGACAGTGTCGGCCGCTACGGCGGCGCGGAACCGCGGCGGTGCTGGTACCGCGGGGCGGCACACGACTGCATGTTCGTCGATCCGGCCGCCGCGCAGGGGTCGGACTGGTGGGCCGCTCCCGGCGGCGGACGCTCTCCGGTCGCGGCCCCCTTCTACGTGATCCGGCTGGACGGCGTCAGGACGACGGAGCTGCGGTACTGGCTGACCCTCGACTCGGGCGCCGCCGGTGACGTGGAGGTCGTCAGGCCGTTCGGGGCGAACGCCCGTGGCGGTCTCACCTGGCGGCAGGGCCCGGGCATGTGCGACATGACCGCCTGGCGGGGAGACTGCTGAGCCCCGGCGAAAACCCGTTGGCGAGATCACGAGAGTGCGGTAGCGTCAGCGACATGCGCCTTCTCTCCTGAGCTCCCGCCACGCAACGTGACGCGTCGGTGGGACGCCCGCCATCCGCACTGTCCCTCGAGCATCGGCTTTCCCGCCGTGGCTCTACAGGCAGACGTTCACGGTCTGGCCCGTGCTCACGAGCACCTCAGGAGGCCTCATGTCTTCGCAGCAGCACACCGACGCCCGCACGGCCGACGCTTCCGCGGCCCCGGCCAACCGCGCCGAACGGCGCG
Organism: Haloactinopolyspora alba; assembly: GCF_003014555.1. GTDB lineage: Bacteria > Actinomycetota > Actinomycetes > Jiangellales > Jiangellaceae > Haloactinopolyspora > Haloactinopolyspora alba. The sequence goes on from NZ_PYGE01000001.1 coordinate 221,262, forward strand.
CCCGCCGAGCGGGCAAGTCGGCGCCGTCCGGCACCACCGCGTCGCCGCGGAAGAACGATCAGGTCAGGCAGAGCCAGGTACTGGCTCAGCCCCGGTTCAAGGGTCGGCGCGGCAACCGCTGATCCACGGCGTCGCCCGTGATTGTGTCTGGCATCCCAGACACAATCACGGGCGAACGAGTACCACCGACCCCGCCGGCAGCGGTGCAATGTGGGTATGCCCACCACGCACACCGACACCGTCCGGCTCGACCGGGGACCCGTCGCGGCCACCGACGTGGTCGCGGTCGCGCGCGCCGGCGCACCCGTCGCTCTCACCGAGCAGGCCAAGGACGCCATCACACGCGGGCGCGCGGTCGTCGACACCCTCGCGGTCGACGACGCTCCGCATTACGGCGTGTCCACCGGGTTCGGCGCCCTGGCGACGCGGCACATCCCCGCCTCGCGCCGTGCCACGCTGCAGGCGAGCCTGATCCGCTCGCACGCCGCGGGCTCGGGCCCCGAGGTGGAACGTGAGGTCGTACGGGCGCTGATGCTGCTGCGGCTGTCCACCATGGCCACCGGCGGCACCGGCGTACGGGCCCCGACCGCACAGGGTTACGCCGATCTGCTCAACCACGGCATCACCCCGGTGGTGCACGAGTACGGTTCCCTCGGCTGCTCCGGCGACCTCGCGCCGCTGGCGCACTGCGCCCTGGCGCTCATCGGCGAGGGCGAGGTCGACGACGCCGACGGCCGGCGGATCCCGGCGGCGCAGGCGCTCACGGCGGCCGGCCTCGAGCCGGTCGTACCGGCCGAGAAAGAAGGGCTGGCGCTGATCAACGGCACCGACGGCATGCTCGGGCAGTTGATTCTCGCTCTGCACGACCTGGACGCGCTGCTCACCACCGCCGACATCGCCGCGGCCATGAGCGTCGAGGCGCTGCTGGCCACCGACGCGGTGTTCGCCGACGATCTGGTACGGATGCGCCCGCACCCGGGACAGGCGGAGTCCGCGGCCAACCTGCGTGCGCTGCTGGCCGACTCCGCGATCATGGCGAGCCACCGCACCCCCGACTGCACCCGGGTCCAGGACGCCTACTCGCTGCGGTGCTCACCGCAGGTGCACGGCGCCGCCCGCGACACCGCCGGGCACGCGCGCACCGTCGCCGAGCGTGAGCTCGCGGCCACCATCGACAACCCCGTCATCACCCCGGACGGCCGGGTGGAGTCCAACGGCAACTTCCACGGCGCGCCCGTCGGGTACGTCCTCGACTTCCTCGCGATCGCCGTCGCCGACGTCGCCGGCATCGCCGAACGGCGCACCGACCGGATGCTCGACGTCGCCCGCAGCCAGGGGCTGCCCGCCTTCCTGGCCGACGACCCGGGCGTCGACTCCGGCCACATGATCGCCCAGTACACCTCCGCCGGCATCGTCTCCGAACTCAAGCGACTGGCCGTGCCGTCGTCCGCGGACTCGTTACCGTCGTCGGCGATGCAGGAGGACCACGTGTCGATGGGCTGGTCCGGTGCCCGGAAGCTCCGGCGCGCCGTCGACGGGCTCACCCGGGTGCTGGCCGTGGAGATCCTCACCGCGGCGCGCGCCCTCGATCTGCGCACCCCGCTGACGACGGCGCCGGGGACGGGCGCGGTCCGTGACGCCGTCCGCGCCGAGGTCGGCGGTCCGGGCCCGGACCGCTATCTCTCCCCCGAGATCGACGCCGTCGCCCGGCAGATCCGCGCCGGGACGCTGGCGACCGCAGCCGCCACCGCCGTCGGGGACCTTGCCTAGACCCGGCCCGCCACCCCGCGAGGAGCCCGCCATGTCGCACCCCGAAGCCCGCCCGGTCCGCGCACCACGCGGCCCCGGGATCACCGCCCGCAGCTGGCAGACCGAGGCGCCGCTGCGGATGCTGATGAACAACCTCGACCCGGAGGTCGCCGAACGCCCCGACGACCTGGTCGTCTACGGCGGCACCGGGCGAGCCGCACGCGACTGGGCCAGTTTCGATGCCATCGTCCGCACGCTCACCACGCTCGCCGACGACGAGACGCTGCTGGTCCAGTCGGGCAAGCCGGTCGGTGTGCTGACCACGCACGAGTGGGCCCCGCGGGTGCTGATCGCGAACTCCAACCTGGTGGGCGACTGGGCGAACTGGACGGAGTTCCGCCGCCTCGAGCAGCTCGGCCTGACGATGTACGGGCAGATGACCGCGGGTTCGTGGATCTACATCGGCACGCAGGGCATCCTGCAGGGCACGTACGAGACGCTGGCCGCCGTCGCCGCACACCGCTTCGGCGGGACACTGGCCGGCACCCTCACCGTCACCGGCGGCTGCGGGGGCATGGGCGGCGCGCAGCCGCTGGCGGTGACGTTGAACGGCGGCGTGTGCCTGGTCGTCGACGTCGATGCCGACCGGCTGCACCGTCGTACGCAGCAGCGTTACCTCGACGTGGTGGCCGGCGACCTCGAGGACGCGCTACGCCGGGTCGAGACGGCCAAGCACGAGCGCCAGGCGCTGTCCGTGGGGCTGGTGGGCAACTGCGCGAGCGTCCTCCCCGAGCTGCTGCGCCGCGGCGTCGAGGCCGACGTCGTCACCGACCAGACGTCGGCGCACGACCCGCTGTCCTACCTGCCGGAGGGGGTCGACGTCGCCGACTGGCACGACTACGCCGCGCGGAAACCGGCCGAGTTCACCGAGCGTGCCCAGGCGTCGATGGCGCGGCACGTCGAGGCGATGGTGGGGTATCTGGACGCGGGCGCGGAGGTGTTCGACTACGGCAACTCGCTGCGTGACGAAGCACGACAGGGCGGGTACCCGCGGGCCTTTGACTTCCCCGGGTTCGTGCCCGCCTACATCCGGCCGCTGTTCTGCGAGGGCAAGGGCCCGTTCCGGTGGGCAGCGCTGTCCGGCGACCCGCGGGACATCGCCGTCACCGACGAGGCGGTGCTGGAGCTGTTCGACGACGAGCACCTGCGGACGTGGATCCGGGCCGCCCAGGACCGGGTGTCGTTCCAGGGGCTGCCGGCGCGGATCTGCTGGCTCGGTTACGGCGAGCGGCACCGCGCCGGGCTGCGGTTCAACGAGCTGGTGGCCGAGGGCCGCATCTCGGCGCCCATCGTGATCGGCCGCGACCATCTGGACGCCGGGTCGGTGGCCTCGCCGTACCGCGAGACCGAGGGCATGGCCGACGGGTCGGACGCCATCGCCGACTGGCCGCTGCTGAACGCCCTGGCCACCACCGCTTCCGGCGCGTCCTGGGTGTCGATCCACCACGGCGGCGGCGTCGGCATGGGCCGCTCGATCCACGCCGGGCAGGTGACCGTCGCGGACGGTACGGCACTGGCAGCGGCGAAGCTCGAGCGGGTGCTGACCAACGACCCGGCGACCGGGGTGATGCGACACGTCGACGCCGGCTACGAGCACGCCGGCCGGGTGGCGAGCGAGCGTGGCGTCCGGGTGCCGATGCTCGGCCCGGAGCAGCCATGAGCCGGGTCGTGGTCGTCGGCGCCGGTATCGCCGGCGCCAGTGTCGCCTACCACCTCGCGACGTCCGGCGTCGACGTCATCGTCGTCGACGACGCCCGGTCCGGCCGGGCCACCGCTGCGGGCGCGGGGATCATCGCGCCGGTGAGCACCCGCCCGAGCACCGACGAGAAGAGCCGGTTCGTCGTCGCCGCGGCCGAGCACCACAGGGCGCTGGTGGATCGCTTCCGTGCGTCCGGGTACGACGACCACTCCTACGCCGTGCCCGGCGAGCTGATCGTCGCCCTGGACGACGCCGAGACGCCGCGGCTGTCGGAGGTGGCCGAGCGCGCCGACGCCCTGGTCCGTGCCCACGGCGCGGAGGGCGTGGGCACTCCGGAGCTGCTCGACGGCGCCGCGGTGCTGCGCCGCTTCCCCGCGTTGACCTCCGCGCACGGCGGGTTGTGGTTGCCGGAGGTCGCCCGCCTCGACGGACGGGCCGTCCGGGACCGGTTGATGTCGATGGCGCGGCGGCACGGAGCGGAGGTCATCCAGGCGAGCGCCGAACTGGTGACCACCCCGGGCTCGGCCGGGCCGCCCGCGGCGCGCGGCGTACGAACGCCGGCCGGGCTCGTCGAGGCCGACCACGTGGTGCTGGCCGCGGGCGCGTGGTCGCAGGCCGCCGCGGCGCCGGCGGGCCTGCATCTGGCCGTCTACCCCCAGCGCGGCCAGATCGTGCACGTCCGCACTCCGCTGTCCGGCGAACTGCCGATCCTCAACACGCTGCGCGGGCACTACCTGGTGCCGTTCGACGACGACCGGCTGGCACTCGGCGCCACCCGCGAGGACGACAGCGGTTTCGACGGCCGCGCCACGGCAGGCGGCATCACCCGGGTGCTCGATCAGGGCCGCGCGGTCGTCCCGGGACTCGACCGGGCCGAGTGGCTCGAGGTCCGGGTCGGTATCCGCCCGGCCAGCCGGGACGGCGAGCCGTTCGTGGGCCGCGCCGACGGTGTCGACGGGTTGTGGCTGGCCACCGGCTTCGGGCCGCAGGGCCTGACGCTCGCGCCGTACTCCGGCAAGCTCGTGGCCGACGCCGTGCTCGACCGCCCGGCCGAGATCCCGCCCGCGTTCGCCCCCGGCCGCCGCATCGAGGCGACCGGCCCGGACGAGGTGCAGCGGTGAGCGCCACGTTCGACACGATGTGGGCCGAGCTCGCCCCGGTGGGCGCGCACGCGGACGGCGGTTACCGGCGGTTCGCCTGGACCGCCGAGGACGCCGCCCTGCGCGAGTGGTTCGCCGCCGAGGCCCGGCGCCGCGGGCTGAGCTGTGTCGTCGACCGGGCCGGGAACCAGTGGGCCTGGTGGGGCGACCCCGACGGGGACGGCCCGGGCGTGGTCGCCGGCAGTCACCTGGACTCCGTCCCGTCCGGCGGCGCGTTCGACGGTCCGCTGGGTGTCGTGTCCGCCTTCGCCGCCGTCGACCTGCTGCGTGAACGCGGATGGAGCCCGTCGCGGCCGATCGGCGTCGCTGCGTTCGCCGACGAGGAGGGCGCCCGGTTCGGCGTGGCGTGCGCCGGGTCGCGGTTGCTGACCGGCGCACTGCCGGCCGAGCGCGCACTCGGTCTCACCGATGTCGACGGCGTGACGGTCGCCGAGGCGATGCGCCGCGCCGGGCACGACGCCGACGCCGCCGGCGCGGACCGCGAGGCGCTGGCGCGCGTCGGCACGTTCGTCGAGTTGCACGTCGAGCAGGGCCGCGGGCTGGTCGAGCTCGACCACCCGGTGGGCGTCGGCAGCGGCATCTGGCCGCACGGCCGCTGGCGGGTGACCCTCGACGGCGAGGCCAACCACGCCGGAACCACACCGCTGGCCGACCGCCGCGACCCGATGATCGACCTGGCCGCGCTGGTGCAGGAGGTCCGCGCCGCGGCGGTCCGGCACGACGCGCTCGCCACGGTCGGCCGCGTGCAGGTCGAGCCGAACGGCGTCAACGCCGTCCCGTCGCGGGTCCGGGCCTGGCTCGACTGCCGCGCTCCGGGCGTGGACGCGGTGTCCGCCGTGCTGGCCGAGCTCGCCTCGTTCGACCCCGTGCGCGAGTCGTGGACGCCGCCGACGACGTTCGACGCGGCGCTGGCGACCCGCCTGGCCGACACGGTCGGCGATGCTGTCGGCGCGGCCGGCGAGCGGGCGCCGCTGCTGGGGACCGGCGCGGGTCACGACGCGGGCATCCTCGGCGCAGCGGGCGTGCCGACGGCGATGCTGTTCGTCCGCAACCCCACCGGCGTCTCGCACTCGCCGGCCGAGCACGCCGAACGCGACGACTGCCACGCGGGCGTCCGGGCGCTGGCCGCCGCGCTCACCGAGCTGACCCGATGACGACGTACTGGGCCGAGCACGCGTGGCTGGACGACGCTCCGGCCGCGCGAGTGCGGATCGGTGTCGGCGGCGGTGTGATCACCACGGTCACCTCCGGCGTGGATCCGGAAGCGGACGACGTCCGGCTGCCGGGGCTCGTGCTGCCCGGGTTCGCCGACGCGCACTCGCACGCGTTCCACCGGGCGCTGCGCGGGCGCACGCACCGCGGCCGCGGCTCGTTCTGGAGCTGGCGCGAGGGCATGTACGAGCTGGCCGGACGGCTGACGCCGGAGTCGTACCACCAGCTGGCACGGGCGGTGTACGCCGAGATGGCGCTCGCGGGCGTCACCGTCGTCGGGGAGTTCCACTACCTGCACCACGGGCCGGGCGGCGCTCGGTACGACGATCCGAACGCGATGGGCGAGGCGCTGCGTGCCGCCGCCGACGACGCGGGCGTGCGGCTGACCCTTCTGGACACCTGCTACCTGGAGGGTGGGATCGGGCGAGAGCTCACCGGCGCGCAGCAGCGGTTCGGCGACGGGTCCGCGCAGGCGTGGGCCGACCGGGTCACGCGGCTGCGCGAGGGGCCGGGGTTCCGGGTCGGGGCCGCCGTGCACTCGGTCCGTGCGGTGCCGCCGCAAGCCATCGGTACCGTCGCCGCGTGGGCGCACGAGCGTCGCGCACCGTTGCACGTCCACCTGTCCGAGCAGCCGGCGGAGAACGAGCACTGCCGGGCCGCGTACGGCGTGTCCCCTACGGAACTGCTCGCCGACGCCGGCGCCCTCGGCCCGCGCAGTACCGCCGTGCACGCCAACCACCCCGGTCCCGGCGACGTCGGGCTGCTGGGGTCGACGCGCACGTCGATCTGCGCCTGTCCCACCACCGAACAGGACCTCGCGGACGGGCTGTCGCCGGCGGCCGCATTGCGTGCGGCCGGTTCCCCGCTGTGTCTCGGCAGCGACCAGCACACCGTGGTGGACCTGCTGGGCGAGGCCCGGCTACTCGAGATGCACGAACGGCTGGCCGGTGGCGAACGGGGAGTGTTCGACCCGTCCGAGCTGGTCGCGGCGCTGACGCGGCACGGTCACGCGGCGCTCGGCTGGGCCGGCGACGGGCGGATCGCCGTCGGCGCATCGGCCGACCTGGTCGCCGTCCGCACCGACACTGTCCGCACGGCCGGCGCCGAGCCCGCCCAGCTGGTCCTGGCCGCCACGGCCGCCGACGTCGACACCGTCGTGTCGGGCGGCCGCGTCGTCGTGCGGGACGGCCACCACCACCTCGGCGACATCGCCCACCTCCTCACCGCCACAATCCCCCCAGCCGCCGGAAAATGACCACGTTCACCATGGAATTCCCTGCGTCACCACCCGTACAGCCCTGGTGACGCGTGCAATCGCCTGGTGATGCGACGAGGCGGTCCCGTGACGACGGCGACGGGGTGGCCGGCACGCTCCTACACGCGCCGGCCACCCCGCCGGGGTCGTCCCTCTCACACGGCGACCGCCTCGACCGCCGGAGTGCTGATCGTCTTCCGCGCCGCGCCCAGACTGGACGCCAGCGTCAGGAGCGCCGCCGCCGACACGATGCCCACGTACAGCAGCACGGTCACGTCCGGAAGCACCGAATCGGTCCGCGCGATGCTGTACGGGATCACCGTGGCGATCGACGCGATCGAGCCGAACAGCACACCGGCCGAAGCCAGCACCGCCCCCTCGGCGCCCACCATCCGCAGCACCTGCTGCGGGGTCGAGCCGGCCAGGCGCTGCTGGCCGAACTCCTGGCGCCGGTACGTCGTCGCCGACACCAGCGTGTTGATCACCATGACCGCCGCGAACAGCGCGATCATGCCGACCACGACCAGGTTGAGCGTCTCGATCGTCTGCGCCTCCTCCGCGGTGGTAACCGTGTTCGCCACCGGCGCCGCCGCGTTCTCGATGCTCTGCATGTAGAGCGTGCCCGTCGCGATCCCGGTGAACAGGATGATCGGCATCAGGGCACCACCCATCTGGTGCACACGCTGGCGCATGTTCTGTGTCGCCATCCAGCCGCCGGCACCAAGGCGGCTCAGCAGCGCGCCCACCACGTTCGTCACCATGCGCAGCAACGCCGGCGACAGCAGCGCCAGGCCGATCGCGAACCAGATCGACGCCTGCCCGGCGGTCTGCATCGCGTCGACGCCCTCGCCGTTGAACACGGTCGCCGTCACCACACCGAGGTCGACGCCGAGCGCGATGAACACCCATGCGGCGATCTTCCGCTTCCGGCTCATGCCGGACTGCTCCAGCGCCGCCGCGGCGACCGCGTCGCGGGCTCGCATCCGCGAGGTGCGCCGGGCGGCCACCGTCGCCGCCGTCGCCGCGCCGAGAACCGTCACGGCGAACCCCACCGACAACGCCACCGGCCCGAAGACGTAGCCGACCTGTTCGCCGGCCTGCCCGGTCTCCTGCAGGATCTCGAGCAGTATCTTGCCGGTCAGCGCCGCCGGAGCCACCGCGAGCAGCGCGGCAGCGAACGCCACGGCCAGCGTCTCCCCGACGATCAGCCTGCTGACCTGTCCAGGTGTGGCGCCCACGTTCTTCAGCAGCGCCATCTCGGAGGAGCGCTGCCGCACCGACATCGTCAGCGTCGAGACCACCGCGAACGCCACGATGATCAGTCCCCATCCGCCGACCACGCTCGCCATCGTGACCAGCGCCTCGGAGGTCGTCGAGTCGACCCCGTCCGCGGTGCCCGTGTCGAACATCGCGGCGAAGGCCATGACGATCGTGCCGCCGAGGAACAACGACAGGAACGTCGCGACGAACGTGCTCTTGCGGTGCCGCAGCGAACTGACGGCCAACGCGATCATGCTCACAGCCCCACGACCTTCCGTCCGGCGTCCGCGGACGCGTCCTGCATGTGGACCTCGTCGCCGAGGTGCGTCATCCGTTCGGCGACCGTCTCGGCGGTCGGCTTGTCGAGCGTCCCGGCACTCCTGCCGTCGGCGAGGAACATCACGCTGTCGGCGTAGGAGGCGGCGACCGGGTCGTGGGTCACCATCACCACCGTCTGGCCGAGATGGTCGACGCTGCTGCGCAGCAGCTGCAGCACGTCGCGCGCGCTCTTCGTGTCCAGCGCACCGGTCGGTTCGTCGGCGAAGATCACCCGCGGGTCGGTCACCAGCGCCCGGGCGATGGCCGCGCGCTGCTGCTGGCCGCCGGAGAGCTCGGACGGACGGTGTCCCATCCGGTCGGCGAGCCCGACCTGCCGCAGCATCGCCGTCGTGCGATCCCGGTCGGAGCGCTTGCCCGCCATCCGCAGCGGCAACGTCACGTTCTGGTACACGGTCAGCGTCGGCATCAGGTTGAACTGCTGGAACACGAACCCGATGCGCTGGCGCCGGAACTTCGTCAACGCGGTCTCGGACTCGCCGGTCAGCTCGGCGCCGTCGACGAAGACGCGGCCCCGGGTCGGCTGGTCGAGGCCGGCCGCGCACTGCAGGAACGTGCTCTTCCCGGAGCCGGACGGCCCCATGATCGCGGTGAAACTGCCCGGGGCAAGACCGACGGTCACGCTGTCGAGCGCCCGGACCGGGTTGTCCTCGGTTCCGTACACCTTGTCGACGGACTCCAGGCGCAGCGCCTCGATCGGTTCGGAACGGTAATGGTCGGCCATGGTTCTTCTCCCGTTGGATGATGCGGTTGTGCTGGCACCATGAACGCTAGAGATCGCGCCGAGCCGTCACATTGGGCCGAGCCCGCCAACCTGTGGTGGGGCTGGCCCTACCAGTGCCGGCACGCCCGGCCCGCCACGGCCGCCGCGTCCGGCTCACAACACCGCCTGCCCCTGTTCTGTGCACGGTCGATACAGTGGCCGGGTGCGTGACATGGGAAGCGGACGTGCGCGGGTGACGCGCGGTCTCACCATGTCCGCTTCGTGCTTGTTCCTCCCCAGCACCGCGCACGTCGCCGCCGGCGGTGCGGTCCCGACGCACGCCGGGTTCGTCCTCGTCGGGGCGCTGCTGAGCGTCGCCTGCGTCGGCCTGGCCGATCGCCGCCGTTCCCTGGGCGAGATCGCCGCGGTCCTGCTGCTGTCGCAGCCGGCGTTGCACGTCCTTCTCGTCCTCGCGGGCCAGCACGGCACCGACGGCGCGGTCACGCCAGGCATGACGATGCTGCTGGCGCACGTCGTGGCCGCCGGTGTGCTCACGGTGCTGCTGTCCGGTGCCGAGTCGGTGGCCTGGTCGATGGCGTCGCTGTCGGCGACGATCTTGCTGCGGCGGGTGCGCCGCCTGCTCGAGACACCGCTGCCGAACGAGCGGCCGGGGACGGAGCCGTCTCCGCAGCCCGCCCCGTCGGCACGGGTCGTCGACCTGATCCGCTCCACGCCCTGGCGCGGCCCGCCCGCGGTGCCGGGTTCCTGACGCCATCTCCGCTCGTCCGTGCCCAGGCCGGCGAGCGCACGTACCATCACATTTGAGGAAATGTCTCATGACCACACTTTCGCGCGCTTTGGTGCGCGCAGGACTCACCGCCGGCGCCGCCACGGGCCTGCTGCTGGCGGGCACCGCCGGCGCTTCGGCGCACGTGACCATCCGGCCGGACGTCGACACGTCCGGCTCGTGGGCCAAGATCACCGTCCGGGTGCCGAACGAATCGGACACCGCCGGCACGACGCGGCTGCGTCTGGACCTACCCGCCGACACGCCGTTCCCGTCCGTCCGCGTGCAACCGCACCCGGGTTGGACCGCCGAGCTCACCACCGAGAAGTTCGACGAGCCGGTCGAGGTCGGCGACTACACCCTGGAGGAGGCGGTCACCTCGGTCACCTGGACCGCTGACAATGGCGTGCGGATCGGGCCGGACCAGTTCGACGAGTTCTCCCTGGCCGTCGGACCACTGCCGGAGCCCGGCACCTACATGTTCCCGGCCACCCAGACGTACGACAACGGTGACGTCGTGGCCTGGGACCAGGCACCGGCCGAGGAGGAACCTCCGCACCCGGCGCCCACCCTGACCGTGGTCCCGGCCGACGACGGGTCGCAGGCCGAATCCCGCCACACCGGCACCGTCGAGGCCGACTCGACGGACGATCTCGCACGTGGCGTGGGGGTCGGCGGTGTCGTCGTCGGCGCGGCCGGACTGGGAATCGGCGCGGCAGCTCTGCGACGTCGCCGTGCGTAGTCGCTTCGGGTCCGCAGCCGCGGCGGTCACCACCGCCGCGGCTGCGGCTGCGCTCACCGTGGCCGGCACACTGCCCGCTTCCGCACACGACGTACTGGTCGGCGCGTCCCCTGCGGACGGCGCGACCGTCGCCCGGGCGCCCGAGGCGGTCGAGCTGACGTTCAACAACGCCATCCAGAACCGGTTCGCCCAGATCGCCGTGCTCGACGCGGACGGCGGATCGCACCAGCAGGGCGAGCCGCGGGTCAGCGGGCCGACGGTGACGCAGCCGGTGGACGACCTGCCGAACGGCGCATACACGATCTCGTACCGGATCGTCTCGTCGGACGGGCACCCGGTCAGTGGCACGACGACGTTCACCGTGGCCGGGTCCGGCGGTGCGACCGATGGCGGCGCCGGCGACGCGACCACACCCGGCACACCGGATCCGGGCACGACAGCCGACGCGACACCGGACGACCCCGACCGGCCGGCCACCGGCACGACACCGGCACCGACCTCCGGATCGACATCCGCGCCGGCGTCCGCACCCCCGGAGCAGGACACGTCCGACGCCGCCGGCACCGGTTCGGACGACGACGGACCGGGTCCACTCGTCGTGGCCCTGGTGATCGTCGGCGCGGCTGCCGTCATCGCCGGGATCGCCTATGTCGCGGTCGGTGGCCGGCGTACCGACACCTCAGGAGACACTGGTCGGTGATGACGACGCTCAAAGCCCCGGTCGACTCGGCTCCGCCCACCCGCCAGTGGGGCGGTGCCGCGGTCGGGGGCGCGCTCGTCGCCCTGATGGCCGCGCTGTACCTCGGCGGTGGGGGAACCACACCGGCAGTGGCGGGACTCGGCGACCCTGGCGGGCTGACCCGATGGGGACTACCGACCGCGCAGTTGATCCTGGACGGTTCGGCCGCCGTCCTGATCGGTCTGCTCGGGCTGGCCGTCGTGCTCCCGGTCCAGCGCGGCGAACTCGGCGGAGACGCGCTGCGAGCGTTGCGAGCGGCGTCCTGGGCCGCCCTGGTCCTGGCGGCCGCCGCCACCGTGGTGCACCTGCTGACGCTGTCCGACCTGATCGGACGGCCACTCGGCGAGGCGCTGGCCGGTGAGGCGTTCTGGTCCTACACCGGCAGCGTCATCCAGGGGCAGGCGTACGCGTCCATCGTGGTGCTGGCGTTGACGATCATCCCCGCGGCCCGCCTCACGCTGGGTCACGGCGGTTCGATCGCGCTGATGTGCCTGGGGGTCGCCACGCTCGTCCCGCTGGGACTCATCGGTCACTCCTCGTCCGGCGACTATCACTACTCGGCGACGATCTCCCTGCTGACCCATCTGATCGCGATGGCGGTGTGGGTCGGCGGGCTGATCGCGGTGGCCTGGTACGCCGGTCAACGCGGCCGCGAGCTGCCCCGGGTGGCGCGGGCGTTCTCGGCCACCGCGCTCGGCGCCTACGTCATGGTGGCCGCGAGTGGCGTGCTCAACGCGTGGGTCCGGTTCAGCTCGGTCACCGAGCTGTTCACGTCCGCCTACGGGCTGATCATGATGGTGAAGGTGGCGGCGCTGGTGGCGCTCGGCTTCTTCGGGGCCGCTCACCGTCGTCGCACGTTGCCGCTGATCGAGTCGGGCCGCCGCGGCGCGTTCCGGCGCCTCGCGGCGGGCGAGATCCTGCTGATGGCGGTGACGACGGGGCTCGCGGTCGCGTTGAGCCGTACCGAGCCTCCGGTTCCCGAGGCGCCCGAGGTGGTCTCGCCCACGCGCGACCTGCTCGGCTACGAGCCGCCGCCGGAGCTCAGCTTCACCCGGCTGTTGACCGAGATCTATCCGAGCGCACTGTTCTCCATCGGCTGCCTGGCGGCCGTGCTGCTGTACGCCGGCGGCCTGTGGCGGCTGCGGCGCCGTGGCGACCGGTGGCCGATCGGCCGGACCGTCGCGTGGATGTCCGGCGTGGCGACCATCGCGTTCGTCAGCCTGTCCGGCCTCCAGACCTACGGCATGACCATGATGTCGGTGCACATGGTCCAGCACATGACGCTCATGATGGTCAGCCCGGTACTGCTGGTGCTGGGCGGGCCCGTGACACTCGCGCTGCGCGCCATCGGCCCGGCACGGCGCGGGGACACCGGACCCCGCGAGATGATCATGTCGGCCATAAACAGCCGGGCGGTGCGGCTGCTCACCCATCCGCTGGTGTCGCTCACGCTGTTCGCCACCGGCTCGTTCATGGTCTACTTCACCGGCCTGTTCGAGAGCGCGATGCGCGAGCACGCGGGCCATCTGCTGATGAGCGTGCACTTCCTGCTGGTGGGCTATCTGTTCTTCGAGATGCTCATCGGCATCGACCCGTTGCCGAAACGGCCACCGTTCCCGGCCCGGCTCGTCCTGCACCTGCTGGGTGTCGCGCTGCACGCGTTCTTCGGGCTGGCGATGATGGAGTCGTCGCGGCTCATCGCGGGTGACTACTACCGCGATCTGAGCGAAGGCATCGGCTGGCTGCCGAACACGCTCGACGACCAGATCCTGGCCGGGCAGATCACCTGGGGCTCGGGCGAGTTGCCGGGCGTGGCGGTGATCGTCATCCTGTTCGTGCAGTGGTACCGGTCGGACGAACGGGCGGCGCGCCGCTTCGACCGGCGTGAGGGTGAAGCGGAGGCAGAGCGGGCCGCGTACAACGACTATCTGGCGAAACTCGACGCCGACTCCCGCCGCGGTGGAGGCTGAACAGGCCTCCCCCGCGGCGGGGACGCCGCGTCACCGTTCGGCGGTCAGCTCTGCAGCTCGTACCCGGCCTCGTCGACGGCCGCGGCGACCGCCGCGTTGTCGAGCGGCGCCGTACTCGTCACGCTGACCCGCCCGCTGTCGACGTCGACGTCGACTGCGGAGACGCCGTCGATCCGGCTGATCTCCCCGGTCACCGCGTCGGCACAGTGACTGCAGGTCATGCCCTTGACGGAGTAGTCGGTGGTCGTCATGTCTCGTCTCTCCTGACTCACGCGGTGGTGATCCGCCGCGGCGGCGCGCTCGCACGAAGCGGGATCGTCGTACAGCGCCAGCATACGCCCGGGGGGTATCTGTGTCACGTCCGCCTCCGCCGACGTGGCACGCCGGCCTGCCGATTTCGCCACGCCGCCGGCGTCGGTTAAACTCGATGCGCCACCGAGGACAGGTAGCTCAGTTGGAAGAGCGTCCGCCTGAAAAGCGGAAGGTCGGCGGATCGAACCCGCCCCTGTCCACTCTTTGACCAGCGCGTTCGCAGTTCGCTGTCGACGCGGCCTACCGTCGTTCTCCACCTCGGTCCGCCCCGTTGGGGCACGTGGGGGCACGGACAAAGCCCATCGCGCCACTCTTCCTCGTTGACAACTGCCGCCTCTGGCCGGAGCGAAGTGTGTCAAGGGTGACGCGGCAGCCGGGCGACAGGCGGGTGAGGAAGCCCGCTCGATGCAGCCGTCGCAACCGGCTGGGGTGCGCACGGGCGGCTCCGGCGACAGCAGAAGTGACCACCCCGCCCTCGCGACCGAGGAGTTCGGCGATGTCGTACGGGATGGTGCGGATGCGTCCGGGCATTCATGCAATGTGCGCCGCCCGTGCGACGTACGACAGGCCGCTCACCGGATCTGTGGACGAGTCACCCGGCATCGGCCGATCGAGCCGCTTCCTGTGGACAACGGACCCGTCGGGCGTGCCCGTCCCTCACCCGGCGTTGGTTGGCAGACCTCACCTCAGGGACCTGAACACACCTCGGTGAGAAAAACGACGCATCCGACACGAAAACCCGCGCCATCCGTCAGTTTTCTCACCAAGGTGCGCTCAGATCCCCACGGAACCGGCCAGAGCGAGGACGACCCACGCCAAGTGGACGGCAAGGGGCTCGCGAGAAGCTGAGACTGAGTGGCTCCAGACGAGGCGGACTCGGCCGGTCTCCGGCTACCGCACTGGACGAGGATCATTTCCTCGTCCCGGCCGGTCGCCCGTCACGCGTGCCCACCCGGCCGTCCCGTAAACGAACTCTTCGCGGCCCGACGTGATCAACAGCGTCCCGTTGTCGGCAACCGTGTACCGCACCGGTTTGCCGCCGTTCACACCTCGGTAGAGGTGGACTGCACCGCTCGGGGTGGTGACGTCCACCCGTGACTCCACGCCGCCATAGGACTCCGGATCGAAGTCAGCTTCCTGCTCGAAGGTGTCGACACCGTTCGCGTGGAAGACCCATACGGAATCTGCCATCTTGCGCCTCCGTTCCCTTGGCCTGCGGAGCGTGCCACCCCGGTGATCACGCCGGCGGGCGGCCCGCCAGCACCGTCAACGGTGGAGCACCGACATCACGTTCCCGGCCGTGGTGGCCACCGCCCGTAGGTCTTCGACCTGGGCGCCATCTCGAGCCTGCTGGCTCATGCCTTGGAGGACTGCGGCCACGAATCGAGCAAGTCGATACGGATCAGCGTGCGGTGGTAGCTCACCAGAGTCGACGTCGCGCTGGAATGCCTGTTCGAAGGCCGCGAGGTTCTGATTCCGCATGGCGGCGAGACGGTCCGCGACATGCTGGTTGCCTGGAGTCACCGTGACCGCCGCGCTGATCACCAGACATCCGCCGGGGTGGCTGGTTGACGCGTAGTGAGCTGCCGCCTCGTGGAGCACCCGGCGGGCGAGTCGTGTGCCGCTCGTTTCCTCGGCAATCGCCTCGGCGAGGAAGCTGCCGTGGGTTGCGTTGTAGTGGTCAACGACCGAGAAGAACAACGACTCCTTGGACTCAAAGGCCGCGTACATGCTCGGCGGGCGGATACCCATCGCGGCAGTGAGCGTGGAGAGGCTCGCGCCTTCGTAAGCAGATCAACGAGACCGCGCCGTTTCTGATCGTCCAGGAAGGGTTGAACCGCCTCGAAACCGGCGGCCACATCGTGAACGTGTCCTCCGGCGTCACCCGGATCGCTATGCCGGACATCATCGCGTACACCATGACGAAGGGCGCGGTCGACGCGTTCACCAGAACGTTGGCTCAGCACCTGGGCGGTCGTCGCATCACGGTCAATGCCGTGGCCCCGGGAATCATCGACACCGACATGAACGCAGGCTGGCTGCGCGGCAATCAGGAAGCCGTCGACCACGTGCTCCCGCAGATCGCCCTGGGCTACATCGGAACACCCACCGAGGTCGCCGATGTCATCGGCTTCCTGGCCTCGGACGACGCGCGCTACGTGACCGGACACACGATAGACGTCACCGGAGGTTCGAGACTGTAGCGAGGTGTGGTCTCCGGAGCCGCGCAGTACAGACTCGGACACGGGCGACGACGATCTCGTCGCCCGTGTCGACGTCCGGCGGCTGCAGCGGTGCACCGGATCGGTCGCTTCTTCCGCCCTCAGCGACTCCGGTCGCACCCGCGACGCCGACCATGCGCATGCGGCCGCGCCTCACCGGCCGCACGACTCCATGTGCGTGTCCGCACTGCCCTCATTCAGGGCCCGCCGCCTACGAGCCCGTTTGACTTCCTCGAACACCGCCCGACACGTGCTTGTCTTCAAGCATGCGCCGACCAGCCCTCACCACCGGTCAGAGTTCGCCGACCTCGACACGCTCCATCGCCGGGCCTTGCCCGTTGAGCAGCGTACGAACCTCGGACTCGCGGTACCGTCGGTGGCCCCCGAGGGTCCGGATCGACGTGAGCTTGCCGGCCTTGGCCCAGCGCGTCACCGTCTTGGGATCCACCCGGAACATCGCCGCCACCTCGGCAGGGGTGAGGAGGGGCTCGGCGTCTTGTGTCCTGGTCGCCATCGTCACCTCCTTACAACCACAGCGGGACCTTCCCGCCACACTGGATATTTCACAGCAAAACCAACCACGAACGGCACCGCCGTACGGTTCGACCCGTACCGTCCATTCGGACGATGTCGCCCACGGATACTGCAAGCCTACGTAAGTTGCACGTAGGCCGCGAACCGACCCAAGTGGTGTCAGGTCGGGCTCAGACGGCACTGGAGGTCGTCCGTGTGCCGGCACCGCCGTCCGTGTCACGCGACGTTCGCCCCCGCTTGACTGCGAGACACAGTATTGCCCCACATGCCACAGAAGCGACCGGAACGATCAACGTTGGCTTCATCGCATCAACATAGCCCCGAACGAACACTTCGTGGGCCATTTCGCCGATCTTTCGCACGACTTCTTCCGGAACTCCCGGTGGAGGCGTGATGTCAACAGCATTCTGACCGGTGCTGACCTGCAATCCTCCCTCCGCGGCCCCTTCGAAGCCGTCGATGAACGGTTGCCTCGCCGCTTCCGGCAACTCCGTTGCAGCCGCAACCGCTTCGGAATGCAGGCTCGCGGCGAGGCGGCTCTGCAACACCGCCCCCACCACCGCACTGCCCATGACCTGACCGAGCTGGCGGTCCGTGTTGAGCACTCCGGAGGCAGCACCGGCCAGCCGGTCGGGGACGTGGCGCATGGCGACGGTGTTCATCGGCGCGAACACGCACCCCAACCCCACACCGGCGACGAGCAAGGACGGCAGAAAGTTCCACCATTGTGATTCGACGGTCGCGATCAGGACGAACGTACCCATCCCGGCGCCGAACAGCGACAGCCCGGTCATCAGGATGTACTTCCCGCCGATCCGGTCGGTCAGCCGGCCCGCGAACGGCGCGACCACCATCGACATGGCCGACATCGGCGCCATCGTCAACCCCGCGTGCAGTGCGGTGAAGCCCAGCGCCGACTGGAGATAGATCGTCACCGGGAGGAACGTCCCGACCATCGCGACGGAGACCAGTGCGGCGACGACGTTCATGACGCTGTAGTTGCGGTCACGGAACAGCGCGAACGGGACGAGGGGCTCGCGGTCCTGCCGGCGCGCCTGGTAGACGATGAACACCGTCGCCATCACCGCTCCCACCGACAGCAGCAACGGGATCGACACGAAACCGGTGATCCGGCCCCACCCGAACCGCTCACCCTCGACCAGGCCGAACGTCAGGAACACCAGGGCGGCGCTCGCCAGCAGCACCCCCGGGACGTCCAGCGACCTGCTCTCCCGCCTGGACGACTCGGGAATGATCAACCACGCCATCGTCAGGACGAGCACACCGACGGGGATGTTCACGAAGAAGATCCATCGCCAGTCGAACGCCGTGACCAGCAGGCCACCGAGCGTGGGCCCCGCCACCGTCGCCACGCCGCCCACGGCGCCCCACACGCCGAACGCCGCGCCCCGTTTCTGCGGCGGGAACGTCATGATCAACAGCGCCGAGGTCTGCGGCATCAGGATGGCCGCACCGGTGCCCTGCACCACCCGCGCGGCGATCAGCATGACCGGCCCCTGCGCCAGCCCGCAGGCCAGCGACGCCGCGGTGAACACCGCCACGCCCAGCATGAACATCGCCCGCTGCCCACGCAGGTCGCCGATCCGTCCCGCCGTGATCACCAGGACCGCGAGCATGATGACGTAGGAGTTGACGACCCAGAGGATCTCGTCCAGCGACGCGCCGAGGCCGCCCATCATGCTCGGGATCGCGATGTTCACGATCGTCACGTCCAGCAGCACCATGAAGAAGCCGAGACACAGCGTCAGCAGGATCGCCCACGGGTTGCCACGCCATCGCCGCATCACGACCTCCTCAGCCGCCGCCTGCGAGCCACACTAGAGTGATGCGTGACACCGTCGTCGCCCGCAACACCCCGCGGGCCCGGACGTGAAAGGGTCACCACCATGACCGACGCGTCGCCACTGGTGTTCGGCCGCCACTCGGGGCACGAACAAGTGGTCTTCTGCCAGGACGCGGCCAGCGGGCTGCGTGCCATCGTCGCCGTACACTCCACCGCTCTGGGGCCGTCGCTGGGCGGCACCCGTTTCTTCCCGTACGAGTCCGAGGATGCGGCTCTGGAGGACGTCCTGCACCTCTCCCGGGGCATGACGTACAAGAACGCCCTCGCCGGGCTCGACCACGGCGGCGGCAAGGCCGTCATCATCGGCGACCCGCAGCGACACAAGACCGAGACGCTGCTGCGCGCCTACGGCCGGTTCGTCGCGTCGCTCGGCGGGCGCTACATCACCGCCTGTGACGTGGGCACCTACGTCGCCGACATGGACACCGTCGCGCGCGAGTGCCGGCACGTCACCGGCCGCTCCCCCGCCGAGGGCGGCGCCGGCGACTCCAGCGTGCTGACGGCGTTCGGCGTCTTCCAGGGGATGCGCGCCTGCGCCGAGCGCCTGTGGGGCGAGCCCACACTGGCCGGGCACCGTGTCGGTGTCGCCGGCGTCGGCAAGGTGGGTTCCAAGCTGGCCGGCCTGTTGATCGACGACGGCGCGTCCGTCGTCGCCACCGACGTGTCCGAGCCGGCCATGTCCCGGCTCCGCACCGAGCGCCCCGAGGTCGAGGTCGCCGACGACACGCCGTCGCTGCTGCGCTCGGGCATCGACGTCTACGCTCCGTGTGCCCTGGGCGGCGCTCTCGACGACGAGGTGGCCGCCACTCTCGACGCGCGCGGGGTCGCGGCCGTCTGCGGGGGCGCCAACAACCAGCTGGAGCACCCCGGGGTCGAGAAGAGCCTGGACGATGCCGGTATCCTGTACGCACCGGATTACGTCGTGAACTCCGGCGGTGTGATCCAGGTCGCCGACGAGCTGCACGGCTTCTCGTTCGACCGCGCCAAGGGCAAGGCGGCCCGGATCCTCGACACGACCCGGGAGATCTTCGCGGTGGCCGGGGACGAAGGGGTCCCGCCTGCGGTCGCCGCGGATCGCATCGCCGAGCGGCGGATCGCCGACGTCGCGCGGTTGCGCGACATCCACGTCGGTGGGTGATGTCAATATCTGGGCACAGTTCGCCCCGGATGAGACGGAACAGGGGGCGACCCTGTACCGTTGTAGGTACGAGCAGATGTCATTCGAAGGGAAACGAGGGCGTCCGGTAAACTGGCCGCCCCAGTTTTGTGCGAGGGGGTCGACCCTATGGGGCGCGGCCGGGCCAAGGCCAAGCAGACGAAGGTCGCCCGTCGGTTGAAGTACCAGACGCTTGATACCGACTTCGACGCTTTGCAGCGTGAGTTGGGCTCCGACGGCGGCGACGACAGTGGGCACGACGATTCCGAGGCCGACGACTACTCGCAGTATCTCGACGCTGACGAGGACGACGATCGTCGCCGGCACGCCGGTTGACGACGGAGCTCGGATCGACGAAACAGTCGGTCGGTCGGCTTGTGCCTCCTCGGCGACGGCCGGGGAGGCACAAGCCGGGTGACCATCTGATCAGCGCCTGAACGCCGTCAGGCGGTTTCGGCGGGCCGGACGACTCTCAGTCCCGCTTCCCGCCCTTACACCACACCGAACGCGGACATGGCTTCGGCCACCCTGGTGAACCCCGCGACGTTCGCCCCCAGGACGTAGTCTCCGGGACGACCGTACTCTTCCGCGGTCTCGTGGCAGGCCTGGTGAATGTCGTGCATGATCGCGCGCAGCCGCTCCTCGGTGTGCTCGAACGTCCACGAGTCGCGGGACGCGTTCTGCTGCATTTCGAGCGCGCTCGTCGCGACGCCGCCGGCGTTGGCCGCCTTCCCCGGCCCGAACGCCACGCCGTTCTCCCGGAACACGTGCACCGCTTCGCGGGTGCACGGCATGTTCGCCCCTTCGGCCACCGCAACGACCCCACCGGCGACCAGTGCTTTCGCGCCGTGCTCGGTCAGCTCGTTCTGTGTCGCACACGGCAACGCGACCTGGCACGGAACATCCCAGACCGATCCGTCCGGCACGAACGTCGCCGTGGGCCGCTGTTCCACGTACTCATCGATCCGGCGGCGGCGTACTTCCTTCAGCTCTCTCAGCAGCTCCACGTCGATGCCGTCGTGATCGACCACGTAGCCGCTCGAGTCCGAGCAGGCGACCACGGTCCCACCGAGCTGATGGACCTTCTCGATCGCATAGATGGCGACGTTTCCCGACCCCGAGACCACCACCGCTCGCCCGTCGAGCGAGCCGCCGGTCGCGGCGAGCATCTCGTCGACGAAGTACGCGGTCCCGTAACCGGTGGCTTCGGTCCGCACCCGCGCACCGCCCCACACCAAGCCCTTGCCGGTGATCATGCCCGACTCGTAGCGGTTGGTGATCCGCTTGTACTGGCCGAAGAGAAAGCCGATCTCGCGCGCACCGACACCGATGTCTCCGGCCGGCACGTCCGTGTACTCACCGAGGTGCCGGTACAGCTCGGTCATGAAGGACTGACAGAACCTCATGATCTCGCCGTCGGAGCGGCCCTTGGGGTCGAAGTCGGCGCCGCCCTTACCACCGCCGATGGGCAGCCCGGTCAGCGAGTTCTTGAAGATCTGCTCGAAACCGAGAAACTTCACGGTGCCGAGGCTGACCGACCGGTCGAAGCGCAGGCCCCCCTTGTACGGTCCGAGCGCGGAGTTGAACTCGACCCGGAAACCACGGTTGACGTGAACCACACCGGAGTCGTCGACCCACGGGACCCGGAAGATGATCTGCCGTTCCGGCTCGCACACCCGCTCGATGAGTTTGGCGTCGGCGTATTCGGGATGCTTGCTCATGACCGGGCCGAGAGACTCGAGCACCTCTCGCACCGCTTGGTGGAACTCCGGCTCTGCCGGGTTGCGGTGGACGATCTCTTGTTCCAGTTTCGACAGATCTGCGACAGTGCGCACGCGGTGAACTCCTTGACGAGGACGGTTCAGCCGGCATACCGGCCGTGGAGTCGCGCGATACCGTCTCCGTCGACGACATCACCGACGACCCATGCATTGACCCCCCGGTCGGCGAGGACCTCCAGTGCCCGGTCGGCTTCGTCGGACGCGACCACCGCGACCATACCCACACCCATGTTCAGCGTCCGTTCCAGCTCGGTGCGGTCGATGCCGCCCAGCCGGCCGGTCAGCTCGAACACCGGCGACGGCGTCCACGTCGACCGGTCGAGCCGCGCCGACAACCCGTCGGGCAGGACGCGCTCCAGGTTCGCCGCCAGCCCGCCGCCGGTGACGTGTGACATCGCGTGCACGTCGACGCCGCGGGCCAGCGCCAGGCAGTCCTGGGCGTACACCCGGGTCGGCTCCAGCAGCTCCGCGCCGAGCGTGCGGCCGAACTCGGGCACCTCCCGCTCGACGTCCCACCCGGCCGTCTCGAAGAACACGTGCCGCACCAGCGAGTAGCCGTTCGAGTGCAACCCCGACGAGGCCATCGCCACGACGACGTCCCCCGCTCGTACCCGTTCCGGCCCGAGCACCGCGTCCGCTTCGACCACACCGGTCACCGCACCCGCGACGTCGTACTCGTCCGGCCCGAGCAGCCCGGGGTGCTCGGCGGTCTCGCCGCCGCTCAGCGCACACCCCGCAGTCACGCACGCCTGAGCGATGCCCTTGACGATCGACGCGCTGCGTTCCGGGACGACCCGTCCACAGGCGATGTAGTCGGTCATGAACAGCGGTTCCGCGCCGCACACGACGATGTCGTCGACGACCATGCCGACCAGGTCGAAGCCGATGGTGTCGTGGACGCCCATCCGCTGAGCGACCGCGACCTTGGTGCCGACGCCGTCGGTGCTCGTCGCCAGCAGCGGCCGGCGGTAGGACTTCAGGGCACTGGCGTCGAACAGCCCGGCGAAGCCACCGAGACCACCGACGACCTCCGGCCGCCGCGCGTCGGCGACCCAGCTCTTCATCAACTCGACGGCCCGGTCGCCGGCATCGATGTCGACCCCCACGCCGGCGTACGTCGCGCCCGACGGCGCCTGTTCGCTGCTGGACACGTGAGAAGCCTATCCGGCGCCGGTCTGTCCGCGGAGATCAGCTGGTGCCGGAGTCTCCGTAGACGGTGACGTGCACGTGGTCGTAGTGGTTGGCCGTGTCGGAGCCACGGTCCTCCATCCAACGCCAGCCCTCGTCGCTGCGGTCGACGGTCCAGATCTGCTGCTCCCAGATGACCTCGCTGACGCCGAGCTCGTCGTAGTGCTCGCGGACCCAGGAGGCGATGGCGTCACCGAGCGAGCCGGTGACCATGATGTCCAGGGCGCGGCCCTCACCGTGCTCGCCGCCGTCACCCGGGCGCAGGCCGCCGTAGGAATCCACCTCGGGGAACTCCGCGCACACCGCCCGGTGGACGCGGATGGCGTCGGCGGTCAGCCCGTCCTCGACGGACGAGCCGGATTCGCACTCGGCCGACGAGATGCCGTCGTCCGGCTCCGGTTCCTCGGTCTCTTCGGGCGCCGGCTTGTTCTCGGCGAGGTACTCGCCGCTGACCCAGTACGTCTCGTCGTCGAGCAGCACCTGCTCCCACTCGTCGTCGGACTCCCCGGTGAGCGCGACTCTCGTGCCGCTCTCCAGCACCGTGAGCACGTCGGCGTCCACATCGGGGTCGGTGCGCACGTTCAGGCCGGCCGTGACGAACATGTGCCCGGCCACGGTCGGCTCGGGCTCGGGCTCCGGCTCGGGTTCCGGCTCCGGCGTCGGAGTCGGCGTGGGGGTCGGAGTCGGCGTCGGGGTGGGTGTCGGCGTCGGGGTCGGAGTCGGCGTGCGCGTGGCGGTGGCGTTCGCCTTCGCCGGCGGTTCGCCGCGTTCGGAACCACGGCTCACCGACTGCTCGCGTTCCTCGGTGAACATGGTGGCCGTCGGGTCCGGTGATGATGACACCGGCTGTTCGGCCTCGTCGTCCGGCCAGTACATCATTCCGGCGGCGACTGCCGAAGCCACCGCGACGGGCGCGGCTGCCAGGCCGACCCGGCGCGTCATCGGGGCCCGACGTACGTGCTTGTGGCGGGAACGCGGCACGACTCGTCCTCCCTCCCGGTTCCGAGACCATTTCGTTACCGCAGAGCAGGAAAACACATTTGGGGCGAATTGTCACAAATCCGATCAGGGCCGGCCGAGCGCGTCGCTCGCGCCACCGCCTCCGACCAGCGCATTCAGACCATCACCGGGCTCGCCCAATGCGACCGCCTGATCGCCGGCGTCGCCGGCTGCCGACGTGTCCGTGCCGACACCCGGCAGCATGTCCTGCTCCAGGAGCTCCTTGCCCGGACGCTCCGGCGGCTCGATCGGGTACACACCGTCGAAGCAGGCCCGGCACAGATCGTTCTTCGGCACCGTCGTCGACTCGACCAACGAGTCGAGGGTGACGTAGCCCAGCGAGTCGGCACCGATGGAGCGGCGGATCTCGTCCGTGGTCAGGCCGGTCGCGATCAGCTCCGCACGGCTGGCGAAGTCGATGCCGTAGTAGCACGGCCAGGACACCGGCGGGCTCGAGATGCGCACGTGCACCTCACGCGCACCCGCCTCCCGCAGCATGCGCACCAGGGCGCGCTGGGTGTTTCCCCGCACGATGGAGTCGTCGACGACGACGAGCCGCCTGCCGCCGACGATCTCGCGCAACGGGTTCAGCTTCAGCCGGATGCCCAACTGGCGCAGGGTCTGCGACGGCTCGATGAACGTCCGCCCGACGTAGGCGTTCTTGACCAGGCCCATGCCGTACGGGATGCCGGACTCCTCGGCGTAGCCGACCGCCGCCGGCGTACCGGACTCGGGCACCGGAATGACGAGGTCGGCCTCGACCGGGTGCTCGCGTGCGAGCCGGCGCCCGACCTCGACCCGCGTCTGGTGCACCGAACGTCCGGAGATGTGGGTGTCCGGCCTGGCCAGGTAGACGAACTCGAAGATGCAGCCCTTCGGCTCGGCCGCGGCGAAGCGATGCGAACGCAACCCGTCCGCGTCGATGGCGACCATCTCGCCGGGCTCGATCTCGCGGACGAACGATGCGCCGACGATGTCCAGCGCCGCCGTCTCGCTGGCCACCACCCAGCCGCGGTCCAGGCGGCCCAGCACCAGCGGCCGGACGCCCTGCGGGTCGCGCGCCGCGTACAGCGTCGACTCGTCACTGAAGACCAGCGAGAACGCGCCTCGCAGGTGCGACAGCACGGTGACGGCGCTCTCTTCGAGCGTCCGGTCCGGGTACGACCCCAGCAGCGCGGTCACGAGCGCGGTGTCGGTGGTGTTGCCGTAACGCAGTTCGCCGATGTCGGTGCCCGCACGCTCGCGGACCAGCTCCAGCAGCTCGGCGGTGTTGGTGAGGTTACCGTTGTGGCCCAGCGCCACCGTGCCGGCGGGGGTCGCCCCGAGCGTCGGCTGCGCGTTCTGCCAGACGCTGCCGCCGGTGGTGGAGTAGCGCGCATGCCCGACGGCGACGTGCCCGGTCAGCGTGTTCAGTGTGGTCTCGTCGAAAACCTGGCTGACCAGGCCCATGTCCTTGTAGACGAGGATCTGTTCGCCGTTGCCGACGGCGATGCCCGCGGACTCCTGGCCACGGTGCTGCAGCGCGTAGAGGCCGAAGTAGGTCAGCTTGGCGACCTCTTCGCCCGGATCCCAGACGCCGAAGATGCCGCATGCGTCCTGTGGACCCTTGTCGTGCGGGTCGATGTCGTGCGTCAGCTTTCCGTCGGGCTGGGCCACGGCCTCAAGTGTACGAAGCCGGCCCCGGCGCGGCGAGCCGACCGCCACGACGCGCCGGACGGAAACAAACCCGCGCCCGTTCGCTGTTGCACCGGCATGAATGTGACCGACGCCACCTCCGCCGCGCCGGCGGTGTTGATCACCGGGGCGACCGACGGGCTCGGTCGTTGGCTGGCGGTGCGACTGTCGACCTCCGACACCGACGTCATCCTGCACGGCCGCGACCAGGAACGCCTCGACTCGACAGTGGAGGCGATGCGTGCCGCCGGAGGCCGCGAACCGGCCGGTACCGTGCTGGCCGACCTGGCCCGGCTCGCGCAGGTCGACCAGCTCGCCGACGAGGTCGCCGAACGGTTCGGCCGGATCACCGCACTCGTCAACAACGCCGCCGTCGGCTTCGGCGCTCCCGGGTCCCCGCGTCAGCTGTCCCCGGACGGCATCGAACTGCGGTTCACGGTCAACTACCTGGCCGGCTATCACCTGACCCGGCGACTGCTCCCGGTCCTGCGGACGTCGGCGCCCGCACGGGTGGTGAACGTCGTATCCGTCGGCCAGGAACCGATCGACTTCACCGACCCGATGCTCGAGTGGGGGTACACCGGAGTCCGCGCGTACCGGCAGAGCAAGCTCGCGCAGATCATGTTCACCATCGACCTCGCCGACGAGCTGCACGGCACCGGCGTGACCGTCAACGCGCTGCATCCGGCGAGCCTGATGGACACGTCGATGGTCCGTGAGATGAAGTTCACGCCGCTGAGCACGCTGGACGACGGCGGCGAGGCCACGCTGCGCCTGATCATCGATCCCGAACTGGACGGCGTCACGGGCAGGTACTTCGACCAGACGATGGAGGCGGCGCCGCATCCGCAGGCCAGCGACGTGCTGGCGCGACGGCAGCTGTACGAGCTGTCCGAGTCGCTGATCGCGGAGGCGCTCGCCGGCGCCCGTTGAAACCACCCGGCGGAGTGGGCGCTTTCGTGCCAAGGTGGTGATCCGGAGCTGAGCTGTCCCGCTCCAACCAGCTGGTCCGGCAGCTGACCAGCACTGTGCCCGGCAGGTTCGGCGGCCTGCCGGGCACAGTGCGGTGCCGTGTCGCGGTACGGACCTACTCGGTGGCCTCCTCACCGGGCACGTACGGCCCGCGCGGCGGGATGTCGTCGGCGCGGGCCGGGTCGACGTCGGCCAGCGTTCCGTCCGCGGCCGCCTGGGCGATGGCCATCATCGCGACGTACCCCTGGCGCATCAGGTACCCGCTGCTCTTCTGCCCGATGCCGCCCCGGAACTCGACCAGCAGGCTCGCGCTGCCCTGTAGCCCGAACGAGTTGCGGGCGATGCCCGGGATGGTGCTGCCCGGGTACTGGCTGACCTCGCCGTGCCCGTACGCGGAGATGCTGTCGTACGCCGTCACGGCGACCTGCTTCGACGCGTCCACCACGGCCGGATCGACCTCGGGGTTCAACGGCCACATGACCGACGTGGTGATCAGGCTGCCGTCGTCGGCGACGTAGGAGCCCTGATGGTGGTAGTCGACGGTGATGTCCGGTCGCCAGTCCCGGAACATCGCCTGAACCGCGGCGGACTCCGGCACCGGGTTGTCCTCCGGATCGACCGCAGGATCGTGGAAGCGGTTCATGTCGTATCCGACGCCGGGCTCGCAGTACTGGCCCGAGCAGTCCGGGTCGACGTTCTGCCGCTGGTAGCGCTCGGTGCCGTCGGGGTTGGCCCGGACGATCACCCGCAGCGTGATCTCGTCCAGGATGTCCCGCACCCACGACGCCTTGGACGTGCCCAGCTGCTTCACCGTGGCCAGCGCCGCCTCGGTGGTCAGCGGCTCGTCGCCGTGCTGCTGGGTCACGTACAGCACCTTGGTCGGACCGGTGCCGAGCTCGGCCTGCCAGATGTCGCGGCCTTCGTTCGTCGTGCCGATGCTGCTCAGCTCGAGCTGCCCCTGACTGCGGCGTTCGAGCTTGCGCAACTCCCGGGTCAGTTCGTCGTAGGTGTGCAGGCGTTCCAGCGACACGTGCTGGGAGTCCTCGACCCACGGCCCGTTGGGCGTCGTGGTCGGGTCGGCGCTCGCGACGGCGCCCAAGCCGAGGCCGGTGGCCACGGCTGTCACGGCGGCCGCGGTCGCGGCGAGTCCGCGGTGCAGTCTCATGTGCGATCTCCTGTTCTGTCGGCGCACGCGGTGCCTGCCGGCTCAGCGGTCGGTTTCGGGGATCCGGTCGTACCGTTCGGGATCGAGTTGGCGCACCGATCCGTCCGCGACCGACTCGACGATGCCGACCAGGCCGCGCTCGACCGTCGAGATCAGCTGGCCGCGCTTCTTCGCGCCCCAGCTGTGCGTCTGCCCGCGCACCTCGAACAGCACCGTCCCCGAGCCGTTCAGCGCGAACGACCCCAGCGCGGTGCCCGGCAGGTCGATGTCCTGCGGGTACAGCGTGATGTTGCTGAACGGCGAGTTCGCCTGCTGCAACTCGTCGTACGCGGCGAGCGTGACCTGCTTCGAGAATTCGAGGTCGTAGCCGTTGTTCCACTCCTGGTGGTTCTCGACGTCGATGAACTTGCCGGACACCGACATCGTCACCCGGTCGTCACCGCCCTCGACGGCATAGCACGGCCCCTGGTGGTGCAGGTCGAGGAAGACGTCGACGGTGCCGAACTCGTTCTGCAGGTCGACGTAGAGGTCCCGGATCGTCTGCGACTCGGGGTGGATGTACCAGCCCGGCTCACTCGACGATCCGGGGAAGTCGTCGGCCTGCGGGACGTAGTCGAGGTCCGGGTGGAAGTCCCGGTTCACGTCGAACCCGGGGCGCTCGCCGTACTCGTCGCCCTGCACCGTCCCGGTGTAGTAGTTCCATGCCGGTTCGGCGTCCGCGAGCTGGGGGAAGTCCTGGACGACCTCGGCCCAGCTGCGGTCGTTGGCGCGACGGTCGAGCTCCGAGGCGTCCGGGTTCATCTTCGGCACCGCGACCACCGTGACCTGCTGGCGCAGCCGTTCCGCCTCCGGTGTGGGAGCGGACATGGTGCGCAGCAGCGCCAGCAGCGCCTCGGTGCCGGTCTTCTCGTTCCCATGGATCTCGCTCTGGGCGAGGATGACGTCGTCGCCCTCGCCGACGCGGGCAGCCCAGATGTCGCGGCCCTGGTTCGACTGCCCGACCACGTCGACGCTGAGCGTTCCGCGGGAGCGTTGCTCCAGGCTGTCGAGTTTGCGGCCGAGTTCGGCGTGGTCGGTCCAGGACTCTCGCCCGGTGTCCCCGGTCTCCGAGCCGCAGTGCGCGTGATCGGGCTCGGCGGCCGCGGGACCGGCCGCGAACGAGATCGCCAGCGTCCCGGAGATGCCGGCCGCCAGGACGGTTCCGAGTGTGCGAGACAGACGTGAACGAAGCATGCGCGGCTCCTTTGCCGGATCGCGCCGTCCCCCCTGCGGGATCGTTCGATCTCACGGCTAGTCGACAAAGATAGTCGGCGAGTTGTCAACTTTGTCAAGGTTGAAATCGAAGTGCGCAGCAACGTGCGGACTTCCTGCTGCGACCGGAGCCGCTGCCCGCCGTCAGCCGGCGGTCATGTCGAGAAGCTTGCGGACGGTGGTGAGGTTGCGCGCAGTGCCGGGCACGCCGAGCCGCTTCTCGATCGACGCGGCGAGCTTGCTCCGACCCACACCGTCCGGACAGTGCAGAAAAAGGGTCGTGCCGACCACCCGGAACTCGTCGGCACCCGATTCGATCTCGGTGGCCCGAGCCACGGCGTCGGCGTCCGGTGTGCCCTGCATGAACGAGATCAACAGCCGGTTCGGCTGCGCCTCGGGGAAAGGGTTCACGCGCAGCGTGTCCGCGAGTTCGGCGTGCGAACGCACCATGACCGGAACCCGGACATCGACTCGCGTCGCCAGCGCCTCTTCGACAGCGCGGGCCAGCCCGGCTCGGTCGAGCTCCGGCGTGCCGCTGGTGAACACGACGTTTCCGCTGTTGATGTAGGTCGACACCTCGGTGTGCCCCAGAGACTCCACGAGTGCACGCAGGTCGGACATAGGGACCTTGTTGTGACCGCCGAGGTTGATCCCCCGCAGGAGCGCGACGTACCGAGCCATCGGCGTTCCCGCGTCAGTCGTCCGAAAGCCGCTGGAGCAGCAGTGCCTCGGCTCGGCAGACCTTGGCGAACTGCCCGAGGTGCAGGCTCTCGTCCACACCGTGCGCGCCGGAAGCCGGGTCCTCGACACCGGTGACCAGAACCGCCGCGTCCGGGAAGATCTCCTGGAACTCGGCGATGAACGGGATCGATCCGCCGACGCCGATCCGCACCGGCGGCACCCCGAAAGCGGCGCCGAACGCCGCCTCGGCGGCGCCGAACGCCGCGTTCGCGGTCTCGAGCTCGACCCCACCGCCCGCCATGCCGTCGGTCACGGTGACGTGTGCGCCGAAGTCCGCGTGGTCGCGCAGGTGCTGCTCGAGCGCGTCGAGCGCCACCCGCGGGTCCTGGTTCGGCGCCAGCCGCATGCTGACCTTCGCCCCGGCGCGGTGCACCAGGACGTTCGCCGCGTCGGCCACGCTCGGCGCGTCGATACCGACGACGGAGACCGCCGGCCGCGCCCAGATGCGGTCCGGCAACGAGCCGGTGCCCGTCAGTTCGACGCCGTCGAGCAGCCCGGCCTCAGCGCGGAATCGGTCCGCCGGGTAGTCCACGTCCGCGGCGTGGTCCGTGACCAGCCCCGGCACCGCGACGTCACCGTTCTCGTCGTGCAGCGTGGCCAGCATCCGACACAGCACGGTCAGCGCGTCGACCACCGGACCGCCGAACATGCCCGAGTGCACCGCCTGCTCGAGCACCTGAACCTCGACGTGGCAGTCGACGCCGCCGCGCAGGCTGACGGTCAGCGCAGGCGTGTCGATGCTCCAGTTCATCGAGTCGGCCACGACGATGACGTCGGCGGCGAGACGATCGCGGTACGTACGCAGGAACGAGGTGAACGTCGGCGAGCCGATCTCCTCCTCGCCCTCGACGAACAGCACAACGCCCACCGGCGGGTGGCCGTCGTGGGCCCGCAGGGCGGCGAGATGGGCGGCCACCCCGGCCTTGTCGTCGGCCGCGCCCCGGCCGTAGAGACGTCCTGCCCGCTCGGTGGGTTCGAACGGCGCGCTGCTCCACGCGCCCTCCGGACCGGTGGGCTGGACGTCGTGGTGTGCGTAGAGCAGCACGGTGGGCTGCCCGTCGGGTGCCGGCCACCGTGCGATGACCGCAGGTGCGCCGTCGTCGACGCTGACCACGTCGGCTTCCGCGGCCCCGGCCTCGCGCGCCAGCCGCGCCACCTCGTCGGCGCTCGCGCGGACGTCACCGGAGCGGTCCGGGTCGGCGCTGACACTCGGAATGCGCACCAGCCGTTCGAGGTCGGCGCGGACGGACGGCAGGATCGCCTCGACGGCAGCGGAGATGTCGGTCACGATCTCGCACCCTAACGCCTGCGGCCCGTGCCGACGCGGCTCGGCCGGAGACGATCAGGTGACAAAACGAGCGGCATCCGGCCGAAGTTTGTCACCTGATCGTCTCCAGTCCACATTCTGGAGATGATCAGGTGACGGTCGGCCGCCCTTCAGCAGGCCCTCTTCGTCAATCCGTCACCTGATCGCGGCAGAACGAACGATCAGGTGCCGGAACGACGATCAGGTGACGGCGCCGGTGTACCGCCTCCGCGGGCGCGACCAGGCGTACAGGCCCGCGCCGAGGCCGAGCACGGCCAGCATGCTGACCAACCAGCCACCGAGCCCGGCGCCGGTGTCGGGAAGCATCCCGCCGCCGTCGCCGGCGGCCGCCGCGCCGGCACCGTCGTCGCCCGAACCGTCCGCCGCGCCGGCACCGTCCGCCGCCCCGGAACCGTCATCGGTGCCCGTCTCACCGGAGCCGTCGTCAGCGCCCGTCGTCCCCGTGCCGTCGTCCGTTCCCTGTTCCGAGCCGCTGTCCGTCCCCGGATCCGTGCCGTCCTCGCTGCCGGGCTCACTGCTGTCCTCGGCCGCGCCGACGCCGACGACGATCGGGTCGTGGTCGCTCGCCCGGAACACCGACTCGCCGTCGAAGAGGTCGCTGGCGAAGTAGTTGTACCGCGAGTACTCGAACAGCACCGACTCGACCGAGTTGATGTTCCACACGTCGACACCGCGGATCAGGTCGTTCTCGATCACCGACCGGCTGGCCAGCACATGATCGAGCGAGCCGACCTTGCCGTCGAACACGTAGGTGTGCTCGCCGGCGTACTCGGCGTTCAGGTTGGTGTAGCCGGCGTCGGCGAACACCTGCATCGGGTTCTCGTGGGTGTAGGAGTTGAAGTCGCCGAGCAGGAACACGTCCTCGGTGCCGGTCTCGGCGACCAGATCGTCGGCGAAGCTCACCAGCGCCTGCGCCTGTGCCACCCGGTCGGCGTCGAAGCACCCCTCCGGCGGTTCCGGGTCGCCGCAGTCGCCGCCCTTGGACTTGAAGTGGTTGGCCACGGCGATGAACGAGTACCCGGTGTCGGTGGCCGTGAACCGCTGCGCCAGCGGCTCACGTGCGTTGTCGAACGCCGGCGACCCGGTCAGCACGACCGACTCGCCGACCGGCTGGACGGCGTCGGTGCGGTAGATGAACGCGTTGCGGATGACGTCCTGCTGCTCCAGCGCCGGCAGCTCTGCCGGAGAGGCCGCGTAGGCCCAGGCGCCCGCCCCGGCGTCCTCGTTCAGCGCGTCCACCAGCGCGGCCAGCGCGGCGTCGCGGTCCTTGTCGAACTTCGCGGAGTTCTCGATCTCCTCCAGCGACACGACGTCGGCGTCCAGGCCGTTGATCGCCTTGACGATCTTGCCCTCCTGCCGCTCCAGGTTCTCCGCGTCCCATGCGCCGCGAAGCTCACAGCCGCCACGGACGCTGATCGGGTTGCCCTCGCGGTCGGTGTACGGCTCGCAACCATCGACGTCCACGCCGAGGGTCGTGAAGTAGTTCAGCACGTTGAAGGTGGCGATCTCGACGTCACCGCCGACGTCCTCCGGTGCCTGGTTCGCCGCGCGGGTGTTCCCGGAGTCGAACGTGACGACGTCGGGCGCGGGCCCCTCGACCGGCGCCTTCGGCTGGAAGTTCCACTGGAACCGGTAGTCGAAGATCACGTCCGCCTGGAACGTGGCGTCCGTGCCGGTACGCGGCGGCGCCTCCGGCGACAGATACGGAACCTCGCTGTCGGTGGGCGTCCGGTTGGACCGGCCGTCGTCCAGGGTGACCGCGCGCGCCGCGTTGTCGGCCACGGCCGCGTCGTACTCGGGCGTTCCCGGCGCGGCGACGTCGGTCTCCTGCACCAGCGGTCCACCGAAGCCCAGCCCGATGGAGCCGAACGCGTTGTCGCCCCAGCCGCCGAGCGCGTACGTGTCCGAGACCACGTAACCGGCAGCGGGATCGACCAGCATCCCCTCGTACACCTCGCGGCGCTCGTCGCCGGCGGGCAACTCGAACGGCACCGCCTTCACGGCCTCGGCCGGCTCGTCGAGCACACTCAGCCCACCGTCGTCGACGCTCACCTCGGTCAGTCCGTAGTACTCGGTGACCTCGCCGGTGACCTCCACGTGGTCACCGACGGCCACGTCACCGGCGGTGGCCGGCGAGTAGACGAACACCGCGTCGGAGGCGGTGCGCTCGCCCGGCTCCTCGTCGCCGCCGGTGCCCGGTGTCTGGATGTAGTACCCGTCGAACCCGCCCACGGGATACGCGGCCGTCACCACGCCCGAGGTGGTGATCGTCTCGTCCACCAACGGCGAGCCGGATCCTTCGCCCTGGATCTCGGCGATCGTCACCCGCTCGGCCTCACCGGGTGGCTCGTCGTCGGGCGGCGTGTTGACCTCGCCGAACGACGCGTCGACCGGACCGATCCATGTGCCGTCCACCTTCTGCAACGACTGGCCGGCCGACGCGGACGACCCCTCCGAGACCCCGATGTCGGTGCTTTCGACGTCCTGCAGCGGTCGCCCGAGTGACGCGGTGAACGTGCCCTCGTACGAGAGGAACTCGACGACGTCCTGCCGGCGATTCAGCAGCGCGACACCGTCCGGCGCGCCGTTCTGCAGGCCGTTCGTCTCGAATTCTTCGACCATGACGCCGGACTCGGGCACCGATCCGCGCAGCTTCACCTCGCCGTACGTCGAGCTGTTGCTGCCGTTCAGGAGTACGAGCCGCCAGCCGTTCAACCGTGTCCCCGGCTCTGCCTGGATCTCGATGGCTTCACCGGTGTCGGTGCCGCTGTTGTCGTAGTGGATCTCGCTGATGAAGGGGTCGCCCTCGGCAGCGACGGCGGGCACGGCCGCGAGGCCCGTTCCCGCCAGGCCGGCTGCGGCAAGTACCGCGGCCGCTGGGATGCAACGCCTGGTCAGGCGCATCTGCTGTCTCCTCTGGATTCGGTGCAGACACTCGTCCGACGTGGTGTCAGGGCTCAGCTGTTCGAGTCTCCGGAGTCGCTGCTGGGTGTCGAGGTGCGACGGCGGGACAGCGCGTACAGACCGCCGCCGAGAACCAGGACGACGATGCCGCCGACGATCCACCAGGTGATGCCGGAGGACCCGGTGTCCGGCAGCTCGTCGGTGCCGTCGTCGGTACCGCCGGTCGCGTCACCACCCGTCTCGTCACCGGAGTCACCGCCGGTCTCGGTGCCCGGCTCGTCTCCGGCGTCGACAGTGATCGGCAACGTCACCTCGGTGCCGGTCTCGGGCAGCGAGACCGTGAGCTCGGTGTCGGTGGCGCCCGCCTGCTGCAGACCGGCACCGGAGAGATCGTCGGGGACGGTGACGCGGACCTCGGCGGAGCCGACCTGGTCAGTGGTGTCGACGATCGTGTCGTCGATCTCGAACTCGCCGAGCTCAGCGTCGCCGAGCGCCACCGTGAGCGTCTCGTCCATCGGCTCGGTGGTGCTGAACAGCAGCGAGGACAGGTCCAGGGCCACCTCGTCGCCGGGCGTGTAGACGGCGTCAGGATCGCTGACCCACTGGACGCCGACGGCACGCTGCGCGTAGTCGGGGGTGACCGGCGAGTTCTCGGCGAGATAGTCGACCATCGCCTGCAGGTCGATCTGCCCGGTGTCCGCGACGTCCGTCCCCTCGGCGAGGGTGCTGAAGTTGTCGCCGCCGGAGGCCAGGAAGGAGTTCGCGACGACCCGGTACTCGGCGTCCGGATCGAGGGACTCACCCCCGAGGGTCACCGACGTGATGTGCTCGCCCTCCGCGCCCTGCGGGTCGTAGGTGTAGTCGAGCTCCGCGTTGACGCCGAGCTTGAGGAACGGACGGCTCGCCCCCTCCGGCTGCCACTGCTCCTCGAGCACGTCGACGACCTGCTCACCCGTGAGTGTCATCGTGACCAGCGTGTTCGCGAACGGCTGCACCTCGGCGGCCTCCCGGTAGGTGACCGTGCCGTCCGGGTCGTCCGCACCGGTGCCGGCGTAGGTCATGTCCGTGCGCAGGCCGCCGGGGTTCATGAACGCGATCTGCGTCTCGGGGTCGGTCACCTGGGCCGCCGACAGCTGAACGTCGGCGACGAAGTTGCCGAGCGTCGACTCGCCACCGCGGTTCTCGGAACCATCGCTCTGCTGAGCACGGTTGAAGTCCGCGGTGATCTCGCCCAGCGGCTCCGCTCCCAGTTCCTCGGCCTTCTTGACGGCGTCCTCGACGATGCCGGCCACGGTCGGGTCCGGCTGGAACTCGGGGTTGGGCTGCCAGTTTCCCTCGTCGTCCTCGACGGTCAGCGGGACGATCTCGGAGTCGACGCCGGTGATCTCGTCGGCCGCCGGGTCGTACGAGAACCGGATCTTGTTCAGGTTGTAGCCGTACTGCCCGGCGCTGACGACCGGGCGGCCGAAGTCACGGTCGTCCCACTCGGGCACCGCGATCTCGTGGTCGTAGGCGAGGTGGGTGTGCCCGGAGACGATCGCGTCGACGTTCTCGTTCACTCCGTTGACGATGGCGCCGAAGTCGGTGTCGGGATCCGTGGCGGACGACTGGTCGGTCGTCGCCGCGCCCTCGTGCACCAGCAGCACGACGATGTCGGCGCCTTCCTCCTGCGTCAGCTGGTCGGCGACCCGGTTGGTCTCCTCGACCACGTCGAGCACGTCGACCTGGGCGATGCCGTCGGGGCTGACGAGCTCGGGCAGGTGCTCGGTCACGGCGCCGACGAAGCCGACCGTCGCGCCGCCGACCTCGGTCGTCCACGACTCGGCGAGCTCCGCCGGCTCGCTGTTCTCGCACCCGTGCGTCTGGCCGTCCTTGACCTTGACGTTCGCGGCCAGGTACTGCCACGGCTCGCGGCCGTACTCGGCGGACATCTCCTCGATGAACGGGATCACGCGGTCAACCAGGTCGCAGTAGCCCTGATCGAACT
This sequence comes from Haloactinopolyspora alba, assembly GCF_003014555.1. Taxonomy (GTDB): domain Bacteria; phylum Actinomycetota; class Actinomycetes; order Jiangellales; family Jiangellaceae; genus Haloactinopolyspora; species Haloactinopolyspora alba. The sequence goes on from NZ_PYGE01000001.1 coordinate 257,011, forward strand.
CGTGGTTGCCCACCGCGCTGACATCCAGCCCGGCGGCGGTCAGCGCCTCGAGCGTCGGGTGGTCCTGGTCGACGAACGACACGAACGTGGAGGCCCCGATCAGGTCGCCCGCGGCCGCGAACAGTGTGTTCGGGTTGTCGGCACGCATCTGGTTCACCGCACCCGCCAGCACGGCGGCGCCGGCGGCCTGGCCGTCGGCCTCGATACGACCGTGGAAGTCGTTGATGCCGAGGACGTCGATCGGCACCGTGTCCGCCGTTTCGTCGGCCGGTGTCGCAGCAGGCGTCGCGCTCGGCGTTGCACTTGGCGTCGCGCTCGGCGTCGCACTGGGCGTCGCGCTCGGCGTCGACGTGGGTTCGGGCGTCGGCGAGGCGGTGGGCTCGGACAGGACGGTTGCCGAGGGCTCGCCGGTGGGCTGTGCCGCGGGTTCGTCGGCAGCGGACGGCACGGACGCCATCCCGACCGCTGCCAGGCCGATGGCGGCGGTCGCCGCGACGGCCCGATGAGAACGCCTGATCAGGCGCATGAGTGACCTCCGAATGGCTTCGTCAACGGCGGGACCGTACCGATCGGGCGTGAACGGCAGGCATACGCCACGGCACAGGCTGTCGATACCTGTGCGATCCGTCAATGGGTCGCGCCGTCCGGTCGGCAGCCACGGGACATGGCGTGCCCACCCGGTTCACGCGCACCGCCCGAAGCCGCCGTGCCGGTCGCGGAGATCCGGTCCGTCGTGCCGTGACCGGTGCCGTCGCGCGGCGGCGTTACGGTTTGCGGCCCACGCCGCCCGCGAAGAGCTGATGCGTCTCGTCCGGGGCCTTCAGCTTCGGGCCGTCGGGCCACCAGTCCACGGCTTGGACGACTCCGGGTGACATCATCTCGAGACCGGGGAACAGCTCCTCGATCTCGGACAGCGTGCGGAACGTCCCGCTGCCGAGGTCACCCTCGACGAGGATGCGCTCGAAGTCGCGGGCCTTCTGGGTGTACTCGTTCTCCGGATCCGCGAAGTGCCCGATGGCGACGAACGAGCCGGACGGCAACCGGTCGACGTACTCTTTCATGATCTCGGCGGGCCGGTGCCGGTCGCCGACGTGGTGGTGCAGCGTGCTGATGTGCAGCAGGGCGATCGGCTCGGTCAGGTCGAGGTGCTTGTTGACGTGCTCGTTGGCGAAGACCTGTTCGGGCTCGAACAGGTCCGCGTCGGCGAGGAAGGTCCGGTCGTTGTCTTCCAGCAGGGCCCTGCCGTGAGCCAGAACGACGGGATCGTTGTCGATGTAGATGACGCGCGCGTCCGGATTGACACGCTGGACGACCTGGTGGGTGTTCTCGGCCGTGGGAAGTCCGGAGCCGCAGTCGATGAACTGGTGGACATCGGTCTGATCCGCCAGAAAGCGTGCGACCCGGATCAGGAAGTTCCGGCCCGTCCACGCGAGATCGAGGACGGTGGGCACCACCTGCTCGAGTTCGGCGAGAACCTTCCGGTCGACCTCGTAGTTGTCCTTGCCACCGAGCGCGGCGTCGTACACGCGGGCGATGCTCGGCCGGCGGGGGTCGACGCCGGCAGGCGCACGCCTGCCGGACGGTTTGGCGGCGGCCATCTGTAACCTCCAGAACGTCGACCGGTCGGCGAGTTGGAAACCAGAGTAAAGGTGGGCGCACCGGCCGTGAACGCCGGGTCACCGGCATTGCCGCGGACCGCGTGACAACCGTGGCCGCAGACAGTCACCCGGACGGATACACGCACCCGCGCATCAGTGCGAACGGTACCAGTCGCCGCCCGCCCGTCCGGCACGAGAACTCCGGACGACCACCGCCGTTCACCTGCTCGCGCGGCTGGAATCGCGCACGACGAGTTCGGGTTCGAACACGACCTGCTGATGTTCGTGATCGACCTCGGTGGTCTCGGCGAGCAGCAGCTCCGCGGCGGTCCGGCCGAGGAGCTGACGTGGCTGCCGCACCGAGGTGAGCGGCACGGCCGCGGCGGCGGCGAAGTCGATGTCGTCGTAGCCGACGATGGCCAGGTCCTGCGGAACCCGCAGGCCCGCGTAGGTCAGCGCCTGCAGCACGCCCAGAGCGAGCATGTCGTTGGCGCAGAACACCGCGGACGGCAGCTCGCTCGCGCTCATCGCGGCGATCTCGTCGCCGGCCGCGCGCCCTGCGGCCACATTGAGCGCCGGCGTGGCCAGCACCCGCAGGTCGACGTCAGCATCCGAGGTGAGCACGGCGTTGAGCGCGCCGTCGTGGCGTTCCCGGACCTGTTGCAGGGTCGCCGGTCCGCCGACGAACAGGATCGCACGATGCCCGCTGTCGATCAGGTGCTGCGCCGCCAGCCGGCCGCCTAGCAGGTCGTCGACGGCCACCGAGCATTCGTTGACCGGATCGCCGCACCGATCGAACAGCACGACCGGCGTCCCCCGCTCACGCAACGCGGCAACGCGTCCGTCGGACTCGTCGACCGGGTTGATCAGGACGCCCTGCACCCGCATCTCCGCCAGCAGATCGAGGTTCGACGCCTCCTTCTGCGGATTCTCGTCGGAGTTGCAGAGGATGACCGCCAGCCCGTGCCGGTTCGCCAGGTCCTCGACACCCCGCGCGACGTCGGTGAAGAACGGGTTGGCGACGTCGAGCACGACCAGGCCGATCGTTCTGCTCTGCCCCACCCGCAACTGCCGCGCGGAGTCGTTGCGGACGAACCCGAGCGCGGTGATCGCCGCATGCACCCGCTCGCGCGTCTGCTCCGCGACGAGTTCGGGCCGGTTCAGCACGTTCGACACCGTGCCGACGGATACACCTGCCCGGACGGCGACCTCTCGGATGTTCGGGGAGGAGCGAGCCATCGAAGCAGCCTACTGCTTCGATGGCGCACGCCGATCGCGGTCACGTCTTGACGCGGCCGACGCCGGAGCGTAGTTTTCCTTCACATGAAACGATTCATCTCTCCGGATGAATCGACTCGGACCGACGACGACAGGCACTGCGCAAGGTGGAGGAAACCGATGACGCTGCAGAGCCCGGAGGGCACGGCATGAGGCATGAAGACGCGGCGAAGGCGGCGGTGCGCGGCCTCGGCGTCGAGACCGCATCCTGGGCCTACGCCAACTCCGGCACGAGGTTCAAGGTCTTCCCCCAGCCCGGGGTCCCGCGTGACCCGTACGAGAAGATCGACGACGCCGCCGTCGTGCACCGTCTCACCGGCGCCGCGCCCACCGTGGCCCTGCACATCCCGTGGGACGAGGTCGACGACTACACCGCCCTGGCCGCGCACGCCCGCGACCAGGGGGTGCGCATCGGCGCCATCAACGCCAACGTCTTCCAGGACGACGACTACAAGCTGGGCAGCGTCACCAACCCCGATCCGGGCGTACGCCGCAAGGCCACCGATCACCTGCTCGAGTGCATCGACATCATGGACGCCACCGGGTCGAAGGACCTCAAGTTGTGGTTCGCCGACGGCACCAACTACCCCGGCCAGGACAGCATCCGCGCCCGCCAGGACCGGCTGGCCGAGGCGCTCGCCGAAACCTACGGCCGCCTCGGCGCCGACCAGCGGATGCTGCTGGAGTACAAGCTGTTCGAGCCGGCCTTCTACAGCACCGACGTGCCGGACTGGGGCACGTCCTACGCGCACTGCCTGCAGCTCGGCGAGCGGGCCCAGGTCGTCATCGACACCGGGCACCACGCCCCCGGCACGAACATCGAGTTCATCGTCGCGTTCCTGCTACGCGCGGGCAAGCTCGGCGGGTTCGACTTCAACTCCCGCTTCTACGCCGACGACGACCTGATGGTCGGCGCGGCCGACCCGTTCCAGCTGTTCCGCATCATGCACGAGATCGTCAGCGCCGACGCACACGACCCTGCCCAGGGCATCGCGTTCATGCTCGACCAGTGCCACAACATCGAGCCGAAGATCCCGGCGATCATCCGCTCGGTACTGAACGTGCAGGAAGCCACGGCCAAGGCCGCACTGGTGGACGCGGACGCACTGGCAAAGGCACAGCAGGACGGCGACGTCCTGGGCGCCAACGGCACCCTGATGGACGCCTTCAACACCGACGTCCGGCCGCTTCTGGCCACGATGCGCGAGGACCAGGGCCTCGACCCGGACCCGGTCGCCGCCTACGAGCGCTCCGGGCACTTCGAGACCATCCGCGACCAGCGCGTCGGTGGCGAGCAGGCCGGCTGGGGAGCGTGACCGTGCCCCGCTACTGCCTGGTCGGCCAGGTCCGTCCGGACCGGCTCGACGAGTACCGGCGGCGCCACGCCCAGGTCTGGCCGGAGCTGCTGACCGCGCTGAAAGAGGCGGGCTGGCGCCACTACACACTGTTCCTCGGCGACGACGGCCTGCTGGTCGGCTACGTCGAGGCCGACGACCTGGCCGCGGCGCAGGCAGCGGTCGCGGCCACCGAGGTCAACGACCGATGGCAACGGCAGATGTCCGACCTGTTCAGCGGGCTGGACGGCGGCGCTCCGGATCGTCACTGGCGACTGCTGGACGAGGTCTTCGATCTCGACGACCAGTTCGACGCCGCGAACGGAACAGCGGCACGAAACGAACCAGGGAAGGAACGATGACCACCACACCGCCGGGCGTGGCGGACCTGCTCGAGCGCAGCAACCGCCTCGGCGCCGATCCGCGCAACACCAACTATGCGGGCGGGAACACGTCCGCCAAGGGCACGGGGATCGATCCCGTCACCGACACCGACGTGGAGCTGCTGTGGGTGAAGGGGTCTGGGGGCGATCTGGGCACGCTCACCGAGAACGGGCTCGCGGTGCTGCGGCTGGATCGGATGCGCGCACTCGTCGACGCCTATCCGGGGGTCGACCGCGAGGACGAGATGGTCGCGGCGTTCGACTACTGCCTGCACGGCAAGGGTGGCGCCGCGCCCTCGATCGACACCGCGATGCACGGCCTGGTGGATGCTCCGCACGTGGATCACCTGCATCCGGATTCCGGGATCGCACTGGCCACCGCCGCCGACGGGGAGGCGCTGACGCGGGAGTGTTTCGGCGACCGGGTGGTGTGGGTGCCGTGGCGGCGCCCGGGTTTCCAGCTGGGGCTGGATATAGCGGCGATCGCCGCCGACAACCCACAGGCCATCGGCTGCGTCCTGGGCGGTCACGGCATCACCGCGTGGGGCGCCACCAGCAAGGAGTGCGAGGCGAACTCCCTGGAGATCATCCGCACCGCGGAACGGTTCCTGGCCGAGCGTGGCGACCCGGAGCCGTTCGGCGCGATCGTGGACGGCTTCGAGGCGTTGCCCGAGGACGAGCGGCATGAACGCGCCGCCGCACTGGCACCGGTGATCCGCGGCCTGGCCTCGACCGACAAGCCACAGGTCGGGCATTTCACCGACAGCGACGTGGTGCTGGACTTCGTGGCCCGGGAGAAGCTGGCGCCACTGGCCGCCCTGGGCACGTCCTGCCCGGACCACTTCCTGCGCACGAAGGTCCGGCCGCTGGTGCTCGACGTGGCGCCGTCGGCGCCGCTGGACGAAGCGGTTGCCCGGCTGCGTGAACTGCACACGGCCTACCGCGAGGACTACGCCGTCTATTACGAACGCCACGCCGACGCCGACACGCCGCCGATGCGCGGCGCCGACCCCGCGATCGTGCTGGTCCCGGGCGTGGGCATGTTCAGCTTCGGCAAGGACAAGCAGACCGCGCGGGTCGCCGGCGAGTTCTACGTCAACGCGATCAACGTGATGCGTGGCGCCGAAGCGGTCTCGTCGTATGCGCCGATCCCGGAGAAGGAGAAGTTCCGGATCGAGTACTGGGCGCTGGAGGAGGCGAAGCTGGCCCGGATGCCCGCGCCGAAGCCGCTGGCCACACGGGTGGCGCTGGTCACCGGTGCCGCGTCGGGTATCGGCAGGGCGACCGCGCAGCGGCTGGCGGCCGAGGGCGCCTGCGTCGTCGTGGCCGATCTGAACGCCGACGCCGCCGCGGAAACCGCACACGAGCTCGGCGGTGGTGACGTCGCCGTGCCGGTGACCGTCGACGTCACCGACGAGGAGCAGATCGCCGCCGCGTTCGCCGAGGCCGCCCGGGCTTTCGGCGGTGTCGACCTGGTCGTCAACAACGCCGGCCTGTCCATCTCCAAGCCGCTGCTGGAGACCACCACCCGGGACTGGGACCTGCAGCACGACGTGATGGCGCGCGGATCGTTCCTGGTGTCCCGTGAGGCCGCCCGCGTCATGACCGCCCAGGGTCTCGGCGGCGACATCGTCTACATCGCCAGCAAGAACGGCGTGTTCGCCGGCCCGAACAACGTCGCCTACGGCTCCACCAAGGCCGACCAGGCCCACCAGGTGCGTCTGCTCGCCGCCGAGCTCGGCGAGCACGGCATCCGGGTCAACGGCGTCAACCCCGACGGCGTCGTCCGCGGCTCCGGCATCTTCGCCGGCGGCTGGGGCGCCCAGCGCGCCGCGGTGTACGGGGTGCCCGAGGAGGAACTCGGCGCGTTCTACGCCCAGCGCACCCTGCTCAAACGCGAAGTGCTGCCCGAACACGTCGCCAACGCGGTGTTCGCGCTCACCGCCGGCGACCTGTCCCACACCACCGGACTGCACATCCCCGTCGACGCGGGCGTGGCAGCCGCGTTCCTGCGCTAGCCCGTCGAGTTGATCGCGGAAGGAAGGTGAGCGGTGAGCGAAGCGAACGGATCCACCCTCGCGGCCGTCGATCTCGGCGCCTCAAGCGGCCGCGTCATGCTCGGCCGGGTCGCCCCGGACCGGCTCGAGCTGACCGAGGCGCATCGCTTCCCCAACGTGCCGGTCCGGCTTCCGGACGGGTTGCACTGGGACGTCCTCCGGCTGTACCGCGACCTGCTGGACGGGCTGGCCGCGGCTCGACGAGCCTGCGACGGAGAGCTGCGCAGCGTGGGGATCGACTCCTGGGCGGTCGATTACGGCCTGCTCGACGCGGCGGGCACGCTCGTGAGCAATCCGTACCACTACCGGGACTCACGGACCGACGGCGTCGCCGCCGAGGTGCACGAGCGGATCGACCCCGCGCAGCTGTACGCGACGACCGGCCTGCAGTTCCTGCCGTTCACCACGATCTATCAGCTCGCCGCCGAGAGCCCGGTCCGGCTGCGGCACGCGGAACATCTCGCGCTCCTGCCCGACCTGTTCACCTACTGGCTGACCGGCGAACTCGGCACCGAGCGCACCAACGCCTCGACGACCGGGCTGTTCGACGCCCGCCGCGGCACCTGGGCCGACGAGCTCGTCCGGCAGGCCGGCCTGTCCCGCGACCTGTTCGGCGAGCTGCGCCGGCCCGGCGACGTCGTCGGCCCGCTGCTGCCCGAGGTCCGGGCCGAGACCGGGGTCGCGTCGTCGATGGTGGCAACGGCCGTCGGCTCGCACGACACCGCCTCGGCCGTCGTCGGCGTGCCCGCCGCTGACGAGCGGTTCGCCTACGTGTCGTGCGGCACGTGGTCGCTGGTCGGTGTCGAGCTGGACGGACCGGTGCTGACCGCCGCGAGCCGCGAGGCGAACTTCACCAACGAGGGCGGCGTCGACGGAACGGTTCGATACCTGCGCAATGTCATGGGCCTGTGGCTGCTCGCGGAGTCGGTCGCGGAGTGGGAACGCGCCGGGCTGACCAGCGACCTGCCGACCCTGCTGGCGATGGCCTCCGACGTCGGCCCCGGCGGGCCGGTCTTCGACCCCGACGACCCGGCGTTCATCCCGCCCGGCGACATGACCGGCCGGATCGCCGACGCGTGCCGGCGCGCCGGGCAACCGGTTCCGGAAGGACAGGCCAGGACCGTCCGGTGCATCCTCGACAGCCTCGCGGACGCGTACGCGCGCACCGTCCGCGACGCGGTCGCGCTGTCCGGCCACGAGGTCGACGTCGTGCACCTCGTCGGCGGCGGCGCGCAGAACGAGCTGCTGTGCAGGCTGACGGCCGACGCATGCGGGCTTCCCGTGGTGGCCGGTCCGGTCGAGGCGACCGCTCTCGGCAACGTGCTCGTGCAGGCACGAGCGCACGGCGCGGTCACCGGCGACCTGTGGACGATGCGCGCGTTGATCCGCGCCACCCATCCGGTGCGCCGCTACGAGCCACGCCCGCGAACGAGCACGGACCGCTGAACAGCCCTCACGTAAGCTCACGTCGTGATCCAGGACACCACCGCCGCACACCTGTCGCACCGCATCGACGTCGCGCAGTCCGAAGCCCGGCTGCCGTCGCTGGCCGCCGGTCTGGTCCGCGGCGGCCGGCTGGTCTGGTCGCACGCACGCGGCACCATCGACGGGCGAGTCACCGGCCACGAGGCCGACGAACACACCCAGTACCGCATCGGCTCCATCACGAAGACACTGGTGGCGGTCGTCGTGATGCGGCTGCGCGACGAAGGGGCTCTCGACCTCACCGACCCGTTCGAGCAACACGTCCCCGGTACCGCCATCGGGCACGTCACCGTCGCCCAGTTGCTGTCGCACGGTGCCGGCCTGCAGGCCGAGACCGACGGCCCGTGGTGGGAGCGGACAGCGGGCGAGTACTGGCGCACGCTCGTCGACCAGCTCGGGCTACGGCATCCGCCGGGGCGCCGGTTCCACTACTCGAACGTCGGCTACGCCGCTCTCGGCGAGCTGATCGCACGGCACCGCGGCCATCCGTGGGCCACGGCCGTGTCGGCGGAGCTGCTCAACCCGCTGGAGATGCAGCGCACCACCGCGCGCCCGGTGGCCCCGCACGCGCACGGGCTGGCCGTGCACCCGTTCGCCGACGTCGTGCTGGCCGAGCCGGAGCACGACGCGGGCGCCATGGCCCCGGCCGGGCAACTCTGGTCGACGGTGCGCGACCTGGCCCGCTGGGCGGCGTTCCTGGCCGGTGACACCGGCGGGCTGCTGGATCCGGACACGCTGGCGGAGATGCGCTCACCGCTGGTCGTCGACGACACGCCCGGCTCACCCTGGACCGCCGCGCACGGGCTCGGTGTTCAGGTGTGGAACATCGAGGGGCGCAGGTTCGTCGGGCACGGCGGGTCGATGCCGGGATTCCTGGCCTCGGTGCGCGTGGACGTCGAGACCGGCGACGGCGTCGTGCTGTTCACCAACTCCACCTCCGGGCTGCCGCGTAGCCTCGGCACCGACCTGCTGTCCGAGCTCACGCAGGCCGAGCCGCTGCCGCCGGAGCCGTGGCACGTCGCCGAGGGGGACGCCGAGGTCCTCGACCTGGTCGGTCCCTGGTACTGGGGTCCCGCGGGCTTCGAGCTGCGCGCGGCCGGCGACGGGCGCCTGCACCTGCGACCGGTCGACGGCGCCGGCCGCGCGTCCCGGTTCGATGCGTGCGGACCGGACCGGTGGGTGGGGCTCGACGGGTACTTCGCCGGCGAGCCGCTGCACGTGATCCGCCGCCGCGACCGTTCCGTCAGCCACCTGGATCTCGCCTCGTTCCGGTTCACCCGCACGCCCTACGACCCGGACGCCGACGTTCCCGGCGGGGTCGACGAGGCCGGCTGGCGCTGACTCGGCATCATTCGCGGTGATCATGCCGCGCCCGCATCTCGGGTACGGCCCTTCGCAATGCCGGTTGTCCGGCACCGTGGCCGTCGCCGACCTGGATGCGGAGCGTGCACGTATGACCGTTCTCGCCCAAGCCGACCTGCGCCTGGACGCAGGGTTCTGGGACTACACCCTGATCGCGATCTACTTCGTGTTCGTACTGGGTATCGGGCTCATGGCGCGGTACGCGGTGTCGAACAGCCTCGACTTCTTCCTGTCCGGCCGGTCACTTCCGGCCTGGGTGACGGGACTGGCGTTCATCTCCGCCAACCTCGGCGCCATCGAGATCATCGGCATGTCCGCCAACGGCGCGCAGTACGGCATGCCGACCATGCACTACTTCTGGATCGGCGCCGTGCCGGCGATGCTGTTCCTCGGCGTCGTGATGATGCCGTTCTACTACGGCTCCAAAGTGCGCAGCGTCCCGGAGTTCATGCTCAGGAGGTTCAGCTCGCCGGCACACCTCGTCAACGCCATCAGCTTCGCCCTCGCGCAGGTCCTGATCGCCGGCATCAACCTCTACCTGCTGGCGACGCTGGTGAACGTCCTGCTCGGCTGGCCGATCACGGTGTCGGTCGTGGTGGCGGCAGCCATCGTCCTGAGCTACATCACGCTCGGGGGCCTGTCCGCCGCGATCTACAACGAGGTACTGCAGTTCTTCGTGATCGTGGCGGCGCTCTTCCCGCTCACCATGGTCGCGCTGCAACGCGTCGGCGGCTGGGACGGCCTGGTGTCGCGGATCGAGCAGCAGACCGGCTCGGGCGCGCAGACGGGGGCGTGGCCGGGATCGGAACTGGCCGGGTTCGACTCCAGCGTGCTGTCGGTGATCGGGATCGTCTTCGGGCTCGGCTTCGTGCTCTCGTTCGGCTACTGGACCACGAACTTCGTCGAGGTCCAACGGGCGATGGCGTCGAAGAGCATGTCGTCGGCGCGGCGCACGCCGATCATCGGCGCGTTCCCGAAGATGTTCATTCCGTTCATCGTCGTGATCCCCGGCATGATCGCCGGGGTGCTGGTGCCCGAGCTCGCCCGCTACAAACAGACGCAGTCGGCGCAGACAGGGGTGGACTACAACGACGCGCTACTCCTGCTGATCCGCGACCTGCTGCCGAACGGGATGCTCGGGCTCGCGATCTCCGGCCTGCTGGCGTCGTTCATGGCCGGTATGGCGGCGAACGTGAGCTCGTTCAACACCGTGTTCAGCTACGACATCTGGCAGCGCTACGTCGTCAAGGACCGCGACGACGCCTACTACCTGCGGGTCGGCCGGGTGGTCACCGTACTGGCCACGGTCGCGGCCATCGGCACCGCGGCCATCGCCGCGACCTACTCCAACCTGATGGACTATCTGCAGCAGCTGTTCTCGTTCTTCAACGCGCCGCTGTTCGCCACGTTCATTCTGGGCATGTTCTGGAAGCGGATGACACCGGCCGCGGGCTGGACGGGGCTGGTGGCCGGCACCCTGGCCGCGGTCACGGTGTTCATCATGTCCGAGACCGGTCTCGTGGGACTGCCCGGTCAGGGCACCGCCTTCGTGGCCGCCGGCGCGGCGTTCGTCGTCGACATCGCGGTCAGCGTCGCGGTCACCGCCGTCACCGCGCCCAAGGCGGAGGCCGAGCTGGTGGGTTTGGTGTACAGCTTGACGCCGCGGGAGAGCTTCTACGATCCGCGAGACGAGGGACAGGCCTGGTACCAGCGGCCGACCCTGATGGCCGGCATCGCCCTCGCCCTGATCATCATCCTGAACGTCGCGTTCGCGTGAGGAGACAACCATGAGCACAACCGACAACTCCGGCGGCGGGCCGCGCCGGACCAGTGTCTTCGACATCCGCGTCGTCATCGCCAGCCTGCTCGGACTGTTCGGAGTGATCATCCTGTTCATGGGGTTCTTCGGCACCAGCGACGCGGATCTCGAACGCGCCGACGGCACGAACCTCAACCTGTGGACCGGAGCGGGCCTGCTGGTCGCCGCCGCCGTGTTCGTCGTCTGGGGACAGCTGCGCCCGGTCCGGCCGGACGAGGAGGCGCCGGAGGAGGACACAGGCGACCAGCACACGGGAGACGACACCGAGCAGCGCTGAGATCGCCCCGCACCGCACCCGGTGTGATGTGATGTCACCCGACCAGTGACCGCGTGGGCAATCGTTGTCGGCGCGGATCGCGTATACAAAGGTGTGGGAGTGTCGGACGAAGCGCTTCTCGCCGGGATGGCCACCGGCGACGCGGACGCGATGGCCGGCTTCGTCCGGCGCCATCAGGCGCGCGTCTACGGCCTGGCGCTGTCGGTCGTCGGCGTCCCGGCCGTCGCCGAGGAGGTGGCGCAGGAGGCGTTCGTCCGGGCCTGGCGCCACGCCGGCAACTACGACCCGCGCCGGGCACAGGCGTCCACCTGGTTGCTGACCATCACCCGCAACGTCGCGATCGACGTCGTCCGGGTGCGGCGCGAGCTGGCCACCGATCCGGTCGCCGTCGCCGAGATGATGACGACGGCGGCGTCCGACGGCGACCGCGTCGAGGACTGCGATCGGGTCGCCGCGGCGCTGCGCGAACTGCCCAGCGAACAGGCCACCGCGGTGCTGCTGTCCGTGCACTTCGGGCTCACCGCACGCGAGATCGGCGAGCGGCAGGGGGTGCCGTTGGGCACGGCGAAGACCCGCATCCGGACCGGCCTGTCCCGGCTGCGCACGATGCTGGAGGTGAGTCATGGCGAATGATCCGAACCGGTGCGCCGAACTCGCCGAGTCCCTGGCCGAGGTCGCCACCGGGGCTGCCAGCGGGCCGGACCGCGCCCGTGTCCTCGACCATCTGTCCGAGTGCGACGACTGTCGCGCCGAGCTCGAACGGCTGAGCCGGGTGGCCGACGAGGTGCTGCTGCTCGCTCCCTCGCACGAGCCGCCCGCGGGTTTCGAGAGCGCGGTCCTCGAACGGATCGCCGGCTCGGACGACGCCGGACCGGAAGGCACCGGGCCGGACGACGGCTCGGGTGCGGGTTCGGACGACGGCCACGCCGGTGGCGAGCCGGCCGACGGCACACGACGGCACTGGGTACGTGGCCTGGTGCTCGCAGCGGCCGCCGCCGTCATCGGTCTGGCCGGTGCCGGCATCGTCTGGCAGACGACATCCGACGAACGTGAGCTGGCCGAGGGGTACCGCAAGACGCTCGACATCGCGGACGGGCAGTACTTCTCCGCCGCCCCGGTCCGCGACGCCTCCGGTGAGCAGGTGGGACACGTGTTCCTGTACCAGGGCGAGCCGTCGTGGGTGTTCGCCGTGCTCGGCGACGCCCCGGCGCCGGGTGTCTACGACGTCCGGGTGGCGACCGACGACTGGACCGGTGACGTCGCCAGCTGCGACGTCGAGGCCAAGACCGGCGGCGCCGGCGGCACCATCAACGCCGACATCTACCAGGTCCGCGAGGTCCGGCTGGTCGCCCCGGACACCCCACCGCTCATCGCGACGCTGCCCGACCGCTCCGGAGAATGATCACGTTGTTGAAGGCATGCATGGAATTCCATGCGTCGCCACCCTTGCAAGCCTCGTGACGCGAGCAGAAGCCTGGTGGTGCTCACAACAACGGCAGCAACCCGCTGAGGTCCGCCCGGTCGCCGCTCGCGCTGACGTTGCCGGCCGCGACCTCGTCCTCCCACGACGTCCGACCAGCGGCCAGCCGTAACCACGACGCCGACGTCAGCTCCACGACGTTGGCCGGCGTCCCGCGGGTGTGCCGCGGCCCCTCGACACACTGCACCGCGGCGAACGGCGGGACCCGAACCTCGACGCTGCGCCCCGGTGCCCGCTCGGCCAGCACGTCCAGCAGTGCACGGGCTGCCATCCGAACGGTGTCCCGGGGCAGCGCCGGAGCGGTCACGTCTGGCACCGACCGCGCGAGGTCGTCGGCGTGCACGGCGATCTCGACGACGCGCGTCAGCAGGTAGTCACCGAGACGGACCGGCACCCGGCGCGTGGTCACGACCTGGTCGTGCAGTCCGATGCGTTCGACGACCTCGGCGGCGGCCGCGCGCTGTTCGTCGATCCGCGCCAGAACGGCCGCGGGCTCGCGGTCCCCGTCATCGGCGAGCTCACGCGCGGTGTCCGCGATCTCGTCCGCCACGGCCGCGTAGGAGGCCAGATAATCGCTCGCCGTCCCCGCATGCGCGTCCGATGGCGCCGCGGCCAGGACCGTCACCGAAGCGGACACCGTGGCCAGGTGCGCCGCCAGATCCGTGACGTCCCACCCCGGCAGCACGCTGGGCTGCGCCCACGCCTGCTCGGGGAGGTCGTCGAGCCAGCTCCGCACCGTCGATATGCCGACCTCGTAGGCCGCCCACGCCGTGACGGGATCGATCCGTTTCGCCATCGGGGCAGGTTAACCCGCTGGACGGTGGCAGAGCCTCACAGGGGCGAGCCGAGAGGTCGACGCCGACGGCAACGGCGCTACGTCAGCTTCGGGTGGCGCAACGAGTCCAGCAACCGCGACAACGCCACGATCGTGTCGTCGAGATCCCGCGGGCGTGTCGACTGTGCGAGCCACAGGGCGGCCTCGTTCATGGCGCCGGACAACAGATGAGTCAGCGGTGCGATCGGCTGTTCCGGGATGGTTCCCTGCTCGATCAGCTCAGCCAACGCCTCGCTCAGGTGCTGGCCCGAGGCCGCCTCGTCCATGGTTCGCCATTCGTGCCACCGCAGGATCGCCGGACCGTCGACGAGCATGATCTGTTGAACGTCCGGATCGGCACTCGCGCGGAGGAACGCTTCGCATCCGGCGGTCAGCCGCAGCCACGGATCGTCAGACGTCTCAGCCGCTGCGACGACTCGTGCCGCCACCTCGCTCTGCACCTGTTCGACGACCGCGTGGAACAGCGCGGCCTTGTTGTCGAAGTGGTGGTACAGCGCTCCCTTGGTCAAGCCGACACCGTCGACGATGTCGGCGAGGCTCACCGCGGCGTATCCGTGCCGGGCGAACAATGTCCTGGCCTCGGTGACGAGAGCGTGCGTGGTGTCTTGTCGTTGTTGTGCCTTGGTTCGGCGCACGCGGGACTCCTCCAGTTGACATACCGATGGTATGCGACCTACCGTCTCACATACCTACCGTTGGTATGTTTCTTCGAATGGAGCATCCGTGTCCGTCACCAGCTTCTATCCCGTGATCCAGTCGTCCGACCCGGCGACGTCACACGCCTTCTACCGCACGCACTTCGGCTTCGAGACGACGTTCGAGTCCGACTGGTACGTCAGCCTCAGACACCCCGAACCACCGCACGACGAGCTCGCTCTGCTCGACCACCGCCACCCGACCCTGCCACCCGCATACCGCGCGCCGGCCCGAGGCTTGCTCCTCAACTTCGAGGTCACCGATGTCGACGCGGAGTACGACCGCCTCGTCCGCGGCGCCGGCCTGAGCGTCGAGTTGGACCTGCGCAGCGAGGACTTCGGCCAGCGTCACTTCATCATCGCAGCGCCGGACGACGTTCTCATCGACGTGATCACACCGATCGAACCGGTCGGCGAGTTCGCCGACCAGTACACGAAGGCTGCCACCGGCTGAACGAACGAGGCGCTCCGACGTGATCATCAACGATCGTCCGCGCCCGGGGCGCCTGTGATCATGTGCGATGGCGGGCATCACTAGGCGTCCAACTGCGGTGACGCGATTGACAGTATGGGCGCACCGCGCGGACGTACCTGTTCGAAGGGCTGGACCGCGAGAGTTTCGAAGGCATCGGGACCAGCCCGATGAACCTGATCGCCACCGCAGCAGCGGAGATGGCGAAACCGCCCCCGGACTGGCGAACCACCCACGCGCGCATCGACCCGCCTTCGGCTGGGGCGCGATGTCACTGGGCACGCTGCTCGGCGGCGCCCTGGTCGCGGCCGGCGAAACCGTGCTCGGCCGTGAGTGGGCGCTGCGCACACCGTTTCTCGTTGCCGCGGCGATGCACGTAGCGTTGCTCGTCTACGTCGCGCCGCGGTTGACCACCCGCCGGATCGAACAAGCCAGGGTTCAGGCGTCGAACACCGCCGGCAACGTCGACTCGTGAGCGTTCCGCAGCTCGTCGACACCGACAGCGAGAACGTTCTGGACGTCGAGCACGCCGCCGTCGTCGACGACGCCGATGCGCTGGTGGCCGAACCGCCGCGCCGTGCACATGTCGGTGAAGCGGACCTCCTCGGACCGCGGCACGGACACGATCGCCCGCGCCTGCGACTCGGAGAACAGGAACACGAACGGATCGACGCCGTCGGGAACCCACACCCGCGCGCCGGTGCCGTGCCGGAGGACCGCCTCGGCCAGTGCCTGCGCGACGCCGCCGTCGGAGACGTCGTGCGCCGCGTCGACGAGCCCGTCCCTCGACGCGTTGACCAGGATCTCCGCGAGTTCACGTTCGGCGTCGAGGTCGACGGACGGCGGCATCCCGCCGAGGTGCCCGTGCGTCACCCACGCCCACTCCGAGCCGCCGAACTCGTCGCCGGTCTCGCCGAGCAGGTAGATCACCTGGCCGGGCTCGCGGAAGCCCTGCGGGATTCGCCGGCCGACGTCGTCGAGCACGCCCAGCACGCCGACGACCGGGGTCGGCAGGATGGCGGCCTCGCCGGTCTGGTTGTAAAGCGAGACGTTCCCGCCGGTGACCGGCGTGCCGAGCACCTGGCAGGCGTCCGCGAGCCCTCGTACGGCCTCGGCGAACTGCCACATGACAGCAGGGTCCTCCGGCGAGCCGAAGTTGAGGCAGTCGGTCACGGCCAGCGGGCGGGCTCCGGTGGTCGCGACGTTGCGGTACGCCTCGGCCAGCGCGAGCTGCGCTCCGGTGTACGGGTCGAGCTTGGTGTAACGGCCGTTGCCGTCGGTGGACACCGCGACCCCCAGCCCGCTGGACTCGTCGAGACGCAGCACACCGGCGTCCTCTGGCTGGGCGAGGACGGTGTTGCCCAGAACGTAGCGGTCGTACTGGTCGGTGACCCAGGCCTTGGACGCGAGGTTCGGCGAGGCGAGCATCCGCAGCAGCGTGTCGCGCAGCTCGGCGCCGGTGGACGGACGGGGCAGCGCCGACGGGGATGCCGCCTGCAGCTCGTCCTGCCAGGCCGGACGCGCGTAGGGCCGCTCGTACACCGGGCCCTCGTGCGCGACCGTGCGCGGGTCGACGTCCACGATGGTCTCGCCGTGCCAGTCGATGACCAACCGTCCGGTGCCGGTGACCTCGCCGATGACGGCGGTCTCGACGTCCCACTTGCCGGTGACGGCGAGGAACGCGTCGAGGTTCTCGGGCGTGACGACGCCCATCATCCGCTCCTGCGACTCCGACATCAGGATCTCGCCGGGGGTCAGGGTGGGGTCACGCAGCAGTACCGTCTCGAGGTCGACGTGCATGCCGCCGTCGCCGTTGCTGGCCAGCTCGGACGTCGCGCAGGAGATGCCGGCGGCGCCGAGGTCCTGGATGCCGTCGACCAGCCGCCGCTCGAACAGCTCGAGGCAGCACTCGATCAGCACCTTCTCCATGAACGGGTCGCCCACCTGCACCGACGGGCGCTTGCTCGACTTGCTGTCGTCGAAGCTCTCGGAGGCCAGGATGGACGCGCCGCCGATGCCGTCGCCGCCGGTGCGGGCGCCGAACAGGACGACCTTGTTACCGACGCCGGAGGCGCTGGCGAGATGGATGTCCTCGTGCCGCATCACGCCCACGCAGAGGGCGTTGACCAGCGGGTTCGCCGCGTAGCTCGGGTCGAAGACGACCTCGCCGCCGATGTTCGGCAGCCCCAGGCAGTTGCCGTAGCCGCCGACGCCGGCCACGACCCCCGGCAGCACCCGCTTCGTGTCGTCGGCGTCCATCGGCCCGAACCGCAGCGGGTCCATGACCGCCACCGGGCGCGCGCCCATGGCGAGGATGTCGCGCACGATGCCGCCGACGCCGGTGGCGGCGCCCTGGTAGGGCTCGACGTAGGACGGGTGGTTGTGCGACTCCACCTTGAAGGTCACGGCCAGGCCGTTGCCGATGTCGACGACGCCGGCGTTCTCGCCCATGCCGACCAGCAGCGCGTCGCTCGCCGGCGCCTTCTGCCCGAACTGGCGCAGGTGCGCCTTGGAGCTCTTGTACGAGCAGTGCTCGGACCACATGACGCTGTACATGGCGAGCTCGGAGTTGGTGGGGCGGCGCCCGAGGATGTCCCGGATACGGGTGTACTCGTGCTCCTTCAGCCCCAGCTCGTCCCACGGCTGCGCCTGGTCGGGGGTCTTGGCGGCGGCGTCGGTGGTGTCGAGTTCGCGGTGCGTCGTCACGCTCGGGCCATTCCTTCGATCGTTTCCAGCACGGACGTGAAGAAGCCGAGACCGTCGGTGCTGCCCGGCCCCACGGTGGGCTCGACCGCGTGCTCGGGGTGCGGCATCAGCCCGACGACGTTGCCGGCGGCGTTGGTCACGCCCGCGATGTCGCGCAGGGAGCCGTTGGGGTTGTGTCCGTCGTAGCGGAAGGCCACCCGGCCCTCGCCCTCGAGCTGGTCCAGGGTGCGCTCGTCGGCGACGTAGCAGCCGTCGATGTTCTTCAGCGGGACGACGATGCGCTCGCCGGGCTCGTAGGCCGAGGTCCACGCGGTGTCGGCGTTCTCGACCCGCAACGGCTGGTCGCGGCAGACGAACCGCAGCCGGTCGTTGCGGATCATCGCGCCGGGCAGCAGATGTGTCTCGCACAGCACCTGGAAGCCGTTGCAGATGCCGAGCACCGGCATCCCGCCGCGGGCGGCGTCGACCACGGCCCTCATCACCGGGGCCATCCCCGCGATGGCTCCGGCGCGCAGGTAGTCGCCGTAGGAGAATCCGCCGGGCAGCACGACGGCGTCGACACCGTGCAGGTCGGCGTCGGCGTGCCAGAGCTCGACCGCGTCGCCGCCGGCGAGACGGACGGCTCGCGCCGCGTCACGGTCGTCCAGGGAGCCGGGAAAGGTCACCACACCGATGCGCACGGCTCACGCCTCGGTCTCGACGTGCAGGGTGTAGTCCTCGATGACCGGGTTGGACAGGAGCGTGGAGGCGGCACGCTCGATCTCGGCGACGGCTTCGGGGCCGGCGTCGCCGGTGAGCTCGATCTCGAACCGCTTGCCTTGGCGGACGGAGGCGACACCGTCGAACCCGAGCCGGTCGAAGGCGCCGTGCACGGCCTTGCCCTGGGGGTCGAGTATCTCCGGTTTCAGCATGACGTCGACGACGACGCGGGACACGGGCGGTGCTCCTCACCAGCGGACGACGGGGCGTGCCCAGGATACCCAGCCCGCGTCAGTCCGGGACGACCAGCCGGAAACCCACGCCGCGGACGGAGACCACCCGCAGCTCGGCGACCGCGACGGCGAGCCGTTTGCGCAGCCGCTTGACGGCGGAGACGACCGGGTCGGCGTCACCGAGGTAGCGGGTCTTCCAGATCCGTGACATCAGTTCCTCGAAGGTCCACACCCGGCCCGCGTCGCTGGCCAGGGTGGCCATCAGGTCGAACTCGCGCGCGCTGAGCTCGATGTTCACCCCGGCCCACGTGACCTCGCGCGCGGTGGCGTCGACCCGGAGATGACCGTGCACGATGATGTCGGCCGACTCGGACCGTCGAGATGCCGGCGGTTGCTCGCGCAACAGGCCACGCGCGGTGTCGGTGTCCGGCGCCACCAGGACCACCGCCCGTCTGTCCACAGCTTCCGCGATTCCTGCCGTGTCCTCCAGCGTCGTGCCCACGCAGATGACGTACGGCGCGCTGATTCCGGATGACGGTGTCTCCGTCACGGCACACCACCCCTTGAGGAAACCCCTTACCCGCCCTGTCATGTGAGCATGACATCTTTGCCTCGGTTTGTGTATGTCTGCCGGAGTTTTTCCCATTAATCGGTCGTCAAGTCGGAGTCACTCCGGCGTGGCCCGGTCAGTCATGACCGCATATTGCCCATGTCGCGACCTTGTCCACCGATAGTTCATATCGCAAGGATGACTGCACCGCATATCGGGACGCTCGTGGCGAAGATGTCCGATCGCGTCGAGTCACGGTGTCCGCTCGATCCGAGGAGGTTCCCGTGCAGCATCCACCACCACGACGCCGGCGACATCTCGCCGTCCTGCTCTCGGTGTTCGCCCTGATCGCGACCGTGCTGGGCGCGGCGCCCGCGGCCCAGGCCGACTTCGGCCGCCCCGCCGAGCCCGTCGACCCGATGGACAAGATCGAACAGGGCGTCTTCGACGACCTGGACACGAAGAACGTCGCCGACTACTGGGTCCGGCTCAGCGCGAAGGCCGACACCGGCAAGGCCGCGACCACCGACGACTGGACCACACGCGGTCAGCAGGTGGTCGACGAGCTGAAGAGCACCGCGCGGCGCTCACAGGCCGGCGTACGCAAACTGCTGGACAGCCGCGGGATCGGCTACGAACCGTACTGGATCACCAACGCGATCCTGGTGCGCGACGGCGACCGGGCGCTGGCCGAACGGCTGGCCGCGATGGACGCCGTCGAACAGATCCGGGCGCCGCGGACGTACCAGCCGCCCGACCCGGTCGAGTCCAAGCCGTCCTCGGACATGGGAACGAACGCTCTCGAGTGGGGCGTGGAGAACATCAATGCCGACGACGTCTGGGCCGACTACGGCGTCACCGGCGAGGGCATCGTCGTCGCCAACATCGACAGCGGTGTCGACTACGACCACCCCGCGCTGGTCGACTCGTACCGCGGCAACAACGGTGACGGGACCTTCGACCACGACTACAACTGGTTCGACGCCACCGGCACCAGCGACGAGCCCTTCGACGGGGCCGCCAGCTCGCACGGCACCCACACCATGGGCACCATGGCCGGCGACGACGGCGAAGGCAACCAGATCGGTGTCGCGCCTGGCGTTCAGTGGATCGCCGCCAACGGCTGCAACACCTGCTCCGACGCGGACCTGATCGCCTCCGGTGAGTGGATGCTGGCGCCAACGGACCTCAACGGCGAGAACCCGGACGTGTCGATGCGCCCGCACATCATCAACAACTCGTGGGGCAGCCGGTTCCCGTCGAACGACCCGTTCATGGAGGACATCCTCAACGAGTGGGCGGCGTCGGGGATCTTCGGCGTCTGGTCGAACGGCAACAGCGGCAGCTCCTGCGAGAGCAGCGGATCGCCGGGCAGCCGCATCATCAACTACTCGGTCGGCGCCTACGACAGCTCCGGTTCCATCGCCTCGTTCTCCGCCCGCGGACCGGGCCAGGAGGGCGAGATCAAACCGAACATCGCCGCGCCCGGCGTCGACGTCCGCTCGTCCGTCGACGGCGGCGGGTACGGGTTCTTGTCCGGAACGTCGATGGCGTCGCCACACGTCGCGGGTGCGATCGCGCTGCTGTGGTCCGGCGCGCCGGCGCTGATCGGTGACGTCGACGGCACCCGGACGCTGTTGAACGAGACGGCCATCGACACCGCCGACGACCAGTGCGGCGGCACCCCGGAGAACAACAACGTCTGGGGCGAAGGCAAGCTGGACGCGCTGGCCCTTCTGGACGCCGCACCCACCGGCGACACCGGCACGTTGGCGGGCACGGTCACCGACGCCGACGGCGCCCCCGTCGAAGGCGCAACGGTCAGCGTCACCGGTCCCATGGAACGCGAGACCAGCACCGACGCCGTCGGCGCCTACGGGCTGACCCTGAGCACCGGCAGCTACGCCGTCACGGTGTCCGCGTTCGGTTACGAGACCACGACGACCACCGTCGAGATCGTCGCCGAGGAGACGGCGACCCACGACGTCACTCTCGAGACGGCGACGTCGTTCCCGGTCAGCGGCACCGTCACCGACGCCGTCAGCGGCGAGCCGGTCGCCGGCGCCACGGTGACCGTCGACGGGACGTCCATCGCGCCGGCGACCACCGACGCCACCGGCGCGTACACCTTCGACTCGGTCCCGGCGGGCTCGTACACCGTGACGGCCGACGGCGGCCGGTGCAGCGTGCCGGTGACCGAGGACCTGACCGTCGACGGCCCCACGACACTGGACGTGGTGCTGGAGAAGCGGACGGACGGGTTCGGCTACTTCTGCTCCACCGGGCCGGCCGACTACGTCGAGGGCGACACGCCCGTCGGCCTCAGCGGGGACGAGTCGACCACGACGGTGGAGCTGCCGTTCGACTTCCCGCTGTACGGCGAGAGCTACGACACCGCGTACCTGTCCACGAACGGGCACCTGAACTTCCTGGAGCCCGTGACCGACTACTCCAACTCGGAACTGCCGGAGTCGTCGGCGCCGAACGCGGCGCTCTACCCGTTCTGGGACGACATGCGCGTCGACGACACCGCGTCGGTCCACACCGGAACGGTGGACGGCGGGTTCGTCATCGAGTACCGCGACGTCGAGTTCTTCGGCGATGACGACGTGCGTGTCGACTTCGCCGTCACGCTGCACGAGGACGGTTCGATCGACTTCGCCTACCGCAACCTCGACCCCGGCGTGGAGCGTGAACTGGGCGCCAGCGCGACGGTCGGTATCGAGAACGCCGACGGCACGGACGCGTTGCAGTACTCGTTCAACGAGGCCGCGTTGTCCAGTGGCACCGGCATCACGTTCGCGCTGCCGCCGAACGGTTTCGTCAGCGGGACGGTCACCGACGCCAACGACGGCCTGCCGGTCGCCGGCGCGACGGTCAGCGCCGTCAGCCCCGACGGCACCGTGGCCCGAGAGGTGACGACCGGCGACGACGGCAGCTACTCGATGCAGTTGTTCCTCGGCTCGTACACGGTGCGGGCCGCGAACTCCGGTTACGTCACCGGCAGCGACGACCTGGTCGTCGACACCGACGGCGAGACGAACACGGTCGACTTCGCGCTGAACACCGGTGTCGCCGACATCGAACACGACCCGCTGTCCTGGACGATCACCGAGGGACAGTCCAGGAGCGGCGAGGTCACCGTGACCAACACCGGCTCGGCGGACCTGAACTGGGAGATCGGCGAGCTGATCCGCAGCGCCGGCCGGCAGCGGACACCGTCGATCGACCGGGACGGTATGGCCAGGCAAGCGGACCCGAACGCGCGGACGGCCCTGGGCCTGTACACCGACGAGCAGCTGAAGCAGATGCGCAAGACCGAGCCCACCCCGACCGACACCGGCGACGTTCTGCGGCAGTGGAACACCGAAGGGGTCTCGGTCGCCTGGGGCACCGGCTACGACGGCGACGTCTGGGTGTCCGACCCCGACGCCGTCACGAACCACCAGTTCAGCCCGGACGGCACACCCGGCGACGTGTTCTCCGGCGACTGGGGCGGCACCTGGAACGGCGACATGGCGCAGGACACCAGCTCGGGCGCGATGTGCCAGGTCAACGTCGGTGGGGACAACGCGATCCACTGCTTCGACCAGGCCGATGGCTCGGAGCAGTACACGATCTCCGGCTCCGGGTGGACCGGGATCTCGCAGCGCGGGCTCGCCTACAACCCGACGGACGACACGTTCTACGTCGGCGGCTGGAACGAGGGCGTCATCTACACCGTCGCGGGGCGGTCGCACGACAACCCGGGCGAGACGCTCGCGCAGTGCACACCGGAGGACGGTTCCATCGCCGGGCTGGCGTACAACCCGACGGCCGACGTCATCTGGATGGTGAACAGCTCACTGACCACGTACCTGTACCAGCTCAGCCCGGAGAACTGCGAGACGATCTCCACGATCGCGTTCCCCGAGCAGGGTTCCGGTCCGGGTGCCGGGCTGGCCATGAACGCCTCCGGCGCGCTGTGGGCCACCAGCCAGCTGTCCAACACCGCGTACCTGATCGACAGCGGTGTCCCGAACGTCACGGACGTGCCGTGGGTCGGGTCCGACCCGTCGTCCGGCACGCTCGCACCGGGAGAGTCCACCACGGTGACGGTGACGGTCGACAGCACCGGCATCGAGCGTGGTCTGCACGAGGCGACGCTGAACATCGCCACGAACGCCGGACGGGTGCCGACCACGTCGGTCCCGGTCTCGATCCTGGTGCCGGCCTACCGGACCGGTGTCAACGCCGGTGGCGGCGAGCACACCGACGGCATCGGGGACCTGTGGTCTGGTGACCAGCGCTACTCGTCCGGCTCGTGGGGCTGGGTCGGTCAGCGAGCGCAGCCCGAGAAGACCGGCAAGACGGTCGGGGGTACCGACGAGCAGGGCCTGTTCCAGAGCAGGCGCCAGGGCATCTTCGGCTACCGGTTCGACGACGTCCCGGCCGGCACCTACGAGGTGGAGCTCGGCTTCGCCGAGTTCAAGGCGAACATGCTGCCGGCGAGGCGAGTGTTCGACGTGAGCGTCAACGGTGACTACGTGCTGGTGAACCACGACGTCGCCGCCGAGGTCCGCGGACTCTGGGCGGACGAGCACACGTTCGTCGTCGAGCACGAAGGCGGTCCGCTCGAGGTCACCTTCCACGACCGGTTCGGCTACCAGTTGCCGATCGTCAACGCCCTGCGCGTGACGGACCGGCCCGACCTGTAGGAGTTCGATCCACGTCATTCGAGTCCCGGGGACGGTGTCTGCGCGACACCGTCCCCGGATTCGTTCGTCATCTCCCGCAGCACGCGAAGGACGCGTAGCGCGTACTCGTCGGCGACGACGTCGATCTCGTGCACGGGCGCGACCCGGACCCGGCCATGCGGCGTCTCGACGTGGACGTGCCGGGACACGTCGTCCGGCGGAGCCAGCCGCGTCCGCGCTTCGGAGAACGCGCAGCGCAGCCAGAAGGTCCCGTCCGGACAGTGTGCAGCCAGCCAGGCACGTAGCTGCGCTCCCAGCGGTTCCGGGTTCGACCGCGGCACCCGGAACTTCGGACCACGTCGACGCGCCGCCTCGACGATGTAGCTGTGCTCGGTCACCAACCCCGCCAGCGCTTCGAAGGTCTCAGGGGTGTCCGCGACCGCGAGATCGTAGTGATCGGCCGGCAACGGCGCGCCCAACAGGCTCGCCGCCGCCAACCCTTCGACCCGGTACGCGACGCGGGCCAGTTCGGTGAACGACACCCACCGCGACACGGCGACGCGGTCGTCCAGGGGCTCGGACGCCACTCGAGCGATAGCCGCACGCACATCCGCGTCGAGCTGTTCGAGTTCGGCCCGGATCTGCCACCCGGCCGCCGCGAGAATGGCCGTCAACGTCCCGATCGACGGCGCCCTGTTGCCGCACTCGTAGCGCGAGAGCGCGTGCCTACTGACATCCGCCCGCTCGGCCAACACTCGCTGAGACAAGCCCGCGGCGAACCGCGCCTGTTTGATCAATCCGCCCGTGTCCACAATGGACACTCTGTCGCCGGACGACGATGTCGACCACGTCCGGCCGAGCGAATGTGGACAACCGCCACACGTACCGGCCCCTGTGGACGACGTTGCAGCGTCCGCAGGGTTGGGGGCAGGTGCTTCCTGTCGAGGTAGTGACGTGGAGGCAACTGGTTGCTCGCCGTGTCACCGCCTGACGGTCAGGGGCTTCCGCACTGAGATGACACAGCAGACAACCATGGATCACAACGTCACCACCTGACGATCAAACGCTTTCCCACTGAGATGACACAGGAGGCAACGGATGCTCGCTGTGTCACCCTGCGAGGAAATCGACCGTCTGCTACGGAGATGACATGACCGGCTGCCGCGTCCGGACGGTAGCCGCACGCGTCCGGACGGTAGCCGCACGCGTCCGGACGGGTGGCCGTATCAGGA
Organism: Haloactinopolyspora alba; assembly: GCF_003014555.1. GTDB lineage: Bacteria > Actinomycetota > Actinomycetes > Jiangellales > Jiangellaceae > Haloactinopolyspora > Haloactinopolyspora alba. The sequence goes on from NZ_PYGE01000001.1 coordinate 282,182, forward strand.
CGGGCGGTGCCAGTTCGTCACAGGATCGGTGCCGGAACGTAGGTGGCCGCGTCGGGGAACCGGGCCGCCACCTCGTCGACGCGCCGGACGACGTCGTCGACCTGGCCGGTGGCCGCACCGGTGAACTCCAGCGGCGAACGCACCAGCGCGTCGAGCTGTTCGCGGTCGAGCCCCAGCCGACTGTCGGCGGCCAGCCGGTCGAACAGGTCGTTGTGCTCGGCTCCGCGCTCGCGCATGTCGAGCGCCACCGCCACGGCGTGCTCCTTGATCGCCTCGTGCGCGACCTCGCGACCCACCCCGGCCTTGACCGCGGCCATGAGCACGCTCGTCGTCGCGAGGAACGGCAGGTACCGGTCCAGCTCACGCGAGATGACCGCCGGGTACGCGCCGAACTCGTCGAGCACGGTGAGGAACGTCTCGATCAGCCCGTCGACGGCGAAGAACGCGTCCGGCAACGCGACCCTGCGCACCACCGAGCAGAACACGTCGCCCTCGTTCCACTGTGCACCGGCCAGCTCGCCGGCCATGGACGCGTACCCGCGCAACACCACGGCCAGGCCGTTCACCCGCTCGCACGAGCGGGTATTCATCTTGTGCGGCATCGCGCTGGACCCGACCTGCCCGGGCTGGAAACCCTCCGTCACCAGCTCTTGCCCGGCCATCAGCCGTACCGTCGTGGCCATCGACGATGGCCCGGCTGCCACCTGGACCAAGGCGGAGACGACGTCGTGGTCCAGGGAGCGCGGGTAGACCTGGCCGACGCTGCTCAGCACCCGCTCGAACCCCAGGTGCTCGGCCACCTGCCGCTCGAGCCGGGCCAGCAGGTCGGCATCGCCGCCGAGCAGGTCGAGCATGTCCTGGGCCGTACCGACGGGCCCTTTGATGCCGCGCAGCGGGTACCGGCCGATCAGGTCGTCCAGCCGTTCGAAGGCAACCAGCAGCTCGTCGGCGGCCGAGGCGAACCGCTTGCCCAGCGTGGTGGCCTGGGCCGGAACGTTGTGGCTGCGACCGGCCATGGTGAGCTCGGAGTACTCGCGAGCGCGAGCGGCCAGCCGGACCAGGACCGCCGCCACCCGGGAGCGGACGTGCTCCAGCGAACGCCGCACCTGCAGCTGCTCGACGTTCTCGGTGAGGTCCCGGCTGGTCATGCCCATGTGGACATGCTCGTGTTCGGCGAGGGCGTTGAACTCCTCGATGCGAGCCTTGACGTCGTGCCTGGTCACTCGCTCGCGCGCGGCGATCGACTCCAGGTCGACGTGCTCGGCGACCTGCTCGTACGCGTCGGCGACACCGGCTGGGACGTCCACGCCGAGCGCCTGCTGAGCGCGCAGCACCGCGAGCCACAAGTGACGCTCGAGCACGATCTTGTGCTCCGGGGACCACAGCCGCCGCAGCTCCGGCGAGGCGTAGCGGGCGGCGAGGACGTCGGGAATCGGCGTGGCATCGGGCACGCGGCCCATTGTCGCCTACGGCACCCGAGAGCGGGTCAGTGGACCTCGAGCACGCAGAGATGGCCCTGGATGCCCTCGTGCTCGTGGTCACCGCGCCGGTGCTGGTGCTGTTCCTCGGCTGGCGCGCCCTCGGCGAACGGGTACGGCACCGGCTCGAGCGCGCCCGGGCATGGCTGGCGGACCGATCCCGATCGGCGTTCGCGTGGATGATCGGCATCGCCGGTTTCATGATCGGCACCGATGCGCTGGCAGCGTTGGAGATCGGCGTCGACATCGTCTACAACTGGGACCACTTCTTCCCGCTCAGCGGCGAGCCGGACGGTAAGCACTTCGAGTGCTGGACCATGCTCGGCGCCTGGGCCGAGGCCACGTCGCAGGTCGAGATCGGCGCGCTGGTCAGCTGTAACAGCTACCGCAACCCGGAACTGCTCGCCGACATGGCGCGCACCGTCGACCACATCAGCGACGGCAGGCTGATTCTCGGCATCGGCTCCGGCTGGTTCCAGCGCGACTACGACGAGTACGGCTACGAGTTCGGCACCGCCGGCGGACGCCTCGACGACCTCGGCGAGGCGCTGCCCCGGATCCGCTCCCGCTGGGCAAAGCTGAACCCGGCGCCGACCCGCGACATCCCGGTCCTCATCGGCGGCGGCGGCGAGAAGAAGACGCTGCGCCACGTCGCCGAGCACGCCACCACGTGGCACAGCTTCTCCGACGCCCCGACGCTCGCTCGCAAGAGCGAGATCCTCGACAAGCACTGTGTCGACGTCGGACGCGACCCGGCGCAGATCGAACGCTCCGTGGGCGTCGCCGACGGCCCGCTGGGCATCGGCTCGACCGCGGATGGTGTCGGTGACAGCCTGTTGGCCGCGGGCGCGAACCTGTTCACGGTCGGCGTCTCGGGGCCGTCGTACGATCTCGGCGCCGTCCGGGAGTGGGTCGCCTGGCGCGACGAGCGCAACGCCGCACGCTGACGAGCCGCAGGCGCCGCCGGCGCCGTCAGCGGCCGATGATCAGGCTCATCGCCTCCGAGCGCGTCGCGGGGTCACGCAGCTGACCCCGCACCGCGCTCGTAAGCGTCTTCGCGCCGGGCTTGCGGACACCGCGCATCGTCATGCACAGGTGCTCGGCCTCGATGACGACGATGACGCCGCCGGGCTTGAGCAGGTCGCGCAACGAGTCGGCGATCTGCGATGTCAGCCGCTCCTGCACCTGCGGGCGTTTCGCGAACACGTCCACCAGCCGGGCGAGCTTCGACAGCCCGGCGATGCGGCCGTCCGACCCCGGCACGTAGCCGATGTGCGCGTAGCCGTAGAACGGGACCAGGTGGTGCTCGCACATCGAGGCCAGCTCGATGTCCTTGACCAGCACCATCTCGTCGTGGCCGAGCTCGAACGTCGTCGTCAGAGCAGCCGAGGGGTCTTGGCGCAGGCCGCGGAACATCTCCTCGTACGCCCGCGCAACCCGCTCCGGCGTCTGCGCCAGCCCGTCGCGCTCCGGGTCCTCACCGACGGCGAGCAGCAACTCGCGGACGGCCGCCTCGGCGCGCTCGTAATCGAACGGTCGAGCCGACGAGCTCAGTTCGAGCTCGCCCGACTCACCGTCAGCCTCCACCGGAAGACTCCGACTCGCCGGAGGAGTCGTGGTCCGGGTCGGGGGCAACGGTGATGCCCTGCTCGTGGCCGGACTCCTTGCCGTTGGTCGAGACCTTCATCGGAATCGGCACCGGCCCCTCGTCGGAGGGTTTGCGGGTGGCCGAACCGGTCCACGCCGGGCGGCGCTCACGCTGCCGGATCTGGGCGAAGACCTCCTCGACTTCTTCCTTGTTCAGCGTCTCGCGCTCGAGCAGTGCGACCACCAGGGTGTCGAGCACCTCGCGGTTGTCGACCAGGATGTCGAACGCCTCCTGGTGCGCGGTCTCGATCAGCCTGCGGACCTCCTCATCGACCTGGCCGGCGATGTTCTCGGAGTAGTCGCGCTCGTGGCTCATGTCGCGGCCGAGGAACGGCTCGGATCGGTCGGAGCCGAACTTGATCGCGCCGAGACGCTCGGTCATGCCGTACTGGGTCACCATCCGCCGCGCGAGCGTCGAGGCCTTGTCGATGTCGTTCGCCGCACCGGTGGTGGGGTCGTGGAACACCAGCTCCTCGGCGGCGCGCCCACCCATCATGTAGGCGAGCTGGTCGAGCATCTCGTTGCGCGTCGTGGAGTACTTGTCCTCGTCCGGGAGCACCATGGTGTAACCGAGGGCGCCGCCACGCGGCAGAATCGTCACCTTGTGCACCGGGTCGGTGTGCCGCAGCGCCGCCGCGACCAGCGCGTGCCCGCCCTCGTGGTAGGCGGTGATGCGCTTGTCCTCGTCGTTCATCAGGCGCGAGCCCTTCTGCGGGCCCGCCACCACACGGTCGATGGCCTCGTCCAGCATCTGCGGCGTGATCATCTGCTGGTTCTTCCGCGCCGTCAGCAGCGCCGCCTCGTTCAGCACGTTCGACAGATCGGCGCCGGTGAACCCGGGGGTACGGCGCGCGACCGCACGCAGCTCGGCGTCCTCGCTCATCGGCTTGCCACGCGCGTGCACCTGCAGGATCTTGTCGCGGCCCTCGAGGTCGGGCGCCTCGACCGCGATCTGGCGGTCGAACCGGCCCGGCCGCAGCAGCGCCGGATCCAGGATGTCCGGGCGGTTCGTGGCGGCGATCAGGATGATGTTCGTCTTGATGTCGAACCCGTCCATCTCGACCAGCAGCTGGTTCAGCGTCTGCTCGCGCTCGTCGTGGCCACCGCCCATGCCGGCGCCACGGTGCCGCCCGACCGCGTCGATCTCGTCCACGAACACGATGGCGGGGGCGTTCTCCTTCGCCTCCTTGAACAGGTCGCGCACGCGGGACGCACCGACACCGACGAACATCTCGACGAAGTCCGAACCGGAGATGGAGTAGAACGGGACCCCGGCCTCACCGGCGACGGCACGTGCGAGCAGCGTCTTACCGGTACCGGGTGGGCCGTACAGCAGCACGCCCTTCGGGATCTTCGCGCCGACCGCCTGGAACTTGCCGGGCTCCTCGAGGAACTCCTTGATCTCGTGCAGCTCCTCGACCGGCTCGTTGGCGCCTGCGACGTCGGAGAACGTCGTCTTGGGCGCGTCCTTCGACGCCAGCTTGGCGCGGGACTTGCCGAACTGCATGACCCGGCCGCCGCCGCCCTGCATCTGGGTCATGAAGAAGAAGATCAGCGCACCGAGGATCAGGAACGGCAGCAGCGTGCCGAGAATCCCCCACAGCAGGCTCGGCTGCGGCACCTCGACGTCGTACCCGTCGGGGAGGTTGCCGGCCTGGTACTGCTCCTGCAGCGCATCCTTCAGCTGGATGCCCTGACCGTCGACGTACTGCGCCTTCATGCGCGTGTCGTCGCGCAGCGTCAGCTCGATCTCCTGCGTGTCACCACCGGTGATCTTCGCGCCGGTGACGTTGCCAGCCTCGACCTCGGAGACGACCTGAGCGGTGTCGACCTCCTCGACGTCGTTGGAGCCGTCAAGGACGCTGCTCAGCACAACGGCGGCGAGCACGAAGACGAGCAACCAGATCAGTGGTCGCGTGAATCGCTTGGCGTTCATGATGCGAGACCCTGCGGCCTCGTTCCTCCTGCTAGTCGGCTGGCAATCTCAGCACCGGACGGGGCCGAGAACCCACATCGGACTGAAGACGTCGGATCGTCCGACGATACCCTGCTCAGGCCCGGCACAACCATTGGCGTACCGGTCCCTCACCAAACCAGAACGACGCAGGTGAACCCGGATGTTCCCGCCGGCGCGTGCCACCTTGGTCACATCTGTGTATCACCGGTGGTCACGTGTAGACGTGCGGCGCGAGAGTTCCGACGACGCGCAGGTTCCGGTACTTCTCGTTGAAATCGAGGCCGTAGCCGACGACGAACGCGTTCGGGATGTCGAAGCCGACGTAGTTGACGTCGACCGGAGTCTTCTCCGCCTCGGGCTTGCGCAGGAGGGTGCAGATCTCGACGGACGCGGGCCCGCGCGAACGCAGGTTCGACACCAGCCACGACAGTGTCAGCCCGGTGTCGATGATGTCCTCGACCACCAGGACGTGCCGGTCGAGGATGTCGGTGTCGAGGTCCTTGACGATGCGAACCACGCCGCTGGACCGGGTGCCCGAGCCGTACGACGAGATCGCCATCCAGTCCTGCTCGGCGTGCCGTGGCAGGTGCCTCGACAGATCGGCCATGACCATGACGGCGCCCTTGAGGACACCGAGCAGCAACAGATCCTTGCCTTCGTAGTCGCGGCTGATCTCCGCCGCCATCTCCGCCAGTCGGCCCTGAATCTCCTCCTCGGTCAATAAGATCGTTTCAAGGTCGCCGTCGATGTGTCGAGGATCCACAGACCGCAGCCTGCCATACGTTCCGACGATCAACGCGACGAGGCGAACGAGAGCACACCGTCACGGCGGACGGCACGCACCGATCCGGGCAGGTCGATGCCTGCCTGCCCACGCCAGGCCGTCACCAGCATCTCCACCGATCGGACGTGGCCCGCGGTGAGGTCTGTCGGTGGACTGCCGGCGGCGATCGCCGCGGACCGGATGACCCTCCCGCGCACCGCCGCCGACAGCCGGCCCAACTCGGCCACGTCGTACGACGCCCTGTCGATCACCGAGGCGCGCCGCGCCAGCTCGGCCTCGGCGTCCAGCGCGTCGGCGTCCGCTCGCAACAGCTCGGCGCTGCGCGCCAGCGCCGCGGCGACCCCCGGGCCGAGCTCCTTCTCCAGCACCGGCAACACCTGATCACGCACCCGTACCCGTGCGTAGGCGGGCTCACGGTTGTGCGGGTCGTCCCACGGCTCGAGGTCGCCGGGCACACTCGCGCGCACGACCTCACGGGCCAGGCCGAGCAACGGACGCCGGTACCGCCCGGTGCGCGGCGCCATGCCGGCCAGCGACCGCGCACCCGACCCGCGGGCCAGCCCCAGCAGGACGGTCTCGGCCTGGTCGTCGCGGGTGTGTCCCAGCAGGACGCACGCGTCGCCGAACCGCGCCGCGGCGGCGTCGAGCGCGGCGTACCGTGCCGCTCGCGCCGCGCCCTCGGGACCCGGGCCACCGGCCGGCACCCGCAGGTGGACGGCCGTTACCGGGTCGAGCCCGAGCCGTGCCATGGCCGCCGCGGCCGCCCGCGCCCGGTGCGCCGATCCGTCCTGCAGCCCGTGGTCGACGGTGACGCCGCCGGTGCGCAGGCCCGCCCGCCGTCCCACCCACGCCAGCGCCGCGGCCAGAGCCAGCGAGTCCGCTCCGCCGGAACAGGCCACCAGCACCGTGGCGCCGCGCGGCAGATCGTCCAGTTCGGCACGGACGGCCCGCCGGACGTCGAGGTGCGCCGGTGCCATGGAGCTAGCCGGTCGCGCCGACCGGCTCGACCCCGTGCGTGCGCCGGATCCAGCTGACCGGATCGGCGATCTCGTCCTTCGTCGGCAACGTGTCCGGAGAGTTCCACACCCGGTTGAACCCGGTCATGCCGACCCGCTCGACCACGGTGTTCACGAACGCGGCGCCGTCGCGGTACTGGCGCATCTTCGCCTCGAGACCGAGTAGCCTGCGCACGGTCCGGTCGAGCCCCTGCGAGGAGTTCCGCCGCCGCTGGAACCGCCGGCGGATGGTGGCGACGCTGGGGATGACGTCCGGGCCGACGCCGTCCATGACGACGTCCGCATGCCCCTCGAGCAGCGACATCATGGCCGTCACCCGGTCGACGATCTCGCGCTGCGCCGGCGTCTGCACGAGGTCGAGCAACGACACCTCGCGCCCGCCCGAACGCGTCGCCTCGCCGATGGTGCGCGCCGCCTCGCCGACCCGCGACAGGAACGCGGTGGGGTCGACGTCGGTGGCGGCGACGAACGCCTCGACCTCCGCGGCGAGATGGTCACGCAGCCACGGGACGGCGGTGAACTGCACCCTGTGCGTCTCCTCGTGCAGCGCCACCCAGAGCCGGAAGTCCCGCGGCTCGACGCCCATCTCGCGCTCAACGTGCACGATGTTGGGCACCACCAGCAGCAGCCGGCCGCGGCTGTGTGCCCCGGACGGGTCGCCGGGCCCGGTCCAGAACGGGTCGAACTGGCCCAGCACCTTGCTCGCCAGGAACGCGAGCAACGCGCCGGTCTGGACGCCGGTGGCCTTGGCCCCGAACCTGCGCGAGACGGACACGTCGCGCTCGCCGCGCAGCTTGTTCTCCAACGGAGCGATCATCGTGCGCATGCTCTGCGCGTTCGCGCGGGCCCAGTTGCCCCGGTCGACGACGACCACCGGCGCCGAGACCGCGGAACCGTCGAGGCCGGTGAAGGAGTGCACGTGCGCCTCGGCCTCGTCGGCGACCCGGCGCAGGTCGGTGACGACGGTGCGCGCCTCGGCGCCGTCGACCGCCGGGCCGCGCCCGGCCAGCCGTCGAGCCGTCGCGACCGCGAGGTCCCAGTCCACCATGTCCGGCGCGGTTTCGCTGGGCGTCATGGCTCCACGCTACGTCACCGGTGTCGCCGCGGCGGCGTGCCGGCGTTCAGCCGCACGCGCACGCCGCGATGGCGGCCGCGACGTCGTCGAGGGCGGCACGCGCCGCCAACGTGCTCGAGACCTCGTCGGCGAGCACGGCGAAGACGAACGTCGCGCCGCCGGCGGTGGTGGCGATGCCCGCCAGCGCGCTCACGCCGGTGAGGGTGCCGGTCTTCGCCCGTACCAGTCCGGCGCCGGCGGACTCGTCGAACCGGTCGGCCAGGGTTCCGGTGAAGCCCGCGACCGGAAGCCCGGTCACGACGGGACGCAGCTCCGGGTGCGCGGGGTCGGTGGCCAGCGCCAGGGCGGCGGCCACGGCGTCGGCGGGCACGGCGCTTCCCCGGGCCAGTCCGCTGCCGTCACGCACGTCGGCGGCCGTCGTGTCGATGCCGAGCTCGTCCAGTGCGCCGGTCACGGCGGTCTCGGCGTCAGCGGCGGTGCCCGGCAGGCCCGAGCCCACCGCCACGTGCCGGGCGAGCACCTCGGCTCCGTCGTTGTCGCTGGTGGTGAGGACCTCTTCGACGATGCCGGCCAACGGCGCCGACCGCACGGCGGCCACCTCGCTCGCGTCGTCGCCCGCATCCGTCTCGCCGATCATGGTGGCGACGTCGACGCCGTGCTCGTCCAGCAGGTCGGCGAAGCTCGCGGCGGCCGCCGCCGGCGGGTCGTCGGGGCGGGTCTCGGCGACGTCGACGCCCAGCGCGGTCACCGGCGACACGATGTCCGAGGCCACGTAGCTCGGCCGCCAGTCCGGATCGACCGCCGGGCCGGTGAACAGCGAGCTGTCGTGGGCCAGTTCGACCGCGTCCACGCCGGCCTCGTCCAATGCGGCGGCCGTACGTTCGGCCAGCTCGGCCAACGACGTCCCGCCGGAGGAATCGGAGGTGGTCAGCGTCGGATCGCCGCCGCCGACCAGGGTGATGCGTGCGGTGCCCGGCGACAGGCCGGCACGGCCGGTCACGACCCGGGTGGTGAACGTGTGCTGCGGGCCGAGCACGTGCAGCGCCGCGGCGCCGGTGAGGATCTTCATCGTGCTGGCGGGGGTGCGGGCGACGTCGCTGCCGGACTCGTACACCGTCTCGCCGGTGGCCGGGTCGACGACGCTGACGCCCACACCGTCGCCCAGGCCGGCCGCCCCCACCGGCCCGGACAGCGCGTCCGAGAGGGCACCGCCGGCGCCCGAGCCGCCCGCGGACGCGGTGAGCACCTCACCGCCGGCCGCCGGCACCGCCGGGGCCGGGGTGTCCGGCGTCACCGCGAGCGGGCCCGCGGAGCTCTCGGTGACCTGCCACGGCAGGCCGAAGGTGCTGCCCACCGCCACCGCGGCGCCCGCGGCGACGAGCACGGCGCAGCACATCGTGATGATCGCGCCCCGCCAGGACATGGCACTCCTTCCGGCCTCGGTGGTCGGCGCGAGTCACCGTACGGGACACTGGTGACACTCGGCACAGGCGGCAACGCGAAAAGAGGACAGGTTTCCGTGGAGTTCGACGTCACCATCGAGATCCCGGCCGGCAGCCGGAACAAGTACGAGATGGACCACGCCACCGGGCGGCTCAAGCTGGACCGGCGGCTGTTCACGTCCACGCGCTACCCGCACGACTACGGGTTCATCGACCACACCCTCGGGCTCGACGGCGATCCGCTCGACGCTCTCGTGCTGATCGAGGAACCGACCTTCCCGGGCTGCCTGATCCGCTGCCGTGCCATCGGCATGTTCCGTATGAAGGACGAGGCCGGCGGCGACGACAAGGTGCTGTGTGTGCCGACCGCCGACCCGCGCAAGGACGTGATGCAGGACATCGACGACGTCAAGGAGTTCGACCGGCTCGAGATCCAGCACTTCTTCGAGGTGTACAAGGACCTCGAGCCGGGCAAGTCGGTCGAGGGTGCCGCCTGGACCGGCCGGGAAGGCGCCGAGGAGGAGATCCGCGCGTCCCAGGCGCGCCACGAGGCCCAGTCCCGCTGATCTCAGGGAGTAACCCGCATGACCACAGTCGCCGTTGTCGGACTCGGCATCATGGGCGCGCCCATGGCCCGCAACCTGCTCGACGCGGGGTTCGACGTCGTCGGATGCAATCGCAGCCGCGCACCGGTCGACGCGTTCGTCGAGGCCGGTGGGCGGGGCGCGGACGACGTCGCCTCCGCCGTCGGCACCGCCGACGTCATCATCACCGTGCTGCCGGACGCCCCTGACGTCGCCGAGGTCACGTCCGGTCCGGACGGCATCCTCGCGCACTGCCCGCGGGGTGCGCTGCACATCGACATGAGCACCATCGCGCCCGCCGCCGCGCGCGAGCTCGCCGAGGCGGCCGCCGAAGCCGGCGTGCGTTCCCTGGATGCCCCGGTCAGCGGCGGCGACCAGGGCGCCGCCGACGGCACGCTGTCCATCATGGTCGGAGGCGAGGCCGCCGACGTCGAGGAGGCCCGGCCGCTGTTCGAGGCGATGGGCTCGACCATCGAACACGTCGGCCCGTCCGGCGCCGGGCAGACGCTGAAGGCCGCGAACCAGCTCATCGTCGGCGGCACCATCCAGCTCGTCGCCGAGGCCATCGTGATGCTCGAGGCCTCCGGCGTCGACCCCGAGGCAGCGGTTCCCGTGCTCGCCGGCGGCATGGCCGGCAACCGGATCCTGGACCGCAAGGCCGAGGGCATGCTGAAACGGGACTTCACCCCCAGGTTCCGGGTCGACCTGCACCACAAGGACCTCGGCATCGTCCTCGACACGGCGCGCGAGGCCGGCGCGACGATTCCGCTCGGCGCCGCGGTGGCTCAGCTGATGGGCGCCGCCCGTGCGCGCGGCGACGGGCAGCTCGACCACACCGCGCTGTTGCGCCTGGTCGAGGAGCTGTCCGGGCGCTCCGGGGAGTGAGCGCATATCGTGTCATGTCGTGAGCGGGGGTGAGGAGGCGCGGACGGCAGCGATCGTCGTCGGGCCGCTGCTGCGGTACGTCGACGCGACGTCGGCGCTCGTGTGGGTCGAGACGGACCGGCCGTGCACCGTACGCGTGCTCGGCACCGACGCCCGAACGTTCACCGTGCACGGACACCACTACGGCGTGGTCGAGATCGACGGGCTGACGCCGGGCACGTCCACCCGCTACGACGTCGCCCTGGACGGCCGGGTGGCGTGGCCGGAGCCCGGTTCGCCGTTCCCGCATCCGCGCATCCGCACGCCTGACACCGACCACGGCACGACCCGGCTGGTGTTCGGGTCGTGCCGGATGAGCGTCCCGCACGACTCGAGGCACGACCGTGTCTACGGCATCGACGCGCTGCGCGCCTACGCTCTCGGCCTGACGGTGGCCGACGACGCCGACTGGCCCGACCTGGTGGCGCTGCTGGGTGACCAGGTGTACGCCGACGAGACGTCGCCGGCGGCACGGGAGGTCATGGCCGCGCGCCGCGACCTCTCCGAGCCGCCCGGGGCCGAGATCGCCGATTTCGAGGAGTACACCCAGCTCTACCGGATCGCCTGGACCGATCCGGCGGTGCGCTGGCTGTTGTCGACGGTGCCGTCAGCGATGCTCTTCGACGACCACGACGTGCGCGACGACTGGAACACGTCGGCGACGTGGCGCGAGCAGATGGAGCGCACGCCGTGGTGGCGGGACCGGATCGTCGGTGGCATCGGAGCGTACTGGCTCTACCAGCACCTGGGGAACCTGTCACCTGCCGAACGGGCGGACGATCCGGTCCTGGCCGCGATGCGCGCGGCCGACGGCGACGCGGGCAGCGTGCTGGACGAGTTCGCGTCGACCGCCGACCGCGACCCGCCGTCGTACCGCTGGAGCTTCGTCCGTGACCTCGGGCCGGTGCGGCTGGTGATGATCGACTCGCGGTGCGGCCGGATGCTCGAGCCGGGCCGGCGCACCATCGTCGACGACGACGAGTGGTCGTGGATCGAGAGCCAGGCCCGCTCCGCCGCGCACGCGGACCACCTGCTGATCGGGAGCTCGCTGCCGTACCTTCTCCCGCAGGGCCTGCACGACCTCGAGGAGTGGAACGAGGCGGTGGCCGACGGAGCGTGGGGCCGGTGGTGCGCGGCGCCGGCCGAGGCGCTGCGCCAGGCCGTCGACCTGGAGCACTGGGCGGCGTTCGGCCGCTCGTTCCGGGCCATGGCGCGGCTGGTCACCGAGATCGCCACCACGCCGGACGGTCCCGGCACGATCAGTTTCCTCTCCGGCGACGTGCACTACTCCTACGGCGCCCGGATGAGCTACCCGGGCGAGTCCGCACGGACCAGCCGCGTGCACCAGCTGGTCTGCTCGCCGCTGCGGAACCCGCTGAGCAGGACCATCCGTTACCTCAACGGTGCCGCCGCGTTCGCCGTCGCCCGCGTCGTCGGCTCGGCACTGATGCGCCTGGCCCGCGTCCCGGACGCGGGCGTCGACTGGTCGATCACGTCCGGACCCCGGTTCGACAACGCACTGGCGACGCTCGAACTGAGCAACGGGGCGGGCCGGGTGCGGTGGCACACCGCGTGCAAGGGCAGCGACGGCGCCCCCGTCATGGACGAGATCATGAGCGCGCAGTTGTGACCCGGCCCCTGCTGCATTGGTGTGGGCCATGTCGGGTCGGCTGCGTTCCGTTCGAGTCGGGTGACACCAGTGGCAACTGTTGACCACGGCGTCACCCCTTTCCGACGACGACGCCCTCCTGAGCGCGGACGCCTCGTCGTGTGAAGTCCGCGGCACTGCAACCGCGCGACTTGCGACGGCGCTGGTCACTCCGGCACCCGAACGGTGAGGGCACCGGGATGCACGGTCCAGGTGCGACCGGTCGCGTCGAGCCGCGACAGCTCGCCGTCGGCGTTCGACGGCACCGCGACGCCGTCGACCGTCACCCGATGGCCGCGCCGGAGCACGACGTCCTCGCGGCGCGGATGCCGTCCGCGGGCGAGAGCGAAGCCGTACGCCATCCGCGCCCACCACCCGGTCGAGTACGACACGACCAGGTCGACGTACCCGTCATCGGGGCTCGCGTGCGGAGCGACCGGCGCGCCGCCGCCGATGGTCACCCCGTTGCCCAGGGCCACCATCAACACTCGGCGGCGGCCGTCGGCCACCACGTCGCCGTCCAGCCGGATCCGCAGCGGCCAGCCCTGATCGAGCATCCCCGCGCAGAGGCTGCCGAACGGGTAGGCGAAGCGCCCGAGCCGTCGTTTCAACGGCGCCGCGCGGCGTGCGGCGTCGGCGCCCACGCCCAGGTGGACCGCGTTCGCCACGACACCGCCGGCGTCGTCGGTCAGCACGTCGAGCCGGCGCTCCCGCCCGGACACGACCACCTCGGCCGCCGCGAGGGGGTCCAACGGCAGGTTCAACGTCCGCGCCAGATCGTTCCCGGTGCCCATCGGGACGATGCCGAGCCCACGGTTGCCCTGGTCGACCTGCCCGAGCCGGTAGAGCGCGGCCACCACCGCGTGCACCGACCCGTCACCGCCCAGCACCACCGGCATCCGCTGCTCGTGCCGCTCGAGCACCGAGGCCAGTTCGGACAGGTCGTCGAGCCGTGCGACGTGGACGTCGGCGCGGGCGCGCAACGCAGCGACGACGGCGTCGCGGCTCGCGCCGCCGCTGCTGCCCGCGTGACCGTTGGTGATGACGAGCAGTCCGTGCACGTGTCCTCCGCTTCGGTCCCGGCGCGTGCACCGTCTGCCCACCACCGATGCACGCCGCCGACATGCTCAACGCCGCGGCCGCTCCCGTCGTTCCGCGCGCCCGTGGTTTCATGACCTCGACAGCGAGGAGATCATCATGGCCGACCTGATCTACACGGCGATCACGTCCCTGGACGGCTACATCGCGGACGAGAACGGCTCGTTCGACTGGGCCGTACCGGACGAAGAGATACACGCATTCATCAACGACCTCGAGCGGCCGGTCGGCACCTACGTCTACGGCCGCCGGATGTACGAGACCATGGCCGTCTGGGAGACCGACCAGACACTCGCCGACCAATCGCCGCTGATGCGCGACTTCGCGCAGGTGTGGCAGGCCGCCGACAAGATCGTCTTCTCCGGGACGCTCGAGGCGGTGTCCACCACGAGAACGCGGATCGAGCGGACGTTCGACGCGGCGACCGTCCGGCGGCTGAAGGCGAGCACCGCCCACAACCTCAGCATCGGCGGAGCCGAGATCGCCGGTCACGCCATCCGGACCGGGCTCGTCGACGAATGCCGCCTGTTCGTGAACCCGGTGGTGGTCGGTGGCGGCACCCGGGCGCTGCCCGACGGCGCCCGCCTCGATCTCGATCTGGTGGACGAGCGCCGCTTCGGCAACGGCGTCGTCTACCTCGACTATCGCACGCGGCCGTAGAACGCCGGGTCCACCCAGTAGAAGACGTCCTGCACCTCGACGGGCTTGCCCTCTCTCGGCGCGTGGATCATCTGACCGTCGCCGACGTACAACCCCACGTGGTACACACCGGAGGTCTGCCCGTTGTCCGACCAGAAGATCAGGTCGCCCGGACGCAGGTCCGCGTAGGACACCCGGGACGTCTGCTGCGCCTGCGCGACGCTCCAGTGCGGCAGGCTCACCCCGCCGGCCTCCCAGGCGCGCATGGTCAGCCCGGAGCAGTCGAACGAGTCCGGCCCGTCGGCACCCCACTCGTAGGGCTTGCCGAGCTGGGCGTACGCATAGTCGACCGCTGCTGCGGCCCCCGAAGCCGGTGGGTCCGGGTCCGGATCGGGCTCCGGGTCCGGATCGGGTTCCGGGGGCTCGGGGTCCGGCTCGGGTGGCTCGGGGTCTGGCGTGCGGCTCGGCTCCGGATCGGGTTCGGGTTCGGTTTCCGGAGGCTCGGGTTCCGAAGGCTCGGGGTCTGGCGTACGGCTCGGCTCCGGCGTGGACGTCGGTGTCCGGGACGGCGGCGGCGTGGTGGGGTCTGCCGTCGGCTCCGGCTCGGCCGTCGCCTCAGGCGTCTCGGGTGTCTCGGGCGTCTCGCCCGGCGGCTCCGGTGACGGGGTCGCGTTCTCGCGTTCTTCACGCTCGCGTTCCGCGGCCTCGCGCGCCGCCAGGGCCTCCTGCCGGCGGCGTTCCAGCTCTGCAGTGGTGCCCCGGGCCGCCGCCAGCTGGTCCAGGGCCGCGTCGCGTTCGGCCTCGACGGCGGCGAGCGTGCGCTCCTGCTCGGTGACGGCGGCTTGGGCGTCCGCGCGGGCGGCCCGTGCGGCCTCGGCCGCCTGCTCTTGCTGCTCCACCGCTTCCGCTGCCTGGGCGGCGGCACGTTCGGCGGCTGCCTCGGCGTCGGCCGCCCGCCGGTACATCCCGGCGTGCGATCCGGTGACGGACCGCAGCGCGGCGGCCCGGTCGTACAGGGCGGACCCGTCCGTGGCCCCCAGCAGCATGCCGACCGTGGACAGCTCTCCGCCGCGGCTGTACGACGCCGCGGCCATCCGGCCGAGCTCGACCCGCGCGCGCTCGGCAGCCGCGTCCTTCCTCGCTGCCCGGTCCTTCGCCTCGGCTGCCGCGTCCTCGGCCTCGGCCAGCCGCACGCGGGCGCCGTTGTACCGCTCGACCGCACGCGCGACGCGGACGTGCAGCTGGTCGGCGCGCGCGGCGAGGTCGTCGAGCCGCGCTTCGAGCGTGGCCACCGTCCGGCCCGCGGCCGTCTGCGCGTCGCGCGCGTCCTGCAGATCCTGCTCGGTGGGATACGACGGGCCGTCAGCAGGGGCGGCGTCAGCGGCCGGGGTCAGCACCCCGGTCATGAGTGCGCCGGTCGCCAGCCCTGCGATGACTCCCCTGCGCATCGTCAACCTCCCCCGTCACAACTGCCACAGGAAGGGAGCCTAGCCACCAGAGTCCCGTGACGGAACACCAGTCACAGAATTTTCACCAACTATTCGGCGTGTCGCCTTGACGAACTACGTCGTTGTCATTCTTGCCAATGTCTGTGCGCTACACCTTCTCGTCCGCCGACTTGCGAGGCGGTGGCAGGGCGTCCGGGGGAGGGTGCGCGTCATCCACCGGAATCGCCTGGGACGGATGTCACGCGTCGGTGTCGCCTTCACGCGGGGTCTGGCTCCTCCGCAGCAGCGACGACAGCACGATGACGCTGCGCGTGCGGGCGACGAACGGTTCGGCGGAGATCTGCGTCAGCACCCGCTCGAAGTGCTGCATGTCGCCCGCGAACACGTGCAACAGCGCGTCCGCGTCGCCGGTGACGGTGAAGGCCTCCACGACCTCGGGGTAGGTCCGTGTCCGCTCGAGGATCTCCGCGCCCGACGTGCGCCGGTTGCAGAACAGCTCGACATAGGCCTCGGTGCTCCAGCCGATCGCGGAGGGCTCGACGCGTGCGGTGAATCCGGTGACCACGCCGCGGGCTCGGAGGCGGTCGACGCGTCGCTTCACCGCCGGCGCCGACAGGTTGACCTTGGCGCCGATGGCTCCGTAGCTGGCCCGCCCGTCCACCAGCAGGGCACGGACGATCTGCTCGTCCAGAGCATCGAGGGTCACCGGAAGATTCTGTCCCTTCGCGGCACACTCACTCAACGATCCGCCGGATTCAGCGGCACTCACGGCAGCTTCGTTGCGCGCGACCGGACGGCCGGTACCGTGCCGTCATGCGCCGGATCCTGCACCTCGCGAAGCG
The DNA here is from genome assembly GCF_003014555.1 of Haloactinopolyspora alba. Classification (GTDB taxonomy): domain Bacteria; phylum Actinomycetota; class Actinomycetes; order Jiangellales; family Jiangellaceae; genus Haloactinopolyspora; species Haloactinopolyspora alba. The sequence continues at coordinate 298,764 of NZ_PYGE01000001.1, forward strand.
CTCGGACTGGGAAGCCGCCCGGCTCGACGGCACGTATCGGTGGTCGACCCGCGACGCCACCGTCGCCGACACCGGGTTCGTGCACGCCTCGACGTCGGCACAACTGCCGCGCGTCGCCGCCATGGCCTACGCGGATCTGCCGTCGGCGGATCTGGTGGTCCTGGTCGTGGACCTCGACACCCTGACGTCGCAGGGCATAGAGGTCCGCTGGGAGAGCCTCGACGGCGCAGCCGAGCCGTTCCCGCACGTCTACGCCCCGCTGCCCACGTCGGCCGTCATCGCGGTGCTGGACGTCGACGACGACGGCGCGGGCGGGCACGCGATGCCCGATGTCACCGGTTTCGCCGTGGCTTGACACCGAGCACGACGGCCTGGCGTCAGTCGACGCAACAATTCGTTCGTACAACGCCTTCAGACGCAACGTTCTGCCTGTATGAGCGCAATGGAACGGTATCGATGCGCAGCCTCCCGCTGCCCTACCTTTGCTGCTGTGACCGTGTATGCAACACCACCGCTGACCAGCGGTTCCGCAGCCCCGACAGCACCCCGCTCCGCGACCGTGCGCGACTACGTCATGTGCCCGCCCGAGCACTTCGACGTGCAGTACGCGATCAACGTGTGGATGGATCCGGCGCGCCCGGTGGACCGGGACCTCGCCTACCGGCAGTGGCGCGATCTCCGCGACGTGTACGAGCGCCTCGGGCACCGCGTGCGCGTCCTCGACCCGCTCCCCGGCCTGCCCGACATGGTGTTCGCGGCGAACGGGTCGTTCGTGGTCGGTGACCACGCGCTCGGCGCGCGGTTCAGAGAGCTGGTGCGAGAGCCGGAAGCTCCGGCGCACCGGAGCTGGCTGGAGAACGCCGGCGTCACCGTGCACGCACCCACCGCCGTCAACGAGGGCGAGGGTGACTTCGCCTGGGCCGGCACCCGCATCCTCGCCGGCGCCGGGTTCCGTTCCGACCCGGCCGCGCACGCCGACCTCGAGGCGACGTTCGGCGTGCCGGTCGTGCCCCTCGAGCTCGTCGACCCGCGCTTCTACCACCTGGACACCGCACTCGCGGTGCTGGACGCGACCACGATCGCCTACTACCCGCCGGCGTTCGCGCCGCACAGCCGGGAGCTGCTCGCCGAGATGTACCCGGACGCCGTCGTCGCGACCGAGCAGGACGCGCTGGTGCTCGGCCTGAACGCGGTCAGCGACGGCCGCCACGTCGTCCTCGCCGAGCAGGCGCGCGACCTCGCCGGCGCCGTCGCCGCCGTCGGGTTCGAGCCGGTCCCGGTCGACGTGTCCGAGCTGTTGAAAGCCGGCGGTGGCGTGAAGTGCGCGACACTGGAACTGCACCGCCCGGCTCCCGCGATCATCCCCGCATCCACCACCGACGAGGAGCACCCGTGACCGTTCACACCGGCCGCACCGACGAGCTCATCACGCTGACCGAGCGCGTCACGGCGCACAACTACCATCCGCTCCCGGTCGTCGCCGCCGAAGCCGAGGGCGCCTGGGTCACCGACGTCGACGGCCGTCGCTACCTCGACTGCCTGGCGGCCTACTCGGCCCTGAACTTCGGGCACCGGCACCCGGACATCGTGGCGGCCGTACGTGAACAGCTCGACCGGCTGACGCTGACCAGCCGCGCGTTCCATCACGACCAGCTCGGCCCGTTCGCCCGCGAGCTCGGCGAGCTCGCGGGCAAGGACCTCGTGCTGCCGATGAACACCGGCGCCGAGGCCGTCGAGACCGGACTCAAGGTCGCACGGAAGTGGGGCTACGAGGTCAAGGGCGTGCCCGAGGACCGCGCGACCATCGTCGTCGCCGAGGGAAACTTCCACGGCCGCACCATCAGCGTGGTGAGCTTCTCGACCGATCCCGAGGCGCGTACCCACTTCGGTCCGTACACGCCCGGTTTCCGGGTGGTTCCGTACGGTGACGCGGCAGCCGTCGCCGACGCGATCGACGACACGACGGTCGCGGTGCTGATCGAACCGATCCAGGGCGAAGCGGGGGTCGTCGTCCCGCCGGACGGGTACCTGTCGAAGGTGCGCCAGCTCTGTGACGCCCGCAACGTGCTGTTGGTCGCCGACGAGATCCAGTCCGGGCTCGGGCGCACCGGAACGACCTTCGCCTGCGAGCACGAGAACGTCGTCCCTGATCTGTACCTGCTGGGCAAGGCGCTGGGCGGTGGCATCGTCCCGGTGTCGGCGGTGGTCGGCGACCACGCCGTGCTGGACGTCATCCACCCCGGCGAGCACGGCAGCACCTTCGGTGGCAACCCGCTGGCGTGTGCCGCCGGGCTGGCCGTGGTCGGCATGCTGGCCACCGGCACGTGGCAGCGTCGTGCCGCGGAGCTCGGCGAGCACCTGCACGCGCGGCTGCGCGAACTGGTCGGCCACGGTGTGGTCGCGGTCCGCGGCCGCGGGCTGTGGGCCGGCGTGGACATCGACCCCGATCTGATGACCGGCCGCGCGGCAAGCGAGGCGCTGCTGGACGAAGGCGTCCTGGTCAAGGACACCCACGGGTCGAGCATCCGGCTCGCACCGCCGCTGGTCGTCAGCCGGGACGAGATCGACCTCGCCGTCGACGCGCTGGCGCGGGTGCTCTCCCGGCATGCCGCCTGAGCCGTCGCCGGGCAGAGGCGTACGGTAGCCAGGTGGCCAACAAGTCCGGCTCCGACATGACCGTCCTCCGCGTCGACCCCACCGTCTGGTCGCACGCACTCGAGGCCGCCGACGGTGACGCCAGACGCATCGAGATCCGCGGCGAGTTCGACGTGGTCGTCCACAACGAACCGCTCCCGGCCGGCCAGCGGGTCAACCGTACGACGCCCTCCGGATAACGGCGTCAGCGCAGGAATTCACCGATCGTCTCGGCGGTCCGCGCGGGTTGCCCCAGCCACGGCCCGTGGCCGGTGGGCAGCACCACCAGTCGCGCACCTGGGATCAGCTCGGTCACCGTGCGCGCGACCGAAGCGTCGCCGAGCGGGTCCCGTTCACCCCACACCATCAGTGTCGGCACGACCACCCGGTGCAGCTCGTCGGGCCGCACGCGTGAACGACCCGGGATCCCGGAGGGCCACAGCAGGCCGAACGGTGAGGTCACCGCACGCAGCTCCGCCCTGCCGACGGCCGCGGTGGTCGGGTCCCGGCCCTCGGCAACCATCAGCGCGATCTGGTCCGGGTACTCGGCGAGGGTCTCCTTCTCCCGGGCCGCATGGTGCGCGAACCGCAGGGTCGACTTCGGGCTGGGTGGCACCAACCGCGGCAGCAATTCCCCCACGCCGAACGTGGCGGCCAGCCGGATCGGCAGCGCGAGGCGCGTCTTCGGCACGGCGGGTGGGCCGATCAGCACGAGGCGAGTGACGCGCTCCGGGTGAGCCAGGGCGTACCACAGCGCCCACATCGCGCCTCCGGAGTGACCCGCCAGCGCGGTGGTCTCCAGCTCGAGGGTGTCGAGCAGACGGTCGAGCCACGCGACCGTGGTCTCTCGGTAGCGACGCCGCGCGAGGTCGATCGGGTCGCTCAGCCCGTTTCCCGGCCGATCGGGGGCCAGCACGCGGACCCCGTGGAGCTCGTTCAGCAACGGCAGCATGAACCCTGCCGTGCCTGCGGTGCCGTGCAGAAGCACCAGCGGGGGCCCGGTGCCCTTCTCCAGAAGATGGACCTGCCGGCCGCTCACCTCGACATATCGGCTGTCGACCTCGGCTGCGGCCACCACCCGCTCGTAGGCCTGGTGGACCTCGGCGGAGTGGGTGTGCCGCTCGTGCTCCTGTGTCCGCCTGCTCATCCCACGCCTCCTCGGGCCACGAACTCAGTGGTCACCGACGCTATGGCGGACCGGCACCACCGTCATCGCACGCTGGTACCAACGTGGCGCACGCTCGGCGTGGTCCGTTCGTACCAGGGCTCGTCAGAGCAGGCCGTGCCGATAGGCATAGGCGGTTGCGGCCGCCCGGGAGCTGAGGCCGAGCCTGCCGAAGATGTTCTGCACGTGCCGGCGGACGGTGTGCTCGCTGATGACCAACTCGGCAGCGATCTGCTGATTCGTCATCCCGGTCGCCACCAACCCGAGCACCTCGACCTCGCGGCTGGTCAGCGAACTCCCGGTCGCCGCCGGCCGGAACAGCGCCTCCAGTCTCGCGAGGTCAGGCACGGCGGACAGCTCCTCGAACACCCGACGCGCGCCGTCGCACTCCACACTCGCACTGTCGGTGTCGCCCATCCGGAGGCAGACGACCCCGATCAACGCCCGCGCTCGCGCCGCTTCGTACGGTGCCCCGAGCTCGCACCACGATGTCCAGGACTCGCGGAGCACACTGCCTGCAGCAGTCGCGTCGCCTTCGGTCAGCAGCACCGCTCCCTGGGCGTATCCGGCCACGGCACGCAGGTACGGCGTGGCGAACGCCTCGGCTGTCGCCGCCAGCTCGTCGGCCGCTGAGCGTCCGGCCTCGACGTGGCCGCCGGCGAGCATGATCTCGACGTATGCCGACAGCACCCTGGCCCGCTCCACGGGCCCGGTGGCCTCGTCGATGACCCGGCGGATCGCCGCTTCCGCGTCACTCCCGCGTCCCTGAGCCAGCCGCAGCAACGCCAGCCCTGGCTGGGCCGCATGTCCCCAGTTGCCTGCCTCGCGGTAGGCCGCCTCAGCCTTCGTGAACTCGCCGCGTAGCCGTAACAACTCGCCCTGCTGGTACATGGCCGACCCCATGACCGGGTCGCCCGGCGGGTCGGCCAGGTGCGCACAAGCCTCCTGCACCTCGGCCATGGCGTCCGACCACTCACCGCGCAGCTGCATGATCTCCGAACGGTGCACGAGGCACTGGCCGCGATAGGGCTTGAGATCGGGCTGTTCGGCACACCAGCGACTCAGCGCTGCTGTCCATTCCTGCGCCCGGCGCAGATCGAAGATGTCCCTGCACGCGATGATCACCGCGCAGTACACGATCCCGGCTGCGAGCGGGGACACGTCGCCGGTCGTGACCGTGAGCATCGCGTCGTCGAGCAGGGCGACGCCTTCGGACGCCTGACCCATCGTCACCAAGGACTGGCCCCGGCCGAGTCGGCCGAGCGCGACGAGATCCGGGTCGCCGAACCGGTCTGCGATGTCGCTGACCGCGGCGAACAATGTGGACGCAGCGGCCGGGTCGCCACTGCCGAGGGCTTGCAGTGCCGTGGGAACCATCAGGTACCCGCGCTCGACCGAATCCGCCGGCATCTCCTCCAGGAGTCGCCGGCCACGAGCCATCCAGCCACCGCCGCGCGCATGGTGACCCCGGAGGAACAACGTCATGCCGAGCCAGAACGCGCATCGCACGGCTCGAGCGGTCTCTCCGTGCGCCACGAATACCTGATGCGCCCGTTCCCAACCGTCGGCCGCCTTCTCCATCCGGCCCGTCAGATGCGCGGCCAGTGCGAGCCGTTCGAGATCGTCGGGTCCGAGAGCTGTGTGCCGATCGGCGGCGGTCAGCTGTTCGTATGCCTCACCCCATGCCTGGTGCTCGAATGCCACGCGAGCCCGGGCACGGGCGTCGACGGTGGTCATCGGCGCTCCCCCACGGGAACCACACCGGGCCCCGTTCACACGTCGGCCGCAGCTGATGAGCTCAACGTACACCCCGCTGCGCACTGAATCTCTCGACGATCAGGTCGACGACGCGTTCGTGCGGCCCGATGGGCGGCGCCACGAGGTCCGCACCGACGCCGTCGAGCCGACGCTGGAACAGCCCCGGCGCCAGCAGGTACGACGCCACGCCGACGCTCGCCGCACCCGAGGCGCGCAGCGACGCCACCGCTTCGCCGACCGACGGAGACGCGGTCGTCACGTACCCGACGACGACCTCGCGGTCCAGCAACGCTCCGAGCCGCCGGCCGGCCGTCTCGACCTCCGCGAGCGCGTCGGCGTCCGACGACCCGGCGGCGGCCATCACGACCGCGTCCGGCAGGTCGCCGGCGGCACGAAGCCGCGCCGCGACCGCCTCGACCACGGCGTCGTCCGGTCCGAGGGCGGGCGTCACGACGGCGGTCCCGCCGGTGGCCTTGACGGCGTCCGGCACGTCCACGCGGACGTGGTAGCCGGAGGCGAGGAACATCGGCACGACGACGGCGTCCTCGCCGACCGTGGCCAGGACGTCCTCGAGCGTCGGCTCGATCACGTCGACGTAGCCGACGCGCACGTCCACGTCCGGCAGCCGTCGCCGTACATCGTCGAGCAGCTGTTCCAGCACGACCGGACCGTCCGGGTCGCGCGTCCCGTGCGCCACCGCGACCAACACACCGGCGTCCGTCACAGAGACCGCGCCTCAGCGACGACGTCGCCGACGACGATGATCGCCGGCGGTCTCACCTCGCGCGCGGCCTCGGCGACCGTCGCCAGCGTCGCGGTGACGAGCTGGGCGGACGCGCCGGCGACATCCCTGACCACCGCCACCGGCGTCTGTTCCGGACGGCCACCGCGCACCAGCCGTTCGGCGATCACCGGCAGGTGGGTCACGCCCATGAGCACGACGACCGTGCCGCCGCCGGCACCAAGGCGTTCCCAGTCGACGGTGCTGCCCGGATCGTCCGGGTGCGCGTGCCCGCTGACGAGCGTGACCTCCTGGGTGACGCCGCGCTGGGTGACCGGGATCCCGGCCAGCCCCGGCACCGCGGTGGCGCTGGTGACGCCGGGCACCAGCTCGTACGCGACGCCTGCCCGCGCGCATGCCGCGGCCTCTTCCGAGCCGCGGCCGAACACGTACGGATCGCCGCCCTTGAGCCGGACCACCCGTTTCCCGGCACGGGCACGCTCGAGCATCAGCTCCTCGATCTCTTCCTGGCTGCGCCGCTGCTTGTGCGGCGCCTTCCCGACGTCCACGATCTCGACGTCCGGGCGCAGCCCCTCCAGGAGCTCGTGCGGCGCCAGCCGGTCGACCAGCACGACGTCGGCCTGTTTCAGCAGGTCGAAGCCGCGCAGTGTCAGCAGCCCGGGATCACCCGGACCGCCGCCGACGATCGCCACGTGTCCGATCACACCGCTCATCCCCTCTCGTCACCCCGCCGTCCGCCGCTCAGGCCCCGTCCTTCTCGCCAGCCTCCGGCTCGTACGCCAGCCGGTACCCGCGCTTCACCACAGTCTGGACGACCCGTGCGCCCACGGCGCCGCGCAGCCGGGTGACCGCCATCTCGACGGCGTGCTCGTCGGAACCTCCACCGGGCAGCACGGCCAGCAGGTCGGCGCGGGACACGACGACGCCGGGGCGCCGGGCCAGCGCGGTCATCACGGCCATCGGCGCCGGCGCGAGCTCGCACACGTCACCGTCGACGACGACGGCGTGCCCGCGCAGCTGGACGTCGTGCCCGGCGGCGCGGATCGTGCGGCAGCGTGCCGGAAGTTCGCCGGCCACCTCACGCACCAGCGCACCGATGCGAGCGCGACGCGGCTGCACCGTCGTGATGCCGGCACGTTCCAGTCGCGAGGCGGTCACCTGTCCGACGCAGGCGGGCATCACGGCACCGGTGCGGAAGGCGGCGTCGACCTCGTCGGCCAGCCCGGCCCGCTCGCCCAGCTCGAGCAGGCTGGCCACGGCCGGAGCGCTGGTGAACACGACGCAGTCGACCTGGTGCGCGGCCACCGACTCGACCAGCCGGGCCAGCGGCGTGACGTCCTCGGGCAGCTCCCATCGGTAGACCGGGAGCGGCACGACCTCCGCACCGGCCGCTTCGAGCGCGTCGGTGAAGTCCGGCAACGGCTCGCCGTGCAACTGGACCGCGACCCGCCGCCCGTCGAGGTCGCGTTCCAGCAGGTACTCGAGGACCTCCGCAGACGATTCGGACTCCGGCGACCAGTGGTCGGTGAGTCCCGCGGCGCGGACGGCACCGCGGGCCTTGGGCCCACGCGCGAGCAGGGTCGCCCCGGACAACCGGTCGCGCAGGCTTTCACCGAGGTCCCATCCGTCCGCGGCCTCCATCCAGCCGCGGAAGCCGATGCCGGTGGTCGCGACGGCGATGTCCGGCGGCCGCTGGACACAGTCCCGCGTGGCCGCCAGCAGTTCGGCGTCGTCGTCCAGCGGAACGATCCGGATCGCCGGGGCCTGGACCACCCGGGCGCCACGGCGTTCGAGCAACGACCCCAGCTCCTCGCGCCGCCGCGCGGCGGTCACGGCGACCGTGAACCCCTCCAGCGGCGCGGACGCATCGGACCGGGGGCCGTCGACGGTGTCGCGCACCGCTGTCACGCGGACCCCACCTCGACGCGGCCGGCACGCACACGCACCGGATACACCGTCACCCGAACCTCCGGGTCGTCCAGGCACGCGCCGGTACGCAGGTCGAACACCTGCTTGTGCATCGGCGACGCGACCGTGGGCACGCCGTCGCGCGAGCCGACGATCCCGCGCGAGAGCACGCTCGCGGTGGAGAACGGGTCGTGGTTGGACAGCGCGTACACCGCACCGTCGTGGGTGCGGAAGACGGCCACCTGGTCCGTGCCGACCAGGGCCGGCGCCCCGGACTCGGGCACCAGGTCGTCGTAGCCGCACACCGCCGTCCAGGTGCGGGCGGGCGCGGTGACGGTTCCGGATGTCATCGGCGGACCACCTCCAGCGTCGGTCCGGCCACGGTGACCGGTGCCGCCGTGTCGTCATCGGCAGCGGTCGGGCGGATCTGCCCCCGCTCGGTGACGAATCGGATGCTCGGGTCGGGCGTACCGGGTGCGTTGACGAACGAGACGAAGCGCTTGAGCTTCTCCTCGTCGTCGAGGACAGCAGCCCATTCGTCAGTGTACGAGCCGACGTGCCGCTGCACGGCGGCATCGAGGTCGGCGCAGATCGTGAGGTCGTCGTCGACCAGGACCCGGTGCAAGTATGCCAGCCCGTCGCCGTGCTCGTCCCCCAGCGCCTCCAGCCAGGCGGCCGTGCGCTGCAGCCGGTCGGCGGTCCGGACGTAGAACATCAAAAGGCGGTCGACGAGGACAACCAGCCGATCCGTCGTGAGGTCGGAGGCGAACAGGTCGGCGTGCCGGGGCCGGAAGCCGCCGTTGCCGCCGACGTAGAGGTTCCAGCCGTTCTCGGTGGCGATGACGCCGACGTCCTTGCTGCGGGCCTCGGCGCACTCGCGGGCGCAGCCGGACACCCCGGCCTTGATCTTGTGCGGCGCGCGCAGCCCCCGGTAGCGCGTCTCCAGCATGATCGCCAGCGAGGTGGAGTCCTGCACGCCATAGCGGCACCAGGTCGACCCGACGCACGACTTCACCGTCCGCAGCGCCTTGCCGTAGGCGTGCCCGGACTCTAACCCGGCGTCGACGAGCCGGCGCCAGATCGCGGGCAGCTGCTCCACCCGCGCGCCGAACAGGTCGATGCGCTGCCCGCCGGTGATCTTGGAGTACAGCCCGAAGTCACGGGCCACCTCGCCGATCGTGATCAGCGCCTCGGGCGTCAGCTCGCCGCCGGGCACCCGGGGCACGACCGAGTACGTCCCGTTGCGCTGGATGTTGGCCAGGAACCTGTCGTTGGTGTCCTGCAACGTCGCCTGCTCGCCGTCCAGGATGTGCCCGGTGCCGAGGCTGGCCAGGATGGACGCGACGGCGGGCTTGCAGATGTCGCAGCCGCGGCCGCTGCCGTGCCGGGCGATGATCTCGCTGAACGTGCGCAGCCCGGTGGCGCGCACCACGTCGAACAGCTCCGCGCGGCTGAGCTCGAAGTGCTCACACAGCGCATTGCTCGCCGCGGCCCCGGACTGCGCCAGCAACGTCTTGATCAACGGCACGCAGCTTCCGCACGTGGTGCCGGCGCGGGTGCACCCCTTCACCGCGGCGACGTCGTGGCACGCCTCGTCGTGGATCGCCGCGCGGATCGTGCCGGCGGTGACGTTCTGGCAGGAACAGACCTGCGCGGCGTCGTCGAGCCCGGACACCTGCGGGCCCGCCGTCAGCAGCTGTTCCGGTGTGTCCGTCAGCGGCTCGCCGACCATGGTGCGCAGCGCCGCGTACGCCGACGCGTCCCCCACCAGCACCCCGCCGAGCAGCTGCGACGCGTCGTCGGTCACCACCAGCTTCTTGTACACACCGCCGACCGGGTCCGCGTAGACGACCTCCAGCGCGTCCGGCGTCGCCGCGTGCGCGTCGCCGAAGCTGGCCACGTCGACGCCGAGCAGTTTCAGCTTGGTCGACGTGTCGGACTCGCCGAAGGTCGCGCTGCCGCCCAGCAGCCGGTCGGCGACCACCTCGGCCATCTCGTACCCGGGCGCGACCAGCCCGTAGCCGGACCCGTCGACGACGGCGCACTCGCCGACCGCCCACACCGCCGGGTCGGAGGTCCGGCAGCCGGAGTCGACCGCGACGCCGCCGCGCGGACCCAGCTCCAGCCCGGCGGCCCGGGCCAGGCCGTCACGCGGGCGGATGCCGGCCGAGAACACGACCATCCCGGTGTCCAGCACGTCGCCGTCGGCGAACACCATCCGCAGGCCACCGTCGTCCAGCGGCTCGAGCCGTTCGGTCGCGGTCGCCACCCGCACGGTGAGCCCCAGGCCCTCGATCCGGCGGCGCAACACCTCGCCACCGCCCTGGTCGACCTGCGCGGGCATCAGCCGCGGCGCGAACTCCACGACGGTGGTGTCGGCCCCGAGCGAGTGCAGCGCGTTCGCGGCCTCCAACCCGAGCAGCCCGCCGCCGACCACGACACCCGAGCCGACCCGGCCCGCCCGCTCGCGGATCTTGTCCAGGTCGTCCAGTGTCCGGTAGACGAAGCAGCCGTCGGCGCCCGCACCCGGCACCGGCGGCACGAACGGCACCGACCCGGTGGCCAGGACCAGCGCGTCATAGCCGACCGTGCGCCCGGAAGCCGTCGTCACGGTGCGCGCGACACGGTCGATGTCCTGCGCCGCGTCACCGAGGTGCAGGACGCAGTGCTCGTCGTAGCACCCCTCCGGCACCAGCCCGAGCTCGTCGGCTGTCGTGCCGGTCAGGTACGACGTCAGCGCCACCCGGTCGTAGGCGGCCCGGCTCTCCTCGCCGAGGACGGTGATCCGCCACCGCCGTTCCGGGTCCCGTTCGCGGACGGCCTCGACGAGGCGCTGGCCCACCATCCCGTTGCCGACCACGACGAGGTCGCGGGCGGGTGGGACGTTCGTGTGCGGTGTCATGCGGGCACCTCCACGGTCGGGGTCGATTGGGTCGCGGCGGCGAGCACGGCGGCGACGTCGCCGCGGCAGCCGCCGCACCCGGTGGTGGCACGGGTCGTGGTGGCGACGTCCGCCACGGTGCCGGCGCCGTCCGCGGCCGCCGCGCGGATCTGCCCGCAGGACACGCCGTTGCAGCGGCACACCGTGTGCTCGTCCGGCAGCTCGGCGGGTTCGGCAGTTCCGCCGGCCCCGCCGGCCCCGGCGTCGCGGACACCGGGGAAGATCAGCGTGCGCCGGTCGGGTGGCACCGGAGACGCCCGGTCGAACAGCTGGGTGACCGTGCCGACGGTCTCCGGCCCGCCGAGCATGATCGCCCCGGTCACGCGGTCACCCCGAATGATCACCTTCTGGTACGTACCGCGCACCGGGTCGGCGAAGCGCAGCACCTCGAGCTCGTCGTCCAGGTCGTCGACGTTCGTGTCGCCCATCGCGGCCAGGTCGACGTCGGCGGCCTTGAGCCGGGTGACGATCCGCGATCCGCCGTAGCGCGCCGGACCGCCGGCGATGACGTCGGCGAGCACGGTGGCCTGCTCCCAGGCCGGGGCCACCAGCCCGTAGACCTGCCCGGCGTGCTGGGCGCACTCGCCGATCGCGTGGATGCGCGGGTCACTGGTGGCCAGCCGGTCGTCGACGACGACGGCGCGGTCGACGCCGACGCCGGCGGCCCGGGCCAGCGCGGCGTTCGGACGCACACCGCAGGCCACGACGAGCAGGTCGGCCGGTACGTCGAGGGTCCCGTCGCCGTCGTCGAGCCGGAGCACGCGGCCGTCCGGGCCGTCCTCGTATGCCAGCGCCTGGGCACCGACGCGGACGCGGACGCCCAGGGCGCGCAACGTGCGGGCCAGCACCCGCCCGGCGTCGAGGTCCAGCTGGCGCTCCATCAACCGGTCGGCCGCGTGCACGACCTCGACGTCGACGCCGCGGCCGGCCAGCCCACGTGCGGCCTCCAACCCGAGCAGCCCGCCGCCGAGCACGACGGCTCTGCGCACGCCGGCGATCCTGGCCAGGATGTCGCGGCAGTCCCGCATGGTGCGGAAGACCGCCACGTCCGGGTCCAGCTCGCCGTCGTCGCCGACGAGCCCGGGCAGCGGCGGCACCCAGGCGCGGCTACCGGTGGCGAGCACGAGGTGGTCGTAGTCGACGTGCTCTCCGGCGGTGGTGAGCACCCGCCGGCGCCGCCGGTCGATCCGCGCGACCTCCACACCGGTGCGCAGCTCCACGTCCTCCGCCGCGTACCAGGCCGACGGGACGGTCTCGGCCTGTTCCGGGGAGAGTGATCCGGCCAGCACCGACGACAGCAGCACCCGGTTGTAGGCGGCGTCGGGCTCGGCGCCCAGGACGGTGACCCGGAACCGTTGTCCGGAGTCGCGCGCACGCAGCTCCTGCACGAACCGGGCACCGGCCATGCCGTTGCCGACGACGACGATCCGGGTCATCCGTCGCTCCCGTCGTCCGCTGGTCGTCCACCGGCTTCGAGCCGGACCGCGCACACCTTGAACTCCGGCATCCGCGACACCGGATCGAGTGCAGGGTTCGTCACCCGGTTGACCGCCTGGAGACCGCCCCAGTGGAACGGCATGAACACGGTGTCGGCGCGGATCGACGTGGTGACCCGGACGGTGCCCACCGCGTCGCCGCGCCGGCTCACCACCCGCACCGTGCCGCCCTCGACGACTCCGGTGCGCTCGGCGAGATCCGGGTGCATCTCCACGTGCGGGCCGTCGGCGCTGCCGGCGAGCGACGGGACCCGCCGGGTCTGGGCGCCGCTCTGGTACTGCTGCAGGACCCGCCCGGTGGTGAGGTACAGCGGGTAGGTGTCGTCGACGTCCTCGGCCACCGGCCGGTGCTCGACCGCGACGAAGACGGCCCGCCCGTCCGGTGTCGGGAACCCGTCGGCGAACAGCCGCGGCGTCCCCGGGTGCTCCGGCGACGGGCACGGCCAGAAGACGCCGTCCTCGTCGTCGACACGCCGCCACGTGATGCCGGCGTAGTCGGCGGTGCCGCCGGCGCTGGCGCGGCGCAGCTCGTCGAAGACGGTATCCGGGTCGGCCGGGAACCGGTCGCCGTGGCCCAGCCGATCTGCCAGCACCGCTAGAATTTCCAATTCCGTGCGCACGCCCGGTGGCGGGTTGACGACTTTGCGGCGGCGGATGACGCGACCCTCGAGGTTGGTCATCGTTCCGTCCTCCTCGGCCCACTGGGTGACCGGCAGCACGACGTCGGCCAGCGCCGCCGTCTCGGACATCACCACGTCGCACACCACCAGCTGGTCGAGCGCGGCGAGACGGCGAGCCACCCGGCGCCCGCTCGGCGACGACACCGCCACGTTGGTGCCGTGCACCAACAGCGACCGCGGCCCGCCGGGTGTGCCGAGCCGCTCGATCAGCTCGTACGCGGACGGCCCACGGCCCGGCAACGTGGCCGGGTCGACACCCCACACCGCGGCGACGTGCGCGCGGGCGGCGGGATCGTCGATGCTGCGGTAGCCGGGTAGTTGGTCGGACTTCTGCCCGTGCTCACGGCCGCCCTGCCCGTTGCCCTGCCCGGTGACACATCCGAATCCGCTGCGCGGGCACCCCGGCAGCCCGAGCGCGAGTGCCAGGTTGATCAGCGCACTGACGGTGTCGGTGCCCTTGCTCTGCTGTTCGGCGCCACGGGCGGTGAGGATCACCGCGCCCCGGTGCCGGGCCGCGTCCGCCAGCGCACGCACGGTGGCCACCGCGTCGAGCGCCTCGTCCCATCCGACCGGGACGAACGGCGCGGTGCGGTCGGACGGGCGCGAGCGCAGCAGCGGCGTCGTCAACCGGTCCGGCGAGTCCAGCAGCTCGGCCGCGGTCCAGCCCTTCCGGCACAGCCCGCCCCGGTTGGTGGGGAAGTCCAGCGGCGTGACCTCCACCGGGGGCGCGGCGTCCGACGCGGTGAGCATCATGCCGCACTGCAGCGCGCAGTACGGGCAATGGGTGCCCGCGGCGCTGTCGGCGGGTGTCGGGGCCATGCCCTCCACAGTGGGCAGCCGCCGTTTCACGGCCGACTCCCCGACGTAACGTCCGCAATAATTGGCACGCACGGTCCACCTTCCGAGTCGGTGCGGCCGGCGGCGCCGTCGCCGTCAGACGTCCGCCGACGACAGGTTCGGCGCTCGCTGGATCAGCACGCTGCGGCGGGTGTAGTGCCACCAGGTCAGGGCCACGCACGTGACGTAGAAGCCGAGGAAGATCGCGAACGCCGTGGCGATCACGTCCGGCGGCACGCCACCGTCGTTGACCAGCCCCAGGACGCCGAACGTCGCCACCACGACGAACCCGCCGAAGGCGCCCGCGGCCGACGACAGCCCGATCGCGGCGGCCGCCTCCGTGCGCCCGCGGGCGAGCGCCGCGTCGCGCTGCGTACCGGTAGCCCCGGGTACCGCCGCGAGCGCCTGCCGCTGGAAGATCATCGGGATCATCCGGAACGTCGAACCGTTGCCGATCCCGGTGGTCACGAACACGACCAGGAACGAGCCGAGGAACAGCGGCCACGCCGCACGGTTCACCGCGACGATCACCATGACCGTGCCGGCGGCCATCGCCGCGAAGTTCCACAGTGTGACGCGGGCGCCGCCGAGCCGGTCCGCCAGCCAGCCGCCCACCGGACGTGCGGCCGATCCGACCAGGGCGCCGAGGAACGTCACGTCGGCCACCTCGACACCCGGGAACTGCAGTCCGATCAGCAGCGGGAACGCGGCCGAGAACCCGATGAACGATCCGAACGTACCGACGTAGAGCCAGGACACGATCCAGGTGTGCTTGCGCCGCACCACCGAAATCTGCACGCGGAACGACGACAGCGACACCGACAGGTTGTTCATGAAGAACCACGCGCCGGCGGCGGCGAGCAGCCCCAGCGCTGCCCAGACGTAGCCGGCGCGGGCGAGGTCGACGCCGCCGGGGCTCGCGGACACCAGCCCGTACAGGCCGCCGGCACCGACCAAGACCGGCAGCCCGAGCTGGATGATGCTCACGCCGACGTTCCCGCCCGCGGCGTTGACGGCGAGCGCCAGCCCCTTCTTGCGGTCCGGATAGAAGAAGCTGATGTTGGTCATGCTGGACGCGAAGTTCCCGCCTCCGACGCCGGCGGTGGCGGCGATGAGCAGGAACGCCCAGTACGGCGTCGACGGGTTCGACACCGCCGCGGCCAGCAGCAGCGTCGGGATCAGCAGCAGCAGTCCGCTGATGACGGTCCAGTTCCGGCCGCCGAACTTCGGCACCGCGAACGTGTACGGGATCCGCAGCACCGACCCGACGAAGTTCGGCACCGCCACCAGGAAGAACATCTGCGCGGCGCTGAACCCGAAACCGTAGTGCGCGACGAGCAACGCCGACGAGATGCTCCACAGCAGCCACACCGAGAACGCGATGTTCTCGGCGATGATCGAGAACACCAGGTTCCGCCGGGCGACGCGCCGGCCCGTCTGCTGCCAGAACGTCTCGTCCTCGGGTTCCCAGTGGTCGATCCACCGCCCGCCCCGCCTGCGGGCCGGCGACGCGGGCTCGGGCGGTGTGACGGTCGAGGTCTGTGACATGGCGGCCTCCGGTACGTGTCGGATGGCCGCCGACGCTAGGGATCGAGCGTTTCCCCGTTGTCGCTCGTGTGACGCGCGGGTGTCAACGTGTGCTCACGTCCGGCCGGGCCGCGGCGTGAGCGCGACGACCGGCAAGACGCGGTCGGTCCCGGCCTGATAGTCGGCGAACCTGGGGATCAGCGCCGCCATCCGGTCGAACTGACGGTCGCGCTCCGCGCCGGACAGCGGCACCGCCGTCGCCGGATGCCTCGCGCCGCCGATCTCGATCGTGACCTCGGGGTCGGCCAGCACGTTGTGATACCACGCAGGGTGATGCGCAGCGCCCGCATTGCTGGCGAGCACCAAGTACCGGTCGCCGTCGGCCACGAAGACCAGCGGCGACGTCGTCCGTTTGCCGGTCCGCGCACCCGTCGTGGTCAACAACACCAGCGATGCGCCCTCGAACGGGCCGCCCACCTGCCCGTCGTTCGCCCGGAACTCGTCGACGATCGGCCGGTTGTGCTCGGCCACGGTGGCTTCGTCCATCATCGTCCGCCCTCTCGGTCCGGTATTAAGCTTGAATATCAAAGCTAGTTTGCTTTGATAGTAAAACTAGTTTGGAGATAAACATATGTCAATGGACGAACCCACCCCAGCCGGGTCGAGCGTGGACGAGAGCATCCAGACACTGCTCCTGCTGATGCCCCGTGTCGTCGGCAGAATCAAGCGCCTGGCCGTTCCGGACGAGCTACGCTCGCTCGCACTCGGCCCACGACACCTCTCGCTACTGGCCTACCTGCTGTTCCACGGCCCGATGGGGGTGAACGAACTGGCCGGCCGGCTGGAAGTCGCGTCGACCACCGTGAGCCTGATGGTCGGCGAGCTCAGCCGGAGCGGGGTCGTCGAGCGCCGCGAGGACGAGAACGACCGCCGGCGCACCATCGTGAGCATCGCGGACGCGCATCACGCCGCCGTCGACGCCTGGCTGTCCAAGGGGTTCACGGCGTGGCGCACCGCACTGGAGCCACTCACCCCGGCCGAACGACGGATGTTCATCACCACGTTCGAGACATACGAACAGGAGTTGGCGCGACAGGACTCGTAACCGAGCGAGCGACGGCCGCGTCGGTCCGGCGCGAGCGCCTCGGCATCGCCCGTCTTCGGTGGTGAAGTGGCCAAGAGCACGTTCACCCGGTACCCGCTTCATGGCACGGACCACCTATCGTCGTAGGGTGACAGGTTTGCCCGAGCCGGAGCCGGGCATCCGCGTGAGCGGCAGCCCGGACCGTCCGTTCCGCCAACGCGCTCGCCGTGTCGTCAAGGGTGACGGCCCGCCGACGCTTCCCATCGCCACACCCGGCACGCGCAGCGGCCTGACCGCAGAGGTCGAGCGCTCGGTTCTCGACCTCGTGCTGCGCACCGGCGAGGCGATGATGGCGACCGGCGCGCCGGTCGCGGACGTGACGGCGGCGCTGCTGCGCCTGGCCGCCGGTTTCGGCGTGACCAGCTGCCAGGTCGACATCACCTTCATCTCGATCGTGGTGTCGATCGATCGCGACGACGACCCGATCACCAAGATGCGGGTCATCAACGTGCGCACCTCCGACTACAGCCGGCTCGCCGACATGTTCGACCTCGTCGACGACGCCGGCGAGGGCAAGATCGACCTGGCGGAGGCGCACCGCCGCCTCGACACGATCCTGTCCTCGTCGCACCCGTACCGCCGGTGGATCGTCACCCTGGCGCTGGGCTTGATGGCCGGTGGCGTCGCGGTCCTGCTCAGCGGGGGCCCGTTGGTGGCACTCGTCGCCGCCCTGACGACCATGCTCATCGACCGCACGCTGCGGTACCTACGGCGCATCGGGCTGCCGTACCTGTTCCAGCAGGTCATCGGCGCCGGCATCGCGACCATGGTCGGCTTGGCCGCGCTGGTGGCAACCGACCAGTTCGGCTGGTCGAGCACCCTCGTGCCGCCGTCACTCATCGTGGCATCGGGGATCGTGGTGCTGCTGGCGGGGCTCTCGATCGTCGGCGCCGCCGAGGACGCGATCGCCGGCTTCCCGCTGACCGCGGCAGCACGGACGTTCGAGGTCGCGCTCTATACGGTCGGACTGGTCATCGGCATCGGTATCGTCCTGGGTTTCGGGCAGCGCATCGGCGTCCCGCTGAGCGTGACCGACTCGTCGACTCTGTCGAGCCCGGTGACGCTGCAGCTGCTCGGTGGCGGCATGATCGCCGCCGCGTGGGGCCTGGCCTCGTACACCCGCATCGGCACCATCCTGCTGATCCTGCCGGTCGGCATGCTCTCGGCCGGGTCGCTGCTGTTCGCGCGCAACGTCCTCGAGTTGGGGGCGGCGTTGGCCGCGTTCTTCGCCGCCCTGCTGGTCGGCCTCACGTCCGGGGCGCTGAGCGAACGAGTGGGTGCGCCCAACCTGATCATCTCGGTGTGCGGCATCACGCCGTTGCTGCCCGGTCTGGCCATCTACAACGCCATGTTCACGATGGTCGAGGACAACAACGTCGTCGGCGGCACCGGTATGTTCATCGGTGCTCTGGGTACCGCGCTGGCACTGGCCGCCGGGGTGACCCTGGGTGAATTCCTGGCCACGCCGTTGCGCTCGGAGATGGACCGCTGGCAGCGCCGCGTGCATCGGCGCGCGCGAGGTGCACGCACCTGACCCTCCGTGTTGCATCCATCGACCGACCTCGATAAAGTATCGCGCATACTCGATCGACTGGTATCGATGAAAGGTGCCGAGATGAGCGACCTGCCGGTCGTGGTCGTCGGAGCGGGCCCGATAGGTCTGGCGGCAGCCGCGGAGCTGTTGGAACGCGGAATCCGCCCGCTGGTGCTCGAGCGCGGGCCCGAGGCCGGCGCCTCGGTCTCCGAATGGCACCACGTGCGCCTGTTCTCGCCCTGGTCCGAGCTCATCGCCCCGGCGGCCGCGCGGCTGCTCGAACGCGACCCGCAGTGGCAGCGCCCGGACGAGCGCCGCCACCCCACCGGGGCCGACTGGCTGACCTCCTACCTGCGGCCGCTGGCGGCGGCACTCGGCGACCGGGTGCGCTTCGGCGCCGAGGTCGTCGGTGTCGCACGGCGCGACCGGGACCGCGTCGTCGACGCCGGACGCGACAGCGAGCCGCTGGTAGTGCACGTCCGCGGCACCGACGGGACGGAACAGCGCATCGAGGCGCGCGCACTCCTCGACGCCTCCGGCACCTGGACTGCGCCGAACCCGCTCGGCGGCGACGGGCTGCCCGCGCTCGGCGAGGCCTCCGCCGCCGAACACCTCACCTACCGCATCCCGGATCTGACCGACGCCGCGACCGCCGCGCACTACGCGGGCCGCCACGTCGCCGTCGCCGGCAGCGGTCACTCCGCGCTGACGGCCCTGGTCGCGCTCACCGAGCTCGCCGACGACGCACCAGGAACCCGGATCAGCTGGCTGCTGCGCCGCGGCGATGTGGGCGGCGTGTTCGGCGGCGGGGACGCCGATCAGCTGCCGGCCCGCGGCGCGCTGGGACGGCGCGCCCGCCAAGCGGCCCGGAAGGGCACGGTCGACGTCGTCACCGGTTTCCGCACCGGCGAGGTGCGGCGAGCCGGCGACACGACGGTGACGCTGACCTCGACCGACGGGCACCGGGTCGACGGAGTCGACCGAGTCGTCGCACTCACCGGCTTCCGCCCCGACCACAGCTGGCTCTCGGAGCTTCGCGTCGAACTCGACAGCACCCTGCAGGCGCCGCCGAAGCTCGCCCCGCTGATCGACCCGAACGTGCACTCGTGCGGCACCGTCTACCCGCACGGCGTGCGTGAGCTGGCGCACCCGGAGCCGGGCGTGTACCTGGCCGGCATGAAGAGCTACGGACGCGCACCGACGTTCCTCGCGCTCACCGGCTACGAGCAGGTCCGCAGCATCGCGGCCGACCTGGCCGGCGACCACGAGTCCGCCGGGCGGGTCGAGCTCACACTGCCCGAGACCGGTGTCTGCGGCGGATCCGGCGCGTTCGACACGGACACCACCGACGGGGTCGACGAGGGCGGCGGCTGCTGCGCGCCCGCCGGCGGACCGGAGCCGCTGACGCTCACCGCGCCGCGCCGGCACGACGACGTCACCGCGTGACCGCGCCCGCACACGCCGAGGACGCCCCCGTCCTCGCCCGGCTGTCGGTCCTCGACCGCTTCCTGCCGCTGTGGATCGGCTCCGCGATGGCGGCGGGGATCGTGCTCGGCGCCGTCGTCCCGGGTCTGAACCGCGCGCTCGAGACCGTCCAAATCGGCTCGGTCAGCCTGCCGATCGCGCTCGGGCTGCTCGTCATGATGTACCCGGTACTGGCGAAGGTGCGCTACGACGAGACCGGCCGCGTCGCCGGTGACCGCCGCCTCCTGGTCGCATCCGTCGTGCTGAACTGGCTACTCGGCCCCGCCGTCATGTTCACGCTGGCGTGGCTGCTGCTGCCCGACCTGCCCGAGTACCGCACCGGGCTGATCATCGTCGGACTGGCGCGGTGCATCGCGATGGTGCTCATCTGGAACGACCTCGCGTGCGGCGACCGCGAGGCCGCGGCCGTGCTCGTCGCCGTCAACTCGGTGTTCCAGATCCTCGCGTTCGCCGGGCTCGGCTGGTTCTACCTGCAGGTACTGCCCGGCTGGCTCGGGCTGGAGACCGTCGGTACCGGCTTCTCGGTCGCCACCGTCGCCATCAGCGTCCTCGTGTTCCTCGGGATCCCGCTCGCCGCCGGTTACCTCAGCCGTACCGTCGGCGAGCGGACCCGCGGACGCACCTGGTACGAACAGCGGTTCCTGCCCCGGGTCGGGCCACTCGCCCTGTACGGCCTGCTGTTCACCGTCGTCGCGCTGTTCGCGCTGCAGGGCGAGACCATCACCGGACAGCCGCTGGACGTCGTCCGGATCGCGGTGCCGTTGCTGCTGTACTTCGTGGTGATGTTCGCCGGCTCGTTCGCCGCAGGTGTCCGGCTGGGGCTCGGATATCCGCGGACGACGACGCTCGCGTTCACCGCCGCGGGCAACAACTTCGAGCTCGCGATCGCCGTGTCCATCGGCGTCTTCGGCGTCACCAGTGGACAGGCGCTCGCCGGCGTCGTCGGGCCGCTGGTCGAGGTGCCGGTGCTGGTGGCCCTGGTGTACGCGGCCCTGTGGGCGCGCCGGCGGTACTTCCCCGCTGCAGAGAACGGCGAGGGCGGCGACGTCACGGCGGCCGGCCGTCACGTACAGTAACTGCCGCACATCCGCTCACCTGCGTGACGCACGGGAGAGAACATGTCCGGCGGCAACCCCGAAGCGCTCCGTGTCGCCCAGGAGGGGATGAGCGGCACCGCCACCGAGATCCGCGGCGTCGCGGAAGACGTCAGTGCAGCGCTCCGGGCCTGTGCCGGAGCTTTCGGTGACGATCGAGTCGAGGCCGCACTGGAGCGGTTCGGCGCAGCTTATGGGGGCGAACTGCTGGCCGGCGGGTTGTCCGTCGAGACACTCGGCAAGGCTGCGGTCACCAACGCCGACCTGCTCGACGCCGTGACGGGCGGTGACCGGTGAACACCCCGGACGCCCTGCGGCCGATCCCCGGTGACGCCGAGAGCGTCTTCGACGCAGGCGCGCGGTTCACCATACTCGCCGCATCGTTGGAGGAGGCACGGAACACGCTCAGCACCAAGGCCGGTGCTGCCGTCGACGCGCTGGACGGCCCCCGCGCCGAGCGGTTCGCCGAGGCCGCTGGGACCGTCAACACCCGACTGGAAGCCACGGCGACCCAGCTGGACATCGCAGCGCTGGCGCTGAACAACTACGGCACCGTGCTCGCCGCCGCCCAGGCCGCCATCGACGACCTCGCCGCGGAATGGGAGGACAAGCAGCAGCTCGTGGCCGACGCCCGTGGCTCGGACGACCCGGATGCAGTCGCCGACGCCCGTTCCCGTCAATCGACGCTCGAGGCCGACGGCGACACCGCACGATCCGAGCTCGGCACCGCCGCCGAGCGAGCGGCATCCACCTTGGACGAGGCCACGGACATCCTGATTCCGGGAGCCGGCGGCATGACACCCGCCGCCATCCTCGAGGAATCGCTGGGGTCTTGGGCGGGCATCGTCCTGGACGGGCGGAGCCCCGGCGACTTCTACACGACGTTCAAGGAATGGTCCGACCCGGCGTTGGCCGCCAAATCCCTGGTGGGCGGGGCGTCCCAGCTCGGCGTTGCCGCATCGATCGTGCGCAACTGGAACGAGCCCCACCGTGCCCAGCAACTACTTCGCCAGGCCGAGAACCTCGAGAAGGCCAAGCTCACCGCCGTGTGGCGGGTGACCGGAGACGCCGGCGACTTCCGTTACTTGCAACAACTGTCCTGGTCCAGTGACGTCATCGACCAGGCCCGACGCGGAGCCGAGGCAGCCGACGCCGCGATGGCGAGCCGAGTCAGCCGCCTTTCTCAGGCCGCGATGCTGACCTCGAAGTTCGCCAAGTTCACCGGCGTCCTCGGAATAGCCTCCGGTGTCTACGACGTCTTCAAACCACCGCACAGCGGGTGGCGTGGAGGGCTAGATCAACTCGCGGGCGCAGCTGCGGCCGGAGGCGGAGCGGCACTCATCCTGGCCACAGCGGGACTGGTACCGGCGGTCGGTGTGATCGCGCCCGCCGCAGTAGCCGCTCTCGCCGTCGCCGGCGCGTGGACGGTCGGAAACCTCATCTACGATCATTGGCCGTCCATCAATTCCGCCCTCGACGACGCCAACGACTGGGTCGAAGATCGAAAGGTCGAAGCCCTTGTCGGTGTCAGCGGGTGGACCACGGACAGGTGGAACGACTTCGAGGAGTCCAACTGGAACCCCGGGAACTGGTTCTGAGCCAGCCGTACTCGCAGCGACAAGGAGCCACTGGAGCATGAGCACGACGACGTTCGATCAGCCGTCTTCGGCTCGTCTCGAAGATGCCGACCTCGCTGCCGCTCTCGTCGGCGACCTTCTGAGCCGAGCCAGTCACGAAAAGACCCCGGTCGTCAAACTCACCGACGAGGAGCTCACCGTCCTGGACGGCACGGACTCGCGCCAGCTCGCACCGCGACCATGGTTCACAGAGCTCGCCGAGACCAGCCGCGAGGTGGCGCTTGGAGTCGCGTTGCGCGGGCTGATCGTGCGCGGACTCGTCGTGCCCTCCGCCGTCGAGGAGAGCACCGGGCGCACGTCATTGGACATGGACGACGACGTCCACGCCGCCTTGGTAGCGCGGCGGGCGGCGTCGTCGGTCGTCATCGCCGAGCGGCAGACCAACCATGCGTCCTGGTCGAAGGTCTGCTACCTGCAGGGGAACGACGGAGTCGTCGAGGAGGACGTGTCACCAGGCGGACTGCACACGTTGTGGGCCGGACCGGTCAGCGGCCTCGCCGACTCGCTGGCGCGGTTCGCCGACCCGGACGACGTGGCCGCACAAGAACCAACGAGACCGCCGCGCGAGGTCGCGCTCGAAGACGTCGCACGCGGCACCGCGCAGGTCGGGCCATCGAGCGATTCCTTGTACGTCACGGTCATCGGTCACGTCTATCTCGACAACGAAGGGGCAAGCGCCACCCGCCGGCTCTCGGTCTTCGCAGGCACCGACGCGGTCGAGGCGGCAAGCTCGGTTGATGACCGAAAAGTCGTCAGGATCGAGGAAGTCTCTCGGCCGGAGCTCCGCAGCGCAGTCGAGCACCTGCTGGGCGTGGTCGCATGACAGAACGGCCGGACCGGAAGCGCGAATACTTCTTCGACGAGAACGAAGCCGGGCGGTTGCGCTACACCGAAAGGCACTGGCCCGGCCCGATCGCGTGGGCAGTACTTCTCGCCACTCCTTCGTTGATCCCCCTCATCGGTTGGCGGAACGTCACCTCCCCCGGTATCGGGCTCTTCCTCTATGGGGGTTCATTGGTTGTGATGAGCGTCTTCTACCTGACGGGACTCATCAATCGTGTCAAGATCTACGATCGGGCGGTCGTCCTGAGCACGAACTTGAAGCCGTCAAGGCCATATGTCGTCCCGCTCTCCACCATCGATCCTTCCCGCATCCGTTACCACCGTAGGGTCAACTTCATCGGCCGCCGCCTCAGCTTCGGCCGCCGGAACATCCGCGCCGCTGTGTACGCGTCACAAGCAGTGTGCTTCGACGGCCTCAGCCCATGGATGGCGCATGATCGTCTCCGGCGCGAGGGGCCGGATCATTCGTCCCTCTCGCCGACCGCACGTGGCATCGCTGTCGAACTGGACGACGCGCCGGGAAGCCTGGAGGTACAGACGTGGGTGGTGTCCACCAGGACGCCGCGGAAACTGCTTCGCGCGATCGAGGACGCGCTCGTCGACTTCGGGCGCACCGACGCTGCCGGCATGACAGACCGTCTCCTGGCCGACCCCGTCGTCGAACGATGGCGAAAGCCACTCACCGAGGACGAGATCTACCGGCCACGCTGACGGCGGCTCGCGCTAGGGTCGGCCTTGATGGCCACTGATCCGGCGGTTGTGCAGCACGATTCGCGGTCTGCTGCGGTCGTCGGTGCCGGTCCGGCCGGCCTCTACGCGCTGGCCGCGTTGCTCAAGGGCGACGCGTTCGACAGCGTCGACGTCTTCGAGGCGGCGCCGGCACCGTACGGGCTGGTCCGCTACGGCGTCGCACCGGATCATCCGAAGACCCGCAACATCTCCCGCGTGCTCGCGCGGGGGTTCGAACACGCACACGTGCGCTTCCTCGGCAACGTGACCGTGGGACGCGACGTCGCGGTGGACGACCTGCGCGCCGCCTACGACGCGGTCGTCGTCGCCACGGGGATGCTCGGTGACCGGCGACTGGGTGTCCCGGGCGAGGACCTGGACGGTTCACTCGGCGCGTCCGAGCTGGTCGCGTGGTACACCGGCCATCCGGAGGCACCCGCGATCGAACTCCCCGACGAGCTCCGCGCCGCCGCCGTCATCGGTGCCGGCAACGTCGCTCTCGACGTGGCTCGCATCCTCACCAAGGACCCGGCGACGCTGCGGCGCACCTCCATGCCGCGGCACGTCGTCGACGCGTTGACCGCCAGCACGCTGACGGACGTGCACATCGTCGCCCGGCGTGGCCCGGCGCAGGCGAAGTTCACCTCGCCCGAGCTGCACGAGATCGGCAACCTCGACGACATCGACCTGGTCGTCGACCCGGCCGACACCGTCCTCGACGCCGACGACCAGCAGGCGGTGGCCGACGACCGCAGGTCGCGGGTCATCACCGACCTGGTCCACGAGTGGTCCGAGCGGGAGCCGCGCGGCGCCCCGAGGCGCATCCGCCTGCATTTCTGGAGCCGTCCCGTCCGGTTCACCGGGCCCGGACATGTCCGCGGCATCGACCTCGAACCGACCAGGGACGACGGCACCGGCCGCGCATCGAGCAGCCTCCCCGTCGAGATGGTCGTCCGCGCGATCGGCTACCACGGGCAGGCCATCCCCGGCGTCCCGTTCGACGGGGCCACCGGCACCGTCCCGGCGCATGACGGCCGCGTATTGGATGACGACGGTTCCGTCATCCCCGGCCTGTACGTCACCGGATGGCTCCGGCGCGGCCCTACCGGCGTCATCGCCACCAACCGCGGAGACGCCAACGAGGTCGCCGCGTCGGTCCTGGCCGACCTGGAGACGTTGCCAGCCCACGCGCCGGAGCGTCGTCCCGTCGACGACCTGCTCGCCGAACGGGACGTGCGGGTGGTCAGCTGGGACGACTGGCTGCGGCTGGAGGCACACGAGAAGGCCGAGGGCGAGGCTGTCGGGGCCGACCCGATCGTCGTCCATGACCTGAAGACGGTCCTCGAGGTGATCGAACGACGGGACGGCTGACCGGTCCGGCCCGTACGACGTCTGATGCGGGGGTCCCGGTGCCGGACGTGCCACCGCTCTCGGTACCCGTCTGGTCGCCCGTCTCCGAGCCCCACTGGCCGCCGGTCTCGTCGCCCGGGTCCTGGGTCGGCTCGTCCGTCGGTTCCTGGGTCGGCTCTTCAGTCGGCTCTTCAGTCGGCTCTTCCGTCGGTTCCTGGGTCGGCTCCTCGGTCGGCTCCTGAGTCGGCTCTTCCGTCGGTTCCTGGGTCGGCTCCTGAGTCGGTTCCTCGGTCGGCTCCTGAGTCGGCTCCTCCGTCGGCTCCTCGGTCGGTTCCTCGGTCGGCTCTTCGTCAGAGCCCTCGTCGCCGCTGTCGGTGTCGTCGTCGTAGTAGGTGTCGTCGTCGTAGTAGGTGTCGCCGGTGTCCTCTTCAGCCTCGATGTCGGCCGGCTCCGGGAACTCCTCCTCGGGTTCACCTTCCAGCGCGGCCTCCATGAACGCCGCCCACGTGTCACCCGGATAGCCACCCCCGCTGAAGTGGTCCATCCCGCCGACGCCGATCAGTTTCTCGGTGCCGGCGTCCGGGCCGTCACCGCGGAAGTACGTGACCGCTGTGGCCAGTTGCGGCGTGTAGCCGCTGAACCATGCGGTCAGCTCCTCGTGGGTTCCGGTCTTCGCCGCAGCCGGGCGGTCCAGCTCCTGTGCGGCGTCGGCGGTACCGCTGTCGACGGTCTCCGTCAGCGCATGGGTCACGTCGGCGGTGACGTCCTCCTCGAACACGCGTTCCGGCGCGATGTCCCGCTCGTACTCCACGGAGCCGCCGCTGTCGGCCACCTGCCGGACGGTGTAGGTGTCGGCGCGCATGCCCTGCGCGGCGAGCGTCGCGTACGAGTTCGCCATCTCGAGGGCCGAGACTCCCGCGATGCCGAGCGTGACGCGCGGGTTGGCCTCCAGGCTCGGAGCGTTCTCGGGGATACCGGCGCGCGTCATCGCGTCGATGGCGGTGTCGGACCCCATCTCCATGGTCAGGTCCACGAACGCGGTGTTGATCGAGTTCTCGGTCGCGGTCTCGAGGGTGACCGCGCTGCCGTAGTCGGCATCGCCCTGGTTGCCGACCGGCGGGCCGAGCTCGGGCGGATCGAACGGTGTGTTGCCGTCGAACGTACTGTCCAGTGAGTATCCGTTCTCGAGCGCCGCGGCCAGCGTGAACGGCTTGACGGTCGATCCGGCGTGCGGCTTGGCGTCGACAGCGTCGTTGAAGCTCTGGTCGACGGCGTCCGGCCCGCCGTACACGGCGACGACGCCTCCGTCGTCGGGCCGCACGGCGGCAAGACCGACGTGCACCCGTTCGGCGTTCTCGGTGGGTCGCTCCTCCTGCACCGCCTCCACGGCGGCCTGCTGAGCCTGCCTGTCGAACGAGGTGGTCACGCGCAGGCCGCCGGTCTGGACCTCGGCCTCGTCGTAGCCGAGGTCGAGCAACTCCTCGCGCACCATCATCAGCAGGTAGCCGTTGGGTCCGCCGTACGTGTTCTCCTGCCGCTCCGGCAGGATCTCCGGTATCCGGGTGGAGTCGGCGGTCGCGCGGTCGATGGCTCCGGTCTCGACCATGCCGTCCAGCACGTACTGGAACCGCTGTTCGAAACGCTCGGCGTTCTCCGCGCCCAGCGTCGGGTCGTACAGGGTCGGCGAGCGCAGGATCGACGCCAGAGCGACGCTCTGGGCGAGGTTCGCGTCCGCGACGTCGACACCGAAGTACGCACGCGACGCGGTCTGCACGCCGTATGTTCCGCGTCCGAACCAGATCGTGTTCAGGTAGTCCGCCATGATCTGGTCCTTGTCGACCTCTTGGTCGATCTTCACCGAGATGACCAGCTCGCGCAGCTTCCGAGTGATGGTGCGGTCCTGGGTCAGGTAGTAGTTCTTGACGTACTGCTGCGTGATGGTCGAGCCGCCGCCGGCGGCGGGATCACCGCGCAGAGTGTCCCACGCCGCACGGGTCATGCCGGTGATGGAGAAGCCGGAGTTCTCGTAGAAACTGCGGTCCTCCGCTGCGACGACGGCCTGCTCGAGCGTGTCCGGGATCTCCTCGGAGCTGACGATCTCGCGGTTCTCGGCGCTGAACCGGCCGAGCTCGGTCTCACCGTCCGCGAAGTAGACGATGGTCGACTCGGACGTGGAGAAGTCGTTCGGCTTGGGCACGTCGATCAGGGCGAACGCGGCGCCGATGCCTGCCACCAGCAACAGGAACAGGCCCAGCACAGTGAAGCCGACGGTCTTCCAGTTGAAGACTCGCCGCCATCCTGTCCGTTTCGGCCGGGCCGCGCGGTACTTTGCTCCCCGCGTCGCGCCGTCCGCGCCCGTCTCCTCGCTCATATGCCTTCGATAGTAAGCTCATCACCTGAAGTGCCCAGGCTGTTTCCGCCGGACATGTGGCCGGGCTCACGCGTGTCGTGTCCCGACATGAAGACGACGGCCGGTGTACAGAAGTTCCGCGACGAGCGCCCCGAGCACGGCGCGGGCCGTCGCCACCTTCTCCGCCACCCCCGCGAGCGGAGACCTCGAGCCGACCCGCGCTGTGCTCGCCGAGGCGGTATACCCGGTTCTGCTGGGTGTTGAAACCATCGGTGTTCAGCACACCGGGCGGCGCACCTCGCCACCGGCCGTGCCGTGCCCCGCCACCCGGCCGCGGCCCTTCCGGCACGTCAGAACCAACCGACGTCAACTCGTTAGCAGTTGCCCGGACCGGCGCGGCCGATTGCCCTGAAAAGGGCAACTGGCATTCGGCATGTTTACGCTGTTCAACCTTGTGAATTGAATCTGTGTTCGATTGAATGGCAGTGTCTTGACCACTCGTTGAGAGGGGCCACGTGATCGACGACGAAGACCCGCCCGGCCCGGTCGCCGAGCTGGCATCGCACCCGCCGGGACCCGATCTCGCGGAACTCCTGTCCGGGCTCGAGGTCGGCGAGATGTCGACGCACGACCTCGTCGCCGCCATCCAGGCCACCGAGCGCCAGAAGTCTCACGACGAGGCCGCGCAGATCCGGCTGCTCGCCGAGCTCGCCCGGCGACCGGAGTACCAGCGGTGTTCGTGCCCGGTGGACGCCGACACCGGGCACGAACACCGCGCCGTCGAGCCCGCGGGCGACGAGGTCTCGCTCGCGATGTCCTGGTCACCGGGCAGGGCACGCGACCGGGTGGCGCTCGCGGCCGAACTGACCGACGAACTCCCCCACACCGCGGCCGCGTTGCGCTCCGGTGCGCTCGACCTCGACAAGGCCAGGCTGATCGCCGACCGCACCCGCTGCCTCGCCGACGTCGAGCTCCGGCGGCGGGTCGAGGCGGTGGTGCTGGCGTCCGCCGCCACCAGGACCCGCACCCAGCTGGACCACCGGCTTCGCCACGAGGTGATCACCATCGACCCGGCCACGGCCGAACAACGCCGCCGGCGCGCGAAGCAGCGGCGGCACGTGACCCGCCCACGGCCCGCGACCGACGGTGCAACCGACCAGATGGCGTCCATGGAGCTCCACGGCCCGGCAGAGGACCTTGCCGCGCTCTGGACGGCGCTCGACGCCGCAGCACGGCACGCCCGCGCCGAAGGTGACGCACGCACGCTCGACGGGCTGCGATTCGACATTCTGACCGGGTTGGGCTGGACCGGCCTCGAGCTCGGCCATCTAGGGTGCTGTAACCCGGCGTGCACCGGCGCCGAGTCACATCCGCTGGCGCGCCGACACGGCAAGGCCGCCACCGTCCAGGTGACGGTTGCCCTGTCCACACTGATCGGCGTGGACGAACAGCCGGGCCGGCTCGATGGCTTCGGCCCGGTCACCGCCGAGGTGTCGCGGCGAGTCTCGGCCGAGGGTCCGTGGCGCCGGTTGCTCACCGACCCCGCCCACGGCCGCCTGCTCGAGTACGGCCGCGACACCTACGCTCCGCCGGCAGAACTCGCTTCGTTCGTCGCCGCACGTGATCGCACGTGTCGGTTCCCGACCTGCGACCGTCCCGCCCGGGACGCGGACATCGACCACATCCGACCGTTCGACCAGGGCGGCACGACCGACGCCGTGAACACGTGGTCGCTGCACGACGGGCACCACTTCGGCAAGACACACCATGACTTCACCGCGTACATCGACAGCAGCGGCGAAGCCTGGTGGGTGACACCGGCGGGGCGCTGCTATCCCGCATCCGCGGAGATGGTCGGACCGCTCATCTCGAACAACACCGAGGGAGCACACCATGCAGCCGAAACGCCACCGTTCTAGCCGTCGGACCGTTTCCCGGACCGGCCGATCGCGGCGGGACGGCAGGACGGGCACAATGCGGTGTCGACGGCTTCACGAGAGAGAGCGGACCCGCACCAGTGACGAACAGCGCCCAGCAGTCGGTACACCGGACGATCGCCGAAGAGCTCGGCGTACGCGAGCAGCAGGTTCGCGCCACCGTCGAGTTGCTCGACGACGGTGCCACCGTCCCGTTCATCGCCCGGTATCGCAAGGAGCGTACCGGCGCATTGGACGACACACAGCTGCGCACCCTCGAGGAACGGCTCCGCTACCTGCGCGAGTTGGAGGAGCGCCGCGCCGCCGTCCTCGAATCGGTCCGCGAGCAGGGCAAACTGGACGACGAGCTCGAGGCGAGGATCCTCGCGGCCGACACCAAGGCACGCCTCGAGGACATCTACCTGCCGTACAAGCCGAAGCGCCGCACCAAGGCGCAGATCGCTCGCGAGGCGGGCCTCGAGCCGCTGGCCGACGGGCTGCTCGACGACCCCACACAGGATCCCGAGACCACCGCGGCGGCCTACCTCGACGCCGAGGCCGGTGTGCCCGACACGGCGGCCGCGCTCCAGGGCGCCCGCTCGATCCTGGTCGAGCGGTTCACCGAGGACGCCGATCTCATCGGCGACCTGCGAGAGCGAGTGTGGGCCAGGGGCCGGCTGTCGGCCAAGGTCCGTGAGGGACGAGCGGAGGCCGGCGCCAAGTTCGCCGACTACTTCGACTTCGCCGAGCCGCTCACCTCGCTGCCGTCGCACCGTGTCCTGGCGATGTTCCGCGGCGAGAAGGAGGAGATCCTCGATCTCACCGTCGAGCCGTCGGCGTCCGACGACGAGGACGTCACCGGGCCGACGGAGTACGAGGCCGCCATCGCCGCCCGGTTCGGCATCACCGACCGGGGCCGGCCCGCCGACGCCTGGCTGCGCGAGTCCGTGCGCTGGGCGTGGCGAACCCGGATCCGTACCCGGCTCGACCTCGATCTGCGCACGCGCCTGCGCGAGAACGCCGAGGAGGAGGCGATCCGCGTGTTCGCCGCCAATCTTCGGGACCTGCTGCTGGCGGCACCGGCGGGCACCCGCGCGACACTCGGCCTCGATCCCGGGTACCGCACCGGTGTGAAGGTCGCCGTCGTCGACGCCACCGGAAAGGTCGTCGCGACCGACACGATCCACCCGCACAAACCGCAGGCCCGCTGGGACGACGCGCTCGCCACGCTGGCCGGGCTCGTGCGCGAGCACGAGGTCGAGTTGATCGCCATCGGCAACGGCACCGCGTCCCGCGAGACCGACGCGCTGGCCGGCCACCTGATCTCGCGGTTGCCGGACTCGCGCCTGACCAAGGTCATGGTGTCCGAGGCCGGCGCCTCGGTGTACTCCGCGTCCCCCTACGCCGCCCAGGAGCTCTCCGGCATGGACGTGTCGTTGCGCGGCGCGGTCTCCATCGCACGACGGCTGCAGGACCCGCTCGCCGAACTGGTGAAGATCGAGCCCCGGTCCATCGGTGTCGGGCAGTATCAGCACGACCTCGCCGAGTTCGCGCTGTCCCGGTCGCTCGACGCGGTCGTCGAGGACTGCGTCAACGCCGTGGGCGTCGACCTGAACACCGCGTCCGCGCCGCTGCTCACCAGGGTGTCCGGCATCGGCTCGGGACTCGCCGAAAGCATCGTGCAGCATCGCGAGACACACGGGCCGTTCCGCACCAGGTCGGCGCTGCGCGACGTCGGCCGGCTCGGTCCGAAATCGTTCGAGCAGTGTGCCGGCTTCCTGCGCATCCGCGGCGGCGACGACCCACTGGACACCTCCGGCGTGCATCCGGAGTCGTATCCGCTCGCCCGCCGCATCGTCGATTCCGCCGGTGGCGACATGAGCGCCGTGCTCGGCCGGCCGCAGGCACTACGGCGGCTCCGCCCGGAAGACTTCGTCGACGACAGTTTCGGGCTGTTGACCGTGACCGACGTGCTCAAGGAGCTCGAGAAGCCGGGACGAGACCCGCGGCCGACCTTCAAGACCGCGTCGTTCAGCGAGGGCGTCGAGAAGATCACCGATCTGAAGCCGGGCATGACGCTCGAGGGCGTTGTCACCAACGTGGCCGCGTTCGGCGCGTTCGTCGACGTCGGCGTGCACCAGGACGGGCTCGTGCACGTGTCCGCGATGTCACACAAGTTCGTCGACGACCCGCACGACGTCGTCAAGTCCGGAGAGGTCGTGCGGGTGAAGGTTCTCGACGTCGACGTCGAACGCAAACCGCATCGCGCTCACGTTGCGACTCGACGACGAGGTCGGCCCGGGCCGTCAGGCCCCGAAGCAGAAGGGTGGCGGGCGCAAGCGCGAGGACCGCAACCGGAAGAGCGGCCCGCCCTCCGGCGGCGCCGTAGCCGACGCGCTCCGCCGCGCAGGCTACGACGGCCCGCAGTAGGCCCACGACCGGCGTCAGTGGCTCGTGCCGAGCTCGGGGTCGAACGCGCTGACCCAGAACACGCCGCGCTCGCGGTCGTAGCCGTCGATCACCGCCGTGCTGCCGGCGTGCAGGTCGTCGCCGCCGCGCTGGCGCACCTGGATGATCGCGGCCGAGCCGTCGAGGCCGGTCACCTCGGCCTGCCCGAAGTCCGGGCCGACCCAGCCGGTCCGCACGATGCACACGTCGCCGACGTGATCGGGGCGAGACTCCGGCTCGACCGGGAGCAGCCGCCGAACCGGACGGACCAGCAGCACCGCGCCCAGCCACGCCACCAGCACCGAGAGGACCGCGACGCCGGCCGACTCGCCACTGCCCGGGGGCGCACCGCCGTCGTCCAGCATCAGGGCCGCCACCACGCTCACCGCCCAGGCCTGCACGATCAGCAACGACACGGCGACGCTGACGGGGAGGCCGCCGAGACCGACCGCGCACATCAACCGCCCGGCACGCGACCCGCGGTCGTCGGGAAGCTCGAACACCGGGCCGCCGACCACCACCAGGAGCCAGTAGACGACCACCACCACCAGCAGGAAGCCGAAGAAGACGGACGGAAGACTCAACCCCGCATCGAGAACCTGGGTGAACTCCACGGTCAGCCTCCCTCCCGGCACGTCCGCGCCGCGTTCACCGGCACGCGGCGCGTTCGTGTCGACTGAGAACTATACCGCCGGTTATCCCGTTATGACTTCCGTAATGGTTACGGTGTGATGACGACTTGGCCTGCCCAGGACAGCCCGCCACCGAACCCGAGCAGCAGCGCCGGGCTCCCCGGAGTCACGTCGCCACGTGCCACGAGCTTGGACAGCGCAAGCGGTACCGACGCCGCCGAGGTGTTGCCGGACTCGATGACGTCCCTGGCGACGACCGCCTTGTCCGCACCGAGCCGGCGCACGATCGCCTCCACGATGCGCAGGTTCGCCTGGTGTGTCACGACTGCCCCCAGGTCGGCCGGCGTGACGTCCGCGCGCTCGCACGCGTCGAGTGCCACCGGCACCATCTCGGTGCTCGCCCACCGGAACACCGACTGGCCCTCCTGCGAGAACCGCGGCTGCCATGCACCGGCCAACAGGACGGTGTCGCCGCGCTGCGGGTCCGACCCCCAGGTCACCGGCCCGACGCCCGGCGACTCGGTGGCGCTGAGCACCGCCGCTCCGGCGCCGTCGCCGAGCAGGACGCAGGTCGAGCGGTCGGTCCAGTCGGTGACGTCGGACATCTTCTCGGCACCGACGACCAGTGCGTGGCGAGCCGCACCACCGCGTACCGTCAGGTCGGCCGTCGCCAGCGCCGTGCAGAACCCCGCGCAACCGTTGTTGAGGTCGTATGCCGCGGCGGCCGGGATCCCCAGCCTCCGGGCGACCTGCGCGGCGATGCTCGGCACCCGGTCCATGGCCGAGCAGGTCGCCACCACGACCAGGTCGATCTCGGCAGGGTCGAGCCGGGCCGCCGCCACCGCGCGTTCCGCCGCCGGCGTGGCCAGGTCGGTGACCGACTCGGTGCGCGCGATGTGCCGGGTGGCGATGCCGGTGCGCTCGCGGATCCAGGTGTCGTTCGTGTCGACGACGGCGGCGAGGTCGTCGTTGGTGAGGACGTGCTCGGGCTGGTGGTGCCCCAGACCCACGATGCGCGAACCGGACACTGCGTGCTCCTCTCGTAGCCGTCGTGGAACTATAACGTCCGAACGGTCGGTCTCTATCCGGCGGCCGGGCTACCCTGGTCCACGTGAGTCCGCGGAACACGGCCATGGGCGCGCGCCACACCCGATCGGCCATCGTGGCGCGCGGTCTCGACGTCGCGTCGATGGAAGGGCTCGGCGGCCTGACCATCGGCCGGCTCGCCCACGATCTGGCGATCAGCAAGTCCGGGCTCCTCGGGCACTTCGGTTCGAAGCAGTCGCTGCAGCTCGCCGTCCTCGATGCCGCCGCGGACGTCTTCCGCCACGAGGTGTGGGACCGGGTCGCCGATCAACCTGCCGGGTTGCCGCGGTTGCGCGCCACCTGCGAGGCCTGGGTGTCGTACCTGGAACGGCGGGTCTTCCCCGGTGGATGTTTCTTCACCGCGGTGACCAGCGAGTTCGACGACCGGCACGGTCCCGTCCGGGACGGGGTCGCCAGGCTGGCACGCCGCTGGAACCGGTCGCTTCGCGCGGACGCCGAACGAGCGGCGGCGGATCTGCCGGCCGGTACCGACCCGGACCAACTGGTCTACGAGCTCTCCAGCCTGATGCTCGGGCTGAACTACGCGTTGCAGATGTGGGACGACGAGTGCGCGCCCGAGCGGACCCGTCGAGCCGTCCACCGGCTGCTCGGCCCGCCGGCGGCGACCTGACCCGCGAGCTGCCCCGGCACCGGCCCGTGGACTACGATCCGGCACGCTGGTGATGTACCTCGAGCCGGGAGACGACGCGTGCTGTTCATCCTCATCCGCCTCAAGCGCCGACTGTCAGCCCTGCGCACGGGCCTTCCGGCGGCCGCGGTGATGGCGTTCGTGTTCGTCACCAGCTGGCCGCTGATGGCACTGGTCGAACCCGACGGCAGCACGCTGGTCCAGCCCGAGAACTACTGGTGGTACTTCGTCGTCACCGGATCGACGGTCGGCTACGGCGACTTCTTCCCCGAGACGACCGGCGGCCACGTCGTCGGCGGCTACGTCATCGTCGGTGCGATCGCCGGCCTGACCACTCTGTTCACCCAGCTGGCCACACTCATCGAGAAGACGAGAGGACGACGTATGCAAGGTGCCATCACCGTCGAGAGGTCCGGGCACGTCGTCGTGCTCGGATACACCGCCGGACGCACCGAACGGATCCTCGACGGCATCGGCGCCGAGAGCAGCCGTGCCGTCGTGCTCGGCGCGTGGGAGGACGTCGAGACACACCCGATGCCCGACCGCGACGTCGAGTTCGTCCGCGGCGAGCTGGTCGACGAGGCCGTCCTGCGCCGCGCCGGCGTCGATCGCGCCTACAGCGTGCTGGTGGACGCCCGCGACGACAACGAGGCCCTGGCCATGGCGGTCTGCGTCGAGCACGTCAACCCGGACACCCACCTGGTCGTCACGTTGCGCGACATGAACCGCGCCGACCACGTCAGTTACGTCAGCGACTCCATCCGCTGCGTTCAGTGGCACGTTCCACGGATGGCGACCGAGGAGTTGCAGGACCCCGGCATCACCCAGGTCTACACGCAGCTCATGACGCACGGGGGCGGCAACACCTACTCGATGGCGGTGCCGGCGTCCTGGGGCGCGGTGACCTTCGGCCAGTGCCAGACCGCTTTCGGCCGCGACCACGACGCCACCGTGCTGGCGGCACGCACCAGCGACGAGCTGCTGGTCAGCCCGAGCTGGCGAACCGAACTGCCGGCCGGGACGGTGCTGTACTACGTCGGTCGAGCGCGGCTGGACCCCGAGCAGGTCGACG
Source organism: Haloactinopolyspora alba (assembly GCF_003014555.1). GTDB lineage: Bacteria > Actinomycetota > Actinomycetes > Jiangellales > Jiangellaceae > Haloactinopolyspora > Haloactinopolyspora alba. The sequence goes on from NZ_PYGE01000001.1 coordinate 334,421, forward strand.
TGCGCGGTTCGGCGCCGGCCTGACGGCGGGCCGTCACCAACGCTGCCACTCCTCGCGGGTGTACTCCAGGATCACCGGGTCGAGCATCGTCGACACCTCGGCGTCACGCACAGTCTTGTCCGGCGGGATCACTGTCGCCGCGTCGAGTACGGCCGGCGACAGGTACCGCATGTCCGGCCGCTGCTCCGGCAGCCGCAGCGGTGGCTTCGAGCCACCAGGGTCGGCCAGGACGAATCCCCAGTCGCCGAAACTCGGCACCGACACCATGTACGGGGTGGCCCCGAACCCCGCCGCCGAGACCGTCTCGCGGACGCTGGCGAACGAGCGCGGCGCGAAGAACGGCGACCCCGCCTGCACCACCATGCGTCCGCGGTCGGCGACGAGATCGTGCACCATGCCGTAGAACTCCAGCGAGTACAGCTTCGACGTGGCCGTCGAGTCCGGGTCGGGCATGTCCACGATCACCACGTCGTACGGCTCGACGCCCTCGTCCAGGCGCTCACGCACCCACCCGAACGCGTCAGCCGCGACCGCGTTGACCCGGTCGTCGGCGAACGAGTTGCCGTTGAGCTCACGCACGCTCTCGTTCTCGCGGGCCAGCTCGAGCACCGCCGGGTCGAGCTCGACGAGCGTCACCTCGGAGACGTCCGGGTACTGCAGGATCTCGCGCAGCGCGAGCCCGTCGCCGCCACCCAGCACCAGCACCCGCTGGTGCGGGCCGGCCATCACCGGATGCACCAGCGACTCATGGTATCGGTACTCGTCCGGCGAGGCGAACTGCAGGTCGCCGTTGAGGTAGAGGCGGACGTCGTCGGCACCGCCGATGTGCTGGCGCTCGGTCAGCACGATCTCCTGGTACTCCGACCGTTCGGCGTACGCGATGGGGTCGCGGAACAGCTGCTGGCGCGCGTCGACCTCGATGGCGTCCGCTCGCCACCACACGACGGTCAGGACCACCGCCACCGCCACCACCAGCGTCGCGATTCCGGTCCAGGCCCACCGCGACAGCGACCGTTTGAACAGCCACATCACGACGACGGTGCCGGCCACCAGGTTCAGCACCCCCGTGGCGATCGTCCCCTTGACGAGTCCGAGCGTCGGCAGCAGCACGAACGGGAACGCCAGCCCGCCGAGCAGCGCACCGAGATAGTCGGCCGCGAACATGTCCGCGACCGCCGATCCCGCCTCCTGCGCGCGGATACGCTGCAGCAACGTCATGAGCAGCGGGATCTCGGCACCGATCAGGGTGCCGATAATGGCCGCCAGCACGATCATCATCGGCGTGTACGCGTCGGTGACAGCGAACGAGCGGTACAGCACGAGCACGGCCACGCCACCGACCAGGGCCAGCAACGACTCGACCGCGACGAACGACACCGCGGGGAAGCGCTGCAGCGGCTTCGCCGCCAGCGAGCCGATGCCCATCGCGAACACCATGACGGAGACCACGATCGAGGCCTGCACGACCGTGTCGCCGATCAGGTAGCTGCCGAGCGCGATCAGCGCCAGCTCGTACACGAGCCCGCAGGCCGCGCACACCAGCGCCGCACCGAGGATGACCGTCCGCGCCGGACGCGAGAATCCCGTCGCGGGCGCGTCGGATCGGGTGGACAGCTCGGGGCTCAGTGCGGTCTCTCCAGGGTTCGAGCGTGGGTCAGATGATGGCCAGCGCGATGATGGCCGAGACCACGATACGCAGCGTGCCGATGACCCAGCTGGCCGGTTGCGGCTCGACGTGCACCAGGTCGCGGCGCATGTTGGTCGGCGTCAGCAGGTCGACCAGGAAGAACACCAGGGTGCTCACGACCAGGCCCACGATGCTGTAGACGATCGTGGACACGATGCCTTCACCGAAGTCGTTGGAGCTGGCGTAGATCGCCGCGACGACGATGATCCCCTGGGCCACGAACCCCGTGGCCACCATGACCGCGGCGTTGTAGTTGCGCTCGACCCAGACGAGATCGCGCAGCTTCCCCGGGGTCAGGATGTCGACCAGGATGAAGCCCAGCAGCATCATCGCCAGTCCGACGCCGCAGTAGGCGAGGATGATCCCCGCCTCTTCCACCAGGTCTCCGGCGCTCAGGTCGCCGTCGACCCCCAATGCCATGAGCATCTACCGTCGTCCTCTCATTACGATCACTTGCCGAAGCCGGAGCCGCCGCCGGAGAAGGCGTTGCGGTAGCTGCCGCCGAACGTTCCCCACACCGGGATGATGGCCACGCCCCATCGGTCGTAGCCGTCGCTGGCGTCGGTGACCTCGATGGTCGACCCCGACCCGCTCGGCTCTTCCTCGACGTGGACCATGACCTCTTCGTAGCCGAGGTACTCACCGGTCTCGTCCTCGTGCTGACGACCCGGCGTCGCCGCGGACTCGATGTCGTCGGCGACGTCGTCGACGGACTCCGACGACCGGTACGCGGCGTACTCGCCGGACTCGGACACGCGCTCGTAGTTCTCGTCGACGAAGTTGCGCACCTGTTCCTCGGTGCTGCTGCACGCCGTCAGTGTCACCAGCGCGGTTACCGCCGCCACGAGTGCGCGTGCACCCGTCCCCCTCATCAGACCACCTCCGTGCTGGTCGTCACGATCTGCCGGCTGTTCGGATAGAGATGCCAGGTGTCCCAGGCGACGCGGGCGGAGTCGCTGCGAGCGCGCAGCGCGGTGACGGCGTCCGGGTCGGCCGGGAACGCCGCCACGACCGTGTCGCCGTCACCGTCGGCATCGAGAGCACGCAGCCACCGGGCGCGATTGCGGACCCCGGCCGCCGAGAGCCGGTCGACCCTGGTGCGGAACCGGTAGTCCCGCGCGCCCAGCCGGCGGCGCGCGGCCTCCGGCAGATGCGGCTGCTGGCCCGGCAGGCAGGCCACGGTCTCGACGATCTGGTCGTCCGGCCCGTCCAGGACCACCTGGTGCGACGCACCCAGAACGCGCAGCTCGAGGCCGCGGCCGGGCCCGGCCGGAACGTGTACGGACGTCAGCGCCGGCACCACCGGGTGCCCGAGCGTCCAGACGAGATCCGTGGCCCTCGTGTCGACGTAGGGCACATCCAGGGTGGCGAGCACGCGCGGATCAGTCCCCCGACCCGTCGCTGCCGGGATAGATCGTCAGCGTGCCGGCCGGGACCTTCTCACCCAGTCCGGCCTCCCACTCGCCGCCGTCGAACCGTTCGAAGGACAGGTAGCGCCCGCCCGGCCCCTCGAAGTCGACGTACTCCACACCACCGGTGGCGCCCAGCCCGGTCGTGCCCTCGGAGGCGAACGTCGCGGTGCCGTGCTCGTCGCGGCGGTACTCGATGCCGTCATGCGTGAGCACCTTCGCGCTGGGCTGCAGGTCGGTGCCTTTCAGCTCGGTCCACACGACGACCTCGAGGTCGGGGTCCTCTTCGACGGACAGCCACCGGCGCGAGCCGGCGGCGTCGGTCATGGCGTCGAGGAAGTGCTCGCTCCACCGGTAACCGCCCTCGCGCAGGCGCAGCGAGCCGCGCACGAACATCTGCTCGCCGAGGAACTCGACCATGTCGCCGGCCTTGAGCGAACGGGGGTCGCCGAACGTGCTCTCGCCGGGCTCGAACGGGTCGCGCGGCGTCGACGCGGTCGCGGCCTGCTGCTCGCGGGCCCGGCGGGCGCGCATGACCATGATGACCGCCACGACCACCACCGCGACGACCACCAGTACGACGATGGCTCCCACGGCTCATCCCCCAGACGTCGTGCATGCCGGCTGTTCGGTCCTTGTGCCCCGCGCCACAATACACACGTGCTGGCCAGCCTGAACCGCCCGGTGCGCAGAATTCCGGTCGCGTTCACCGGCGCACGTCGTCAGCCGTCCCGCTCGGCGAACTCCGGGCGCAGAATGCCCATGATCAACGTGTCGTGGCGTTCGCCGTCCCACTGCAACGCGTCGCGCTCGCGTCCTTCGAGCACGAATCCGCACTTCTCGTATGCGCGGACGGCACGCTGGTTGAAGTCGAACACCTCGAGCCGGACCCGGTGCAGGCCGATCCGGTCGAACGCGTAACGCAGCAGCAGCCGGGTCGCCTCCGGGCCGAATCCGCGTCCCTGGAACGCCTGGACGAGGTCGATGCGGAACCCGGCCGTCTCGTTGTCGCCGTCGATGCCCATGAGCACGATGCCCCCGGCGTACTCGCCGGTACCGGCCGCCTCGATGGCGAGGTCGAGGCGGTCGTCCTGTTCGGGCCGGGTCGCACAGAACCGCTCGACCTGCTCGAACGTGAACGTGGTGTGGGTTCCGGTCAGCCTCATGGTCTCGGGATCCTGCAATGACGCGAACACGGCCGGCGCGTGGTGCGCGTCGATGGGTACCAGCCGGACACGGTCCCCGGCGAGCGTGGGCTTGGTGGTGACGGCGGCGGCGTCGATCATGCCACCGTTCTACGCAGCCGCGGACCGGCCGGCAACGGGATTTCCGGGACGCCGGCGACGCCCGAAGGCCCCTCGGAGTAAGGGGTCCGAGGGGCCTCCGTCAGGACCGGACCCACCGCCACCGGCTACGCGGCGGCCGTGCCGGCACCCGATGTGTGCCACCGCGGCGCTCCCCCGACGGACCGCCGCAGGTCCGATCTGCCGTCCGGCTCCGAGCGGAACCCCTGCGCATCGGACACAGTCCGCCGGGAACCCGTCCCGGCGAGGGCCCGCCGTTTTCCGTCCGGCACGTCCTGCGTTCCTTCGGAGCCCTCGGGTTCGCACCTGTGCCGAACTCCGAATCGCATGGACGCTGAAGCCGTTCTAGTCCGGTGGCGCGACCCTGACAAGGGGTCCAACGGACACGAACATCCGGACCCGCGGAACCCACAGCGTCGTCCACAGGTCTGTGAGCGCGAGACCACCCACAACCCACAACCCTGTGTACAAAATCTGTGGACGGACGCGGCCCGATCACCGCCGGTTCAGCACCCGTGTGACGGCCGCGACGACGGTGGTCGCGAGAACCGCGCCGCAGAAGATCAGCCCGTAAGCCACCCACAGGTCCGGTCCGCGCGGATCCCACGCCGAGTCCTGGCCGAGGCTCAGCAGCGGGATCAGCAGATCGAGCGTGTAGCCGAACGGGTTGAACGTCGGGTGCACGTCCGTCTCGACCGGCTCGAGCTCGCTTCCTGCGAAGTACGCCGTCCCGAACGCGAGCAGGCCGGTGAACCACACCGCCGCCAGACCCGGCCGGTAACCGTAGCCGACGGTCACGTCCTGGAGATATCCCCAGCCCTTCATGAGCACCTGGCCGAACGACGACGTGCCGAGCAGGTCGCGCCGGTGCCGTTGCCGCGCCAGCAGCACGGTGCGCGCCGCCGCGTCCTCACCGGCACGGTGGTAGTGCGCGGCCAGCTGTTCGTAGACCTGATGCTGGTAACCGGTGAGGTCGCGGCGCAGCCACGACAGCGCGGTGTCGACGTCGGCGTCACCCGGATCGTCGAACGTCAGCCCGGAGAGCATGACCGTGGTCGTGTCGGTGGGGTCGAGCACGAGTGTCCGCACCGCGGAGTCGCGCAGGTCGACGGCGCTCTCGCCGGGAGGCAGCTCGACCGTTCCGGCCTGCATCTGGGACAGGTCGACGACCACCGGGCGGCCCGGTCGCGCCGGCGGCGCCACGTCGAGGCCGTCCATCAGCACCCGCCGCTCGACCACGGCCTCGCGCAGGCTGATGACCGGCTTCGCCTCGTCGATCGGCTCCGCCGGCCCCGGTTCGACAGCCCCCTCACTGATGGAGACGTGCTCCCACCAGACCTCACCGAGGCGCGCCCGGTCCAGCCGGATGTCGCCGACGACGGTCAGCCGGGCGGTGTCGTCGGCGTACTGCGTCCCGAACTCCACGGCGCCGGCGACCTGCAGGTCCGGCGCGTACAGGGCCGGACGGCCCGGGTTCGTCAACCGGCCGCCGTCGTGGAACACCAGCCGCCCGGCGAGCACGGCTTCGGCGAACGACACCTGCCCGGCCAGCGACAGCCGCCGGCACTCGACGTTGCCCTCGACGCGCATGCCGACGGCGGTGACCACGTGGTCGACGGAGGCGCCGCCGTCCGGCGTCGAGCCGACGGCCCCCTGCACCCCGGAGAGCTGCATCGCGAGCCCGACCTCCGCCCGCCGCAGCACGAGCGTGCCGGTCAGGTCGGCTTCGCGGACGATGAGCGCGCCGGCGACCGAGATGTGCGCGGCGTCCACCGCGATCCGCCCGGCGTGCCGGTACCGCCCGCCGTCGATCAGTAGTTCACCGCCCACACGGCAGCGTGGCAGCGCGACCGCGCCGTCGACGTCCAGGCCGGTGAGCCGGATGACGCCGGCCGTCATGTCCGCGGCGAGCAACGCCGCGCTGTCGTGCGCCTCGATGGTGACGTGGCGCAGGCTCACCCCGGCCACGAACGCCGACCCGGTGAGCCGCAGCGCGCCGCGAAACAGGCCGCGGTCGACGAGCAGCTCCTCGGAGGTCGTCTGGGTGGCGCTGAACACGATCGGCCCGTCCGCCGACCCGACGCCGGAGCCCGCCAACGTGGTCTCGCCCAGGACGATCCGGCGGCGCACGCGCGCCTGGTCGAACGAGACCATCCCGTGGATCTGGGCGCGTTCCAGCGAGATCTTGCCGCCGACCTGCACGCCGGTGGCGTCCAGGACCCGGTGGTTCGGCCTGCGCAGCTCGGCGCCGTCGAACACGAGGTCGCCGCCGACCGATCCGTCGCGCATCACCACCCGGCCGTCGGCGGAGAACGAGCCCAGGTCCGGCGAGTACGGGTCGTCACCGACGACGAAGTCGCCGCGGACCTCGATACGCGAGGCGATCAGCGCGTTCGCGTCCGGGTTGTACAGCTGCGCCCCGGTCAGCACCACAGCGTCGGCCACCGCCGCGGTCAGCCGCACGGCGCCGTCGCAGACCAGGCCACGGGCCGCGAACCGTCCGTCGACGCGCAGCCCGATCGCGTCGACGCCGATGCCGTGCGCCTCGATGTACGCGCCCCGCAGCAGGACGTCGCTGCGCACGCGTGCCTGGAAGAGCCGGAGCACGCCCTGGACCGTGGAGCCGTCCAGGGCGAGGCTCTTGCCGACGTCGGCGTGCGCGAGGTCGATGTCACCGCGACAGCGGAACCGCCGGCCGAACACCAGCCGCTCGCCGACGACCGCGCGCGACGCGCCCAGCGCCCGGTGCCCGCCGTCGAGGTCCGCGCCGTCGAGGAAGATGCCGGCGCCGACCCGCACGCCCTTGATGTTCAGTGCGCCTTTGGTGTTCAGCCGCTCGAGGTTGAGATCGCGCCGGACCGTGGCGGACTGGAAGCTCAGCGCCCACGAGTCGTCGGGATTGGTGACCCGGGCGCCCACGAACCGCACCGAGGTCGCCTCGAACTCGTCGAAGACCACCCGCCCGACGAGTCGCGCCCGGTCCGCCACCAGCGAGCCCACGGCCGCACCGATGCCGACGACGGCGTACCCGCCGGGGTTGCTGATCTCGACGCCGCGCAGCGCCAGCGTGTCGCGGACCTGTCCCCGGGGCAGCAGCACCCGCCCGAGGATCCGGGTGCCGTTCTCGGCCTCGACCCGGTCCGCCTCGATGTCGCCGGCCTGCAGCGCGTCACCGCCGGGGTTGGCGAGCACGGCCGAGTCGAACGTCACCCGCCCGGCGATGGCGGCGTGCCCGAGATCGATCGCGCCACTGCAGCGCAGTCCGTGCCCGTCGAGGCCGCCGGCGACCATCCGCCGCGCGTCGAGGGCGACACCCTCACGGTGGCGCAGCACGGCGTCGGTCAGGTCGATCTGGCCGACGACGGCAGCGCCGGACAGCAGCACCGTGCCGCGCGCCCGGATGCCGACCAGTCCGAGGCCGCCGTCCACACGCAGCCGCTCGGAGTGCACGGCGGTGCCGGCGTCGGCGAACAGCCTGGCCCGGTTGAGCAGCAGGTCGCCGCCGACCGACAGGTTGCGGGCGTGGAACAGGGTCCCGACGCCGGTGAACCTGGTGTCCTCGAACGACGCCGACCGGTGCACCCGCGTGTCGACCATCGTCACCGCGTCGACGTGGCACTCGCGCACCGAGATGGCGCTCTCGACGTCGACGGACTCGGTGCGCAGGTCCGGCAGGCGGCAGCGGACGAGCTCGATGCCGGCGGCGGTCAGCTCGGCGAACAGCGCGACGTCGTCGATCCAGCACATGTCCAGCCGCAGCGGGCGTGCCAGCCGGCCGTAGCGGAACCGCAGCCCGCCGGTGATACGGACGCCGGTCAGGCGGACGGCGTCGTTGTGAGCGGACGGCGCCGCGTCGCGCAGCAGCTCGTCGATGACGCGGGCGCGGACGGTGCGCGCGCCGTCCCAGGCCTCCGGCGACTCGACGGCGCGCGGGTCGATGTCGCGACCGAGGTCCGCTTCACCACCTCGTTCGACCGCGGAACGCAGCGCCGATTCGGCGCGGCTGAGCCGGTCGCGCACGGTACCTCCTCGGGCGCCTGCGGATGACGATCACGGCAGTGATCAATGTATCTTTCCGGCGTCACGGGCATACCCGCCACGCCCGCATGGTGGGAAGATCTGTCGTGTCGCACCGTGGTTCCCGGCCGCGGATGTGAGAGAACAACGAAGGCCCCTCGGCGTAAGGGTCCGAGGGGCCTTCGTCCGTTGGTCGTCCACATCTCGACCGGCGTATCCACAACGGTGTGGACACGCCATGTGGACGCCGACGATCACATCTCCGTCGCGGGAGGCTCACCGATCGTGAAGGTCAGCGTCGCGCCGTCGGTGTTCGTCATGGTCATGGTGTCGCCGGAGATCTCGGTCTCGACCTTGCCCTGAAGCACGCCGAGGATGGCGGTGTCGAGGTCGCCGCGCTTGCCCGAGCACGCCTTCTTGGTGGCCAGCAGCGGCTCGAACGTGACGACGCCGTCGCCGACCTCGGCCGACCCGCCGAAGCCGTTGCAGCTCGTGTTGCCCTCCACGTCGCCGTCCTTCGTGATCTGCAGGTAGGCGCCGAGGTCCTGCTTGGCCTTGATCGACGCGTCGGCCGTCTTGACCCGCTGGACGACCCAGGTGTTGCCGGCCACCGGCGTCGTCGACGTGTCGGTGCCGTCGCCGGTCGGCTCGCCGGCGCTCGTCGACCCGGAACCGTCCTCGGGCACGGCCGTCGTCTGGTCGTCGTTGCCGCCGCACGCGGCGATCAGCGCGATGCTCGCCACCGCGGCAAGGATTCGAAGTCGTCGCATACCGATGTGACGCCTCGGGCTCGCGACCCGTTCCCTCCGGCACGAGGAAAGTTCCGGCATCTGTGAGCGAGCTCGCGTCCGCGCGGCGGGCACCAGGTTGCACGGGGTTACTCACTGGTAGCATCATGGGGTTACTCGCTGGTAGCCACCGCCTGACAGCGCCGCACGGAGGAATCCATGGGCCACTACAAGTCCAACCTGCGCGACATCGAGTTCACCCTGTTCGAGGTTCTGGGCAGCGGGGAGCTGCTCGGTCACGGCAGGTACGCCGACTTCGACGTCGACACCGCCCGCAGCATCCTGGCCGAGATCGACCGGATGAGCCGCGACGAGCTCGCCGAGCCGTACGCGGACTCCGACCGCAATCCTCCGGTGTTCGATCCCGAGGACGGCAGTGTCGCCGTGTCCGAGCCTTTCAAGACGAGCTACCAGGCACTCATGAACTCCGAGGTGTGGCGGTTCGGGCTGCCCGAGGGTCTCGGCGGGACACCGCTGCCGCTGTCGATCTTCTGGGGCGGCGCCGAGCTGATCCTCGGCGCCAACGCCGCGGCCTGGATGTACTCCTCCGGCCCCGCGTTCGCCAGCGTCATCTGGAACAACGGCACCGAGACACAGCAGCGCATCGCCGAGATCATGATCGAGCGGCAGTGGGCGGCCACCATGGTGCTCACCGAGCCCGACGCCGGCTCGGACGTCGGCGCCGGCAGGGCCAGGGCCTACCCACAGGACGACGGCAGCTGGCACATCGAGGGCGTCAAGCGGTTCATCACCTCCGGCGAGCACGACATGTCCGAGAACATCGTCCATCTCGTCCTCGCCCGCCCGGTCGGCGTCGAGGGCGCCGGCGGGCCCGGCACGAAGGGGCTGTCGCTGTTCATCGTGCCCAAGTTCCGGTTCGATCACGTCACCGGCGAGCTCGGTGAGCGCAACGGCGTCCGCGCCACCAACCTCGAGAAGAAGATGGGGCTGAAGGTCTCGTCGACCTGCGAGCTGACGTTCGGCGACGGCGAGCCCGCCGCCGGATACCTGCTCGGCGAGGTGCACGACGGCATCGCCCAGATGTTCCAGGTCATCGAGTACGCGCGGATGATGGTGGGGACCAAGGCGATCGCCACGCTCTCGTCGGGCTACCTGAACGCGCTGGAGTACGCGAAGGAACGCGTCCAGGGTGCCGACCTGACCCGCGCCACGGACAAGACCGCGCCACGGGTCACCATCACCCATCACCCGGACGTCCGCCGCTCGCTGATGACCCAGAAGGCACACGCCGAGGGGATGCGCGCGCTCGTGCTCTACACCGCGACCATGCAGGAGCGGGTGGCCGAGGCCGCCGCCCGCGGCGAGACGGACGAGCAGGCCGAGCGGGTGAACGACCTGCTGCTGCCGATCGTCAAGGGGTACGGCTCCGAGCGGTCCTGGGTGCTGCTCGGCTCCGAGTCGCTGCAGACGTTCGGCGGCTCCGGGTTCCTGCAGGACTACCCGCTCGAGCAGTACGTCCGTGACGCCAAGATCGACACCCTGTACGAGGGCACCACCGCGATCCAGGGCCAGGACCTGCTCTTCCGCAAGATCGTGAAGGACGACGGGCAGGCCATCGGCTGGCTGTCCCAGCAGATCCGGGCCACGCTGGCCGACGAGGCCGGGGGCGGGCGCCTGAAGGTCGAGCGCGAGCTCCTGGCCACCGCGCTCGACGACGTCCAGGGCATGCTGGGCACCCTGGTCGGCTTCCTGACCTCCGGCGACCCGCGTGACGTCTACAAGGTCGGGCAGAACACCACCCGGTTCCTGCTCGCGGCCGGCGACCTGGTGGTCGCCTGGCTGCTGGTGCGGCAGGCGGCCGTCGCGCTGAGCAAGCTGGACGCCGACGACGTCACCACGAAGGACACCGCGTTCTACCAGGGCAAGGTGGCGGCGGCGCAGTTCTTCACCCGGCAGGTGCTGCCCCGCCTTACCACCGAGCGCGCCGTCGTCGACGGCACCGACAACGCGCTCATGGACCTCGACGAAGCCGCGTTCTAGGCGCCGGCACGCCCCCGCGACCGGTCGCGGTTGTCACGACGGCGGCGGTTCTGCTGCGGGCGGGCGTTGTTGCGGCGAGGCGCACTGCGCGACGGCTCCGGCACCGCCATCGTCGGCGCCTGTGTCAGCGACGACGGGGTGATGGCACCGTCCACGGCTCGCGCGTCGACGTTCTTGGCGTCGACGCCGGCCTTGCGGAACAGCTCGCCGAGGTTCCTGGCCTGCCCGGGCGTCGCCACCGTCACGACGGCGCCGGAGGCGCCGGCGCGCGCCGTGCGCCCGGACCGGTGCAGGTACGACTTCGGCTCGCCGGCCGGGTCGAAGTGCACGACCAGGCCGACACCGTCGACGTGGATGCCCCGCGCGGCCACGTCCGTGGCCACGACGACCTTCGCCTGGCCGCTGCGGAACCGGTCCAGGTTCCGCTCGCGGACCCGCTGGGACAGGTCGCCGTGCAGGTCGACCGCGGGGACTCCGGCGCCCTCGAGGTCCTCGGCGAGCCTGGTCGCGCCGCCCTTGGTCCGGGTGAACACGATGCTGCGCGGGTTGGCCCGCAGCAGGTCGGTGGTGACGTCGATCTTGTTGTGCGGGCCCACCACCAGCACGTGGTGGTCCATGGTCGTGATCGAGCCGGCGTCCGGGTCGATCTCGTGCCGCGCCGGCGTCGTGAGGTGACGACGGACCAGCCGGTCGACGTCACCGTCCAGCGTCGCCGAGAGCAGCAGCCGCTGACCCCCCGCGGGCGTGCGGCCGAGCAGGTCGTCGATGACCGGGAAGAACCCCAGGTCGCACAGGTGGTCGGCTTCGTCCAGCGTGACCATCTCGACGGACTCGAGCTTGCAGGCGCCCCGGTCCACCAGGTCGCCGAGACGTCCGGGGGTGGCGACGACGATGTCGGCTCCACGGTCGAGGCGGCGGATCTGCCGGTCGTACGGCGAGCCGCCGTACACCGTGACCATCCGCAACCCCAGCGCGTCGGCCAGGGGCTCGATGGCCTTCGAGACCTGACCGGCCAGCTCGCGGGTCGGCACGATGATCAGCGCCCGGGGATGGTTCGGCTGGCTGCGGCCACCGGCGAGACGTGCCAGCACCGGCAGCCCGAAGGCCAGCGTCTTGCCGGAACCGGTGCGCGCCCGGCCCAGAACGTCGCTTCCGGCCATGGCGTCGGGCAGCACCGCCGCCTGCACCGCGGTGGGCTCGACGATGCCGTCGACACCGAGGATGCGCACGACCTTCTCGGGCACACCGAGGCCGGTGAACACCGACCCCGCCGGGTCGAACGCCTCGATGGCGGCCTTGCGTGCCGGGTCGACCGTCCGCCGTTGCGACGGGCCGCCTCCGGAACGGCGGTCGCCCTTGCGGTTCGGGCGACGGCCACCGGCGCGGTCGTCGCGACGCGGTCCTCGACCCGAGCGCTGGTCGGAGCGCTGGCCGCTCCGTTGCGGGTGGCTGGTGGATCCTGTGGGCAGGCTGGCGCGATCGTGCGGCATGGACGGCACTCCGGTCCGGTTGAACAGCGGGCGCGCTCCCGGCGCGCCGGCGCGGGTGCGTCAGCGCGATGAGCCTCAGGGGCGCGGTACCCGACTTTCCCTTGGACGTTCCACCGTCATAGAACTCGGGCACGAGAACGGGCCCGTCGTGAACACGGACCCGTGGCTGAGATCAAGTCTACCGGTTCCGGCCCCTTGGCACACATCGGGACCGGGAGAGCCACGTCACGCGGCGGCAATTCACCCGGCTACCATGGCCCCGACCCGCCAGAGCCGACGAGCGAGGGTGCCGCCGCGTGTCCGCAGACACCGTTCCAGACGAAAGCACCCGCGTGCCCGATGCCGGTGACGACGTCCTGGTGGTCCGGTCGCTGGTCCGGCGCTTCGGCGGCATCACCGCGGTGGACGACGTCTCGTTCCGGATCGGGCAGGGTGAGACCTACGGGCTGCTCGGTCCGAACGGCGCGGGAAAGACCACCACGATCTCCATGGTCGCCGGCCTGATCCGCGCCGACAGCGGCGCCACGCTCGTCAACGGACGTGAGATGGGCCCCGACCGGGTCGACGTCAAGCACCACATCGGCCTGGTGCCGCAGAACCTGGCCATCTATCCCGACCTCACGGGTCGCGAGAACCTCCGGTACTTCGGCCGGCTGCAGCGGCTCGGCCGGGAAGCACTCGACCGCCGCGTCGACGAGGTGCTCGAGCTCATCGGCCTGACCGACCGCGCCGGCGACCTCACCAAGGAGTACTCCGGCGGCATGAAACGCCGGCTCAACATCGGGATCGGCCTGCTGCACCAACCCCGCCTGCTGATCCTGGACGAGCCGACGGTCGGCGTCGACCCGCAGTCGCGCCACGCCATCCTGGAATCCGTGGAGGCCCTGTCCGTCGAGGGCATGGCCGTGCTGTACACCACCCACTACATGGAGGAGGCCGAGCGGCTCTGCGACCGCATCGGCATCATCGACGAGGGGCGGATCCAGGCCGAGGGCAGCCGCGACGAGCTGGTCCGCCTCACCGGCGGTGTCGACCACATCCGCCTGAACGGTTCCGGCGACATCGACGTCGCCGCCGACGCCCTGCGCGAGCTGCCCGAGGTCGAACAGGTCGATGCCGACCGGCGCACGCTCTACCTCACGGTGCGCGACGCACCCACCGCCGTCGCTCGCATCGTCACGTCCGCCACCCGGGCGGGCTTGTCGCTGACCGACGTCGAGATCACCCGGCCTGACCTGGAATCGGTGTTCCTGCATCTCACCGGCAAGGCGCTGCGAGACTGACATGCGCCAGCTGTTCATGATCGTCGGGTTCGACCTGCGCCAGCGCATCCGGGACAGGTCCGTCCTGCTCTTCGGCCTGGTGGTCCCGCTCGCGCTCATGGGCGTGCTGAACCTGCTGTTCAGCGGTCTCGACGAGAGCACCGAGCTGCAGCCGGTGACCGTCGCGGCGAGCGTCCCCGCCGACGACCCGCTCGCGAGCGCGATCACCGGGGCGCTGCAAGGGATCGGCGCCATGGACGTCACGGTGCGCGAGGTGCCCGCCGACGAGGTGCGCGACCGCACCGCCGACGGCGACGCGACCCTCGGCATCACCGTGCCCGAGGGCTTCACACCGGCGTTGACCTCCGGCGAACAGACCCGGGTACAGATCGTCGAAGGAGACGGCGGCGGGCTCGAGTCCGACGTGCTGATCTCGGTGACCCGGGGAACGGTCGACCGGCTCACCGCCGGCGCCGAGGCCACCGCGGCCGGCAGAGCGCAGGGCCTCCCGCCGGACGAGCTCGCCCGCATCGCCCGGGAGGCCGCCGCTGTCGGCGACCGCATCGCACTGGCCGAAGGGCGCGCGGCCGACCACCAGCTGACCTCGCGCGGCACCCTCGTCGCCGGCCAGGCAGGACTGTTCCTGCTGTTCACCGTCGGCTTCGGTGTGCTCGGGCTGCTCGCCGAACGAGAGCAGGGCACCATGGCGCGGCTGCAGTCCATGCCGATGCGCCCGTCCACCGTCGTGGCGGCGAAAGCGCTGACCGGCTTCCTGCTCGGCGTGTTCGCGACGTCGTTCCTGCTGACCGTGGGGTCCATGCTGTTCGGGGTCGACTTCGGCGACGTGTTCTCGGTGGCGGTGCTGGTCGTGGGCGTCGTCGCCGCAGCGACGTCGCTGACCTTCGTCGTCGCCAGGATCGCCCGGACCGCGGAACAGGCCAACGTCGTACAGTCGATCATCGCCGTGGTGCTCGGCATGGCCGGCGGCGCCTTCTTCCCGATCCCGGCGAGCGGATGGGCCGCGACGATCATCGATCTGAACCCGATCGCGGCGTTCATCGCGGGACTCGGCATCACGTCCGGAGGCGGCGACGTGGCGGACCTCGGCACACCTCTGCTGATCATGGTCGGGTTCGGAGCCACCTGTCTGCTGGTCTCCCGGCTGATCCCGGATCGGGCGGCGGCATGAGGCCCGCATTGGCGATCGGCGTCGTCGAGCTCAGGCGCTTCTTCCGGGACCGGTCGAACATCTTCTTCGTGTTCATCTTCCCGCTGCTGCTGGTGCTCGTCATCGGGCTGCAGTTCGGCGAGAACAGCTCACAGGGGCGGGTGGCCGTCGCGGGCGACGGCTCGGCGCTGCGGACCGCCGTGGTGGACGAGCTCGAAGCCGACGACGTCACCGTGACCTTCGACGACGCCGACGACGTGCGCGAACAGCTGGCGCGCGGACGCAGCGACGTCGGCCTGTTCGTCTCCGACCGGGCGGCCCGGGCGTTCGACGAGGGCGAGAACGTCCGCATCGAGATCGTCACCGCCGCTCAGTCCGGCTCGCAGGCCACCGTGCAGGACGTACGCGCCGCCGTGCGGGCCGTCGGCGTCGAGCAGAGCCAGGTCACCGCGTTGACGACCGCCGGGCTGGACGAGGAGGCGGCACAGGATGCGCTGGCGCGAGCCCGCGAGACGATCCAGCCGCCCGAGGTGAGCGTGTCGAACGTCGACGAGCTCGCGCAGGAGTTCAGCGGCGTCGGCCAGTTCGACGTGGGTGCCGCCCAGCAGACGCTGCTGTTCGTGTTCCTGATCTCGCTGGCGGGATCGGCCACGCTGATCCAGGCCCGGCGTGAGGGCGTCGTCGCCCGCACCCTGGCCGCGCCGGTGTCCGCCGCTCAGGTGATCGCCGGCCAGGTGCTCGGCCGGTTCGTGATCGCCATGCTCCAGGGCGGTTACATCATGGCGGCCTCCTCGCTGTTGTTCGGCGTCGCCTGGGGCAACATCGCGCTGGCCCTGCTGATCCTGAGCATGTTCTGCGTCGTGGCCGCCGCGGCCGCCATGGTCATCGGCTCGGTGATGGACAACGACTCCGCCGCGTCCGGCGTGGGCGTGGGCACCGGTCTGGTCCTCGCCGGACTGGGCGGGTCCATGCTCCCGCTGGAACTCTTCCCGGACGGCATGCGCACGATCGCCGACTTCACGCCGCACGCCTGGGGCTACGAGGCCTTCGCCGAGATCCAGCGCCACGGCGCCGGGCTGGTGGACATCCTGCCCTCGATCGGCGTGCTCGCCGCCATGGCCGCCGTGCTGCTGGCCCTCGGCTCGTGGCTGCTGCGGCGCTCGCTCGCCCGCGCGCTCTGAGCGCGCGGGCGAGTCCGGCGACGCCGCTGCGAACTCAGCCGAGCAGGGCCGGCGGCTGCCAGTCCTTGCCGAGCACGTGGTGGTCGAGGAAGGCGAGCACCGTCTGGTACCAGACCTTCGCGTGCTGCGGCGTCAGCACCCAGTGGTTCTCGTCCGGGAAGTAGAGGAACTTGTGCGGCATCTCGCCGTCGTCGCCCTCCGCCCGCGAGGCGATCTCGTACCACAGCCGCAGCGCCTCACCGATGGGCACCCGGTAGTCCTTGTCGCCGTGAATCACCAGCATCGGCGTGGTGATGGCGTCGACGTGCCTGTGCGGCGAGTGAGCGGCGGCCATCTCCGCGCTCATCTCCTGCTCCCAGTGGAACGCCGCGTCCGTGGTGGGGCCGAACTGGTCGAGCGCCCACAGGCTGGCGTGCGTGACGATGGCATCGAACCGGTCGGTCTGCCCCGCCACCCAGTTCGCCATGTAGCCGCCGAACGAGCCACCCATGGCGGCGGTCCGCGTCTCGTCGATGTCGTCGCGGGCGACCGTGGCGTCGGTGACGGCCATCAGGTCGGTGAACGGCGCCGCACCCCAGGCGCCCCAGCCGCGGCGGACGAAGTCCAGCCCGTAGCCGGTCGACAGCGCGGGATCGGGCAGCACCACGGCATACCCGCGGGCCACCGCGTTCCACGGGTTCCACCGCCACGACCAGGAGTTCCACGACCCCAGCGGACCACCGTGAATCCACAGCAGCAGCGGCGCCGGGCTGGTGGCCGACGCCCCGGCCGGCAGGGCCAGCCAGGCGCGCACGCGGGTGCCGTCGCCGGCCGTGGTCTCGATCTCGGTGAGCGAACCGGGCAGTTCCGGCGGCGGGGCGGGGGCGGGCAGCCGCACCGACTCCTGGTCGGCGCGGTCGGCGGCCAGCCGGACCGGCGCCGGCGGCTCGGCGTAGGAGGTCCGCAGCGCGTACACGGTGGCGCCGTCGGGTGCGACGACGACGTCACTGTAGGCGTAGTCGTCGGCGGTCAGCCGGGTGATCGAGCCGTCGGCCACCTCGATGCGGTACACCGGCGCCCGGCCGTTCTCGTCGGCGACGACGATCAGCGCGGTGCCGTCCGGTGTCCAGCGCGCCGCGCTCGGCCAACGGTCCCAGTCGCCGGTCAGCTCGCGCATCGATCCGTCCGCCAGCGAGATCACCGCGAGGTTCATGTCGACGGGCTCGTCCGGAGTGGGCCTGCGGCTTCGGACCACCGCGACGGCGGCGCCGTCCGGGCTGATGCGCGGGTTCTCGAACTCGTAGCCCACGTCGTCGGCGAGCATCCGCCGTTCGCCGGTCGCGACGTCGACGGCCGCGAGGGCGTGCCGGAACCCGCCGCGCTCGGGAACGTTCCACATCGTCACGACGGTCGAGCCGTCCGGCGCGACGTCGTGGTCGGCCAGCTCGAGCGCACGGGCGGCATCCGGGGTCAGGTCACGCAGCTCGACCACCGGATCGTCGAGCGGTGTCTCGCCCTCGGCGAGAGCGCCCGCGAACAGACGCGGGAAGGCCGGCCCGAGGTCGTGGTCCCAGAACCGCACCGGGTACCGCTCGTGCAGGATGGCCGCGACCTTGGCCTCCTTGCGGTCCTTGCGCTTCTTCTCCTCCGACTCCTCGTCGACGGACGACGGGTGGGTGTCCGACGACACGACCACCGTGCCCGCGTCGCGCGCGACCGCCACGCCGCCGACACCGCCCGGTCGCTTCGCGACCACGCGTGCCTCGCCGCCGTCGGCCGGCAGCTGCCACAGCAGCGGCACGGCGCCGTCGGCTCCCTCATCGGAACCGGCGTCCGGGTCCGGCCGGGCGGAGCCGAACAGCAGGGAGCCGTCGGGAAGGAACGCCGCGCCGCTCTCGCCCGTGGCGCTGCGGGTCAACCGGCGGGCGGGTCGGACACCGGCCGGGTCGACCTCCCACAGGGCGGTGACGTACTTGGTCCGGTCCGGATCGAGTGTGGCCACCGCCGTCACCAGGCGGGTGCCATCGGGGGACAGCGTCAGACCGGACGTGCGCGGCAACGCGACATAGTCGTCCAGGTCGTGGAAGGGTGTGGAGGGAGTGTCCGGAGTCGCAGGCGTAGGCTCTGTCACGGTTCCTTGCCTATCACGCGCGTTGCCCCGCTACGAAGCGGATTGTCCGGCCGGCCTGGTGCTCGAGCGGACGATCAGCTCGGTCGGCACCGTCGTGACCGTGGTCTCTCCGGCGATGCCGGACCGCAACGCCTCCAACAGGGTCCCCGCCGCGATCCGGCCCTCGGCGCGGACGTCCTGCGCCACCGTGGTCAGCCCGAACAACCACGACATGTCGTGGTCGTCGACCCCGACCACCGAAAGGTCCTCCGGGATGCGCACGCCGTGGCGCCGGGCCTCGTGCATCGCACCCATCGCCACTTCGTCCGACGCCGCGAACAGCGCCGTCGGCCGCACGTCGCGCGCCCACAGCTCGGCGAACGCCGCCACCCCCGCCTCCACGGTGAACTTCGCCGGCACCGTCAGCGCGGGGTCCGGCTCGACACCGACCTCCCGCAGGACCTCGGCATAGCCGATCCGGCGATCCGGCGAGACCGGGAACCCGAGCTGGTCGTCCGGGTCGCCACCGGCGAACGCGATCTCGCGGTGCCCCAGGCCCACGAGGTGCTCGGTCGCCATCCTGCCGACCTCGACGTCGTCGATGCGCACGCTCGGCAGCCCGGACACGATCGGCCCGACGACCATGACCGGCCGGTTCATCGCGTGCAGCGCCTCGACCTCCTCCGGTGTCAGCGGCAGGCTGGTGAGCAGCAGCGCGTCCACCCGCTTGCGCAGCAGCTGGGTGTCGAACACCCGCCTGCGGTTCGTCTCCACCTCGGACAGGTCGTAACGCAGCACGTCGAATCCGTTGGCGGCCAGCACCTCCTGTGCGCCCTCGCACACGGCGTTGAAGTACCACCCGGTCGTCGCGACCGGCGACACGACCGCGACCGCACCGGTACGCCCGGTCGGCAGCGCGGCCGCGCTGGGCGAGGCGACATAGCCCAGCTCGGCCGCGATCTGCCGGATCTGCTCGCGGGTGGCGTCCGACACCCCGGGCAATCCACGCAGCGCCCGCGACACGGTGGCCACCGAAACACCGGCCCGGGCGGCCACGTCCACGATCCCGGTCATCTCGACCATCCAGAGTCCTGGCGACCAGTTCGTCGGCTCACCCTTTGACGCTACCGGCGAGCAGGCCGCGCACGAAGAAGCGCTGCATCGTCACGAACACGATCACCGGGACGAGCATCGAGACGAACGCGCCCGCAGACAGCAGGTGCCACTCGGTCCCCCGGGTGCCGACCAGCTCCGCGATCCGCGCCGTCAGCGGCGCCACGTCCGAGGTGCTGCCGGCGAACGTCAGCGCCACCAGCAGGTCGTTCCAGACCCACAGGAACTGGAAGACCCCGAACGCCGCGATGGCCGGCAACACCAGCGGCAGCATGATCGCCCGGAAGATCTTCACGTGCCCGGCGCCGTCGACCCGCGCCGCCTCGACGAGCTCCGCCGGGATGTCGCTCATGAAGTTGTGCAGCAGATACACCGCCAGCGGCAGCGCGAAAACCGAGTGCGCGATCCACAACGGCCAGAATGTGCCGTTCAGCCCGGTGTCCACGAAGATCTGCAGCAACGGGATCAGCGCGACCTGGATCGGCACGATCTGCAGCGCGAACACCGCCACGAACAGCGTGTTCCGGAACGGGAACTTCATCCACGCGAACGCGTAGGCCGCCAGCAGCGCCAGCACGACCGGGATCACCACCGACGGCACCGTGATGACCACCGAGTTCACCACGTACGTCGACAGCTGGGTCGTGCTGCCGAACAGCACCTCGTTGTAGCTCTCGAGGGTGAGCTCCGGGTCAGTGAACCAGTTCCACCACCCGTTGCCCTTGATGTCCTCCTCCGGCCGGAACGAGGACAGCAGCAGGCCGAACGTCGGCAACGTCCACAACACCGCGATGACCACCGCCGCGATGGACGCACCGGGCGAGGTGAGTCGCTTGCGTGCCCGCGCCGACGGGGAGGCGGCCGCCGCGCCGTCCCAGCCCTCGCGTACCTCCGGCGTCGTCTTCACCGTGCTCATCGGTGGTCCGCCTTTCGCAGTTGCCGGACGTTGTAGATCACGATCGGGATCACCATCACGAACAGCACCATCGCCAACGCGGCGCCCAGCCCGTAGTTCCCCCTGACGAGGCTCTGGGTGTAGAACTCGTTCGCGACGATGCTGGTCTCGAACTGACCCCCGGTCATGGTCCGCACGATGTCGAAGACCTTGAGGGTGGCGATCGAGATCGTGGTCAGCACGACGATCAATGCCGGCCGGATGCTCGGCACCGTGACGTAGCGGAACATCTTGACGCCGTACAGGCCGTCCAGCCGGCCCGCCTCGACGATGTCCTGCGGTATGCCCTTGATCGCCGCCGACAGCACCGTCATGGCGAACCCGGCCTGCACCCAGATCAGGATGACGATCAGCAGCAACGTGTTCAGCGGTGAGTTCAGGAGGAACTGTTGTGGTTCCATCCCGAGCCACACCAATATCTGGTTGAGCAGTCCGATCTGCTCGATGTTCTGCTGGTCCGGCCGGTACTCGTAGACGAACCGCCAGATGATCGACGCGCCGACCAGCGAGATGGCCAGCGGCATGAAGATCAGCGACTTCGCGAACGCCTCGAACCGGGACCGGTCCACCAGCACCGCGTAGACCAGGCCGATGACGGTCGCCACCACCGGTGCGACCAGCACCCAGATCAGCGTGTTCCGCAGGACCACCAGCAGGTCGTCGCGTTCGAACAGCGCCTGGTAGTTGGCCAGGCCCACGAAGTTCTCGGTCGTGCGGTCGAAGAACGACTGGTAGCCGGTGCGCAGCGCCGGGTAGATCAGGCCGACGGCGAGTAGTGCGAGCGCCGGGACGACGAACGCGAGCGCCTGCGCCAGGTCGGCGCCGCGCCGGACTCTGCCGGCCAGCAACAGGATCAGGCCCACGACCCCGGCGAACAGGGCGACGGCCAGCGCCATCTGGGCGAGCTTCTCAGCGGTATCCATGACTCCACCTGTGTTGCGTGGGCCGGGGGCCGACCGTGGATCGGCCGGCCCCCGGACTGACGGCGACGGTTCTACTCCGGCCAGTTGTCCTCGATCTGGGTGAGCACTTCCTCGGTGCTCGCCCCGGTGATCCAGTCGACCATGCCGGTCCAGAACGAGCCGGCACCGACGTCACCCGGCATCAGGTCGGAGGCGTCGAAGCGGAACACCGCCTCCTTGTCCTGCAGCAGCTCCGCCGACAGGCGGCTGATCGGGTCCTGGTAGTTGGCCAGGTCGACGCCGTTGTTCGCACTCACCCAGCCACCGAGCTCGGCCTTGGTGTTCGCCCACTCGGCGCTGGAGACGTACTCCTGGAACGCCATGACCTCCGGCCGGTCGTCGAAGGCGACCGTGAACTCGCCGGCGCCCAGCACGGGGTTGCCGTGCTCGGGGTTGATGGAGGGCAGGTAGAAGGCGAACACGTCGCCGTCCTCGGCGATCTCGGTGCCCTCGGGCCAGTTCGGCGCGTAGAACGACGCCGCGCGGTGCAGGTAGCACTGCTCCTCGAGGATCGGCAGACCCGCCTGGTTGACGTCGGTCGTGGCGATGCTCGAGACGTCACCGAACCCGCCGTTGACGTAGTCGGGGTTCTTCAGGATCTCGCCGGCCTGGTTCACCGCGTCCACGATCCGCGGATCGTTGAACGGGATCTCGTGCCGGTACCACTGGTCGTAGACCTCGGGACCGGCCGTGCGCAGCACGATGTCCTCGATGAAGTCGGTGGCCGGCCACCCCGTGGCGTCGCCGGAGGCGATGCCCTGGCACCACGGCACACCGCCGTCCTGCACGATCTGGTCCGACAGCGCCATCATGTCGTCCCATGTCTCGGGGACCTCGTACCCGTTCGACTCGAACGCCGTGGGCGAGTACCAGACGAACGACTTCACGTTCGAGCCCAGCGGAGCCGCGTAGAACGTGCCGTCGACGGTGCCGTACTGCTTCCAGTCCGGCGAGAAGTACTTGTCCACGTTCGCCTCGACACCGGGCGGTGCCGGGACGGGGGCGCCGGTGTCCTGGACGATGGTCCGCAGCAGTCCGGGCTGCGGCAGGTACGCGATGTCCGGCGGGTTGCCACCCTGGATGCGGACCTGCAGCTGCGCCTCGAACTCGTCGGAGGACTCGTAGACCACGTCGACGCCGGTGCACTCCTCGAAGCCGACGTAGGACTCGATGTGCGTCTGGTCCTCCGGCGGCGTGATCGTGCTGTAGATGGTGACCTCGGTGCCCTCGAGGTCGCCGTACTCCTCGGTGTACTTCTCGAACGGGGTGCAGTCGACGTCCGCCGCGTCGGTCGTCCCGCCACCGCCCTCGTCGTCGCTTCCGCCACAGGCGGCCAGGACTAACGACAAACCGACCACACCGCTGGCGGCGACGACGCCGCGGCGAGCGTTGCTCTTGACCATGATGTGCCTCCCTTCCCGTGCACTGGTTCGAGCGCGAGTACTCGAATCCGCTGAATGAACGAAAACGTTTACGCTCAATTTTCGCAAGGGGCTGGCAGCAACGTCGCCGTAACGATTACGTCACGCTGTCCAGGGAAGCCGTTCAGGGAAGGTGCCGGCGGGTGGCCACGAAGCGGAAGCGCGGCGTGACGAACGCGGCGTCGGTGAAGCACGAGTTCGCCGCCGGGTTGGCGCCGGTTCCGTGCAGGTCGGAGAACGCCGACGTCTGGTTCACGTAGACGCCGTCGGTGAGGTTCACCGACAGCGCCACGCCGGCGTCGACCGCCGCCTCCTCGACCGCGTCGAGGACGGCGGGATCGGTCGAGTACACCGACGCGGTCATGGCACCGTGCTGGTGCACCGTGGTCGACAGCCGCTCGATCGACTCGGCGGTCGAATCGGTGCCGATGAGGAACGAGACCGGCCCGAAGCACTCGCTCGTGTACTCGGCGGCGTCGCCGGAGCCGCCGGCGGTACCGGCGTCGAGCGCGACGATGGCGGGGGTGCGCACGGTGGCGTCCGGCCAGGCCGGATGCTCGATCGCGCGCGAGGCGAGCACCAGGTCGGAGCGCCCGGCCGTCGCGTCGACGCGGTCGCGCACGACGTCGCTCACCACCCCGCCGAGGATCTCCACCGCACGGGTGTCGTCGGCGAGCAGGTCACGCACCGCGGCAGCCAGCGCCGCGCCGAACTCGTCGAACGACAGGCGCCCGCGGTCGGTGTCGATGCCGCCGCGGGGCAGGTAGATGTTCTGCGGCGCGGTGCACATCTGCCCGGTGTACAGGCTGAGCGAGAAGGCGAGGTTCGCCGTCAGCCCGTCGATGTCGTCGGTGGAGTCGACCACCACCGTGTTCAGGCCCGTCTTCTCGGTGAACACCGCCGCCTGGGTGGCGTTGTCCTCCAGCCAGCGCCCGAACGCGCTCGACCCGGTGAAGTCCACGATGCGCACCTCCGGGCGCACCGCGAGTACCGCCGCCAGCCCGTCGGCCGGGTCCTCGGCGGCCAGCGTCACCAGGTTCGGGTCGAAACCCCGCTCGGTGAGCACCTCGCGTGCCACCTCCACGGTGATCGCCAGCGGCAGCACCGCGCGTGGATGCGGCTTGACGACGACGGCGTTGCCGGTGGCCAGCGAGGCGAACAGGCCCGGCCACGAGTTCCAGGTGGGGAACGTGTTGCACCCCACCACCAGCGCGACCCCTCGCGGGACCACGTGGAAGGCCTTGGACATCCGCTGCGTCTCGCGCTTCGACGCCTTCTCCCACTCGACGCTCGCGGGCATCCGCTCCTGCTCCGCGTAGGCGTAGGCCACCGCCTCGAGAGCGCGGTCCAGCGCGTGCGCCCCGCCGGCCTGGAAGGCCATCACGAACGCCTGCCCGGACGTGTGCATGACCGCGTGCGCCAGCTCGAAGATCCGCTCGTGCAGCCGGGCCAGGATCTCGAGGCAGACCGCGGACCGGCCGTCCACACCGGTGCGGCGCCAGGCGGGCATCGCCGCCCCGGCCGCGCTCATGAGCGTGCCCACGGCGTCGGCGTCGGCAGGCAGCCGCGGGTAGCGCACTCCGAGCTCGGGACCGAACGGGCTGCGCTCCGTGGCGACCTGCCCGCGGGCGCCCGGCGTCGGCAGCGCCCACTCGGTGCCCAGTCTGGCCTCGTACGCCGCGGTGCCCTCGCCGGCGGCGGTCTCGCCGTAGACCCGCGGGCTCGGCGACTCCGGATAGGCGGAGAAGAACGTCCGCGCCCCGATCGCCGTCCGCGCCTGGGTGAGCAGGTCACGGTGTCGATCGATCAGATCGTCCAGCGGCATCGGTGGACCTCCAGCGGTGTGACAGAATGACGCACGTTATGCACAACCTTGTCACACATGGACGGACGGGGCCAGATGTCATGCCCGAGCCAGTGACCTCGGCCGGCGCGCTCGCCGCGACGGTCCCCGTCGGTGTCGTCGGCGCCGGGACGATGGGCGCCGGCATCGCCCAGGTGGCGGCCGTAGCCGGCCATCCCGTCCGGCTCCACGACCAGGACGGCGCCGCCGCGGAACGCGCCGTCACGACCGTCGGCACCCACCTCGACCGGGCGGTGGCCAAGGGCCGGCTGAGCGACACCGACGCCGCCGCGGCCACCGACCGGCTGAGTTCCGTCACCGCCCTCGACGACCTCGCCGGCTGCGGGCTCGTCGTCGAGGCGATCGTCGAGGACCTGGCGGTCAAGCAGCAGCTGTTCGCCGACCTCGAGCGGATCTGTGCGGCGGATGCGGTGCTGGCCAGCAACACGTCCTCGCTGTCCGTCGACGACCTCGCCCTCGGGCTGGCCGGGCCGGGGCGGGTGGCGGGCCTGCACTTCTTCAACCCGGCCCCGGTGCTGCCGCTGGTGGAGGTCGTCGCGGGGGCGCGGACCGACCCGGCCGTGCTCGACACGCTTGTCGCCACTGCCCGCCGCTGGGGAAAGACGCCGGTCCGCGCGGCGTCGACGCCCGGCTTCATCGTCAACCGGGTGGCCCGGCCGTACTACGGCGAGGCGTTCCGGCTGCTCGAGTCCGGCCTGGTGGACGCCGTCACGGTCGACGCGATGCTGCGCGAGTCCGGCGGGTTCCGGATGGGGCCGTTCGAGCTGATCGACCTCATCGGGCTCGACGTCAACCTGGCGGTCAGCCGGTCGGTGTGGGAGGCGTTCGACCGCGACCCGCGGTTCGAGCCGTCGCCGTTGCAGGAGCGGTTGGTGGCCGACGGCAGGCTGGGCCGCAAGACCGGCCACGGTGTCCACACCGGCGACGAGCCCCGGCCCGCGCCGTCGACCGCCGGAGAGCGCTCGCAGACCGGACGCACCTGGACCGGCGTGGGCGGCGTGACCGGCGGTCCGTTGACGAGTGTGGTCCGCCGGGCTCGCGGTCCGCTCGACGACGAGCCCGGCTGGCAGCAGGCCCCGGACTCGCCGCATTGGGTTCTGTCCGCGGGCGACGTCGTGTTGCGCCTGACCGACGGGCGCACCGCCGCACAGCACACCGGCGGGGGACCTGCCACCGTCGTCCTCGTCGATCTCGCCCTGCAGCTCGACTACGCCGGCGCCACCCGCGTCGGGGTCGCGGCGCCCGAGCACGCCCCGGCCGAGCACGTCGACGCGGCCGTCGGATTCCTGCAGCACCTCGGCTACACGGTGACCGTGCTTCCGGACATCCCCGGCCTGGTCGTCGCCCGGACGGTCGCGATGCTCGCCGCGTTCGCCGCCGATGCCGTCGACACCGGCGTCGCCTCGGCCGACGACGTCGACACCGCGATGCGCCTCGGTGTCAACTATCCGCGCGGCCCGTACGCGTGGGGCGAGGCGCTCGGCTGGTCCTGGGTGGTCGGTGTGCTGGACGCGCTGGCGGCGGCGGACGACGCTCGGCGCTACCGGGTGTCGCCGCAGTTGCGCGCCCGGGCCGAACCCGCGCGGTCGCACGCGAGCGAACGCGGCAGCCCGCCCGGCGAGGAGCTCGCCCGGCGCGCGGCCGCGGCCATGTGGGCCGGCGACGCCGCGTCGCAGGCGCTCGGGATGACCATCGACGACGTCTCCCCCGGACACGCCGTGGTCAGCATGACCGTGCGCGAGGACATGGTGAACGGGCACGGCATCTGCCACGGCGGGCTGATCTTCGCGCTCGCCGACACCGCGTTCGCGTTCGCCTGCAACTCGTACAACCGCACCACCGTGGCCCAGAGCTGCGACATCACGTTCGTCGCGCCGGCGAGGCGAGGCGACCGGCTCGAGGCCCGCGCCCGCGAGCGGCACCGTGGCGAACGCAGCGGCGTCTACGACGTGACGGTCGTCGCGACGGAATCGGGCCAGGACGACGGGCACGTCGCCGCCGAGTTCCGCGGCCGGTGCCGCCAGGTTCCGGGCACGCTCGTCGACGAGGAGGAACCATGACCGAGGCGTTCGTCGTCGACGGCATCCGCACGCCCATCGGCCGCTACGGCGGCGCCCTCGCCGGTGTCCGACCGGACGACCTCGCCGCGCACGCCCTGCGCGCCCTGCTGAAGCGGCACCCCGCCGTTCCCGCCGACGCCGTCGACGACGTCGTGCTGGGCTGCGCCAACCAGGCCGGCGAGGACAACCGCAACGTGACCCGGATGGCCGTCCTGCTCGCAGGGCTGCCCACGACGGTGCCGGGCACCACCATCAACCGGCTGTGCGGTTCCGGCATGGACGCCGTCGCGTACGCCGCCCGGATGGTGCGCGCCGGCGAGGCCGAGATCGTGCTGGCCGGCGGCGTCGAGTCGATGTCCCGGGCGCCGCTGGTGATGCCCAAGGCGCAGACGGCCTACGACCGGGGCCAGGCGCAGCTGTACGACACGACCATCGGATGGCGGTTCGTCAACGACGCGCTCGCGTCCGTGTACGGCACCGACTCGATGCCCGAGACCGCCGAGAACGTCGCCGCCGAGCACGCGGTCGACCGCGTCGACCAGGACGGTTTCGCGCTGCGCAGCCAGCAGCGCGCGGCTGCCGGACGTGACCGCCTCGCGGCCGAGATCGTCCCGGTCGAGGTGCCCCGGCACCGCGACGAACCGATCGTGGTCGAGCGCGACGAGGCACCGCGCGACACGTCCTCAGCCGCGCTCGCGGCGCTGTCCCCCGTGGTGCGCCCGGACGGCACGGTGACGGCCGGCAACGCGTCCGGCATCAACGACGGCGCTACCGCCGTGCTGGTGATGAGCGGCGCGGCGGTCCAGCGGCACGACGCCGCGCCCCTGGCGCGGGTGGCGGGGGCGGCCACCGCCGGTGTCGAGCCCCGTCTCATGGGCCTCGGCCCGGTGCCGGCCACCCGGAAGCTGCTGGCCCGTGCCGACCTCGACCCGTCGGACATGGGCGTCGTCGAGCTGAACGAGGCGTTCGCGGCCCAGGCGCTGGCCTGCCTGCGCGTGCTCGGCCTTCCCGACGACGCCGAGCACGTCAACCCGAACGGCGGCGCCATCGCGCTGGGGCATCCGCTGGGCATGAGCGGCGCGCGCATCGCCCTGACCGCCGCGCACGAGCTGCGGCGCCGGGACGAGCGGCATGCCCTGGCCACGATGTGTATCGGTGTCGGCCAGGGCATCAGCATGCTGCTGGAGCGCCCCACCCCATGATCATCGGCACTTTGCCGCCACATGGCCGGGAAAGTGCCGATGATCATGGGAAGGCATCGGCTCGGCCCGCTCAGCCCCACGCCAGCGCGTTGGCCGGGTCCTCCAGCAGCGCGGCGACGTCGGCCAGGAACCGCGAGCCCTGCTCACCGTCGACCAGCCGATGGTCGAACGACAGCCCCAGCGTCGTCACCCAGCGCGGGCGCACCTTGTCCTTGTGCACCCACGGCTGCTTGCGCACGGCCCCGAACGCCATGATGGCCGCCTCGCCGGGCGGGAGTATCGGCGTACCGGTGTCGACGCCGAACACGCCCACGTTGGTGATCGAGATGGTGCCGCCGAGCATGTCCTCGGTCGGTGTCGAGCCCGCGCGGGCCGCCTCCGCCAGCTCGTTGATCGCCACGGCGAGATCGCGCAGCCCCAGCTGGTCGGCGTCCTTCACGTTCGGCACGACCAGCCCGCGTGGCGTCGCCGCGGCGATGCCGAGGTTGACGTAGCGCTGGAAGACGATCTCGCCGGCGTCGTCGTCCCATCGCGCGTTCACCTCGGGGGTGCGGCGGGCCGCGAGACACATCGCCTTGGCCAGCACGGCCAGTACGGTCAGCTTCACGTCGCGGAACTCCCGCGTCTCGCGCAGCCGATCGACCAGCTTGACGGTCCGGGTGGCGTCGACGGTGACGAACTCCGACACGTGCGGCGCGGTGAACGCGGACTTCGTGACCGCCTTCGCCGTCGCCTTGCGCACCGAACGGATCGGCACCCGCTCCTCGCGCGGCTGCCCGCCCCACCCGGCACCGGTTATCCGTTGATCATCGGCACTTTCCGGGCTGTATGCCGGCGAAGTGCCGATGATCATGGACGAGGATGCGGACTGGATGTCCTCGCGGGTGACCGTGCCTCCCGGTCCGGAGGGGGTGACGGTGGTGATGTCGACGCCGAGGTCCTTCGCCAGCTTCCGCACCGGCGGTTTCGCCAGCACCGACGCCGGCCGATGCGCGGTGCCCCCGGCAGCGGGCTCCTCCGGGGCTTCGGACACGGCGGCCTTGCGCGGGCGCCGCTTGGCGGACGTGGACCGGGGGCCGTAGCCCACCAGCATCGCCTGCCGGCCACCGTTCCGCGCGCCGGATGCCTGCGCACCGGACGTCTCCTCACCGGACGTCTCCTCACCGGACGCCAACTCGCCGGACGCCTGCTCCTCGGGCCGCGGCGCCGACCCGCCCGGGGCGGTTCCGCCGTCGGCTCCGGCGGACGGCTCCGCGTCGTCGTCGGTACGCACCGCGATGATCGGCGTGCCGACCTCGACCGTCGTCCCCTCGTCGACCAGTAGCCGATCGACCGAGCCTGCGTACGGTGACGGCAGCTCCACCGCCGACTTCGCCGTCTCGATCTCCACGATGACGTCGTTGACCCGGACCGTGTCGCCGGGCTCGACCTTCCACGAAACGATCTCCGCCTCGGTCAGCCCTTCGCCGACGTCGGGCAGATTGAACTCGAGCACACCCATGCCGGCCTCCTCAGTACGCGAGCGAGCGGTCGACGGCGTCGAGCACCCGGTCCAGATCAGGCAGGTACTGCTCCTCGACCCGCGCCGGCGGATACGGCGTGTCGTACCCGGTGACCCGCTGCACCGGTGCCTCGAGCGAGTAGAAGCACTCCTCGGTGACCCGCGCGGCCACCTCGGCGCCGATACCCAGGGTCCGCTGCGCCTCGTGCACGACGACCAGCCGGCCGGTCCGGCGCACGGACTCGTACACGGTGCCGAGCTCGAGCGGCGACAGTGACCGCAGGTCGACGACCTCGATCGAGCGCCCTTCGTCCGCTGCCGCCGACGCCGCGTCCAGGCAGGTCTTGACCATCGGGCCGTACGCGGCCACCGTGACGTCGTCGCCGGGCAGCGTGACCCGCGCGGACTCCAGCGCCAGCACGTCCGCCGCGTCGACGGCCGGGTCGACCTCGGCTTTCTCGTAGTAGCGCCGCTTCGGCTCGAAGAACACCACCGGGTCGTCGAGGGCGACGGCCTGCTGGACCATCCAGTACGCGTCCAGGGCGTTGGAGCAGGTGACGACCTTCAGGCCGGGCGTGTGCGCGAAGTAGGCCTCGGGGCTCTCGCTGTGGTGCTCCACCGCGCCGATGCTGCCGCCGTACGGGATCCGGATCACGATGGGCAGGCGCAGCCGTCCACCGGAACGGAAGTGCATCTTCGCGACCTGGCTGACGATCTGGTCGTAGCCGGGGAAGACGAAGCCGTCGAACTGGATCTCGCACACCGGCCGGTAGCCGCGCAGCGCCAGCCCGACGGCGGTGCCGATGATGCCGCCCTCGGCGAGCGGCGTGTCGATGACGCGGTCCTCACCGAAGTCCTTCTGCAGACCGTCGGTGACCCGGAACACGCCGCCGAGCCTGCCGACGTCCTCACCCATCACCAGGACGTGGTCGTCGCCCTCCATGGCCCGGCGCAGCCCGGCGTTGACTGCCTTGGCGATGGTCATCGATTCGGCGCTCACTGGTGCACCTCCTCGTCGGCGAACGAGTCGAGATAGGCGGCCATGCCGTCGCGCTGCTCGACCAGCCCGGGCGTGGGCTCGACGTAGACGTGGTCGAAGATCGACGTGGGCGCGGGCTCGGGAAGCGAACGGCACTCGGCACGCATCCGCTCGGCCAGCTGGTCGGACTCGTCGCTGAGCTCGTCGAAGAACGCCTGGTCGGCCAGATCGTTACGGACCATGTACGCCTTCACCCGCTCGACCGGGTCCTTGAGCCGCCAGTGCTCGAGCTCTGCGTTCAGCCGATAGCGCGTGGGGTCGTCGCTGGTGGTGTGTGCGCCCATGCGGTACGTGAACGCCTCGACCAACGTCGGGCCCTCGCCGTCGCGGGCGCGCTGCAGGGCCTCGCGGCTGACGGCCAGGCAGGCCAGCACGTCGTTGCCGTCGACACGCACGCCGGGAAACCCGAACCCCGCGGCCCGCTTGTACAGCGGCACCCGGGTCTGGCGCTCCAGCGGCTCGGAGATGGCCCACTGGTTGTTCTGGCAGAAGAACACCACCGGGGCGTTGGTGACGCCGGCCCAGATGAACGCCTCGCTGACGCTGCCCTGACTGGTCGCCCCGTCGCCGAAGTAGGCCATCACGGCGGTGTCGCGGCCCGGGTCGCCGGTGCCGATGGCGCCGTCGCGCTGCACGCCCATGGCGTAGCCGGTGGCGTGCAGCGTCTGTGCGCCGATGACGATGGTGTACAGGTGGAAGTGCGACTGTGCCGGGTCCCAGCTGCCCTGGTCGACACCGCGGAACAGCGCCAGCAACCGGACCGGGTCGACGTCGCGGTGCAGCGCGACGCCGTGCTCGCGGTACGTCGGGAAGACGTGGTCCTGGGGGCGCAGCGCCCGTGCCGACCCGATCTGGGCGGCCTCCTGCCCCAGCAGGCTGGGCCACAGCCCCAGTTCGCCCTGGCGCTGCAGCGACACCGCCTCGCTGTCGACGCGGCGCGCCAGCACCAGCTCGCGGTACATCGCGCGGATGTCATCGGCCGTGACGTCGGCGACCAGGCTGTCGTAGTGCTCGTGCGGAACGCGCTGTCCCTCGGGGGTCAGCAACTGGACGAGTTCGGGCTCGTGCGACGTCTCTGCCACCGGCTGCGCCGCCGTGTCGACACTCATGTCTCTCCTTCACGTCGTCGGCTCCGCGGGGTCGCCGCGCGCCTGTCGTGTGGTTGACGCCAACCGTGGCCGGGACTGAGGGTGGGCCCCTTCCCACGGTCGGCGCCGATCGTGACCTCGGTCACGGTCGTGCTACCGCATACGGTACCCATCAGCCGGTCGGCTGGGCACCGGGGCGGCGGCCCGACAGGCAGCGTCGGCGACCTGGTGCCAGCCTGCCTGCGAGCGCCGTGCGCCGGCGCGCTCGATCCGGACAAACTTCGACCGTTCGACGCTGCGTCGACCGCACAAGTCGTCTGTCGTCCGATCAAGTGCTCGGTCGTCCGAGTTTCGCGCCGGACGTGTCGCGGACGGGTGCCGTACACATGGACGTGGGGGTGGTGGTGACGCACCGCAGCGCGTCACCACCACCCCCACGTCGGCGGTGGCCTACGGCGTCAGTCGCCCGCGCTGAGCAGGCGGCGACGCAGCAGCACGGCAGCGCCTCCGAGCAGCACGAGCGCGACCATCAGCAGCGGCGCGGGCGCCGCGCCGGTGTCCGGCAGCTCCCCTTCCGGCGTCTCGGACGGCGACGGCGTCGGGGTCTCCGACGGTGTCGCGTCCTCGGTGGACGTCGGCGACGGGGTCGGGGTCTCGGTGGACGTCGGCGACGGGGTCGGGGTCTCGGTCGGCGTCGGCGACGGGGTCTCGGTGGACGTCGGCGTCGCGGTAGGCGTCTCCGTCGGCGTCGGGACCGGCGTGGCCTTCCACTCCACCGTCCCCTCGACCTCGAGCTTCGTCTTCTCCGACTGCGCCAGGATCAGCGACTGGGTGCGGATCTCGTCGGTCGAGCCGACGAACAGCCGGCCGATGTCCAGCTGCGCCATGGCGTCGAGGTGCACCGTGCCGCTGCCGGCCTCGGCGTCCTCCGGCACGTCGACGCTGAACTCCGCGCCGTCGGTCACGGTCTCGGGCAGGGGCGCGCCGTCCGGGCCGACCACCGTCACACCGTCGGGCAGCGTGGGCGCGACGGTGACCTCGTCGGCCGTGGTCGACACCGAGAACGGCCCGATGAGCTCGCCGGCCTCACCCTCCAGCGCGGCCGGGTCGAGGCTCAGCGCGGGTTCCGGCTGGTCACCGATGCCGACGTTCGCGTCTCCGGTGAGGTACTCGTACAGCGACCGCACGTCCGCGTCGACGTCACCGCCCTTGGTGGTGATGTCGTCGACGTCGACGGTGGCGGCGTCGCTGAACGTCCAGACGGCCGCCTGGGTCGCCGTGATCGCTTCCTGCTCGGACAGCCCGTCGTTGAACGACACGCCGTCGAGCTCCTGCTCGATCCGGTCCAGATCGGTGACCGGGTACGAGTGCTGCAGGGCCCAGAGGATCTTGTCGGCGTTCTCGGTGAACGGTGCATCGGGAACCGGGTACTGGTCCCACGGCACCTCGACCATCTCGGCTTCGTCGTCGATCCCGATCTCGATCTCGACGCAGTACGTCCGGAGTGCGGCTCCGTCACCGGTGCGCAACCCGATCAGCAGGGTCTTCAGCGCTTCGCGGTCCTGGAAGTTGACGCCGTAGCCGGCGACGTTGTTGTCCGGTGCCAGTTCGGCCTGCGCCTCGGCGTCGGCGACGTCGAGCGCGGTTGCGGTTGTGGGGACGAGCATGGCCGCCGTCGTGGCGGCGAGTACACCGACGCCGAGACGGCGCCGGAGGACGTGCGTGGACATGCAGCTCCTCTGCGGATATCAGTCATCGCCACCGATGCCCGGTGACGGATCACGTTCCCCCAGACGGCGCATAGTAGTGATCAATCACTCCAAAAGGAAGTTGCCCCGCCAGTGCGGCGAGTGCCGCAATTACCCGTCATTCGTCCTCAATCAGACGATGCCGACATGCACCGGTCCCCGCGGTCCCCTAGAGTCGTGCCCCGTGCCTGACTTCAACGACGCGTCGGCGACACATCGGCTCGCACCCGGACATCACACCGTCGACATCGATTCCACCTGGGCGGTCGGTGACGTGCCGAACGGCGGCTACCTGCTCGCCATGATGCTGCGTGCCGCGCTGGCGGAGGCGGCACACCCGCATCCGGTGAGCACCACGGCGCACTTTCTCACACCGCCGACCTCCGGACCCGCGGACGTCCACGTCACGGTGCTGCGCACCGGCCGCACCATCGAGACGCTGCGGGTGAGTCTCCTGCAGGAGGAGACACCCAGGGTCGAGCTGGTGGTGACCGTGAGCACCCTCACCCGCTCGGCGCCGGTCGAGTGGGTCGGCCCGCTGCCCGAGGCGGTCGCGCCGGTCGACGACTGCGTCCCGGCGGTCGTCGACCTGCCGGACGGCACCCACGTCGGCCTGCTCGAGCACGTCGACATCCGGCTCGACCCGCAGACGCTCGGCTGGTTCTCCGGCCGCCCGGCGGGGCAGCTGTCCATGCGCGGGCACGTGCGCCTCGCCGACGGGACACAGCCGGACCCGGTCGTGCTGGCCCTCGCCGTCGACGCTCTACCGCCGACGGTGTTCGGCCTCGGCCGGCTGGGCTGGGCGCCGACGGTCGAACTGTCCGTGCTCACCCGGGGGCTGCCCGCGCCGGGATGGCTGACGGTCCACCTGCGGGGGCGGCTGGTCCGCGACGGATGGTTCGACGAGGAAGCCGAGGTGTACGACGCCGAGGGTGCGCTGGTCGCGCAGTCGCGACAGCTCGCGCGCATCCGCGTGACCTGACGTGTAGCAGAGGCGTGCGCCTCTACTCGCGTACCAGCCACAGCGCACCGCCGGCCACATCGGTGAGGTCGACCTCGGCCGCATCCGGGCCGGCTCCCACCCGCACGGTGGCCGACGCCACCGCCCGGCGCCGGTCGACGACCTCGATGCGCTGGTCGAGCCCGATGCCCTGGGCGGAGAAGTAGCGCAACAGAGCAGGGTCGGCATCGGAGACACGCGCCACGACGCCCGCCTCACCCCGCCCGAACAGCTCGAGCGGCAGCGCAGCGGGACGCACGACGGTGCCGTCGGGACGCGGGATCGGATCGCCGTGCGGATCACGGTCGGGATCACCGAGACGCGCGGCCATCCGCTGGAGCAGCCGGTCGGACACCACGTGCTCGAGCCGCTCGGCCTCGTCGTGCACCTCGTCCCAGGTGTAACCGAGCTCGGCCACCAGATAGGTCTCGACCAGCCGGTGCCGGCGCAGCATCCGCAGGGCCAGCACGGTCCCCTCGCCGGTGAGCGCCACCGGTCCGTACGGCTCGTGCGTCACCAGGCCCCGTTCCCGAAGCCGGCGGACCATCTCGGAGACGGTGGGCGCGCCCACACCCAGGCGCTCACGCAGCGACGAGACGGTGACCTCGGCGGCATGCCACTCCGTGGCCGCGTAGACCACCTTGAGGCAGTCCTCCGCCGCCACCGACACGTCACCGGGCTGCTCGACGACCACGACGCCACCGTAGGCCAACTCGTCACGCGCCGGTGAGCGTGAGCCACAGCAGCGCGATGTTCAGGGTGACCACCACGACCGCGATCACCGCCGCCAGGAGCGTCGTCAGCCGCGTGTTCGCCCACGCGCCCATGACCGACCGGCGCGCCGTGAGGACGACCAGCGGCACCACCGCGAACGGGATGCCGAACGACAGCACCACCTGGGACAGGACCAGCATCCAGGTCGGCTCCGCGCCGGTGCCCAGGATCAGCACCGCCGGTGTGAGCGTGATCGTACGCCGCAGCAGCAGCGGTATCCGCCGCAGCAGCAGCCCTTCCATGATCACCGCGCCGGCGTAGCAGCCCACCGAGGTCGAGGCCAGCCCCGAGACCAGCAACCCCACGGCGAACAGCGCTCCCACGACCACCCCGAGCCGCGCGTCGACGGCGGCGTGCGCGCCCGCGATGGTGTCGGTGTCGTCGGCGCCACGCAGCGCCGCGGCGGCCGACAGCAGCATCGCGATGTTGACCCCACCCGCGACGACCATCGCCACGCCGACGTCCAGCCTGGTGGCCGCCAGGATCCGTCCAAGCCGACCGGCGTCGTCGCTGGCGCCGAACCGGTCCCGCGCGAGTGCCGAGTGCAGGTAGACGACGTGCGGCATGACGGTCGCCCCGAACATGCCGGCGGCGAGCAGCACGGTCTCGGTGCCGTCGAACCGCGGGACCAGCCCGCCGGCCACGTCACCGGCGTCCGGGGGTGCGACGACCAGCCCCGCGACGAACCCGACGGCGATGACGACCAGCGCGAAGGTGATCACGCGCTCGAACATGCGCTGCCCGCCCCGGTTCTGCACCGACAGCATCGCCATCGACACCACGCCGGTGATCACGCCGCCCAGCGGGAGCGGCACGCCGAACAGCAGGCGCAGCGCGATCGCACCGCCGACCACCTCGGCGATGTCGGTCGCGACGGCCACGACCTCCGCCTGCAGCCAGTAGGCGATCCGCCCGCCCCGAGGCATCCGCTCGCGCAGGACCTGCGGCAGCGACTCCCCCGTGACGACGCCCAGCTTCGCGGACAGGTACTGCACCAGCCCCGCCATCGCCGTCGCCAGCGCCAGCACCCAGACGAGCAGGTATCCGTAGCCGGCACCGGCGGACAGGTTGGTGGCGACGTTACCCGGGTCGACGTAGGCGACCGCGGCCACGAAGGCCGGACCGAGCAGGCTCAGGCCGAGCCCGTGGGGGCGGCGGCGAGGAGGCCGGCCGCCGGCGCCGTCGGAGGCCGGAGTGTCGCCGGGCCGGGTTTCGGAGGGTCGAACAGATTTTTTCGGTGGGCCGAACTCACCGGAACGCATCCGTGCCCTCACCTTCCCGCCTACTCCGCCCGTCTGCCGCGTTCACGGCAACGATGGCGCGTCGCTGCGCTGCGAGCAAGCCCGTGCCGAACCGGCAGCCGACATCGTGTCTCGATGTCCTGCCCAGATGGCTGAAAGTCGCTGTCGCACCGCGGTCCCTGACCGGCAGAATGTCGGATCAGACAGCACTCACATCTGGAGACGCCCATGACAACTGGCACGACGCGGCCGGCGTCCATCTGGGCGGCGCTCGCCACCGTCTACGTCGTCTGGGGCTCGACCTACCTCGCGATCCGGGTCGTGGTCGAGGCGGACATCCCGCCGCTGGCCGGCATGGGCACCAGGTTCCTGGTCGCCGGCACGATCCTGGCGGCGTTCATCGCGTTCCGGCACGGACCGGCCCGGCTCCGGGTGAGCGCCCGTGAGCTGCGCGGCGCCGCCTTCATGGGGATCATGCTGCTCGTCTTCGGCAACGGGGTCGTCGCCATCGCGGAACAGACCGTCCCCAGCGGCCTGACCGCCCTGATCGTCGCGGCGATCCCGCTGTGGTTCGTGCTGTTCCGGGTCGCCGGCGGTGAACGACCGCGCACGACGACCTGGTTCGGCGTGCTGATCGGGCTCGGCGGCGTCGCGGGCGTCAGCCTCCCCCGAGGCGGGCTGGACGGCGTCGAGACGTGGGGCATCCTGCTGCTGATCCTCGCGCCGCTGTCGTGGGCGACCGGGTCATACCTGTCGCCGCGCCTGGGCCTGCCCCGCGACGCGCTGGTGACGTCCGCCTACGAGATGCTGGTCGCAGGGGCGGTGATGACCACCGTCTCAGTGATCTCCGGTGAAGCCGCCGATCTCGACGTGACGAGCGTCCCGGCGCGCGGATGGATCGCCCTGGCCTATCTCGTGCTGATCGGTTCGCTGCTCGGATACACCGCGTACAGCTTCGCTCTCGCGCACGCGCCGCTGTCGCTGGTGGGCACGTACGCGTACGTCAACCCGGTGGTCGCGGTACTGCTCGGCTGGGCGATCCTCGACGAGACCGTCACCTCCGTCGTCGTCGGCGGCGGGGCCCTGGTGATCGGCGGGGTCGCGCTGGTGGTCAGCGGCGAACGACCCGCCGGGCCGGCCGGCCCTCGTCGGCGACGAGAGACGGCCGGCCCGGCGGTACCGCTCAAGCGTGCTCGAGCTCGAGCCCGCCGCGGTTGACGTCGCGGACCGCGCCACTGCTCTGCGGGACCACCCGCACCGACCGCAGCGCGTTGTCGTAGGCGTCCATCGCCGAGTCGGTCCGGCCCAGGTCGCGGTACAGGTCCGCGAGCTCGCGCCAGGCCGCCGCGGCCACCCGCGTCGCGCCCATCGACTCGAGCATCGACGCGGCGAGCACGGCCTCGCGGATGCTGCCGTCGACGTCGCCCTGTGCGCGCACGATGCGCGCCAGCGTGAGCCGGGCCAGAGCGGCGCCGACCCGCGGCTGGTCACCCAGTTCGCGCAGCGACTCGTCGACCGCGGCCTTGGCCTCGTCGAGCCGCCCGAGCAGCGCGAGAGCGTCGGCACGGTGCTTGTGGTACGCGGCCACGTCCACGCTGCCGCCGTAGCGCTTGATGCTCTCGGCCACGCCGTCGAGGATGTCCAGAGCCTCTTGCGCCTTCGGCTCGGTGCCCTGGAGCAGCAGCCACGCGTGCGCCACCTTGAGCCGGGCGAGGTTCCGCAGGTCGTCACCCTCGCCGAACATCGCCAGTGCGCGATCGACGAGGTTGAGCGCGAGCGCAAGCTCACCGCGCGACTCCGCGACCAGGGACGCGTTCCAGTACGCCGCGCCGCGGGTGTGCGGAGCGCCGATCTTGTCCGCCGCCGCGACGAGCTCCGCCGACAGCGACTTCGAACGGACGAGGTCGCCACGGCTCTGGTACGCGCCGAGAACGGTGCACCCGAGCCGGATGTACTCGTCGGTGCTCTCGAGACCGAGGTCGCCGGCGGCCCGGCGCGCCTCCTCGCCGACCTGGATCGCCATGTCGAAGTCGCCCGCGCGGTCGTAGCAACGCGTCAGCGCGATGGCGACGTCGAGCCAGGACTGCACCTCGGGGCTCTGCCGTGCCTCGTCGGCGAGCTCGTTGAGCAGTTCGATGGCGCCTTCGAGGTCGCCGTTGCGCTCGCGGGCGTTGGCCCGGCCGAGCCGGGCCTGCCGGTCCTGCTCGTCGTTGAGGCCGGGGTCACCCATGAGCTCGGTGAACTGCTGGTAGGCCTCTTCGGCACGGCCCTCACGCAGCGCCACCTCGGCGCGGCCCAGGGCGAGCCGGGCGCGGGTGCGCACGGACGCGTCCACCCCGTCGCGGAGATATTCGACGTCGATGCGCAGCCTTTCGGCGATGTGCGCAAGCGCCGAGGCCGCCGGCTGACGGCGGCCGCTCTCGACGAGCGAGACGTAGCTCGGCGACAACATGCCCTCGGCGATCTCGGCCTGGGAAAGGCCGAGCTCCAACCGGCGGGATCGGATACGCTGCCCGACGGGCGTCGGAAGCGGCGCCTCGTCCACTGTTGCTGGCTGGTCATCTGTCATGACAGTATTGGACAACAGTCAGTCACAATTTGCCACCCCCGAATAGCTACTTGAGGAGTTCGATCAAGGATGGGACGTGTCAAGCGAGTAGCCGCCGCCATCGCTACGACGTTCGCCATCATGTTCGCCGTGGCCGCTCCCGCAGCGGCGACGACGTCCACGCCTGACGAACCGGGCATGTACTGCTGCTGATCCGGCAGTCCTAGTGCCGCATGGACGGCATCCGGCGTCTCGCCCCCCGAACGCTGGATGCCGTCCATGCTCTGTCCGCGCGCACTGACGCGTGGTTCCACGTCGGCGCTGATGTGTGATGTCTCACATCAGCGTTTCGGGGTGGCTCACCGGCCCTGCCGCCGGGCTATGGCCAGTCCGAGGCCAGCTGGATGAAGCGGTCGTTGGCCTCCTGCTCGCCGATGGTGACGCGGCACCCCTCGCCGGCGAACGGCCGCACCACCAGCCCGTGCGCCTCGCAGTGGGCGGCGAAGTCCGTGGTCCGCTCGCCCAGTGCCAGCCAGACGAAGTTGGCGTGGGTCACCGGCACGTCCCAACCCTGCGACAGCAGCGCTTCCCGGACCCGCGTCCGTTCGGCCACCAGCGCCTCCACCCGCTCCAGCAGCGCGTCCTCGTGTGCCAGCGACTCGACGGCCGCGCGCTGGGCCACGCCGGAGACCCCGAACGGCACCGCCGTCTTCCGCAGCGCGTCCGCCACCCGCTCGTGCGCGACCGCGTACCCGACACGCAGGCCGGCCAGGCCGTACGCCTTCGAGAAGGTCCGCAGCACGCACACGTTCGGGTGCTCGCGGTACAGCGCGAGCCCGTCCGCGCCGTCCGGGTCACGGACGAACTCGCGGTACGCCTCGTCCACGACCACCAGCACGTCCTCGGGCACCCGGCGCACGAACGCGGCCAGCTCGTCGTGGCCGACCACCGGGCCGGTGGGGTTGTTGGGGCTGCACACCAGCACCAGCCGGGTCCGGTCGGTGACGGCGGCGGCCATCGCGTCGAGGTCGTGCCGCGCACCCGGCGCCAGGGGCACCCGCACGGACCGCGCTCCGGAGATGCCCACCACGATCGGGTAGGCCTCGAACGAGCGCCAGGCGTAGACGACCTCGTCGCCCTCGCCGGTCGTCGCCTGCACTATCTGCTGCAGCACGCCGACGCTGCCGGTACCGGTCGCCAGGTGCTCGGGCGGGACGCCGAGCCGGTCGGCCAACACGGCGACCAGGCCGGAGGCGAACATGTCCGGATAGCGGTTCATCTCGGCGGCCGCCGACACCGCCGCCTCGACCACGCCGGGCAGCGGCGGATACGGGTTCTCGTTGGACGACACCTTGAAGGCGGGGCGCTCGCCGGACGCCGGCGCGGGGCGTCCCGGCCGGTACGAGGGCAGCTCGTCGAGCGCCGAGCGCAGCTGCACCGGGCGCGGCGCGTCCGGCGTGGAGTCCGGGCGGTCGGTGAATCGGGTCATGCCCGTGCACGATAGCCGGTCCCGCGGCGGCGCTCCGATGTGTACGCTCGGCGTCCGTGATCTCCTTCCTCGTGCGCCTGATCGTGAACGGCCTCGCTCTGTGGGTCGCCACCGAAATCGTCGACGGCGTGACTGTCTCCTCTGACAGCACGTCGAACCAGGTCATCACATTGCTTGTCGTGGCGCTGATCTTCGCGCTCGTCAATGCGGTGATCAAACCGGTCGTGCAGCTTCTCTCGCTGCCATTACTGATCTTGACCCTCGGGTTGTTCACGCTTGTCGTGAATGCCCTGATGTTCTGGCTGACCTCGTGGATCGCCGACCAACTCGACGTCGGCTTCCATGTCGACGGGTTCTTCTGGGAAGCGGTCCTGGGAGCGTTGGTCGTCTCGTTCGTCAGTTGGCTGCTGAACCTGTTGTTGCCGGGCTGACCGAGCACAGGACCCCCGCGCGAGCTCCGAAACATTTTCGCGCACAAAGGTTGCGTCAGGCACCTTCCGTGACGGGGACATGTTCTGTACCTTTGGTACGGCATCCCGCACGACGACGAAGCGTCTTCCTACCGGAGGCGTGACGGGGGTCGTTGTGCCCTGAACAAGCGTGGGCATGGTGAACATATGACGCTGGGCTATACCTCCGTCGGCTCGGTCCTGACCGAGCAACCCCCGTCCAACCACCAGCCGGACACGTCGCCCGGCCGCAGCTACAAGCCGAGCCGCCCGGTCCCGATGGCCGTCACGACACCACCCGGGTATCCCGAGCCGGATTCCAACCGGCATGCGCTGCCCGGGTTCGACCAGTACGAGGTCGTCTACGACGATCAACACGGCAACCCGATGCTCGCCTTCGCCGACGGGCAATGGTTCGACGTGACGTCGCTGTCCCCGCGTCCGGTCTCGGTGCGGCACGCGCTGCGCCGCGATCCGGCCTGGTCCGGCGCCGTCGTGCAGACCATCTGCCTGTGGATGCGGAGCAACCCCCGCCACGAGCGCTCGTTCGACCTGGCCACCGAGTTGGCTCTGGCGGTCGGCGAACTGGCGCGCCAGCGCCGTTGACCGGCAGTCTGGAACCGTGACAGAACCCACTCCCGACGTACACCTGTGTGTCGTCTGCACCGGAAACATCTGCCGATCACCGATAGCCGAGTTCGTGCTCCGCGACCGCCTGCGCGAGGCCGGCCTCGGCGCGCGGGTCTCGGTCGACTCCGCCGGCACCGGTGCCTGGCACCTCGGTGACCCGGCCGACCGCAGGGCCCTGGACGTGCTCCAACGGCACGGTTACGACGGCAGCGCCCACCGCGCCCGCCAGTTCCGTGCCGAGTGGTTCGCCAGCACCGATCTCGTCCTTGCCATGGACCGTGACCATCTGGCCCATCTGCACGCACTGGCACCCGATGCGGCGGCCCGCGCCAGCATCCAGCTGTTCCGGGCCTACGATGTCGACGCGCTCACCGGCGGGGACCTCGACGTCCCGGACCCGTACTTCGACGACCACGCGTCGTTCGAGCGGGTGCTGTCCATGGTCGAGTCCGCGGCCGCCGGCATCGTCGGCACGCTTCGCAACGAGCTCACCGTCGCCGAGGCGGAAGGTGGTGAGCCCGGTCGAGGCTGACCCGCTCGCCCGCCTGCTGGACGTGCCGGTGGCGTCGGCGACCTCCGTCGGCGGGGGTTCGATCTGTGACGCTCGCCGCGCGCGCTTGAGCGACGGCCGCACGATCTTCGTCAAGACCCGCGCGTCGGCACCGGCCGGCTTCTTCAGCTCCGAGGTCAACGGTCTCGAACGGCTCGGCGCGGCGCGTCAGGGCGCGGCGGTCCCACGCGTCCTGGCCCACGACGACGAATGCCTCGTCCTCGAGTGGATCGCCACCGGGGTGCCGTCGGTCCAGGCGGCGGAGCGGTTCGGTCGCGCGCTCGCCGCGACCCACCGCCACGGCGCCGATCGGTTCGGCTCCGCGGACGGCGACGGCTGGATCGCCACGTTGCCGTTGCCGGGCGGCCCCTGGGAGTCCTGGCCGCGGATGTGGGTGCAGGGGCGCATCGAGCCGTACCTGCGGATGGCTCGTAAGGCCGGCGCGATCGACAAGCGCTCGGCCGCGGACGTCGAGCGGGTCATCGAAGACATCGACCGGCTGGCCGGACCGGCCGAGCCGCCGTCGATGCTGCACGGCGACCTGTGGGCCGGAAACGTCCTCTGGGCCGAGGACGGCACCAACTACCTCATCGACCCGGCGGCCCACGGCGGCCACCGTGAGACCGACCTGGCGATGCTGGCCCTGTTCGGCCTCCCCCACCTCGACCGGGTACTGGCCGCCTACCACGAGGCCTCCCCGCTGGCGGACGGCTGGCGGGAGCGCACTGCACTGCACCAGTTGCATCCCGTGCTGGTGCACGCGGTACTCTTCGGCGGCTCGTACGGCGCCCAAGCCGGACAACTGGCGCGACTCGCCCTACGCGGCGGCTGACCCCGCGATCGCCGCGGCGCCATGACCTTGCCGTCGGCGTTTGACCTTGTCGTGAGGTCGGGGTTTCTACTGAGGGTGTGCGTATCGGAGAGTCCACCCTGGGGTGGACGACGTACCTCCACACCGAGAATGACCACCACGGAGGCGTCGACCCGATAGGTTCGCACCGGACCATTGACCGATCGGGAGAATCGATGATCACCGCGCAGTCACTCCGCAAACGCTACGGCGACAAAGTCGCCGTGGACGACCTGTCGTTCGAGGTCCAACCAGGCCTCGTGACCGGCTTTCTCGGCCCGAACGGGGCCGGCAAGTCGACGACGATGCGCCTCATGCTCGACCTCGACCACGGCTCCGGCGAGACACTCTTCGACGGCCGCAGGTTCGACACCATCCGGCACCCGATGCGCGAGATC
The DNA here is from genome assembly GCF_003014555.1 of Haloactinopolyspora alba. Taxonomy (GTDB): domain Bacteria; phylum Actinomycetota; class Actinomycetes; order Jiangellales; family Jiangellaceae; genus Haloactinopolyspora; species Haloactinopolyspora alba. Next base: position 377,699 of record NZ_PYGE01000001.1, read on the forward strand.
GGCGCCGTGCTGGAAGCCAAGTCCTTCCATCCGACCCGTACCGCACGCAACCACCTGCGCATGCTCGCCGCGGGCTCGGCGCTGCCGGCGTCGCGCGCCGACGAGGTGCTCGAGTTCGTGGGACTCACCGAGGTGCGGAACAAGAAACCCAGCGGCTTCTCGCTGGGGATGGCGCAGCGGCTCGGGCTCGCCCAGGCGCTGCTCGGCGACCCCTCCACGCTCATCCTCGACGAACCGGCGAACGGCCTCGACCCGCACGGCATCCACTGGCTGCGCGACGTCCTGAAGTCGCTGGCCGCGCAGGGACGCACCATCTTCGTCTCCAGCCACCTGTTGTCCGAGATGTCGCTGATGGCCGACGAGCTCGTCGTCATCGGCCGTGGTTCCATGATCTACAACGGTGACGTGGACGGCTTCGTGAAGCGATTCACCCAGTCCACCGTGCGGGTCAAGACGCCGGACGCGTCCGAGTTCGTCGAGACGCTGCGCGGCATGGGAGCGACGGTGGACACCGTCCCGGACGGCGACCTGATGGTCTCCGGGGTGGACGCACCCACCATCGGCGATCGTGCCCACGACGACGGCATCAGACTGCACGAACTGGCGACCCAGACGGCGTCCCTGGAGACCGCATTCATCTCCGCCACCGGGGCCTCCGAGGAGTACGTCGCGCACGAAGTCAACGAGGAGACGACGAACATGCTCACCGAGCCGTCCGCGGCCGACGACACGAACCGCGGAGGTGCGGCGTGACCGACGCACTGCGCTTCGAATGGGTGCGCATCCGCACCCTGCGCTCGACCTATTGGCTCATCGCTCTCGGCCTGGTCATCACCGCCGGGGTGGCGCTCATCATCGCCATCGCCCAGCGCGACGACGCCGTCGATGCCCAGCTCGCCACGTCGGTTCTCACCGGCGGCGCGGAGTTCGCGACGTTCATCCCGATCTTCATGGCGATCATCGGGATCTTCGCCACCGGACACGAGTACCGCCACGGCACGATCCAGCCGACGCTGACCGCGATACCGCAGCGCTCGCGGTTGCTTCTGGCCAAGATCATCGTCGTGGCCGTGACGGCCGTCATCGTCGTGGCGCTCTCGGTGCTGATCAACCTGGTCATCGGGATGATCTTCTGGGGCGAGGCGCCGACTCTCGAGTCCCCGTTCACCGACGCCGTCGTCGGCTACTTCGTCCTGGTGGTGCTGTACGCCATCCTCGGGCTGGCCCTGGCGCAGCTGTTCCGCGGGGTGCCGTCGGCGCTGGTCGTGCTGCTGGTGACGCCACTTCTCGTCGAGAGCCTGATCTCCGGGCTGTCGCTGGTCCCGGCGCTCGACTGGCTGCAGCCGGCGCTGAAGTTCCTGCCGTTCTCCGCCGGTTCACGCCTACTGGCGACCCAGCCGTACGACCCGCAGGGCGGCCCGGAGTTCGACTACCTGGACCGCTGGGCCTCCGGCGGGGTGTTCGCGGTGTTCGTCGCGATCATCCTGGTGATCGCCTGGACCCTGTTCAAGAAGCGCGACGCCTGACGCCTCGAAAATGATCACGTTCACCATGGAGTTCCCTGCGTCACCACCCCTGCAAGCCTGGTGACGCAGGGAGAATCCTGGTGATGTGCCCCTAGGCCGTGTCTCCTTATTGGTGTAGCCAGATGGTGATGGCGGCGAGCGTGACTCCTCCTCGGTAGGTGATGGCGAGTTTGTCGTAGCGGGTGGCCAGGCCGCGCCATTGTTTGAGCAGGTTGAAGCCGCGTTCGACGACGTTGCGTCCGCGGTAGGCGTCGCGGTCGTAGGTCACCGGCCGGCCACCGTCGCGGCCGCGGCGTTTGCGGTGTCCTTGCTGGTCGGACGGTTCGGGGATCACGGTTTTGATGCGGCGCTGGCGCAGCAGGGCACGGTTGGCGCGGGAGGAGTAGGCCTTGTCGGCCAGGACCGCGTCGGGTCGGGTGCGCGGTCGGCCGGCGCCGAGGCGGGGCACCGTGATCGCAGCCAGCAGGTGGGAGAACATCGGCGAGTCACCGCCCTGTCCGGAGCCGAGCAGGATCACCAGCGGGCGGCCGCGCCCGTCGCAGACGTGGTGGATCTTCGTGGACAATCCGCCGCGAGAGCGGCCCAGAGCGTGATCAACCGGCTCGACGAGCAGATTCGTGTGATTCCACAGTTCCCCCTGTGTCCCTCGCCAGGGTGGCCGAGTGCTGGTGCGCCCGGTTGATCGTCGAGTCCACACTCACCATCCAGTCCAGCTCACCAGCCGCGTCGGCCTCGGCCAGCAACCGGGTGTGGATCCTGTCGTAGGTCCCATCGCTGCTGAACCGACGGTGTCGCTTCCACACCGTCTGCCACGGCCCGAACGACGGCGGCAGGTCCCGCCACGCGATCCCAGTCCGGAACCGGTAGATGATCCCCTCCAGCACCTGCCGATGCTCGCGGAACGGGCGCCCCCGCTGCCCCTGCGACGACGGCATCAACGGCTCGATCCGCGCCCACTGATCATCGGTCAACAACGCCTCACGCGACATGCGCCCAACAATCCCGACTCACACCGCCAAGCTTTTGGAGACACGCCCTAGACCCGGACGAGCCCCTCCGCCGTCCGGAACGTCACCGACATCACTCCCGGCGGACCGGAGGGAGCCACCCACTCGACGTCGACGTCGTCGAGCGGGTGGCTCTCCGGCTCGCCGAGCCAGTCGGACACGCGATGCGGGTCGCCGGCGATCTCGATGCTGACCAGCCGGACGTCGTCAGCTCCCTTGGACGGATGCTCGGCCCGATCGGACTCCCAGTGCACGAAGAACGGCAGCTGCGGGTCGTTCATCAGGCCCTTGACCCCGATCTGCTTCCACAGCAGCTCGAAACCGTCGGGCCGCTTCCGGTTCCCCTGCACGGCCGCGCGACCCAGCCGCGTCTCGACCGGCGCGAGATCGTCGACCGCCACCACCCAGCCCAGCCAGCCGCCGCCCGTCTCCGAACGCGCCCGCACCGCCTGGCCGAACGGGACGTCGTCGGCCGCCGGATGGTCGAGCACACCGACGACCTCGAGATAGTGCCCGTCCGCCAGCGGGAGCACCCGGTTGCGAGTACCGAAGCGCGGGTGAATGCCGCCGTCGACGAGCTCGGCACCGAGCCGGTCCGCCAATGCCCGCGCCGTACCGTCGAGGCCGTCCGGTCCTGCCGCGTACGAGACGTGATCGAGACGCATCCGTGCATCGTGACAGCACTCCGGCCGGTCGGCCACCCGAGTGCTACGCGGCGCGGCTCAGGACAGCAGGTCGACCGTCGCGCCGACACCACGCTGTTCCGCCTGCACGTAAGCTTCCCAGGCCAGCGCAAGGTCCTGCCAGGGCAGCCCGACCGGTGCGTAGACCGTCCGCTGGTCCGCGGCCGTTCGACCCGGATGCCCGCCACACAGCACCGTCCCGACGGTGGTGTCCAGGGTCGACGGCGCCAGCCCGGACGACGCCAGCACGCCTGCCGTCGCCGCCAGGTCCCGGTCGTCGACGACGAGCAGCGCGGACTCGAGCAGGTCCGGCCCCAACTCCTGCTTCCCCGCTTCGTCGGCCCCGAGCGAGGTGAGGTGCTGGCCTGGGACCGTGTCCGCGAGATGCAGCAGGGGCGAACGGGACCAGGTGGCGAGCACGACGATGTCGGCGACGGCGGCGACCCGCGCGGGTGACTCGTACACGTTCCCGCCGTGCCGGGCCGCGAAGGCGTCGGCACGGGCCGGGTCACTGTCGTACACGGCGAGACCGGCGAACCGCCGCATACCGCGCAGGCCACGTAGCACCAGCTCGGCCTGCGCTCCTGCGCCGACGACCCCGAGCGTCGCCTGCCCGTCCGGATCGTCCACGCTCAGGGCGTCGGTCGCCAGCGCGGCCGCGAGCCCGGTGCGCCACGCGGTCACCGTTCCCGAGTCCAGTAGCGCGAGCAGCCGCCCGTCACTGCCGTGCAGGCAGATCACGCCGCGCAGCGCGGGCGCCGACGCGGGGAACTTCGCGTTGACCTTCACCGTGTAGGCGTCGATTCCGGGGAGCACCCCCGGCACCAGTGCGACCGCCGACCCCGCGAACGGCAGCTCGGCACTCACCTTCCGCGCCGGCACGGGCGGGGAGGCGTCGCTCCGGAAGCCGTCACGCAGCGCCGTGACACACACCTGCGGGTCCAGGACGGCCAGCAGATCGGACCGGGTCAGCACCCGCGTCGGGCCGGGCACCGTCGGGCCGGCCGCCGTCACCCTCGCCCTGCCGCCCGCAGCCGCTGCGCGAGGCGGCGAGCTGCCGACTCCGGGTCCGCCGCCTCGGTGATGGCGCGGACGACGACGGCCCGGCGTGCGCCCGCGTCGATCACCGCGTCCACGGTCGTCTCGTCGACTCCGCCGATGGCGAACCACGGCGTCGCCGGAGACGTGCGCGCCACCGTCTCGACAGTGTCGAGGCCGACGGCCGGTCGTCCCTGTTTGGTCGGCGTCGGCCAGACCGGGCCGACACAGAAGTAGTCGATCTCGTTGTCTGCCTCGGCCGCGGCGGCCTGTTCGGGCGAGTGTGTGGACCGCCCAAGCATCACGTCGTCGCCGAGTAGCTGTCGCGACGCCGGTACCGGCAGGTCCGTCTGACCGGTGTGGAACACGTCCGCGGCCGCGAGCAGCGCGAGGTCCGCCCGGTCGTTGACCGCCACGAGTGCGTCGTGCTCGGCCGCGACGCCGCGGACGATCTCGTGTGCCGCCAGCTCGTCCGCGGCGTCGAGTGTCTTGTCGCGCAGCTGGACGATGTCGACGCCGCCGGCCAGCGCCGCGTGCAGGAACGACTCGAGGTCCGCACGGTCACGCCGGGCATCGGTGCACAGGTACAGGCGGGCCTCGGCCAGGCGCCTGCGCCGGGACTCACCGGACATCACGCTCATGCCGCCGAGTCTCGCACGCGGCCCGTCGAGGCGGGCGCCATCCGGCCCCGCCCGGCTCGCGCGCTACCGTTGGGAGTGCACGGGAGCCCGCGGCCGGCGGGCTGAGAGGGCCGAGCGCGGCCGACCGTCAACGACCTGATCTGGGTGATGCCAGCGAAGGGAGCACGATGATGCCGGGCCAGTCGGTCGACGTGGCCGTCGTCGGCTGCGGTGTGATCGCAGCGGCCGTCGCCTGGCGGCTCGCCCGGGACGGCGCGAGCGTCCGGTGCCTCGACCCGTCCCCGGGTGACGGCGCGACGCACGCCGCCGCCGGCATGCTGGGCGCGGTCGCCGAGGCGGACTTCGGCGAACACGACCTCACCGCGATGAACGTCGAGTCGGCGCGGCGGTGGCCCGCGTTCGCGGCCGAGCTGGAGGCCGCCTCCGGACGGTCCACGGGTATCCGCAGCGACGGGACCCTGACGCTCGCCTACGACTCCGGCGACCGCCAGCAACTGCAGCGGCTGCTGCAGCTGCGCCGCCGGTGGGGCCTGGACGTCACCGAGATCACCGTCGACGAGGCGCGCCGCACCGAACCGCTGCTCGGCCCACGGCTCGCCGGCGCGCTCTGGGCTCCGGGGGACCATCAGGTCGACGCCCGGCGCGTCCACGACGCGCTGCTGCGGGTGCTCGACGCGAACGGCGTCAGTGTGCTCCGCCGGCGCGTCGCCCGCCTGGACCGCGCACCCGGCGGCTCGGTCACCGGCGTGATCGACGACGCGGGCGAGCGCCACGTCGCGGGGTCCGTCGTGCTCGCGGCCGGGTGTGGCAGCCGTGCCCTGACCCGCGACCTCCCGGAGTTGGACGTGCCGGTCCGCCCGGTGAAGGGACAGGTGCTACGACTGGACGCGGACGCGGACCCGACGGTGTCGCTCGAGCACGTCGTGCGGGGCTACGTCCAGGCCCGCCCGGTCTACCTCGTCCCCCGGTCCGGCGAGATCGTCGTCGGCGCGACCAGCGAGGAGCAGCCGGACGACGGACTGGTGACCGCCGGCGGCGTGTTCGCCGTGCTGCGCGACGCGCGCGCTCTCGTCCCCGGCATCGACGAGCTCCCGGTCCGGGACCTGACCGCGCGCGCCCGGCCCGCGACGCCGGACAACCTGCCCATGATCGGCCCTTCCGGCGTCGACGGCCTCGTCCTGGCCACCGGGCACTATCGCAACGGCATCCTGCTCACGCCGCTCACCGCCGCGGCGATCGCCGCGCACCTCGACGGCTCCGGGGTCCCGCCGGTGCTGGCGCCCGCGGACCCGAGCCGATTCGCCCCGGTGACACCCGCACCTTCCGGAGGATGATCATGGCGACACAGTTGACCGTCAACGGCACGGACGTCGAGTTCGACGAACCCGCGACACTCGACGACGTCGTCGCCCGCACGCTGACGAAGCCGGACGGCACGTTCAGCGACCGCGGGATCGCGGTCGCCGTCAACCACACCGTGATCCCTCGTGCCGACTGGCCGGACACGACGATCGGACACGGCGACTCGGTCGAGATCATCACCGCGGTCCAGGGAGGCTGACATGGGTGTGACGGACAGCGCGGACGACCCGCTGGTCATCGCGGGCGAGGCACTGGGCTCGCGGCTGATCATGGGGACCGGGGGCGCGCCGAGCCTCACCGGCCTCGAAGCCGCGCTGCGCGAGTCCGGAACCGAGCTGACGACGGTGGCGCTGCGGCGGGTGCAGGCCGGCGGTGAAGGATCGATCTGGGAACTGCTGCAGCGCAACCGCATCCGCGCGCTGCCCAACACCGCGGGATGTTTCACCGCCGCGGATGCCGTGCTCACGGCGAAGCTCGGACGCGAGGCGTGCGCGACCGACTGGGTGAAACTCGAGGTCATCGCCGACGACGTGTCGCTGCTGCCGGACCCGGTCGAGCTCGTCTCCGCCGCCCGCACGCTGGTCGACGACGGCTTCACCGTGCTGCCGTACACGAACGACGACCCGATTCTGGCGCGCAAGCTCGCCGATGCGGGTTGCGCCGCCGTGATGCCGCTCGGCGCGCCGATCGGCACCGGGCTGGGGATCCTCAACCCGCGCAACATCGCCGCGATCGTCGACGACGCGACGGTTCCGGTGATCCTCGATGCCGGCGTGGGCACCGCCTCGGACGCCGCCACCGCGATGGAGCTCGGATGCGACGGCGTCCTGCTGGCGACCGCGGTGACGCGCGCCGGCGACCCGGTACGGATGGCACGGGCGATGCGCGCGGCGGTGTCCGCCGGACGGGACGCGCGGCTGGCCGGACGGATCCCGAGACGCGAAGAGGCCCTGGCGTCGTCACCGGCCGACGGACGGGTCAACCTCGACCTCGCCTTGTGAACGGCGCGGCACGTCGCCGCGTGTCCCGGCCTGCGGACCTGCCCGGCCTTCGCTATCCTCGAGACGAGGTGGTTCTATGGCCGGCACCGTGGTTCCGCTGCAACGGGCGCAACCTCCGCAGCAGGCACGCGAGAAGAAGGCGCTCGTGACGCGCCTGGACTTCCTCCGCGAGACCGCTGTCAACAAGGTCGCCGAGCTCGACTCGGCTCAGGCCGTCCGGACCTCCGTACCGCCCAGTACGCTCACGCCGGCCGGAGTGGTCCGGCACCTGATGGGCATCGAACGTCGGTGGTTCGCCATCGACTTCGCGGCGTCGGATGTCCCCGCGCCGTGGACCGACGACGGAGCGGGCGGCTTCGCGCTCGAACCGGGCGAGACGGTGGTCGGGGTCGTCCGGTCCTACCTCGCCGAATGCGCGCGCTCGAACGAGATCATCGCGACCCATGATCTGGACGACGTCGCACAGGGCGAGGGCCTGGACTTCGACCTGCGCTACGCCGTCATCCATCTGATCGAGGAGACGGCACGGCACTGTGGTCACCTGGACCTGCTTCGTGAGGCCATAGACGGCCGCGTCGGCCAGTGACCGCCTCAGGTCATGTTGACCGCGACGTACTTCGTCTCGAGGTACTCCTCGATGCCCTCCTCGCCGCCCTCACGTCCGAACCCACTCGACTTGACCCCGCCGAACGGCGCCGCCGGGTTGGACACGAGACCGGAGTTCAAGCCGACCATGCCCACCTCGAGCCGTTCGCAGACACGCAGCGCACGCTGCAGGTCCCGGGTGTAGACGTAGCCCACCAGGCCGTACTCGGTGTCGTTGGCCTGTGCCAGCGCCTCGTCCTCGGTGCCGAACGTCGTCACCGGCGCCACCGGGCCGAAGACCTCTTCGGACATGATGCGCGCACCGAGCGGGACGCCACCGAGAACGGTGGGCAGATAGAAGTGCCCGGCCTCGCCCCAGCGGTCGGCGCCGGTGACCACCCGGGCGCCGGCATCGACCGCGTCAGCCACCAGGGATTCCACGGTCTCGCGCTGCGCAGCGCTGACCAACGGGCCGACGTCGACGTCGGGCTCGGTGCCGCGGCCCAGGGTCAACGCGGACATCCGCTCCGCGAGCCGGCTGGTGAACTCGTCCGCGACGGACTCGTGGACGTGGAACCGGTTGGCCGCCGTGCACGCCTCGCCGATGTTGCGCATCTTCGCCAGCATCGCCCCGTCGACGGCGGCGTCGAGATCGGCGTCGTCGAACACGAGGAACGGGGCGTTGCCGCCGAGCTCCATGGACACGCGCAGCACCTGCGGTGCTGACTGTTCGACCAGGCTCCGGCCCACGTGCGTCGAGCCGGTGAACGACAGCTTGCGCAGCCGCGGGTCACGCAGCAACGGGCCGACGAGCTCGGAACTGGACGTGGTCGGCACGACGTTCAGCACACCGTCCGGCAGGCCGGCGGCACGCAGGACAGACCCGAGGGCGAGCATCGACAGCGGTGTCAGCCCGGCGGGCTTGACCACCATGGTGCACCCCGCCGCGACCGCCGGGCCGATCTTCCGGGTTCCCATGGCCAGCGGGAAGTTCCAGGGGGTGATGAACAACGACGGGCCCACCGGCTGTTTCATCGTCAACAGCCGGCTGCCGCCGGCGGGAGCGGTCGAGTACCGTCCGGAGACGCGGACGGCCTCTTCGGCGAACCAGCGGAAGAACTCCGCGCCGTAGCGGATCTCCGCCCGGGACTCGTCCAGCGACTTGCCCATCTCGAGCGTCATCAGCAGCGCCAGCTCGTCGACCCGCTCGGTGATCAGCTCGTAGGCCGCGCGGAGCACCTCGCCACGGGTCCGCGGTGGTGTGTCCGCCCACGACCGCTGCGCGGCGTCGGCCGCGGCGAGCGCGTCGGCGCCGTCATCGGGTGTCGCGTCGGCCACCGTGGCGATGGTCTCGCCGGTCGCCGGATCGAGCACGTCGAACCGCCGACGAGACGCACTCTCGCGCCACTGCCCACCTACGAGGAGATCCGTCGGGGTCGCATCCAGGAGCGCTCGCTCGGTGTCGGTCGTCATGTGATCATTACTACCCCGCCTCGGCCGCCGGGTCACCCCGAACCCCACTGCTGACGCAGATGGGCCAGCGCCCGCCGCTCGATCTGGCGGACCCGTTCGCGCGTGATGCCGTAGACCGACCCGATCTCGGCCAGCGTCCGCGGCGCGGTGCCGTCCAGCCCGAACCGCCGCACGAGCACGTCGGCGCTGCGCGGACCGAGGGCCGCGGCCACCTGCCGCAGCGAGGCCGCGACGTCGATCTCGGCGTCGACGCCGGCGCTGAAGTCGGGGACCGCGCGGACCCCGTGCTCGGGACGGAACTCACCCGACCCCGCGGCCGCGGGGTCGACCCGCCGGGCCGCCACCGGCTGGACTCGGCCACGGGCCAGCGCCCGCCGTACGGTGCGCTCGTCCAGGCCCAGGTCGGCGGCCAGGGAGGAGTCCGTCCAGGCGGCGCCCCGCCGCCGGAGTTCGGCCACCCGCCCCTCGACCCGGCTGATGACGGCGGTCATGTACGCGGGCACCCGGATGGCCCGGGACTGGTCGGTCAGCGCCCGCACCACGGCCTGCCGGATCCACCAGGTGGCGTAGGTGGAGAACCGGGTGCCGCGGGTGTGGTCGAACCGCTCGACAGCGCGGATCAGGCCGACGTTGCCCTCCTGGATCAGGTCCAGGAGATCGAGCCCGCGGCCCTGGTACCGCTTCGCCACGGAGACCACGAGCCGCAGGTTCGACGTCACGAGCCGGTCCCGCGCCCGTCGGCCGTCCTCGGCGACGGCGGCCAGCTCGCGCTGACGGTGCGGCCCCACGACACCGGGAGCCGCCGCGAGGTACTCGGCGAACATGCCGGCCTCGATCCGCTTGGCCAGGTCGACCTCGTCGGCGGCGTCGAGCAGCGGATGCCGGCGCACCTGGCGCAGATAGTCCGCGGCCGCATCGCCGGAGACGATCCACTCCGTGCCGGCGCCGTCGGCGTCGCGGCTCGCCCGCGGGGCACAGCGCTCGCTTTCGGGACGGCCGCGGACGGGGTACGGCCACCGGAACCGGTGCCGGACGTAGGACCCGCCGCGTCGTCTCGCCCTGGCGTGCAGGCCGGTGCCGCCACGAGCGAGCTGCGGCCGGTCGCGGCGCGAAGCGCGATGCTCGAACATACGTGTCATGAACACTCCCCACGTCCGGTGATGTGCTCATTATGACGAGCCGCACCGACAATCTCTCCTCGGCGGTCCGGCGCGGCCCCAGCTGGCCCGCACAGCTCACGAAGGACGGAACCCGGCGTTCCTCACGTCCTGGCGAGCCGGCGAGTGGCGAGCGTGCCCATGACCGCCGCCAACGCGCCCATCGCCACCAGCGCGGCGACGTTCCACCCGTCTCCGTGCCAGGGGTCGCTGACGGCCGACACCAGCGAACCCATCGGGGTGAGGTCGGCGAGCGTGTTGACCGTGTCCGGCAGCAGGTACGGAGGCGGCCCGCCGCCGGCGACGAAGAACAGCCCGAAGAACAGGAGCAGGCCAGTCCCCTGGGCGGCACGTGCGGTGGGCAGGACCACGCCGAGGAACACGCCGATGCCCGCGAAGGCGAGCACGCCCACGACGAGCCCGACGGCGACGCCCGCCGCCGACGACGGCGCGGTCAGGTCGAAGGCCGTGAAGCCGATCGTGAGCATGACGCCGACACCGACGGCCGCGAGCACCGCCACCATCACCACCTGCGCGGCGACCATCGTCCACGCGGACACGCTCGCGGCCCGGAAGCGGCGCAGCACACCGCGCTCGCGATACGCAGCCAGGTGTGTGGGCACGCCGAGGAAGCCCATCACGGCGATCGCCGCGGAAGCGTAGACCGGGACGTAGAAGTCGGTGCCGCGCAGCCCGCCCATCTCCGGGTCGGGCTCGTTGCCGAACGACCCCGCGAGCAGCACCATCAGCAGGGTCGGGAACGCGAGGCCGACGAGCATCGTCAGCGGCTCGCGGGACAGAAGCTTGATCTCGGTCCAGATGACGTGCGCGGTCATGTCGGCCCTCCGTCGGTTCGGTCTCAGTCGCGCAGCGTGCGGCCGGTCGTGGCGAGGAACACGTCCTCGAGCGTGGGGTGATGGGTGCGGAAGTCCGACGGGGTCACTCCCCTTTCGGCCAGTGCCGACGCGACCCGGACCACGCAGTCGCCGGCACCGGCCACGGTGGCGACCTCGCCGGTCCTGCGTACGGAGCTCACCCCGGGAACCGCCGCGAGATGGGCCGGGTCGTGCCCGTCGGCGGTGAACGTCATCGTGATGTCCCCGCCCAGCCGGGCCGTCAACATGCCGGGCGAGTCGAGTGCGACCACCCGGCCACGGTCCACGATGGCCACCCGGTCGCACAGCGCTTCGGCCTCCTCCATCAGGTGGGTCACCAGCACGACCGTCGTGCCGTTGTCCCTCGCGGCGCGGACCAGGTCCCAGGTGGAACGGCGCGCCTGTGGATCCAGGCCGGTCGTGAGCTCGTCCAGGAAGACGATCTCGGGCCTGCCGAGCAGCGCGAGCGCGAGGAAGAGCCGCTGCTGCTGACCGCCCGACAGGGCGGCGAAGGCCCGGCCTCGCACCGCGGTCAGGTCCCAGGCGTCGAGGATCTCCGCCACGTCGAGCGCGCTCCCCCGTCCCGCGGCGAACAGCCGGACCGCCTCACCCACCCGGAGGCGGTCCGGCAGCGCGGAGGACTGCAGTTGCGAACCGATCCGGCGGCGCACCCGGTCCGGACGGCGGTCCGGGTCGGTCCCCAGAACCTCGACGGTCCCCGCGTCCCGGCGCCGCAACCCCTGCAGGCACTCGACCGTGGACGTCTTGCCGGCGCCGTTGGGGCCGAGCAGACCGAAGATCTCGCCCCGGGCGACGGTGAAACTCACGTCCTCAACCGCGAGGACGTCGCGGTAGCTCTTGCGACAGTGTTCGACGGAGATGACGGCGTCCATGCCCGGCACGCTAGGGACCCGCCGCGGACGCGGTCGTCGGCCGAACGATGCGTCCGCACTACTCCGAAGGTGGTATCTCCGCCGCGCCCGGCCGGACCAGCCCGGTCTCGTAGGCCAGGACAGCCGCCTGGACCCGGCTTTCCACGCCGAGCTTCGTCAGCACCCGGGACACGTGGGTCTTGCAGGTCAGCTCGGAGATGACCAGCCGGCCGGCGATCTCGCGGTTCGAGCAGCCGCGCGCGAGCAGCTCCAGCACCTCACGTTCGCGACCGGTCAGCTCGGCGAGCCCGGCCGGTTCACGGGTGTCGCGGCGCATCCGCGTCGCGACGAGGTGATCGACCAGGCGGCGCGTCGTCGTCGGGGAGATCACCGCGCCGCCGCGCACGGCGGCTCTGACGGCATCGAGCAACTGCGTCGGCGGCGTGTCCTTAACCAGGAACCCGACCGCACCGGCTTCGAGCGCGTCGAAGACGTTCTCGTCGGTGTCGAAGGTCGTCAGGATCAGCACCCTGGGCGGCTCGAGCTCGGCGAGGATGCGGCGGGTCGCCTCGATACCGTCGAGCCGCGGCATCCGGATGTCCATGAGCACGACGTCCACGCGGTGCCGGAGCGCGGCGTCCACGGCCTCGGCGCCGTCGTCCGCCTCGACGACCACGTCGATGCCGGGGTCGTCGTCCAGCAGCGCGACGAACCCCGCCCGGACGAGCTCCTGGTCGTCGACGACCATGACCCGGATCACGACGCAGCTCCCGGCTCCGCGGTCTCGAGCGGGAACCGTGCCCGCACCAGGAACCCGTCGGGCTCGGGCGCGGTCTCGAGCGTGCCGTCGTACAGTGCCACCCGCTCAGCCATACCACGCAGCCCTTGCCCCGGAACGGGACTCTCCCGGCGCGCCCGGCCCTGGTCCTTGATCCGTATCACGAGCTCGTCGGCGCGGTAACCGATGGTCAGCTGCGCCCGTGCCCCGCCGGCGTGTTTGACGACGTTGGTCAGCGCCTCCTGCACGACCCGGTACGCGGCGAGGTCGAGCCCTGGCGGGAGCGGCCGCGGCGCGCCGTCGGTCTCGACGGTCACGACGACACCCGCGTCCGCGGCGGCGGCCACCAGGCCGGCCACGTCGTCCAGCCCTGGCTGCGGACCGGGCCGCGGTCCCGCCGGGTCCGGATCGCGCAGCACCGTGAGCATCCGCCGCATCTCGGACAGCGCTTCGCGCCCGGTGCGCTCGATGGCCGACAGCGACTCGCCGGCCTTGGCCGGCCGCGACTCGATCAGATGCGCACCGACGCCGGCCTGGACGGTGATCACGCTCATGGCGTGCGCGATGACGTCGTGCAGCTCGCGTGCGATCCGGGCGCGCTCGTCGGCCACCGCGCGGTCGGCGAGCTGGTGCTGGGCGGCACGGAGCTCGGCCGTCGTGGCCTCGAGCTCCGTCGCGTACGCCCGGCGCTCGGCGATCACCACTCCGAGCGCCCACACGACGACGAAGACGAGCGCGACGTAACTGAGGTCCAGGGCGTCGGTGTCCCACAGGCCGGCGAACACCGCTCCCATCATCCATGCCGGAACGGCCAGCGCGACGGCGCGCAGCCACAGCGGCCGCGCCCACGCACCGACCATGAACAGCGCGACCAGGGTCGGCAGCGACTGCAGGACGTGTCCGTCGCGCCCCATGTCGCCTCCGCCGGCCAGCCACAGCGGATAGACGACGCCGAAGGCCAGCGTGACCACCAGGGGGTTCCACCGCAGCGCCAGCAGCGGGACCGTGTTCGCCAGGATCAGCGCGGTCGCGGTGATCGGGGCGGCCCCGTCGAGGTCGCCGCTCCACCACGCCGACAACGCGAACACCACCGTGAGGACGGCGGTGAGCGTGGCGACGAACCACCTCGAGTACCACACCGGACCCGCGTCGTGGCCGTCCATGACGGTCCTACCCGCGCCCCAGGGCTCCGACTACGTGCTGCTCCACGCTGCCGATCGTACCGATGCGATTCTCTGCGCCGGGAGCAGCCGCACGGGCCACGATGTGGAGTTACTGCAACCGCGATGTGGGTCTGCTGGTGCTTCAGCGCCAATGACCCGGCATCGCCGGCGCGTCCAGACGGTGCACCTCGGCGCGCACCGGCTGCGTGCCGGACGCGTGCGCCTCGCCGGCCACGACGGTCACAGTGGTGACGGTCCCGTCGAAACCGGTCAGCTCGGTCCGCACGTCACCGGCGCCGGCCACGTGCAGCGTCCACGCCCGCCCGACCAGGTCGTCGGTTCGCCGGACGTCCGCGTCGACGTCGACCCGCGGGATCACCGCACCGGCGCGGACGAGGACGGGCATCCGCTCCAGCGCGACGTCGACCGTGTGGAAGCCCGGCCCGGTCCACGCGTCGCCGGTCAGCAGATCCACCCACCGTCCGTCCGGGACGTAGAACCGCCTGCGGACCGGCCCCGGGCCGTCGTCGAAGACCGGCACCACCAGGAGGTCGGCGCCGAGCAGGAACTCGTCGTCCAGGCCCGGGCACACCGGGTCGTCGGGAAACTCCAGCGCCAACGGCCGCAGCATCGGCAGACCACGCGCGGCGGACTCCGTCGCGCTGTTCCACAGGTACGGCAGCAACGAGTACCGCAACCGGACCCAGTCCCGCGCGATCGACAGGGCACGCTCCCCGAACTCCCAGGGCTCGCGTGGGCGGAGCCCGTGCGCACGCATCAGCGGCGAGAGCGCGCCCAGCTGGGTCCAGCGCACGTACAGCTCCGGGGTCAGCTCCGGGCCGTAGAAGCCGCCGATGTCGTGGCTCCAGAACCCGGGAGCGCTCAGCGCGTAGGACAGCCCGCCCCGCACCGTGGCCTGCATCCCCGCCACAGTGGACTCGGCGTCGCCCGCCCACTGACCCGGGTAGCGGTGCGACCCGGCCCACCCGCTGCGCCCCCAGACCAGCGGGTTGCGCCCGGTGCGGCTGCCGATCCGCTCGCTGACGGCGGCGTTGTACCGCAGCGGGTAGAGGTTGTGCGCGTGGTTGGCCGGGGTGCCGTCGGCCGGGGCGACGTCGTCGGGCAGTCCTTCGCCGAAGTCGGTCTTGAACACCGCGACGCCGTCGTCGAGGAACTCGTCATGCATCCGCTGCCACCACACCCGCGCGTCGGCGTTCGTGAAGTCGACGAGGGCGCGGTGCCGTCCGTCCGGCGTCGGCGTGCCGGCGACGTGCGCGACGCCGCCGTCCGCCCGGGTGACCAGGTATCCGTGCTCTTCGGCCTCCCGGTACCGCGGCGACACCGGGTCCAGGTAGGGAACCTCCCAGACCGACAGCCGGCAGCCGAGGTCCTCCAGGGCCGTCACCAGCTCGCGCCGCTCACCGAACCGGTCGGTGTTCCACACGAAGTCGGTGTTCAACCGGTCGACCACCAGCCAGTCCGGGTCCAGGTGCAGCACGTCGCACGGCACCCGGTGTTCGCGCATCCCGCGGGCGACGGCCTCCATCTCCTGCCGGGAGTGGTAGCGGCACCGGCCCATCCAGTACCCGAACGCCCACAGCGGCGGTACCGGAGCCCGGCCCGTCAACCCGGTGTAGGCGGCCAGCCGGTCCTTCGGATCGGGCCCTGCCAGCACGTACAGGTCGATCGCCTCGTCCGCGACGCGCAGGCTCAGCACCGACGGGCGCACGTGGCCGACGTCGGCGTTGACCTCGGCGCCGGTGTTGAACAGTCCGGTGTAACCGGCCGTGGAGTGCCACACCGGCACCGGCTTGTAGGCCATCCCGGTTCCGGTGCCGAGCGCGTCGTCGACCCGGAGACGCAGCTGCTGGCCGTTCTTGACCAGCCGGCCGAACTGCTCACCGAACCCCAGCACGTCCTCGTCGGTGTCCAGCTCCAGCTGCAGCGTCGTCGTACCCGGCTCGGCCAGCACCGGCGGCGCCATCGGGAACCCCGCGACCTGGCGCAGCCGCTCGGCGGTGCGCAGCACCGTCCGCCCGGCACCGTCCAGCACGCGCACCGCGAACGGGGAGCGCCGCACGCGGACCCGGATGTCCGCACCCGCGACGGTCACCCAGGTGTCGTCGTCGGTCAGCTCGGGTTCGACACCACCGGGCCGCGTCACGATGCCGAGCCAGCTCGCGTCCTCGTGGTGCACCCGGGCCCGCGGCCGCGCGATCACGATCCGCGCCACGTCCGGCGCCGCGAGAGAGACGGCGACCTCGAACCGCTCGGGGGTGACCCCGGGCAGCTCCAGGTGCGCCGGCAGGTTGGGCATGGTGACCTCCACGCCCTGGTCGGTCAGCGCCTCCCCGGTGAGCCACCCGGGCGTCCCGGGCAGCTCCACGGCGGGCAGCGCCGCCACCCCGAACCGCACGACATCGCCCACCAGGGTCACGTCGGTCACGTGCCGCAGCACGTACGCGCCGCCGTCTCCGGCCGGTCCGTTCATCCCTTGACCGCTCCGGCGGTGATGCCCGCCACGAAGTAGCGCTGCAGCAGCACGTACGTGATCGCCATCGGCAGCGAGGCGATGACGACGCCGGTGAACAGCAGCGGATAGTCGGTGAGGAACTGCCCCTGGAAGTCCAGCAGCGCCAGCGGAATCGTCTTCTTGCTGTCCGAGCTGATGAACAGCAGCGGATAGAGCAGGTCGTTCCACTGGATGACGAACAGGAAGATGGCCGTGGCCGCCAGCGACGGCTTCGACATCGGCAGCACGATCGACCAGTACGTGCGCAGTGGTCCGGCGCCGTCCAGGGAGCTCGCCTCGTAGGCCTCCCGCGGCAGCGTCTTCATGAATCCGCCCAGGATGAACACCGCGACCGGCAGGCCGACGACCACGTTGATGATCACCAGCCCGATCCGGCTGTCCAGCAGTCCCAGCTGGTTGAACAGGGCGTACTGCGGAATCATGTTGGCCTGCGCGGGCACCGTCATGCCGAGCACCAGGAACCCGAAGATCAGCCAGCCGGGCCAGCCGGGGATCCGCGCGGTCGCGTAGGCGGCCAGGCTGCCGATGAACAGCGTCAGAGCCACCGAGCTGCAGGTCACCAGCACGCTGTTCAGGAAGGCCTGGGACAGGTTCTGCTCGTTGAGCACGGTGTCGTAGTTGTCGAACGAGATCGACGACGGCAGCCCGAACGGTGAGTCGAACAGCTCGGGTGTCGTCTTGAACGACCCGAAGAACACGACGGCGAGCGGCACGAGGATGATGACGGCATAGATCGTCAGCACGACGCCGCGGGTGAGGTTGAACCGCATCAGCCGACCTCCTCAGACGTCCTTCTGGGTGAACTTCAGGATCCGGCGTTGTGCCAGGACGACCGCCGCGATGAACGCCATGAAGATCAGCGACTCGGCCGCGGCGTAGCCGAACTCGGAGTTGGCGAAGCCGGTGTAGATCCGGGTGGAGAGGATGTCCATGCTGTACCGCGGCGGGTTCCCGCTCAGGCCGAGGATGAGGTCGAAGGCCTTGAACGACTGGATCGTGGTGTAGGCCACGACGATGGCCGTCGCCGGGGCGATCATCGGCCAGGTGATCGCGGTGAACTGCTTCCACTTGCCGGCGCCGTCGATCTCGGCGACCTCGTACAGCTCGGCGGGCACCGACTGCAGCCCGGCGATGAAGATCACCATCATCTGGCCGGCGTGGAACCAGATCTGGGTGATCGCCACCCAGTAGATCGCCGCCGTGTCGTTACCCAGGTACGACGAGGTGAACTGTTCGAGCCCGACGAACTCGAGCACGCGGTTCGCCAGGCCGAAGTTCGGGTCGTAGATGAACTTCCAGGTGTAGGCGACCGACACCGACGACAGCACGGTCGGGAAGAAGAACAGCCCACGCAGCAGCGTCGACGCGGTCGTGTTCTTCACCAGGAAGATCGCCAGGCCCAGCGCGAAGATCGTCTGGAAGACCACGACGACGAGCATGAACTTCAGGTTGTTCGTCAGCGCGTTCATGAACAGGTCGTCGCCGGTCAGGATCCGTTCGAAGTTGCCGAGCCCGACGTTGTCGTAGTCCGCGCTGAACCCGTCCCAGTTGGTTCCCGAGTACTGCACGGCCTGCAGCGTCGGCATGGCGAAGAACACGACGTAGATCGCCAGTGCCGGCAACGGGAACAGGTACAGGGCCGGGTGGACGCGGCCCGCGCGGCGACGTCCACGGCGCCCGCTCGTCCGGCCGTGGCCGGGCGAGCGGGCGGACTCCGTGGACCACTCCGGCTCGGTGGTGGTTGGCACGCGAACTCCTCGTGTCCGTGCGAGGGGGGTCAGCTGCCGATGCGCTGGTCGATGATCCCCTGCGCCTTCTCCGCCGCCTGCTCCGGCGAGTCACCGCCGACGACGTCGATGCAGGCCTGCTCGGCGGCGTTGCGGATGTCCAGGTCGGTGAACTGGAACCGGGGAGCCAGCAACGTCTCCTTGCTCAGCCAGTCCGAGGTCGCGGCCAGATCCTCGTTGTCGTAGGTGACGTCGGCCACGGTCAGGTGCTGAACCGTGCCGTTGGCGTAGGTGCTGGCCGCTTCGGTCTCGCTGAGGAAACGCAGCAGCTCCAGAGCGCCGGCCTGGTTGTCGGACGCGGTGTTCACCCCGAGGATGAACGTCGCGTTGCGGATCCCCACGTACTTACGCTCGTCGGCCGAGACGGTGACCGGCGGCGCCATCCCCACCGGGAACTGCGCGCCGAGTTCACGCACGGCGGTGATGTGGAACGAGCCGGTCACCAGCAGCGCCGCATCCCCCTGCGCGAACAGCTGCTGGGCCGGCTCGACGGCGGTGCCGGTGGCGTTCGGCTGGAAGTACGGACGCAGTTCGGCGTACTGCGCGAGGGTGGTGAGGAACCAGTCGTCGGTGCACGCGTACTCGCCGGACTCGATCTTCGCGCACATGTCGTCCGACGGCGCGTTGTTCATGACCATGCAGTTGAACAGGTGACCGGCGTTGCCGATCTCGCCGCCGGGCCACGCCATCGGCACCAGGCCCGCGGCCACCACGTCCTCGCACATGGCCAGGAACGAGTCCCAGTCCGGCGGCGGCTCGGTGACGCCGACGGACTCGAGGATGTCGAGGTTGGACACCGGCTGGTTGAACACGAGCTGGTACGGCAGGCCGTACTGGGTGCCGTCGCTCTGGCCGACGTCGATGAGCGCGGGGTCGTAGCGCTCGACCACGTCGGTGCCGGACAGGTCCGCGTAGAGCCCGGCATCGACCATGTCGACGAACTGGGCGCCCCGGAACGCGACGAACAGGTCGCCGACGTTTCCGCTGCGGATGCGCTGCAGCGCGTTGGACTGGTAGTCGTTCGACGGGGAGATGTCCTGCGACACGCTCGCGTCCGGGTACTCCTCGCTGAACCGGGCGAACATCTTCTCGAGCACCGCCTGATCCTCGGCGCGCCAGTGCGCGAAGGAGATCTCACCCTCGACCGGACCGTCGGTGGGTAGCGCCTCGCCGCCTCCGCCGCCTTGGTCGCCCCCTCCGCCCGATCCCGGGCCGGCGCAGGCGGCCGGTACGGCCACGAGCCCGCTCGCGGCGAACATCTGCAGGATTCGGCGTCGGGTGTACATGGTGCCGTGGGACTTCTGGTTCATCGCAGCGCTCCTTCGCGACAGTGGTGCGCTCTCGCTCACCACTCGATGACAGGGATGTCGAGGAGGTCGGCGGCCGCACGTAGCTGCGGGCGGACGTCGGTCCATGCCAGCACGGTGTGGTGGGGGAACCCGCCGGTGACGAGACCGTGCACGAACGCGCCGGCGTCGCCGTCCAGGCGGACGTCGGCGGTGTTTCCTTGGAATCGGTTGTCCGCGGGCAGCGACTCGCCGGAGGCGATCAGCAGCCGCAGGCCGGTGCCGCCGTCGTTGCCGGTGGCGCCGGTGTTTCCGCCGGCGGCCGCCACGTCCTCCGTCAGCCGTGCCATCACCACCGGCCCGGTGCGCAGTGCGAAGTTGCCCGCGACACCGATCTTCCGGTTGCAGTGCACGGACTGCTCCGCCCGTGCGGGGTCCGCGGCGAGTTCGGTGGCCGCCGAGCCGCAGTGCCACAGCCGGACGACACCGGCGTCGGCGTCCAGGTCGACGGTGTCGACGAGATAGGTCGTCCCGGCACCCAGTGCCTGCAGCAGCAGCATCGTGACCGCGCCGTACACGTCCCGCTCGCACTGGGTGGGCACGCCGTCGTCGGCGAGCCGGGACAGTGAGGAGCAGGGGCACACGCCGAGCTGGGTGGGGAACTCCGGCCAGCACCGTACGGCGACCGCCGACAGTTCCCGTTGCGCCGACACGTCGCGCAGCGCGGAGGTCACGGCGGCGTGCCTGCGCACCTCACCGGGGTCGATCGCCGACAGCCCCGGCCGATCGGCGCTGACCGCGGCGAACTCCTCCTGCTGCGCCGACGGCGACACGTCGCGTACCCGCTCGAACGCCTCGTCGATGCCGATGGCGTCGACACCGAGCCCGAACAGCTCCTCGAGCAGCTGCGGGTCGTACTCACAGGGGGTGAAGCCGGGAGGTGCGTCACCGACAGCGCCGATCGTCCGGCCGCGCAGCCGGTCCAGCGCCTCCCGCGCGTGGGCCTCGTCGCCGCGTTCCCGCGACACCGTGGGCAGTTCGGGAGCGGGCGGCAGCTCGCCGTCCAGCGCTGCCGCCAGCGCGGTGCGCACCCCGTCCTCGTGCGGGTCGCCGTAGAGCAGGCGCACCTGCCCACCCGATCGCACCAGCGCGTGCCCGTACAGGTTCGCCCCGCACAGCGAGTTCAGCCACAGCCGGTCACCCACCTCGCCCGGCTCGCGGAACGCCCACAGCAGGACCGGGCGGCCGAGGTCGCCGTAGAGCCGCAGGGCGGGGTTGGCGTCGGAGAAGGACGCACACACGTTGACGACCAGGTCGGCCGAGCCGTCGACGTACTCCGCGGCCTTCTCCGCGTCGTCCGGCGTGAGCACGAGCTGCTCGGGGCCGGTGACCTCGGCTCCGAGTTCGGCCACCAGCTCACGGGCGGCCCGGGCCCGTTGCTCCGCGGCCTCGACGACGAAGGTCGGCCGGGCGGTGGCGATGACGACGACGCGTGTCACGGCGCTCACCTGCCGACCGTCGAGTCGACGACGTCGCACAGCGCGCGCAGCCTCGGCACCGCGGACTCGTGCAGGTCCCGCTCGAGGTCCGGCGCTCCGATGCACGACGCCCACACCGCGCGCCCCGCGAGGAAGCCCGCGGCACCCTCGCGGCAGGCCAGTTCCACCGCCCTCGGGAAGTCGTCCTGCTCGACGCCGCTGGACAGCACCACCCACGGCCCGGCGACCGATTCGGTGATGCGCGCACACCGACGGCGCACCGAGTCCGGGTCGCCGCGCCCGTGCAGCGGAACCTCCGCCTTGTACAGGTCCGCCCCGAGCGAGCCGAGCTCGGACGCGGCGGCGAGCACTCCGTCGTCCCAGTCCCACTCTCCGCCGGACACGGGAGGGCGGGAGACGGGTTCGACGATGCTGATCAGGCCGGCCCGGCGGCACATGTCGACGAACTCCTCGACCATCGCGATCCGGTGAGCCGGCGCCCCGTCCGGCCGGTGGAGGATCAGCAGCTTGAGCGCGACCGCGCCCTGCTCCTTCACCGCACGAGGGTCGACGTCCCGGTCGATGCTGGTGCGCCCCACCAGCTCACCGTGGTCGGGCTCGAAGTGGTCGGCGGCGGCGATGAGCCCGCACCCGGGCGCCAACGCGCCCTCGTCGACCACCGGGTCGAGGCCGAACTGCCGATCGACGAGCACGGCCGAGGCGTGCGGGCTGAGGATCCGGGCGGCGGCCACCTTGAACCGGGTCAGCTGCGCGTCCGGCACGGGCGCGTCCTGGTGCCCGGCGAACATCGCCCGCAGCGCCTCGCGCTGGTCGACGGCCAGCATGGCGTAGGCGCCGGACGGACGCCGGAGGGCGGACAGGTCCGGCGTCGTTCCCGCTTCCGGTGCCGTGCTCATCGAGTCTCCTCTGTCGGTGCTGCGGTCAGGACGTCCACCGGCCGGCCCGCGGAGGTGACGGCGGATCCGAGGACGGCGCGAACGTCGGCGTCGGTGGGGATGGCGGATCGACCGTCGACTCCGCGGCACGACAGCGCGGCCGCGACGTTCGCGTACCCGGTGGCCTCCGGTGGCGTCATGCCGTGGGCCAGCCCGGCGAGCAGGGCCCCGTGGAAGACGTCGCCGGCGCCGAGAGTGCTGACCACCTCGACGTCGTGCCCGGGCACCGTGTGCCGCGCGCCCTGCGAGTCGGCGACGACGGACCCCGCGGCCCCGTCCGTCGCGACGACCGTCCCCGCACCTTCGGCCAGCGCCGACGTCAGCAGCTGCGGCACCGGAGCGTCCCCGTAGCGCAGGACGAGCGCGTCCACGGTCGGCACGTACAGGTCCACCCCGGCCGCGGTGAAACCGAGGATCGGGTTGCCGCCGTCGACCGACAACCGGGGGCGGCGCCGGGCGGAGAACCGGGTGAGCTGGTCGTGGATGGCGGACCAGCCAAGATGGTCCGCGTGGACCCATTCGGCCGCGGCGACGAGCTGGTCCGCGCGCCCGTCGGCGAGGATCCGCAGCGGCGGCACCACACGGGTGTGGATTGCCCGGGTGCCGCGGCCGGCGTCGGCCACGATGACGCTCGCGCCGGAACGCTGACCGGCGACGACCTCGACGGCCGACACGTCCACGTCCTCCTGGCGCAGGGCGGCGAGGATGCGTTCGCCCTCGCCGTCGTCGCCGACGCTGCCGACGATCGCGGACGGGATCCCGAGCCGAGCCGCCGCCACCGCCGCCGTCGCCGCGGGACCTCCGCCGGCGTAGGTGACGTCCCGGGCCACCTGGCGCGAGTCCGGCTCGGGAAACGTGTCGACCAGAGCGATCGCGTCGAGCGTCGCCGCACCGACGAAGACCAGCTTCGGTGTTGTCACCATCCGCACTCCTGAGCCGCTCGGCGCGATTCGTAGTGAGGGAAACTAAACACACAATGTTGGAAAGTCAACAGTTACACTCGGGTCAGCAGGACAACAGGCAGGGGTGAACATGAGCGGTGTCGGCTCGTCCCGCGAAAACGCTGCAGCGCAGCGCAGGGCTGAGATCATGCGGTTGCTGCACGTCCACGGTTTCCAGTCCGTGACGCACCTGACCGAGTTGCTCGACGTCTCGGACATGACGGTCCGCCGGGACCTCAAGCGCCTCGCCGACGCCGGTGAGCTGCGTGTGGTGCACGGCGGGGCCAGCCTGCTGCACGCCACGCTGCGAACCGCCGACTTCACCAGCAGGGGCGCCCAGGAGCGCACCGCCAAACGCCGGATCGCCCAGCGCGCGGCCGCATTGATCGAGCCGGACGCGACCGTGGCGATCGACGCCGGCACCACCACGTTCGAACTGGCGGTGACGCTGCCGACCGACTTCCGCGGCTGCGTGATCAGCCACTCCGTCCCGGTGCTGCAACACATGCTGAACGTGCCGAAGGCCACGGTGATCGGCCTGGGCGGCGAACTGCTGGCCGACAGCCAGGCGTTCGTCGGTTCACTGGCCACCCAGGCGCTGGCCGGGCTGGGCGCCGACGTCGTCTTCCTCGGCGCCGCGGCGATCGGTACCAACGATCTGTTCGTCGCGACCGGTCACGAACGACCGACCAAGCAGGCGCTGATCGGATGCGCCGAACGTGTCGTCCTGCTCGCCGATCACTCCAAGTTCGACACCACCGCCCCGGTCCGGCTGGGACCGCTGGACGACGTCGACACGCTGGTGACCGACCGGCCGCTCACCCCCGAACTGGCCGAGGCGTTCGACGTCGCCGGCGTGACCGTGCTGACCGCGGAGGAATGACCGTGCTCGACGACCGATGGGAACGCGCCGCGACGTACGGCTTCACGACGACGGGCGTGCCACCGTCGTCGTTCGTCGCCAAGCCGCGCAGCCACGACGACGGCCCCGCCCATGGGATGTTCCTGGGCCCGATCGGCGGCCCCGCGTTCTCCCGCGACCTGACCGGCCGGTTCAGCCGGTGGCACCTGCAGCCGGGGACGCATCTGCTCGCCGACGTCGACGCGGCCTTCCTCGCCGTCCACTGGGAGGCCGGCGGCGAGCACCGGCACGTGCTGCTCCGGGCGGACGAGGTGGGCCGGCACGAGACGGCGGTGCTGTACCCGGTCGCGCACGAACGCTTCTCCGGGGCGGATCTGCCGTTCGTGCTCACGCTGAGCTCTTTCTCGCCGGTGATACCGGGCCTCGAGGAGGAGTCCGGCCTGCCGGTTGTGCTGTTCGACGTCCGGGTCGAGGCGGCGGCCGGCACGTCTCGCCTGCCCGCTCTGGACGTCGCGCTGTTCTGGCCGAACCTGAACGGGTGGAACCCCTCGATGCTCACCTCCGACGACCGGGGCGACCGGGCCTGGCCGGGTCACCACCACGCCGGCAACACGAACACCCCCGTCGACGACGGGCTCGCCGGCGCGTCCGTGCTGCAGGGCCGCGAGACGCCCGGACCGCTGAACCCCGGGCAGCAGGTGTGCCTCAGCGTGACCGGCGACGCTGACGAGTTCACCCGGCAGGTGCAGTTCAAGACCGACCAGAACGCGACCGGGGTGCCCGAGAGCCGGCAGGTGTTCACCCTCGGCGCGGTGCGGCACGGGTTCGCGACGACCGGCCGGCTCGGAATCACCCCGGACGGAAGCTGGTCCGCGCACTGGCACGAGCCCGTGGGCTCGGCCGTGGCCGGGCATGTCCGCGCCGGCCGCGACTCGGCCGCGGTGCGGTTCGCCGTCGCCTTCGACTGGCCGGCGGTCCGCTTCGGGGCCGGACGGACATGGCGTCGTCACTATGCGGCGGGCGACGAGCGGCCGAGCGCGGTGGAGCTGGCCACCAGGGCTCACCAGCACGGCGACGAGTGGCTCGGCGCGATCGACGAGTGGCACCGGCGGACCCTGGGCCGGGTCACCGCCGCCGGCTGGTCAGCACCGGTCGCCGGATGCGTCGTGAACGAGCTCGGCCTCGTGTCGGCACTGGGCAGCGCATGGGTCGACGGCACCTTCGCCGGGCACGAGCCGCCGGACGCGGTACTGCGAGGCGACGAGCACGTCGCCGTCCTGGAGGGCTTCGACGAGGGGTACTTCTACTACAACACCAGCGACCTGTGGCACTACGCCTTCCCCGCGTTCACGCTGCACTGGCCCCGGCTGGCCGAGACGGTGTTCGCCGACCTCGGCGACGCGCTGTCCGGGGAGGACGCGACGGTCCGGCCGGTGTACCGGGTCGGCGAGCACCGCCGGCTCCTCCGAGCGAACCGGCTGCCGCACGACCTGGGCAGCCCGATGGAGGATCCGTTCGTCCGGCTCAACGGTTACGTGATGCGCGACGACCCGAACACCTGGCGTGACTCCGCGCCGGCGCATGTCCTGGCCCGGCTGTTGCACGCGAAGCTGCAGGGAAAGCCGGTGAGCGAGCCGGCGTGGCACCGGCTGCGCGCCGCGGCGGAAGCGGCCGCCGCCCAGGTGACCGACGGCAGCGGCGTGCCACGGCACGACGAGTTCGGCGACTCGACCTGGGACAACCTCGCGCTCAGCGGACACTCCACCTACGCCACGGCCCTGTACACGGGCATGTGGTCGGTCCTCGCCCAGCAGGCCGGCGCCCGCGGCGAGGACCCCACGGCGTACGAGGCCCGGCGCGATGCCGCGGCCGACGTGCTCGGGCAACTGTGGAACGGGGAGTTCTTCCGGGCCGCGTCCGAGGGCAAGTACGTCGAGGCGGTCATGCCCGACTCGGCGTGGGGACTGTTCTACGCCGACCTGTGCGGCGCGACGACCGGCGTCGACCCGGAGCGGATGCGCGCTCACCTGCACGCGGCGTACGAGATCTGCCACCTGGGATACGACGGCGGCCGCGTCGGCCCGCTGCTCATCGGGGAGCGCGGACTCTCGGCGTACGAACGCGACGGCGGCGAGGAGCTGCAGGTCAACGAGGTGCTCATCGGTTCGGCGTGGATGTTCGCCGCGATGCTGCGACACTACGGGCTCGCCGACGACGCGGACCGGGTCGCCGCCAGTCTGCGCGAGGTTCTCTACGGCGGCAGCGGGCTGCAGTTCCGCACCCCTGCGGCCATCGACCGGGCCGGCCGGTTCCGGGCACCGCTCAACATGCGCCCGCTCGCGATCTCGTGGCTCGCCGTCTGAATGTTGTCAGCGGCGCCGCGCTCGCTTGCGTCCTTTGGCCTTCAGATGCGCCTCGTACGCAAGGCGTTCCTCGGTGACGACGCGGCCGGTGCGTTCGGCGAGGCCGAGCAGGTCCCAGGTGTCAATAGCGGTGATCCCCTTGCCGGAGGCGAACCGGAGGGCGTTGCCGTCGTCAGTGACGTACACCGCCTGGCCCGAGCGCCACACGGGCCTCTCAGAGACCGAGCATGTCGGCGAGTTCGTCAGCCGAAGGGCGGCTACGTTCCGGCCGGTCGATCACGACGTCGTCCAGGTCGGTGTCGAGCATCCACGCCAGCGTCCCAGGGGTGATCTCGCCGTTTGCGATTCGCTTGCCGTGGGCTTCCTGGAGGGAAAGCGGGAAACGGCGGGCCGCGGCCGCGTTCATGCGCTCGGTGATCGGGTCGAACAGCATCGTGAACGGGCCCCGCTTGACCGGCTTCTCCCCAAGGTCGCCGCCATGGCGCCGCAGCAGCCGCTGCGTGGAACCGCTCAACAGGCCGCGGGTTTCCTCACCGACCGGGATGCGGAGTGCATCCAGCCGAGTGAGCAGCGCCCCGGTCGACACTCCGGACTCCCAGACGAAGAGGGCGAGGTCGCGGGGGCCGATCGTCTCCCAGTCGGTCCCGGACAGGTCACTCTGCAGCATCAGCAGGTCCGCCGCGAAACGGTTCGCGGCACCCTCGCGGGCGTCGTTGCCGCGCGGGTTGTCCAGGTCGTGGTGCCCCAAGGCCAGATGCCCCAACTCGTGGGCCAGAGAGAAGTTGGAACGGAACCAGTTGGCGTGTGCGGCCAGCACGATCACATGCCGCCCACCGATCGTCACCGAGTAGTCCGTGCTCAGCCCCGGCACCCGAACGACATCCACGTCGAGCGCGGCCTCCAGCCGGTCCGCGAACTCCCTCACGAAACCGTCAGCAAGGACCTCCCGGACGCCTTCCACCGTGCCCGGAAGCGCCTTCGAGGGATGGTCCGCATCCGGGTACGCCTGCCGGTAGGCGTGAGCCACGGCGGACAGCACGTCCTCGTCCTGCTCGAACCCGGGGACCCCCCGGATGCCCGAGTAGTGGTCGAACTCGTGCCGCGCAGCCACCCGCACCCGCTGCGGGCTCTCCTGCCCGGTGATGAGCCAGTGCAGGTCCACGTCCAGGATTTCGGCGATCTTCGCGAGTTCGATCGACGCGAACCCGCGCTGCCCGTTGAGTGCTCGCGACAGCGCGTCCGCGGGCATCTCCACCTGCTCCGCGAGACTGCGTTGCGTCATGTCGGACGGCATAGCGTCGCGGACGCGCACGCCGATAGCGACCAACCCGTCATCCATGCACCCACCATACGTCGACGTTGGGAATTTCCCAATTCACCGACGTCGAGTCCGGCGGCGCATGCCTGCACCACGAGCACGGTCACGTCGCCACCCCATGCAACGGAAACCCCCTCTTGATCGGGGCTCGGCCTTCCCTTATGGTCAAGGGACAGAGGTCAGACCAGATGGATGGTGAGCATGCCACAGCAGCCCCCAGATTTCCTCGCCCACCTGGACGGTGACTCCGTCGCGGTCGCCGTGCGTACGGTACCGGCGGGCCCCGCCGAGGGCGCCTATCTCGACTCGCCCGGCACCATCGACGTCACCGTCGCCACCGAGGTGCCGCTCGGGCACAAGATCGCCCTCACGGACGTCCCGGCCGGTCAAGACGTCATCGAATACGGCGTCCGGGTCGGTGTCGCCAGCGCCGACATCACGAAGGGCGATTACGTGCACGTTCACAACCTGAGGAGTGCTCGATGGCAGAGCAGCGTCGCCTGAACGGCTACCGGCGGGAGAACGGCGCGGTGGGCATCCGCAACTACACCGTCGTCATCCCCGTCGACGACCTGTCCAACGCCGCCGCCGAGGCGGTCGCGAACATCGTGCCCGGTGTGCTGGCGCTGCCGCACGCCTACGGCCGGCTGCAGTTCGGCCCGGATCTCGACCTGACGTTCCGCACCCTGATCGGCACCGGCTGCAACCCGAACGTCGCCTCCGTGGTCGTCATTGGCATCGAGCCGAACTGGACCGGGCGGGTCGTCGAGGGCATCGCCGCCAGCGGCACCCGCGTCGCGGGGTTCTCCATCGAGGGCAACGGCGACCTGCGCACCATCGAGGCCGCCGCGCGCACCGCCGCGCAGTTCCTGCAGGACGACTCCGAGCGCACCCGCGAGCCGGTCGAGCCCGGCGAGATCATGATGTCGATCAAGTGCGGCGAGTCGGACACCACCAGCGGCCTCGGATCGTGCCCCACCACGGCCGAGGCGGTCGACCGGTGGGTCGACGCGGGCGGCACGGTCCTGTTCGGCGAGACGACCGAGCTGACCGGCGGCGAGCACCTGATCGCCGAGCGCTGCGTGAACGACGAGGTGCGCAAGCGGTTCCAGTCGCTGTACGACAACTACATCGACGTCGTCGAACGCTCCGGGGCCAACCTGCTCGGCTCGCAGCCGACCCAGGGCAACATCAGCGGCGGGCTGTCCACCATCGAGGAGAAGGCGCTGGGCAACATCGCCAAGACCGGGACCAAACCGGTCGTCGGTGCGCTGGGCGCGGCCGAGGAGCCGCGGTCGGGTCCGGGGCTGTACTTCATGGACACCTCGTCCGCGGCCGCCGAGTGCATCACGCTGATGGCCGCGGCCGGCGCCGCGATCCACCTGTTCCCCACCGGCCAGGGCAACGTGATCGGCAACCCGATCGAGCCCGTGGTGAAGCTGACCGCGAACCCGCACACCGCCGAGACGATGACCGAGCACATCGACCTCGACGTGTCCGGCCTGCTGCGGCGCGAGTACGACCTCACCGCCGCCGGCGACCAGCTGATGGACGTCATCGGCCGCACGGTCAACGGCCGGCGCACCGGCGCGGAGGTGATGGGTCACCGCGAGTACGTCCTGACCAAGCTCTACCCGAGCGCATGACCCGTCGGGAGGCAATCGTGACCGACACCCCGGACAACCGCCCTCGTGCCGGCCACCTGATCGACGGACACTGGTCGCAGGCGGGCACGCTGACGGACGTCCTCGATCCGGCGGACGGCTCGGTGGTGGGCTCGGTCCGGCACGGCGGCGCCGCCGAGGCCTCGGCCGCGGCGGACGCCGCCGGCGCCGCGTTCCCCGGGTGGGCCGACACGCCCGCCCGCGCACGCGCCGACGTGCTCAACCGCGCCGCCGAGACGATCCGCGGGCACGCCGACGAGCTGGGCCTGCTGCTGGCGCGCGAGTCGGGCAAGCGGGTTCCGGAGGCCGTGGCCGAGATCGGCCTGTCGGCGGAGTACCTGCGCTGGTTCGCCGAGCAGTGCCGCCGGCCCGACGGCGCGGTGTACCCGCACGAGGCCGACGACCGCCGGCACCTGTCCGTGCGCCGCCCGGCGGGTGTCGCCGCCTGTCTGACGCCGTGGAACTTCCCCTGCTCCATCCAGGCGCGCAAGCTCGCCGCGGCGCTCGCGGCCGGGTGCACGGTGGTGGCGCGGGTCTCGGAGCGGGCGCCACTGGCGGTCACCGAGATGTTCCGGCACATGGCGGACGCGGGCCTGCCGCCCGGCGTCCTCAACCTGGTGCACGGACCGGCGGCCGAGATCACCGGCGCCTACCTCGAGCACCCGTCCGTGCGCGTGGTGTCGTTCACCGGCTCGACCGAGGTCGGCTCGACGATCATGGCGAAGGCGGCCGGCCGGATCGTCCGGCCGCTGCTCGAGCTCGGCGGCAACGCGCCGTTCCTCGTCTTCGACGACGCCGACCTGGACCGCGCGGCCGATGCCGCCATGCTCGCGAAGTTCCGCAACACCGGGCAGTCGTGCATCGCGGCCAACCGGTTCCTCGTCCACGAATCCGTGCACGACGAGTTCGTGCAGCGGCTCAGCGCGCGCATCGACGCGATGACCGTCGGACCCGGCTGGGCCGAACCGGTGCCCGACCTCGCCGCGTGCATCGGCGACGACCGGGTGCGGGCGGTTTCGGCGCTCGTCGAGCAGGCCGTGTCGGCCGGGGGCAAGGTCGTCACCCGGGCGGCGGATCCACCGGGCACGGGCGCGTTCCATGCGCCCGCACTCGTCGTGGACGCTCCCGACGACGCCGACCTCGCCACGACGGAGGTGTTCGGCCCGGCGGCCGGCGTCTTCCGCTTCTCCGACGAGGACGAGGCGCTGCGCCGTGCCAACGACACCGAGATGGGCCTCGCCGCCTACGCTTTCACCCGCGACGCCGACCGGTTGTGGCGGATGGGCGAGCGCCTGCAGGCCGGGATCATCGGGTTCAACCACCCGCTGCCCACCGCGTGCTTCGCCCCGATGGGCGGAGTGAAACAGTCCGGGCTCGGCCGCGAGGGCAGTGACGTGGGGCTCGAGGAGTTCCAGGACATCCACTACGTGGCGGTGGGCCTGTGAGCCCCCGCCGGCCCATGAGCACCCGCCGCAGCCAGCGGGCCGCGCCGTGACCGCCGAGGTGGTGGTCGCCGAGGGCATCTGGGGCGAGCCGTTCGAGCGGATGGCTGACGTGCACCAGGTGCGCCGCATCGACGGCACGCCCGGACCCGCCGAGCTCGTCACCGCCGAAGCGCTCGTCGTCCGCAACCGCACCCCGGTGACGCGGGAGCTGCTCGAGGCCGCCCCGCGGCTGCGGGTGGTCGCCCGCGCCGGGGCCGGGCTCGACAACATCGACGTCGCCTCCGCCGACGCGGTCGGCGTGGTGGTCGTCGGGGCGGCGGGCGCCAACGCCGTCAGCGTCGCCGAGCACAGCGTCGGACTGGCGCTCGCCCTGGCGCGACGGACCGTGGAGCTCGACGCCGCTGCGCGCGACGGAGGCTGGACCCGGCATCCGGGCAGGGAGCTGGCGGGCGGCGTGTGGGGCACGCTGTCGGCCGGCGCCACCGCGCGTGCCACGGCACGACTGGCGCGCGGGCTCGGCATGTCGGTCGTGGCGTACGACCCGTACCGCGACCCCGACGATCCGGAGCTGACCGAGCTCGGCATCACGCTGCGCCCGCTCGCCGAGGTCGTCGCCAGCGCGGACGTGCTCAGCATCCACCTGCCGGCGACGCCGGAGACCGAGCGGATGGTGGACTCCAGGCTGCTGAGTCTGGCCAAACCGGGGCTGCTGCTGATCAACGCCGGCCGCGGCGAGATCGTCGACGAGTCCGCACTGGTCGAGGCGCTGCGCGAGGGCCGGGTCGCCGGCGCCGGGCTGGACGTGCGGCAACAGGAGCCACCGTCTCCGGGGCTGTTGGAGACGCTGCCGAACGTGGTGCTCACACCACACATCGCCGGCATCACGGTACAGTCGCAGGACCGCATCGCCCGGATCCTGCGTGCTGGGGTCGAGTCGGTGCTCGCGGACACCGGCACGCCGTTCGCGGTCACCGCCGCCGACCGTTCCAGCCGCGGGGTGTCGGCGTGATCGCCGCCGGCGAGGCCCGCGCGCTGGCCACCTCGGCACTCGTCGCCGCCGGGCTCGCACCGGAGCGCGCACACCGGTCGGCTGACCTGCTGGTCGTGGCCGAGGTCTGGGGACTCGCCTCGCACGGGATGCTCCGTCTGCCCTACTACCTGGACCGGCTGGCCGCCGGTGGCATCCGGGCCGGCGCGGAGCTGACGCCGGTCCGCGACACCGGGCCGATGGTGACGCTGGACGGCGGTGACGGGCTCGGGCACTGGCAGGCCTGGGAGGCCGCCGAGCTGGCGGCGTCCCGGGCCGCACACCACGGCGTCGCCGCGGTCTCCGTCGGCGCGTCGTCGCACTGCGGCGCTCTCGGCCTGTACACCACCCCGGGCCTGCGCCACGGCCTGGTCAGCCTGGTGTTCTCGACCGGGCCCGCGGTCATGGCCGCTCCCGGAACGGCGACACCGCTGTTGTCCACGAGCCCGCTCGCGGCCGGCGTCCCCGGCAGCAGTCCCGCCGTCGTCGACCTGGCCACGTCGGCCGTGGCGCGCGGCAAGATCGCTGCCGCTGCCCAGCGCGGCGACCCGCTGCCGGCGGGCTGGGCGGTCGACAACGACGGCGCCCCCACCACGGACGCGCGGGCCGCGCTGGCCGGGATGCTGGCGCCGCTCGGCGGAGGCAAGGGGTTCGCGATCGCGTTCCTGGTCGAGGCGCTCACGGCCGGCTCGGTCGGACCGTCGCTGGCCGTGGACGTGCCGGACATGTTCGACGCCGCCAGCAACCACCGGCCGCAGCGGATCGCACACCTGGTGCTCACGCTCGACCCGACCCTGCTCGACGTGGACGGCGGCGCGGCGGACCGCCTGGACGGGCTCACCGGACGGCTCGTGGCCGCGGGCGGACGGGTGCCGGGCGGCAGCCGGACGATGCCGTGGCAGGTCGCCGACGACGACCCCGTGCGGATCCCCGACGACCTCGTCACCGAGCTGCGCCGGCGGGCCGGCGCGGGCCCCGGCGACGCCGCGGATCAGGAGGAAGCATGTGGCGACCGGTCACACAGCAAGGGAACCTGACCGAGCGCATCGTCGGGCAGGTGGAGCAGCTGATCCTCGACCAGAGCCTGCGCCCGGGCGACCGGCTGCCGTCCGAGCGGGAGATGGCGACGCTGCTGGCGGTGAGCCGGCCGTCCATGCGTGAGGCGGTGCGGATCCTGCAGGCCAACGGCCGGCTCGAGGTCCGGCACGGCCAGGGGGTGTTCGTCACCGCGCCGAGCTCGGAGCGGGCGTTGCGGGAGCGGCTGGCCTCCGAGGAGATCACGCTGAACGAGCTGTACGCGATGCGCGAGGTGCTCGAGGTTCCCGCCGGCGGCTGGGCGGCCGAGAAGGCCGCCGACACCAGGCTGAGTGAGCTGCGCAGCGTTCTGGACCGGATGTCCGCGATCCTGGACGCCGACGAGCCCGACTTCGACGAGCTCGGCCGGCTGGACGCGGAGTTCCACATGACCATCGCCATCGGCGCCGGCAACCGGTTCTTGCAGCAGACGTCGCACGTGCTGTACGACATCCTCCGGTCCGGTATGGAGACTACGCTGACGATTCCCGGGCGCACGACCGTCGCCCAGGACGACCACGAACGGATCTGGTCCGCGCTCACCGCACGCGACCCCGCCGCGACCCGGCGAGCCGTGCGCGCACACATCCGCGGTGCACACGCCGCCGCCATCCGGCGGGTGGAGCAACAGCAACGCGCCGGCGGGTAGGCCCGCACGCCGCACGGAACCGCTCCGGGGGCGTGCCGCGGTCCGGACCACTCGCGGAAAGCGGTCCGGCACCCTCTTGTCACACAGTCACCAGAGGTCTAACCTCCAACCATTAGCAGATCGTGAGGAGAGATCGACATGGCACGTCCTCCCGACCGAGACGCTTCGGCCTCGTTCCGCGGCAGCCGCCGCCTCCCGCGCCGCGCGGTCCGTCTCGCAGCCGCCGCCGGCGCCGCCAGCCTGCTCCTCGCCGCCTGCGGCGGGGACGACGGCGGCGGCGGGGACTCGGGCGGTCCGGTCACGCTCACCTGGGCGAACTGGGCCACCGCCGAGCAGACCACCCGGCCGGCCATCGAACAGGTCATCGCCGACTTCGAGGCGGAGCATCCGAACATCCGCATCAAGAGCCAGGCGATCGCGTTCAGCGACATCGCCCAGCAGCTGGTGTTGCGCACCCAGAGCGGCAACCCGCCGGACGTCGCCCAACTGTCCGGCAACGACACCATCTCGCTCGCGGCCACCGGAGCTCTCGCACCGCTGGACCAGTTCGTCGACGACGAGCTGCGCTCGCGCATCAACCCGACGGACCTCGAGAACGGCACGCACGAGGGTGAGCTCATCGCCTTCCCGTGGGTCGATTCGCCCCAGGGGTTCTGGTACAACAAGAAACTCATGGCCCAGGCGGGCCTCGATCCGGAGTCGCCGCCGCAGACCATCGAGGACCTCAACACGGCGCTCGCCGCGATCAAGCAGAAGTTCCCGGAGAGCACGCCGCTGGCGCTGGACACGACGAACCGCGCGTTCGGGCTCACGTCCAACTGGGCCTGGATGAAGACGTTCGGCGCGGAGCCGTTCGGCGACGACGGCGCGCAGGCCGACTCGCCGGAGTACACCGCCTACCTCGAGTGGATGGACAGCCTGGCGAAGAACGACTACATCGTCACCGGTCCCCTGCTCGGCGAGTTCCGGCCGCTGGCCGCGCAGAACGAGGTCGCCTTCATGTGGGACCAGAACCTGCTGCAGGGCGTCATCCAGGACACCAACGGCATGACCGACCAGGAGTTCTACGACACCTGGGGCGTCACCACGCTGCCGGCCGGGCCGACCGGCGAGTCCTACTCCGTCGACCTCGGTCACCAGCTGGTGATGTTCGGGCAGTCGGAGAAGAAGGAAGCCGCCTGGAAGTTCATCGAGTACCTCGCCACCTCGGAGAACGCCGTCCTCAACTACACGCTGGCCGAAGGCGCCGCACTGCCGCCGCTGTCCGACCCGAAGGGTGAGGTCGCGGAGGTCATGGACACTCCGGTGAACAACGCCTACGTAGAGAACATCATGCCCACGTCCACCAAGCCGCCGTACGGCCAGGCGTTCTCGTCGGCCTACGACCCGGTCATGGCCAACCTGCAGCGCGTGCTCACCAGCGACGTCAGCGTCGACGAGGTGGCGAGCGCCACGCAGAGCCAGCTCGAGTCCGCCCTCGAGTGAGCATGCGAGGAGTCGCTTTCGCGCAGCGGAGACGCCGTGGGCCGCAACGGCGGCCGTGGCTGGACTGGATGGTGCTGCCCGGCCTGCTCGCGGTCGGGGTGGTCATCGCGTACCCGGTGGTGCGCACGTTCCAGCTGTCCACCACCGAGTACAACGCCCTCTCGGGCCTCGACCCCCGACCCGTCGGCACGGACAACTTCGAGAAGCTCGCCCAGGATCCGATCTTCTGGGAGGCGCTGGGCAACACCGCCATCTACACGTTCGGGTCGGTGGCGGTGGCCGCGCTCATCGGTGTCGTGCTGGCGCTGGTGACCGAGGACATGGTCGGGCGCTCACGGTTCCTCAAGACGCTGTTGCTCACCCCGTGGGCGGTGCCGTTCGTCGTCGTGGCGTTCCTGTTCCGGTACATGTTCGACGAACGGACCGGCATCGTGAACGCCGTGCTCACGAACATGGGCGTGATCGACCAAGGGGTGCCGTGGCTGGTGTCGGCGACCTGGGCGCTGCCCACGGTCGTCGCCGCCAACGTGTGGACCCAGACGCCGTTCTTCTTTCTCGTGTTCAGCGCCGCGCTCGCGGCCATCCCGAACGACGTCATCGAGGCCGCGCGGGTGGACAAGACCCGCGGGTGGACGATGGCGCGCCGGATCAAGCTGCCGTACCTGCGCAACGCCGCGCTCGTCGCGAGCCTGCTGATGGTGATCTCGAACTTCAACGACTTCGCCAAGATCTGGGCGATGACCGAGGGCGGTCCCGGCTACGCGAGCACCACGTTCGTCGTCTGGGTCTATCGCCTCGCGTTCACCAGCTTCGACCTCGGCTACTCGTCGGCCATCGGCGTGGTGTGGTTGCTGCTGCTGATGACGTTCGCGATCGCCTACGCGCGACTGCTCAGGAGGGGAACATGACCGTGACGCCCGTGACGGCGCCGCCCCAGGGCCTGAACACGTCCGCACCGGCCCGGCGCCGGCGGCGAGGAAAGATCGGGCGCACCATCGCCATCGCGGTGGCGCTGTTCTTCGCGCTCGCGCCGCTGTACTGGATGGTGTCGACGTCCCTCAAGCCGGGCATCGAGGCCACCCGGCGCGATCCGACGATGCTGCCCAACGACGTGACGGCGGAGAACTACCAGAAGCTGTTCAGCGAGAACCTGCCGTTCGGCTCGTTCGCCGTGAACAGCATCGTCACCGCCCTGGCCGCGGCCGTCATCAGCGTGCTGCTCTCGGCGCTGGGCGGCTACGCGCTGTCGCGGGGAACGTTCCGGCTGCGCGAGCCGATCAGCTACCTCGTCCTGATCGCGCAGATGCTGCCGCTGGTGGTGCTGCTGGGGCCGCTGTACCTGCTGCTGCTCAACGCCGAACTCGTGAACACGCTGCCCGGTCTGGTGGTCGGCTACATCTCGTTCGCGGTGCCGTTCGGGATGTGGCTGATGAAGGGGTTCTTCGACGCGGTGCCGCGCGAGGTCGAGGAGGCCGCCCGGGTGGACGGCTACCCGCGCTGGCAGATCCTGTTCCGGGTGGTGCTGCCGCTGACGGTCCCGGGTCTGTTCACCACCGGGACGTTCGTGTTCATCGAGTCGTGGAACAACCTCATCTACCCGTTGACGCTGATCAACACGATCGACAAGCAGACACTGCCGGCGGGGCTGATCCTCAGCTTCACCGGGCAGTTCAAGACCGACTGGGGAGGCATGATGGCCGCGTCGGTTGTGACGACGTTGCCGCTGCTCGTGGCGTTCTTCGCGATTCAGCGTTCGATGGTCCGCGGGCTGACCGCCGGCGCCGTGGCAGGTGAGTGACGTGGCACGACTGAACGGGCAGGTCGCCGTCGTGACCGGTGCCGGCGGCGGCATCGGGCGGGCCATCTCGGTGTGCCTGGCCTCCGAGGGCGCGCACGTGCTCGCCGTCGACGTCGACGAGGCGGGCGCACGGCAGACGGTGAGCGCGGTCGAGGACGCGGGCGGCAAAGCCGTCGCCGAGGTCGCCGACATCACCGACCGCGCCGCCCGGGACGGCGTCGTCCCGGCGGCGCTGGAGCGGTTCGGCCGGGTGGACGTCCTGGTGAACAACGCCGCCTACCAGGGCCGCCGGCTGCCGTTCCTGGACGTGCCCGCCGACGAGTGGGACCGGGTGCTGGCCACCAACCTCACCGCCGCGGCCGCGCTGGCCCAGGACGCCGCCCGGTACATGGTCGCGCGCGGCTCGGGCACGATCGTCAACGTGACAGCGATCCAGGAACGGCTGCCGATGGTCACGCACGCCGCCTACGGCGTCAGCAAGGGCGGGGTGTCCGCGCTGACCCGCTCGCTGGCCGTCGAGCTGTCGCCGCTGGGCGTGCGGGTCAACGCCGTCGCTCCCGGGATGATCAGCACGCCGTCGCTTCGCGCCAGCCAGGACGTGGCCGACGCCGTGGTCACGTCACCCGGCAGATCACCCACGCTACTGGGCCGCGACGGCGCACCGGAGGAGCTCGCGGCGGCGGTGGCGTTCCTCGCCTCCTCGGACTCCTCCTTCGTGACCGGCGAGGTGCTGACGGTGGACGGCGGACGCACGCTGAGCCGCCGGTTCGACGCCCTCGCCGCCCAGCACGACCCGGTCGACCAGGACGGCCCCGACCAGACCGCGACGGAAGGTGAATGATGGCCCGGATCTCGCTGCGCGACGTCGAGAAGCGCTACACCTCCGAGCTCGTGCTGCGCGACTGCGACCTCGACATCGACGATCACGAGTTCGTCGTCCTCGTCGGCCCGTCCGGCTCCGGCAAGACCACCCTGCTGCGCATCATCGCGGGGCTGGAGCCGCTCAGCGGCGGCGAGGTGTACTTCGACGACACGCTCGTCAACGACGTCGACGTGGGTGACCGCGACGTCGCCATGGTGTTCCAGAACTACGGCCTCTACCCGCACATGAGCGTCTACGAGAACATGGCGTTCGGGTTGAAGCGGCGCGGATTGCCGAAGGATCAGATCGAGACACAGGTCAACCGGACCGCCGACCTGCTCGGCATCGAGCCGATGCTGAAACGGCGGCCGAAGCAGCTCTCCGGCGGCCAGCGCCAGCGGGTCGCGCTCGGCAGGGCCATCGTGCGCGACCCCGCCGTGTTCCTGCTCGACGAGCCGCTGTCGAACCTGGACGCGCACCTGCGGGTTCAGATGCGCGCGGAGATCCTCAAGGTGCACCGCACGGTGTCGGCCACGGCGGTCTACGTCACGCACGACCAGATCGAGGCGCTGACCATGGGCGACCGCATCGTCGTCATGCGCGACGGACTGATCCAGCAGGTCGGCACGCCGGAGGATCTCTACGACAACCCCGCCAACCGGTTCGTGGCCGGGTTCATCGGGACACCGGCAATGGGGTTCACCCGCTGCACCGTCCAGCGCACCGAGCAGGGCACCGAGCTGACCCGCAACGGCGTGCGGATCCCGCTGCCGCAGCACCGTGCGGCGGCCATCCCGCCCGACGTGGACGTCGTCGACGTCGGGCTGCGGCCCGAGCGGCTGATGCTGCAGCGCCAGTCGGACGATCTCGGCACGGTCTCCGGCGTGGTGCAGATGGTGGAGCAGCTGGGTGCGGAGTACTACGTCTACGTCGACGTCGACGGCGATCTGCTCACCGCGCGCGCCCCGCGTGACCAGCGGGTGCACGTCGACGACAAGGTGCGGCTGAGCACCGACGGCGCTTTCGTGCACACCTTCGACACCGAGTCCGGCGTGGCCTATGCCTGACCTGCCGAGCCGCATCGAGACCATCGAGACGTTCCAGGTGCCGCCCCGGTGGATCCTCGTCCGTGTCACCACCGCCGACGGGGCGGTCGGATGGGGCGAGGCCATCGTCGCCAAACGTGCCCGCGCGGTCGTCGGCGCCGTCGCCGACCTCGCGGACAACGTCGTCGGCCGCGACGCGCGCCGCATCGAGGATCTGTGGCAGCGGATGCACCGCGGCGGGTTCTTCCGTGGCGGGCCGATCCTCGGCACGGCGGCCGCGGCCGTCGAGCAGGCGCTGTGGGACCGCAAGGCGCGCGCCGCCGGGCTGGCGGTGCACGAGTTCCTGGGCGGCGCCGTACGCGAGCGGGTACGCGCCTACGCCTGGGTCGGCGGTGACGACCCGGACGGCGTCGTCGAGCACGCGCGCCAACGCCTCGAACAGGGGTTCTCCGCGGTGAAGATGAACGCCACCGCCACCGCCGACCATCTGGACCGGCACGCGGTGGTCGACGACGCGCTGGCGCGGGTGGGCAGCCTGCGCGACGCCTTCGGCGCGGATCTCGACATCGCGCTCGACTTCCACGGCCGGGTGCCGCGGCCGGTGACGAAGATCCTGCTGCGCGAACTGGAGCCGTTCCGGCTGTTGTGGGTCGAGGAGCCGATCACGCCGGAGACCGACGACGCGCTGCGCCACGTCGCGTCCGTCGGCTCGTCGGTGCCCGTCGCGACCGGTGAACGGCTCACCTCGCGGTGGGACGTGCTGCCGCTGCTGCGGGACGGGGTGGTCGACGTGCTCCAGCCGGACGTCTCGATCACCGGCCTGTTCGAGTTGGAGAAGATCGCGCGGATGGCCGAGGTGTACGACGTCGCGGTGGCCCCGCACTGTCCCAACGGCCCGGTGTCGCTCGCCGCGTCCCTGCAGGTCGGCTTCTGCTGCCCGAACGTGGCGATCCAGGAGCAGAGCGGCGGCATCCACTACCACCAGGGCTATGACGGCCTGCCCACCGGCGAGCTGTTCGACTACCTGCGCGATCCGGCGCCACTGACCACGACCGGCGGGTACTTCCACCGCGGCGACGCCGCGGGCCTGGGCATCGACGTCGACGACGACGCCGTGCGCGCGAGCGCCGGGGCCTGGTCGCTGCCGGATCCGGACTGGACACACCACGACGGGCGGTATGCCGAATGGTGAGCGCAGCCGACCTGAGCGGGGTGCACGTCGCGCTCGCCACGCCGGTCTCCGACGACGGGACCACGCTCGACCACGAGGGACTCGCCCGGCTCGTCGACCGGGCCGTCACGGGTGGCGTCCGGGCGGTCTGCCCGGCCGGCTCCACCGGCGAGGGCCCGCGGCTGACCCGCTCCGCGCGCCGCGAGGTGACGTCGGCGGTACGGGGACTGGTGCCGGCCGGCACGCCCGTCGTCCCGGCTCCCTCGGCGATGACCGCCCGCGACGCGATCAAGGAGATCGCCGGGCTCGCCGACGCCGGGGCCGACGCCGTCCTGCTCGCGCCGCCGTCGTATTACCCGATGGCGCCGGACGAGGTCACCGACCACATGCTGGCCGTGGCCGACGCCGCCGCGGTGCCGATGGTGCTCTACAACATCCCCGGCATGACGGGCGTGTCGCTGCCCGCCGACGTCGTGGCCCGGCTGGCCGCACACGAGCGCGTCGTCGGCGTCAAGGACAGCAGCCGCGACCTCGAGTACCTGCAGTCGGTGCTCTACGCCGTCGGCGACACCGAGTTCGCGGTGCTGACCGGCAGCGACACCATGCTGCTGGCGAGCCTGGTGCTGGGCGCGTCCGGCACGATCGCCGCCAGCGCCAACCTCGTCCCGGGCCTCGGCCGTGCGGTGTACGACGCCGTCCTCGCGGGCGAGCTCGCCGCGGCGGGCACCGCACAGCGGCAACTGTTCGACGTGATCCAGGCGTGCCGGGCGGGCACGTTGCCGGCGGGCTGGAAGGCGGCGCTGTCGCTGGCCGGGCTCTGCTCCGCTGCCCCGGTCGCACCCGCCGCGCCCCTCGACCCGGGACGGCGGGCGGCGCTGGCCGACCGGCTGCGGGAGCTGCATGCGATCTGACGCCCTCGCCGTCACCGCAGCGGCGCGGCTCGGCGAGGCGCCGCTCTGGGACGCCGCGGCGGCCCGGCTGATGTGGGTGGACCTGCTGGCCGGAACCGTGCACGCCTACGACCCGGCCCGTGACCGCGACGAATCGGTGGCCGTGGACGGCCCGGTAGCCGCGCTCGCGCTGCTGGACGGCCCCGGGTACCTGGCCGCGGCCGGTCACGAGGT
Source organism: Haloactinopolyspora alba (assembly GCF_003014555.1). Lineage (GTDB taxonomy): Bacteria > Actinomycetota > Actinomycetes > Jiangellales > Jiangellaceae > Haloactinopolyspora > Haloactinopolyspora alba. The sequence continues at coordinate 418,729 of NZ_PYGE01000001.1, forward strand.
GGGGACGCTGACCTGGCCGGACGCGGTGTTCACCCACATCGCCACGGTGCACGGCGGGGTACGGACCAACGACGGCGGTGTCGATCCGGCCGGGCGGTTCCTGATCGGGACGATGTCCGACGAAGCGTCCGACCCCGGCGGCGCGGCGCTGTTCCGGGTCGAGCGCGGCGGGGCGCGGCTCGTGCTGGATGGCGCGACCATCTCCAACGGCCTGGACTGGAGCCCGGACGGGTCGGTGCTGTATTACGTGGACACGCCGCTGGAGCGCGTCGACGCGTTCGACTACGACGTCGGCACCGGCGCCGTCACGAACCGCCGGGTGTTCGCGGACCTGTCCGCCGTCCCGGGGCGCCCGGACGGGCTGTGCGTGGACGCCGACGGCGGCGTATGGGTCGCGATGGCCCGCGGCGGCGCGGCCGTGCGGCGGTTCGACCCGTCCGGGAGCGCCGACCACGTCGTCGAGCTGCCGGTGCCGCACGCCACCAGTGTCGCGTTCGGCGGCGACAGCCTGCGCGACCTGTACGTCACCACGTCACAGCTGCGGATGACCGACGCCGACCTGGAACAGTGGCCGCTGGCCGGCGCCCTGTTCCGAGTCGACTCGGTCGGCGTGCGCGGCCGCGAACCGCACCGCTACGTCCGCTGACACGATCTCCCCTTCATCGTCACGACTTCCCGTATCATGCGATCGGAAGGTGCCGGTGATGAGTAGTCACACGTCCCGCCGACGACGACCTGACTGCCATGCGTAGCGCGTTCGACTCGTGGAGTGAACGCGAAATGGACAGCGCGACGCGGGTGGACGATCTGCGTCCCGGTTCTCGCCTTCACGATGCTCGATGAACACGCTCGTCGAGCGCCGCGCGCCCGTCACGTGCCTCGTGTCGACCGGCCGGACACGAGCCCTTTCTCGGTGGCGAGCATCGCGATCTGGAACCGGGTCCGCGCACCGAGCGCGTCGGCCAGCTCGCTCACGTCCTTCTGCACCGTGCGGCGGCTGACACCGAGAGCCCGGGCGATGGCGTCGTCGGTGAGCCCCGCCGCCATCAGGTCGAGGACGTCGCGTGAGCGCCCACCGACCCGCAGACCGTCGGCGGGCAGGGATTCGTCGCCGGCCCGGCCCTCGATACGGTGCCACAGCGCCAGCGGCATGGCCCGGTTCCACAGCTCTTCGAACAGCCCGGCGAGCGACTCGACCAGGCTGGGGGCGTGCACGACCATCGACGCGGCCATCGGGTCGTCCGGGACGACCGGCAGCAGGGCCGCACGACGGTCGAACACGACGAGCTTCGTGGGGACACCGGAGAGCAGGCGCATCTCGGCACCCCGGTCCGTCCCGCGGGCAGCGGTGTCCAGGGACACCGGCTCGGTGAAACCGTCGGCGTCGTACACGCTGCGCATCCGGACATCCGGCGTCAGTTCCAGGTAGGTGGCGCTGCCCGCGGGTCTGCTGGCGGACTCGACGTACGGAGGCTTGGCCAGGTGCAGCACCTCGTCGCGCGACGACGCGAGCAGGTGGGCATAGACCTCGCTGACGACCTCGCCGCCCGTCACGACCTCGAGCATCCCGGTCGTGGCGCGCCGGTCCGACGAGGCCCGGTACTCGTTCTCGAGCTCGTCGACGTACACCTCCCACTGGGCCAGCTCGGCGCGACGCCGCGCCAGCAGCGAGGTCAGTCCGGCACGCGGGGGCAGAGCCACCCACGAGGCCGATGCGGGGGCGCCGACCCGCACCACGAGTTGGACCTGCTCCAGTGCGCGCAGCGCCGTGCGCAACGATCGGTGGTCGAGATCGAGCGCCTCGGCGATCGCCGGCTCGGCGGCGTCGCTGCGCCCGATGAGGAACCGGAGCACGTCGATCGCGTTCGGATCGAGGCCGGCGGCGTCGGACCCGGCCACGTGTGAGCCGTCGGCGGCACGGCCCGACGCGGGTTGCCCGGGGGACGAGGCGACGGACATCAGGACACTCCCTCGGTGAACGGCAGACCGCAGCGCCCCGTTGCGACCCCACCGTACCGCTTCGCAACTGCGCAGCTGCCCAAGCGCGCACGCCTCTTTCCCTTGTCGCAGCGAACGTCCGACCCGAAGAGTGACCGGAATCCACTCGGGCGCGAAGAGGCGACTCGGCAACCCAGAGGACGACCCGTGACACCCGGGTCGATCGGAGGATCCATGCGCATGCACCCACGCTCGTCGCGTGTCTCCCGGAGGGCACGCGACCCGCTCGCGGCTCGCACGTTCGCGCTGGTCACCACCGCGGCCGTGCTGGCGGCAGCGGCACCGGCTGCCGCCGCTCAGGCCGAACCCGCCGACGACGCGGACACGGCCCCGGACACGGCCACCGACACCGCCGCAGCGGCGCCGACGGCACCGGGCGACCCCCTCCCGACGGCCCGGACCGACACCCCGGCGCTGGTCGACGGGCTGAGCGAACGCGCCGAAGCCGACGTCGCCCCTGACGACGCCGCCGTGGCCCATCTCGAGCAGCACGTGGACCGGTACGCGATCGACGACCCCGGCGCCGATCTGGTCACCACCGGGGTCACGGAGGCGGCGGGCCGGGAGACGGTCCGGCTCGACCAGTCCTACGAGGGCGTCCCCGTCTTCGGCGCGCAGTACGTCGTGCGGATGGAGACCGACGGTGACGAACGCACCGTCACCGGCACGTCGGGCAGCTACTACACGGACCTGGACGTCGACACCACGCAGCAGACGATGTCCGCCGACGAGGCCGCCGTCCGCGCCGTCCGCGCCGTGCAGCGGTCGCTCTCCCCCGACGGCGTCGTCGCCCTCGGCGTCTCCGGCGCGCCCACCGAACGCGAGCTGCGCACCACCGACAACGGGCTCGTCATCATGCCCACCGGCGACGGCGTCCTCGCGCGGCACCTCTCCGTCCGCGGCGTGCGCCCGGACACCGGAACGCCGATCCTGCAGGAGGTCTACCTCGACGCCGTGAGCGGGACGCCGTTGCTCCAGTACAGCGGCATCCAGTCCGGCACGACCGACGTGACGGGCACCGGCTCCCTGATCAACGGTGAGACGGTCGACGTGCCGCTGCAACACGACGACGAGACCGGCACCTACATCATGCGGGACACCACCCGCTCGACGGCTCCCGGCCGTACGGACATCGTCACCTGGGACGCGACCGACGTCACGGCGTGGCAGGCCCAGTACTACGGCAAGCCCGAAGGCATGAGGCCCTTCATCTCGGACTCGGCGACGTTGGGCCAGGAGGTCACCGACGTCGGCGGGGTCGACGCGCACTGGGCGGCCGGGAAGGTCCACGACTACTACCTCGACCATCACGGCCGGGACTCCCTCGACGACGCCGGCATGGACATCGACTCGCTGGTCGGCGTGACGCGGCGCGGCAACCCGTGGGTGAACGCCTACTGGGACACCGAGTTCCAGCAGATGGTCTACGGCAGCGGCAACGACGAGTACCGGTCGCTGGCCTCGGATCTCGACGTCGTCGGTCACGAGATGACCCACGGCGTCATCCAGCACACCGCGAACCTGGTCTACATCGGGCAGTCCGGAGCCCTCAACGAGGCGTTCGCCGACTACTTCGGCAACGCGATCGACGTCGAGTACACCGGTGAGGAGATGAGCGACCCGGACGCGAGCCTGGTGGGCGGTGACCTGTGCCGCACGCTGTCCCCCGCCGAATGCGCGCTGCGTGATCTCGACGACGGCGCCTCCACGGAGGATTTCCAGTCGCTTCCGGTCACGTCGATCGCCGACTTCGGCGGCGTGCACATCAACTCCACGATCGTCGGGGGCGCCCTGTGGGATCTGCGCGAGACGCTGGGTGGTGAGCTCGCCGACGCCATCGTCTACCGGGCCCTCACCGAGTACCTGACCCCCACGTCGGACTTCACCGACGCACGTGCGGCCGTCCTCGCCGCCGCGGAGTCCATGGGCGTCAAGGGCAAGGAGCGCGCGGCGATCCGCAAGGCGTTCCGCGCTCACGGCATCGTGCGGGGCTGGGAGGACACGCTCGCCGGGCACGACGTCACACGGCTGCTGGATTCGGTCGGCCCGGGCTATCCCGTCAACCTCCAGCCGTCCGCCGACGGGGGCTGGTTCGCCGCGCCCCGGACCAACGTCGACGGAACCGCACCGATGTCGATCTGGGTGGGACGCACCGACGGCAAGGACACGCCCCGCCAGGTCTCACCCGACGACGGCCGCGCCCACATCCGGCCGGTCACCGACGGCGAACGCGTCATCTGGCTGGCCGAGGGCGAGACCTCGCAGATCCTGTCCACGCCGGTCTCCGGCGGCCCGGTGTCGGTGCTGTACGAGTCCGGCAACCCGATCGGCACGCTCGGGCTCGACGGTGACCTCGTGACCTGGAGCGAGTACGACATGGAGGAAGGGCTCGACGTCGTGTACTACCTACGCGACGGTGACACCTCGCCGCAGCGGGTCGAGCACGACTGGTTCGGCCCGGCGATGGCGCCCGTCGCGCACGGTGACCGGATCGCCTACGTCCGCTACGACGTCGGCCTCCCGGAGAACGACTACACGTGGGCGCTCGGCGTCGAGGTACTGGACACGTCCACCGGTGAGACGGTGCTCGCGGGTCGCGACGAGTTGGCGGAGTCGATCCTCACTCCGGCGCTCAACTCCACCGGCGTGTACTGGGGAGCGGACCTGGACTGGGAGAGCGAGCACGGGTGGGTCAACACGTCCATCCGCGGGTACGACTTCGCCACCGGGAAGTCGGAACTGCTCATCGACGAGACGACCGCCGACGGCATCCGCGCGTTGAGCCTCACCGCCTCGGAGGACATGCTGACCGTGTCCGTCGACGCGCCAGTCGAAGCCTTCCAGCAGCCGCCCTCCAACGCGATGCTCCCGAAGCTGTACCGGTTCGGCCTGGACGGCGCGCCGCTGGGCCGGGCCTCGTGCAGCGCCGGCGGCCAGATGTTCCCCGCGTTCGACGAGGGGTCCCGGATCGTCTGGATCGACACGTACGCGACGACCAACGCCGTCGTCGCCGGTGACCGCCCGCGGGGCAGGTGCATGGGGTCGCCGAAGCCGCGTCCCTGATCGACCCGCACCGCCGATCGACGCGAAGGGCCCGGACGGCCGTCGTCCGGGCCCCTCGTCGGCGCCCTACACTGAGGCCTTCGACACGGAGGTGTCCGATGGGTCATGTCATGTCCGAGGACGGCACCCGCATCGCGTTCGACCGCCTCGGCGAGGGCCCGGCGCTCGTCGTCGTGGGCGGCGGGCTCGACGACGGGTCCGAAAGCGCGCCGCTCGCCACCGAGCTGGCCGAGCGCTTCACCGTCTACACCTACGCGCGGCGCGGACGTGGCGACAGCGGCGACACGTCGCCGTACGCGCTGGAGCGCGAGCTCGAGGACATCGACGCGCTGATCGCCGCGGCCGGCGGACCGGCACACCTCTACGGCGTGTCGTCCGGCGGCGCGCTGGCGCTCGAGGCCGCCGTGGCCAGTACGGCGATCGACCGGGTCGCGGTTTACGAAGTGCCGTACGCGATGTCCGACGACGCCGTCGGCGGCTGGACCGCCTACGTCGAACAGCTCGACGAGGCACTGGGCCGGGGCGACCGTGCGGCGGCGCTCGAACACTTCATGCGCCTGGCGGGCTCATCGGACGACCAGATCGTCGCGGCCCGGAGCACGCCGATGTGGCCGGGCCTCGAGGCGCTGGCCCACACGCTGGCGTACGACGCCGCCTGCCTCGGTGACGGCCGGCCGCCGCGGGAGCGCCTGGCATCCTTGACGAACCGGACACTGGTGGTCACGGGCTCCGGCCGCGACCCGCACACGGCGCAACTGCAGCCCGGCTTCTTCGACGACGCCGCCGACGCCCTGGTGACGGCGATTCCGCACGCCCGCCGAGCGAAGCTGGAGGCCCAGGACCACGTCGCCGACCCCGCGGTGATGGCTCCGCTCCTCACGGAGTTCCTGAGCTCCCCCTGATCGGGAACAGCGGGCTCAGTCCTCCGCGACGACCCGGATGTCCCAGGCGCCGAGCTCGAGCGGACGGCCGGGTCCCACCGGCGCGTCGGCGAACAGGTCGGTGCCTTTCACCGTGTCGTCCGGCAGCACGTGCGAGTCGAACGACCAGTTGCTGACGAACGACAGTCTCCGGCCGTCACGCGCGCTCGCCCGGGTCAGCAGCACCGACTCCGGAAGGCCCGAGCCGAGCGGCTGCACCCCTGCGGCCCGCAGCACCCAGTCGCCGATCGAGCGGGCCAGCGACGCGTTGGGCACCGTGCCCACGTAGGTCACCTGGCCGGCGCCGTAGCGGTGCGTCGTCACCGCCGGGAACCGGCCGAAGTGCGGATGCGCGTAGCCGGCCAGCACCTCGGCGTCCCCTTCGTCGACCACGAGCTCGTCCATCCAGGCGGTCGCCAGCGCGTCGCCCGGCACTTCCAGCTCCCCCGATGCCGACACCACCGGCACCGTCGCGGCGAGGTTGGAGTACAGGTTGTAACCGACACCGGCGGCCTCACGCAGCGGCCCCGGCGCGCGCACCCACCGGGCCCGTGCGTACTCGTCGGCGTAGCCGCTGCGGACGGTGAGCACCAGGTGCCCGCCGTCGTGGGCGTAACGCGCCAGTCCGGCCAGGGTGTCGTCGTCCGCGACGTACAGCGCCGGGGCCACGACCACCGGATACGACGACACGTCGGCGCCGGCGGGCAGCACGATCGACTGCGCGCGGGCGTCGAAGAACCCGCGGTAGAAGGTGTCGAAGATCCGCTCGTAGCTACGGGTGTCCGGCGCTGCGCCGTCGGGTGTCTTCAGCGGTGGCTGGCAGGCCAGGGCCCAGCGGCTGTCGTAGGAGTAGACGAACGCGACCTCGGCCTCGGGCGTCAGACCGGTCAGCGTGTCGCCGTGTCGTGCCAGGTCGCGGCCGATACTCGCGACCTCGTCGTAGTTGCGGTTCGGCTCGAGATCGTGGTTGAGGATGCCGTGCGAGTAGATCTCGTGCCCGTAGTGCAGGCTGTGCCAGTGCCAGTAGGCGACCATGTCGGCGCCCCGCGAGATGGTCGAGAACGCCGCCATCCGCCACTGCCCGTCGTAGCCGGGGAAGACGTTGTCCGAGCCGGCGATGCTGATCGGGTTCATCTCGGTGATGAAGAAGTTCGACCGGTTGACGCCGTAGGCCATGTCCGAGCGCTGGTACAGCTGCGCCGGGCCGCTCCCGGCGTGCCGGGCGGGATACATGTGCAGCCCGTCCACCGGCGGGTGCGCGAGGCCGTCCTGCGTGGCGTGCGGGAAGTTCTCCGCGGTCACGTCCATGGCGGCGCCGATGGCGTACCGGTCGGCGTCGGGCTTGCCGTGGTAGCCGACGACGTCCTGGATGACGAACTGCTCGGGGCGCGCGTACTCGCGGACGATGCCGGCCTGCCAGCGCAGGAACTCCGTCGTCGTGGCCGCCTCGAACCGGCGCCACTCGAGGTCGTAGCCCGGGCTGGTGTTGCCGGCCGGCGCCCACAGGTCGGACCAGTCGCCCAGCCGGTGCGACCAGTACGTCAGCCCCCAGATCTCGTTGACCCGGTCGACCGTGCCGTATTTGGCCTTGACGTGCTCGCGGAACGCGTCGACGACGCTCGGGTTCTGCGCGCCGGCGGTCCCGGTCTCGTTGTCCACCTGGAAGCCGATGACACTCGGATGCCGCGCGTAGCGCTCGAGCAGCAGCCGGGTGATCCGCTCGGCGTAGTGCCGGTACGTCGGGTTGGTGACGTCGACGTTCTGCCGTGCCCCGTACGGCGTCGCCCGCCCGTCGCGGCGCACCGCCATGATCTCCGGATGCCGGCGGCACAGCCACGGCGGGATCGCGTACGTCGGCGTCGTGACGACCACCTGGATGCCCGCCCCGTGCAGTGCGTCGAGGACGCGCTGCAGCCAGTCCAGGTCGAACTCCCCCTCCCGCGGCTCGCAGAACGACCAGATCGAGTCGCCGATGCGCGCGTAGTTGATGCCCGCCTCGGCCATCATCCGCACGTCCTCGTCGAGGCGGTCGAACGGCTGGTACTCGTAGTAGTAGGACACGCCGTAGAGCACGGAACTCCCTTTCGCTCGGTCGGGTCGGATCTGCCTCAGCCGCGGACCGCTCCGGCGACACCTTCGACGAAGTACCGCTGGAGCAGCAGAAAGACGATGACGATGGGCAGCAGCGCGATCGTGGAGGCCGCGGCCATGCCGGACCAGTCGGTCATGTTCTCGCCCTGGAACGAGTAGACCCCGACGGCGAGCGTGCGCAGCTCCGGCTGCGGCAGCGTCAGAACCAGCGGGATCAGGAAGCTGTTCCACACCCGCATCAGCGACAGGATGATCGCGGTCGCGATGGCGGGCTTGGCCAGCGGCAGCATGACCGTCCAGAAGGTCCGCACGAACCCGGCGCCGTCGATACGGGCGGCCTCGTCCAGCTCACGCGGCAGCTGGCGGAAGTAGCCGGCGAACAGCATGATCTGGATGACGTGCGCGCCGCCGGACTCGGCCAGGATGATGCCCCACAGCGACCCGGACAGGCCCAGCTGGTTGATCAGGTCGAACACCGGGATGATCGTGTACCCCTCGGGCAGGAACAGGGTCGCGATCAGCACCACCACCAGCGCCTTCTTGCCCGGGAACGGGTAGCGCCCGATGACGTAGCCGATCATCGCCGTCGTGATGGTGACGATGGCGATGGTGGCGACCGTGATGAAGATCGTGTTCCAGAAGTACGGGCCGATGTTCGCCTCGTACCAGGCCCGGCTGTAGTTCTCCCACTGCGGATCCTCCGGCAGGATGCTCATGCTGCCGAAGATCTCGGTGTCGGTCTTCAGCGAGGAACCGACCATCCACAGGAACGGGTAGATCCAGATCAGGCAGATCGGCAGGAGGATCAGGCTGACGATGATCTCGCGGCGCCAGCCGTGCCGCTTGCGGCGCAGCGGTGGGGCCGTGACGGTCGCCGTCGCCGGCTCGACCGGCGCGGACGTGGTGGGTACGGTCATCGCCGCTCGCCCCCTTTGACGTCTTTCTGCATCGCGTTGGCCCGCCGCACACCCCAGGCCTGCGCCAGCGTGAAGATCAGGACGGTGACGCCGAAGAAGACCGCGACCGCCGACGCGTAGCCCAGCCTCGGCGTGTAGTCGGCCGCGAAGGCCAGCCGGTAGATGTAGAGCTCGACGAGCTCGGTGGCGAACGCGGGCCCGCCCTGGGTCATCGCCTGGACCAGCGGGAACGTCTGCAGCGCGCCGACGAACGTGATCAGGATGATGACGACGGCGAACGGCGTGATCATCGGGACGGTGATGCTCCGGTGCGTCTGCCACCGGTTCGCGCCGTCGACGCGGGCGGCCTCGTAGAGCTCCTGCGGCACCGTCTGCAGGGCCACCAGCCAGTAGATCATCGACATGCCCATCCACTTCCAGACGAACACGCCGGCGACCGACCACATCGCGAGGTCCGGGTCGCCGAGGAAGTCGACGGGCTGGTCGATGATGCCCAGATTCAGCAGGGCCGCGTTCAGCGGGCCGTCGAACGGGTTCATGATCAACGACATCACCACGCCGACGATCGCCGTCGTGGTGACCACCGGCAGGAAGAACATCGTGCGGAAGACCGCGCGCATCCGCAGCGACGCGTCGTTGAGCACCACCGCGGCCAGCAGCGCGAGGATCAGCATCGCCGGGACCGCTGCCGCGGTGAAGGCGAACGTGCGCCCGAACGCGCTCCAGAACGCGTCGTCGCCGGCCACCTCGCGGTAGTTGTCCAGGCCGACGAACCGCTTCTCGGACTCGATCCCGGACCAGTCGGTGAACGAGATGTACCACGACGACACCATCGGGTAGAGCGTGAACATCGCGCCGAGTACGACCGACGGCAGCATGAACACGTAGCACCAGCGGGCGTTCCACAGACGTTCCCGCAGGGTCGTGGCGGATCCGGACCCGGTGAGCGGCCCGACCTGTCTGAGCGTAGCCATCTGCGCTCCTCGTCCGGCTGGCTCAGCGGCCCTGGTAGTCCTCGACCGTGTAGTCCTTCTTCGGGTCCCAGTTGGGGAAGATCCAGTCCTCGCGGGTCGCCGTGCTGCCGTCGAGCTTCTTCGCCTCGGCGATCGCCGCGTCGCGCGCCTTCTCGCTGCGGTCCTTCAGGTCGCGCAGCGCACCACGCAGGTCGCTGATCTCGCCGACCAGCGCGGCCTGGATGACGCCGGCGAAGTCCGGGTCGACCGGCTTCTCGCGCTTGCTCACCAGCGCGACGTCCGGATTGGCGATGATCGGCTCAGGGTTCGCGACCATGGCGTCGGCCAGCTCGACGCACTTCTTGCCCTGCTCGCTGTAGCTCTCGGCGCTGGCCTTGCGGGCCTCGTCCAGCACCGGCGGGTTGCCCGCGCCGGTGATCTCACCCCACCTGGTCTGCCCGTCCAGCGAGGTCACATAGCCGAGCACGTCGCCGGCCACCTCCTTGACCTTGCTGCCGGAGAACATCGTGAGGGCGTCGCCGCCGATGCTGAGGTAACCGACCGGCCACGGGTCGTCGTTGGGGTGCGGATGGTCGCCGACGCCGAACTCGAAGTCCGGGTTGTCGCGCTCCCACGTCACGGTCACCCACGGCCCCGCGCTCACCATGGCCGCGTTGCCGCGCGCCACCCGCGGCCAGCACTCCGGCGCCGTCAGCGAGTTGGAGCCGGGGAAGAGACTGCCGTCGGACTTCAACGCGAGCAGCAGCTCGATGGCCTCGACGATCTCGTCGGAGTCGTGGTGGAACTCGCCCGACGGCTGCAGGATGTTGCCGACGATCGGCAGCCCGGCCATCCGCGCCATGTACTCGACCCAGAACACCAGCCGCCCCGGCTGGGCGATCTCCAGGATCACGCCGTAGGCCTGACCGTCGTTCTGCTTGGTGACCTTCCGGGCCGCTTCGCGGTAGGTGTCCCAGGTCAACGGCTCGCTCTGCGGGTCGAAGCCGGCGTCGTTCATCAGCTGCTTGTTGTAGTGCAGCGCCTGGAAATGGCGCTGATCACTGCCGAGCGGCACCAGGTACTGCTTGCCCTCGAAGACGTGGAAACCCTCGACCTGGTAGCTGGCGGGAATCCGCTTCTGCCACTCGGCGAAGTTCGGGATGTACTCGTCCACCGGCGAGACCCAGCCCTCGGCGACGGCCTGGCTGAGCGGGATGGTGCCGGGCAGCTGGATCAGGTCGTGCGCGGAACCGTTCCGGATGCCCAGCGGCACGACCTCCTCGATGCGGTTCCACGGCAGGCCGTCGTACTGGCACGTCACGTTGTCGTGCTTGGTCTGGTAAGCCTCGAAGAACTGCTCCCAGAACGGCGCCTTCGTGTCGTTGCTGTCCACCAGGCGCAACGTGACGTCGTCGGTCGGGAACTTGGCGTCCGGGTCCGGGATGTCGAACTTCAGCTCGCCGCCGGATCCACCGCTGTCACCACCCCCGTCGCCGAAGCCGCCACCGCAACCGGTGAGCGCACCCACACCCAGTCCGGCGCTGGCCGCCAGGAACGTCCGTCGACTCGGCCGGGAAGGCTCGAGAGAAGTACGCCGCGTCATCATCCGACGACCCACCTTTCACAGCTCGGCGATGAGCAATCGATTTCACAGTGGTAAGAGGTTAGACCCCCGATGTCAAACGGTCAATGGGTACGTATCGATCGATGACCTCCTGACCGGAACCGAGCGCAGTGCGACCGGAAGCCGGATGAGGGGATCCGCATGCATCCGAACTGCGGGCGGACCCTGGCGGTTGGTCTCCTGGCGGTTGGGCAGCCGGGCACGACGCCGACCGCGCTGGCCCTGCAGTACTGCCCGGGCCCGTCAGCTACGACCGCGATCAGCCCGGACCGCGGCCCGCCAGAACTGCGATCAGCCGGACCGTGATCAGCCGGACGGCGGTCAGCCGGCGGCGTCGGCCGCCGAGTCGGACTCCGCGGCGAGCCGGTCCAGAGCCGCCCGCTGTGCGCTGCGGATGTGTGTTCGCGCCGCGCGCGCCGCCGCGGCCGCGTCGTTGGCCTCGAGCGCGCCGAGGATCCGGTCGTGCTGGTCGCGGGACTTCTCCCGGCGCCCGGGTATCAGCAGCGTCGTCTTCATGCCCGAGATCAGGATGTCGTGCAGCACGTGACTGGTCTGGCGCAGGAACCTGTTGTCCGCGATGTCGGCGATGGTCAGGTGGAACGTCGCGTCCAGGGTGGCCAGCTGCCGGAAGTCGGCCGGGTCGGTGTCGAACGCCGCGTCCAGGTCGTCGAGCACCGCGCGGAGCTGCGCGACCTGCTCCGGCGTGATGCGGTCGGCGGCCCACCGTGCGGCGGGCACCTCGAGCACTTCACGCATCGAGAACAACTCGTCGACGTCGAGGTCGGTGTTGCGCAGCGCCGCACCCAGGTCGGTCGACGGCGCCGGCTCGAGCACGAACACACCCAGGCCGTGCTTGACCTCCAGCCGCCCACGGGCCTGCAGGATGCGCACGGCCTCGCGGACCGACGGCCGGCTCGCCCCCACCAGCTGAGCGAGATCACGCTCGGTCGGCAGCCGGTCCCCCGCCTTGAGCTCCTTGCTTTCGAGCAGTTGCTCGATCTGAGCGACGATGCGCTGGGCGACGCTCCCCGCTTCGTTCACCGACTTCCACACCGACGATCACCTCCCTCGCCCCGTCTCAGCATAGAACGTTGGTCAGAGTTCTGGCCGAGCGCCCGGCACGACAGGCCGAAGTCGTCGTTCAGCCTCCTGCCAGGACGAGACCGCCGTACGCCACCGTCGCCGCGAGCACCGTGGACGCGGCCCCCAACGCCGCGGCACGACCGCCGGTACGCACCAGCGAGCGCACGTGCACCCCGGCGCCCAGACCGACCATCGCCCCCGACAGCAACAACGTCGTCGCGACCTCCGCCGCCGACACCGCCCCCGCCGGCACGATACCCGTGCTGCGCACCGCGACCATGACGAGAAAGCCCAGCACGAACGGCGGCAACAACGACGGTCGCGGCGCGTCCGGAGCCGACACGGCGCGCTCCCGCCGCTGCCCCATCGCCACGAGCGTCACCAGCGGCGCCAGCAGCACGACCCGGCCGAGCTTCGCCAGCACCGCCACCACCAGCGCCGCCTCGCCGGCCACGGTGGCGGCCGCCACGACCTGCGCCACCTCGTGCACGCTCGCGCCGACCCACACGCCGAACGCGTCGTCGCCGAGCCCGAGCGGGCTCTGCAGCAGCGGGAAGACGGCGATGGCCAGGCTCCCGTAGAGCGTCACCATCGCCACGGTGGTGGCGACGTCGTCCTCGTCGGAGTCGACGACGCCGCTCATCGCGACGATGGCCGAAGCGCCGCAGATCGAGAACCCGGTGGCCAGCAGCATCGACCGTTCCCGGGCGACGCCGAAGACGCGGCCGAGCCGGACCGTGCCGAGGAACGTCACCACGACCGTGGCCGCCACCACCGCCAGGTAGGCCGGGCTCAGCTCGATCAGCTCCGGGACCGCCAGTTGCAGGCCGAGCAGCACCACGCCCGCGCGCAACAGCCGCTTGGTCACCGCGCCCATCCGCTCCTGGGCGGCCGGGCCGAGCACGCCCACGTTGCGCAGGACGACGCCGGCGACCATCGCCACGATCAGCGGCGCGACCACGTCCACCAGGGCGCCGACCGTGTACGCGACCGCGATCCCGCCGATCAGGCCCGCTGCCGCCGGCCAGGTCCCCGGTGCCCGGACGCGGGACCGACCGGACACCGGGCCGCCCGTCAAGAGTCCACGCTCATGGCGTCCGTCCCACGTGCAGCTCGGCCGCCGCCGCGACACCGAAGTGGCCCGAGTGGGCCGTCAGCCGGACGTAGCGCGCCTCGGCGGGCGAGAAGGTGGCGTACTTCTGCGAGCCGTCGTCGGCCCACGAGCCCTCGGTGACCGGCGTGAACGTCGTGCCGTCGGTGCTGACCTCGACCGTGTACTCGGTGACGTTGCCGTTCGGGTTGCCGTCCTGCCGCGACAGGTAGCTCAGGCCCTGGACCTCGTAACGATCACCGAGGTCGAGCGTCACGGTCGCCGGCAGCGGATCCGTCGACGCGGGCGCGGAGTGCCAGAAAGTCGTCTTGTCACCGTCGACCGCCGCGCACGGCTGGTACGGGTCGCTGTGCACGCTGCTGGCGGTGGCCGTCGTCTCGTGCTGCGGAACCAGCACGTCGAACTCGGCCGGCGCGTCCTCCGGCAGCGGCGGCTGCTCCGGCGCCGGCGGCGTCGTCCGCAGCGGAGGCCCGCCGGCGCGGACCACGCCCAGCTCACCGGCGGTGGCGGTCGAGTCGCCGCAGGCGTTGTCGTCCCCGGCCGCGACCAGCCGCACGTGCCGGGCGTCCTGAGCCGGCCAGGTGACCACCTTTGTGGAGCTGTCCGCGGACCAGGTGCCGCTGGCGACGCGCTCGTACGACTTGCCGTCGCGGCTCACGTACACCTCGTAATCGGTGATCATCCCGTTGGTGTTGCCGTCCAGGCGCGGCTGGTAGGTCAACGCCTCGACGTGGCGCGTGCGCCCCAGGTCCAGGGTCACGCTCTGGGGCAGTCCGGCAGGAGGATCGAAAGCCGAGCTCCACGTCGTCTCCGGCCGGTCGTCCAGCACGTGCCCGACGCCGTGCGTCCAGCCGCGGAAGAACCCGTGCTCGCTGGTGGCGCTGGCCTGCATCTGGTCCTTCGGGACGAACCGCGGCGCCCGGCTGGTGGGCGTGACCCGCAGGTCGTCGAACTGGGCGTGGTGCCATGCGCTCACGCCCAGCACCACGTTCCCGGTCCGTTGCGTGGTGTCGGTGACCTCGCTCAGCACCTCGCCGTCGAGCAGCACCTCGATCGTGTCGCCGCGCATCCGCAGGCCGACGGTGTGCCACTCGTCCACGCCGACGGACTCGGTTCCCGACGCCAGCGACGTCTCACGGTTCCCGGCGTGGTCACGGCTGAACAGCTCCCATCCCTCGGTGCCGATCCGCAGGTGGTAGCCACTGGCGGGCGTACCCCACGACTGGCCCGAGGCGCGGCCGCCGACCTCGACGTATCCGGGTTCCTCCAGCAGGACGTCGGTGCTCACGGTGTAGTCGCCCCACCATCGTGGGTCGCCGACCATGGTGCTCAGCGGCAGCTCGCCGACATGACCCCAGCTGATCGGGGGCTGGTCCACCTGCTGGCGGTAGCAGGTGCCGTCGCGCCCGCCCGCGCACGGCGCGGCCTCGAACGCACCGGCCAGGTCGGAGAAGTAACGCGCGGTGCGCCCGTCGGGCACGTTCTCGAAGGACTCGCGGAACGGGACGGCCAGGCGGTCGCTCACCGTCGCGTCCGGAGTGGCGGCGCCCTTGCCCTGCCCGTCGGTGGTGGTCAGCGAGTAGATGTGGCCGGGCTCGAGCTGCAGCGTGATCTCGCCACCGTCCGGCTGCACGGTTCCCACCTCGCGGAAGCGGTCGGCGGGATCGTCGGAGTCGAGGTCGCTCGCCCACAGCCGCATCCCGCTCTCGGGCAGGTTGGCGACGTCGAGGGTGAGGGTGCTCGGCTGGTCGGCGTCGAACGTCTCGATCACCGTGCTCCAGTCGCCGCCGTCGGGCGAGGCCAGCGAGACGACGCTCGCTCCGGACTCCAGCCGGGTGCTGCCGCTGTTCAGGTACCGCCAGCCGGGATCGGCGAACTGGTTCGTGTGCGCGTACGCCCAGATGCTGTCGCCGACGTCGTAGTAACCCGACCACGGCCACTCGGCGACCATCAGTCCGGTGTCGGCGAGCGTGATGTTCGAGTACCAGGCGGAGATCGGCGACCACGCGATCATTCCGGTGATCCGGGCGTCGATGTACATTCGGTTGGCCGCGCGGGCCAGCGGCGCGGCGCCCGCGTCGTGGGCCATCGAGCTCAGTTCGCCGATCCACAACGGCTTACCGAGGTCACGCGCGGTCTCGGTGCTCGAACACCGCAGGTACCTGGTGCGGTGACCACACGGCGAGTGCTGGTTCGCGATGTCGACGGCCGCTCCGAACTCGGGGTTCGCGGCCATCGCGTCGGCGACCCGCCAGTTCCAGTTCGGCGTGTCGTCGGCGGCCGTCAGCTCGATGTCCGGGTGCTCCGCGCGCAGCGCGCGTTTCCACTTGACGTACCACTCGGTGTCGTAGCCGGCCTCGTTCCAGCCGCCCATGAAGTCGATGTCCAGTCCGTGCTGCTCGGCGCAGTCGAGCCAGGACAGCAGGTAGTCGATGTTGTCCTGGCTCCAGAACCCGCCTTCGAACCAGCCCGGCGCTCCCCATTGCAGGCCGCCGAGCTGGATGTCCGGGTTGCGCTCGACCGCCTCACGCATCAACCACCACTCGTAGCCGCGGTTGCAGTTCACCTTGCCGCGCTCGCGCATGTGGCTGGGCTCGGCGCCCGAGGTGGAGTTGGTGTCGGCGCCGATCTCCACCTTCAGGATCTCGAGGTTCGCGCCGTAACCGGGCTTGAACAGATAGTCGAGGATCTGGCTGCGCTCGGGCTCCGGATAGTCGTACAGCAGCCGGCTGGACGCTCCGGCGCTGACCGCACCGAGGCCGTCGAACTCCCGGCCGGCGCTGTCGCCGTCCACGACGACGGTCTCGGCGCTGCGCTGCTCCTCCTCCGCCGCCTGACTGCCCGGCACCGCGGCGACCAGCGCCGCGATCACCGCCGTACCAGTGCCCAGTGCTGTTGCGATCCGCCGTCGGTGACGCATGGATACACCCGCCCTGACTCGAGGCCGTTGGGTTCGACATCAAAGGTCTGACCTCTGAACATAAAGTGCGGATACATCACTGTCAATGCCGCACCGCAGCAGGGGGTCCCGTCGGGGCGCGGGGCTCACGCAGACTCATCCGCTTCAACGAACTGTCGCTGCTCCGTTGTCGTCCGCGTATTCGACGAGACGGCAGAGCGTGTTGATGCCCTGCACCTGCTCGACACTGCGGACCGGGGCGGTCAGCAGCGCCGGGCTGCCGACCAGCACCGCCAGCGACCGCGCGCGGGACACGGCGACGTTGAGCCGGTTCCGGTTCGCGACGAAGTCGACCCCGCGTGGGGCGTCGGCCGCCGACGACGTCGTCAGCGACACGATGACGACAGCCGCCTGCTGGCCCTGGAACTTGTCGACGGTGCCGACACGGGCACGCCCGTCCAGAGCGGCCGACAACAGCCCGACCTGCGCGTTGTACGGCGCCACCACCAGGACGTCGTCGGCCCCGAGGACACGCTCGTGCCCTTGTGCGTCGGTCCACGCCCGGCCGGTGAGCCGCTCGACGACGGCACGGACCGCGTCCACCTCGGCGTCGCTGCGTACCGAGCACCCCGAGTGCTCGACCGGATACCAGCGCACTCCCGCTCCCGCGAGATCGTCCGCACCGCCGAGCCGCTGGCGCTCGAGCCCGTCGCGCGGGTGCAGCAGCGCGTCGTAGGACAGCTCCGACACCGGAGCGCACACGTCGGGATGCATGCGCCATGTGGTGTCGAGGAACAACCCTCGCTCGGGCGGCACGGTGTCGTGGTCGCCGAGGACGTGCTCGAGCGCGGAGGCGCCCGCGCCGTCCGGGTGCTCGCCCTTCGCCGGCTGCGGCAGCTGGCGCGGGTCGCCCAGAAGGATCAACGCGTCGGCCGACGCCCCGGCAGCCACCGTGTTGGCCAGGGAGAACTGGCCCGCCTCGTCCACGACCAGCACGTCGACGTGCACGTCCGGGCGGGCGAACAGCCAGCCGGTTCCGGCGACCAGGTTGGCCGTCCCGGCCGCGACGGCCGACTCCACGTCCGCGTTGGAGGTGACGACGGTGACGCCGTCGCGGCGGGTGGCGTTGCCGTCGTCGGCCTTCTGCATCGCCCGCACCACCGGCGCCACCTCGTCGTCGGCGTCCAGGATCGCGTCGAGCAGGTTCGTGATGACGCGGTGACTCAGCGCGGTGATGCCGACGGTGCGCCCCGCCCGCAGCATCGCGATGATCGAGCGTGAGCCGGCGTACGTCTTGCCGGCGCCGGGCGGGCCCTGCACCGGCAACGCGCCGGTCAGCTCCGGCGCGACCCGGCACAGCGACTCGGCGCCGGCCTCGCCGTCGCGCCGGAGCGTGACGCCGTCGGGCAGCCGCGGGCCGCATCCGAGCAGCAGGTCGCGTACGCCCTGGTACGGGCCGAGGGCGTCGACGTCGTGCTCGGCGACCCACGCACCGACCCGGCACAGCGCGGCCTCGAGCGTGTTGGCGGGGATCGGGCTGGGCGGCAGCAGGCCCACCGGATGCGGCTGTTCGTTGGCCAGGGCGCGCTTGAGCTCGACCGTGCCGCTCTCGAGGTCGAGGCCCACGATGGTGCTGGTGCCGCCGTCCGGGCCCGCGTGCCCGACGGAGTCGCCCACCCGCAGGCGGCACTCCTGCGCCGGGACCTGGTACCGCCACACGCCGGAGCGTTTCTCGGTGCGCAGGAACGTCGCCGCGCCGAGACCGCCGAGCGTGGCGGGGTCGTCGGTGAGCTCGTCGACGGCGAGCGTGCGCACCCGGAAGTACTCCCACCACTCCGCCCGGTTCTCGCGGCGGTGCCACTCGAGCAGCCCCGCCAGCAGCAGCCGCGCGTTCTGCTCCGGGGTACGCCCGTCCGGCTCGGACGGCACCGCGTCGAGCAGCTGCTGCTCGACGGCGACCAGCTCCGGATCGCGTTCTCGGAGGTGTTCGGCCGGATCGTCGACGTCGGCAGGGCGCGGCACCTCGTGCCCGGCCTGCAGCGCCTCGCGCCGGCGCTGCTCGAGCCAGTCGCGCAGCCGGCGAGTGCTGACGCAGTCGTCACGGTTGTACGACTCGATGGCGTCCAGGATCGAGTAGTCCCGCTCGGCCAGCCAGCGCTCGTACTCGACGATGCTCGACCCGGCGTCCTTGACCTCGGCGTCGGCACGGGCGCCGGGGTCGTAGAACACCTCGAGCGCCTTGATGGAGTACGACTCGGCTCCGACCCGCAGCCCCTGCCGGACCACCGCGTACAGGTCGACCAGCCGTTCGCCCCGCAACAGCGCGTCGACCTCGTCCACCCGGCTGCCGTAGCGCTGCGACAGCCGCTTCAGCCGGTCCGGCTCGTACGGCGCGTAGTGGTAGACGTGCATGCCCGGGTGCTGTTCCCACGTCCGCATCGCGTGGTCGACGACCTGCTCGAACGCGTGCTGTTCGGCCGCCGCGTCGTGCGCCCACCAGGCGGTGAACGCGTCGTCGGCGTCACTGACACCCCACAGGTACTCGAGGCCGTGGTCACCGAAGAACGGGTCGCCCTCGAGGTCGAGGAACAGGTCGCCGGGGTCGGGTTCGGGCAGCAGCGCCAGCCCGCGCCGCGGTTCGACCGGCGTGACGAACGTGTACGGCGGCACCTCCCGGCGCCGGCCCGCCGTCTGCAACCGCGCCTGCTCGGCCAGCCGGCGCCTGGTGGACGCGCCGACGGACGTGACGGCGCCGAGCGCGTCGTCGGTGGCGGCGGCCAGCGCCTCGACGGTGGTGATGCCGGCGGCGCCGAACGCCTCGCGCTGGTCACGCCGGAGGAACGGGACGAGCACGAGGTCGTCGTCGTCACGCCACTGCTGCGAGCACGCCGTCGCCCACGGGCACACCGCGCAGTGCGGCACCCGGACCGGGTAGGTCTCCGGCGCGGCGGCCAGCCAGCTCTCGTACTCGCGCATCGCCCGGCGGGTGTACGCGGCGACGTCGACCGACGCGACGGTGACCGTCCGGCGGTCCCCGAGAATCACGGTGAGGCTCTCGGGCGGCGTGCCCTGCAACTGCTCCAGCCGCTGCGCGTAGACGGACATCTGCAGCAGCGCCGACGCCTTGACGTGCCGGGCGAGCTTGGTGTCGGCGATGTCGTAGGACCAGTCGCCGAGCGCGCTGGAACGGATGTCGTTGCGGATCAGGAAGTCGGCGTGCCCGCGCCACCGCCCGTCGTAGAAGGTGGCCTGGAAGATGCGGTCGGCGCCGTCCTTCATGGCCGCGACCGTCGCGTCCTCGGCCTCGGCCGGGCTGCCGGCCCGCGGAATCTCGACGACCCGGTAAGCGGAGGGCGCCGCGGTCATGCCGGCCAGCACCGCCGCCTCGTGCTCGTCACCACGCCGGCGGACCACGTCGGCGCCGGGGTCGTCCTGCGGCGGACGCGGGCGCCGCCCGTGGGCCACCTCGAGGTTCAGCGTCGTCAGATGCGGGCACTCGAGATGACCGACCAGATCGGTCGGGCTGAGCACCACCTGCCCGGTGTCGTCCAGGTACACGCCCACCTCCTTCCTGAAGGCACCCAGCCTGCCCGATGCCTCCGACAGAAACCGCGCGCGGTGCGGTACGGCCGAGTACCACGACGGCGGGGATCCGTCAGTGACCGTCGACTCACCGGACCAATACCTGCCGTCGGGGTGCGCGCATCACTCTCTGGGGCATGACCGGCACGACTCGCGTGGCCGGCGACGGCACCCTCTGTCGGAGGGCGACACCGTCGTCCGCTGAGCGCGGAAATGCCGATGGTGGTGCGGACCGGCCGAGTCAGTCGTGCGCCGCCCGGAAGGCGTCGCGCTGCTGCTCGCTCGCCGCGTCGCTGACCAGGTCGTCGGCGAGGTCGAACCGGACCGAGACCAGCTCGCCGGTGAAGGCGTTGTCCGCCGTCGGGTAGTCGTCGACGACCGGTGACGCACGATCGACACCGACGTCGAACGTCTCGTCGAAGGCGAAGTAGTACGGGATTGTCCCCTCGACCCGTCCATTCGCGGCCTTCTCGCCGTCGACCAGCAACACCACGTCGCCGCCGCGGCCGACCCCGCCCCCGTCGTAGCCGAACTCCACCCGGACCTCGTGCCGTCCCGGTGTCAGCGGCTGCGCCGCAGCGACCTTGTACACGTCGAGACCGAAGTAGTTATACGCATAGTGCGCTCGGCCGTCGTGGCAGTACAACGACCAGCCGCCGAACCGGCCGCCCTGGGCGACCAGAACACCGTCGGCGCCGCCGGCCGGGACATCGATCTCGGCGGTGATCGTGTGCGAGCGGTTCTTGACGTACGGCGCGGTCTCCTCGGTCAGCCGCAGCCCGGCCTTGCGGAACGTGATCGAGTCGCGGTCGCCGTGCAGGTCGAGCCGGCCGGCCTCGCGCGGGTTCTCCCGCTCGGTCATCCGGTCGTCCAGCGGGAACACGTTGTACTTCGCCGCCTCGATCAGGAACAGCTGCTGCAGTTCGCGCAGCTTGCCCGGATGCTCGGCGGCGACGTCGTGCGCCTGCGTCCAGTCGACGTTCGTGTCGTACAGCTCCCAGACGTCGTCGTCGAAATACTGCCGGTCGCCGCTTTGCACCATCTCCCACGGGGTGCCGTGCCGGGTCACCGCCATCCAGCCGTCGTGGTAGATGCCGCGGTGGCCAACCATCTCGAAGTACTGCAGCCGCCGACGGTCCGGCGCGTCGGCGTCGTTGAAGCTGTAGAGCATGCTGGTGCCCTCGATCGGCTGCTGCGGCACCCCGTCGACCGTGCTGGGCTCCGGCAGCCCCGCGGCCTCGAGCACGGTCGGCAGCACGTCGATGACGTGGTGGAACTGGTGCCGGACGCCGCCACGCTCGGTGATGCCGTCCGGCCAGTGCACGACCATGCCGTCCCGGGTGCCGCCGAAATGAGACGCCACCTGCTTCGTCCACTGGTACGGCGTGTTCATCGCCAGCGCCCAGCCCACCGGGTAGTGCGCGTGCGTGCTCGGGTCGCCGAGCGCGGCGTCGTGGGCGTTGATGTGCTCCGCGGAGTCAGTGATGCCGCTGGCGATGCGGTGCTCGTTGAGCGTGCCGCCAAGCCCGCCCTCGGCGGACGCGCCGTTGTCACCCAGGATGTAGATGATCAGGGTGTTGTCCAGCTCACCCATCTCGTCGAGCGCCTCGACGAGCCGTCCCACCTGATCATCGGTGTGTTCGGCGAAGCCAGCGTACAGCTCCATCAACGACGCCGCCGCTCGGCGTTCCTGCTCGGACAGCTCGTCCCAGTGCGGCACGCCTTCCGCCCACGGCGCCAGCTCGGCGTCCTGCGGGACGACACCGAGCTCCTTCTGCCGCTCCAGCGTGATCTCCCGCTGGCGGTCCCAGCCGTGGTCGAACCTCCCGCGGTACTTCTCCCGGTACTCCCGCGGCACGTGGTACGGCGCGTGCGTCGCGCCGAACGGCACGTAGGCGAAGAACGGCACGTCCGGTTTCAGCGTCTGCTGCGTGCTGATCCAGTCGATGGCCTGATCGACCACGTCCTCGGACAGGTGGTAGCCGTCCTCCGGCGTCCGGTCCGGCTCGATCGGGTTGGTGCCGTCGAACAGCACCGGGTACCAGTGGTTCATCTCCGCGCAGATGAACCCGTAGAACTTCTCGAAACCCTCGCCCGTCGGCCACCGGTCGAACGGGCCCGCCGGGCTGACGTCGCGCGCCGGGGTCTGGTGCCACTTGCCGAACGCCCCGGTGTTGTACCCGTTGCCGCTGAGCACCTGCCCGATGGTCGCCGCGGTGCGCGGGCGGATACCGGTGTAGCCGGGCGCCGCGCTGGCCATCTCGGTCGTCACACCCATGCCGACCGAATGGTGGTTGCGGCCGGTGAGCAGCGACTGCCTGGTCGGTGAACAGACCGCCGTGACATGGAAGCGTGAGTACCGCAGGCCACCGTCGGCGAGCCGGTCGGCGGTGGGCATCTCGCACGGGCCGCCGAAGGCCGACGGCGCACCGAAGCCCATGTCGTCGACCAGCACCACCACCACGTTGGGCGCGCCCGCCGGTGGGCGGACCGGGTTCGGCGGCCGGTACGGCGGTGACTGGTCCCGCGCATCGATCGCGGTCGCCGGTGCGGGTGGTGAATCGTGGATCGGCAGGTGGTCGCGGGCGATGCGCGGGTCGGTCAACTGGTCTCGCTCTCCTTCGCTCAGGCCGCTTCGGCGGGTTCGCCGTCCGCGGTCTCGACGCCTTCCAGCCACGTGCTGACGACGTCCGGGTTCTCTTCGATCCAGGTCGAGGCGATCTCCTCGGCCGGCACGTCCTCCTGGCTGAACTGGTGGATCCAGTCCGACGCGGTGGAACGCTCCACGGACATCTGCTGCAGGAAGCGCATCACGTTCGGGTTCTCGGACTGGTACTCCTCGTTGGCGACGACGCGGATCTCGCCCGCTCCGGGCCACACGTCCTCGGGGTCCTCCAGGTAGACGAGGTCCCACGTGACGTTCATCCAGTGCGGCTCCCAGCCGAGGAAGACGATCGGCTGCTGCTCCGCGGCTGCGTTCTTGACCTCGGCGAGCATCGCGGACGTGCTCGACTCGGCCAGCGTCCAGTCGCCGAGGCCGTAGGCGTCCGCGGCGATCGCGTCGGAGATGTACTTGTTGCCGGGCGTTCCCGCCTCGATGCCGACGAACCGGTGCTCGAACAGTTCCGCTTTCTCGTCGAGGTCGGCGAGCGAGGTGATGCCGTGCTGCTCGGCGACGTACTTCGGGACCGCGGGCGCATACGTCGTCCCGGTCACCAGAGTGTCGACGACCTGGACGCTGCCTTCGTCCAGATACTTCTGAAAGGCGGATTCCTGACTCGGCCACCAATTGCCCAGATATGCGTCGGCTTCGCCGTTGGCGAGGGCCTGTGCGCCGATCGGCACCGCGACCTCGTTGATCTCGACCTCGTATCCGAGGTCGCCGAGAATCTGGCTGACGATCTGGTTCTCGACGATGAGGTCCTCCCACGGCTGTTGGATCAGCCGCAGCTCGGAGCTTGCGTCTCCGCCGCCACCGGAATCGCCGCCGCCGTCGTCACCCCCACAGGCGACGAGGATGAGGGCCGCCGAAGCGGCGGCAGCGACTGGTCCGGCACGACGTAGTCGGGACGGCATGACGATTCCTTTCCTGGCACTGACGGGTCAGCGGTCCCTTTCACGCTTACACAGGCCAGGACAGGCAACAACGACAATCGTGTTTCGAGCTATACCGAATCCCAGTAGTTCTGATAGATCAGGTCTATCTCTCGTCGGTGGATGGTGCCGAAGCCGGCCAGGTGGTGACCAGGTCGACGAACGCCCTCGCGGCGGGCGACAGCTCGCCCGGCGGATACACGAGCACGCCGTGTCGCGCCAGCCGCGGGCTGAGCGACACGACGACAGCACCGAGAGTCGCGGCGTCCTCGGCCAGGCTCCGCGGGAGCAACGCCGCTCCGGCGCCGGCCAGCACGAGCGGGACAATGGCGGCGCGATGCGCGATCTCCACCGCGACCCGCGGCGCGGCGGCGGCATCGGCGAGGACGTCGTCCAGCACCGCCCGGGTCGTGGTGCCGCGCGACGTCGTGACGAAGTCCAGCTCCGCCAGCTCGCCGATCTGGAGCACACCGGCGGACGGCGTGCTCGCGCTGGGCGGGAGCACCGCCAGGACCTCCTGCTCCGGCAGTTCGAACGCGCGCAGCCCGGTGGTGGACACCGTCTGCTCGGTCAGCCCCAGCTCGCACTGCCCGCGACGGACGAAGTCCACAACCGCTGCCGCGTTCTCCGGGTCGACCACGTTGAACTCGACGCCCGGGTACTGACGGCGGAACGCACCGACGAACTCGGCGAGCGGATCGACCGCGAGCGTCGTCACCGCGACGATGTCGAGCCGGCCCGTCACCAGCCCTGTCACCTGCTGTGCCGCCAGCGTCACCTGGGAGAAGTCGTGCAGCACCTTGCGCGCCGGGTCCAGCAACGCCTCCCCCAGGTCGGTGAGCACCACCCCGCGGCCGAGCCGTCGGAACAGCTCGGCGCCGACCTCGCGCTCGAGAACCTGGATGGCGTAGGACAGCGAGGGCTGCGCGATCCGCAGCGCGTGCGCGGCGCTGGTGAAGCTGCCATGACTGGCGACCGTGAGGAAGTACTCGAGCTGTTTGCGCTCCACCAGCACGACCCTACGGCGAACCCGGCGCGGTGTTCCGCAGGTCGTTGTCACCTGATCGCCGATTTCTCACCTGATCGTCCGCGCGGCAGCGATCAGGTGACCGCGACGTCAGGTGTTCCGGGGACAGTGTCACCTGATCACGTCTCACACAGCGGACGTAAAACGATCAGGTGACACACGCGGGCGCTCAAGGGGTGATCGGTCACCTGATCATCTCGACGCAGCCCACGGACGACGCAGCGGCACGGTCGAGGCAGCGCACGGTCCACGCAGCGCACGCTCGACACAGCGCACGGACGACGCAGCGGCACGGACAGCGGAACGGCAGCGGCGGTGCCGCCGTCGGCACGAGGTGGAACGGCAAGATCACGAGGTGGAACGGCAAAGGTGCGGCGGACGGACGCTCGGGTCTAGGCGACGACGTCGAGGGTGCTGGGCCCGCCGCGCGTGGGACGCCGGACCTCGATGCGTTCCGGGATGCGCGTCTTGAGCTCCTCGACGTGGCTGACCACTCCGACGACCCGGCCGCCGGAGCGCAGCCGCGCGAGCACCCCCATGACGCTGTCCAGCGTGTCCGGGTCGAGGCTGCCGAAGCCCTCGTCCACGAACAGGGTGCCCATGCGCAGGCCGCCCGCCTCGGCCGTGACGACGTCGGCGAGGCCCAGCGCCAGGGCGAGCGACACGTAGAAGGTCTCGCCGCCGGACAGTGTGCCGGTGTCGCGCGCGTGCCCGGTGTGCGAGTCGACGACCCGCAACCCCAGACCGGTGCGGCGCGAGCCGCCTTCGCGGCCGTCGTGCGACTCGAGGACGTAACGCCCGGAGGACATGTCGGCCAGGCGCTCGTTGGCCGCGTCGACGACGGCCTCGAACCGGCGTTGCAGTACGTACGTCGCCAGCGCGATGCGCGGCACGTTGTCGGTGGTGTCGGCGTTGGCCAGGCCGGCCATCCGGACGACGGCGGCGGCCTCGTCGTGCACCCGCCGACGTTCGGCCAGCGCGTCGTCGACCTCGGCCACAGCCTCGCGGCACTGCTGCAACCGCGTGTCGCCGGAGGCCACCGCCCGCTGCAGCTCCAGCAGTTCGGCCGCCGTCGCCTCGGCACGCGCGCCGGCACCGTCGACGTCGATCTCCTCGTCCGCGTCGACACCGACGAGGTCGGGGTCGGCCAGGCGGCCGTCGACCGCATCGGACCGGCGCCGCCACGCGTCGATCTCGGCCTGCAGCGCGTCGACGTCGGCCGCCGGCAGCAGTGCCGCCCGGACCTGCTCCGGCGTGTCGAAACCGGCATCGCCGACCGCCCGGGCGAGTTGGTCGGACCGGGCGGTGTGCTCGGCGCTCTGGTGCTCGACGTCGCCGAGCGCCACCGCCAGCCGCTCCGCTCCGGAAGCCCGTCGCCGCAAGTCAGCGACCCGGACACCGACCGACGTATAGCCACCCTGCTCGTCGGCGACACGCTGCTCGTCACGTTCGAGCCGCTGCGCCAGGGTGCCGACCCGCTCGTCCAGGCGGGCGATGTCGGCCTCGGCCTGGCGATGCTGCTCGCGGCTGGTGTGCAGCTCCTGCTCGCGGCGGGTGATCTCGCCGGTGAGCTCGCCGACGCGGTGCTCGGCGGTCTCGGCGTCGCCGATGGCTCCGTCGACCCGGCTCAGCTGTTCGCCGAGCTGTTCGGCGGTGGAGCCGTCGAGCCGCCCCTCCAACTCGGCGACCTTGGCCGCCGCCGTGCCGCGGGCGTCCCGGTGCTCGTCCAGCCGCCGGCGGCACTGCGACAGCTGCTGCTCGGCCTGCTCGACCCGGTCACGTTCGACGAAATCGTCGGACCGGGTGGCCGGTGCGGGGTGGGTGGTGGACCCGCAGACCTGGCACGGCTCACCTTCGGTCAGCGCTACCGCCAGGTCGGCGGCGACGCCCTCGCGGTAGCGCCGGCGCAGCTCGGCGACGTGATCGTCGGCCGCGACCATCCGGTCGTGGGACTCCTGGCAGCGCGCCTCGGCGGCGGCCTGCTCGGCGCGCGCGGCATCGAGGCGTTCGTGCACGGCCAGCAGCTCGTGCACGGCGGTGCGATCGCGCCGCAGGCCGGCCAGCGTCCCGGCCAGCTCACGCGCCTGCACCGCCTCGGCCTGCAGGGCCTCGATCTCGGTGGGCAACGCGGTGCACCGGGCCTGGATCTCGGCGTGCGTCTCGGCGAGTTTCTCGCGGTCACGGCGCAGCCTGTGCAGTTCGTCCCGGCGGTCGGCGAGCCCGGCCTCGAGCTGGTGCGGCTCGGACAGCGCGACGACCGTGTCGAGCAACTCCCGGTGCGCCCGGGTGACCTCGTCGCGGCCGGCGGCGGTGACGTCGAGGCCGTCCAGCTCGACCGTCGCCCGCAGGTCCGCCACCTGCCGGCTGGCGGTGTCGAGCCGGCCACGCGTGTCGTCGAGCGCGTCGAGCGGAGCCCGGCACGTCGCGGCCCGGCGCGCGGCGTCGGCCCGGCGCTCGCGCGCGGACTGTTCGGCACGCTCGGCGTCGAGCGTCTCGCGCTCCGCGCGTGCGGCCCGGAGCCGGTCGCGCAGCTCGCGCCGGCGCTGTCGCTCGCGCAGGTGGGCCGCGGCGTCGTCGCGGGCACGCTCGGCCTCGGCGCTACGCGTGTGCCGGTCGCGCTGTTCGGCATCGAGAGCGTCGA
The DNA here is from genome assembly GCF_003014555.1 of Haloactinopolyspora alba. GTDB lineage: Bacteria > Actinomycetota > Actinomycetes > Jiangellales > Jiangellaceae > Haloactinopolyspora > Haloactinopolyspora alba. The sequence continues at coordinate 446,232 of NZ_PYGE01000001.1, forward strand.
CGAGCTCGGCGGTCCATGCCCGTACCGCGGACTCGGCTTCGTCCACGGTGTCGGCCACCGCCGAGAGGACGGCGTCGGTCACGGCAGTGGCGCGACCGTCGGTGCCGTCGTCGCCGGGCGCGGCGGTGCGCGCGAACGCCGCGACGGCATAGCGCAGCCGCTGGTCGGAGTCGTCGCAGCGCTGGCGCGCACCGGAGCGCCGACGCTTGAGCTCGTCCTGAATGCGGTCGTAGTGCTCGGTGCCGAAGATGCTCTGCAGGATGGCCCGCCGCTCGTCGCTGCGGGACTGCAGGAACCTCGCGAACTCGCCCTGCGGGAGCACGACGGTCTTGACGAACTGCTCGCGGCTCAGCCCGACGGCGTCGCGCAGCTCGGCGTCGGCCTCACCGACCCGGGTGGAGACCGGGTCGCCGTCGAGGCCGGCCGGGCTGGTGGCCTTCCACAGCTTGACGCTCGCCTGCTGGGTGACGGTGCCGTCGCCGCGCTTCTTCGGCCGCTCGTGCTCCGGGGTGCGCCGCACCCGGTACACGCCGGCGCTGGTCTCGAACACCAGCTCGACGAACGGCTCCACGGCCGGGTCGCGGTGGTCCGACACCAGCCTGGCCTTGCTGGACCCGCGGCCGGCGACGTCGCCGTACAGCGCGAAGACGAGCGCGTCGATGACGGTGGACTTGCCGGCGCCGGTGGGTCCCTCGAGCAGGAACAGCCCGCCCGCCGCCAGCTCGCCGAAGTCGACGCGCTGCTGGTCGCGGAACGGCCCGATCGCGGCGAACGTGAGCGTGTGCAGCTGCATCTACGGCTCCCGTTCGCCGGCGAGAACGGCTTCGTGCGCAGCCCGGAAGCTCGCCAGCTCGGCTTCGGTGACCGGATCACCCGTCACGTGCCGCACGAAGTCGTCCACCACCTCGACGGGATCGGTGCTGGCCGGGTTCGCCACCCCGGCACCGCCGCCGATGTCGGTCTCCGGCGGCGCGTGCCGCAGTTCGAGCAGGTTCGGGAACCGCTGCACCAGCCGCTCGCGCAGCTGTTGCGGCCGGCCCGAGTCGGTGACGGTGACCTGCACCCACGAGTCCCGGTGCCGATCGAGGGAACGGTCGGTGAGTAGTTCGTCCAGCGTGCCGGACAGCCGGGCCATGGCACGCGGCTGTTCCAGCGGGACCGCCCGGACCGACGCGACCCCGCCTGCGTCGAGATCGACGACGGTCACCGACTTCTCGTGCGCGGCCTCGGAGAACGAGTAGCGCAGCGGCGACCCGCAGTAGCGCAGCACCGTGCCGTCGGCGCCGGCCCGTGGCTCCTGAGGTCCGTGCACGTGCCCCAGGGCGACGTAGTCGACGCCGTCGAACACGCCGCTGGGTACCGAGTCGACACCGCCGACGCGGATGTCGCGCTCACTCTCCGACGTCTCGACCGGGATGCCGCCGACGACGAACGCGTGCGCCATGACCACGGTGCGAGCACCGGCCGCGAACAGCCCACGCTGGTCGAGGTCGGCATGCACCCGGCCCATGGCGGCCGTGCAGGCGGCCTGGTGCGACCGGTCGAGCGGCTGGTCGCCGTCGGCCAGCGAGACTCGGCAACCGTCCGGGTCGAGATACGGGAACGGGTAGACCAGCACCGGGCCGTGCTCGTCGGCCAACTCGACCGGCTCACCGACCCGCTGGACGTCGGTGACGACGTGCATGCCCGCCGGGAACAGCCGCGAGCCGTACCCGAGCCGGACGGCGGAGTCGTGGTTGCCGGACGTGACGACGACGGTCGCGGTGCGCGCCAGCCGGCACATGACGTCCTCGAGCAGCCGCACCGCCTCGACGGGCGGGATGGCGCGGTCGAACACGTCGCCCGCGACGAGCACCGCGTCGACCTCGTACTCCTCGGCGACGCGGACGATCCGGTCGAGGACGGCGGCCTGCGACTCCAGGAGATCGAGCCCGTGCAGCGTCCGCCCGAGATGCCAGTCGGAGGTGTGCAGCAGCCGCATACCCGTCCCGTCGCCGATGATCGTTCACCGTCTCCATCAGGATGCCGCACGGGTCCGACAGAACGGCTCAGGCCGCGCCGTGCGATCGACTGACAACGGGCTCAGCTGCTGGATCCGAAGGATCTCGGGTCGATCTCGCGGACCTGGTCGGGACTCGGCGGTGTGATCGTGACGGCGACGCCGAAGTCCCACAACTCGGTGACGTTCCAGATCCAGGAGTCAGGGGCGCTCGTGGCGTTCGACGGGTGAGCGGCCACGGCGATCCGGCGGGCGCGTCCGGAGCTGTCCAGCCAGACCTCGGCGGGAATCTCCCGCAGCCGGCGAAGCGGTCCCTCGGGAGCAGTCACGCCGGCAGGCAGCCGTTCATCGGCTCGCCACAGATCCAGGGTGAGGCGACAGCGCACCGTGTCGGTCTCCCGCACCGGTTCGTGGGCGACCTCGACGGCGTCGTCGTTGGCGCCGAACAGCGCGTCCAGCGGCCACTGGGGATCGATGTGGCGACGAGCACCGTCGCCGGTTTCGCCCAGCCACTCGATCCACTGATCGTCGACGCACGAGAATTCACGCGCGCCGTCGTGAATGGTCCGGTGCCGTTCGGTGGCCAACCGCACAGATATGTACATGTCCGGGTTCATGTCGGGAAGGCCGGCGATCTTGTCGGCCATCCCCTCAGTGATCATCCCTTCGGCTACCGGGCTGCCGAACAGATCAGCGCGGTTCTGCGCGAAGTCCACGACACCTTCGAAGCGCATACCCCCCGGCTGCGGTATCGGCGAACCCTCACTCGAAGCGGAGAACAGTCGGGCGGTTCCCGCCTCGACCGTGCGGTCCGCGGCCTCCTGGGCGGCGAGAGTCACCGCGGCATCGCCCGTCATGAGCCTCATCATGCTCCCGCCGTCCCGTGATCATCAACGTTGTGCCACGTCATGGTGTGGCAGACGGTTGATGATCACGGAAGTCGGGTGAAGCCGGGGTTGACCCTGACACGATGTCAGTGCGTAGACCGGAGGGCATCATGTTCACCATCGGAGACTTCGCCAGGCACGGCCGCGTGTCCGTGCGCATGCTGCGGCACTACGACGCCATCGGGCTGCTGCGTCCGGCCAAGGTCGACGACGCCACCGGCTACCGCTACTACGACACCGCACAGCTCGGCCGGCTGAACCGCATCGTCGCGCTCAAGGATCTCGGCTTCACGCTGGACCAGGTGCACGAGATCGTCGACGCCGCCGTCGACGCCGCGGAACTGCGCGGCATGCTCCGTCTGCGCCGCGCCGAGCTGCACGACCGGATCGCCGCGGACACGGCACGACTGCGCCAGGTCGAGGCGAGGCTCCACGTCATCGAAAGCGAGGGTCACATGCCCACCGACGACGTCAGCGTCACGTCCGCGCCCGCCGTGCGTGTCGCAGAGTTGTCCGCGACCGCGGCCGACTACGAGCCGTCCTCCATCTCACCGGTCATCACTCCCCTGTACGACGACCTGGTCGGGCGTCTGCAGCGGGCCGGCGTCGACGTCATCGGCCCGGCTGTTGCCTATTACGAACCCGGCGACGACGGCGCCGTCGTCGTCCACGCCGGTCTGCCGGTCGATGTCGAGCCGTCCGACGCCCACGACTTCGCCGTGGTCGACGTGCCGGAACTTCCCAGCGCGGCTCGCGCCGTGCACCACGGATCGATGGACGACGTCCTGACCACCGCCAACGCCGTCGCCCGCTGGATCGAGGCGAACGGCTACCGCTCCACTGGCTATGCCCGCGAGGTCTACGTCCAGACCGCCCCCGACTGCGGCCCTCTGGTCACCGAGCTGTACGAACCGGTCGAGCGGGTTCCGTGAACGCGCCGTCAGCTGTGTGACCGGTGTCCACGTCCCGCGTGATGCCTTAGGGTCGATCACTCGGGACGTGGCGCTGGGGGGTGCTGGAGGGCGTATGCCGGGTGGACGCGACCAACTCGGACCGCTGGAGCGGCTGACGCGGCTGCTGCTGGCGCTGGAGGCCGGCCAGCCGGGCGGACGTGGCGCCGACCAGCTCGTCGCCATCGGCGACTACGGCGCGGCCAGCGACGCCGACGCCGCCCGGCAGCTGCACCGCGACGTCGGCGCGCTGCAGAAGATCGGCTGGGACATCCGTAACGTCGCGGGCGCCGGCGAGGAGGCCGTCTACCGGTTGTACGCGCGCGACACCCGGCTGCGGGTGTCGCTGACCGCGGAGCACCAGGTCCAGCTGGTCCGCGCGGCGCTGGTGGCCGGCGACACCGCGTTCGGCGACCACCTGGGCGATCCGGCCGACGTGCCGGCCGATCCCGGTCCGGTGCGCTCACGCGACCCGCACCGCCCGGGCCACGACGCTCTGGACAAGGCGGCCTACGCCGTGGAGAACCGCTGCCTGTTGCGGTTCACGTACAAGCAGAAACCGCGGGTCGTCCACCCTCATCTGGTGCATCCGGGCGCATCCGGGTGGTACGTCGTCGGACACGAGGACGCCACTGACGACGTCGACGTCACCAAGCGGTTCGTCACCGACCGGATGTCCGACGTCTCCGTCGACCCGCCCGGCACCGCGACCATCCCCGCCGACGAGCCGTACGACGAGCTCAACCCGATCACCTGGCACCCCGACCCTGCCGTCGACGTCGTCGTCGAGACCGAGCCCGACCACGAACCGCAGGTCACCGCGATGCTGGGTGAACCGGTGGAGCGCACGGCGCAGGACGGGGCGGTGCGGCTGACGGTGCCGGTCACGCACCGTGCGGCGTTCCGCGCCCGGGTGTACGAGCTGGGCCGCAGGGTGCGGGTGATCGCTCCGGACGAGATGCGTGACGAGATCGTCGCCGAGCTGCGGCGGATCGTGAGGCCGGCAGGATGACCGGCACTCCGCGATACGTCCAGCGCTTCGACCGCGTCACCCGGGCGCTGAACCAGCTGGCGCTGCACGCCGGCGGACTGCCGGTCGCCCAGCTGGCCGAGCAGGTCGACGTCGACGCCGAGACGTTGCGCAACGAGCTGCGCGCGTACTACCGGGCCGACGTCGACCCGGCTTTCGCCCCGAGCGTGCTGGGCCAGACCAGCAAGCTGCGCTTCCACGACGCCGACGGCGAGGACGTCGAGCCCGCCCTGGCCGAGTTCGTCTCCGCCCAGCCGCGCCCCACCGAGGACGTCGGCGCCGACTACGTCACCGTCGGCGAGCTCGCGAACATCTACCGCGCCGGGCAGAGCCTGCTGGCCGTCGAACCGGACAACGACGCGCTCGACGGTGCGCTGAAGGCGCTGACGGCGACGGTGCTGTCCGGCATCGGCGGCGGTCGCAGCGTCTGGCTGGCCGAGCTGGCACAGACGGTCGGCGACGCGCTGCGGCGCGGGCGACGGATCCGGGTCACCTACGCGCGCACCTGGCGTCCCGGCCTGCGTGAGCACGTCCTCGAGCCGTACCGGCTGATCAAGACCCGGCGCGGCTGGGAGCTCGACGCGGGGATCGCCGACACCGATCACGTCGGGACGTTCCTGCTGTCCGGCGTGCGCGACGCCGAGGTGCTGGACGAGACGTTCGAGCGGCCCGACGACTACGAGGCCCGGATCGCCGCCAACCGGCACGAGCGTGTCGTCGACCTCGTCGTCCCGCAGGACGTCCGCTGGGCCGTCGAGCGGTTCGCGGAGTCGGTGGAGGTCGTGCACGAGGACACCGAGTCGATCCGGATGCGGGCCTATCTGCTCGAACCCGTGGAACAACGGCTGGGGCTGCTACTGGTGGTCGCCGGTCCCGAAGCGTTCGTGTACGACCCGCCGGGACTGCGCGACGCCGGCATCGATCTCGCACGCGACCTGCTGGCGCACCACCAGGACACACCGGGGACGAACCGGCACCGATCCGTCCGGTGACAACAGGATCCGCGCGGGAGGACACGCTGTGATCAACAGCTCGCGACTCCGGGTGCTGCTCGAGATCGCCCGGCTGGGAACCATCGTCGCGGCCGCACGGCAGCTCCAGCTCAGCCCGTCGGCGGTCTCGCACCAGCTCTCCGCCCTCGAACGCGAGGTCGGCGTGGCGCTGGTGGAACGTGGCCCGCACAGCATCGGCCTGACACCCGCCGGTGAGCGTCTCGCCGACTACGCCCAGCAGATCACCGACCTGATGTCCGCCGCGCGCGACGAGCTGACCGCGCACGGCCAGGCCACCCGCGGGGTGCTCCGGGTCGGGTTCTTCGCCACGGCCGGCACCGAGCTGCTGCCCCGGGCGTTGTCGACGTTCAGCCATGCACGCCCGGGCGTCGAGGTGGACCTGATCCTCGGTCAGCCGCACGAGCTGCTGCCGCAGCTCGCTGGCCGCGAACTGGACCTGGTCGTGGTGTTCGAGCATCCGCTGGAGCCGTGGCGGGACGCGACATCGTGTGACGTCACCAGCCTTCTGCACGATCCGCAGGTGGTGGTGCTGCCGCCGCGGCATCCGCTGGCCGGCAGGCAGCTGCTGCGGCTCACCGAGCTCGCCCGCGACCCGTGGGTGACGACGCGGGGCACCGACTCCAGCGTCTCGGTGCTGGAGCGGGCGGCGATCGGCGCCGGCTTCCGGCCGCGCATCCGGTGCAAGAGCGACCACTACGAGGTCACGCTCGCCCTGGTGCGTGCCGGACTGGGGGTGGCGCTGGTCCCGGCGCTCGGGCTGCACAACGACCACGGCGTGGCCACGGTGCCGCTGGACCATCCGGGTCTGCACCGCGAGGTCGGCGTGGCGACCCGCCGGAACAACCCGAACCCCACCGTCCGGGCGTTCGTCGAGCATCTGCGCACGGCAGCCGGCGAGGTCGCCCGTGAGCTGGATCGCCGAGCGGGCACCGAAGGTCACGGACCGGACGACGGCTCGGCCGCCAGCCGTGCGACCCGTTCGCCCCACTCGCGCAGCGACACGACACAGCCCGCTTCCCCTCCCGGAGGCGCGGTCGACACGACCGCGTAAGCGACGGTGCTCGCCCCGGTCACGATGCCGACGTCCGCTCGCACGCCGGTGTCCGTCCCGGTCTTGTTCGCGACCCCGAACGCGCCGGGCGGCTCGCGGCTGATCGGGTCGGCGACCAGCGACCGGTCGACGTTGCCGGTCATCCAGCTCTTCACCCGGCGGGCCACGTCCGCCGAGACCAACCGTCCGGACTCGACGTCGCTCATGAACGCCGCCAGCTCGGCCACGGTGCCGCTGGCGAACGTCTCGGGCTCGCCCGGTCCGCGCTGGTCGCGGATCCGGTCGTGCACGCTCGTGCGCATCAACCCCTGCTGCCGGGCGAGTCGCCGCACCGGTTCGAGCCCGATCCGGCGCAGCAGCGCGTTCGTGGCCGCGTTGTCGCTCACCGTGGCCACGGCAACCGCGAGATCGGCGACCGTCCATGTGCGAGGAGACAGCGCCCGGAGCATGCCCGTCCCACCGACCGCGCGGTCCTCGTCGGTGAGCGGCACCGGTTCGGCCTCGTCCAGATCACCCTGGACCAGGCCCCGCGCCACCTCCGCCAACAGCAGCACCTTGCCGACGCTGGCCAGGGCGACGACGGCGCCGGCGTCGTGTTCTCGCCGCGTGCCGTCGTCGAGACGGTGCACACTCGCGTGCGTGCGGACCTCGCTCATCGGATCCGCAGGGCCCGGCCGGGCCGCTCGTCGCGCACGTCGCCGTCGTCGACGACGACCTGGCCGTCGACGACGACGGCACGGATGCCCTTCGGCCGGGCCAGCGGGTCGTCGTACGTCGCGGTGTCGCGCACCCGGCCCGGATCCAGGACGACGAGGTCCGCCGTCGCGCCGTCGCGGATCACACCGCGACCGCGCAGCCCGAACCGGCCGGCCGGCATGCCGGTCATCTTGTGGACCGCATCCTCGAGGGTCAGCACCTCCTCGTGCCGGACGTAGCGGCCGAGGGTCCGGGCGAACGTGCCGGCCCAGCGCGGATGCGGACGGCCGAGTTTGGGCACGCCGTCGGAGGCGATCATGGACAGCGGGCTGGCCACCACGCGACGCACGTCGTCCTCGTGCATCGACCGGCTGATGATCGTCACCTCGCCGTCGTTGGCCAGCAGCAGGTCGCAGGCCAGGTCGACGGGGTCGGTCCCCGCCGACGCCGCCGCCTCGGCCACCGACACCCCCTCCAGCTGTGGAGTCCGTGCCGCCGACGCGACGACGATCAGGTCCCAGCCGCCGTTCCCGACGGTGTTCTCCCATCCCGGCAGCCCGGAGGCGATGTCGGCACGGATCCGCCCGCGCACGCCGTCCTCGCCGAGCGTGGCCAGCATCGCGCCGACACCACCGGACGTGATCCAGGGCGGCAGCATCGCGTGCAGCACGGTGCTGCCCGCGGTGTACGGATAGACGTCGCACAGCACGTCCAGGCCGCGGGCGCGTTCGGCCGTCAACCGCTTCAATGTGCGGGTGGTGGTTCCCCACGCGGCGCGTCCCGCGGTCTTGTGATGCGACACCTGCAACGACGCGCCGGAGGCGTGGGCGATGGACAGCGCCTCCTCCAGAGCGTCCTCGACCCGGGACATCTCGTCCCGCAGGTGCGTGACGTACGGCTTGCCGTGCGCAGCGACGACCCGCGCCAGCGCGACGATCTCCGACGTGTCGGCGTGTATGCCCGGCGGGTAGATCAGCCCGCTGGACAGGCCGGCGGCGCCGTCGCGCAGCGCCTGGTCCAGCAGGGACGACATGGTGGCCACCTCAGCCCGGCTGGCCGGCCGGTCCGCGAAGCCCAGGACGCCGGCCCGCAACGTCCCGTGCCCGACGAGGGTGACCAGATGGTTGGCGCGCGCGTGACCCTCCTGCGCGGCGAGGTACCCGGGCAGGTCGGGATATGCCGCCGCGGGCGAGCCGAACGTCGCCGACACGAGCTCGGCCACGTCGCCCGCCCGCTCCGGCAGTGCGGGGAATGCGCTGGTCCCGCAGTTCCCGCAGATCTCCGTCGTGACGCCCTGCAGCAGGGCGGCCCGCCGCAGCTCCTCACGCTCGGGGTCGGCACCACCGAGCAGGTCGGAATGCGTGTGCACGTCGATGATCCCGGGCATGACGATGCGCCCGTGCGCGGTCAGCACCTCGGTGGCGACCGCCCCGCTGTCGGGCGGCAGCACCACGATCCGCCCCGCGCGCACGCCCACGTCCGCCCGGGCGGACGGTGCGCCCGAACCGTCGACGACATCCGCGCCGGTGATCAACAGGTCCAGCTCCGGGGACACTCCTAGAGCACCTTGGACAGGAACGCCGCGGTACGTTCGTGCTGGGGCGCGCCGAGGACGTCGGCCGGCGTCCCTCGCTCCACGACGACCCCGTCGTCCATGAACACGAAATCGTGCCCGACCTCGCGGGCGAAACCCATCTCGTGCGTGACGACGACCATGGTCATGCCGTCGGCGGCCAGATCCTTCATGACGCCGAGCACCTCACCGACGAGCTCGGGATCCAGCGCCGACGTCGGCTCGTCGAACAGCATCACCTTGGGCGACATGGCCAGTGCCCGCGCGATCGCGACGCGCTGCTGCTGCCCGCCCGACAGCTGCGCGGGATAGTGGTGGCTGCGGTCGGACATGCCGACCCGGTCCAGCAGGTCACCCGCCAGCTCGCGCGCATCGGCACCCGACATCCCGCGCACCGCGCTCGGGCCCTCCATGACGTTGTCCAGCGCGGTCTTGTGCGGGAACAGGTGGAACCGCTGGAACACCATGCCGATCTTCGCCCGCTGCGCACGCAGCCGCTTCTCCGGCAGGACGTGCAGCTGACCGTTTCGCTCCTCGTACCCGACCAGGTCGCCGTCGACCCAGATCCGGCCCGCCTGCAGCGTCTCGAGATGATTCAAGCAGCGCAGGAACGTCGACTTGCCCGACCCGGACGGCCCGACGACGCAGACGACCTGACCGGGCGCGACGTCGAGGTCGATGCCGCGCAACACCTCGAGGTCGCCGAAGCTCTTGCGCACGCCCAGGGCACGCACCATCGACGACGTCATGACTTCCTCCGGTCGATCGTGAGATTGCGCGTGATCCGCGATCGCAGCGGGACCGACGTTCCGTACCCGCGTCCGTAGTGTTTCTCGACGAAGTGCTGGCCGATGCTCGCGAGCGTCGTCATCACCAGGTACCAGATCGACGCGACGATCAGCAGGGCGATCACCTCGAAGTTCTCCAGATACAGCCGCTGGGTGACGGTGAGCAGATCCGCGCCCGCGATGACCGACACCAGCGACGTCGTCTTGAGCATCGAAATGAACTGGTTGCCCGTCGGCGGGATGATCACCCGCATCGCCTGCGGGAGCACGACGCGGCGCATCACCTGCACGCGGGACATCCCCAACGACTGGGCTGCCTCACGCTGGCCGGGATCGACGGACTGCAGACCGGCGCGCACGATCTCGCTCATGTACGCGCCCTCGTTGATGCTCAGGCCGAGCAACGCGGCGACGAAGCCGGTGACGATCGCGTTCGTCTCCCACGTCGCGAGCTTCGGGCCGCCGAACGGAACACCGATGGACAACTCGGTGAAGATGAGCGCGATGTTGAACCAGAAGATCAACTGGACCAACAGCGGCGTCCCGCGGAAGAACCACAGGTAGGCGGCGGCCGCGAACCGCATGACGCGGCTCTCGGACAACTGCATCAGGGCGGCTGTGATCCCCAGGGCGACACCCACGACCATCGAGATGACGGTGAGCTGGATCGTCACCCACAGGCCTTCGAGGATCACCGGGTAGAACTGGTAGTCGACGACGACGTCCCAGTGCAGGTTCGGGTTGACGGCGATGGTCCAACCGAGCCAGAAGAGCGCGAAAGCCGTGAGGCCGGCCCCGATCCACCGCCCTGGCCGCGGTGGATGCGTCGCGTCGATCGTCAGGTCCGGCCGGTCCTCGACAGTGGAGGCGATGTCGGGCTGCGCCACGTCGGTCACTCCCCGCCGTTGATGGTGACCTCGTCGACGGCGCTCTGCGCGACATCCCACTTCTCGAGGATCCGCAGGTACTCGCCGTTGTCGAGGAGCTCCTCCAGTGCGGCCTGCACCGCGTCGCGCAGCTGCGTGTCGGACTTGGCGACGGCGATTCCCCACGGACCGGCGTCGTACTGCTCCTCGAGCACCTCGTACGCGCCGTCCTTGCCGGCGAGGTTCTTGGCGACCGGGTAGTCGACGATGGTCGCCACCGACCGGCCGCTGTCGATCTCCAGCAGACCGGTGGGCGCGTCCTCGCTCTCACTGATGGTCATCTTGTCGTCGCACTTCTTGTTCTGCTCCTCGCCGATCGCCAGGTTCGAGCTGCCCTTGGCGAGCACCACGTTCCGCCCGCAGAGGCTCTCGAGATCGGTGATGCCCTCCGGGTTGCCCTTGGCCACCATGATCGATCCGCCGGCGTGGAAGTAGTCGACGAAGTCGACCGCCTGACGGCGCTCCTCGGTGTCGCTCATCGACGACATCGCGAGGTCCCAGCGGTCGGCGCGCAGGCCGGGGATCAGACCGGGAAAGCTCGCGTTGGTCATCTTCAGCTCCAGGCCCATCCGCTCCGCGATGGCCGCCGCGAGATCCGGGTCCACGCCGATGAGCTCCTGCGTACCCTCCTTGTACATCTCCATCGGCGGGTAGCCCTCGGCGGTCGCGACCCGGAGCACCCCGTCGGCGCGCATGTCGTCAGGGACCAGTTCCTCGGCACTCGCACCGTCGCGGTTGGTCTGCGTGTCCGATCCGGACGTCGCCGCACTGTCCGATCGCCCACAGCCACTGACCGTGAGTGCCAGAACGGCGAGACCGGCCACCGCGCCTGCCATCTGTCGCTTGCGCATGGGACCTCCAGCTGTCGATGGGCCGAGATCCTGGCAGTGGACCGGCGGCAGCGTGAAGTCCCTGAACGCATTCCTGGCTGAGACTCGAAACTATCGATGCTTGATGTCGCGACGGGGGCGGCCGGACGTACACGCTCGTTCGACCGGTCGCGCTGACCAGCCTCGTTCGGCGTAGCGCGACGGCATCGGATCCCGCCTTCCCACCCGACGGCGACGCCCCCCGGGTCGCCGTCGAGAGCTTTCTACCGCAAAGACCCTGCCCACGTCACTAGCTCGCCCAACGTGCAGACCGCCTCGCCGCCCGGACGCGGAAGCGGATCCGTTCCGTCGACGCGACGCCGCTCTCGGCAGGCCGACGTCGTCACGTACCGGGTCCCGGGTGAATCTTGCGCTCGAACGTCCGCCGTAGTCCTACGGCCAGGTGGCGCTCACCTCGTCCGCGACAGTGTCACGTGCCGCCGCGACATCCGAGGCGAAGTCGTCGTTCACCGGATGGTTCCGCAGAAACTCCCGCACCACTCGCCCGTTTCCAGCGGTCGCTGTCATCGTCGTCATACCTTCGGATCATCTGATTCTTTCCGTTCGAGCGAGGCCCGAACCACTATTGCCCGTTCGGGCGCGGGATCCAGCGTGCCATCAATGCGGCCCCGACGTAGGCGATCGCGCCGGCCGCGGCGACGGCCACGGCCAGCGTCGCGAGCGCCGTCACCGCGCTGACCGCCAGCGGACCCAACCCGTTGCCGACGTCGGAGAACAGCCGCCACGCGCCCAGGAACGCCGCCCTGCCGCCGTCGGGTGAGACGTCCGCGCCGATGGTCATGATGATGCCGCTGCCCAGACCGTTGCCGAAGCCCATCAGCACCGCAACCGCCGCGTACGTCCCGATGCCTCCGGTCAGCGGCAGCAGACCCAGCGACGTCCCGAGGATCAGCATCGCCGGCACCACCACCCAGCGCCGGCCGAACCGGTCCATGATCATGCCGGCCGGGTAGAACATCAGCATCTCGACGCCGCCGGAGATGCCGAACACCAGGCTCGTCGTCGCCGGGCTCAGGCCGATGTGGTCGCCCCAGAGCGGGATCGCGACCTCGCGCGACGCCCGCGCGGCACCCACCAACATGGCGGCGACCCCCAGCGTGCGCAGCACCGGAGCCTGCTGTCGGATGACCTGGCGCATGCCGATCCTGGACGCGCGGTCCTGCGGCCGCGGCGCGGTCGACCGGGCCGACGGCGGATCCGCCACGACCATCAGCACGACCGCCGCGGCAACCGCCATCACCACGTGCAGCCAGTAGCCGCCGTCGGTGCCCAGGCCCTTCATCATCGCCGCGCCCAGGAACGGGCCGAGGAACATGCCGACGCGGTTCGTTCCGCCGAGCGTCGACAGCGCGCGCCCGCGTTGTTCGTACGGCATCACCTCGGCCAGGTAGGCGTGCCGCGCCAGCCCGAACACCGCCGCGGAGAACCCGAGGAACACGACGGCTCCGACGAGCACGACCACGCTGGTCGCCGCGATGCACACACTGAGCGCCGCGACGGTGACGCCGAGCGCGACCAGCATCGCCCGCCGTTCGCCCATCCGGATCGCCAGCATCCCCGCCGGCAGGTCACCGATGATCCGTCCGACGCCCAGGAACGCGACCACCAGCCCAGCCGTCGCGACGGACGCGCCGAGATCGCGGGCGCTCAACGGGATGACCGGGACGATGCCGCCGTAGCCGACACCGAACAACAGGGACGGCAGGTAGACCGACGGTCCGATCGACCACAGGTCGAACTTCGGTGGTGACATCAACGCCTGCTCAACGCGGGCGGAGTGAACAGTCGAGTCACCGCCGCATCCTCTCGAAGTTCCACGATCCGACATCGTCGCACAGCACCGGACCGAGCCATTCGGACGACAGCCCCGCCGGACAACAGCCTCGCCGGACGACAACCCCGCCGGACGGACCCTCGCCCGGATCGGCGGCCCTCCAGGCGCGTTCCGACTGGATTCTCACTTTGGGGTAGTCATGTCTGTCTTAAACCGTTATCGTCACGTTTGATCAGCCCCGACCCTCAACAGATGACCGCCGTCGGCACCGGCAGTTGGTGCCCGGACGCACTAGTCACATGTGTCAGGAGGCTTCGCTATGCACATCTCCACCGTCATGCGCAGATCGCGCATCGGCATGAAGACGGTCACGCTCACCGGCGTGCTTGCCGTCGCGACGCTCGGCCTCGCGGGCCCATCGGCCGCACAGAGCGACGAGCTGGAACCGGACGAGATCTCGCACAGCGCAAACGTGTCGCACGTGGCGAACATCCCGAGACAAGGCGTGAATGAGGACTTCACGCACAGCGACCTCGCGTTCTGGGAGGATTACGCCATCCAGGGCACGTACGGCGGAATCAACATCTACGACATCAAGAACCCGCGGAAGACCGAGCTCGTCAGCCAGTTCTCCTGTCCCGGCGGGCAGGGCGACCCCACCGTCACACCCGACGGATCACTGGTGTTCATGTCGGTCGATTACGCGCGCAGCGACGACTCCTGCAACAGCTCGGACTCCTCGCCGGCCGACCCGAACGCCTGGGAAGGCATGCGCATCATCGACACCAGCGACATGAACAACCCGGAGTACGTCGGGTCCGTGCAGACCGACTGCGGCTCGCACACGCACACGCTCGTCCCGGGCGACAACGACGACGTCGTCTATCTCTACGTGTCGTCGTACGGCCCGGCGCCGGTCTTCCCGAACTGCCAGCCCCCGCACGACTCGATCTCGATCATCGAAGTCCCGCTGGACAACCCGGCCGAGGCGTCCGTGATCGCCAAGCCGAACCTCTTCCCCGACGGCGGAGCGCCCGGCACCGCCGGCTGCCACGACATCACCGTCTTCCCGGAGGAGGACCTCGCCGCTGGCGCCTGCATGGGTGAGGGCGTCCTGATGGACATCTCCGATCCCGCGGATCCGTACGTCATCACGAGCGTCCGGGATTCCAACTTCGCCTTCTGGCACTCGGCGACGTTCACCAACGACGCCGACCGGGTGATCTTCACCGACGAGCTCGGCGGCGGAGGCGCGGCCACGTGCAACGAGGAAATCGGGCCGCAGCGGGGAGCCAACGCCATCTTCGACATCACCGGCGAGGGCGACAACCGCGAATTCGAGTTCCGAAGCTACTTCAAGATTCCGCGCCACCAGCAGGAAACCGAGAACTGCGTCGCGCACAACGGTTCGCTGATCCCGGTCAAGGACGGCGACATCATGGTGCAGTCCTGGTATCAGGGCGGCGTCTCGGTGTTCGACTTCACCGATCCGGACAACCCGGAAGAGATCGGCTACTTCGAGCGCGGCCCACTGCCGGACGGTGCAGGCGGCGGCACCTGGTCGGCATACTGGTACAACGGCTACATCTACTCCAGCGACATGGCCAAGGGCCTGGATATCCTCAAGGTCCGAGGCCCGGAATTCGCCGGCGCACAACGCATCAAGATGGACCACTTCAACGCACAGACCCAGCCTCGCTACCGAGACTGATCCTTGTGGGCGGGCCCCGGACGACAGCCGTCTACCGGGGCCCGCGCATCATTCACCCACAGCCCGTCGCGTCGTCCGGGGTCACGACGCCGTCAGGGCAGAAAGGAACGGGTGCACCATGAAGTTTCGGAGAGTTGCCGGTGCACTGTTGGCGACCGCCGGCCTGATCGGTACGGCCGGCGTATCGGCGGTGACCGCCACGGCGGAGCAGCCGAAACCCCAGGCCTCCCCCTCGGGAGCCAGGTCCGAGGCCGCCGCGCAGGCCACGGCGAACGACGCCGACGCGCAGTTCGTCCGCATGATGATCCCGCACCACTTCCAGGCGCTGGTCATGAGCCGGATGGCCCCCTCGCGCGGTGAGGACCCGGAACTGCTCGCGCTCGCCGACCGGATCGACGTCGAGCAGGACCTCGAGATCTCGATGATGCAGAACTGGCAAGGCTGGCACGACCTCGAGGTCACCGACGCCGAAGCCGCCTACCAGCAGGTGCTGCAGGATCCGGACCTGCTCGAACAGATGGGCATGGCAACGCCCGCCGAGCTGGACCAGCTGAGCGCGTCCACCGGCACGGACTTCGACATTCTGTACCTCGAGCTGATGATCGAGCACCACGAAGGCGCCATGGACATGCTCGTCGACGTCATCATCAACGGCAACGACACCACGCTGGAAGGCTGGGCGACCGACATGCTGACGACGCAGTACACCCAGATCCAGCAGATGGAAGCCATGCTCGACGAGAAGACGTCGTAGGTCGCTCCTCGAGCCCGGCTCCAGGTCCGGGTTGATCATGGGCCAACTGGGGTTCAGAGTGCACACGAACCCCAGTTGGCCCATGATCGTTCTCGGTAGCTGTCGCCGGTCAGGCAGCGGTCGAACGTTTCGAGAGGTCCTCGATGCGTTCCATCATCACCGCCGACGGCACCACCTTGCCGGTCGCATAGGTGGACAGTCGAGAAGCCGACGTGCCCAGACGCTCCGCAAACTCTGCTTGCGTCATGCCGGACCAGTGAATCGCCTCTCGCACCCGACGGGCGACCCGATCCTCGGGTGTCTCGCGCGCCCGATCCAGCACCAGCTTCAGCACCGCGGCACTCGACGTCGACTCAGCCAGATCGATGGCAACGTCGAGGTCCTGCGCCACGGAGCCGTGCGGATCGGCAACGGCCTCGGCGGCAACGCGCCGCCAGTCCCGAATGTCCCCCCGGTCGATCGCCGCGAGGATCCCTTCGACGCCCCACGCGGACACTGGCTCGTGCGGCTCGATCGTCAGGTTGCGAAACGTCAGCGGCACTCCGGTCACCCCCAGTCTTCGTCAGCCATCCGCCGTGCGATCTCTCCACATGCTGCGGTGACGTTGTCCCATGACCGCCAGTGCTGGGTCAGCGCCTTGTACTCGCCGAGCCGGCCCAACGTCGACGTATCGCGTGGAGCAGGATCTGCCAACTGGCGAGCGACCTGGGTCGCGACCGGCTCGCCGGCGCGGTCGGTGTCCGCGTAGTACTCGTCGATGCCGCTCAGCACCCTGGCACTTGAACCGAAGCCATAACGGGCACCGAGCGCGGCCACGTCGAGGTAATCACGAACCTGATTGCGCTTGACGATCAAGAATGCTTTGACGCGCAATGTCTCTTCGGCCGTTGGCACCGTCAACTCCCGGCCCGACGGCAACGTCACCGACGTGGTCTCCAACGGCCTCGTACGAATGAGCTGCCGGACGCCACTCTCGATGCCACCGAGGCTGCCCAGCACGAGCTTTCCGGGCGTAGCCCGATTGGTCACCCAGTCACCTTCGCGTTCGAGAGCGTCGAGCACCAGCTCGAACCGATCCCTCAGGTCAGCCAAGACATGATCGTGGTCATACGACGCACGATGTCCATTGTGGAGCGCGGCGGCCGATCGACCGACCAAGACCGTGTCGGGCACGAGTTCCTGCAGACGCGCCGCCGACTCGAGAACGTCGAGCAGACCGTCGTCGCGGTCGTCGAGCTCAGTCGTGAGATCCCGTGGCAATGGCCCGTGCTCATGCTCCGGGTGGGACATACAGCCAAAATATCAGATCCGACAATACGCGACCTCGGCCAGCGGGGCCTGACACCCGTCATGCTGCACGCTCACGACCGATTCGACCATGCCGCCTCCCGCTAACGGCTGGACCGGACCCATCACATGCTCCCGTGGCGGGATACGAGCGGTGGTTGGATAGACACCGATGACGTGGTCGCAGCGACTCGAGGAACTCACTGACGGGCGCACGATCGAACGAGGGCAGATCTACGCGGCATCCGGCCGCGTGGAGTCGTTGCGCGAGGCTGATGGCCGCGTCAGCGCCACCGTCCAGGGCACCGAGAAGTACCGAGTCGAACTGACGGCCGACACGTACTGGTGCGACTGCCCCGTCGGCGTGACCGGCGAATTCTGCAAGCACTGCGTCGCGGTCGCCGTCGAGTACGAATACGGCAGCGAAGCGAGCGCCGTCCCACTCGCCGAACACGATGTTCCCGCGCCTGACGCGTCCAACGGCGTGGCACTCTGGCTGGACGGACTGTCGGCGGACGAGCTACGGACGCTGCTCGTCGAGGCAATCGAGCGTGTCGACGGGATGGCGGAGTTCGTCGCCCGCGCGCAGATCGACGCCACCGACGACCTGGCCACACTGGCCGACGAGGTGGCCGATACGTTCTCGCCGCGTCGGCGTTTCTACGACTACCGCGACGCTAACGACTACGCCACAGGGGTGGAGCCGCTCGTCCAGCTGATCGAGGACCGAGCGGCGCGGGAAGGAACGGCCGAGTTCCTGCGCATCGTGCAGAAGGCGATCGACCAGGCGGTGCGGACGATCCTGCGCAGCGACGACTCGTCGGGCCTGCAGGGCATGCAGATCGACCGGCTCCTGGACGCACACCTGCGGGCAGCGACACGGAGCTCGTTGTCGAAGGCCGATGCCAAGAAGCTCGTCACGTGGCTGGCGTCGTTCACGTTCAGTGGCAAGCAGGACTTCTTCCACATCGACATCGACAAGTACGCTCACGCGATCGGCCCGGCGGGGCTCCAGGAGTACCGGCGCCGGCTCGACGCGGCAGCAGCGAAGGACTCGGACGATCTCGCCGTCCGGTACGCACACGGCCGGCTGGTGATCCTGGACGGTGACGTCGAGCAGATCGTCGCGCATTTCGGCGGAGCGCTCGAGGGGGCGTACTCGTTCGTCCACGTGGTGGAGGCTCTCGAGGAGGCAGGACACGCGACGGAAGCCGTCGACTATGCGCGACGTGGCGTCGCTGCCCACCCGCAGGCACCTCAGCTCGGCCCACTGGTCGAGCGGGTGGTGTCCGACGCGCGTGGACGGGGTGCACTGGACGAGGTGGTAGCTGTACGTCGTTCGCGCTTCGAGCACCACCCGTCCACGACGACGTTCCTCGCGCTGGAACGCGACGCCGTCGCCGCAGGTCAGTGGACGGATTCGGATCACGCGGCCACCGGCGCAGCCCTGTCGAAGGTCGATCCCCGCGGCTGGGTGAATCTGCTGCACGAACGGCGCGACGACGCAGCCTGGACCGCCGCACTGGACGCCGCGGATCGCATCGACGTGGATCTGTGGACGAAGCTACTGGCACGTCGGGCGAAGACCGATCCAGCGTCGACGTTGCCCCATTACCAGCGGCTCGTCGACGACGTCCTCGTAAAAGCCGACCGGCAGAACTACCGGACGGCGGCGCGCCTGCTTCGCGACATGCGCGACGCGGCGTCGGCGGCTGGGATCTCGCCCGAGTTCGAGCGCGTGTTGGCCGACATCAAGGAGCGCAACCGCCGACGGCCAAAGTTCTTCGACGAGCTCCGCCGCGCCGGCCTGACGAGATGACTGCGTCAACGTCATGTCGGAGCTTGAAAGACTCGCCGCCGTATTACGTGAGCTCGCGGATCAGATCCAGCGAAGCGCGCCCGGACTCGACGAGCGGCGGCGCCACCTCCGTCATCTCGCCGATCACGCTGCCCTCTTGGCGCATCAGAGCCACGATCGGCGACTGGCGGACGTTGCGAACCTCAGCCGGCACGCCGCCGAACTCGTGACGCGAGCTATCGAGCAACTCCTCATCGCCGCCGACGAAGGCCACGAGTATGCCACCGGTCTCGTCGATCGCGCTGTCGGCGGACCTCACCACCACGGCGCAAACTCAGCTGTGGGCAGCACGGCAGGCGCGCCCGAATCGAGGCCCGCGGATCTGCCCAAGGATGCCGAGGGCGCAGGAACGGCGGTCGCCCCACGCCGTCCGGCCACGCCTGCCCAACGGCGGGAGGCGATCCGGAGGCAGCTGATGGCATATGGCTCCGACGTCGGCAAGGAAGCCAGCGCCATCGTCGATCCGATCAATGTCGCGCCGGACGCCCCAATGGGCGCCGAGGTCAACGACCCCGTCACAGCTGTCACCATGACAGCTACCATCATCTGGGAGTTGTTCGAGCAATGGATCAAGCGATTACGAGGCGGGTGACCGATGTCCGGTGAAGAGAACTCTGTGATCCTCCGTCGGGCGTTCATTGCCGCCACCGCCGGTGACGCGGATACGTTCAAAGCGCACATTGATACCCTTCAGCATCGTGGTTGGGACAACTTCGAATACTCGATCACTGAAGCGCTGTTCATCGCCGTTGAAACCATTCCTGCCGCAACCCCGGATTCTGCCGCCCTGATCTCCCAAAACGTGGCCGATCGGTTCGAGGGGAGCTTGGCCATCGCACGACCGATGATGGAAGCGGTCATTCGAGGCGCTGCCGGCGACGGGGAGATCGCCCAGGGTGTGCCCCGTAATGTCGCGCTCATCTATTCATTGCTCGTCGTCGGCCAGCTCGCACACGACGGGCACGTGTCGATCGACGACGCACTCGGCATCGAGGCCTGACCGAGGGGTCGTTCGTCGGTTCGATCAAGTGGCGCGACCGGTAACCGTTCGACCGCCACGACCTCGCCGCCGCGCGTGCGCAGGTGCCCGGAGCGGCTGAAGCCCGGATGGTCGCGGTGTCACGGTCGGGCTTCGGCACGGCGGATCCGGACGTCTGCCTGGAACCCGCCGACCTCGTGTCGGTGTGGCGGCCGCGTGACCGCTGACCTTGCGCTCAGCGCAATCGTCACCGGACGATTCCGACGCGACGCCCGTGGCTCTTACGGGAGGCGCTCCCGGAGGGCACGCCAATCGTCCCAATGTGGCATCCGGGTGATCAGCTCGGCATGCGGCGCGAGCTGTTCGAGTGACCTGATGATGATCTTGGCCTCGCGCAGGTTCACCATGCCCTGGTGGCTGAGTTCCCTCCAGCGAGGCGCCTCGGACGCGGCCTGGTCGTAGCTGACGGGCAGCGCGGCAATAGTGCGCTCCGCGATCTCGTCCAGGTCGACGTGCGGCATGATCTTGTCTCTGCCGAACGTCGTCGCCAGCACGGACGCGACGCGGGCCTCACGCTCGATACTGACGATGTCTCGGATGAAGCCGGCCTCGGCCATCGCCCGGTTCAGTGCTGCGATTCCGCGCCACCACTCCATAGCAGCGTCGATGTCATCAGCTTCCTCGGCCGAGGTGAGCTCCCCTAGGCCGAAGTCGAGCACGCGGTGCGCTTCCTGTGTAAACGACTCCCGATCGGCGTAATCGAGCACATCCTGAGGAACACGAACCTCAGCCATACATCCGCTCCTGCCCCTCTTCAGCGAAATGAATCCCCGCATCAGCGAACGCCGCGAGACCGATGTCGAGCGTATGCGGGGGCGGCTCGTAATGACCGCTGTGGTTGTCGATCGCCAATCCAACGTAGCCGCTATCAGCGGACCCCGCCATGTTCGCCTCACCGGCCGCAATCACCGTGCCGCCCCCGGTAAGGACCGTATGGGCCAGGTCTTTCCTCGCTCCCTCGACGTGCTTGCGCATGACGTAGAGCTCTCCGTCAGACAAGACCGCCCATTTCACGTCGCCAGCATTGATCACCTCGTCGAACTCAGGATCGCCGACCTTCATTCGGCGCACCCCCAAGTTTTCGGCGCGCGCCAACTCGTCATCAAGGCTATCCGGGTCACGGTTCTCGAACTGCGGGAGCTGTGTGGCCAGCGACGAGGGCGCCAGACTGCCGTCGACCGGTGAACCAGTGGTACCGGAGCGGAGAAGATGCTGCAGATCGCCGATCTCTTGGTCGATGGCCTGGCTTACTTCGCCACCGGACTGCCGTACGCAATCGATCATGGCGAGACCAAGATGGCCGATCTCGTCGATCTCGCCGGTGAGGTTCACCGATCGCACCTCGCGCAGAGCACCGACGACAGCCTCGATCTCACCGGCCACGGACGATGCGACATCCTCGGCCTCACGACCGGAGGCATCGCGCAGCTCTTGCAAAGCGCGGACGGCCTCAGCCGTGGGTCGATCGGTCACCTGCGACCACCGTCCTCGTCCGCAGAAGCATGACGCCAGCGTAGGTGCCGCAACATGCCGCGTTGTGACACAGGTGCCAAGAGCCCGCACTCCGGCCTGTCGTGTGTGGCACCGCTGATCATCGGGACGAGTATCGACGGACTTCCGCACACGTTCGAAATACAGTTGTGCACAAGGTGGCGGGTACGAGCAACTGCCTGGGACCACGAAGAGACCAGGAGCGAGACACAGAGTGACCGACGGCGACACATGAGAACCTTCGGCGACTGGATGTCGTGGGACGACGCCCGCGACGCGCTGGCAGGAAGACTGTCCGCGGAGGATGTTGAGCGGCTGGACGCCGCCTACGCGTTCGCGACCGATCGGCATGCTGGCCAGACTCGGCCGGCCGGCGAGCCCTACACCTACCATCTGCTCGAGGTCGTCGAGATCCTCAGCACCGCACTGAACGTCACCGATGCCGACCTGCTCACGGCGGCTCTCCTCCACGACGTCGTCGAAGACACCCCCACCACGCGCACGGAGATCACGCAGCGCTTCGGCCCACGCGTCGCCGAACTCGTCGACCACGTCACCATGCCACCCACGCCACCCGGCGACGACCGCGCCGCGGCCCGGCACCGCTACCTCAGCCGACTACGGGACCTGCCTGCCGACGCGCTACGGTTGAAACTTGCCGATCGGTACAGCAACGTTCAACGCCTGCACACCCACCCGCGGCCGGCCAAGCAACGCGCGTATTACACCGAGACCTGCCACTACCTCGCGCCCCTCGCCGTGGTGGATTCACGGCTCGCGGATCTCTTCACCGAATGGCAACACGCTTACCAGCACCTCGCCCAGCCTCCGCCGAGTGCTGGCTCCGGACCCGCCGACAGATAGGACCTGACCGAGGCGACGTCCTTGGCATCCGAGCATGCCCACTGTCGAATTGATAGCGAATCCGCTATCGTAATCTCATGGTCGACTCGGCACGTCACGACAGCAGCACCGCAGCTGACCTGGTGCGTTCCGCACGTGCTCGCCGTGGCTTGAGCCAGCGCGAACTCGCTCGGCTGGCCGACGTTCCGCAGTCGACAGTCGCCAACATCGAGTCGGGTGGCCGGCAGCCGTCCGTCACCATGCTCGAACGCCTCCTCGCTGCTGCAGGTTTCCGCCTCGAGACCACGCTGACCAACACGATCCGCCCATCGGTTCTGCTCGAGCGGCGCCGCTCCGAAGTCGCTCGCGTCTTGACTCGCTATCCGATCGAAAAGGCGTGGGTGTTCGGCTCCGTCGCTCGGGGAGACGACAGGCCGGGCTCCGACTTGGACCTCCTGGTGGCCCTCACGGATGAGGCCCAGTTCGACGACTACGTCGACCTCGCCGACGAGATCGCCGCAGCTCTGGGGTGTCCTGTCGACGTCGTAACAACCAAGGAACTGGCGTCAAATGAGCTCCTCCAACGACGCGTCAATCGTGATCTGCGTCCACTGGAAGTAGCCGCCTGATGGACGAACACACCGCGGAACTGCTGCTCTACGTGGACGCCACCCTGGCCGAGATGGAGGAGCTCGCTTCCCGTGGACGAGCCAGCTACGACTCGGACATCGCCGTGGCGAGAGCGTGCCAGCACACCATCCTTGATACATCTGGCCCAGCCTGAGCGGGCAGTGCCACTCGCCAACGACATACCGCAACATCCCCTTCGCCTGCGCGCTCGCTACGCACCCGTCACGCGGCGGTGGACGTCGTCGCCGCCGATGGCACGCAACTGTTCCGGATCACCGACCACCACCAACGTGTCGCGCGCACGCGACAGACCGACGTAGAGCCGCTCCTTCGACCGCTCCCTCAACTCGGACTCGTTCAGCGCGAGAACGACGGCGCGGCGCTCCATCCCCTTGAAACCGAGGACGTGGCCGTAGAACACCTGATCGTCGTCCCAGAACGTCGCCCAGTACGCGTTCTGCCCCTCGGCCTGTCGGGCCACTTGCTCCGGGTTCCTGCTGCCGGTGGTCAACAGGGCAAGATCCTCGGGGCGCCAGCCAGCGTCGAGTAGGGCGTCCACCTCGTCGTCGGCCCGGTCCAGCGCCTCGGCCGATGGGCTCGGCACGAACCGCACGTTCGGCCCTTCGCTGCCCATCAACCGCATCGGCATCGGCGTGAGCGGGATGAACGTGTCCGCGATCTGCACCGTATTGCGGAGGTTGTGGTCGAGCACCAGCGGCACCAACGGAACCGGCGGACGCCCGTACCGCTGGAAGACGCGCTGGCCGTCGTCGGTGAACGCGTGGACGCCGCCGGACTCGTCGTCCCGCAACGCCGCGAGTAGCGCGGGCCACCACGATTCGGCGAAGTCCTGCGCCTCGGCCACGACGACGGCGTCGAATCGGTGCCCATCGGACAGTTCGGCCGCCAGGTCGACCATCTGGTTCGGCAGCCGACGCTCCCAGAAATCGGAGTCGTCGTCGGTCCCTGGCGCCGCACCCCACTGGACGCCGAGCGCGTGGAACTCGCCGACGTAGGCCGGACGGTGTCGCCGCGGCCACGCCGCCACCGTACGGCGGAGGAACTCCGCAAGACCGCGGCTGTAGCAGGTGAGCGCGACCTTCGCGCCGCCGCGGGCGAGCCTGCGCGTCTGTTCGAGGGCCAGCCACGTCTTGCCGCTGCCGGCGCCGCCACGGACCTCGACGCGGTGCAGCTTGCTGGTCGCTGCCAGGATGACCGCTTGGTCCTGGGTCAGCTGTTCTGCGACGTGCTCGCGTTCGGCCGCGAGCGCGACGACGTCACGCTGCGGCAGGTTGCGGCCCCGCAGGATACCGATGACCGTGTCGGCGTCGTCCGCCGTGAACACCCGGTTCGCGCTCTCTTGCCGCACCGGGACGTCCCACAGCCGGCCGGCCAGGTCGTGCAGGTCGCGTCGACCAGCGATCGACCAGCGAGGGCAGTCCGGCCGGGCGAAATCGTCGTCGACCTCGGTGTGTGGGACGACGAGCACATGCGCCCAGCGGAACCGGCCGCGCGATTGATCACGCCAACGGGGATCGGACTCGAGGTAGCGGCGCAGCGCGTACTTGGCCGAGCGCACCTGGTAGATCGGATCGATCCGGCGGCAGTGGCCGTTGGCGCTCGTCTGCCACCACGTCTCTCCGTCGTGCGTCACCGCCCCGCCCTTCACCTCGACCACGACGGCGCCGGAGCCAGGCATCAGGACGATCAGGTCGACCTCATGGTCCTTGAAGTCGTCCGTGACGCGAACGTTGGTCAACAGGACGTCTTCCGGGCGCAACTGGTCACGCAGGTGCTGCCAGACCGCTCGTTCGCTGGCGGTCGCGAACCGGGGCGCATCGGGAAGGCTCAGCGGCATCGGCGACCTCCCCTCTCACGCTGGCACTCGGTGGTTGGTCAGATCCACGTTGTACGCCAAACGCCGGACACAACGCGCCGGCGGCGGGCGCGCCTAGCCTCGCCTGCGTGCCGGTGAATCTGGATCAAGGATCGAGACCGCGAGGGCGACGCAGTGACCGAGACGAACCATGCGTGGATCTGGATCGGCCATGTGACCACTACGGACGGCGGTAGCGTCGCGGCGTTCGTCATAGATGAGCGAGGCTGCCCCGATGCCGACGCGACCTTCATGGCGGCCGCCGACGAACTGCGCCAGCTGGGCATGGCCCACAAGTTCAAGCACGTCCGGATCCGGCGCGACGAGCCGACGGAGCCGCTGCCCACCTGGACCGAATACCGCCAGAGCCTGACCGACAGCGACACATGAGAACCTTCGGCGACTGGAGATCGTGGGACGACGCCCCAGGCGTTGCCGAGCTCGTCGACCACGTCACCAAGCCGCCCACCGCACCGGGCGAGAACCGCGCCGCAGCCCGGCACCGCTACCTCAGCCGACTCCGCGACCTACCGGCCCGCGCTACAGCTGAAACTCGCCGATCGGTACAGCAACGTCCAACGCCTGCACACCCACCCCCGACCGGCCAAACAGCGCTCGTACTACACCGAAACCTGCCACTACCTCGTGCCCCTGACCGAGGTGGACACACGACTCGCGGCCCTCTTCACCGACTGGCAACACACCTACCAGCACCTCGATCTGCCAAATCCACTGAACACCGACCATTCACCAGTCGTCGGACAGTCCCGACTTCAGTCTGGGGTCCCTGCTAGAACCAGTGTTCGTGTCGAGTGACGAGCCACTCGACACGAACACGACTCGACGGCTCCCCGGACGATCGTACGAGTATCTCTACCGCAACATCCGCATCGAGTTTGGAGAAAGACAGTGCACTTGCCCGACTCGCTCAGCGCCGGATACGCACGGAACTTGCTCTACGTCGCTCACAAAGTACTACGCGAGACTGGAGCGACGAAAACAGCAACACTGCAGAGCGAGCTTCGGACTCGCAATTGGAAAAATCATTCGCTTAACGCATTGGAGCAACTCCTCGAGCAAGCAGACAGGTGGTTTTCGACAACGTCCGACGGATGGATTGCGCTCGCGTCGGACCTCCCCGTGGCAGTTGAACTCTACGTGGAGACCAAGACTCCCGTGGCCGACTCGGGGAAGCGGATATACGAGTCGCGTGGCGGCACGGTCTGCCATCGCGATCTATATTGCACTATGTTGTGGGACGGAAAGAAGAAGGCACTGGACGAAGGGCTGACCATCCAACCAGTCGATGAAAAACAAACGAGTAATCGTCGGGAATGCCAGGGCTGCGGCCGAAACCACGGAAGACCAACAGCATCGAACTACGGAGATCCATGGCAAAATTAGGTCTTCGAGTTCGCGAGCCATCGGCGGTTGGCGTTCGAACCTCCCAGGTGAATCTTCCACCGCCCTCCATCGTTGCGACCGCCCGATGGATTTATCTATGGAGTTCGACTTCACGTCGGCTTTCGCCAACTTCGCCCCGACACTGTCGAACATGATCGACTATTTGCTCACCCACGGCAGCGGCCAGCTCGGGCGGCACAGCGTTGCCGATGAGCCGACCGAGCGGAGCGAACTGCACCGGGGCACCTGGCGCGACGAAGTCGTAGTCCCGTGGAAAGCTCTGCAAAATCGCCGCTTCACGCAACGTGATCGCTCGATCTTGCTCCGGATGTCCGAACCTACCCGCACCGAAGTTGTGCGCCAACGTCGTGACAGTTGGTGACGGATCGTCCCAGGTCATGCGCGCATAGACGTTACGGTACGTCGAACCTCCCGCCTTGCGATGACACGGGGCGCGAAGCTCTTCAGGCCAGTCTTCCCACGTCCCACCCGGCGTCGATTGCCGAATGCGCTCGAGATTGAGTTTGCTGAGTGTCCGACCTTTGTGGAGCCGGTCGTTGGAATCAGCTTCCCCGTGCCGAACCGGAGGCAACTCGTTGATGTTCTGACGAACTGTCGGATACTCGTCCGGCCCCAAGGCGCCTTTCGGAACCACCAAGTCGCCGAGCAAAGATGCGACGAGCACCAACCGACGGCGATGTTGCGGCACCCCGTAAGCAGGGCAATAGCAAGACTCGAAATCCACGGAGTATCCGAGCTCGCGCAACTGTGCGACAAAATCTCGAAATATGGCCGTGCTGCCGATACGCGGCACGTTCTCCATCGTGACGACATCGGGCATCGTGCCTTCGACGAGACGTCGCATCTCCCCCACGAGCGACCACTGATCTTCGTGTGACGTGTCGGCACCCCGGCGATACGGCGAGAAGGGCTGGCACGGGGCGCATCCCGCGAGCACGCGGACAGCTCCTGCCGGCCACAAGTCGGCGAGCTCGTCGCTGTTCAGCTGACGCACGTCCCGTGAGTGGTACGGCGCACGAACGTTCGTCTCGAACGGGTACGCGCAGGCTGGATCGATGTCGATGCCGGCGGCGACGTGGACGCCAGCTTCTTGGAGCCCGTACGAGAGGCCACCTGCACCGCAGAACAGATCCACAGCAGAAACCGTGACAGGTCGAGCGGGCATGCCAAGACCATAGTCCACGACCATCGACCACGCGGTGTCGACACCCGCGACGAGCGCCGTCCGTCACAGAAGCGGATATCGCGGTCCGCGGTACGTCGCGGCCACTCGCGCCAACACGGTGGGCAAGATCGAGAGTTCGCGGAACGTCCGGTTGTGTCCTGGGTTGTCAGTACGTTGGTCCTCCGCACACACAGGAGGGGACGATGGTTGCGCGGATCACCCCAGCCGTGGTCGAAGAGCTGCGCACGATCATGGGCGGCCAGGAGGCAGGAAGAGCCCAAGAGCTCGTGTCCGAGTTCGTCGTCCGGCATCACCTCACCCACGAGGATGTCGACAAACTGTTGGCGGCACATGGACGCAGCAAGCGGAAAGACCAACGGGCGGTCAGGTCGGAAGCACTGGTGATCCCCGAACATCCTTCCGCGACAGACGACGCCGCCGAGTTCGACTCGATACAGCCCGACGATGCTGCAGAGCTGGACGCCGCGGACGATGGTCTGAGCTGGATGTGTGGCGACGATCCCGAGCCAACCCCCGAGCGTCCGGCCGACGACGTCGTGGGGAGCGCCGCGGACGACCTCCTGGGGGACTTGGCACGGTCAGGCGAGCTGACGCTGGCCGACGTGGCGACGCTCACCACCAAGCGGCAGTTCTCGGCCGAGCAACACACCGAGTTGTTGAACCTCTTGCGTGACACAGGCGTGGAGCTGGCTGAGCCCGCCGACGATCACGACGCCAGGACGCTCCGTCAGACCTCTGGCGCACTCCGCGACTCCACGGGAACGTACCTCCACGCCATCGGCCGATACGCGATGATCGACGCGACGCGCGAAGTCGAGCTGTGGTCGTTGATCACACGAGGAACCACCGCACAGAACACGCTGAAGTCCGAGAGCGCACGTGACTTGTCCGAAGACGAACGACGGCAGCTCGAGGCCGTCACGGAAGCGGGCAAACGGGCACACACCGACCTCGTCTGCGCCAACCTACGGCTCGTCGTGTCCATAGCCAAGGCCAGTCGCTACGTTTCCAGCGGCCTCGATCTCGCAGATCTCATCCAGTTCGGAAACATCGGCCTGATGCGAGCCGCCTACAAGTTCGACGGATCGAAGGGCTTCAAGTTCTCCACGTACGCAACGTGGTGGATCAGGCAGGCGATCGAGCGGGGTGTCGCCGACACCAGCAGAACCATCCGCGTGCCGGTCCACGCTCATGACCAGATCCGGGTCGTACGGCGAGCCGCTTCACAACTGACACGACGCTTCGACCGTGATCCTACGTCGACGGAGCTGGCCGATTCGACCGGCATGTCGCCGGAAAAGGTCCAGTGGGCACTCGACGTGATGAGGCCGCCACGGAGTCTGGACGAGCTCCTTGGCGACGAAGGAGACTTGCGCCTGTCGGACGTGTTGGCTCGAGAGGAGGACCGGGACGGACGCACCGATCCGGCGAGTGTCATGATCAACACCATGTTCGTCAGTGACGTGCGACGCACCCTTCAGGACGTCCTGTCGGACCGTGAACACCGGATTCTCGATCGTCGCTTCGGTCTCGGCACTGGCAACGAAGAAACCCTGGAACAGATCGCCGAAGACTTTGCCGTGACGCGGGAACGGATACGACAGATCCAGAACAAGGCTTTGAAGAAGCTTCAAGAGAACGAGCGGGTGGCAACCCTACGCTCGTATCTCTTCGACGACCCGGAGTCAGTCCGAGCCGACCACGAGGTTGAGGTACCAGCATGACGAGCCCTGCCCCGGACCAGTCCGCACGTGAGGCGTGCAACGCTTTCGTCGATTGGCTCGACAGTCGAGTGATTGCCGCCGGCCGCGGTGACGGCCTCGACCGACTGGAGGTCGCTCCGGCGAGCACGTTCTGGTTGGGTCGCCTCGCTACCGAGGACGAGGTCCGCCAAGGTGGGGACGACGACAGATCGGAACGACTGGACCCCTGTGCA
Organism: Haloactinopolyspora alba; assembly: GCF_003014555.1. Lineage (GTDB taxonomy): Bacteria > Actinomycetota > Actinomycetes > Jiangellales > Jiangellaceae > Haloactinopolyspora > Haloactinopolyspora alba. Next base: position 475,845 of record NZ_PYGE01000001.1, read on the forward strand.
ATTGGCATCCGGCTACGTCCCGCGGACACCGCGCCGTGGTCGATCACGGCGACAGTGCAGGCGCGAGCCTGGGTCAAGGATTCGAAGAAGGACGGACCGGATCCACAGGGGCCGTGGCGGCGGAGTGACCTCGTCGAAGAGGTCGTCACAGTGCGAGTGGACACCGGTGGCGGCTCGTTCGGCTCTACGCAGCTCGAGAACGCGTTCGCCGCCGTCGGCGCCCCGGGGCTGTCCGCCGAGGTTCGGGTCGACGTCGAAGACTGGCACAAGCAGACCGAGATAGTCGTGGAGTTCGTCAACACGAGTCCCCGGAAACTGCCGGCGTTGGGTGACACTCATCTCTTCGAGACACAGCTCGAAGTGTCCGGGGTCGCGACGGCTTCCTTCCAGCTCGAGGCGTTGCCCGACAGCTTCCGGTACGACCGTGACGTCCACGCCTACGGAATCAACGTCGGCGTGGACGAGCCGTCGCCGGGTACGTTCCGTACGACCGACACGGTGAGCGTCCAAACCTACCGCCCGACGTACTGGCACGGGACGGAAACACAGCCAGACCTGTCTTTCGCGACGATGGCCGCCGATCCACTCCCCCAACTTCAGGCCCTCGTGGATGCCCTCGCCTCGTACGACGACGCGCACTGGTCCCCGTCGGTATTGGATGCGCGAGCTGCGGAGGAAAGCTGGCAGCCATCGATGCGAGCCGAGGCGGACCGGTCTGCCTCGGAAGTGTTCGCCGAACTCGAGCGGCTGCGCTCGGGGTTGGAACTGTTGCGGACTCGCGATGACGTCTTGCGAGCCTTCCAGCTGATGAACATGGCCATCGAACGCAGCTCCGAAGGACGCGGGTACGACGCGTGGCGCCCGTTCCAAGTCGGTTTCCTCCTGTCGACCATCGGCTTCCTCGTCGACCCCGAGAGGGAGGCGGACTACGTCGACACCGTCTGGTTCGCGACCGGCGGCGGAAAGACGGAGACGTACCTCGGGTTGCTGCTGACGGCGGCGTTTTTCGACCGCCTGACCGGCAAGACGATGGGCGTGACGGCCTGGTCCAGATTCCCGCTACGGCTGCTGAGCCTGCAGCAGACCCAGCGCTTCGCCGACGCTCTCGCGGGTGCCGAACTGGTGCGAAAAGAGGAAGGCGTAGGCGGCACGCAGTTCAGTCTCGGATTTCTCGTCGGACGCGCCGGCACTCCGAACAAGATCGTTCCGAAAACCGAGAAGGACGACGAGGTCACGCCAGACAGCCCGGGCATGCCAGACAAGTATCGGGTGCTGCTGCACTGCCCGTTCTGCGGTAGCGACAGCCTGCAGATGAGTTTCCATCGAGAACGGTGGAAACTCGAGCACCGCTGCTCCAATCAGGACTGCACCACGCATGGACAGGCACTTCCGATGTACGTCGTCGACCAGGAAGTGTTTCGGTTCCTCCCGACCGTGGTCGTGGGCACCCTGGACAAGGCGGCGTCGATCGGGCTGCAGCAAGCGATGCGCGGACTCGTCGGTCCGCCACAGAAGGTGTGCCCGGTATCGTGGCACGGCTTCACGTACGCCGAACGCTCTGCCGCGCCAAACGGCTGCTTGGTGCCCGGCTGCCAGGGCGGCAACGTCCTCAAGCCACTTCCCATCGACGCGAAACGGTTCGGCCCATCGTTGCGGTTGCAGGACGAGCTGCATCTGCTGCGAGACAGCCTCGGGGCGGTGGACTCGCACTACGAAAGCTTGCTCGACCACGTCCAATACGAACTGTGTGGGACCCGCGCCAAGATCGTGGCGAGCAGCGCCACACTGACCGGCTACGAACGCCAGATCGAGGTCCTGTACCAACGAAAGGGACGAGTCTTTCCACAGCCCGGGCCGTGGGCAGGTGAGTCGTTCTGGACTGCTCCGATCGAGGAACCCTTGCGCAAGTTCGTCGCCGTCGCGCCACGCGGCGTGACGTTGGAGCACGTGAGTGACCGCACCTTGGACACACTGCAACGATGCGTCCGGGAGTTGATGGAGGATCCGGCCAGGGTGTGTTCGGAAGCCGGTGTCGACCCCAGTCATCTCGGCACCCTGGTCAGCCTCTACGGCACCAACGTCGTCTACGGCACCACGCTCTACGACGTGGAAGCCGCTGGCCGGAGCCTGGGCAACAACAACACCGTGGAGAGCATCGAGGTCGAGCAGCTCACTGGCCAGACCGACTTCGACGACGTCCGTGCGGTTCTCGATCGGTTGGACAACCCCGAGGCCGAGTTCCACGAACGGATCCACGTGATCGCTGCCAGTTCGATGCTCTCGCACGGCGTCGACGTCGACCGGCTCAATACGATGGTGATGCTCGGGTTGCCACTGACCACGGCCGAGTTCATCCAGACGACGGCACGAGTCGGACGCAAGTTCCCCGGCCTCGTGTACGTGCTGCACAAGATCGGCCGTGAACGGGACGCGCAGACGTTCCGGCAGTTCGAGCAGTACGTGCGCCAAGGCGACCGGTTCGTCGACGCGATCCCGATCACACGGCGTAGCCGGCGAGTACTGGACCTCACCGTCGCCGGTGTGGTCAACGCGAGGACGCTGATGATTCGCGAGCCAGCCAGCAAACAACGGTTGAGCACGCCCGCGAAGCTGCGCGACTACGCCCGTGATTCCGGTCTGACGGCGACGGACGAGGCGGAGGCTGTCGGTGACGTCTTGGGCTTCGACGATGCCCAAGACACCGCCCACCGTGAGCAGATCGCGGAGTGGGTACAGGAGTGGTACGCCGAACTCCACGAGCCGACGAGCAAGGCCAAGTTCGTGACCGACGTCGGCCCTCGACCTCCGATGATGAGCCTCAGAGACGTCGAGGCCAGCGCTCCGATTCACGACTGACAGGCAGGAACCATGGCGATCATCGGCAAGCGCAGCGGAAGTCAGATCCTGCGGACCTTCCTCCCGGACCAGACGGTCGATCTGCTGGGTGCCATCTATCGGGTGACCGAGTGGTCCGGTCCGAGCCCGATCGAAGTCGACGTCGATCTGGTTCGTCGACACCTCCGCCACGAGGTGGTGGCCTGGGCGGCGAACGACAACGACAGCGGAATGAGCGACGATCTCTTCCGCGGCGCTCCAGTCGAGGTCGTGGAGCTCGACGACAATCGGGGCGTCCAGGTCGAGCGATATCCGCAGGTGTGGCGATGCGAAGCGTGCAAACGCATCGGGAAGACCAACGAGCGACCGTGCAAGTGTGGTCAGCGCCGCTGGGGGCAGTTGCATTTCGTCGGTATCCACGACTGTGGCGCCGTCACCGAACCGCGGGTCAAACGGTGCCCGGAGCACGACGACGTGCAGGTCGTCATACCCAAGAGCGCCAAGGCGGCGGACATCCGTTTCGTCTGTCCCGTCTGTGACAAGACGACGATGCAGGGCTTGGGCTTCAACCGCCCGTGCGTGTGTGGCAACGGGCCGGTGCGGTGGAACGTCCACAAGGCACGTACCGTCTACGTCCCGCGCGGCATGGTGCTGATCAACCCTCCGCGACCGGAGCACACGGAGGGTCTCCGGCTCGCCGGAGGGCCCCGTAAGGCTCTGCTCTGGGTAGTCGACGGATTGACCGCTACGAAGCCCGCCGAGTTGGCCGCGCGTCAGAACCGCAGCGAGTTCGTCGAGAAGTTGCTCGCGGACGGCATCGACCCGGTGTACGCCGAACGGATGGCCGACATGGCCGAACAAGGCGATCAGCTCGCGAAGCCCGGCGACCATCCGATCGACGCACTACCGACCGAACGTCGAGACAAGGCAGAGCACGAAGCCGTCGACATCGCCATGGCGCTCGCCGAGAGTCGCACACCCACGACTGCGTTGCACGGCGGCTCGCCGCACGACGCGCTGAACCGACGTTATCGAGAGAGTTACCCGGAGGCCCTCGCCCGAGCGGGTATCGACGGGGTGGACCTCGTCGACCGATTTCCCGTGCTGAACGCCATGTACGGATACACCCGCGGCGAAGACGACCCGTCGAAGTGCCGGCTGGTGCCGTTTCGACGGAAACGGGGTGGATATCGGCTTTACGGAAACCTGGCCGAGACGGAAGCCCTTCTCGTGCGCCTGGATCCGGTCCGCGTCGCGACGTGGCTGACCAACCGCGGCCACGACCTGCCCGGGTGGACGCCGGAAGACGCCGATCCGGTCGCAGCTCGTGTCGCCATCCTCCAGTCGGCGGACGTGCCTTCCAAACGTGACGACTCTTCCACGCACTCGGTCGGTGCGGACCTTCTCAAACTCGTCCACACGTATTCACACCGGTTCATTCGGCAGGCCGCCGTGTTCTCGGGTATCGAGCGGGACGCGCTGAGCGAATATCTGCTGACGACATCGTCGACGCGGAACACCGTTGCCCGCTCGACCCTGGGTGCAGTCGAGGCAGCGGCGCGTGCAGCGCCTGCGTGCACCTCGGTGAACCGTCCTGTCGGTTCTTCAACCGCTTCCTCGATCGCGGCGTGCTGTTCGACCAACGTGGCTTCCTACGTCTGACGACGAATGCGCAGTGACGACAGCCGACTCCGCCATTGCGCCTCGATCCGGTCGGCAGCGTCGATCACCCTCTCGTGCTCCCACACGTGCATCACGTACCAGCCCAGGTCCTCGAGGGCGGCGTCCTTGGCGCGATCACGCGAAACGTTGCGGTCGAGTTTCGCTTCCCACCAGTCACGGTTGTTGCGCGGCAGAGTGCCGTGCTCCGAGCAGCGATGCCAGAAGCAGCCGTCCACGAAAACGGCGATCTTCGCCTTGGTGAACGCGATGTCGGGACGGCCGGGCAGACCTCGATGGTGGACGCGGAACCGCAGACCACGACAGTGCAACTCGCTGCGCAGCGCCAGCTCCGGTTTCGTGTCGGTGCGGCGTTGCCGCTGCAACCGAGCCGACGTCGCTGGGCCGAGCGGAACCGGCGTGGACGTGGACTCTCGGCCCATGTGTCCAACCTATCCGAGACGATGGGCCCAATCAGGGCCGTGGCACGGCATCGACCGTGCCGGGTGCATTCGACGAACAGCTGATTCGAAACGGAGGATGCGTCCGTGACGACGACAACGCAAGACACCCGGACCGCCATAGCACCGGGGTCGGTGGTCGTGGTCCGCGACGAGGAGTGGCTGGTACGCGCGACCGAGCACACGACCGATGGCACGCTGGTGCACGTTCAGGGTCTCGGGGAGTTGGTCCGCGACACGTCAGCGTCCTTCTACGAGAAGCTGGACAACGTGGTGCCGCTCGAGCCGGCACACGCTCGTGTCGTGGCCGATGCCAGCCCGCAGTACCGCACCGCCCGCCTGTGGCTGGAGTCGACGATTCGCAAGTCGTCGGTTCCTCTGGGCGACGACTCACTGACGGTCGCGACGCGTGGACTTGCCGACGCGCTGAGTTATCAGCAGTCGGCAGTTCGCAAGGCGTTGGACCCTGAGAACCTTCGACCACGGATCCTGCTCGCCGACGCCGTCGGCCTCGGCAAGACGCTCGAGATCGGGATGATCCTGTCCGAACTGGTCCGTCGCGGCCGTGGCGAGCGGATCCTCGTGGTGACGCCACGGCACGTGCTGGAACAGATGCAGCACGAGTTGTGGACCCGATTCGCGTTGCCGTTCGTGCGACTGGACACACCAGGCATTCAGCGCGTCCGCCAGAAGTTGCCCGCGACCCGCAATCCGTTCACCTACTACAAGCGAGCGATCGTTTCGATCGACACGCTCAAGTCCGACAAGTACGTCGCGAGCTTGCGTAAGCAGCGCTGGGACGCGGTCGTCATCGACGAGTCGCACAACCTCTCCAACGCCGCCACGCTGAACAACCGCCTGGCACGGCTGTTGGCCCGCAACACCGAAGCGCTGATCTTGGCATCGGCCACCCCGCACAATGGTCGAGCCGAGTCCTTCGCCGAACTGCTCGCGCTCCTCGATCCGTCTGCGGTTCCGGCGGACGGCACGCTCCACCGTGACGAAGTGCAGCGCTTGGTAGTGCGCCGCCACCGGCACAGTCCCGAGGTCGCACATGCCGTCGGCGCCGACTGGGCCGAACGCCAGCAACCGAACAACGTCCTGGTGCCCGCCACGCCGGCCGAGGACGCCGTCGCCCTCGAACTCGAACAGACATGGCTGTGGCCCGACAGCGGCACCAGCCCGTACTCGGGGCAGAACTCGTCGCTGTTTCCGTGGACGTTGGCCAAGGCGTTCCTGTCGTCGCCGGCGGCGCTGCAGGGCTCCATCGACGGACGCCTCGGTCGCCTCGGACACGACGAGCAGGCGGAGGCCGAGCGTAGGGCGCTCGAACGGCTTACTGCGCTGAACAGGGAAACGCTCGACGCGCGCTCCGCCAAGTACGACCGGCTCGTGGCGCACCTCGAAGAGATCGGCGTCGCCCGAAACTCCGAAACCCGCGCGGTGGTCTTCGCCGAGCGGTTGGAGACACTGCGCTGGTTACACCAAGCGTTGCCCAACGACCTCGGACTTCCGACGGAAGCTGTCGAGGTGATGCACGGCGGGCTGGCCGACGACGTCCAGCAGGGCATCGTGGAGTCGTTCAAGCAGGAGCACTCACCGATTCGTGTGCTCGTCAGTGGCGACGTGGCCTCCGAGGGCGTCAACTTGCACTCGCAGTGTCACGAGCTCGTGCACTACGACATCCCGTGGAGCCTCATCCGCATCGAGCAGCGCAACGGCCGTATCGACCGGTACGGACAGAAGCACCCTCCGCGGATCACCGCGCTTCTGCTGAATCCGTCGAACGATCGGTTCGCCGGCGACGTCCGGGTCCTCGCGAAACTGATCGACAAGGAGGACGAGGCACACACAGCGCTGGGCGACGTCGCTTCCCTGATGGGGCGATACGACGTCAAAGGTGAAGAAGACGAGATCCGTGCCGTCCTCGCAGGTGACAAGCAGCTCGACGATGCTGTCCGCCAAGTCGAGGAGGTAGCCGCCGGAGACGACCTCGCGGCGCTCTTCACGCAGCTCTTCGACGCGCCCGCACAGTCGGCCGCAGAAGCCGAACCGCCCACTGGTCACACCGAAGACGGCGGAACAGGGCTCTACGAGGACGACGTCGAATACCTCGAGGACGCACTACGAGAAGCCTTCATCGACCCGACCGCGCCACCGGAACGTGGCGGAGTCGGGTGGCGCCGTGACGCGGCGTTCGGGACCGTAGAACTGACGCCTCCGCGCGATCTGGTGCAGCGCCTCGAAGTGTTGCCGCAGAGCTATCTGACCGACCGCAAGGTCACCGAAAAACTCCTGCTGGCGACGACGACCGCGCGCGGCTCCGACAGGTTGGCGGCTGCCCTGCGCGACGACAGCGACTCGACGTGGCCGGACGCGCACTATCTGAGTCCGCTGCACCCGGTTCTCGACTGGGCAGCCGATCGGGCATTGGCCACTCTCGGCCGCAACGAGGTCTTCGCGGTACGCGGAACGGTCGACGCCCCCACGATCCTGTTGTCGGGCACCCTGACCAATCGCCGCGGTCACGTCGTGGCCGCATCGTGGTTGACCGCCCATTTCCCTGCGACGGACGATGCGTCGTTCGCGTTGATCACCCCGCACGACTCGATGCCAGACGCGCTGCACACGTTTGGCTGGGACGCGGTCAGGTCCAACCCCGGACCGGTGGACGACGTCGCGACGTTGCAGCGGTTCGTGGCGCCGGCAGTACACGAGGCCGAGAAGCACCTGCGCACCGTGTTCGATGCGGCGGAGCGCGACACCGCGGATCGAGTGGAGCGGTGGTCGCGGCGACTCCAGCACTGGGATGCGGAGGCGGACGCGTTGATTCAACGTAGCGAGATCAAACGCCGACGAACGAGTGTGGAGCACGAGCGAGAACTGGTGGAGGCGATGGCACCCGATCAGCAACTCGTACGGCCGCTGTTGGTCGTCGTGCCGGACACGGAGGGGAGCGCACGGTGACTGGATCGGACGCCATCCTCGTCGGTGAGGGTTGGATCTCTGAACATTTCTTCACGACCGACGCCAAGGGTGATTCGTTCCGGGCGCGGGTGTCGGAGCGCCGCGCCACGTGGGACGCCGAGGCGAAGGAGGGCCGGGCGACGCCGCGCTCGCGTTTCACGGAGGTTCGTCAGGAGCTCGAGGCCGATCTGTCGGCGCTGACCGGACTCCTCGATCCGAACGCGGGGGCCAGCGTGCGCGATGGCAGGAGCGCCGACGACGTCGCCGAGACGGTCCGCACGCGCCTGTTCGACGTCCTGGAGCTGACCGGACACGGCCTCGTGCTCGAACACGAGAGACCACTGGCACGGGTGTCGGCCCCTGGGGTGACGGGCGCGGCTCCGCTCGTCGTGGTGTCGGCGCGGCCGGTCCAGGCGATCGAGGATCTGCTGCTGCGTGATGCGGTGACACTTCCTGAGCCCGTCCAACTCGCCGACGACGCCGACGAACTGACGTCCGCGGCTCGGCTCGTGTCCGCGCTCTTCGTCGCCGACGACGCACCTGACCTCGTACTCGTGCTCGCCGGCAGGTGGGCCTTGCTCACCGAGCGGGAACGCTGGGCCGAGGGACGCTACCTCGCCGTCGACCTTCAGCTCGTGTGCGAACGCAACGACACCAAGAAGGGTGGCGAGATCGACCGGGCCCTGACGTGCCTGTCCGCGCAGTCGATCGCGCCCGATGCGGAAGGGAAGCTGTGGTGGCACGAAGTTCTCGAGGCCTCCGTCAAACACACGGTCGGCGTTTCCCAGGATCTGCGCGACGGTGTCCGCCTGTCGATCGAGATCATCGCCAACGAGGTCGTCGAACGTCGCCGCGAGAAAGAGCTGGAGCCGCTACGAGCGAGCGAAGCCCAGCCGCTGGCGAAAGAGTCGCTGCGGTACCTGTATCGCATCCTGTTCCTCCTGTACGCCGAGGCCTCGCCGGAGTTGGGAGTCCTACCGGTCGGTGCTCGCGAGTACGACCAGGGCTACAGCCTCGACCGGCTGCGCGAGCTGGTGCAAGTGGAGCTGGCGACGCCGCGTGCCCGCAGCGGCACACATCTCTACGACTCCCTCGGTGTGCTGTTCCGCCTGGTCGACTCGGGGCACTCTCCTGCGCTCGATGGCGAGGACGATGACGACGAAGGGTTGGCGTATACCGAAGGTTTGACGTTCAACGCGCTGAAGGCCGACCTGTTCCGCCCGGAGGCGACCGCCCACATCGACGAGGTCGGCCTCGGCAACGCTGCCGTGCAGCGGGTACTCACCCACTTGCTGTTGAGCAAGGAGTCGCGGGGCAAGGACAGGGGCTTCATTTCCTACGCCGAACTGGGCATCAACCAACTCGGCGCCGTGTACGAGGGCCTGATGTCCTACACCGGGTTTTTCGCCGAAACCGACCTGTACGAGGTCGCAAAGAACGGCGACGGCAGCAAGGGTTCGTGGGTGGTTCCGGTCGACCGGGCCGACACGATCGAACCAGCGGACTTCGTCAAGACCGAAGACCCCGTGACCAGTGAAGAGCGGCCGGTGCTGCATGAAGCCGGTTCGTTCGTGTTCCGCCTGGCGGGACGCGAGCGGCAGCAGTCCGCGTCGTACTACACACCCGAGGTTCTGACCCGCTTCACCGTCGGTCAGGCGTTGGACGAATTGCTCGACCAGGATGGTCGCACGACCCCGGCTACCGAAATTCTCGACATGACCGTCTGTGAGCCGGCACTGGGCTCGGGCGCGTTCGCGATCGAGGCTGTGCGACAGCTCGCCGAGCAATACCTGAAACGACGCCAGGACGAGCTCGGTGTACGCATCGACCCAGACGAATACCCCCGCCGGCTCCAAGAGGTCAAGGCGTATCTCGCGCTGCACAACGTGTACGGCGTGGACCTCAACGCCACGGCCGTCGAGCTCGCCGAGATCTCACTGTGGCTCGACACCATGGTCGAGGGAATGGCGGCACCGTGGTTCGGGCTGCACCTCCGCCGCGGCAACTCCCTCGTCGGCGCACGTCGCGCCGTGTACCAGCGCAGCCAACTCAACGACAAGTCGTGGCTGCGAGCCGTTCCGCGTGACGTACCGCTGACGTCGCTGGCGGACGACATCGACGACGGTCGAGTCGCGTCCGACGGCATCCACCACTTCTTGCTCCCTGCGGAAGGGTGGGGCGCTGGTGCAGATGCCAAGGACGCCGCCACATTGGTTCCCGATCGAGCCAAGCAGCTGAAGGCGTGGCGCAAGGCTGTGCGGGCCAAGCCGACCAAGCAGCAGGCCGACGCGCTGGTCGAACTGGCGCACCGGGTAGAGGTGCTGTGGCAGATCGCGTACCGCCGATTGCGGATTGCCGAGCAGGAAATCCGCCGGTCCATTCCGGTGTGGGAAGCCGGCGACCTCCCTGTCGGCGGCGCCGTGCAGCGCCCGCAGATCGAAGCCGCGCTCGCCGACGCCGACGGCGCATACCAGCGGCTACGTCGCGTGATGGACGCCTGGACGGCTCTGTGGTTCTGGCCGCTCACGGACCACGCAACCACGGTCGGCGACGTGTCCGTGGAGCCGCCGAACCTGTCCCGGTGGATCGAAGGCCTGCAAGCACTCCTCGGTCGCAGCCCCGAGCTACGCAAGGCGTCCCGTTCGCAGGACACTCTGATCGCCGGAGCGAGCTGGGACGAACTGAATGACACCGAGAAGTTCGAACTTTCCTTCGCCAATGCCCGACCAGTGGCCGACGTGCTCGAGGATCACCCGTGGCTCGTCGTGTGCGAGCGGGTGGCAAAACAGCAAGGTTTCTTCCATTGGAACCTCGACTTCGCGACCGTCTTCGGCCGAGGCGGGTTCGACCTACAGGTCGGTAATCCGCCGTGGGTACGCCCACGCTCCGACGTGGACGCGTTGCTGGCCGAGGGTGATCCTTGGTGGCAGCTCGCGGTCAAGCCGACTGAGCACCAGAAAGCGACGCGGCGAGAAGTGACGCTCGCGCTGCCCGGCGTCCACGATCTCGTGGTGGACGGAACCGCCGAGGTCACGAGCATGGCCGAGTTCGCCGGTTCCGCAGGCCAGTACCCACACCTCCAAGGCCTCCAGCCGGACTTGTATCGCTGCTTCATGGAGCAGACCTGGCGGCACACGTCACAGCGCGGCATGGTCGGCCTCATTCACCTGGAATCACATTTCACTGACGAGAAGGCGAGACGCCTCCGCTCTGCGGCGTACCTCCGACTCAGACGTCATTGGGAGTTCATCAACGAACTTCAACTTTTTGAGATTCAGCACCAAAAGCACTACGGCGTAAACATCTACGGAGGCCACCAAGCTTCCCCATACTTTGCAAATGCCGTATCCATGTACCACCCTGATACCGTTGTCAGATCACTCTCTCATGATGGTTCGGGGGATGAACCAGGTTTCAAAGACGCAGACGCCAGCTGGGATCTGCGCCCGCACCACAATCGCATCACGACGGTCACCGACGAGACCTTAGCGACGTGGCACGCGATCCTCGAGTCCGAAGACACGCCGATCCGCGAAACTCGGATGGTCTACGCTGTCAACCGATCCACCGCTACAGCGCTGGAGAAGCTGTCGCATTCCCCACGCATCGGTGAGCTCGACCTTCAGTTCTCACGCGGCTGGGACGAGAGCATCGATCGAAAGAAGGGGTATTTCGAGTCTGAATGGGGCGCACCCGACTCGTGGCGCGACGTGATCCTCCAAGGGCCGCATCTGTTCGTGGCCACTCCGATGTACAAGTCGCCGAACAAGACGATGCTGCATAATACAGACTGGTCGGCGACGGACTTCGAGGCGCTGCCGCCCGATGCGGTACCCGTCACCGCTTACAAGCCCGCCGGCGACAGATCTGCGTACGATCGCAACTACACCCACTGGGGTGAGGACGATGCGCGCCGCTCCGCCCGCGACTTCTACCGCATCGCCTGGCGCAACATGGCAGCAAATACGGGGGAGCGAACGCTGATGCCCGCCCTGGTCCCGCCAGGACCGGCACATATTCATGGCGTCTCAGCGGTCGGCTCCTTGGATATTCCACTCCAGTCACTTGTATGCGTAGCGGGACACGTCTCGTCGTTGTCGGCCGACTTCTTCGTTCGAACGGCACCCAAGTCGACTATCTCAGCCGCTACGGTTGGTCACCTTCCCTACGTTGAGAGCGCGCTAGTGTCAGAACTCGTCCTACGTGTACTCCGGCTGAACTGCGTCACTTCTGCGTACGCGGACCTGTGGACTGCCTGCTACGCGCCGGAGTTCCAGGATGACACTTGGGCAGGAGGGTTCCAGCACAATCGGCACCGTCCACTGGGCGATGTCGCGCCCGAGTGGAGCACGGACGCTCCGCTGCGAATCGCTGCCGACCGTCGGCAGGCCTTGGTCGAGATCGACGCGCTCGTCGCACTCACGCTGGGGTTGACGGCCGACGAGCTGTGCACGATCTACCGCACACAGTTCGCTGTCCTCTACGGTTACGACCGCAACACGTACTACTACGACACCAACGGGCGGTTGGTACCCAACACTGTATTGAGTGTGTGGCGGAAGAAGGGTGACAGGATCACCGAGGAGGAACGCACCGCGACGAACCCGGCCGGCATCGCCTACACCTACGAGCTGCCGTTCCAGACGTTGGATCGGGAGGCGGACATGCGGCAGGCGTACGCCCACTTCGAGCGTCTGGCGGAGGAACGCTCATGAGTGAACTTCTCCCCACTCTGCAGGCGAGCGGCATCCGGCACAGCCTCGTCGACTACCTGACGACGACGTTCGGCCTCACCGACGGTGACGCTCGCGACGGGCTCGACCGGTTCCTGTCCGACCCGGAGTCAGGCATGTTCAAGGGGCCCTACGTACGCCTCCGCCTGCCGTTTCGCCCGGCTAACGAAGGCTGGCGCGATGCACTGGAGTGGTACGAGGGGTTCCCTCCCTACGGCCACCAGGCGACCGCGTTCACCCGACTCGCCTCCGCGGCCGGCGGCAGCTCGCGTCGGCCGTCGCCCACGTTGATCACCACCGGGACCGGGTCAGGAAAGACCGAAGCTTTCCTGTATCCGATCCTCGACCACGTCCTGCGTGCGCGTCGGAACGGCGAGACGGGCACCAAAGCTCTGATCCTCTACCCGATGAACGCGCTCGCCAACGACCAGGCTGCGCGGCTCGCGAAACTGATCACGTCGCACACCGAGCTGGCGAACGTCACGGCAGCACTGTTCACCGGCCAGACCGGGCAGGCGAACAGAACCGTGACGCCAGACGGGTTGATCACCGATCGCGGGATCGTTCGCGACACGGCTCCAGACATCCTGCTCACGAACTACAAGATGCTCGACCAGCTGCTGCTTCGCCCCGAAGACCAGGAGCTGTGGCGACAGTCGGCCACGAGCTTGCGCTATCTCGTGCTCGACGAGTTCCACACCTACGACGGCGCCCAAGGTACGGACGTGGCCATGCTGCTGCGTCGCCTCGGTCTGACCCTGAAGAGTCATTGGCACGACGACGACCCTCATGTCGACGACGCGGCTCGGGAACGTCCGCTCGGTCTGATGACACCAGTCGCGACGTCGGCGACGCTCGGCGACAAGGGCGACCCGACCGTCATGCTCGATTTCGCGCAGACGGTCTTCGGTGAACGCTTCGAGTCCGACGCGGTGGTCACCGAGACTCGCCTCGATCTGGACGAATGGATCGGTGACGCTGACGCTGCGGTCGCCGGCGCCGAGTTCGAGCCGGTGGACCTCGGCTCTCTCGACTTGGGCGCGGTCGTCGAGGCAGTGGACACGCTCGGCCACGATCCGACCGGAGAGCGCGTCGCCCACGCCGTCTTGAGTTGGATGTACGGCGTCGACACCTCCCGTTTCGCTGACGCCGAGCCGGAACTGTTGGCGGCCCTGTGTCGCGGACACCCGTTGGTCCGACGCCTCGCGGAGCACGCACAGAACGCACTCGCCCTCGAAACGCTCGCGGGACGGGTCTTCGACCACGGCAACGGCAACGTAGCGCATGCGGAAACGGCACTGTCGTACGTGCTCGCGATGCTAGGCCACGTCAGAGCGGTGACCGGACGCGCGGCGTTGTCGGTGGACGTACATCTGTGGGTCCGGGAACCCACCCGTATCGATCGAGCCGCGGACGCGACGGCACTCTTCCGATGGAGCGACGACGGCCCACCGATCTCCGGAGACGACGCCGAAGACGTACGCCCGTCGTTTCCCGCAGTCTTCTGCCGCCACTGCGGACGATCCGGGTGGGGCGTCGGGCTCGCTCCCGTCGGCAACACACTCACGGTGGACGACGAGCGCATTCGGCAGCAGCACGCCGCCCACGAAGGTCGCTTCCGACCGTTGCTGTACGCACCCGCCGAAGCCGCCGCACATCTCGAAGAAGGCGAGCGTGTCGACGGCCTCGTCTGGTTCTCCGTCCGCAACCGTGAACTACTCACCGCGGTCGCCGAAGACGACCCGGACCTGCGCGACGGCTGGATCCTCCCAGTGCTCACCAACGCAGGAGCGGAGGCCGACGAACGTAGCCGCAAGGACACGTGCCCCTCGTGTCGGCAGGAAGACGGAATCCGTTTCCTCGGCAGCGCGGTCGCCACCCTCCTGTCGGTGTCGCTGTCGACGATGTTCGGCTCACCGACACTCGACGCACACGAGAAGAAGGCGCTGGTGTTCACCGACTCGGTGCAGGACGCCGCGCACCGGGCGGGATTCGTCCAGGCCCGGTCCCACACCCTCACCCTGCGCGCAGCGTTCCGCGAAGCAGTGGCCGACGGCCCGCTGACGCTCGACGCACTCGTCGACGAAGCGATGAGACAGGCCGGCGACGACCCTTTCGCTCGCTACCGCATTCTCGCGCCGGACTGCGCGGATCGAGAGTCGTTCGTGGACTTCTGGCGATCGACGAGCTTGCGGTCGGTGCGTGCCTCGGTTCGGTCTCGGGTCCGCAGGAGACTCGCGCTCGACGCAGCGCTGGAGTTCGGCCTCAACTCCCGCGTCGGCCGCACTCTCGAACTCACCGGCGCGGTGGCGGCCGAAGTCGAAGCCGGCCTGCCCGTGCGCATGGTCGGCGTCGCACGCTCCGCACTGCAGAACACGTCGTGGCAGGACACACTCGGCTCGGACGGGCCCGACGACACCACGCTGGTGCAATGGGTGCGCGGCGTTCTGGACCGGCTGCGTGCCCAAGGCGCCATCGATCACCCGTGGTTCGAGCGGTACCGGTCCGACGACGGCCGCGACTGGTCGATCTGGGGCGGCCGTCCGCGGGGCGCTGGCATGCCCGCATTTCCCAGAGATCGGCCCAGGCCCGGGTACCCGAAGGTCGGCGGTTCCGCACCGCCAACCACCTACAGAAGCCTCGACTCGGTGACCTCTGCCCAATCGTGGTACGCCCGCTGGACATCACGGGTACTGGACGTCTCGCCACCCGACGGTGCACGTCTCATACGCCTGCTTCTCGGCCGGCTGGCCCACGACGGCGTCTTGACGACCACCACCAGCCAGTCCGGCGCCACCGTCTACGCGATCCCCCCGTCGGCGATCGTCGTCGTTCCCACCGAGGAAGCCGACGTCGTAGCAGGCCGCCACCTGCTCACCTGCGACGTGTGTCGGGCCGCCACTCCCGGCACCACGACCACGGTCCAGCAGCTCACCGGAGCACCGTGCCAGCACGTCCGTTGTCGAGGTCGTCTACAGCCCACGGCGCAGACCGACAACTTCTACCGTCGCCTGTACGCCTCACCGGACATGCGCCGGATCGTCGCGCGCGAACACACCAGTCTTCTCGACGACGAGACGCGCCTGGCACACGAAGACGGGTTCCGCGAAGCCGCCGACAGCCCGCAAGCCCCGAACGTGCTGGTCGCCACCCCCACGCTCGAGATGGGTATCGACATCGGCGACCTGTCGGCCGTGTTTCTGGCATCGCTGCCCCGTACGGTCGCGTCGTACGTACAGCGGGTCGGTCGGGCCGGACGTTTGACGGGCAGTGCGCTCAACCTCGCGTTCGTGAGCGGACGCGGCGACGATTTGCCGAAACTCGGTGATCCGTTGTCGGTCGTCGACGGTGAAGTGCGACCACCGGCCACCTACCTGGCTGCGGAAGAGATACTCCGCCGCCAGTACACCGCTTCCCTGGTGGACGGGTTCGCGCGTGCCTCTGCCCGCCGCCATCCGAGGACAGCGGCCGGGGCGCTGGGATCCAGCGAACCCGGGACGTTCCTGGGCGACCTCGTCGTCCACGCCGAACAGAACGCCGACGAGAACCTGGCTCGGTTTCTCGCCACGTTCGACGGTCTCCCCACCGAGATCGTCGACGATCTCCACGACTGGCTCCGTCCCGTAACGGGCCCCAGGACCAGTGGATTCGCCCGCCACATCAGCACCGCCAGCCGTCGATGGCGCGAGACCGTCGAGACCTTGAAACGCCGGCAGGTGGAGATCGACAAGCTACTGCCCGAACTCGAAGCACGAGTCGAGTCTCCCGCCGCGACCGACGACGACAAGCAAGCGTTGCGATCGGCGAACGCGACACGCAAGCTCACCAACGCACAACTGGGCCACCTCCGCGGCGAGTACTGGATCAGCGTTCTCGAGGAATACGGGATCCTGCCCAACTACACCTTGTTCGACGACTCCGTCACCCTCGACGTCGGGCTGTCCTGGACCGACCCGGACACCGGCGTACACGAGTACGGCAGCGCACGATTCGCCCGCGCCTCCGCACAAGCGCTGCGCGAGCTCGCACCCGGCGCGACGTTCTACGCACGAGGTTGGGAAATCTCCGTCGACGCGGTCGACCTCGGCATGGACGGAACCTCGATCCGCACCTGGGCCTTCTGCCCGGCCTGTGGCTACGCCGCCGACGTCGCGGTGTCCGGTCAAGAGGTCCCCGTCACGTCCTGCCCACGCTGCGGGAGCCGCGGCATCGACGACACCGGACAGCGGCTCGACGTCGTCGAACTGACTCGGGTCTCCGCCGAGGTTCGACGCGACGAGGTCGCGATCTCCGATCGCAATGACCAGCGAGGGCACGTTGCTTTTCAGATCGTCACGGCCGCCGACGTCGACCCGGACCACGTCGACCGTCGCTGGTTCGTCGAAGGCACCGGTCTTGGGTGCACGTACCTGCGCTCCGTCGACATACGCTGGATCAACCTCGGACCCCCTGGACACGGATCCACACGCACGCTTGCCGGCGGCGAACGTCAGGGCATGCTGTTCCGCGTCTGCAGCGGCTGCGGCAAAAAGGACAGCGACACGGGCCAGAACCGACCGCACGAACACCGGCCTTGGTGTCCGCACCGCACCTCGGCCACCGAAGTGACGAAGACCGTCGCGCTCTCCAGGACACTGCGCACCCAGGGTCTGCTGATCCGGCTGCCACGGTCCGTCAGCCTCGGCGACGACTTCGCCGTGCCGAGTCTCTCCGCCGCACTGTTACTCGGGCTGCGCGAACAGATGGGCGGTCACCCGGACCACATTCGCGTCGAACACGTCGTCGACCCGACGTCGTCCGACGGCACCGACAACCACGAGGCCATCCTGTTGCACGACACCGTGCCTGGCGGGACCGGCTACCTCACCGAGACCGCAGCTCCCGACCGACTTCGCGACCTACTCGTTCTGGCGTGGGAACAGGTTCGCACGTGCCCGTGTCGCCATGAAGAACGTCTCGCCTGCCACCGGTGCCTGTTGCCCTTCACGGCTCCGAGCGCGCTTCGACGAGTGTCGCGTGCCACCGCCGACCGTCACCTACGCACGCTCTTGGGGGTGTCCGCTGACGCCGAGACTGCAGAAGGGACGGCGTGGACGGTGACCGAGGTACCGCCGCACGACGAGCCCGAATCACATCTGGAGCGTGCGTTCTATCGCCAATTCGCTGGACGGTTACGGCGGAACGGCGCTGCGGTGACCGAGACACCCGGACCAACAGGCAACGCACTACGCTTCACACTCCCCGGGACACACCGCCAGTGGACGCTCACACCGCAGGCGAACGTGGGTGATTCGCGGCCCGACTTCCTGCTCGAGACCAACGACATGAACGTGCCTGACGTGGCGATCTTCACGGACGGTCATGCATACCACGCGACACGATCCGTCAACCGACTCGCTGACGACGCCAGCAAACGTGCGAACCTGCGCGACTCCGGTCTCGTCGTCCTGAGCGTCACCCTCGAGGATGTCGTCGCCGACGAGAACGGCGCCGACGGTGCACCGCACTGGTACAACGCCAGCGTCGCCGGCAGCCTGATGAACGTGCCGCAATTCCACGCTCCACCCGAGGCGTATCGGAGTCTGGGCCGTGGCCCGATCGCCTGGCTCGTCGATTGGGTGACCGATCCGCAGCCTGGATCCGTGTGCCACGTGTCTCGCGCCGTGCCGATGTTCTTCTCGAACGGACAACCCGTCCAGGTCCCCGATGGCACTCCGTTGGCGAACGTGGCCCGCGCCGTCGTGGTCGACGAGCCGATGCCCACCGGAGAGCGCCGCGTTCATGTCGACCGAACCGGGGCGCTGAGCGTCGCTGTGGAGATGGACGCCAACAACGTCGTCCACGTCGCCGTCGTGCTCGACGATCGCGACGACGCCATCGACGATGTACACGGCGACGCATGGCGCAAGTGGTTGCGGTTGTCGAACGCTCTGTCGCTCCGCGACTGGCCGACCGTCGTCACCACGACGAGCCTCGTGACTCCAGATGTCGCCGAAACTGACGCCGCGGATCACGGCAGGCCCGTCGGCGCGTGGGCGGACGCCTACGACGCGGCCGCTCCAGGCATCGAACGAGAGCTCGTGTCCGCGCTCGCCGGTCACGGTGGATTTCCGCCACCCGTGATCGGAGCCGAAGGCCCAGACGGGATCCCGCTGGATCTGTCTTGGCCCGATCTTCGGATCGCCGTGGCTTCGACACACTTGTCGGAGCAAGACCGGACGGATCTCACTGCTGCAGGCTGGCGGGTCGTCGATCCGTCGGCCGACGAGGTCGTGGCTGCCCTCGGTGCCACGAATCCGACGGACGGAGGTCGTTGATGCCGACCATCATCATGGGCAAGCTCGCCAATCGCCTGGACGGTTCGGTTCGAGGTAAAGCGATGGCGTTTCTGCAGAAGCTCGGCGCCGACGACACTGTCCCCGGCCTGCACGTCGAGCCCATCCACAACTCCGCCGACCCACGAGTACGCACCGGTCGCGTCGACGACTCCTGGCGGGCGGTGATGTTCCGCCTCGACAGCGACGACGAAACCCACTACGTGATCCACGGCATCTGGCCACACGACGAGGCGATCGCCGTCGCTCAGCGGGTCCGTCTCCGAGTCAATCCCGTCAACGGCCTGCCTCAAATCGACGAGATCGCTGTAGCGCCACCAGAGCCGGCGAGCGAGCAGTCGCGGCAGACGTCACCGACGGTGCCACCGCTTCTGGAGCAACTCGGACACGACCGCGCCGGCTTGGTCGACGTCCTCGGTCTCCCCGACGAGGTCACCGATCGAGCCATGTCTGCTGCAGACGAGGATGCGGTACTGGAGCTCGCTCAACACCACGAAGGCTGGATCGGAACGATCCTGCTCGACCTTGCGGCGGGCGACCGCGCACACGACATCGCCGAGCGCATGCAGCTCCAGGAGGCGCCAGAAGTTCTGCACGGCGACAGTCATTCGGATGCCGACGTTCTGGACTCCCTCAAACGTCCCGCCGCGGCCCTGCAGTACGCGTTCATCGGAGACCAGGACGAATTGCGTCGCGTCATCGAGGCCGGTGACTTCGGAGCATGGCGCGTCTTCCTGCACCCCGAGCAACGTCGATACGTCGAACGCAGCTATCGAGGGCCGTTCCGACTTTCCGGTGGAGCAGGTACCGGGAAGACCGTGGTGCTCATACATCGGGCTCGTGAACTCGCCCGCCGTGACCCGGCAGCGAGGATCGTCCTCACCACGTTCACGACGAACCTCGCCGAAGCACTCAGAGACGGTCTCGCGCGACTCGATCCGCAGGCGAACCAGGCCAAGAGCCTCACCGACAGCGGGGTGTACGTCTCGGGCATCGATGCACTCGCCGCGGCGATCCTCCGCGGGGCAGGAACAGGGCTCAAGACCGCGACACGTGAAGTGCTCGGCGAAGAACGGTCGGCTCCCCTCGTCCGCACGCCGGGTTCACGATGGCGCGAAATCGTCGAATCGACGGGCACGACGCTCCCACACACGATCGCGAACGAAACTTTCTTGTCGTCGGAGTACGTGCACGTCGTCTTGGCGAACAAGATTCACGACGAGGCCGAGTACTTGCGGGTACGCCGTTCCGGTCGAGGCGTGGCACTCGATCGCGGTAAGCGGTCGGCCGTCTGGGCTCTGATCGCTGCATACCGCGCGCAGAGCAGAATCGACGGCAGTCTCGACTTCGCCGAGGCCGCGGCCGTCGCCGCCGCGTACCTCTCCGGCCAAGACGAGCGCCCAGCCGATCACGTACTCGTCGACGAAGGCCAGGACCTCGCGCCGACGCACTGGCAGCTTCTGCGCGCTCTGGCGCCGGAGGGCACGGACGACCTGTTCATCGCCGAGGACTCCCACCAGCGCATCTACGGCTCACGCACCGTTCTCGGTCGTCACGGGATCGCCATCGTCGGTCGTTCGCAACGCCTCACACTCAACTACCGAACGACTGCGCAGAACCTGCACTACGCAATGACCATTCTCGACGGAGCCGAATACGTGGACTTGGAGGACGAGCTCGACTCCACGGGGTACCGCTCCGCTCGACTCGGTCCCGCACCCACGATCGACGTCGTCGACTCGCTGGCGAACGAGATCGACGCGGTCGTCAGACACGTGAGCGAGTGGCTCGACGACGGTGACGACCACGAGACCGTCGCGGTGCTGGCGAGGGACCGATACCACCGCGACCGTCTCGTGACGGCGCTCACGGAGCACGGCACCGACGCTCGGGCCGTCGACCGTGAACGTTCCCCGAGAGGACGAGTCCCAGTGATGACGATGCATCGCGCCAAAGGCACGGAATTCTCCAAGGTGGTCCTCGTACCCGGCAGGCCGTCGTCGGGGGAACTGGCCCGGCTCGAATCCTTGGATCCGTCGGAACGAGCGGACGCAGATCTGCGTGCTCGGTCGTTGCGATACGTCGCAGCCACCCGAGCAAGAGACGAGTTGGTGGTCGTGCACAGGAACTGACGTGATGTCGCTCCGAGGCCACGACGTCCAGAGCGTGGCCCCGGAGCGGATGAAGGGCGATGACGATGCCAGACGATTCTCGACTTGCCCCGCGCCGGGCGTTCGCGCGCCCGAACATGGCCGACGTACCCAACGAACCGGGCGTCATGGTCGTCTTCGATCCCACGGGGAACCCCCTCTACGTCGGCTTCAGTCGGACGTTGCGCGACCGCCTGTTGGAGCACTTGAGCGGCGACCGCAGCACGTCTGCGCTGCGCCGGCGGCTCGGCGACATGCTCGACGCGGAGAACCGCCGCACGGTGACCGGTGGCGAGGTCACCGATTGGCTGTCCAAGTGCGAGTTCAGAGCACCTGGAACGCTGGTACAAGCTCGAAATCGCCGCGATGCTCGAGGGGGTCCGATCGGCGATGAACTCGGGCGGAGAGTGGCTGGCCGGGCTCAAGCAAGCGTTCCAGCCGCCGAACAACCTCACGAGCTTCTACTTCCACGGCAAGTTCCTCGACTGGGCAGCCCGCGACCCGGCCGCGGCACAGAGCGCACTCGAGGCGTTATGGGATATCGAGTTGGAGCCGGTCGAAGCAGTCCGAACGTTCGCCTCGCACCTGCCGGACGAACTCAGCGGTCCGGGATCGCGGGCCAATCTCGCGTCGTTCCTGCTGACGGCGATCGACGCCACACAGTTGCCGATCTACAAGTTCACCGTGTTCGAGAACGCCTACCGGAGCGTCGGTCTCGATCCCGCAGACCGCAAGACCCCGCATGGCGCCTACGCCGCCGCGCTCGATTTTCTCGATACGTACGGCGGCAAGCTCGCCGAGCGTAGCCGTCCGCAACGCGACCGCCTCGACCTTCAGGGGCTGCTGTGGACCGTGTTCGCTGGCGAGGCACCGGAAACGTGGAGCGCGGACGAGAAGACGGGTTACGCGAATTTCGTGAAGGGACAGACCGTGAACGACCTCGGCGCGCTCGTCGCCAGATTCCGCGACGAGATCGGCTACCCGCCCGAAGGGCGCGTACAACGCCACCGTGAACGTGAGGACCTCGCCGCCTCACTCAGCCGGGAGGCGTTGGCGGAGCCGGACGTCGATGAGTGGCGTCGTTTCGCCGGCCCCGTCTATGGATCGCCAGGCCCGCAGCCCGGCTTCAATACGCATCTCCAAACGCCTGAAGGCATCAGGCGCGTCGCCGACGCGTTCGGGTACCTGCTCTACGGAGAGGGTGAGCTACACGAGCGCATCGATGCGCTGCAGTCTGACGAGCGCCGCGTACCAGGGCTCGGCGAGGCGCTCATCACCAAAGCCCTCGCCGTCACGCTGCCGGATCGTTGGTTCCCGACGTACGTCACCAAGTCACGCAAGCAAGTAGGACGGGAGGACGTCCTACGCCTCCTGCAGTTGCCGCCGATCCCCACGGGGCTGACGCTCGGGCAAGCGGCGATCTGGTCAAACGACACGGTGTATCAGGCGTTGAAGCCGCATTTCCCGGACGACGCCTGGGGCATGCAAGAGTTCGCGTGGTGGGCGCTGAAACGCGAGGTCGACGAAGACGACACGTCGCCGGTCGACCCGGTCGCCGAGCTCGCTGGCGAACTCTTCCTCTCCGAGGACTGGTTGCGGAAGACCGTCAGGCTGCTTCACGACAAACGTCAGATTGTCTTCTACGGCCCACCCGGAACCGGCAAGACCTACGTCGCGCGAAAGCTGGCCGCGCTCGTCGCGCATGGCGGCGGGTCGGTGGAGACGATCCAGTTCCATCCGTCGTACGCCTACGAGGACTTCGTCGAGGGCTACCGGCCCAAGTCCGACGACGCCGGTCAGATCTCGTACGAGATCGTCGACGGCCCGCTCAAACGGCTCGCCCAGGCCGCGCAAGACCGACCCGAAGTCGACCACGTCCTACTCATCGACGAGATCAACCGTGCCAACACGTCGAAGGTGCTCGGTGAGCTCTACTACCTGCTCGAATACCGTGACGAGGAAATGCGCTTGCAGTACTCGTCCGTGCCGTTCTCGCTTCCGAGCAACCTCAAGATCATCGCGACGATGAACACCGCGGACCGTTCGATCGCGCTTCTCGATGCGGCCCTTCGGCGCCGGTTCCATTTCCTCGCGTTCTTTCCCGATCGCGAACCGATCGACAAGCTGTTGTCGGAATGGCTGGCAGCTCGCCGACCGGAGATGCAGCACGTCGTCAAGTTGGTCGAGGCGGCCAATGAGCAGCTCAAGGACCGCGACCTCGCCATAGGCCCGAGCCACTTCCTCCGCGAGGACCTCGACGAGGAGAGCCTCGAACTGATCTGGGAGCACTCAGTCCTGCCGTATCTCGAGGAGGAATTCTTCGCCGATCCTGATCAGCTCCAGGACTTCGAGCTGAGTCGGCTGCGTGACAAGGTCGAGCGTCAGGCTCGCGCCGTCGACGCAGGTATGGCGGCGGGGCCGGATAGCGCGGACGAGTACCCGGAGTCACCGTGACGCTTCGGCTGATCGAGGCACGGGAGTGGCGCACGACCGTCGGGCATCAGCTTTCGACCTTCGAGCGCGACCAGCTCGCTGCGCTCGTCCCGTCGCTCACGATCGCTCCAACACCGGGTGAGGTCGACCGCTACGACCTGACCCCCCGGCAGTCACGTCGGAGTGGTTCGCGTCGGCGACTTGCAGCTGCAGATCCAACCCAAGGTCGGTGTCGCGCAGGTCATTGCCCTGGCTTCGTACGCGATCGACCCGAAGGCCTGGAAGGATTCGCCGGCATTCGTCACGTCTGACACGGACCTCGCAGAGGCTGCGATCCCGGCTCTCGCGCAGCTCACGCGCCAAGCGCTACGTCGCGGTCTCCTGCAAGGGTACCGCAGAGCCGAAGACGACCTCACGACCATCCGCGGCCGTATCGACACCGGGCAGCAGCTCAGCCGTCGAGCCGGCCTGCCACTACCCGTCGCCGTGACGTACGACGACTACGACCACGACATCCTGGAACACCAGCTGATCCGCGCAGCTGCCAAGGCGCTGGGGCGTCTCCGCCTGCGGCACGTCGACAGCCGACGCGAACTCACCTGGATGAGGCAACAACTCCACGAGGTCAGTGACGTCCGGTTCGACCCGGCGAACGTGCCCGAGCCACGGTGGACACGACTCAATGACCGTTACCGTCCGGCCGTCACGTTGGCACGACTCGTCTTGTCTGGCGCAGTCGCCGAGGCACAGGCCGGACACCACGACCTCGCGTCGTTCTTGGTCAACATGAACACCGTGTTCGAGGATTTCGTCCGGGTCTGCTTGAAGGAACACCTGCGGCTGACCGACCGCCAGTTCCCGCCCGGTGCGCACGTGCCCGCCAACTACCTCGACGTCGAACGCAATCTCCGACTCGAGCCGGACCTGTCGTGGTGGATCGGCAACAGATGCGTCTTCGTTGGTGACTGCAAGTACAAGAGGCCGACGGGCAGCATTCCGAACAGCGACGTCTACCAGATGCACGCCTACCTGACGGCGCTGCGTCTACGACAGGGCGTCCTCGTCTACGCCTCGGGCCACGACGTCCCACCGCCAGCGACGATCGAGCACGGTGGGACCCGAATCGACGTTGCCTCGATCGACATCCGCCGCCCGGTCCGCGACCTGGTCAGTGACCTACAGCGGCTAACAAACGAGATCCGCCGCCACGCTCACTCATATGCCGCACCGATCAGCCGGATGCCTCCGACGCACACGACCAGCCCCACGCGACGTTGACGCAGTACGTCCTCTCACAAGTCCGCTCGGCTGTACGCGATACACATCCGGTCGACTCGGCAAGCTCAGCCGGTGAACCGACCGTGTCGGACGACCTCGTCCTCGTGCCAGACCGTAGGCTGGTGTCATGCAGAGTGAGTTCCATGACGAGCGGGTCGCGCTGCTTGCTCTGCTTCAAACCCGACCGCAGCGGATATCGTGGTCGAAGATCACAGAACAGATCATCGACGCCGGTAGCGCTACCGACGTATGGAATCGGCTAGTCCCGCCCACACTCACGCCACCGCCTAATGGCTCCGACCCGATAGACGCGGCGGAGCAGACGATCTCGGCATGGGGCGAGCAAGGACTGCGGTTCGTCACGTTTCTGGACGCTGACTATCCCGCCCCTCTGCGAGGCATACACGAAGCACCGCCGTTCCTGTTCATCGACGGAAAGTCCGAGCCGGACGACTCCGCGGTCGCCGTTGTCGGGTCACGGAAGTCCTCAGAGCGCGGACTCGCCTTCGCTCGTGACGTCGCGTCGGCACTCGTCGGTGAAGGAATCACCGTTACGGCGGGACTCGCACTCGGAATCGACACCGCCGCTCACGAAGCAGCGCTACACGCAGGTGGTCGTACGGTCGCCGTGCTTCCCACTGGCATCAGCCAGGTCTACCCGAAAGAGAATCAAGGGCTGAAAGCTCGCATCAGCGAAACCGGCCTCGTCATCTCCCAGTTCTTTCCGGATGCGCCGCCGCAGAAACACACGTTCCTCATGCGTAATGCGACGATGTCCGGATACAGCAGGGCCACGGTGGTCGTCGAAGCAGGCGAGCACAGTGGGGCCCGCGCGCAAGCCCGTATGGCGACTGAGCATGGCCGCCCGGTCATTCTCAGACGCGACGTCGTCGACCACAACGCCTGGGGCAAGGAGCTTGCGGACCAGCCTGGTGTCACAATTGCCGATACCGCCGATGACGTGGTCACCACCATTCTGGGACTCATCCGCAGCCAAGAACTGATCGATTCTACTCTGCGTTCACTCGTCGAGTTGTGACATGGCTGAGAAGCCTGACGTCGCTCAACTTGCCGATTACCTTGTCAGCCATGCTGGCGGCTATCTTCGTAACACCGTACGAATCCAGCGGCAGACATGTTCGATCTGTACCACGCCCACAAACGGCTACAAGACGTGCTATCCGTGTCGAGGCCATCAACAACAATACAGAAACGAGCTTGCAGACCTGGTAGCACCAGTCATATATGCTAAGAAAGGAACTCAGGCCGGCTACTTGATGCACGGATACAAACAGCCTCCCGTCGCCCCGGAGCACCGCAGAATAGTTGCGACCCTGAGCCTCGTCACACTATCGCTGCACTCAGGGTGCCCCGGACGTCTCATTGGGTCGCCGTTGACGAGTTGGGCAACAGTCCCGTCCCTTGCCGGACGCTCAGGGCGACACCCCCTACACGCTTTGGTAGCGCGCATGGTCCCGTTGCCGGAAATTCCGTTGCATCCCGGCGAAGACGTCGTCGATCCCCGTGCCGCAAGAGCCGACAATTTCACCGCAGATCCCGTCCACGACGTCGGCGCGCACGTTCTGCTACTCGACGACACGTGGGCCTCGGGCGGTCATCTCCAGTCGGCAGCCCTTGCGCTTCGACAGGCCGGAGCCGCACACGTGTCTGGCCTGGTCCTTGCTCGTTGGATAGGGGAGTCAACCGTAAGCACGGGAGATTTCCGGACGAAGCTTGCGCGCCCCTACAACCCTGATGTGTGTCCATGGACAGGCGCGACCTGCCCGTGAAATGGCCAACTCACCGAGCATGCCCTGAGCCAGCTACGCAGCCCTCGGTCATGGTCGGCGTGGCTGGACGCCTTCGCGCCGTTCGGCCACTATCGAAGACAAGTTGCATAGATGCGCTCTGCGGCTCGATCGATCTGCGCTCGTCGAAGTCTGTGCAGCTCAGTAGGCACTCGAGATCGTGGCGCTGCGCCATGTCGACGAGTTCGTCAGCGGTGAAGAGTTGCCAGTCGAACGAGTCGGTCGTGTCGCCGTCGTAAGCGAGGTCGACGCCGAGCCTGTCGCCGCGAATCGAGGTCGTTGTCTCGACCACCACGCCGGCCCGTGTCGTCGTCCTCGTCGCGCCGTCCCGTCTCGGCGAGTGGTCGCCGTTGTAGACGTCGAGGATCAGCCGGCCACCCGGAACGAGCTTGGAGGCCATGTCGGCGAACCATTGCTCATTCTCGTCTCTGGACAGGAACCCGAAGCTCTGTCACATACAGATGACGGCGTCGAACCAGCCCGCCATATGACGCAGATGCCGCACGTCGAGCTCGGCCACACGCACCCCTGCATGACACCTACGGGCGACAGCGAGAGCTTCGGTGTTTTCGGTCCACGGCCACGACCTCGTAACCTGCCCGCGCCAGTGGCGCGCTGAGTCGTCCTCGACCACAACAGACGTCGAGGACGCGCCCGCACCAAGGCTTCGGCAGGTTCCGGGCCAAGAAATTCCTCTCGCGATCGGTGGATGGCCGAGTCTCACTGAACACGTCGAACCACGTGGGCGAGTACACGTTTCACCGTCATGACCGGCCATTCTGGCTCCGTCGCAGGACGCGACCAATGTCGTGGTCCGCTCGCTCGGGGCACACCACGTCTCTCACGCCCCGGATTCGCCGCTGTTGACCGATTCGTCAGCCAATGGTAAGACCTCTGTCATCCGGACTCATACGTGATGGGAGTCACGACGATGCCTCCGAGCGCACGGTTCGCCCCCGGTCCCCGCACCCTTCTCGCCCTCGCCACCGCCGCTGCCACGGTCACCCTTCCGCTGGTCGCCCAAGCAGCCGAGCCCACCAACCCCGCCCAGCAAGACACCGCCCCACCCGCCGAGCAGATCCACATCAACGGCCAAGACCCCGGCCGCACGTTCGACGGCGTCGGCGCCCTCAGCGCCAGCTCGTCGCGCCTGCTGGTCGACTATCCGGAGCCGGAGCGCAGCCAGATCCTCGACTACCTGTTCAAGCCCAACTACGGCGCCAACCTGCAGACCCTCAAGGTCGAGATCGGCGGCGACACCAACTCGACGTCCGGCGCGGAGCCGAGCCACATGCGCACCCCCACGGACCTCGACTGCAACCGCGGCTTCGAGTGGTGGCTCATGCACGAGGCCAAGGAGCGCAACCCGGACATCAAGCTGTACGGCCTCGTCTGGGGCCTGCCGGGCTGGGTGGACAAGTGGACTCAGGAGCACGTCGACTATCTGGTCGAATGGCTCGGCTGCGCCGAACAGCAGGGTCTGACCATCGACTATCTCGGCGGCGGCAACGAGAGCGGCGCGCTTCACCACGGCGACTTCTTCGTCAAGCTCGACCAAGCCCTCGAAGCCGAACACCCCGACGTCAAGATCGTCGCCGACGACGACCACCGCCCGCCGAACTACTGGGGCATCGCGTCGCGACTCACCGACAACGAAGCCTTCCGCGACGCCGTCGACATCGTCGGCGTGCACACGATCTGCGGCTGGCGCTCGCCGTACCGAAGCTGCGCCAGCAGTGACGAGGCGAAGGCCCTGGACAAGCCGTTGTGGATCAGCGAGCAGAGCAGCCAGGACGCGCAGTCCGGCGCCGCACCGCTGGCCCGCGCCATGACCCGTTCGTACATCGATTCGCGCACGACGGCGATGTTCAACTGGTCGATGATGGCCGGCTTCTACAGCACGGTCCGCACCGCCGGCACCGGTCTGATGCTGGCGCAGCAGCCGTGGTCGGGCTACTACGAGCTCGGCGCGGGCATGTGGGTCGACGCGCACGTCACGCAGTTCACCGAACCGGGCTGGCGCTACATTGACAGCGCCAGCGGCTACCTGGACAGTGGCGCCAGCTACACCACGCTCCGCGACCCGGACTCCGGCGACTACACCATGCTGGTCGAGACGGTCGACGCCGACGGCCCCACCACGCTCGACGTCGACGTCACCGGCGGGCTGTCCGACGGCGACGTGCACGTCTGGTCGACCGAGGTGAAGTCACCCGACGACGGCGACTGGTTCGTCCAGCAGGGCGCAACCACGCCCGCCGACGGTGCCTACTCCGTCACCCTCGAGCCGGGTCGTATGTACACGCTCAGCACGACCACCGGGCAGCACAAGGGCTCCGCGACCCCGGACGCCGGGCGAGACGAGCACATGGACCTGCCGCACGCGGAGGACTTCGAAGGGCTCGGCGAGCACGAGACCGCGCCGTACTTCGCCGACCTCGAAGGCGCCTTCGAGCCGGCCGACTGCGGCGGCGACCGCGACGGCACCTGCTACCGCCAGGTGATCACCGAGCACCCGGTGTGCTGGCACTGCGGCTCCCTCCCGGACATGCCGACGACGGTGATGGGCGACCCGCAGTGGTGGGGCGACTACGAGATCACCACCGACGCGATGCTCGAGGAGCCGGGCTTCGTTGAACTCGTCGGCCGGTCCGAGACACACACCCGGGAGACACACCCGGGCTACCACCTCCGTGTCGACGACGCCGGGCAATGGCGCCTCTACGCCGAGGACGCCTACGGCGCGGAGACCGACCTGGCCAGCGGGACGACGGCGACGCCGTTCGGCCTGGACACGTGGCACGAGCTCACGCTGCGCTTCACCGACGACCAGATCGTCGTGGCCATCGACGGCGACGTACTCGCGCGGGTCAGCGACGGCACGCACACCACCGGCATGGTGGGCCTCGGCGTCAGCCCGTACCAGCGGGCCCAGTTCGACGACGTCGAGATCACCCCGACGGAGAAGGCGCCCCGGTTCGTCCCGCACGAAACAATGACGGCGAGCGCGTCCAGCACCCACGAAGGCCTGTTCGACCACCACTTCTACAGCCCGGACCGCGCGATCGACGGCCGTCCGGAGACGATGTGGGGCTCGGAGTGGGACCCGAAGGCTCCGCTGCCGCAGTCGATCACGCTCGAATTGGACCGACCGCGCGCCATCCACGGCCTCACCTACCAGCCGCGGCTGGACACGTACCGCAACGAGAACTGGGGCAACATCACCGGCTACACCGTCTCCACCAGCCTCGACGGTGAGAACTTCACCGAGGTCAGCTCCGGAACCTGGCCGGTGAACACCGCGACCAAGACCGACACCTGGTCGCGGCCGCACCCGGCGAAGTACGTGCGGCTGACGGCGACGTCGGGAGTGGACGGTATCGCCGTCATCGGTGAGCTCGATCTGGCAGCCGCCCCACTGCGCTGAACCCAGGCGCATACCGGTGGACGCACGCAGGACCCGGCCCTCGGGTCGGGTCCTGTCGCTCCACCGAGAGTCGCTGCGACTACGCCAGTAGCGCAACGACCTGCTCGAGGACATCGAGACCAGCGAAACACCCGGAGGTGACGACCGCGCCCTTGGCGAGACCTTTGCCCAGTGGGCGCACGTCCTCGTAGATCACTGTCATCACGGCGGTGTGTTCCCGGAGACGGCGCAACGCGCGAAGTGTCCAGCACTCCGGCACGTCACCGTCGCCATGCCTGTTACAGCGGTGCATCGGCCCTCCAGACCTACTGGCGGAGGCTCACGAGAGCCGCTGTAACAGCCGCTCGCGAACCACCTGGGTGGCTACATCGAGCGACAATCTCTGATGTAGTTGTCCGATCATCGTGACTGGCGCATCACTGCTCGTCAACGCATTGCTCGCCGAACTGTTGCCGCCTAGGCTGGTGTGCGCTGGTGGAGGTGCTGTAACACCCGTGAAGCTGGCAGACCCCGGCGCGTGGCTACAGCGGTGCCGCGCCGGGGTTCTTTGCGCACGAACTCACGGTTTCTCGACCGAGCGATTATCGCCGCACGCGGCGGCGATATCGGGAGACGAGTTCCCGTCCAGCTGATCAGCCCGGTGATGGCAGGGGTATCCATGACTGATCACGTGCTTGGAGTCGATGCGTGCCGCGCCGGTTGGGTCGGCATCAGCCTTGTCGGCGACGACGTCCGAGGCTGGTTCGCGACCACGATCGCTGATCTTGTGCACAACGTCAGCGCCGATGGCAGACCACGTGTCGTGGCCATCGACATCCCGATCGGGCTTCCGACCAACGGCCCCCGGGAGGCGGACCGGCTGGCGCGCGAGCTCCTCGGCCCGCGTCGGTCAGCAGTCTTCACCACTCTCGTCCGCGCAGCGTACGAGGCGATCGATTTCCGAGCAGCCAATCAGGCGCAAGTGGCGGCTACCTCAAAGGGCACGACCCAACAGGGCTGGGCTTTACGACACAAGGTTCTCGAAGTCGATCGCTGGCTGGACAAGGGCGGACCGGACACTGGTGGCGACGACGAGACCACTGTCGTCGAGTGCCATCCGGAAGTCTCGTTCGCCGCAATGAACGGTGATTCACCGGTGTCAGCCCCGAAGAAGACGTGGTCGGGCCATTACCAGCGCCGTGAACTCCTGGCCGCCAACGCAGTCGTCGTCCCCGACGAGCTCGGCGACGCCGGCCGCAGGGCGGGCATGGACGACGTGCTCGATGCGGCGGCAGCCGCATGGACCGCTCGGCGCGTCGCCCGCGGCGAGGCTGCGTCAATACCCGAAACACCGGAACGGTTCGGCAATCGCCTTGCGGCCATCGTCTGCTGAAGCGTCAGTAGTGCCACGACCTGTACGAGCGGATTCTCGAGGTCAGCTCACGGCCCCGGCGATTACCCCACTGTGGGCACGATTCGGCCGCTCGGCAACTCAATGCGCCCCCTACGAGTCGTGTAGTCCCTGCCGCTCCGGTATCGAACACTCACCTCGGCATGATCGTCACCAACCGCCGCCAACCTGACCTCGTCACACACCGCGTCACCCTGATCGGCCGACTCCGTGACGAACGCCGCCAACTCGGCGGGATCGACAGCGGTCAACGGCAGTAATCGACGTTCTCGGTACTCCTGCCGGTACCACAGCAGGTGGAAAGGGCCTGCGGGCACGCAACCGTACTCGCCCGGACCTTCGTCACCCAAGAGTTCGACGGCGACGCACGCCCCCACCATGAAGACCTTCAGCACGTCGGTGCTGGCGATCAGTTCCTCGATCGCGGCCCAGACCACGCCGAGGTCAGCCGCGCTCCCGGCGTCGATCGGCCGCTCCGCTGGCTCGGCGAGCGTCTCGAGCGCTTCGGAAAGCTGCTCCGGCCGGGCCAGACGCAACGCGTGATCCAAGACCGACCCTCTGACTAGCGAGACCGCCGAGATCGTGAGCTTCTGTAGCACAGCGGCGATCCGCCGCGCTTGACCATCAGTCCACCGAGGCAGGTCGAAAATGCCGGGGCCGCAACAGTGATACGGCCTGTACGCGGCAACAGCGCGAGCGACCTCAGGGCTCACAGCGAACAGTTCAACCTGGAACGGGTCGTCGCCCAGAAAGATCGTGATGTGACCATCGCGTTCCACGTCCCACCACCGCCCGCGAAGCTCAAGCACCTGATCACCGGAGCCCCAGCACCGACGGAGCGAACCCGCGATCGAGTATCGGTGCGCTTCACCCCAGATGAGGTCGACCTCATGAACGTCACCCTGATACCCAACCGAGTACACCATCCAGGGCCCGGGCCCGAACGACACCTCTCCCGGTGGAAGCGTTCGTTCACCGAGCTCGTACTCGAGTTCACGCAAGTACGCCTCGGCATCGTCCGCGTCGTCGAAGGACATCAGCCACAACGGTGCGGTGAGATCGGGCGAGAGCTTCCGGCGGGCCTGTTGAGCCAACGTCGCCAGTCGATCGGCTTGTGCGTCCGTCCAGCTCGCGAGCTCGATGACGCCCTCATCGGTCGGGCGGCCGTCGCGAAGCAGCTCCTCGACGACGGCGGCCACACGTGGCGTGGTCGGAGCGAGCTGGATGCTCCACGGGCAACGGCCTTCCGTGCGCCACGACAGATGCGGCGAGACGCCGTGCCACTGTGGCAGACCGTCCAACCGACGATCCTCGGGCCAGTCCCAGCGTGAACCGACAACCCGCGTGACGCTGCCGGCGTCGAGCGGTCCGCGAACGACGTCGACGAAGACACGAGCCTGCCCGCCGTACTCGCCCTCCGACGAGATCAGGAACGGCCCGTCTCCCAGCGTCGTCGGGTCAACTGACTGCCCCATGATCACGCAGTCACACTAACAACGCTGAACACCGCCGAGGCGACGACGGTTCCGTTGACGAGTGCTTCACCGATCAGCCACAAAGCTCTACAGAGCTCTTAGTCACAGCCACCACGTTCGCAGCACTTACAAGCGACGAGCGCTCACCACGGCTCGAAGCACCCCGACGCGACGTCACCGCCCAGGAGGCGAATGTGGTTCCACCACCAGACGAGGACTACCGGCGACGAATCCAGTTCGTGCAGCGCCTATCGGTCCGCGACCCCGATGAGTATCTGCTCTTCTGTTCCCAGGTCGCGCGCGCCGCCGAGACGGACGAGCTGCCCGAGCACATGCGCGAACTCCGCGACGATCTCGCCCAGTGCATCCGGAACTCGTCGCACCGTCCATTGACCCTGGACACGCCACAATGGACCAACGACGAGTGGATGCGTGACCTGTGGTTCGACATCTTCGGCCCCGAACCTGCACCTGGCGATCCGTACCCGGTACCTGGTGACGCTTGGGGTTTCACCCGGCGGACGACCGCGATGCGGGCCCTGGCGTCGCATGGCATGCGTCCCGATTGCGACATCGACGAGCAGACGACGACGTGGTGCCGTACACACCGCCTCGACCGCGATCATCTGACGGCCGCTCACGAAACCGCTGCCGGTGTCGCCGCCCCCGAGGTCGGCGACTACCGACCCGAACCGCCCGGATACCGAGATCGGCTCAGCCGCCGTGTCGAGGAAGGAGCACGTCATGCCATGCCCGGCGAGGAATGGTACACGGGCGAAAGTGACCTATCCACACTCCTCGAAGCGGATGATCACGACGTGTGGTGGACGGAGGCGAAACGCCTCCAGACCATCGTCGACGAAGCGGCCACCATCCTGAAGGTCGACAGTCCCGAGGTCTTGCACCTGTGCCCGGACGAGCCGCTCGATCGGAAGGATGCCAAATGTGGAAGCCCGGCAATGCTGCGCATGACCCGCGCGAAGAAACGACGACATCGGCGGCACGTTCCTCGGCGCTTTCAGCTCGTGCTCGCGCGGCAGGTCGCCGCGCAGCCGGACTCCGTGGCTCGAGGGATCATCGGGCACGAGATGGCGCATGCAGCCAGGTTCCATCCCCGAGACCGGATCCGCCGCCGAGCGCTCGTCGGCGGTACCTACGTCGCCACCGTGGTCATCCTCACGGTGATCCAGGAACTGTTCTCGCTGACCTTTCCGCAGTCGATCCCCATCGTCATTCCCAGTATGGTGGCGCTGGTCGCGTGGCACAGCTGGAGAAGGCGCCGGGAGGAGCTCGCCTGTGACGTGCTCGCGGCATCCATCGGCATGCCGATCACGACCGAAGCGGCAGCGTGGATAGCGGACAACTACACCGGTCACGTACCGACAGGACTCCGCTGGCTTGTCGCGCCACTACGAGAACATCCGCCGTGGCAGACGCGTCTCGAAGCGATCCGGCAGGCGACGCCGTCTCCGGAGCATGAGGCGCCCCGGGTTTGATGCCGCGACCGGATCGGTCGGCTTCCGATCGACACCGGAAGGCTCGTTCGAGCGCGCCGAGTCGTCACGATTCGGCCTCATCTGGCCCTGTTCGCTCTGGATACGCCCTGCATGTCTGGCCAGAGTTCCGGGAAGGGTCCTAGCATGATCGACGGGGTGGGGACTGCTGTGGAGGGGTGGCCATGGCCGGAGGCCGTGATCAACTCGGTCCGCTGGAACGCGTGACACGGGTGGTGGTTGCGTTGATCGCAGCCGAACCGAAGGGCGTACCGGCGGCGCGATTGCTGCGGATCGCCGATTTCGGCGGCGATCCGGCGCATCATCAGCGCCGGTTGACGCGGCTGGTCGAGGAGCTCAACCGAGCCGGGTGGGACATCCGTAGCACCGCGCTGCGCGGGCAGAACGCGGTCTACCGCGCCTTCACCCGGGACAACCGGCTGCGGGTCCGGCTGAACCCCGAGCAGCAGGCCGAGCTGGCTCGCGCCGCGCTGATCGCCGGCGACACGGTGTTCGCCGACCGCCTGGGCATCGAGTCGACCCAGCTGCCGCAGATCCCCAAGCTGCACTCACCGGCGGTCCGCGGCACCGACGATGCGCTGAACAAGGTGCTGCACGCCCTCGAGTACCACTGCCTGCTGCACTTCACCTACAAGCAGCAGCCACGCGTGGTGCATCCGCATTTCGTCCAGCCGGGCACGTCCGGGTGGCACCTGATCGGGCACGAGGACGGCGGCGCCGTCGAAAAGCAGTTCGTCACCGACCGCATGACCGCCGTCACCATCGACCATCCGGGCACCGCGCGACCGCACGACGAGCCGCACCGTGCCGAGCTCGACCCGCTGACGTGGGCGGTCGACCCGCCGACGGACGTCGTGGTCGAGACGACGCCCGAGCACCGCGCCCGGGTGGAGATGCTGCTGGGCAGTCGGGTGTTCTCGGAGGTCGACGACGACGTCGTCCGGCTGACCGTGCCGGTGACGCACCGTGCGGCCTTCCGGGACCGGATCTACGAACTCGGCCGCCTCGTGCGGATCGTGGAGCCGGCGGAGGTGCGAGACGAGCTCGTCGCCGAGCTGGCCACGCTGGCGGAGTAGAGCCGCCGTGGCTGCGTCTCCAGAGTACGTCCGGCGCTTCGACCGGGTGACGCGTGCGCTGCGGATCCTGACGATGTATCCGGACGGGTTGCCGTTGAGCCGGCTCGCCACCGAGCTCGACGTGGACGAGGCAACGCTGCGCGAGGAGATCGTGGCGTTCTACCGCGCCGACATCGATCCGGCGTTCGATCCGGACTCGTTCAGGCAGGTCCGCATCGAGTTCGTCGGCCCGGACGGCGAACCGGACGAGGTCGATCCGGCCGAGGCGGAGATCGTCCGCGCGTCCACCGAACAGCCGGCCGCCGAGATCGGCGTGGTGCACACGTCGCCGGCCGAGCTCGCCAACGTCTACCGCGCCGGGCACGCGCTGCTGTCCGTCGAGCCGGAGAACACCGTGCTGCACGACGCCTTGAGCGCACTCGGCGACACCGTGCTGCGGGGCATCCGCCCGAGCGACGACCACTGGAAGGCGGAGCTGGCCGGCATGCTGCTCGAAGCGATCGAACGGCAGCGGCGGGTCCGGATCACCTACCTGCCGGTCTGGGGCGGCGGAACGCACGACCGGATCATCGCGCCGTACCGGCTGCTGTGTACCCGCAGCGGCTGGGAGGTCGAAGCCGCGGAGTCCACCGACGACGGCGACGTTCTCGGCACGTACCTGCTCACCAGCATCCGCGAGGCGACGATCCTGGACGAGCCGTTCGACCGTCCCGCCGATCTCGACCAGCGCATCCGCGAACACCGCCGCGAGCACGAGGTGGACGTCGTCGTCCCGCAGGACTACCGCTGGGTCGCCGACCGTTTCGCGGAGAGCTCGGAGGTCGTCGCCGAGGACGAGGCGTCGGTGAAGTTGCGCGCCCGCATGCGCACGCCCGTCGAGCAGCGCCTGGGTGTGCTGTTGCTGGTGGCGGGGCCGAACGCGTTCGTCACGGCGCCGGGCGAGCTCGCCACCGCCGGGCGGGATCTCGCGCGCGACCTGCTGGACCACCACCGGCAAGCCGGCTGATCACGAACACACGGCTCGTACCCGGCCGAGTCGCCGTGAACGGGTGACCCCGTCGATCACTCTCGAGCGGCTACTGGCCGACCAGCGGTTGCAGCGCGTGTCAGTGAGCGGCCACGCCACCTTGATCGACGCCGTCATCGCACAGTTGGATCCCCGCTCGGTGCAACGCTACGACGGTCGACCGAATGGTTCCCGCACTCGACCGCAGCCTGGGTCGAGCGCGACGGTCAGGGTGAGTCGTCCGGACGCACGAGAACCTTGGCGTGCGTGCTCTGGCCGGAGTCGAGCTCCTCCAGGAGATCCCGCAGCGAAGACAGGTCGACGGTCCCGGTGTGGAGCGCTGTCACGTCGAGTTTGCGGCCGACGATCGCGCGGATCGTGCCGAGGAAGTCTTCATGGTTGTATGCGAGTGATCCGATCACGGTCAGCTCGCGGCTCTGCCAGTCCGCGTAACTCACCGTGGACTGTTGGAGAGGATAGCCGAGCAGCGCGAGCGTTCCGCCGCGGCGTACGAGCTCGGCGGACGGCTGCAGGAGAGCGGCCACTCCCGCGCACTCGTAGAGAACGTCCGCTCCAAGCCCGTGTGAGACATCGTTGATAGCAGCCTGAAGATCGTCCGGTTCCACCACGGTGTGGAAGCCGAGGCGGGTAGCTAGCTGACGGCGTGCTGCTGAGGGCTCGGAGATGATGATGTTCCCAGCGCCGGCGTTACGCGCGTGCTGAGCCGTCAGCAGACCGATCGGGCCGGCGCCCTGTACGGCCACCAGAGCGCCGAACTCGGCCGCCACTCTGCGCACCGCGTGGAACGTCACCGTCGCTGGTTCGACCAACGCGGCCTCGACGTCGGTGATCTCATCGGGCACCGGAATGACCCGGCGTGCCGATACCTGCATCCGACCCGCGAATCCGCCGTGGTCGGGTGCCTCGGAGTCGACCCCGTTGGCCTCCGCGAACGCCGTTTCACACTGCCGGGTGTGGCCCGCGACGCACTGTGGGCACGTGCCACACGCCGGGCCGACACCGCCGACGACGCGCTGACCGCGCTGAAGGCCGGACACCCCTGCACCGACCGCGCTCAGCCTGCCGGTCCACTCGTGGCCGAACACGGCCGGCGGCAACATGTGTCCATCGGTGTATCCGTGAACGTCGGTGCCGCAAATGCCGGCATACGTGATCTCGACGACGACGCGTCCGGGCTCGGGCTCGGTGAACCCTTCGGTGACCTCCCGTAGTTCTCTAGGTCCGGCGACCGTGACGACGCGATCCGCTGCTGGAGGCATACGTTCACATTGCCCGCCGACGTAGACCCCTGTCCATCGCGACGCCCGGATCGCTGGATGAAGTCGGCGCCTTGAGTGGACAGGAGATTGCGCTGTCTCAGCCTTCTTCCAGCACCGCCTGAATCACGTGGCGAGCATTGTCCGCCATCATCGAGCAACCCCATCGGCCCCGCCGCGGTGGGCCTTCGGGGCTGGGCGACCATGTCGTCACCCAGCCGGTACAGGGCATCCACCGCGCCGCCGGAAAGCCACCTTTGCAGCGGTAGCTCCGCCCACTGCGGGAACTGCTCCGCGATCAGCCCTCGTACGAGGTCGTCGTCGATCGGATGCGTCCCGGGATACATCTGCCACGTACTCACCGCGCATCATCCGACGCCCGGAGGTGGGCGACGTCAACCTCTTTCGTCGGCGGACGTCATCTTCGCGAAGTCCGACGCATTCGATCTGAACATGCTCCGAGCGCCTGGTCGTGCCAATCGGAACAATGGGGTTGAATCGGTCAGCGGATCCACTCACACGAGCCGCCGTGCCTGGCCCAGGATCCCTGGCCACTCGGCGCGGACGAACGCCGCGAGACCCGGCGGCCGCAGGTCGATCGCGTCGACGCCGCCGGCCGCCACATCGACCCGCTCGACCACCGACTCGCCGCGAGCGGCAGCGTCCACATCCGGACCGCTGCGCAGGCTGGCGTCCAGGGACGACAGCCGCGCGACGTGAAAGTGCTGTCGTGACGGATGTGCGCCGGTCGGCTCCTGCACGTAGACCTCCGCGCCGACGACGGCGTTCGCGCCGAGCTCCTCCCGCAGCTCCCGATGCAGCGCGGTCACCGTCGAGCGGTCCGAGGGCTCGACCCGACCGCCCGGCGTCGTCCAGTACGCAGCGGTGTGTGGCTTCACGCGCTTGATCAACACCAGCCGGTCGGCGTCGTCGACCAGCAGCGCACGGGCAGACGTCCGCGCCTGGTTGCCCTGCGGATCCCCCGTCACGGCGACGATCCTGCCGTGATCGTCACGCGGTGTCACGATCGGTATCGTTCCGTGTCATCGGCATCGGAAGGGGACGGCGTTGGCGCTGGACGCAGCGAGCGGGCGAGGCGAGCTGCGCTCGGCGATCGAAGGGCTGTTGCGCACCTGCGTCGACCTCGAGCGTCAGGCCTACGACCTCGGGCACCGCGCCCGCGGCGAAGTCGACGCCGTCGTCCGCGAGCTCGCGGGTCTGCAGCCACCCGAGCTACGCGGGCTGGCCGACGAGATCGCCGGCATCGGCGCCAGGCTGGGGACCGACGTCACCGATGCCACGACCGAGGGCCGTCGCGCCTACCTCGACGAGGTACACCACCTGCTCACGTTGCTGGCTCCCCATCACGGCGTGGACGGCACCTTGCCGCCGCTGGCCGAAACCACGACCTTGATCCGCGACGCCGACGCCTTCGCCGCCCAGTTCCCGCCCGGGTTCGCCCGCCGCTACGTCCGTGACCTCATCACCTCCGTCGACCGCAGCGTCACCCTGACCATCGACGACGCCGGTCGCGTCCAGCCCGTACCCACTGACGACGTCGACGCCGCCACCACATCTATTGCTGACACGTTCGATGGACCGTGCCGTGCCCAGGGCGCGGCTCTGCTCACAAGCGAGACGAGCCACGCCATCGAGCAGCACGGCCCGCAGATCCCCGACGAAGCCCACCTGGCGAGGCTCGTCTGGCTCAAAGACCCCACTGGACAGGACGCCTGGCAGGTCAGTGCCGACAACCGCGTCACTACGGCTCACTGGGCAGGAACCTCGACGGGAGGGTTCACGTCACCCGAAGCACTCGCCAAACCAATCAACGCAATTCTTACGGCTGCAAGCACGCGCGCCCAGAATCTGGATCAGTTCCTCGACGCAAACGCCGAGGACACACGTCTCGCGATACATGTGCCTGCCGACCAAGCCGATCTCAGTCCCGACGACGCTACCGGTTACCGAGGCTCCGGGACCGGGCATCCAGAGACTCAGCGAGACTGGATCGCAGCACGCAAGTACGCCATGAAGAACGGCGGTCCAGCTGTGCACGGCGTCCCCGACGATCCGCTCCGGAGCGGATCGGATCCTGGCGCGATGGTCGTGTTCAAGCACAGCAGTGACGGCTGGCGACTGGTGACCTGCTTCCCGGTAGATGCTCAACGTACGCAGACGAAGCGACTGGAGGAACTCTGATGATACCCGCGAGCAAAACGTTCCGGGCAATCTTCGGGAGCGGATTCAATCTCGCAGATGATGAGCCTGGAATTTACATCGAAGCCTGTGAGGAAGTGCCAGAAAAGCTCTCCAACGATCCTCGCGGTAGATATCAGGCATTCAAAGAAGAGTTTGCGACACACATCCGGGACTCGTCGTTCGCGCCTGCGTCCGAGGGCGACACGCAGTGGATGACCGACGAGTGGCTCCGGAACGTCTGGTACGACGCGTTCGGGCCCGAACCGGCGCCCGGCGACCCGTACCCCGTCCCGGCCGAGGACTGGGGCCACCGCCGGCTCACCGACTACATGCTGCACGCGGTCAACGAGACGCCCGAGCTCAGCAGCGCCGGCGCACCGGCGTGGCTCGAGACACGAGGCCTGACCTTCGCCGACATCAGCGCCGCCGTCGACCTGTCCGCGACGCAGTCGGTCGGGTTCCGGTCCGCGCCGGAGGGCTGGCTCGAGCATCTCAAGGACCTCACCGACCGCGGCCTCCGCGAGCCGCAG
The DNA here is from genome assembly GCF_003014555.1 of Haloactinopolyspora alba. Lineage (GTDB taxonomy): Bacteria > Actinomycetota > Actinomycetes > Jiangellales > Jiangellaceae > Haloactinopolyspora > Haloactinopolyspora alba. Next base: position 516,401 of record NZ_PYGE01000001.1, read on the forward strand.
CCGGGCGAACTCCCGTAACGCTCCCCTGGCCCGCCTGCCCTACCGTGGAGCGCTGACGGATCACCGAGCAGGAGAACCGACGTGGCGGATCACCCGGATCATCCGGACCTGGCGACCGAGCAGCGGCATCTGGACCGCGTGTGCCGAGCCGTCACCGAAGCCGACGCTGACGCCCCGACGCCACCCGACAGTTCGCCGCTGCTGTTCGGCCGCGTGGAGTTCGCCGCCGACACGAACCAGCCGGACTCCGCCCACACCATCTACGTCGGCCGCCGTCACGTCACCGACGACGACGGCACCGTGCTGGCGCACGCCTGGTACGAACCGACCGCGGCGCCGTTCTACGAGCGTCCGTCCTCCGTCCGGCGCCGTGTCCTCGTCCAGCACGACCGTCGGCTCAGCGCGGTACACGACGAGCCCACCGGCGAACCCACCGACGGCGCAGCGCCCGAACACGTCCTCGGCCCGGCCGCGCACGCGCAGCTGGAACGTTTCCGCGACGGCATCCTGCATCCGGCCACCGCGACGCTGAGCCGCCAGCAGTACGACGCCGTCACCCGGCCCGCCGCCGGTGTCCTCGTCGTCGCCGGCGGGCCTGGCACTGGCAAGACGCAGGTCGGCCTGCACCGTGCGGCGTGGCTCGCGCACACCGACCCGGGCACCACCGTCACCATCGTCGTGCCGACGGCCGCCCTGCGCACGTACACGCGTGCCGTGCTGCCCGCGCTGGACGCCGACTCCGTCACCTCCGGCACCACACGCGATGCCCCCGCAGGTCACCTGATCGTCGACGAGGCGCACGACCTCGACCGCGCACAACTCGACGAACTGGCGACCACGCACCGTTCGGTGACCCTGCTCGTCGATCCCGGGCGCGCCGCGAAACCAGCCGCATGGTCCGACGTGGATCTCGACCTGACGCACATCCAGCTCACCACCAGCTACCGCGTGCCGCGACCGCTCCGCGACACGGTTGCTGCCACCCTGGCCCGTACCGACGACGACGTGACGCCGCCGGTGACCGTCCGGTCCGGTCTGGGCGGACCACTGGTGCAGCACGACGACGCCGACGAGGTCGCCGGGGACGCACTGCACGCCGGGACCGCAGCCGCCAGCACCGACTTTCGTGTCGGCGTCGTCGTCGCCAGCAGCATGCTCGAGCCGACCCTACGGCTGGCCACCGACACCGAACGGCCGGTGGGCGACGCCCGCGACGGCGACCTGACACACCCGGTCACCGTGCTCACACCGGACGACGCCGCCGGGCTCGAGTTCGACGCGGTCGCCCTGGTGTCCCCGGACGCCATCGCCGCCGAGCACGGGGCGCGAGGGCTCTACACCGCGGTGTCGCGATGCACCCAGACGCTGGCGATCTTCCACTCGGAGCCGTTGCCCGCCGGGCTCGACCATCTCGCGACTCCGGCAAGGCCCGCCCCGGAGCCCGACGCCGACCTGCACACCCTCGTCGACGCGCTCGGCGAGGACGACCGCGTCATCGTCGAGGCCCTGGTCCGCCGCCTGCTGTCCACCTGACCGGCGGTTGCGCCGAAACCATCACACCGCAGCCCATGCCTCGACCTCGACCCGGAATTCCGGGTTCACCAAGCCGGATACCTGGACCAGCGAGCTCGCCGGAGGTTCGGACAACACGATGTACTCGTCCCGAACCTGCCGGAAGAGCGGCAGATCGGCAAGATCGATCAGGAAGACGGTCAGCTTGACGACGTCGCGCATCCCGGCGCCCGCCGCCGCGAGGGCTGTGCTCACGTTCCGGAAGACCTGCCGGATCTGCGCCTCAGCGTCGCCGCGGCCGACCAGGTCCCCCGTGCTGTCCAGCGGCACTTGTCCGGAGACCGCAACCGTGCGTCCGCTGTAACTGACGACATGGCTGTAGGCGTTGGTCGGCGGTAGTCCTTCCGGCTGTCGGATGTGTTCGCGCATGCGCTCCTGCCTTGACGATTTCCGGCCGGCGGATCAGCCGCCGGCGGCGACCCGGGCCTCGTACCGGGCACGCGCCTTGGCGGCCAGCTCTTCGCGATCCCGCGGCGGCGCCGTCGTGACCAGGGAGTCCAGCAGCCGTTCGGTGGCAGCCGTGATCTCCTCGACGGCCTGGTCGAACGCGGCCTGGTTCGCCTTCGACGGCTTACGCGTCCCGGCGAGCTTGCGCACGTACTGCAGCGCGGCGTCGCTGATCTCGTCCGGCGTGGCCGGCGGTGCGAGGTTGTTGAGCGGCTTGATGTTTCGGCACATACTCCGAGCGTAGCGACCGGCACCGACACGACCCCGTGGCCGATCCGGTACGACCCGGTCGAACGCGACGTGCGGCGACTGGCAGGCTGAGCAGCATGGCTGAAGATACCCACCGGTCCGTGTCCATCCGCCGGACGGCAACACGTCAGTACGTCGCCACCAACGCCCGCGGAGGTGAGCTCCGGTTCGGCGAGGGATCGGGCGGCGAATTCACCCCGGTCGAACTGCTGCTGACCGCCATCGCGGGCTGCTCTGCCGTCGACGTCGACTACATCGCCGCACGCCGCGCCGAGCCGGAGTCGTTCGACGTCGAGGCGCACGCGGAGAAGATCCGCGACGAGTCTGGCAATCGGCTCGAGGACATCGAGGTCGTCTTCCGGGTGTCCTTCCCGGCCGGCGACGACGGTGACGCGGCACGCGCGGTGCTCCCCGACGCGGTCGCGAAGTCGCACGACCGGCTGTGCACCGTCAGCCGCACCGTGGAGCTGCCCAGCCCGGTGACGATGCACGCGGAGTGACCCGGCGCGGCGCCGACGATCCGGCTCGGGCGCGGTGCGACGTCACCCGGCCAGCTCACGCTCCAGCGGCGTACGGAACGTGGGCGTCACGGAAGCGGACTCCAACCTGGGCTGCAGCCGCGCGGCCGCACCCGCGACCGCTTCGGCAGCCTCGGTGCCGATGTCCTCGAGCAGCCGCCAGACGATCTCGTCGCCGCGCATGCCCCAGCCACCGACGACCCGGCCGTCCCACCAGACGGTCGGTCCGATGTTGCCGTTGCGGTCGAACAGCGCGTCGCGATGTGCCCCCAGGAACCAGTCACGCCCCTGCCACCCCATCGGCGTCGGGTCGAGCGCCGGGAGCAGCGCCGCCGACGGCTCGACCCGCGGGTCCGGGTCGACGTCGTCGGCCAGGACGATGCCCGGTGTGCCGTCCAGATCGACCTCGACGGTGTCGAGCCGGGCGAGCGTCTTCCGGGTGGCGCCGAGCGTCCAGCCCGTCCACCACTGCAGGTCGGCCACGGTGCCCGGGCCGAACGCGCGCAACCACTGCCGCGCCAGCTCCGTGCGCGCTTCGTCCTCCGGCAGGGGCGGCAGGCCTTCCGGCCACAGCGCCCGGGCCGGCGCCCAGCGGTGTTGACGAGACTGCCAGGTGCCGGCGGGGCGCCCGCGCACGAGCCGGCCTTCGGCGCCCATGAGCGTCAGAACCCGGCTGGTGACGTTCTGCTTCGTGTCCCACTTCTTGTCCGTGGTCGGCAGCAGGGCTGTGCGCAGCCGCGGCTCGGCGGCGGCGACCTGGTTGGCCAGCGCCTCACCGCGTTCGAGCAGCACCCGTTCCGCCCCGTCCTCGACGTCGGTCAGCCAGGCGTCGGCGTCGCCGTCGATCTCGGGCTCGGTGGGGACGGTCCGCAACTCCTTGACCAGCCGACGCCGCAGCCGCTGCGCGACCTCGGCCGCGGCCCCCGCGTGCACGACCGGACCGGTGCCGGTGGGGACGACGAACATGGTGCGCCGCATGCCGAGCAGCTTCACCACCGAACGGTCCTCGTACAACGCGTCCGACACGTCGGCGAGCGTCGCCGTCGGGTTCCGTGCCAGCACGGACAGATACACCGACGCCGGGTCGGTCGCGTGCAGCGCCACCACGGCATCGGCGACGTCCGGCACCGTCGGTTCGGCCGGCGCCGACGCGACCGGCCCGGCGGATGCCAGCCGGTGCCGTCGCATCAGGCGGGTCCGGCGCTGGTGAACGTCGATGGTCAACACACGCTGATGCTGACACACGGCACCGACAAGCCGGAGTCTCAGGAACGATGACGTTTTCACAGCCGAATCGGGCGGACATTGTGCGCCGTGCCGGTAGTCGCGCGTGACAAATTCCGTCGATCATCAGAAAGGGTTGACAGCACCCGTAAAGTCTCTTCCGGAAAGTTCCTTCCCACTGGGCTATCGGGGGGTAGCCGTGAGTCACAACCGGACAACCACGGAAGAACGGCGCTACCGCGTCGAGCTGGCGGTCGTCATCGGAGTCGGCGTCGCTCTCGCGATCGTCGCCGTTGCGGCCGTCCTGACCATCAACCGCGCTCCGATCGAGGAGCAGGAGAACTTCCAGGGCCTGTCCACCGCGGTCTCGCACCTGACACCCTGACCTCCGCCGAGAATGACCACGTTCACCATGGAATTCCATGCGTCACCACCCGTACAGGCCTGGTGACGCGTGGAATCCCCTGGTGATGTGACCGCCGCATCAGCCGCTGGTCCGAGCGATCCCCCGTCGAGATCGATCGATCGGTTCCGCGCGTTCGGTGCGAGCCGCGGCGGGGCCATCGCCCGCCGACATGTCGATCACCGCCTCCGCACGAGCACTTCCCGACGCTGAACCGGTGCGTGTTCGTCCTCCACGGCCGGCATGCGAACGACGACATTGTCGATCGCATGCCCGGCGCGCCGCCATCACCAGGAAATTCGGCGCATCACGAGGCCTGTACGGGTGGTGACGCATGGAATTCCATGGTGAACGTGATCATTCCCCACGCCACATGGGTGAGTGGTCGGCGGGGTGAGCTCGGAACTGGGACGCCTCCGCGACCGTTCTCTGCAGTGGCCGGCATTCACGGGGGATGCCTACGAGGGAATCCTCGAACGAGGATCTCCCCCTACGGGGATGGTGTCCGGCCGGAGGCGCCGTTCGAGCTGCGCGTCAGCTGACGAACCGGCGGCTCACGCCCGGTGCCGCCCTGGGCCGAGGGGTGGCACCGGGCGGCACGCGCTGCGGATGACGGTCACGGTCCCGGTCGGTGCCACGGCCGAGGTGCACGTACCGGCCCGTCACCACTCGGCGAAGGCGCCGTCCGGGTGCCGCCACACCGGTGAGCGCCACCGGTGCCCGGCGGCGTCGGCGCGCCGGACGGCGTCCTCGTCGATCCGGATACCCAACCCGGGACCCATCGGCCGCTCGACGTGCCCGTCGACGAAGTGGAACACCGCCGGATCGACGAGGTAGTCGAGCAGGTCGTTACCGACGTTGTAGTGGATACCCAGGCTCTGCTCCTGGATCAGGAAGTTCGGCGTCGCGAACGCGACCTGCAGGCTGGCGGCCAGCGCGATCGGGCCCAGCGGGCAGTGCGGCGCGAGCACCGCTCCGGACATCTCCGCCAGCGCGGCGATGCGGTGCACCTCGGAGATGCCGCCCGCGTGCGAGATGTCCGGCTGTACCACCGACACCCCGGCCTGCAGCGGCGCGGCGAACTCGCTGCGGTGGTAGCAACGCTCGCCGACGGCCACCGGCACCGAGCTGCACGCCACCAGCGACGCCAGGTGCCCGCCCAGGTCCGGCAGTACCGGCTCCTCGACGAACAGTGGGTGCAGCGGCGCCATCTGCGGCAGCAGCCGTCGCGCGTTGGCCGCGGACACCCGGCCGTGGAAGTCGACGGCGACGTCGCGGTCGGCGCCGAGCACCTCCCGGGCGGCGGCCAGCCGGCGGAGCACCTCGTCGGTCTCGGCGCTGGTCGCGACGGGGGACATCGCGGCGCTGCCGTTCATCTTCACGGCGGTGAAGCCCTGCTCGATCTTCTCCGAGATCGTGTCGGCCACCTGGGCCGGTTCGTCGCCGCCGACCCAGGTGTACATGCGGACCCGGTCTCGCACGTGCCCGCCCAGCAGCGCGTGCACCGGGGCGCCGTAGTGGTGCCCGGCGATGTCCCACAACGCCTGGTCGATGCCGGCGACGGCGCTGGACAGGATCGGCCCGCCGCGGTAGAAGCCGCCCTTGGTGAGCACCTGCCAGTGATCCTCGATGCGCAGCGGGTCCTGACCGATCAGGTAGTCGGCCAGCTCGTGCACGGCCGCCCGCACGGTGTCCGCGCGGCCCTCGACGATGGGCTCACCCCAGCCCACGAGGCCCTCGTCGGTGCTGATCCGGCAGAACAGCCACCGCGGTGCCACGGCGAACGTTTCGACGTCGACGATCTTCATCGTTTTCCTTCCCCGGACGGGTTCGTGGCGGATCCGCCCTGACCCGCGTCGCGCAGTTCACGGACATCACGGTCGGCCTGCTCGAGCAGGTCGCGCACGGCACGCTCGGCGGCGTCGACGGCGCCGGCGGCCACGGCCTCGTACACGGCCCGGTGCGCCGGGACGCTGTCGGCCCATGTCCCCTGACCGTGCACGAGAAGGTCCCTCGCCTGCAGCCCGGTCTCGATGACCAGCTCCATCTGCTGCAGCAGCTCGTTGTGCGCGGAGAACAGCAGGGTCCGGTGGAACGCGAGGTCGGCTTCGATGACGTCGTCGGCCAGCGCCTCCGGGTCGGCCAGGACCTCGAGCGCCGCACGCAGCGTCTCGACGTCCTCCTCGGTGCGGCGTTCGGCCGCCAGCCGCGCGCCTGCGGGTTCGACGATGCCCCGCACCTCGGCGAGATTGGCCAGGAACACGTCGTCGGAACGGTTCTGGACCTGCCAACGCAGCACGTCGCCGTCGAGCAGCGACCAGTCCTCACGGGGCCGGACGTAGGTCCCGCGTTTCGGCCGGGCGTCGACCATCCCCTTGGCCGAGAGCACCCGCAGCGCCTCGCGGACCACGGTGCGGCTGACGCCGAGCTCGTGCTCGAGCTCGAGCGGATCGATCGGCTCGCCGGGCGGGATGTCGCCGCGGATGATCCGCTGCCCGACGTGGGCGACGACGGATCCGTGAATGCCCCGGTAGGGCGAGCGATGCGGCAGGCGAGTCATCTCGAGCTCCTCACATGCGACGACGGTGACGAGGGTCGGCCGGCGTCCGTTCGGTCGTGACGACGACGGATCGGCTCCGGACGCGCTGGGCCCCGATGCGCGCACCTTCGCACCATCATGCCGAGTCCGCCGTGATGCTCCAGCCGCCGTCGACGACGAGAGCGGTCCCGGTGACGAACGACGCGTCCGGCGATCCGAGGAACGCCACGGCGGCGGCGACCTCATCCGGCTGCCCGAACCGGCCGAGCACGGTCTGGCGGACACTGCGGTCCCGGTCGGCTTCGGCGACCTCGGCCCACGCCGGCGACATGATCGGGCCCGGGACGACGGAGTTGACCCGCACGCCGGGACCGTAGTCGACGGCGAGCTGCCGGCCAATCGACAGCAGCGCCCCCTTGCTCGCAGCGTATGCCGAGCGCCCCGGCAGCCCTCGCTCCGCGTGCACCGACGACGTCAGCACGATCGACCCGCCGGTCGCGCGCAGCAGCTCTCCCAGCGCGCGGACCGCGAGGAACGACGCGGTGAGGTTCACCGCGAGCTGCCGGTCCCATTCGACCACCGACATCTCGTCGGCCGGGCGCACCACCGCCGTCGCGGCGTTGGAGTGCAGCAGGTCCAGCCGGCCGTGCCTCGATCGCACGTCCGCGGCCAGTCGCTGCCAGCCGGCCTCGTCGGCGACGTCGAGCTCGACCGGGTGGGCGCCGCCGGCCCCGGCTTCGCCGTCTCCGTCGTCGCCGTCTCCGTTCACCCCCGCCGCCTCGCGGCGCACCGCCGCGCCGTCGACGTCGGCCATCACGACCTCGGCACCCTCGGCGGCCAGGCGCCGCGCGGTGGCGGCGCCGATGCCCGACGCCGCCCCGGTCACCAGGGCGACCCGTCCCCGGTATCGCGATGACACCGGCGTGCTCCCCGTCATCTGGACTCCCCTGCCGTCGATGCGTCTGGCGTGTGCCCGTCCACGAACCTAGCACTAAGCATTTTGTATGACTATTTCTTGACAGTATTCGCGAGCCACACCAAGATGTCTGCCGTGACCGGCGTCACGCCTGATGTGGCCCGACCCCGCCGCCCACGCGGCGGATCCGGCCGGAACTCGAGGAGTACGCGCCGCGAGGCGCGGAGGAGGGCGACATGAGCACGTCTGACATCTCCCGGCGCGGATTCCTCGCCGGGACCGCGGCCATCGGACTGTCCGGCATCCTCGGCGGATGCGTCGGCTCCGGCGGATCGACCGACGGCGGAGGCGGCGGCGGCGACGCGAGCCCCTCCGGCCCGATCACGCTGCAGTCCAGCGCCGCCGATCCCAAGCCCAAGGCCGCACTCAAGGCCGTCGTCGACGCGTTCCAGGGCGCGGAGACGACCATCAACACGGTGGCGGTCGAGAACTTCCGTGCCCAGCTGCCGACCTACCTCACGTCGTCGAACCCGCCGGACGTGCTGACGTGGTACGCGGGCTCGGTCGCCCGCGACTACGCCTCGGAGGGGTTGCTGCTCGACGTGTCCGATCTGTGGGAGGGCGACGGCGCGTGCGCGGGCTTCTCGGACGCGCTGCGTGACCTCTCGAGCACCGAGGACGGCTCCCAGATCTTCGTGCCCACGCACTACTACTGGTGGGGCGTGTTCCATCGCACGTCCGCCTTCGACGAGTGGGGTGTGCAGGCCCCGGAGACCTGGGAGGACTTCCTCGCGCTGTGCGAGATGCTGCGGGGACGCGGCATCGTCCCGCTGACCATGGGCACCGGCTCGACCCCGTGGGTCGCCTCCGGCTGGTTCGACTACCTCAACCTGCGCATCAACGGCCCGGAGTACCACCTCGAGCTGCTCAGTGGCGAGCACTCCTTCGACAGCGCAGAGGTCCGCGCCGTCATGACGGAGTACGCGAAGCTGATCCCGTTCATCGACCCGAACGGGCGGTCCTACTCCTGGCAGGAGGCCGTCACGCCGCTGGTGCAGAACGAGGCGGCGATGTACCTCATGGGCGCGTTCTTCACCCAGTCCGTCCCGTCCGACGTCGTCGACGACATCGACTTCTTCCGGGTTCCCATCATCGACGAGTCGCTGCCGGTGGCCGAGGAAGCGCCCACGGACGGCTACTTCGCGGCCTCCGGCACCGACAACGCCGCCGGCGCGAAGGAGCTGATGTCGCACCTCGCGGCGCCGGACAGCCAGCAGACGTACGTCTCCAAGGCCGGCGGCGCCTACCTGCCGACGTCGCCGGAGGTCGACACGTCCGGCTTCTCACCGATGGTGCAGAAGGGCATCCAGCTGCTCGAGGAGTCCGACCGGCTGACCCAGTTCTTCAACCGCGACTCCAGCGACGAGCTGCAGACCACCGCCGACGCCGCGCTGACCCGGTTCCTCGACCAGCCCGACCAGGTCGACGACATCCTGTCGCAGTGGCAGCAGGCCGCTGAGCAGGTGTTCCAGGCGTGAGCGCCGCTCAGGTGGTCACCACCGACGCGTCGCCGCAACGCGGGCGACCGCCGGCGCGCGGAGGGCACAGGCGGCGCCGGGTGCCGCCGCTGGTGTGGCTGTTCCTGCTCGTACCGCTGGGCATCGAACTGGCGTGGGTGTTCTGGCCGGCGCTGAACAGCTTCTCGCTGTCGTTCTCCCGCTGGAACGGCGTCGGCGCCGCCGAACCGGTCGGGCTGGACAACTACCAGCGGATGTTCGACGACCCGATCGTGCGCACCGCCGTGCAGAACACGGTGATCTGGACCATCGGATTCGGCGGCGCCTCGGTGCTGATCGGGCTGAGCCTCGCGGTCGCGCTGAACCGGCCGCGCCGTGGCGTCGGCATCTACCGCAGCGCGATCTACCTGCCGATGGTGTTCTCGCTCGCGGTCACGGGCCTGTTCTGGCGAGTGCTGTACCAGCCCGACGGCAGCATCAACACCGCGCTCGAGGGCATCGGCCTCGACGGCGTGGCGCGGCAGTGGCTGGCCGACCCGGACACCGCCCTGTACGCCGTGCTGGTCGCCGCCGTGTGGCGACAGGTCGGCTACATCATGGTCCTGTACCTCGCCGGGCTGAAGGGGTGCGACCCCACGCTCGAGGAGGCCGCGGCCGTCGACGGCGCGTCCGCGTGGCAGCGGTTCCGCCATGTCGTGTTCCCGCAGCTCCGCAGCGTCAACACCGTCATCTTCGCGGTCACCGTCATCGACTCGCTGCGTACGTTCGACATCGTGTGGGCCATGACCCGCGGGGGGCCGTACAACAGCAGCCAGCTGCTCAGCACCTACATGTTCGAACAGGGCTTCACGTCGCTCAACCTCGGCTACAGCTCCGCGCTGGCGGTCGTGATCTTCCTGCTGGCGATCGGCTTCATCATCACCTACCTCGTCCGCGCGACCCGGGAGGACTGAGACGTGGCGACGGATACCGCGGTCTCGCGGACCGCACATCCCGTGTCCGGCCACAGCCGGAACCGATGGGTCTTCCACGCCCTGATGACCCCGTTCACACTGCTGTGGATCGCGCCCATGGTGTTCGTGCTGGCGGTGGCGTTCCGCTCGTTCGACGACATCGCCTCGCGCGGACTCGGCGCGCTGCCCGCGTCGTTCACCTTCGACGGATTCGCCACGGCGCTGGACGAGGGCTCGATCGGCCGTGCCCTGGCCAACAGCGCACTCGTCACCGTCGTGGGTGTCGTGGCCACGCTGTTCCTCGCCTCGCTGGCGGCGTTCGCCCTGAGCCGGCACGCCATCCCGTTCCGGCGCACGATCCTGCTGACGATGCTGGCCGGCAACCTGCTGCCCCCGCAGATCCTGCTGATCCCGGTCTCGAGCATCACCGAGACGCTCGGCATCTACGACTCGCTGTTCGCGCTGATCGTCGTGCAGGTCGCTTTCGGGATGGGCTTCTACACGTTCGTGCTGCACGGCTTCATGCGCTCGATCCCGAACGAGATCGTCGAGGCGGCGGTGGTCGACGGGGCGGGCTCGGCGCGGATCTACGCGCGGATCATCGTCCCGCTGAGCCGCCCGGCGCTGGCCGCGCTCGCGGCACTGGCCACGACCTGGATCTTCAACGACCTGATCTGGGCGCTGACGGTGCTGCGCACCGAGGAGAAGTTCCCCATCACCATGGCGCTGCTGAACCTGCAGGGCGGGTTCGTGAGCAACTGGAACGTGGTGGCCTCCGGCGCGGTCCTGGCGGCGATCCCCACGGCCGTCGTGTTCTTCGCCTTCCAGAAGCACTTCGTCTCCGGGCTGCTGGTCGGTGCGAACAAGTGACGCGGCAGTGGATGTTGCCCACGGCGACGTCGTCGTACGTCGTGAGCCTGACGCCCGACGCGCGTGCGTTGCGGTTCGACCAGTGGGGCCCGGCGACGTCCGAGCCGACCGCTCCGGCGCCGCTGCCGGAACGGGTGCCGTTCTCGACGCCGCTGGACGTGGCGCCGCTGGAGTACGCGACGTCGGGCACCCGGCACGCGCAGCAGGTCGAGCTGGTCGTCGACCACGGTGACGGCCGGCGCGGCGCGGCCTGGCGGGTGGAGCGGCCGGACGGCCCGGCGTCGTACGACGTCTCGGGCGGGACGACGACGCTGCAGGTCCCGTTCACCGACGACAGCGGCGGGCTGCGCCTGACGCTGACCCTGCGCGCCGACACCAGCCACGACGTCGTCGAGAAGTCCGTCGTGGTCGAGAACCGGTCCGAGCACACCGTGACGCTGCCGCGCGTGTTCAGCGGTGCGTGGCCGGTGCCGGTGGGTGCGCCGGCCCATGTCGAGTACCTGACCGGCGCCTGGGGCCACGAGTTCACACCGGCGTCGGTGGATCTGCCGGCCGGCACGTTCTCGATCGGCAGCCGCCAGGGCGTCACGGGGCACGTGTTCGCTCCGACGGTGACGGTGTCGGCAGCCGGTGGCGGATCCGGTGGCGGAACCGGGGACGCGTACGGCGTCGCGCTGGCCTGGCCCGGCTCGTGGTGCCTCGCCGTCGAGGCGCCACCGTACGGCGAGCACGTGCGGGTGTCGTGCGGCGTCGACGACGAGGACACCGTCGTCACGCTGCTGCCGGGCGAGTCGTTCACGACGCCGCCGACGCTGGGCACGTGGAGCCCGCACGGCGCCGCCGGCGTCACCCGGAACTGGCACGCCTACCAGCGGCGGGTGCTGGCGCGATCGCTCGGGCCCGAGCATCACCCGGTCGTCTACAACTCCTGGTACGCCACCACCTTCGACGTCCGCCCCGAGCACCAGCTGCAGCTCGCCGATGTCGCCGCCGAGATCGGCGCGGAGGTGTTCGTCGTCGACGACGGCTGGTTCGCCGGACGGCACTCCGACGCCGCGGGGCTCGGCGACTGGACACCCGACCCGGACGTCTTCCCGGACGGGCTGGACCCGCTGGTCGACGGCGTGCGCGAGCGTGGCATGCGGTTCGGGTTGTGGGTGGAGCCGGAGTGCGTGAACCCGGACAGCGACCTCTACCGCGCGCATCCGGACTGGGTCTACCGCGTCGACGGGCGCGAGCCGACCACCGTCCGCAACCAGCTGGTGCTCGATTTCGGCCGCGAGGAGGTCGTGGCCTGGGCCGAGGACACGCTGCGCGGGCTGCTGACGCGGTACCCGGTCAGCTACCTGAAGTGGGACATGAACCGCCCGGTCAGCGACGGTGGACGTCCGGGCGACGTGCACGGCGGGCAGTGGCCGGTGCAGCACGCGGCCGGATACCTGCGGGTGATGCGGATGCTGCGGCGCGAGTTTCCGCACGTCACCGTCGAGGCGTGCGCCAGCGGCGGCGGGCGGGTGGACGACGCCGTCCTCGCCGTCGCGGACGTGGTGTGGCCCAGCGACGAGACCGGTCCGCGCGACCGGCTGCGCATCCAGGACGGCTTCCTTCGCGCCTACCCGGCCCACGTCATGAGCTCGTGGGTGACCGACGAACCGGGGTTGCGCGACCGCACGCCGGTGTCGTTCGGCTACCGGTTCGTGGTGGCCATGGCCGGGGCGCTCGGCATCGGCTCCGACCTGCTGCGCTGGGACGCCGGCAGTCGTGCGCAGGCCCGGTGGCTGGTGCAGCTGTACCGGGAGCTGCGTCCGATGCTGCACGGCGGCGACGTCGTGGCGCACGGCGTCCCGCACGAGCCCGGTTACGCGCTGGAGTACGGCGACGGCGCCCGCGTCGTGATCCTCGTCTACGACACCCTTCGCGAGCGCCGCACTCCGGTCCGGGTCCGTCCGCGTCTCGTGCGCGACGACGTCCGGTACCGGCTGCGCGGCAGTGATGTGACGATCACCGGCGCAAGCGCACGAGCCGCCGGCATCGAGGTGCCGTGGGCGGTCGCGCCGGACGCCGACGTGCTCGTCCTCGACCCCGACGACCCTGACCCCGACGACCCCGACGACCCTCGTCCTGACGCACCGAACCGAAGGAGCCCGGCACCGTGACCGTCCCCCTCGCCGACCACCTGCCCGACCGGATGACGATCAGTCTGTGGGACTTCACCTGGTACACCCGGACCAGCCCGGGCGAACCGTTCGAGAACCTCGACGCGGCGTTCTCCCGGGCCGTCGAGCTCGGCTACGACACCGTGCGGATCTGCGCGATGCCGTTCCTGCTGTTCGGCTCCGGCCTGGACACCTCCGCGCTGACGCTGGGGTCGCTGGGAGGGGACTACGGGCAGCGCACCCGCTGGTACGACGTCAAGCACACGACGACCATCGACGCGCGCGAGCATCTGCTCGAGTTCTTCCGCGCGGCGAAGCGCCACGACTGCTACGTCATCGTCTCCAGCTGGGAGTACCAGCAGAGCCCGTCCTTCGCCACCGACCGTGCCTGGTTCGACGCCCTGATGGCGGTCGACCCCGAAGACCGTGCTCCCAGGCTGGCCGATGCGCACGCCGACCTGATCGACCTGCTCGAAGCGCACGGCCTGGCCGACCGCGTCGCCTTCGTCGAGCTGCACAACGAGGTCCAGGGCGGCTACCTGACCGAGGGCCTGCCGGCCGACGAGTCGTACGTCGTCGGCCTGAAACCCCGGCTGACGCGTGGCATCGAGCGGTTCAAGTCGCGGCACGCGGACGTGCCGGTGACGGTGAACTACGCCCGCGTCCCGGTGGGCGAGCTGCGTGGCGTTCCGGACCACATCGACGTCGCCGTGTTCCACCCGTACGTCTACGGCGTTCTCGACGCGCTGAACCGGCGGTTCGGCGTGCGCGGACCGGCGGAGTCGTACCCGCAGGACGAGATCCGGCGGACCTTCCTGCGGCCCGGGGCGCCCGACCAGGCGGACTGGGCGCCTCCCGCCGCGGACCGATGGAAGCTGCAGGCCACGATGGTCCGCCCCACCGAGGTCTACCTGCACGACTGGTGCGACACCGAAGCCTACGACCGCTGGCTGTACGACCACTACGGCGAGTACCGGGTGGCCATGGACGAGAAGCTGGTCACCTGGATCGAGGCGGCCGCGGACTTCGCCCTGTCCCGCGGGGTGCCGATGGTGCTGGGCGAGGGCTGGGTCGGCTACACGCCACTGGGCAGCTGGTTCGAGGAGGGACCGGTGGGCGCCGAGATCTGCCGGCTGGCCGTGCGGACCGCCGCGAACGTGGGCGCACGCGGCACCGTGATCTGCTCGAACGCCGCGCCACACCACGCCATGTGGGGCGAGGCCGAGCTGCAGAGCACGTGCAACGAGACCTTCCGGAAGGCACCCACCGGCTCCGCCTGGCTGCGCTGAGCTCTCACGCCGGCAGCTTCGCTGCCCGCACCGCGTCACGGACGTCCTCGTCGACGAGGTCGGCGTTGATGGCTCCGGCGGTCTGGACCCCGGCCGCCGCCGCACCGATCGCCGTCAGCCGGACGTCGGCGACGTTACCGGCCACCCACACCCCCGGCGCGTCCGTGGCGCCCGCGGGGTCGGCGGCCACCTGGGTGCCGACGACGTGTCCGCCCATCTCGATGTCGGTGACCTTCACCCCCAGCGGCTCCAGCACCTCGGCCCGGGCGGTGAAGCGCGGTTGGACGGTGACGGCGCGGCGCGGGACCACATCGCCGGAACGCAGCCGGACGCCGGAGATCGCGCCGTCGGTGACCTCGAGCGCGGTGACCTCGCCTTCGACGACCGTGATGCCGCGTGCGCCCAACTGCTCGAGCTCGTCGTCGGTGAGCGGCGGCGCGGTGTGCCGGAACAGCGTGACGTCGTCGCTCCACTGCCGGAACAGCATCGCCTGGTGCACCGCGAACGGGCCGCTCGCCAGCACGCCGATCGGCTCGTCGCGCACCTCCCAGCCGTGGCAGTACGGGCAGTGCAGCACGTCGTGCCCCCACCTGGCGTCGACACCCGCGACGTCGGGCAACTCGTCCACCAGCCCGGTGGTGACCAGCAGCCGCCTGGCCAGCACCGAGCGGCCGTCGTCGAGCACCACGCCGAGGCCGCCGTCGACACCGTTGTCGCCGTCGCCGTCGCCGTGCAGGCGGTGCACCGACGCCACGGTGGCGCTCAGGATCTCGCCGCCGTACCCGGTCACCTCGTCCCTGCCCGCCGAAAGCAGGTCGCCCGGTGGTGTGCCCTCACTGCCCAGGTAGTTGTGCACACCGGCGGCCGGTGCGTTACGTGGTTCGCCGGAGTCGATCACCAGGACCGACCGGCGCGCCCGCGCCAGCGTCAGCCCGGCGCTCAGTCCGGCCGCGCCGCCACCCACGATCACCACGTCGTAGCTCGTCTGCACGATGCTCACTCCCTGTCCGTTCGCTCTTTCCTGGTCCCGTCACCTTCGAACAACGAAACGGGGGATCGCAAATGTTGTTGCCGGTCTGGCAAACTTGGGAGATGAATGACGCGGAGCAGGAGATCGACGAGGTTCTCGACGGGGTCGGACAGCGGCTACGAGAGCTGCGGCAGCGGCGCGGCGCCACGCTCGCGCAGCTGTCCACGGCGACGGACATCTCGATCAGCACACTGTCCCGGCTGGAGTCCGGGCAGCGCAGGCCGACACTGGAGCTGCTGATGCCGCTGGCCCGGGCCCACCACGTGCCGCTGGACGAGCTCGTCGGCGCGCCACCCACCGGTGACCCGCGCGTGCACGCCCGTCCGGTGACCCGGCACGGAATGACCTACGTGCCACTGACCCGTCGTCCCGGCGGGCTGCAGGCGTACAAGCAGATCATCCCGCCGCGGGTGCCGGAGCGGGAACCGGACCCGCGCAGCCACGAAGGCTACGAGTGGATGTACGTCCTGTCCGGCCGGCTGCGCCTGGTGCTCGGCGAGCACGACCTGGAGCTCACGCCGGGCGAAGCCGCCGAGTTCGACACGCACGTCCCGCACTGGTTCGGCAACTTCGGGACACAACCGGTCGAACTGCTCACCATCTTCGGGCCCCAGGGAGAGCGCGTCCACCTCCGCGCCCGCCCCGCATGACCAGCGCACCCGAGGAGACACTCCCATGACCACCCGGATCCGGGGCCTGACGCCCGACGACGTCGCGCTCGTGGAATTCGCCCGCGGGATCGTCGATGCACACGGCGACGGCTCGACGCACACGATGGGCGCTGCGGTCCGCGGTGTCGACGTCACCGACCTCCTGCCGTTCGGCGGACAGTGGACACCCGACCAAGGCACGCTGCCCTATGATCCGCAGCGCTTCGACGACACCGCGGGCGAATGATCACTCCGGCGGCGCCACGATGTCGACCATCCAGCCAACGCCGAAACGGTCGGCGCACATGCCGAACTCGTCACCCCACATCTGCCGCTCCAGTGGGACCGAGACGGTGCCGCCGTCGGAAAGCTGGTTCCAGTAGCCGCGCAGCTCGTCGACGTCGTCGCCACTGAGGCTGATGGCCATGGTGTCCCCGGGGCTGTCTGCCATGTCCCGAGTAGTGTCCGCAGCCATCAACGTGAGCCCGGCAGCAGTCTCGAGCATGGCATGCATGATCTTGTCGGCTCCCGGGGCGTCCTGGCTCCCGAACTCGCCGAAGGTGTTGAGTGTCAGGGTGCCGCCGAACACACGCTGGTAGAACTCCATCGCCTCGCGCGCGTCACCAGCGAAACTGAGGTACGGGTTGAGTCGTGTGGCCATCGGAAGCTCCTTCGGTCGCGATGGCGATCGCCGTGGTGATCAACAGGACTCTGCTACTGCCACAGCGATAGCAGAGCCCTGACGATCGCGCCAGCGGGTCAGCGGGTGTTCTCGTCGATGGTCCGGTCACCCTTGCCTTCGGCCGCCTTGGCTTCGGCCTTCGCGTCCTGCACCGCGGCCGCTGCGAGCTCGGCGACCTCGTCGACGTTCGCCGCCTCCAGCGCCGGCTCCCCGGCGGTCAGCTCCCTGCCCGACGTGGCCTCCTCCGCCGTGGCCTCGCTCTCGCCGGCCTCGACCTCGTCGGCTTCGGCGCCCTCGTCCGGCGCGCCTTCACCGGTACCGTCGCCGGCCGGCGCTCCCATCTTCGAGTAGTCGCCGAACGCGTCCGTCACCGACTTCACCGCCTGGGTGAGCTCGCCCGGGATCACCCAGAAGGTGCTGTTCTGGCCGTTGGCGATGCTGGGCAGCGTCTCGAGGTACTTGTAGGCGAGCACCTTCGGGTCGGCGTTGTTCTTGTGCACGGACTGGAAGACCCGTTCGACGGCCTTCGCCTCACCGTCGGCGCGCAGAATGGCGGCCTGCTGGTCACCCTGCGCCTCGAGGATGTTCTGCTGGCGGGTCCCTTCGGCAGTGAGGATCTTCGACTGCCGCTCGCCCTCGGCGTGCAGGATGACCGCGCGCTTGTCGCGCTCGGCCCGCATCTGCTTCTCCATGGCTTCCTTGATCGTGGACGGCGGGTCGATCGCCTTGATCTCCACCCGGTTCACGCGGATGCCCCACTTGCCGGTGGCGTCGTCGAGGACGCTGCGCAGCTGTGCGTTGATCTCTTCACGTGAGGTCAGCGTGCGCTCGAGGTCCATGCTGCCGATGACGTTACGCAACGTGGTGACCGTCAGCTGGTCGATGGCCGCCAGGTAGTCCGCGACCTCGTAGGCCGCCGCGCGCGGGTCGGTGATCTGGTAGTAGAGCACCGTGTCTATGTTCACCACGAGGTTGTCCTCGGTGATCACGGGCTGCGGAGCGGACGAGAACACCTGCTCGCGCACATCGAGCTTGGTGTTGATCCGGTCCATGAGCGGGACGATGAAGTTCAGCCCCGGCTGCAGCGTCGTCCGGTAGCGGCCGAAGCGCTCGACGTTGTAGCGGCGAGCCTGTGGCACGACACGCACCGTGGAGATGACCGCGAACACCACCAGGGCCGCCACGACGATGATCAGCACCAGAGGATCCATGTCTCGACCGCCTCCGTATCAAACGGGTTGTGTTCAGGGCAGCAGTTCTCGGGGGTAGACGACGGCCGTGGCGCCTTCGATCTCCATGACGTCGACCATCGCACCCTCCGGGATGACGTGGTCCTCGTCGAACGCACGTGCCGACCATTCCTCCCCGGACAACTTGACGAGCCCGTGCATCGCGGTGACCTCCTTCACCACCACCGCGCGTTGCCCGACGAGCGCGTCGCTGCCTTCGCGTACCAACGGTGGCTGCGCCATGTGTCGTTGGGCGATCGGCCGGGCGATCCACAGTCCGGCGGCGGCCGTCCCCGCGAATGCGAGAAGCTGCAGTACCCACACCCCGCCCAGACCAGCGACGACCGCGGCGACCAGCGCCGCAGCGGCGAGCAGGCCGAAGCTGAGCGTCAACGTCATGAACTCGGCGACGCCCAAGGCCGCGGCTGCGACCAGCCACACGATCCACAGCATCGAACCGACCTCCTGTCCAGGGCGGTTACTCCCCAACCTACCTCGTCACGCAGGCCAGTGACACCCGTCGTGTGCGCCGTACCCAGCCGGTACGCGGCGCTCCAAAAATGGCCGTTCTTGCAGTGCACACGCGCGGCATTCACGGCACCATCGGGACATGGACGTTCTCAGCAGCCGCATCCTGCTCCGCCCGACCGATCCGGTGCGCAGCCGGCACTTCTACGGCGACGTGCTCGGCCTCGCCGTGTACCGCGAGTTCGGGCCGCCCGACAGCCCGGGAACGGTCTATTTCCTCGGGCCGGCGCAGCTCGAGCTGTCCGGACAGGCCAGCTCACGCGTCGACGGGCCGGTGCGGATCTGGCTCCAGGTCCGTGACGTGCACGCCGAGCACGAGCGGCTGCTCGCTGCCGGAGCGGACGTCACCCGGGAGCCGCGAACCGAACCGTGGGGGCTGATCGAGATGTGGCTCGAGGACCCGGACGGTGTGCCGATCGTTCTGGTCGAGGTGCCGGCCGAGCACCCGTTGCGCCGGGACACACGCTGACGGCGCGGCGGGCGTACGGACGCCTACGGATGCGTTGCGGTGACCTCGATGATCTGGTCGAGGCGGTCGAGCGCGACCTGTAACGCGTCGCGTTTCGCCTGGATCCGGTCGCGTTCGGCCAGCAGCATGGCCCGCTGGTCGGCGTCGGTGTGGCCCGAATCCACGCACGGCAGGAGCTCGGCGATGTTCCGGCTGCTCAGGCCCGCGGCGTACATCTGCTGGAAGAACAGCACCCGGCCCACGGCGTCCGGTGAGTACAGCCGCTGCCCGGACGGGCTCCGCTCCGCCGTCAACAGCCCCTGCTGCTCGTAATAGCGCACGGCACGGACGGAAACGCCGGCCCGTCGCGCAACCTCGCCGATACGGATCGACGGCTCGGTCGGCGCCTCTGTGGTGATCATCGCACATTCCTTCCGCCGTTCCCTTGCCTCTGACGTCAGCGTCAGGTTTTAGCGTAGCCGACATGGACATCAAGAACTCGGTCGCACTCGTCACCGGAGCCAACCGTGGCCTCGGCCACGCATTCACCCAGAGCCTCCTCGAGCGGGGCGCACGCAAGGTCTACGCCACCGCTCGGAACCCGGAGACCGTGGACCTGCCCGGAGTAGAGACCCTGCCGCTCGACATCACCGATCCCGAAGCAGTCAAGGCTGCCGCCCACCTCGCCCCCGACGTCTCGCTACTCGTCAACAACGCCGGAATCCAGACGTCCACCGACCTGGTGTCCGGCTCGATGGAGACGCTGCAGCTCGAGCTGGAGACCAACGTCCTCGGCCACCTGCGGATGATCCGGGCGTTCGCCCCCGCGCTGAGCGCGAACGGCGGCGGGGCCATAGTGAACGTGCTCTCGGCCATGTCGTGGTTCGGGATCAACGGCGCCAACTCCTACCACCTGACCAAGGCGGCCGCGTGGGCCGTGACCAACGGGGTCCGTCTCGAACTCGCGGACCAGGGAACGCTCGTGACGGCCGTCCATCTCGGCCTGGCCGACACCGACATGTCGTCCGGCTGGGACGTGCCCAAGATCGCAGCGTCCGACCTGGTCGACGCCACCCTGGACGGCGTCGAGGCCGGTACCGCCGAGGTCCTCGCCGACGAGTGGAGCCGGGGCATCAAGGCACGCCTGCCACTGCCGCCGGAAGAGTTCAACGCCGCGATGGACCGTGACCTGGCGGCGTTGGTTACCTGAGCATCGCCGCGGGCGAAGCGGCAGCGCACCCCTGACTTGCCGTCAAGCCGCCGCGTCGACGAAGCGGCCGTCACGCAGGAGCGGGACACAGGCGCTCATGTCGACCTCGGCCGCAACCAGCACGTCCGCTTCGAATCCCTTCTCGGCGAGTTCACGACCACTGGCGCACCGCAGCAGCGACCCGTCGATGCCGGGCCATACCGAGTCGAACGCTGCAACGGCCGTGGCAGCCTCGGGGCTGAGCGAGCTCACCCCGTGATCTCCGAGGGCGGCAATTACCGACCCGGCACCCCACAGGTCCTCGACAGCCGGGCGCAACGACCCGTCCGGCCACCGCTCACCGGCGGCGATCACCGTGACGGCTGACGACGGATCTGCGTGGAGGCGATCGGTGAGCCACTCGGCGACGGCCGAGCGGTTTCGCAACGAGGCCGCCACGACGCCGGCGCCGCCCTCAGCAAGCCGAGCACTGATGGTCGAGCCATTGGGAGACGGCAGCACGAGCCGGGACAGACCCGACGAGCTCCGGATCGTCGCCGGCGACAGGCTGACCGACGCGACGTTGCCGGAGTCGCGTGCTTCCAGCCGCCCGACAGCCAGGGTCGCCTGATGTGCTCGGGCGTACTCCGCGGCGGTGTCGTCCGCCCACTGGTAGGGATGGACCTCGGCTCCACCGTCGAGCGCGACGCTGACCGTGGTCGTGAAGCTCAGAACGTCCACGACCACCGCCAGGTCCGCTCCGTGCACGGTCTCGCGGACGGCCGCCGGCCCCCAGTCCAACCGGACACGTGCCGACACCTGTCCGAGTGAGCTGCTACGCATCAGCTGGTCACGGCCCTTCTCACCTGTCCCGAACAGTTCCGCCGCCGGTGGTTCACCGGAACGTACGTGCGGACGCCGAGAGTCTCCACTCATACCAGCAGCACAAAGGCGGCCGGCATCCACCTCTCCGGACCGGCGGTCCGGCACCCCGTATGTTGGCTGCCCGGAAGAGGTGGTGCCCCCATGGCGACTCCGGTGATCCTGGACGTGGACCCCGGTCACGACGATGCGCTGGCGATCCTGCTCGCACGAGCCGACCCGCGTCTGGACCTGCTCGCGATCACGACGGTCGCGGGCAACCAGACACTCGACAAGTGCACACTCAACGCACGCCGCATCTGCACCGTCGCCGGCATCGACGACGTGCCCGTCGCGGCGGGCGCCTCGTCGCCCCTGGTGCGAGAGTTGCGCACCGCCGCCGACGTCCACGGCGAGTCCGGGTTGGACGGGCCGGCATTCGGGACACCCACCGTCGACGTCGACGACCGCTCCGCGGTCGAGCTCATGCGCGACGTGCTGAGCGCACACCACGAACCGGTCACGCTGGTCCCGACCGGCCCGTTGACGAACATCGCCCTGCTACTGCGGACGTTTCCGCAAGTCCGCGAGTCCATCAGCGAGATCGTGCTGATGGGCGGCACGACGGGCCGCGGCAACACCACCCCCTACACCGAGTTCAACATGACCGTCGACCCCGAGGCCGCCGACGTGGTGTTCCGCTCCGGGCTACCGGTCACGATGGCCGGGTTGAACGTCACCCACCAGGCGCTGGCGACGGACGAGGTGCTGGTCCGGTTACGCGAGCTGGGCACGCCGCTGGCGCGGACCTGCGTCGAGCTGCTGACCTTCTACGGCACCACCTACCAGGAACAGTGGGGACTTTCGGCACCACCTGTGCACGACCCGGTGGCGGTCGCCCGGGTGGCCGACCCGTCTCTGGTGCGCTGCGTCGAGGCGCCGGTTCTGATCGAGCGACAGGGCGAGCACACGGCAGGAGCGACCGTCGTCGACTTTCACTACCGCACGGGCCATCCGGACAACGCACGAGTGGCGATGGACCTGGAGGCCGAGCCGTTCTGGGACCTGATGATCAACGCGGTACACAGCTACGGCTGACCGGTGACGCCCACGTCGCCGGCGAACACGTTCACCTGCTGCAGCCCTGGACGGGCGAGCTTCAGGTCGACGAAGGCCTGGTCGATCAGGCGTTTGTTGTGCCGCATGACCTCGGTGGGCATGGTGAAGATCGACACCAGCCACCACAGGCCAAAACCCTGGAAGGTCAGCAACGCCAGCAGCGCCTTCGGCCACTCTCGCTGATAGACGTACGACACGGTCGGCGACAGCACTGCCGTCAGCACCCACGCCACCACCACGCCGCGCGGGCGCTTGGCAGCGTACAGCTGCCGGAACAGCGCCTGGTCGTGCTCGTCCGGGATGCTCAGCACCTTCTGCTCGAGACACCGGTCCGTGGCTCTGGCCGGGCCGCGAAAGAACCAGACGGCGCCGGCGGCCCAGGCCAGCACCAGCACAACGAAGAACGCGACAACGACATCACCCATCGGCAACCAGCTCCCAGTCTCGGCGCGACCTCCGGTCGGAGGCCGCGGACAGCGGACCCCGGGAGCGGCACCCCGGTGGCCGCTCCCGGTCTGGTTGCTATGGGTTCCTTCGGGAGCCGCTGTGTGACAGGTGGTGCCGAAGAATCTCGACCACGGACGTGCGCCTGGCGAATGTCGACCGGCAACCTGCGCACCTCACTCCGGCACGTCAGGTAGGTTTCCCGGCCGACGGTCCTTACCCTCGAAGGTGTGGGTTCCCGTTCTCCGCGCACCGTCGGCCTCGTGCTTGGCGCGCTCATGGTGCTGGTCGGCATCGCCGGAACCTGGCTGAGCTGGCGATACTTCGTCGACACGGCCGCCGGCCAGCGTCTCGACCAGAGCGCCTTCAGCGGCTCCGCGTTCGGCCGGAACACGCTGTGGCGCGGCGCGGAGCCGGTGCTGGACGTGGTGTCCGTGCCGTTCGTCGTCCTCGTCCTGGGCGCGGCGGCGGTGATCGCTGTCATGCGCCGTCGCTGGTTCCTCCCGCTTCAGGTCGCGGTGCTCGTCGGCGGGGCGAACATCACCACCCAGCTGCTGAAGCACGTGGTCCTGGACCGTCCGACGCTCGACGGAGGCGCCGGTGTGACGCCGAACTCGCTGCCCAGCGGGCACACCACGGTCGCCGCGAGCGTGGCGGCGGCGCTGCTGCTGGTGGTCCCGCGCGGGGCGCGCCCGGCCGTCGCGGTCCTGGGTGCCGGATACGCGGCGCTGACCGGGGTGTCGACGATGATCGGCGGCTGGCACCGGCCGTCGGACGTGGTGGCGGCGTTCACCGTCGTGCTCGCGTGGGCCGGGCTGACCACGGTACTCACCGCCCTCAGCAGCCCGGAACGCGCGACCGCGGCCCGGCCCGGCGCGACCGGGACCAAGGTGGCGGCGGTGTTCTTCACACTGGCGGCCGTCGCCTCCGGCACGGTGGCCGCGTCCGCCCTCCTCCGCACCCGCGACCAACTCGGCTCGGTCGGCCCGCTGACCGAGCGTTCCGACCTGGTGCCGGCTTACGTCGGCGCGGCCTTCGGCGTGGTGGCGGCGGCGTCGGTGACGTTCGTCGCGGTCCTGATCGCGCACCAGGCCGCCACGCAGCACCGCACCGTCGACGTCGAGGCCCCGCCGCGTCCGCAACCGGTCGGCTGACCACCGTTCCGGGACCGAACATGATCAGCGGAAGAGGAACGCGCATTCCCGACAATTCCCGGAGGATGCGCCGCTGTGATGTCAAGAGTTGACATACTCTTCGACACAGGGCTACCCAAGGATCGTGACGCACGGCACACTGACGCAATGACCTCTCGTACATCGGCCGCACGGCCTGTTTTTCCTTCGAGTCCGTTTCAGACCAACGCCACAGCTCCGCCCCTGGAGAAGTTCGCCGTCGACGACATGGTCACGCACGATCGTCACGGTGTCGGACGCGTCGTCGGCGTCCGTGGGGACAACGAGGTACACGTCGACTTCGGTTCCGCCGTTCGCCGCATCTCGCTGCCGAACCCGAAGGTGACGCGGCTCTGACCGCAGGCACGGCAACACTCCCACCAGACCGCGGCGCTGCCGAGAGGCCGACGGGGTACGGGCCGCCGGCCGGTCAGCGGAGTTGACCGGCCGGCGTCCGCGCCCGCACTCGAATCAGCCCGGTTCGCTCACGTCCAGCGCCGCCATCCGGTGTACCCGCTGCAGGCCGCGCATCCGATCCGGGTTGCGGAACGCCAGTATGCGCGCGACGCGTCCCTCCCGGACCTCGATCAGCCCGGCGACGTCCACGACGCCGTCGAGGGTCCCGACGACGCCGTAGCCGCCGTTGAGGCACGTCATCTCGAAGCGGTGCTCGGCGAAGCGGCCCTTCGCCGTCAGCCCGGTAACGAGCCTGCTCACCTTGTCGGCACCGGACACCGGCCAGCGGTTCGCCCGGGCCTTGCCACCGTGGTCGCTGACGATCACCACGTCCGGCGCCAGAACCTCCATCAGCGCGTCCAGGTCACCTCCGAGCGCGGCCTCCAGGAACCGCTCGGTGACCTCACGCTGCTCGGTCGGGTCGGCCTGATAACGCGGCTGCCGCGCCTGGACGTGCTCGCGCGCGCGGTGCGCGACCTGTCGCACGCTCGCCTCGCTGCGCCCGAGCGTGGTCGCCAGCTCCGCGTACGGCAGGCCGAACACCTCACGCAGCACGAACACGGCCCGCTCCAGAGGAGCCAACGTCTCGAGGACGACGAGCATCGCCATCGACACGTCCTCGGCGAGCTCGATGTCGGCCGAGGCGTCCGGGCTGGTCAGCAGCGGTTCCGGCAACCACGGCCCGACGTAGGTCTCGCGCCTGGTCCGTAGGGTCCGCATCCGGTTCAGGGCCAGCCGGGAGGCGATGCGGATCAGGTACGACTTCGGGTCGGCGACGTCGGAACGGTCGGCCGCAGACCACCGCAGCCAGGCGTCCTGCACCACGTCCTCGGCGTCGGCGACGCTGCCCAGCAACTCGTAGGCCACGGTGAACAGCAGTCCACGATGCTCCTCGAACACGTCGGCCACGATGGCGGCACCTCCTCGTCGCGGATGTCACGAGTGTCGCCTCCTAGACACGCGCCGCCTTCGAAGTGTGACATCGTCACCGTCCCGCCGGCACCGGAGAACCGGCGGGCACGCGTCAGGGCGTGACGCCGAACGCCCACCCGGCGACCGTGTACATGACCAGCAGCACGAGAACCAGCGAGATGACGTTCAGCCAGGTCCCCGCGCGGACCATCTGCCCGATGCGGACGTAGCCGGAGCCGAACGCGATCGCGTTCGGCGGCGTCGCGACCGGCAGCATGAACGCGAGCGTGGCCGCCAGCGCCGTCGGGATGATCAACGTCATCACGTCGAGGCCCATCCCCACGGCCACCCCGCCCATGATCGGCAGGAACGCCGCCGCGGTGGCGGTGTTGCTGGTCAGCTCCGTCAGCAGGAGCACGATCCCGGCGACCACCACGACCAGCACCCAGCCCGGGATGCTGTCCAGCACCCCGACCTGCTCACCGATCCACTCGCTGAGCCCGCTGGCGGTGAACTGACTGGACAGGCTGAGCCCGCCGCCGAACAGCAGCAGGATCCCCCAGGGCAGCTGCACCGCCGTGTCCCAGTCCAGCGTCGCCGTACCGCGCTGGCGGTCCGCCGGGATCAGGAACAGCACCACGGCGACGGCCATCGCGATACCGGCGTCGCTGATGTCGGCCAGCCACGGCATCGGGTCACCGAAGGTCGCGCTGTCCGCCATCAGCGGGACGAAGACCCACGACAGCGCCGCGAGCGCGAACACCACCGCCACGATGCGCTCGCCGCTCGACATCGGCCCCATCTTGGTCAGCTCGCCACGGATCAGTTCCCGTCCGCCGGCGAGCTCGCTGATCCGCGGCGGGAACACGAAACGAGTCAGCACCAGCCAGGTGATCAGCAGGAACACCACGGCGAGCGGGACACCGACCATCATCCACTCGCCGAAACCGACGTGGATGTCGTGGTTCTCCGACAGGTAGCCCTCCATCAGTGCGTTCGGCGGCGTCCCGATCAGCGTCGACACCGATCCGATGGAGGACGAGTAGGCGATGCCGAGCATCAGGGCGACCGAGAAGTTCGCGTCCCCCTTGCCGCCGTTCTGGGTCACCAGGGCCAGCACCGACAACCCGATCGGCAGCATCATCACTGTCGTGGCCGTGTTGGACACCCACATGGTGATGAACGCGGTGGCGAGCATGAACCCGCCGACGAGCCGGACCGGGCTCGTTCCCACCGCGGCGATGATGGTGAGCGCGATCCGCCGGTGCAGGTTCCAGCGCTGCATCGCCAGCGCGAGCATGAACCCGCCCATGAACAGGAAGATGATGTCGTTGGCGTACGGCGCCGCGACGTCCTCGATCGTGCTCACGCCGAAGAACGGGAACAACACCAGCGGCAGCAGCGCGGTCGCCGGGATCGGGATCGCCTCGGTCATCCACCACACCGCCATCAGCGCTGCCACGGCGGCCGTCGTCTTCCCGTCGGCGGACAGGCTGTCGGGCAGCGCCAGGTACAGCACGCCCGCCAGCACGACGCCGACGAGCAGGCCGATCCGTCGGCGACGCACGGACGTTCCGGGATCGGTGGATGTGTCGCCGGACTGCGGTCGGCTGTCGTCAACAGCTGGTGTCGACATCGGATCCTCCTGGTCGGCGGTGGTCGGCCGTGAGTCGATGGTGGGTCGGCGGTGGTCTGCGCGATGCTGGCCACCGCCGGCGCGCGGGCACAAGGACGCGGCCGGAAACTTCAGATTCCTCGCACGTTTCGCCGGCGTGGCGCCCAGTACAGTGACCGGCCATGGAGGTCAGCCGGCGCGCCGTTCTGCTCGCCGGGGTCGCGGGTGTCCCCGGAGCCGCCTCGATCGCCGGCTGTGACGGTCGGGCGCACATCGACTACCCGCAGCTGCGTATCGGCACCGGCCCGGCCGGCGCGGTGTACCGCGAGCTCGGTGGTGCCATCGCGCCGATGCTCGACCGGCAGCTGACCGAGACCGCCGTGTCCACCGTGCCCAGCCGGGCTTCGACGGACAACATCCGGATGCTGCTCGACCACGACGTGCACCTCGGACTGTGCAGTCTCGACGCGGTCGTCAGCGCGGACGGGCAGCCGCCGCCGGAGCTGGCCGCCGTCTGCCGCCTCTACGACAGCTATCTGCACCTCGCGGTCCTGGCCGACTCGCCCGTCCGCCACGTCGCCGACCTCGCCGGGAAACGGGTCTCGTTCGGCGCGCGCGACTCCGGGACGGAGTTCACCACCGAGCGGCTGGTCGCGCTCGAGGAGGTCGACGTGCGAGCGGTCCGGCTCGATCAGGCGGACTCGGCCGAGGCGCTGCGGACCGGGAGCATCGACGCGCTGTTCTCGCTGACCGGCATCCCGACACCGGCGATCAGCGAACTCGCCGCCCGTCGGCGGGTCCGGTTCGTCCCGATGACGCAGCAGGCCGGCCGGCTCGCGGACACCTACCCGGGCCCGTACGTCCCCGCGACCATCCCGTCCACCGCCTACACCGGGGTCGGCGCCAGCCCGACGGTCGCGGTTCCCAACGTCCTGCTGGCCCGGGCCGACCTGCCGGACGACGTCGTGCGTGCCGTCACCGGCACGATCATGACGGGCGCCAGGACGGTCGCGGCGCGCCGGCCGGAGGCGCGCCAGATCAACGTCCGCACCGCCATCGCCACCGGACCGGTTCCGTTGCACCCCGGAGCCGCCGCGTGGTTCCGCGCGAACAAACGCTAGGACGCCGGCGAGGTCGGACCGACGGCGAGGTCCGCCAGGAGTACGAGGTCGTCGAAGGGCCTCGTCGTCGAATGGGGTGACATGAGGGCCAACGGTTGCCACTCATGTCACCACCTTCGAACACACGAACCTGACGCCCGGAGTTGGGCCGGGAACCGGTGACGACGGGACCTCGACGAAGGCAGCCCATCGACCTCGACCGGACCCTTCTCCAACTACGGTCCACAGCTGCAGTACTTGAGCGTCGACGTGAGCCGCGCACCCTCGTCGTGGCTGCGCAGGGCGCTCTGTCGGGGCGTCGATCTCGGCGACGGAGTAAGCGCGGTCGTCACGCGGGCTCAGGCTCGTGGCAGCCGGACGACCACGCCGAGGCCATGACCGACCCCGTCCGCGCGGGCGAGCCCGTCGTCGAGGCGCAATCGACCGCCCGCCGCCTCCACCAGCTCGGCACAGATCGCCAGCCCCAGTCCGGTGCCGGCGACGTTCTGGTGCCGTGCGGAGCGCCAGAACCGGCCCACGGCGGCCGCACGTTCGTCGTCGTCCAGACCGGTGCCGTCGTCGCCGACCCACAGCTCGACCTCACCCACCGCCGGCACCGGCTCGGCCCGCAGCACGACCCGCGTCCCGCCGGACAGCCGCAACGCGTTGCTGATCAGCTCGTCCAGCACGCTGCCCAGCCCGCCCGGAGGTTCCAGCACCACGAAACCGGCCGGCACGTCCAGCTCGGCGGACATCGAGTTCTCCGCGGCGAGCGCGCGCCAGCGCTGCTCCCGCGTCTCGACCACGCCGTCCAGCTCGACCGGCTCGGCGTCCTTCATGCTGTCGATCCGCGTCGCCGCCAGCAGCGAGTTCAGCATGCGGTGCATCGCCGCGGCCTCGTCCACGGCCACGGCGTGCGTCTCGCGGGCCTGCTCCGTGGCGAGGTGCGGCGCGAGGTTCTCGACGGCGAGGCGCAGGCTGGCCAGCGGGTTGCGCAGCTGGTGCGAGGCGTCGGAGACGAACGCCCGCTGCCGTTCCAGCGCACGTTGCACCACGTCGACCATCGCGTTGAACGACGACGCCAGTCTCCGCAGTTCGGGCGGCCCGCCGGCCGAGTTCGCCCGCACCGACAGGTCACCGTCGGCGATGGCGGCGGTCGCGTCGTCGAGCCTGCGCACGGGGCGCAGCACCCACCGCGACACCGGCCAGGCCACCGCGGTCAGGGCGCTCAGCGGCAGCAGCCCCAGCAGCGCCATCCAGCCCCAGCTGGTCAGCACCGAGGAGCGCAGCCGGCCGGTGTCGGACAACGTGACGACGACGCCGACGACCTCGCTGTCCCGCCCGACCGGCTCGGCGAGCACCAGCGGGCTGTCGTCCCACGGCCACAGCACGGTCGGGGGTTCCGGCCGGTATCCGGCGAGCGCCTGCGCCACGACCTGCTCGGCCGCCGCGGAACGCGTCGGAACGTCGGCGGCGTCCGGCCCGGACGAGAGCACCACCCGGCCACCTGGGTCGACGAGCGCCACGGGGATGCCGTAGAGGTCCTCGTACCGTTGCAGCTCCGAGCGCAGCGCCTCGGTGCGGCCGGTGGACAACGCCGTCTCGGCGAGCGAGGCGAACCTGCCGACGTCGTTCAGCCGGTCGACGTAGACCTCCTGCGTCTCGCGTTGCGCCACCGCCGTGCCGAGCGGCACACCGAGCGCCGCGACCAGCAGGAACGCGAGCGGCACGAGCACGACGAGCAGCCGGCGCAGCATGCCTCAGCCGGTCTCGTCGCCGAGGCGGTAGCCGACACCGCGCACGGTGCGGATGCGCACCGCCTCGTCCAGCTTTGCCCGCAGCGACGCGATGTGCGTGTCCAGGGTCCGCGACGACGCCTCCCAGGTCGCGCCCCACACCTGGTCGACGATGGTGTCGCGCGGCACCACGGCGGGAGCACGTGCGGCCAGCAGCGCCAGTACGTCGAACTCCTTCCGGGTGAGGCCGAGCTCGACGCCGTCCACCCGCACCGCACGGGTACCGGCGTCGATGCTGAGCGGACCGATCACCACCGGCGGCTCGTCGCGCGCGGCCATCGAGCGCGCCGCGCGGGTCCGCCGCAGCACCGCGTCGATGCGCGCCAGCAGCTCACCGATGCCGAACGGCTTGACGACGTAGTCGTCGGCCCCGGTCCGCAGCCCGCGGATGCGGTCGCGCTCCTCCGCACGGGCGGTGACGGCGATCACCGCGGTCTCCGGGCGCTCCCGCATCGTGCGCAGCACCTCGATGCCGTCGGCGTCCGGCAGGCCCAGGTCCAGCAGGACGACGTCGACCGCCGGCGCGGCCAGGGCCGCCTCGGCCGTCGCGACCCGGTGCACCTCGTACGAGGCCTGGCGCAACGCGGTCACGAGCCCACGCGCCACACGATCGTCGTCTTCGACCACCAGGACCCGCATGGGGGGACATGGTAGGAGGACACGTCCACCCGAGGCAGTAGGATCATCCCCGACCAATCCGACGTCACGGCAGGAACACCGGTGAGAGCGTCGCACGCGCTCGACTCCGGGGCGGTCCCGCCACTGTGACCGGGGAGCGGTCCTCGATCCACGACCGGCCACCGGGACGAGCCCGGGAAGGCCACGAGGACCCGCGACGATCCGGGAGCCAGGACACTGCCCTGGCGTCGTCCGCCGATCCGGGTGCGGAAGACGCCTGGGAGAGGACATGATCATGGACCGGCCACGCCTGCTGCTGCTCTCCACCGCCGACACCGATCTGCTCACCGCGACCCGCGCCGACCCGCGCTGGGCCGTCGCGAACCCCGCCCGCACCGGCGCGGACGACCTGCCGGCGCTGCTCGACGGCGTGGACGTGGTCGTGGTGCGGCTGCTGGGCGGGCGCGAGGCCTGGCCGGAGGGACTCGACGCGGTGGTCGCCTCGGGCGTTCCCGCGGTGGTCGTCAGCGGCGAGTCCGTGCCCGACGCCCGCCTGCACGCGCTGTCCACGGTCCCGTCCGGCGTGGCGACCGAGACCCAGCGCTACCTCGTGGCCGGCGGCCCGGAGAACCTGGCCCATCTTGCGGCATTCCTGTGCGACACCGTGCTGCTGACCGGCGAGGGCTTCGACCCGCCCGCCGAGCAGCCACGGTTCGGCCTGCACGTGACGCCGGATGCCTCAAGCGGGTCGGACGACGGGGTCGACGCGGTCGACGCCGGCGGCGACAGGGGCACCCGTCCCGTCGTCGGCGTGATCTTCTACCGCTCGCACGAGCTCTCCGGCAACACCGCGTTCGTGGACGTGCTGTGCGAGCAGATCGAGGCAGCCGGCGGGCACCCGCTGCCGGTGTTCACCGACACGCTGCGCGGCACCGACCGGCCCGAGTACGAGCCGCTGCGAGAGCTGCTCTCCCGTGCGGACGTGCTCGTCACGACGGTGCTGGCCAGCGGCGGCCTGATCGCGGGCGCAGCGAGCGCGGGCGAGGACGACGACGCCTGGAGCACCGCGCTGTTCGACCAGCTCGGCGTCACCGTGCTGCAAGGGCTCACCGTCACGAACACGCGCGCGGCGTGGGAGGCCAGCGACGGTGCGCTGAACCCGATGGACGCCGCCACCCAGGTCGCCGTCCCCGAGTTCGACGGCCGGATCATCGGCGTCCCGTTCTCGTTCAAGGAGAGCGACGACGGCGGCATCCCGCGTTACGTCGCCGACCCGGAACGCGCCCGCCGACTCGCCGGCATCGCCGTGCGCACCGGGCGGCTGCGGCACCAGCCCGCCGCGGACAAGCGGCTGGCGCTCGTGCTGTCCAGCTATCCGACCAAGCACGCCCGCGTCGGCAACGCCGTGGGCCTGGACACGCCCGCCAGCGCCGTCGTCCTGCTGCGGACGCTGCGCGACGCCGGTTACGACCTGGGCGGGTTCGACCCGGACGCCCTCGGGAAGGGCGAGGCAGACGACGGCGGCGACATGCCCCCCGGGGACGCCCTGGTGCACCGGCTGATCGCCGCCGGCGGCCACGACGTGGAGTGGCTGACCGAGGAGCAGCTCGCCGACGCCGCGGCGAGCATCCCCGCATCGACCTACGGCCGCTGGTTCGCGTCGCTGCCGGAGCCGCTGCGCGCGTCGGTCACCGGCGCGTGGGGCGAGGCTCCCGGCGAACTGTACGTGGACACCAGCGGCGCCGAGCCGGCCATCGCGGTCGCCGGGCTGGTCCTGGGCAACGTGGTGCTGATGATCCAGCCGCCGCGCGGCTTCGGCGAGAACCCGGTCGCGATCTACCACGACCCGCAGCTGGCGCCGTCGCACCACTACGTCGCCGCGTACCGGTGGCTGCAGGCGCCGGTGCACGACGGCGGCTTCGGCGCGGACGCCGTCGTGCACCTCGGCAAGCACGGCACGCTGGAGTGGCTGCCCGGCAAGGGCCTGGGCCTGTCGGCGGACTCGGCGCCGGACGCGGTGCTGGGCGACCTGCCGCTGATCTATCCGTTCATCGTCAACGATCCCGGCGAGGGGACGCAGGCCAAGCGGCGGGCGCACGCCGTCGTCGTCGACCACCTGATCCCGCCGATGGCGCGGGCGGACACCTACGGCGACCTCGCCAAGCTCGAGCAGCTGCTCGACGAGTACGCCACCGTCGTCGACCTGGACCCGGCCAAGGCGCCGGCGGTGCGCACCCAGATCTGGGAGCTGGTCACGGCCGCGCAGCTGCACCACGACCTGCACACCGAGCAGATGCCCGACGAGGCCGACTTCGACGACTTCGTGCTGCACATCGACGGGTACCTGTGCGAGATCAAGGACGTGCAGATCCGCGACGGCCTGCACGTGCTCGGACGCGCGCCCGAGGGCGACGAGCTGGTCGACGACGTGCTCTCCGTGCTGCGGGCGCGGCAGGTGTTCGGCGGCGAGTCCGCGCGCCCGGGCCTGCGCGGCGCCGTCGCCGAGTGGGCCGGCGTGGACGAACAGGCGCTGCTGGCCGAGCCGGGCACACCGGTCGACGACGCCAGTGGAGTCCGGAAGCTGCTCGACGTCGCCCGGATGCGGGCCGACGGCGCGGAACCGGCGGCGCGCACCGCGTCCGACGTCGTCGACCTGCTCGAGACCGTGGCGCGGGCGCTGGTGGAACGGCTCGCCGCGCACGCGTGGCGTCCGGAGGAGTCGAAG
This sequence comes from Haloactinopolyspora alba, assembly GCF_003014555.1. Classification (GTDB taxonomy): domain Bacteria; phylum Actinomycetota; class Actinomycetes; order Jiangellales; family Jiangellaceae; genus Haloactinopolyspora; species Haloactinopolyspora alba. Next base: position 549,628 of record NZ_PYGE01000001.1, read on the forward strand.
CGCGTCGCCGCGGACGTCCTCGGCTCCGGCGACACCTCCGACGCCGACGATTCCGGTGTCGACAACGTCGAGGCCATCCTGCGCTTCGGTGCGGAACAGCTGATACCCCGGCTGGCCCGCACCACCGACGAGATCACCAACACCCTCCGCGCCCTCGACGGCGCCTACATCCCGCCCGGCCCGTCCGGCTCACCCACCCGCGGGCTGGTCAACGTCCTGCCGACCGGCCGGAACATGTACGCCGTCGACCCGAAGGCGATCCCGTCGCGCAACGCGTGGGACGTCGGCGTCGCGCTCGGCGACTCGCTGCTGCGCCGTCACGTGGCCGACACCGGAGCCGTGCCCACGTCCGTCGGGCTGACCGTGTGGGGCACCGCCGCGATGCGCACCCAGGGCGACGACATCGCCGAGGTCCTGTGGCTGCTGGGCGTGCGCCCGGTGTGGGACGACGCGTCCCGGCGGGTCACCGGGTTCGAGCCGGTCCCGGCCGACGAGCTGGTGCTGGACGGCGAACCACGCCCCCGCGTCGACGTCACGGTGCGCATCTCCGGGTTCTTCCGCGAGGCGTTCCCGCACGTCGTCAGCTTCATCGACGACGCGGTCCGGATGGTCGCCGGGCTGGACGAGCCGGACACGGTGAACCACGTCCGCGCGCACGTCGACGCCGACGTCGCCGGCGGGGCCGACCCACGACGCGCCAGCGCACGCATCTTCGGCTCCAAACCCGGCGCGTACGGCGCGGGCATGCTGCCGCTGGTGGACGCGCGGAACTGGCGCACCGACGCCGACCTCGCCGAGGTCTACGCGGCCTGGGGCGGCTACGCGTACGGGCGCGGGCTGGACGGCGTCGAGGCGCGCGCCGACATGGAGAAGGCGTACTCGCGCATCCAGGTGGCGGTGAAGAACCAGGACACCCGCGAGCACGACATCGTCGACTCCGACGACTACTTCCAGTACCACGGCGGCATGGTCGCCATGGTGCGCTCCCTGACCGGGGAGTCGCCGGAGGCCTACGTCGGCGACTCCGCCGTGCCCGAGCACGTCCGTACCCGCTCGCTCGGCGAGGAGACCGCGCGCGTCTTCCGCGCCAGGGTGGTCAACCCGAAGTGGATCGCCGCGATGCAGCGGCACGGCTACAAAGGCGCGTTCGAAATGGCCGCCACGGTGGACTACCTGTTCGGCTACGACGCCACCGCCGGCGTGGTCGAGGACTGGATGTACGAGACGCTGACCCGCGAGTACGTCGCCGACCCGGAGGTCGCGGAGTTCTTCCGGCAGTCGAACCCGTGGGCGCGCAAGGGCGTGGCCGAGCGGCTGCTCGAAGCCGCCCAGCGCGGGCTGTGGGCCGAGCCGTCCACCGAGGCGCTGGAGACGCTGCAGCAGGCCGTCCTCGAGACCGAGGGCGATCTCGAGGACTGAGCAGTACGGCCGCGGAACCGCGTCAGTAGGCCGAGTCACGCCCGTCGTCGGAGTCGTCCTCGGTCTCGTTCTCGGAGTCCGTGGCCTCGTCCAGCGGAGTCTCGACCGGGTTGCCCTCGGCGTCGACCACGTACCAGACGTCGTTGACACCCTGGCCGTTCAGGTCGCCGGAGGCCTCGTCGCCGGCGAAGTAGTACAGCGGCCAGTCCGCGTAGCTCGCCTGGACCGTCCCGTCGTCGCGTTCGAACGTGCCGAGCAACTCGGCGTCGACGCCTTCGCCGGCCTCGACGTCACCCTCCAGCGGCGGCCAGTTGGCCAGGCACTCCGCGTCGCAAGGGCTCCCCTCCGGCGTGTCCGGGGTGAACAGGTACAGCGTGCGTCCATCGCCGTCGACGAGGATCTCGCCAAGCGGCGTGTCCGCGAGTTCGACCCGAGGGCTCCCGGAACCCCCGTCGTCGGTCCCGGCCGTGTCGCCGGTCCCGGCGCTCTCGTCGTCCGAGCCGCAGCCGGCGAACGCCAGCAGCGCGACGAGTCCCACGGAGGCGAGAGCCGCACGGATGCGGCTACGGATCCGGCTACGCGGCCGGCTGCTGTGGACGCTCAAGGTGGAAGTGGCACTCATGGTGACCTCCTCGTGTCCTCCGTCGGTAATACGCCGCGAACCGTCGCCGGGATTGCACGACGGCGGCGCGACGACGGGCCGGAAGGCACCGGCTGGTAGATTCGTCCGCGCCGTGGCGATACGGGAAGCCGGTGCGATACCGGCGCGGCCCTCGCCACTGTGATCGGGAGTCCCGGCCGTTCCCCTCGCGGGGAGCCACTGGGCAGCGGTGACGCTGCCTGGGAAGGCAGGCCGGTGACGCACGTCCCGTCAGCCAGGAGACCGGCCACGGCGCGAACAGCTGCGATTCCACGAGGTGATGGAAGGCGGTCGGCATGTCCGGTCCTGCACGTGACCGCGGCGACTCCTGCCCTGGCGCACTCACGACGCACGTGGCGGCGGACGGTCCGCTGGCGCGGATCCGGCTCCCCGGCGGGGGCGTCACCGCCGACCAGTTGCGCGTCCTGGCCGGATGCGCCGACGAGCTCGGCGACGGGTCATTACACCTGACGTCGCGGGCGAACGTTCAGCTGCGAGCGGTGTCGGATCCGCCGGAGCTCGCCGCGCGCCTCGGCCGCGCCGGACTGCTGCCGGCGCCGCGGCACGAACGCGTCCGCAACATCCTGGCGTCTCCACGCAGCGGCCTGATCGGCGGCGTCACCGACGTCCGCCCGCTGGTGCCGGCGCTCGACGAAGCGATCTGCGCCGACCCGACGCTGGCTCGGCTGCCCGGCCGGTTCCAGTTCGGACTGGACGACGGCAGCGGCGATGTGCCGATCAGCACGCTGGATGCCGGCTGGCACGCGCTGTCCGGGGGTGTCGGCGCGCTGGTGCTCGGTGGCGTCGACAGCGGCCTGCGGGTGCCCACGACGCACGTCGTCGACGCGCTGGTCGCCGGAGCCCACGCGTTCCTCGCCGCTCGCGACGCCGAGTTCGGCCCGGACCGGGCGGCCGGTGCCTGGCACGTCCGCGACCTGCCCGGAGCCGGCGCCGGCGTGGCCGCTGCCGTGCTGAGCGAGCTGCCGGGGGACGTCGCGCACGGGCACGCCGACACGCTGCGCGGTACCGTTCCCGCCGATCGCCGTGGTCCCGCCGATCGCCGTGGTCCCGCCGGTCGCCGTGGTCCGGCCGGCGTCAGCGTGCCCGTCGCCGTCGGCGTGCACGCACAGGATGACGGTGCGCACGCCGTCGTCGCCGGGTGCCTGTTCGGCGCCGTCTCGGCCGAACAGGTCCGGCTGGTGGCCGGCCTCGCGCCGCACGCGGTCGTCACCCCGTGGCGTTCGGTGCTGCTACCCGCGCTCGTCGGACAGGCGGCCCGGCACGCGGCGTCCGCGCTCACCGACGCCGGTCTCCTCCTCGACCCTCGCGATCCGGCGCTGCGGATCACCGCGTGCATCGGCCGGCCCGGCTGCGCGTCGTCGGCCACCGACGTCCGAGCCGACGCGCGACGGTTGGCCGCCACGGTCGCTCCGGGGGTCACGCCGACGGGCGCTCCGGGCACCGCCGTGCACGTCGTCGGATGCGAGCGCCGGTGCGGGCGCCCGCACACCGAGCACGTCGACGTCGTCGGCACCGACGGCGGCTACATCGTTGATGGAGCCGTCGTGTCGACCGATCAGCTGGCGTCCAACCTGGAAGGACCACGATGAACACCTACGTCCGCGACGGTGCGGAGATCTACCGCCGCTCGTTCGGCATGATCCGGGCCGAGGCCGACCTCGCCGCCGTGCCGCCGGACGTGGCCACGGTCGCGGTCCGGATGATCCACGCCTGCGGCATGGTCGACCTGGTCGACGACCTCGCCTTCAGCGCCGACGTCGTCGCCGCCGGGCGCTCCGCGCTGCGTTCCGGGGCTCCGGTTCTCACGGACGCGACCATGATCGCCAGCGGCATCACCCGAGCCCGCCTCCCCTGTGCCAACGACATCGTCTGCACACTGCCGGACGCGCGGGTGCCGAAGCTCGCCGCGCACCTCGGCACCACCCGGAGCGCGGCGGCGCTGGATCTGTGGCGTGACCGGCTGCCCGGTTCGGTGGTCGCCATCGGCAACGCCCCCACGGCGCTGTTCCGGCTGTTCGAGCTACTGGACGAGGGCGTGGGGCCGCCTGCGGCGATCGTGGGCGTGCCGGTGGGCTTCGTCGGCGCGGTGGAGTCGAAGGAGGAACTGGTCCGGCGCTCACCCGCGCCGTATCTGGTGGTGCACGGCCGGCGCGGCGGAAGCGCGATGGCGGTGGCCGCCGTGAACGCGATCGCGACGGAGGACGGATGAACGGCACGCGAACGCAGGGACGTCCGGCCGGGACGCCGGAACGTGCCCCCGGGACGCTGTGGGGCGTCGGGCTCGGCCCGGGTGACCCGGAGCTGATGACCGTCAAGGCCGCCCGGCTGATCGCCGCCGCCGACGTCGTCGCTTACCACTCCGCCCGGCACGGCCGCAGCATCGCCAGGTCCATCGCCGAGCCGTACCTGCGCGACGGGCAGCTCGAGGAGGCGCTGATCTATCCGGTCACCACCGAGGCCACCGAGCACCCGGGCGGATACGACGGCGCCATCGAGGAGTTCTACCAGCACGCCGCGAAACGGCTCGCCGAACACCTGGACGCGGGCCGCGACGTCGCGCTGCTCTGCGAAGGGGACCCGTTCTTCTACGGCTCCTACATGCACATGCACGAGCGTCTCTGCGAGCGCTACCCGGCCCACGTGGTTCCGGGCGTCACCTCGATGAGCGCCGCGTCGGCGGCCGTGGGACGGCCCCTGGTCCAGCGCGGGGAGACGTTGACCGTGCTGCCCGGCACGATGCCGACGCCGGAGCTGGCGATGCGGATGGCCGACGCCGACGCGGCGGTCGTGCTCAAACTCGGCCGCACGTTCGCCTCGGTGCGCGACGCCCTCACCGAGGCGGGGCGGCTGTCCGACGCGTACTACGTCGAACGCGCCACCTGGGGCGAACAGCGGCTCGAACCACTGGCCGAGGTCGACCCGGAGTCGGTGCCGTACTTCTCCGTGGCGGTGCTGCCGAGCCCGGCCTACACCGCCCGCGCCTCCGGGCAGGTCGATACCGGACCCGCTGTCGCCGAAGCCGCCGGTACCGAGCCCGCACCGCAGGGCGAGGTCGTCGTCGTCGGACTCGGGCCCGCCGGGCCGCAGTGGCTGACCTCCGAGGCGGAACGGGAGCTGGCGGCGGCCGAGCACGTCGTCGGCTACGGCCCGTACGTCGCGCGCGTCCCCCAGCGCGCCGGCCAGCAGCGGCACAGCTCCGGCAACCGGGTGGAGGCGGCTCGCGCCGAGCAGGCGCTCGAGCTCGCCGCCGACGGCGCGCGGGTCGCGGTCGTGTCTTCGGGTGATCCAGGGGTGTTCGCGATGGCGTCGGCCGTGCTGGAACAGGCGAACGACCAGCGCTGGGCGGACGTGCCGGTCCGGGTGCTGCCGGGGGTGACCGCTGCGCAAGCCGCGGCAGCACGTGTCGGCGCACCGTTGGGACACGACTACTGCGTCCTGTCGCTGTCGGACCGGCTCAAGCCGTGGGACGTCATCGAGCGGCGGCTCTCGGCCGCGGCTTCCGCCGATCTGGCGCTGGCGCTGTACAACCCGGCGTCTCGCAGCCGCCGTGAACAGCTGGATCGCGCCCGCGACACGTTGCTGCGCCACCGCGCCGGCGACACCCCCGTGGTCATCGCCCGCGACGTGGGCGGCGCGGACGAGTCCGTCCGGGTCACCACGCTGGACGAGTTCGGCTCCGACGACGTCGACATGCGCTTCCTCCTGTTGGTGGGCTCGTCGCAGACCACGATCTCCGACCGTGCCGGAGCCACCACCGTCTGGACCCCGCGCCGATACGGCTGATCCAGGCAAGCCAGGCCCGCGTGTCCCGTCGGCAGTCGGCGGGCACCCGCATCCCGGGGACACCGCACCACGGGAAACGCCACCGGAAACGCCAACGGAACGCCGCGGTAGATGGTCGGGCTCGACCGCACGAGCGTCGGACAGTCCCGAGGGACCCCTCGCTGTTGCGCCGGCTGGTCAGCCTCGGATCGGGCGTCGAGTCACTCGGCCGGGTCTGCAGTTCAGCGCAGCGGTTCAGAACGGTGGTGGGTCGTGTTCGGCGGCGTCGGGTGGCGGGTTGTGCGTGTGTCCGATGGGTTCGGGGTGGACGGTGTACGTGCGTCCGGCGGGGCTGGTCCATCGCAGCGCGCCGTTCGGGAGTTGGTGTCGGTCCCAGCCGTGCAGGGTCTTGTCGAGGTGGAACCGTCGGGACAGGGCCTGGTTGTTGCTCGCGCCGGTGGTGCCGCCTCGCTGGTAGGGCTGGCGGTGGTCGATGTCGCAGATGCTGGCCGGGGTGTCGGCCGTGGGGAAGCGGCAGGTGCGGTCGCGGGCGATGATGAAGTCGGCCAGCGCCCGCGGCGGGGTGTAGGTGCTGCGGCCGTACTCCAGCAGCCGCCCGTCGACGGGGTCGGTGAGTAGCCGCCGCAGCGTGGCGTCGGCGGCGATGGCCCGGGCGGTGTCGGCGGTGATCGGGCCGTACCCGTCCAGGTGCGCGGGCTCCTCGTCCACCCCGACCAGGGTGGTGTAGGCGAGGGTCACGTTAACCGTGGCCCCGCGCCCGTGCCGGGTCGCCAGCCGATACGGCCCCGCACGCGCACCAGCCGCCGCGGTCGTAGCCACCGGATCGGCGACCGGCCCGGCGCCGGCAACACCGCCATCCACGGTGTCAGCATCCGCGGCACCGGCCGTGTCGGCAACCGGCCCGCCGGTCGCACCAGAAGCTCCGGCGGCGCCGGTCGCGCTGTGCGTGGTGCTGCCCGCAACGTCGGCCACGGCGTCGCCGGTCGCGGCGTCGTCGGTCGCGGCGTCGTCGGTCGCGGCGTCGTCGGTCGCATCAGTGGTGTGGGTGGTGCTGGTGGTGGTGCAGTCGGGGTGGCAGCAGCCGAGGTGCCCGAGCTGCAGCGCGGTCCAGCCGAGCCCGGCGAGGATGTCGAACCGCAACTGCTGCAGGGCCCGCTCGTCCCCCTCGGCGCGGGCGGCGCGGGCGGCGCGGGCGGCGGCATCGATAGCGGCGTGCAGCGCGGTGAGATCCTCCGCCGGGCCGGTGAGCACCATCTCGGCCATCCCGTCCGCGGCACCGGTCGGGCGCGGCGCCTCGACACGCCGCTCAGCCCGCCCGCGTTGACGGCGCCGCTCAGCCGCGCCCGGGTCGGCGCGCAGCACCCGCCGGTCCAGCGCCGCAGCCAGCTGCCGGCTGGTGCGCTCCCCCGCGGTCGGCAGCACATCAGCCTCGACCTCACGCTGCGCGAAGTGACCGAGCACCCGCGTTTTCGACGCGATCAGCCCGGCGCGCCGCTCATCGATCCGCCCGGATTCCAGCGCCGCGAGCGTCGCCGGCAGATCCTCGGCCAACTCGACAGCCAACCCGGCACGGGTATCAGCCTGCGCCGGCGTGCACGACAACGCCGCCGACACCTCCGAACCGACCGCACGCACCCGATCATGTGCATGCTCCGGCGAGGCCTCCCACGCATCGTCACAACCACCGCAGAACGCGTAATTCTCCCGCTCGGACAACTCCGCCATCGCCCGCATCTGCAACGCCCGCAGATGCGCCACCTGCCGCTCCGCAGCCACGATCACATCCACCAGCGGCCCGTCCTCGGCGCCGGGCACATCCACGCCCTCCAGCGCCACCGCAAGCTCCGCGCCCGGCCCGCACGACTCCCACTCGACTGCGGCAACCCCGGGCGTCATCATGACCCCATGCTATCGAACTGATATTCGAAATCACAACTCGACCACTGCGGATCACCGGTTCGGGCCGTTCACACGAGACGAAGTGCCGGCGATCCACAGGAGCGCTGTCGGAGTCGGCCGCTACGGTCTGTCCATGACTGACGACAACGACGACTACCCCTGGGAACCTCCACTCGCCGGAACCGAAGTCGAGCATGTGGTCGGCGCGCTCGACCGGCTGCGTACGACCTTCCGCTGGAAGGCCGGCGGCCTCGACAGCGCCGGGCTGCAGGCCCGCACGGGCGCTTCCGCCCTGACCCTCGGCGGGCTGCTCAAACATCTCGCCGCGGTCGAGGACCACACGTTCACCACGAAACTCGCCGGAGAGCCGATCGGTGCTCCCTGGGACGAAACCGGCTGGGACGGCTCGAACGACTGGGAGTTCACCTCCGCCGCCGACGACACTCCGGAGCAGCTCTACGCGCTGTGGGACGGCGCCGTCGAGCGGTCGAAGGCGAGACTCGACGCGGCGCTGTCGAACGGCGGGCTCGACCAGCTGGTCCACGCGTCGGCCGACGACGGGACCCACGCCAGCCTGCGGAGGCTGGTGTGCGATCTGATCGAGGAGTACGGACGGCACACCGGGCACGCGGACCTGCTCCGCGAGGCCGTGGACGGACTGGTCGGCGAGGACCCTCCGGCCGGATGGCGTCCGTGAACGACCCGATCGCCGCCGACCGGCTGACCGTCGTGCCGGCGAACGAGGCGTCCTGGGACGACATCACCGCCGTCTTCGGCACCAGGGACTACGCCGGCCGGTGTCGATGCCAGCGATTCAAGGTCGCCGGCTGGGTCTGGCGTGACACCACGCAGGATCAGCGGTCCGAGATGCTCAGGACCCAGACCCGTTGCGACGATCCGGACGCCACCTCCACCAGCGGGCTCGTCGCGTACGTCGAGGACGAGCCCGCCGGCTGGGTCGCTGTCGAGCCCCGGACCGCGTATCCCAAACTGCGCACCACCCGCGTGCCGTGGAAAGACCGGGACGAAGACAAGGGCGACGAGGACGTCTGGGCGGTGACCTGCTTCGTGGTCCGCAAGGGCTACCGCGGACGTGGCCTCACGTATCCTCTCGCGCTCGCCACGGTCGACTTCGCACGCCAGCGTGGCGCCAAGGCGCTCGAGGCCTACCCGATGATCACCCGGCCGGGGCTGGAGATCACCTGGGGTGAGCTGCACGTGGGCGCCCGTCAGGTGTTCCAGGACGCCGGCTTCGACGAGATCACCCACCCGACCACCCGGCGCGTGGTCATGCGGATCGACTTCGACCACGATCTCGGCACGTCGTGACGCACTGACCGTGTCACATCTTCCGGCCGGGCCGTGTCATGACAGTGGACAACGGATACGCCCGCCGGCCGGGACACACACCGCCCGAGCACCCCGGCGCGCGACTGGTCTCGCGACCCACGCACTGGAGGAGAACACACGCATGCAGACTTCCACCGTTCTGGTCACCGGCGGCACGGGCACGCTGGGCAGCCTGGTCACGCCGATCCTGCTGGATGCCGGCCGGCAGGTACGGGTGCTCAGCCGCAGCAGCCGTCCGTCCGGTGACGGAATCGAGTACGTGTCCGGCGACCTGCTCGAGGGCGACGCGGCCCCACGCGCCGTGGACGGGGTCGAGACCGTCCTGCACCTCGCGGGCGGCGCCAACGCGAAGTCCGACCCGAAGGCGACGAGGAACCTGGTGCGGGCGGCGACGCGAGCCGGGGTGAACCACCTGGTCGGCATCTCGGTCGTCGGCGCCGATCGGGTCCCGGTGGGTTACTTCCGGAACAAGCTGGCCGTCGAGCGGATCGTCGCCGACTCGGAGCTGCCGTGGACGATGTTGCGCGCAGCCCAGTTCCACGACCTGGTGGTGGCGCTGGGGAACGCGCTGGCGAAGAGCCCCGTCGTGCCGGCCCCGACGAGCATGTGGTGGCAGCCGGTGGACGCGCGCGACGTGGCCACCCGGATCGCGGAACTGACCCTCGGGGAACCGGCCGGGCTGGTCCCCGACATCACCGGACCGCGCGTGTACCCGCTGGGCGAGCTGATCCGCGGCTATCTGAGGGCGGCCGGCAAGCGCCGGTTGACGGTGCCGCTCCGGCTCCCCAGCAAGGCCGGTCGCGCCTTCCGCAACCAGGAGAACCTCGCACTCGAGGGAGCCCTCGTCGCCCAACGCACCTGGGAAGATTTCCTGGCCGAACGCTTCGCCACCCCGGCTCACCCGTCGTAGCGTTCGTGGTGCACCGCCTCGGACAGCGGACGCCGTCGCCGCCATCCGTGCCGCTCGAGGTCCGGCGTGTCGGCGAGTTCGCTCACCGGTCCGAGGCACAGCCACGCGACCGGCCGCACACCGTCGGGCAGGCCGACGAGCGAGGCGAGGAACTCCTCGCGGTAGAAGCTGACCCAGCCCACACCGAGCCCTTCGGCGGTGGCGGCGAGCCAGAGGTTCTGGATGGCCAGGCAGACCGAGTACAGTCCGGCGTCGGCGATCGCGTGCCGGCCCAGCACGGCGGGTGAGCCGCGCGACGGGTCGTAGGTGACGACGACGCCGAGGCTGGACTCGAGGACGCCCTCGACCTTGATCTTCGCGAACGTCTGGCTGCGCTCGCCGGTCAGGGAGTCCGCGAACACGTCCCGCTCGGACCGGACGTGCTCGCGGAAGGTCTCCCGGGTCTGTTCGGAGCGCACGAGGACGAAGTCCCAGGGCTGGCTGAGCCCCACGCTCGGGGCGGAGTGCGCCGCGCCGAGCACCCGGTCGAGCACGTCGTCGGGGACGGGTTCGCCGGTGAACTCCCCGCGGACGTCCCGGCGCCGCTGCAGCACCTGGTAGAACGCATCCAGTTCCGGTGCCAGTCCTGTGCTCACTGTCGCAGCTCCTTTTCTCTCGGTGGACGTCATCCGGGGACGCCGCCACGTGTGGCGAACTCGACGAGGACGTGCCGCACGGCGCCGTCGACCGTCTCGACGGTGCGCGCCGGCGGCCGGGCCGGGCGGCGGATCATCAGCACCGGCAGCTCCAGCTGTCGCGCGGCCGCCAGTTTCGCGGTGGTCATGGTGCCGCCGCTGTCCTTGGTCACCAGCACGTCGACGTGGTGGCGTCGCAGCACCTCGAGTTCGCCGTCGACGGTGTACGGGCCGCGGTCGAGCACGACCTCGGCCCGGGGCGGCAGCGGAGGCTCCGGCGGGTCGACGCACCGGATCAGGAACCATGCCCGTTCGATCTCGGCGAATGCCGCAAGTCCCTGGCGGCCGCTGGTGAGGAAGACACGGCTGCCCAGATCGGGAACCAGCCGCGCCGCGTGTTCGACGGACTCGGCCCAGTGCCAGTCGTCGCCCGGCCCCGGCCACCAACCGGGCCGTTGCAGCCGCACCAGCGGCACGCCCGCGGCCTCGGCGCCGAAAACCGCCGACGTGCCGATCCGGGCCGCGAACGGATGTGTCGCGTCGACCACGCCCAGCGCACGCATCGACCGCAGCCAAGCCGCCAGCCCTTCGGGCCCGCCGAACCCGCCGACGCGGACCTCACCGGCCGGCAGCCGTGGTTCGCGCACCCGGCCCGCGAGCGACGTCACGACCCGCCGCTCGTGCCGCTCCAGCTCGGCCGCGAGCGCTCGCGCCTCGCCAGTGCCGCCCAGCACCAGCACCGGGCGGCGCGCGTCGTCGCCGGCGTTCACGTCATACTCCTACGGATGGACGGGCCACGATGACCACCGAGCGGACCGGCACCGGCCTGCGCTACGGGTGGACGACGGGGGCGTGCGCCACCGCGGCGACGACGGCCGCCTACACGGCGCTGCTGACCGGCGAGTTCCCCGACCCGGTGGAGGTCCGGCTGCCCAGGGACCGGTGCCCGGCTTTCGCGCTGGCGACCGAGCGGCTGGACGGCGACGCCGCCAGTGCCGGTGTGGTCAAGGACGCCGGTGACGACCCGGACGTGACGCACGGCGCGCTGATCGTCGCGACAGTCCGCCGCGGCCCCGCGGGCAGCGGCGTCACGTTCCGCGCCGGCGACGGCGTCGGCACGGTGACCAGGCCCGGACTGCCCCTCGACGTCGGCGAGCCCGCGATCAACCCGGTGCCGCGGAGGCTGATCCGCGAGGCCGTCGAGCGCGTCGCGTCCGCGCATGGTGGCGCTGGCGACGTCGACGTCGAGATCTCCATCCCGGACGGGGAGGAAATGGCTCGTTCCACGTGGAACCCCCGCCTGGGCATCGTCGGCGGCCTGTCGGTGCTGGGGACCACCGGCGTCGTCGTGCCGTACTCGTGCTCGGCGTGGATCGACAGCATCCGCCGCGGTGTCGACGTGGCTCGTGCCCTGGAGCTGCCGCACGTCGCCGGAGCGGTGGGCAGCACCTCCGAGCGGACGGTCCAGCAGCTGTACGCCCTGCCGGCCAGCGCCCTGCTGGACATGGGCGACTTCGCCGGAGCAGTGCTGAAGTACGTCCGCAGCCACCCCGTGCCGAGGCTCACCGTCGCCGGCGGCTTCGCGAAGATGGCCAAGCTCGCCGCGGGACACCTGGACCTGCACTCGGGACGCTCGCAGGTCGACTTCACGCTGCTCGCCCGGCTGACGGCCGAGGCCGGCCATGCCGAACCGGCCGAACGCGTCGCGGAGGCGAACACGGCCGTGCACGCGCTGGAGCTCGCCGCCGACGCGGGACTCGAGCTCGGCACACTGGTCGCCGCCCAGGCCCGCCGGACCGCCGCCGGGGTTCTCGGGGACGCGCCCGTCGCCGTCGACGTGGTGGTCGTCGACCGTGCCGGCACCGTCGTCGGGCGCAGCTGACCCGTGCGACGAGCTCGTCACAGCGGAGCCGGCTGACCGGCGCGATCCCGGCCGGCCGAGTACAGGAAGCTGTCCGGGAACTTCTCCGCCGCCAGCACGCGGCCCACGAAGATCGTCGCCGCCCGGGTGATGCCGGCCGCGCGCAGCAGCCCGGCGATCTCGCCCAGCGTCCCGCGCACGACCTGCTCCTCCGGCTGGCTCGCGTGGGCGACGACCGTGGCCGGGCAGTCCGCGCCGTAGTGCGGCAGCAGCTCGTCCACCACCTGCTCGATACGGTTCACGGCGAGGTGCAGCGCCAGCGTCGCGCCGGTCGAGCCGAAACGCTCCAGTGTCTCGCCGTCCGGCATGGACGTCGAGCGCGCCTGGGCCCGCGTCAGCACCAGGCTCTGCCCGACCGTCGGCACCGTCAGCTCGCGTTTCAGAACCGCCGCGGCGGCGGCGAACGCCGGCACGCCGGGCACGACGTCGTACGGCACACCGGCCGCGTCGAGCCGGCGCATCTGCTCGGCGACGGCGCTGTAGACCGACGGGTCGCCGGAGGCCAGCCGTGCGACGTCGTCGCCGCGCCCGTGGGCGGCCACCAGCTCGTCGACGATCTCGTCCAGGGTGAGATCGGCGGTGTCGACCAGCCGGGCGCCGTCCGGGCAGTGCGCCAGGAGGTCGGTCGGCGTCAGGCTGCCCGGGTACAGGCAGACCTGGCAACGTTCCAGCAGGTCACGGCCGCGGACCGTGATCAGGTCGGCGGCACCCGGTCCGGCGCCGATGAAGTGGACAGTCACCCGTTCTCCTTCACGAGACTCCATTGCGTCAACCCGCGCGCCGGCTCCCAGCCGGTCATCGCGCCCAGCGGCGCCGCCCGTTCGAGGCGGTGGCGGAGCAGCTCTCCGCCGTGCCGGGCGCGGGCGTCGGCGAGCACCGCCTCGGCCTCCAGCGTCACCGCGTGCGCGACGAGCCTGCCGCCCGGCACGGCCGCCTCGACGCACGCGTCGACCACGCCCGGCGCGCTCACGCCGCCGCCGACGAACACCGCGTCCGGCGCGGCCTCGGCGGCCAGCTCCGCCAACGCGTCCGGTGCGTGGCCGCGCACGACCCGCAACCCCGGCACGCCGAGCCGCTCGGCGTTGCGGCCGATCCGGTCGGCCCGGTCGTCGCGCGGCTCGACAGCCACGGCGCGGTTGTCCGGGTGCGCGCGCATCCACTCGATGGCGACGCTGCCGCTCCCGGAGCCGACGTCCCACAGCAGCTGTCCCGGCACCGGCACCAGCCGGGCCAGGCACGAGGCCCGCGCGTCGCGCTTGGTCAACTGCCCGTCGTGTTCGAACGCGTCGTCGGGCAGGCCCGGAACGGTGGACATCGGTGTCGCGCCCTCGTCGAGCAGGCACTCGACGGCCACCACGTTCAGCGCCGCGCCCGGCGGATGCTCCCAGCCCGCCGCCGTGCCGTCCAGACGACGTTCGCCCTCGGCCGCGAGGTTCTCCAGGACGTGCAGTCGGCTGCGGCCGTAGCCCACGGCGGTGACGAGATCGGCGACGGCGGCCGGCGTGGCCCCGTCGGCACTGAGCACCAGGAGACGGCGCCCCGGCGCCAATGCACGGGCAACGGCCCGGACGCTGCGGCCGACCACGCTGACCACCTCGGTCCGTTCCGCCGACCAGCCCAGCCGGGCGCGCGCCAGCGTGACCGACGACACCGTGGGCAGCACCCGCACCGCATCGCTGCCGAACAGCTCCACCAACGTGGTGCCGATACCGCTGAGCAGCGGGTCACCGCTGGCCAGAACAGCCAGCCGGCGACCCGCGTGCTCCTCGAACAGGGCGGCGAGGCCCGGACGCAGCGGCCGCGGCCAGGGCACCTTGACCACGTCGGTGAGCGGCACCAGGTCGAGGTGACGCTCACCACCGACCAGCACGTCCGCGGACTCGACGACGCCCCGTGCCTGCTCGGTCAGACCACCCCAGCCATCTGCGCCGATGCCCACGACGGACAGCACACCGGGCGGTGTGGCGGCGGAGTTCGGCGGTTGGCACACGGCTTTCACGCTAGCGTGCGTCCGGCACACTGAACGCCATGGCCCTCTCCGTGCAGGACGCCGCGCTGCCGCGTCTCGTGCTCGCCGCGCCGGCCTCCGGGCACGGGAAAACGACCGTCGCCACGGGCCTGATGGCGGCGCTGACCAGCAGCGGAATGGAAGTCTCCGGCCACAAGGTCGGCCCCGACTACATCGACCCGAGCTATCACGCCCTCGCGACCGGCCGGGCCGGCCGCAACCTCGACCCACACCTGCAGGGCACGGAGCGGATCGTGCCGCTGCTGCGCCACGGCGCCGCCCGCCCGCGCCCGGCCGAGATCGCCGTCGTCGAGGGCGTCATGGGACTGTTCGACGGCGCGCTCGGCACCGAGGGGTTCGCGTCGACCGCACACGTCGCCCGGCTGACCGCCTCACCCGTCGTGCTGGTCGTGGACGCCAGCGCCGCGGCGCGCAGTGTCGCCGCCCTGGTCCACGGGTTCGCCACGTTCGACCCGGGGGTGCACGTCGCCGGCGTGATCCTGAACAAGGTCGGCTCACCCCGGCACGAGGCGGAGCTGCGCGCGAGCCTGGACTCGATCGGGATGCCCGTGCTCGGCGCGCTGCACCGCTCGGACGCGGTCAGCGCACCCAGCCGGCACCTGGGTCTGGTGCCGGTGCACGAGCGCCACCGCGAATCCGGCCACCTGCTCGACGCGCTACGGGCGTGGATCGCCGACGGTGTCGACCTCGAGGCGCTCGTCCGGGTGGCCCGTACCGCCGGGGCGCTCACCGAGCCCGAGTGGGACCCGGCGGCGGCGCTGGGGACCGGCGCCGTGCCGACGGGGCCAACTCCGACCACGCCGAGCGGGCCGCGGCCGGTGGTCGCCGCCGCCGCGGGAGCGGCGTTCACGTTCCGCTACGCCGAGAACGTCGAACTGCTCGAGGCCGCGGGCGTGGACGTCGTCGACATCGACCCGACGCACGACGAGGTCCTGCCGGACGGGTGCTCCGGGCTGTACTTCGGCGGTGGGTTCCCCGAGGTGCACGCCGCGCCCCTGGCCGAGAACGCCCCGCTGCGCAGGGCCGTCGCGCACGCCGCCGGCCGGATGCCGGTGGTCGCGGAGTGTGCGGGACTCACCTACCTGTGCCGCGAGCTCGACGGGCAGCCGATGGCCGGCGTGTTGGACGCCTCGGCCCGGATGACCGAGCGGCGCACCCTCGGGTACCGCACCGCGACGGCGGCCGGCGACAACGTGCTGGCCGCCACCGGGGACGACGTCACCGGGCACGAGTTCCACCGCACCCGGGTGACCCCCGACGCGGGCCCGGCTCCTGCGTGGTTGCTGGCGGCCGGCCCCGGCCGGGGCGACGGCGATGCTGCCGCGACCGGCACGCCGGAGGGGTTCGCCGGACCGCTGCTGCACGCGTCGTACCTGCACGTCCACTGGGCCGGCCGGACGTCGCTGCCCGCCCGGTTCGCCGCCGCGGCACGACGAGCACAGCACGCGACGTAACGGCGGTTGCGGACGGCATCCGGCGGACCGGTACAGTGTCGCCTGCCGTGGTGCACGGGAAGCCGGTGCGATACCGGAGCGGCCCTCGCCACTGTGATCGGGAAGTCCCCGGCCGTTCCCCGCAAGGGGAGCCACTGGGCAGCGACGACGCTGCCCGGGAAGGTAGGCCGGACGACGTCGACCCGTCAGCCAGGAGACCGGCCACGGCATCGGAAGCTGCATTCCACGAGGTGATGGAAAGGCGGTCCCCATGGCCGTAGCTGCACGTGCCCTGCCGATCTCCCGACGCGTCGTCGTGCTGTGCCTGTCCGGCGGGCTGCTGCTCGCCGCGTGCGGCACCGACGAACCCGCGACGACCTCCGACGACGAGGCGTCACCGCCGTCGTCGTCATCCGCGCCGGACCGGGCGGAACCCGTCGCCGCGGAACGGGTGACCCTCGACAACTGTGGTGTCGAGGTCACGATCGACGCACCGCCGGAACGCGTCGTCACGATGAACCAGGCCGCCACCGAGGTGCTGCTGACACTGGGTCTGCAGGACCGCATGGTCGGCACCGCCTACCTCGACGACGAGATCCTGCCCGGCCTCGCCCACGCGTACGACGCCGTCCCGGTGCTGGCCGACGGCTACCCGTCGTCAGAGACCGTGCTGGACACCGACCCCGAGCTGGTCTACGGCGCCTACCCGAGCGCGTTCACGGCGGAGAACGCCGGTGAGCGTGCCGCCCTGTCCGATGTGGGCGTCGCCAGCTACCTGTCCCCCAGCGCCTGCCCGGGCCGGCCCGACGACGAGCCGCTGGGCATCGAGACCGTCTGGCGGGAGTTCCGCGAGATCGGCGCGATCTTCGGTGCCGGGGAGGCCGCCGATCGTCTCGTCGCCGAACAGAGGGCCCGGCTGGACGACGCACTCACGGCCGCCGGCGAGCACGGCTCCACCGAGGTGATGTGGTGGGACGGCGGCACCGACGTGCCCACCGTCGGCGGCTGCTGCGGCGCGCCCGCGATGATCATGCGGGCGGCCGGCGCCACCAACGTCTTCGCCGACGTCGACGGTGCGTGGGCGGACGTGAGCTGGGAGCAGGTCGCCGAGCGCGCGCCCGACGTGATCGTGCTGGTGGACGCGGACTGGAGCACCGCCGCCGAGAAGCGCGACCTGATCGAATCCACCCCGGCGGTACGCGACCTGCCCGTGGTCCGCGAGGGCCGGTTCGTGGTGATCCCGTTCTCGGCGACCACGCCTGGCGTCCGCAACGTCGACGCGATCGTCGAGTTGATCGACGGCCTCGAAGGATCCTGATGGGCGCGGCGCCGGCGACACACGCACCGGCCGCGACCGAGGAACCACCGGTTCACACCACGGCGGAGCCGGAAACCGGCACCGGCCGGCGGCGCACGCTGCGCATCGGCGCGGTCCTCGCCGCGTCGGTCGCGCTGCTGGTCACCTCCGTGCTGGTCACGGTGGTGCTCGGGCAGGCCGACATCTCGGTGCGCCACGTCTGGACGGTGCTGTCCGACCGCCTCGGGCTGTCGTTCCTGCAGGTGGACGTGGTCGGGCTGGGCGCCGACCGGCCGAACGAGATCCGCGCCGACATCATCTGGCAACTGCGGCTGCCGCGGGCGCTGAGCGCGATCGTCGTCGGTGCCGGGCTGGCCGTGGTCGGCGCGATCATGCAGACCCTGACCCGCAACCCCATGGCCGACCCGTACCTGCTCGGCATCTCCTCCGGCGCGTCGCTGGGCGCGGTGCTGGTGATCGTCGGCGGAGTCGGCGCGGGGGTGCTCGGCGTGTCGGCCGGGGCGTTCGCCGGTGCGCTGCTGGCGTTCGCGCTGGTGCTCGTGATCGGGCAGCGGTACGGGACGCTGACACCGGTGCGGATGATCCTCGCCGGGATCGCCATCGGCCAGCTCTGCGGCGCCGTGACGTCGTTCGTCATCCTGTGGGTCGCCGACCCGCACGCCACCCAGGACGTGCAGTTCTGGATGTCCGGCTCGCTCGCCGCGGCGCGCTGGCCGTCGCTGCGGCTCGCGGCCGTCGTCCTGGTCGCCGCACTGCTGCTGTGCCTGTGGCAGGCGCGGACGCTGAACGCGTTCGCGTTCGGGGAGGACGCCGCCGCGTCGCTGGGCGTGGACGTCAACCGCATCCGCTGGCTGCTGCTGGTCGCGTGCGCCCTGCTCACCGGGGTGCTGGTGGCCGTCAGCGGCGCCATCGGCTTCGTCGGGCTGTTGCTGCCGCACGCCGTGCGGTTCCTGGCCGGCCCGGACCACCGGGCCGTGCTGCCGCTGTCCGCGCTGCTCGGCGGGGTGTTCCTGCTGTGGGTGGACACCGCGGCACGGACCGTCTTCGACCCGCGGGAGCTACCCGTCGGCGTGGTCACCGCGATGGTCGGCGTTCCCGCGTTCATCTGGGTGCTACGGCAACGGAGGGTCCAGGGATGACGGCCGCCGAAACGACGCAGGACGGATCCGGTCTGCGCGTGCACGACCTGAGCTGGTCGGCACGCGGCACCGTGATCGTCGACGACGTCGAGCTGACGGCGCCGGCCGGGCGGATCACCGGGCTGATCGGACCGAACGGGTCGGGCAAGACGACGCTGCTGCGAGCCGTCGCCCGGCTGGCCCGGCCGGACCGCGGAGCCGTTCACCTGGACGGCAGCGACGTTGCCCGGCTACGCCGCCGTGAGCTGGCACGACGTCTCGCCGTCGTCGAGCAGCACGCCGGCACCGACCTCGACATGACCGCGCTGGACGTCGTCCTGCTGGGTCGCACTCCCTACCGGACGGCGCTGCAGGCCGACTCCGGCGCCGACCGGGCGCTCGCGCTGGACGCGCTGGCCCGGGTGGACATGGCCGGTTTCGCCGCGCGCAAGTGGAGCACCCTGTCCGGCGGCGAGCGGCAACGCGTCCAGCTGGCACGCGCACTCACCCAGCAGCCGGGGCTGCTGGTGCTGGACGAGCCGACCAACCATCTGGACGTCTCGCACGCGCTGTCCCTGCTGACACTCGTCCGCGAAGCCGGGCTGACGAGCATCGCCGCCCTGCACGACCTGAACCTGGCCGCGATGTTCTGCGACCACGTCGTGGTGCTGCGCCGCGGGCGGGCGGTGGCCGCCGGCTCACCGCACGACGTGCTGACGCCGGAACTGCTCCGCGACGTCTACGAGGTGGACGCCGACGTCGGCACGCACCCACGGACCGGACGCCCGCTGCTGACGTTCCACCCGCCGGCCGCCTCGCAGCCACCGGCCCCCGCACCGTCGAGTCAGGAGGACTCATGAGTTCCGGCTACCCGTTCACCGCCGTCGTCGGCATGGACGACCTGCGCCTCGCGCTGATCCTGTCGGCCGTGTCACCGGCGACTGGCGGCGTGCTCGTCCGCGGCGAGAAGGGCACCGCGAAGTCGACGATGGTGCGTGCGCTGGCCGAGCTGCTGCCACCGGTCGACGTCGTGACCGGGTGCCGCTTCTCGTGCGACCCGACGGGTCCGGATCCGGCATGCCCGGACGGCCCGCACGACGACGCGGAGGACACCCGGCGACGGCCCGCGCGCCTGGTGGAGCTGCCGGTCGGCGCGTCCGAGGACCGCGTCCTCGGATCCATTCACCTGGAGCGTGCGCTCACCGAAGGCGTCACCGCGTACGAGCCGGGCCTGCTGGCGGCCGCGCACCGCGGCCTGCTGTACGTGGACGAGGTGAACCTGCTGCACGACCACCTGGTGGACGTGCTCCTGGACGCCGCCGCGATGGGCCGGGCGAAGGTGGAACGCGAGAACGTCTCCGTCTCGCACGCCGCCCGCTTCGTCATGGTCGGCACGATGAATCCGGAGGAGGGCGAGCTGCGCCCACAACTACTGGACCGGTTCGGGTTGACGGTCGAGGTGGCGGCGACCCGGGACCCGGCGCTGCGCGCGGAGGTGGTCCGCGCCCGGCTGGCGCACGAGGCCGACCCGGACACGTTCGCCGCCCGGTACGCCGACGACGAGCGGCGGCTGTCCGAGCGGATCGCCGCGGCGCGCGCACGGCTGCCCGACGTCGTGCTGACCGACGCCGCGCTGCGGCAGATCGCCGAGGTGTGTGCCGCCTTCGAGGTCGACGGGCTACGCGCGGACCTGGTGACCGCGCAGGCGGCGGTGGCGCACGCCGCATGGTCGGGCCGGACGGTCGTCGAGACCGAGGACGTCCGGGCGGCCGCCCGGCTCGCGCTGCCACACCGGAGGCGGCGCAACCCGTTCGACGCGCCGGGTCTCGACGACGACCAGCTGGAACAGACGCTTCAGGACGCGGCACCCGACGACCCGGGGCCCGACGACCCGGGGCCGGATGATCCTGGCCCCGAGGACCCCGGGCCCTCGGATGGCGGCGACGCGCCCGGTTCGGACGGCGACGTCACACCGGGCGGGCAGACCGGGTCCGACACCGCACGTGCCGAGCACGAGCAGCCCGAGTCCGGAGCCGACCGCGCGCCCCGGTCGCCCGAGGACGGCGCGGTCGAGGCGCCCGACACGCCGTACCGCGCCCGGCTGCTGGCCGTGGCCGGCGTCGGCGCCGGAGCGGACGGGCGACGCTCCCCAGCGATCACCAGCACCGGGCGCACCGTCGGCGTCCGCCGTCCCGGCCCGGACGAGGCGAGCAGCCCGCACCTGATGGCGACGCTGCGGGCCGCGGCCCCGCATCAACGGGACCGGCGGGACGCGGCTCCGGCAACGCAGGCTCCCGTGGTCCGGCTGCGCCGCGACGACCTACGCACGGCCGTCCGTGAAGGCCGCGAGGGCAACCTGGTGCTGTTCTGCGTCGACGCGTCCGGGTCGATGGGCGCCCGGCAGCGGATGCGCGAGGTCAAGGCCGCCGTCCTGTCGCTGCTGCTGGACGCCTACCAGCGCCGCGACAAGGTCGGCCTGGTCACCTTCCGCGCCGACGCGGCGTCGCTGGCGCTGCCGCCCACGTCCAGTGTCGAGATCGCGGCCACCCGGCTCGAGTCGCTGCCGACCGGCGGGCGCACGCCGCTGGCGGAAGGGCTGGCCGAGGCCGCCCGCGTCGTCGCCCTCGAATCCGTCCGCGACGCACGGCGCCGCCCCCTTGTCGTGGTCGTCACCGACGGCCGCGCCACCGCCGGCCCGGACGCGGTGTCCCGGTCGCGCACCGCCGCCACCGCGCTGGCCGGCGAGACCCACCGCGGCGGCGGCCACGCGGTCGTCGTCGACTGCGAGACCGGCGCGATCCGGCTCGGACTGGCGGCGACGCTGGCGACCACGTTGCGCGCCGAACACCTGGTGCTCGACCGGGTCGCCGCCGGCGCCACCACGTCCGCACTCACCTCCACCGTCCACGCACGTTCCGTCAACCGGAGGGCCGCCTGATGCCACAAGGACAACCGAGCACCGTTCCCCACGACGGGCTCACCACCCGGCAGCGGCGCAACCGGCCGCTGGTCATCGTGCACACCGGGGCGATGAAAGGGAAGTCGACCGCGGCCTTCGGGACGGCGCTGCGGGCGTGGAACCAGGGCTGGGACATCGGCGTCTTCCAGTTCGTGAAGTCGGCGAAGTGGCGGGTCGGTGAGGAGAGCGCGTTCCGCGCCCTCGGCCGGCTGCACGAGCAGACCGGCGAGGGCGGGCCCGTCGAGTGGCACAAGATGGGCGAGGGCTGGTCCTGGACCCGGAAGAAGACCACGGACGACGACCACGCCGCGGCGGCCGCCGAGGGCTGGCGTGAGATCGCCCGCCGGATCGCCGCGGAGCGGCACACCCTCTACGTGCTCGACGAGTTCACCTACCCGATCCACTGGGGGTGGGTCGACGTCGACGAGGTCGTCGACGTGGTGCGGAACCGGCCGGGGCGCCAGCACATCGTCGTCACCGGACGGAACGCGCACCCGCGGCTGCTCGAGGCCGCCGATCTCGTCATGGAGACCACCAAGGTGAAACACCCGATGGACGACGGGCAGAAGGGCCAGCGCGGCATCGAGTGGTGACCCGGAGCCGCAGGGACACGGTGCGGCATGGTGCGGAACGTGTGACACAGTCGCAGGCGATGGCCGAGTTCACCTACCCCGAGGTCGGCGCCACCCGCGGCGGCGGTCCGCTGCCGGACGGATACCGCCACTCCCGCGTCCGCGAGCGGGTCGGGTCCGGCCGGCGGGTGCACGACGCGGTCGCCGACGGGCTGCTTGGCTGGGCGCTGCACCGCCGGTGCGGCCTGCGGGTGCAGGCGAGCGCCGAGCGCGCGGCCCCCGGCGTGCGGGTGGTCAGCAGCCTCGGCGTCGGCCCGCTGCGGGTGCGGATCCCGTGTGAGGTGGTCTGGGCGGTCGACGAGGCCAGGCACGCGGGTTTCGCGTACGGGACGCTGCCCGGGCACCCGGCCCGCGGCGAGGAGGCGTTCGTCGTCGACCTCGACGACAACGACGACGTGTGGTTCAGCGTGACCGCGTTCAGCCGTTCCGCCGCCTGGTACGCCCGGCTGGGCGGACCGGTCACGCACGCCGTCCAGAACCTCGCGCTCCGCCGGTACGTCACGGCTGCGCGCGAGCTCGCCTCCGGGCGATCCTGACGCGAGTGCCGCCGACGGGGCCGTAGAGTGGTGCGGCCCATCGGGACGTCCGGACTCGAGGAGGGGGCCCATGACATCCGCGCCCGAGGACCGGCCGGATCGCGTGCTGCGCATCCCGCCGGAACGGCTCGACCGCTGGCTCGCCGGCTTCGCCCGGCGGCACGGAACCGTCGAGACACGCGCCGCGCCGGACGCCGTCACCGTCGTCGCCGCGGACGGCGCGCACGCCCGGTGCACCGTGCCGTTCCCGCCGATGACACCCGACGAGAGCGAGTACGGCGGACTGGTCGAGCACGCGCAGCGCGACCGGAGGGTCGGCGTGCTGCTGGTGCGTCGTGGCGGGTACGCGTCCGGTGTCTTCGACGGCACCCGGCTGGTGACGTCGAAGGTCGGTTCGCGCCACGTTCAGGGCCGCACCGCCGCGGGCGGGCAGTCGCAGCAACGCTTCGCCCGGCGCCGCGAGAAGCAGGCACGAGAGGCGTTCGAGGCCGCCGCCGACGTGGCCGCCCGCGTTCTGGTGCCGCACCTGGCCTCGCTGGAGGCCGTCGTCACCGGAGGTGACCGCGCGGCCGTCGACACGGTGCTCGCCGATCGCCGGCTGGGCGGGCTGCGCGCGCTGGCCGTCCCACCGCACCTGGACGTGCCCGACCCGAAGCTGGCCGTGCTGAAGGAGACGCCGGCGCAGTTCCGCGCGGTGCGGATCGCGCTGACCGAACCGCGCTGAGACCCCGCGCCGGCGTTCCCCGTCGGCGTCGGCGTCCCGTCGTCAGCGTGTGGGCACGCCGGGCGTGAACCGGTAGACCGTCGTCGACTCGTACTCCTCGCCGGGGCGCAGCACCGTCGACGGGAAGTCCGGCTGGTTCGGCGAGTCCGGGAAGTGCTGGGTCTCCAGCGCCAGCCCGTCGCTCTGCCGGTAGACCTGCCCGCTGGTTCCGGCGAACGAGCCGTCGAGGAAGTTGCCCGAGTAGAACTGCATGCCCGGCTCGGTGGTGTAGACGCTCACCGTGCGACCGCTCTCGGGGTCGCGCAGCTTGGCCGCACGGTCGAGCCCGTCGCCGCCGTTCAACACGAAGTTGTGGTCGTAGCCCTGGCCGATGAGCAGCTGTTCGTGCGGCTCACGGATGTCGGCGCCGACCTCCTTCGGTTCGCGGAAGTCGAACGGCGTGCCCTCCACCGGAGCGATCTCGCCGGTCGGGATCAGCGTCTCGTCCACCGGCGTGTAGTGGTCGGCCTCGATCTGCAGCACGTGGTCCTCGATGCTGCCGGTACCCTCACCGCCGAGGTTGAAGTACGAGTGGTTGGTGAGGTTGACGATCGTCGGCTCGTCCGTCGTGGCGTGGTAGTCGATGCGCAGCTCGTTGCGCTTGGTCAGCGTGTAGGTGACGGTCGTCTCGAGCGTGCCCGGGTAACCCTCCTCGCCGTCCGGGCTGGTGTAGGAGAGCTCGAGCCCGACGTCGTGCCGGTCCGCGAACTCGTCGGTGACCTCCCACACCTTCTTGTCGAACCCCACGTCGCCGCCGTGCAGGTGGTTCGGCGGGTTGTTGGTGGCCAGCTCGTACTGCTCGCCGTCCAGCGTGAACTCGCCCTCGGCGATGCGGTTGGCGTACCGGCCGACGATCGCGCCGAAGTACGGCCCGCTGTGCTCGACGTAGTCGCCCAGATTGTCGAACCCGAGCGCGACGTTGGCCATCTCGCCCTTCCGGTCGGGAACCGTGATCGACTGCACGATGCCGCCGTAGGTCAGGATGTCGACCTCCATGCCGCGCCAGTTGCGCAGCGTGTAGACGTCGACCTGAGTACCGTCGTCCAGCGTGCCGAAAGGCTCGTGCGTGATGCTCGGACGGCCCGGCCGGTCCCGCCCGTCGCCGCCGTCCCTGCCGTCGTCTCCGGCGAGCAGACCCGCCGGTGACGAGGCCGCCGAGGCCACCACCACCACGGCGGCCGCGCCGGCGGCCGTCAACCCGCGCCGGGCTCTGGTCCACGTTCTGCTGGCGTTGCTGATCCTGTTGATCATTGCGCACTCCCTGGGTCGACGACGCGCGTCCGCTTCGGCCGGCACCGGGTTTCTCGGCCACCGGCGAGGGTCCTGATAGTGACCTTTCGACAGATCGATGAACGTGTCAGGGCAAACGTAGCCGGGACGCCGGATGAACTTAAGGGGTCGATCGGACATCACCGGCCCGAGCGCGCAGCACGCGGCTCACAAACGTGGTACAGCAGGGAACACCATGATCGGCATAACCATTTCGGACGTGACGAGAGCAACCCCGGACCGTTTGTGATCCGATCGATCGGGCAGGCGTAAGTTAGCCAATGACGCAGGTTGCACCTGAACATCGTCGTCGAGAGGAAGACTCAGCATGGCCACGTATTCCCTCCCGGACCTCCCCTACGACTACGGTGCGCTCGAACCGCACATCTCCGGGCAGATCATGGAGCTGCACCACTCCAAGCATCACCAGACGTACGTCAACGGCACCAACACCGCGCTGGAGCAGATGGAGGAGGCCCGAGCCTCCAACAAGCTCGACACGGTGAACCAGCTCCAGAAGAACCTGGCGTTCAACCTCGCCGGGCACGTCAACCACACCGTGTTCTGGAACAACATGTCGCCCGAGGGCGGCGACAAGCCCGACGGCGAGCTCGGCGCCGCCGTGGACGAGTTCTTCGGCTCGTTCGACGGCTTCAAGGCGCACTACACCGCCGCGGCGCTGGGCATCCAGGGCTCCGGGTGGGCCATCCTGGCGTGGGAGAGCATCGGCCAGCGGCTGGTCATCGAGCAGCTCTACGACCACCAGGGCAACCTCGCGGCCGGCACGGTGCCGCTGCTGATGCTCGACATGTGGGAGCACGCGTTCTACCTGCAGTACAAGAACGTGAAGCCCGACTACGTGGCCGCCTTCTGGAACATCATCAACTGGCAGGACGTGGCCCAGCGGTTCACCACCGCCCGCAGCAAGACCAGCGGGCTGATCGCGCCCTGACCACGTCAGGGCGCTGACACACGTGGCCTGAACCGTGTTCAAGCCACCTCCACCGCCGCGCCGGCGCGACACGGCCATCATGGTGACCGTGCTCGCGCTGGCGCTCGGTTATCTGTGCGCCTTCACCGGGTGGCTGCTCACGCTCGGCTGAGTTCGTGGCATCCTGACGATCATCACTCGTCGACCGGCCAACGGATTGGGTCAGCGGTGCCGCAGTCGGAACTCGACGACGCCATCGCCCAACTGACTGCCACCGCGTATCAGGGCCACTCCTACGCCGACCACCTCGCGCGGTCAGGTCCCGCGACAGGCACGGCAGACGCCGACGGCGGCGGTTCCGTGCACCCCACGGGGCGCAGCGCCACAGACGCACCGCGCGACGGGCACGGGCAACCGGAGCCACCTAGGCTGATTCGCTCACAACGGTCGCAGCGCGCTGATCGCGACTGGAATGCGACAGATCAGGCGTACGAACGTCAGCTCCAGCGACGCAACAAGCGCCGCGGCCGGTTCAGGAAACGCCGCTGGGACAGCCTCGAGGAGCGGCTTCTCAAACACGTCAGCGTCGCCGCTGGCACCGCGGCGGCCACGCTCGGTGCGAGCCCCAGCCCGTGGACGTTCGGCGCGGCCGGAGTAGCTCATACGGTCATTGAGCGACTCGAATGGAAGAGTCGACGTCGGGAGGAAGAATGAAGGTCGACCCGGGTATCGTCCGAGGCGAGAACGCCATGCGAGCGGCCATCGACGGCGTGATTCACCGCCACGAGTCCAGCATGCTCGACGGATTCGCAGACCTGAGCACCGACGAAGCCGCCTTCGCTGTGTCGCTTGCCCGACGAGTCGTTCTCGAGATCCTCCACGAGGTTCGCCCTGAGGGCATGACCCGGGAGGACTACAACGAACTGTCGCACAACATCGCCGAGCATGGATGGGTCGGCTACGACGCTCCCACGGTCCGGAATTTCCTGGAAGGGCTCGTTGCCGAACGTCACCATCCAACGGGCGATGTCGATGCTCTCCGACTTCTCCTCACGTGCGCCGGATACCTCGTCGGAGGTTTGACCGAGGAGGACGAGGAGTGGGAGGACTACCTCGACGAAGTCGAGAACCGCATCCTGTTCCCCGACCGTGGTGCCGAATCACAATCCAGTCAGCCGCGCTGAGGCTACCCCTCTGAATGCCATGCCGCCCGGTCCGGCGTCGGTATGGACGCCTCGTCCTGGCCACGTCAGCCGTCGGGCGTGTGTTCCGGCTCACAGGCGCGATCGTCACGCCGCGGCCCGCGCCACCCGTCGTCTCCGTGTCGTCGACCGACCGACCGAGAGGACACTGCGATGCACCATCGGTTCACGTTCCACGAAGAAGCACCCGAGGCCTACAAGGCGGTCCGGGGCCTCGAGGACTACATCCGGGCCAACGTCGAGCACACACTGCTCCACCTGATCAAGCTGCGAGCCTCCGTCGTCAACGGCTGCTCGTTCTGCGTGGACATGCACACCAGGGACGCGCTCGCCGACGGCGAGGACGCCCGCCGGCTGTTCGCCGTCTCGGCGTGGCGTGAGGCGCCGTTCTTCGACGAGCGGGAACGCGCCGCGCTCGCGCTGACCGACGCCGTCACCGAACTCGGCCCCGACGGAGTCCCCGACGACGTGTGGGATCCGGTCGCCGCGCTGTGGGACCGGAAGGCGATCGCGGACCTCCTGACGGCCATCGCCACAATCAACGTGTGGAACCGGCTGATGGTCTCGACCCGCACCCCTCCGCCCGTGACGGCGTGACCGACGCTGCCGTCGACGTCCTGGCTCACCGGGCGATGCTCCTGGGGCTCGCCTACCGGCTGCTCGGCTCGGCCGGTGACGCCGAGGACGTCATGCAGGACGTCTACCTGCGCTGGCGCGACGTCGACCGGGATCAGGTGCGCGAGCCGCGACGTTACCTGTCCCGCATGGTCACCAGGCTCGCGCTCGACCGGCTGCGCCGGCGCCAGGCGCACGAGGAGTACGTCGGACCGTGGCTGCCAGAACCGGTCGCGACGACGGTCGCGCCGTTCGACCCGCTCGAGACGGTCGAGCAGCGCGACTCGGTGGCGACGGCGACGCTGCTCCTGCTGGAGCGGCTCGACCCGGTGGAGCGGGCCGTGTTCGTGCTGCGCTCGGCCTTCGACTTCCCGTACGCGCAGATCGCCGAGATCGTGGACCGGACTCCCGAGCACTGCCGGCAGCTGAACCTGCGCGCCCGCACCCGCGTCGCCGACGACCGCCGGCGCTTCACCCCGAGCCGGCGCGAGCACGCCGAACTGCTGGAGCGCTTCCTGGCCGCGTCCCGCGACGGCGATCTCGCCACGCTGCGCACACTGTTGCACGACGACGTCGTCAGCTGCTCCGACGGCGGCGGTCGGGTCCGCTCCGCCCGCCACCCGATCGTCGGCGCCGACCGGGTGGCCCGGTTCTTCGCCGCCACCCACCATCGGCACCAGCCGTCGGCCGAGTTCGTCGAGGTGAACGGGGCCCCGGCTGCGGTGACCGTCAGCCCGGCCGGCCGGCACGTGATCACGTTCGCGGTCTCGGACGGCCGGATCAGCGGCCTCTACGTGGTGGCCAACCCGGACAAGCTCACCCACCTGAACGGCGACCGGTGAGCGAGAATCGGCCGCCACGTGACGGCTGCTGCTAGCGTTCGATCCATGCTCACCGCACCACGTCGCCGTGCTCTCTACGCCCTGGCGACCAATGCGCGGGTGGAGTCCGCGGTGCGTTCCACCGGCCCCACGACGGACCTGGCCTACCGGGCGGCGTCGCGGTACGTGGCCGGACGGACACTCGACGAGGCCATGGGCACGGTACGGCGGCTCGCCGCGGCCGGGTTCGCGGTGAGCCTCGACCTGTTCGGCGAGGGCGCCACCGACGAGGCCGCCGTCCAGCACGTCGCCCAGGGCTACCGTGCGGCCGCTGCGGCCGTCGCGGACGTGGACGCCGACGTCTACCTCGAGATCGTGCCGTCCAACCTGGGACTCGACCTCGGCCTCGACACCTGCCGCAGGTACGTGGACGAGATCGTGGCGGTCCTGCCCGCGGGAACCCGGCTCGAGATCAGCGCGGAGGAGAGCGACCGCACGCCGCGGATCATGGAGCTGACGACGCGGCTGGCCGCCGACGGCGTCCCCGTGCTGGCGACGGTGCAGGCCAACCTGCGCCGCAGCCCCGACGACGTCGACCGGCTCGCCGCCGCGGGGGTGCCGGTCCGGCTGGTCAAGGGTGCGTACCTGGAGGCGCGCGAGGTCGCGTACCCGTGGGGCGAACCGACCGATGTCGCGTTTCTCCAGCTGGCGCGACGGCTCGGCGAGGCGGGCGGCGACGTCGTCCTGGCGACCCACGATCCGGTGATCCGCGAGGCGCTGCGCTACTGGATGCGGCGCGTCGCCGAGGCACAGGGCGGCTGAGCCGGTCACCAAGCAGAAGCCGTTCGACCCACGACGACCCCTGAGCACGGATGGAGCCCGCACGATGGACACCAGACCGGTCGCGGCCCTGGCGATGGCCCGGGACCTGCCCACGCGTCTGTTCGACGACGACCGCCGTGCCCGGCTGGCCGAGCTGGTCGACCTGCACGACACCGTGCTCACCGAGTTCGGGTCGCCGGACGCCCGCGCCGTCCTGCGCGACACCGAGGTGCTCGTCACCGGCTGGGGAGCACCGCCCGTCGACGCGGACGCTCTGGCGCACGCGCCGCGCCTGCGGGCCGTGGTGCACACCGCCGGAACGATCAAACACCTGATCCACGCGGAGTGCTGGGAGCGCGGCATCCGGGTCACCACCGCCGCGAACGCCAACGGCGTTCCCGTCGCGGAGTACACCCTGGCCATGATCATGCTCGCCGGCAAGGACGCGTTCGCGGCAGCACGCCGGTACCAGCACGCCCGCGGGTGGGACTACAGCGACGCCGTCGGCAACTACCGGAGGACCGTCGGTGTCGTCGGCGCGTCCCGAGTCGGACGGCACCTGCTGCGCATGCTGCAGCCGTTCGACTTCGACGTGCTGCTCAGCGACCCGTACGTGGACGCGGGCGAGGCGCGGCGGCTCGGCGCGACACGGCGCGACCTCGACGAGACGCTGGCCGCGTCCAGCATCGTCACGCTGCACGCGCCGTCCACGCCGCAGACCCGGCACATGATCGACAAGCGGCGCCTCGCGCTGCTACCCGACGGAGCGACGCTGATCAACACCGCACGGGGCGCCGTGGTGGACGAGGACGCGCTCGTCACCGAACTGACCACCGGCCGGATCGGCGCCGTGCTGGACGTCACCGACCCGGAGCCCGCGGCACCCGACTCGCCACTGCGCACCCTGCCGAACGTCGTGCTCACGCCGCACATCGCGGGATCGCTCGGCAACGAGGTCGCACGCCTCGGCGACGCCGCCATCGCCGAGATCGGCCGCTACCGTGCCGGCGAGTCGTTCGCCGAGGAGGTCGACGCCGCCCGCCTGAACAGCACCGCCTGACGCCGGGTCAGCCGGCGCCTCGGCACGGTCTGGCAGAGGCGACAGCGGGAACGATGCGCACACGGTGTCGCCACAGCGACACCGAGGTCACACCGTTTCGCTACGCGGCGGCGAGTTCCCGTTCGCCGACCCACTCGATCGTGCCGGCATCGAAACGGGCGTTCGCGGCCGCCTCGCCGTCCCAGACGAAGGTGATGATGAACGCACGCAACTCCGAGACGAACAGGGCGATCTCCGTGTCGTCGAAGCCGGAGATCAACGCCAGTGCCTCCACGTCGGCGACCTCGGCGTCGATGACGGCCAGCGTCATCTCGTCCGGATCGAGCCCGCAGGCCCTGGTGAGGTTCGCGATGGTCTCGCCGCGGTCCAGTGCCTTCCGGAGGGCGCCGGGTGTGACGCCGAGCCGGTCGGCCGCTGTCGGAATCGCGTACATTCCCGTCTCCTTTCGAGCGGGGATCTCCCCTCGTGGTCACCGATCCTGAGAGCCGAACCTGAGAGAAACCGAAACCGAACCTGAGAACCCCGTGTGATTCTCGACCGGCGCCCGCGGCGGATCGCCGGGTGTGGCCACCGGCCGGTCGGGGTAGTGAAGATCCAGGTGACACCGCCGCGTGCGCAGGCGACCGACGGCTGATGGGATGAGCGATGCTGGGAAAGGCGACCCGGGAATCCAGGGCAGAACCACTCGACGACGAGACGCTCACCCGGGTCGACGCATGGTGGCGCGCGGCCAACTACCTGTCGGTGGGCCAGATCTACCTGCTGGACAACCCGCTGCTGCGCGAGCCGCTGAAGGCCGAGCACATCAAGCCACGGCTGCTGGGGCACTGGGGCACCTCGCCCGGGCAGAACTTCCTGTACGCGCATCTGAACCGGGCGATCATCGAGCGCGAGCTCGACATGATCTACATCGCCGGCCCGGGCCACGGAGGGCCGTCGCTGGTCTCGGCGTCCTGGCTCGAAGGCACCTACAGCGAGATCTACTCCGGTGTCGGTGACGACGAGGACGGCATGCGCGCGCTGTTCCGGCAGTTCTCGTACCCCGGCGGCATCCCCAGCCACGTCGCGCCCGAGACGCCCGGATCCATCCACGAGGGCGGCGAGCTCGGGTACGCGCTCTCGCACGCGTACGGAGCCGCCTTCGACAACCCGGGGCTGACGGTGGCCGCGGTGATCGGCGACGGTGAGGCCGAGACCGGGCCGCTGGCGACCTCGTGGCACAGCAACAAGTTCCTGCACCCCGTCACGGACGGCACGGTGCTGCCGATCCTGCACCTCAACGGGTACAAGATCGCCAACCCGACGGTGCTGGCGCGGATCCCGCGCTCCGAGCTCGAGGCGCTCATGATCGGGTACGGGCACACGCCGTACTGGTTCGAGGGCGGCTTCGACGGCGAAGACCCGATGGCCGTGCACCAGCGTTTCGCCGCTCTGCTCGACGAGGTCCTGGACCACATCGACACGATCCGCCGCGACGCGCACGAAAGCGGCGACCCGGGCCGTCCGGCGTGGCCGGTGATCGTCTTCAAGACGCCGAAGGGCTGGACCGGTCCGCGGGAGATCGACGGGCAGCCGATCGAGGACACGTTCCGCTCACACCAGGTTCCGATGGCCGACGTCCGCGGCAACGAACGCTACACCGGGCTGCTCGAGTCCTGGATGAGGTCGTACCGGCCGGAGGAGCTGTTCAACGACGACGACGGCAGGCTGCGCGCGGAGGTGGCCCGGCTGAACCCGCACGGCGGCCGGAGGATGAGCGCGAATCCGCACGCGAACGGCGGCACGCTCACCCGCGACCTCGTCGTTCCCGACTTCCGCTCGCATGCGGTCGACGTCCCGACCCCGGGGGCGTCCGTGGCCGAGCCGACCCGGGTGCTCGGCGGTTGGCTGGCCGCGATCATGCGCGCCAATCCGACGAACTTCCGCATCTTCGGCCCGGACGAGACCGCCTCCAACCGGCTGAACGCGACCGTCGACGTCGCCGGCAAGACCTGGCTGGCCGAGACGCTGCCGGACGACGACGCGCTTTCGCCGACCGGCCGGGTCATGGAGATGCTGTCGGAGCACCAGTGCCAGGGCTGGCTCGAGGGGTATCTGCTGACCGGCCGGCACGGCGTGTTCAACTGCTACGAGGCGTTCGTGCACATCATCGACGCGATGTTCAACCAGCACGCCAAGTGGCTGAAGGTCACGCGGGACATCCCGTGGCGGGTGCCGATCCCGTCGCTGAACTACCTGCTGTCGTCGCACGTGTGGCGCCAGGACCACAACGGCTTCACGCACCAGGACCCCGGGTTCATCGACCACGTGGTGAACAAGAAGGCCGACGTCATCCGGGTGTACCTTCCGCCGGACGCGAACACGCTGCTGTCGACGTACGACCACTGCCTGCGTAGCCGCGACTACGTCAACGTGGTGGTGTCCGGCAAGCAACCCGGTCCGCAGTGGCTGACCATGGACGAGGCCATCGCGCACTGCTCCCGCGGCATCGGCATCTGGGAGTGGGCCAGCACCGACGGGGGCGACGGTGAGCCGGACGTCGTGCTCGCGTGCGCTGGCGACGTGCCGACCGTCGAGACGCTGGCCGCCGTCGACCTGCTGCGTCAGCACCTGCCCGAACTGCGGGTGCGGGTGGTGAACGTGGTGGACCTGATGCGGCTGCAGGACGAGCACGAACACCCGCACGGGCTGCCCAACGCCGAGTTCGACGCGCTGTTCACGCCGGACAAACCGGTCGTGTTCGCCTACCACGGCTACCCGTGGCTGATTCACCGCCTGACGTACCGGCGGACCAACCACCGCAACATCCACGTCCGCGGGTACAAGGAGGAAGGGACCACGACCACCCCGTTCGACATGGTGATGCTCAACGAGCTCGACCGGTTCCATCTGGTCATGGACGTCATCGACCGCGTGCCGGGGCTGCGTGCCCGCAACGCGGGGCTGCGGCAGCGCATGTCCGACGAGCGGCTGCGGGCACGCCAGTACACCCGCGAGCACGGCAAGGACGCACCGGAGATCAGCGAGTGGGTCTGGCCCGCCGCCCGGGAGCTCGGTGTCGCCGTCCCGGCGGCCGACGACACCGCCGCCGACTTCTCCGCCCCACCTCCCCCACCGCCGGTCAAATGATCACGTTCACCATGGAATTCCCTGCGTCACCACCCGTACAGCCCTCGTGACGCGTGCGAACGCCTGGTGATGCACGGCGGCGCTTCAGAGCTCGGCCCGCAGCACGTGGAACGTCCGCGTCACCGCGAACCCGGCGTCCAGGTACAGCCGGCCCGCAGGCGTGTCCGCCCCGGTCCACAGGAACCACGCGCTGTGCGCACCTTCGGCGCGCATCCGCGTCAACGTGTCGTGCAGCAGGATCTTCCCCAGCCCCAGTCCGCGGCGGGACGGCACGACGCCGAACGGCCCGAACCGTTCGAGCAGGCCGCGGTAGGCGCCGTAGGTCGCGAAGCCGACGACGGCGCCGTCCGGGTCACGCACGACCACGACCCGGTCCGCGCGCCCGTGCCGCACGAACGACGCACGTACGACCTCACCCCAGTCCGGCGCGAGCTCGGCCGCCGCGAACTCCGTCACCTCCGGCAGATCGCCCACGCGGGCCGGGCCGACGACGTAGCCCTCGCGCTCGCGCGCCTCCCGCAGCTCGACCACCTCGGCCGGAGTGGCGTACCCGGCCAGGTTCATGTCCATGGCGACGGGACGCGAGCCGGTGCCGAAGCCGTGGCGTTCGAGCAGCCGGAGCCCGTCCGGGTACCGCTGCGCGTCCAGGCCCGGCAGGAAATACGCCGGCGGGTACCCGGAGTAGATCACCCAGCGCGAGCCCTTGGACCGCAGGAACTCCTTGGCCCGCTCGACCAGCTCGCCGCCGACACCGCGGCGCCGCTCCGCCGGATGGACGGTCCCGACGGTGATCCAGCCGCCGTCGGGGTCGACCGGGATGCCGGGCGTGCCCCGCCCGCGCACCGCGTAGACGAACCCCACGACCCCGTCCACACCGCGGGCGGGGTCGCCACCGTCGGCGACGATCAGCCCTTCGGCGTCGAAGTTGGGGTCGAGCAGCACGTTCTCGGCGAACCACTCGGCCGTGACGGGGTCGGCGGGCATCCCCCGCGCGACCAGCTCCACCAGGGCGGCCGTGTCCGCGGGCTCGAACGTCCGGTACGTCACGTCTGCCATGAGACCACTCCTCGAACGTCGGGGCTCAGCCGAGCATGGTCACGCGGCTGCCGTCGCCGGACGAGAACGCCACGGCGCGCTCGACCCGTGCCAGGCATCCGCGCATCGTCAGCTGCGCGGTGTAGTAGTCGATGTAGCGGAACCCGTACGTCTCGCCACGGGCGAAGGCCTGCCCGCCGATGGCTTCGCGCCACCGGTCGAACGCGGCCGCGGACACCGGTGCGTAGGTGTCGGCGACGAAGCCGTGCTCGTCCTCCCAGTTCTCCGCGTGGAGCAGCTGCGCGACACCGTGGCGTTCGCCGTCCTCGGGCGCGTAGCCGGGCAGTCCCGCCAGGAACCGCGCCCGTTCGGCGACGGTGCAGGCGTGCTCGTGGTCGGTGTGGATGCTGGTGCGCCAGTGCGCGACGAGCAGGTCCGGCCGCACCTGCCGGATCAGGCGCGCGACCCGCGCGGCCACGTCGTCCGTCGGCTCGAGGAAGCCGTCCGAGAGGTCGTCGAACACGTGGAAGTCCGCGCCGATGCCCGCCGCGAACGTGGTGCCCTCGGCGATCTTCTGCTCGCGATACTCGTCGACGCCGAGGCGCGGGTGTCCGCGCTCGCCCGGTGTCAGGGCGACGAGCACCGCCCGGCCGCCGTCCAGCACCGTCTGGGCCAGCAGCGGACCGGCGGCGAGGTCCATGTCGCCGATGTGCCCGCCGACGGCCATGACGGTCCGTGGTGTCACCTTCGCGCTCCTCCCGGTCGTGGTCATCGGTCCTCACGCAGTGGCGCGACCGAGTCGTAGGTCGTGCGCAGCAGCTCGACGGTCGGCTCGTATCGGCGCTGCGCCACCCCGACGAAGACGCAGTCGACCAGCATCAGCTGGGCGATCCGCGACGCCATCGCGCCCGAGCGGAACGTCGTCTCGCGCACCACCGTCAGCAGGGTCAGGTCGGCGGCCTCGGCCAGCGCGGAGTCCGAGATGTTGGTGACGGCCACCGTCGTCGAGCCGTGCGCGGACGCGGCGCGGAGGAATTCGACGGCCTCGCGGGTGGCGCCGCTGTGCGAGAACGCCACGGCGACGTCGCCGGCTCCGCCGATCGAGGCGGCCACCATGGCGTCGTGCGCGTCGCCGAACGCGAACGCCACCCGGCCGATCCGCATCAGTTTGCGCTGCAGGTCCGCCGCGCTCCATCCGCTGGCCCCGACGCCGTAGACGGTGGTGCGCCCGGCGGCGTCGATCGCGCCGACGACCGCCTCCAGAACGGCGGCGTCCAGCCCTGCCGCCGTCTCCTCGAGGCACAGCCGCTCCGAGAACGCGATCTTGGCGATCATGTCCGCGGTGTCGTCGGACGGCGTGATGTCCGCTCCGTGCCCCTCGTCCGCGCCCCGCTGCGCGGTCTCACGGCCCAGCTCGGTGGCCAGGGCGAGGCGCAGCTGGACGTATCCGGGCAGCCCCAGCGTGCGGCAGAACCGGACGACGGACGTCTCGGAGGTCTCACACATCCGCGCCAGCTCACTGATGGTCCGGTCGAGGACGACCTGCGGGTTCGCCCGGATCGCGTCGGCGACCCGGCGCATGGACGGCGGGTAGGACGCCGCCTTGGACTGGATGTTGCTCTGGATGCTCATGGCCGCCTCACCCTCGATCGCGCCGTCAGGTGTACAGGACGGCGTCGGCGGGCGGACGTGGTGCCGGCGGGCTCGCGGCGAGGATCTCGTCGGCGTCGTGCCGCGCGTCCACACCGGAACGCAGCGCGGGCGAGCCCCACAGCAGATCGACGAACGGCGGGCGGTGGCGGTCGTCGGGCTCGCGCCACCGGAAACCGTCCGGGTACAGCTCGGCGAACGCCGACAGGATCCCGATGCCGGTGCGCACCGGCTCGAAGGCGTCGGGGTCGAGCACGTGCATCTGGACGCCGCGCAGCGTCGACCCGGTCCACTTTCCGTGCGTGGGGCGGAACCTCAGGTCGCGGAACCGCACGCCTGGAAAGCCCAGCTCGGTCAGGCACGACGCCAGCCGCGCGTCCGCGTAGGGGGCGCCGACGATCTCGAACGGCCGCGTCGTCCCGCGTCCTTCGGAGACGTTGGTCCCCTCGAGCAGACCGGTGCACGGATACACCCGGGCGGTGTCCAGGGTCGGCATGTTCGGCGACGGCATCACCCACACGCGTCCGTCCGCGCCGGTGTCGTCGCGCCGCCACCCGTCCATCGCCACCACGTCCAGATCCGGACGCGCCGCCGTCGCCTCGGGAACGTGCTCGGCCGCGAACCACCGCGCCAGCTCGCCCACCGTCAGGCCGTGCCGCAACGGCACCGAGACCCGGCCGACGAAGCTCGCGCACGAGCCCAGCAGACCCGGGCCCTCGGTACGGACGCCGCCGAGCGGGTTCGGCCGGTCCAGCACCGTGACCGGCAGTCCGATGCGCGCGGCCGAGCACAGCAGATCGTAGAGCGTCCAGACGTAGGTGTAATAGCGCACCCCGACGTCCTGCAGGTCGAACAGGACGGCGTCCACCCCGGACCCGCGCAGCTGGTCGTCCAGTTCGCGCCCGGACCGGCCGTAGGTGTCCAGCACCGCCAGTCCGGTGCCCTCGTCCACGCCGCCGGGCTCACTCTCGCCGGCCTGTACGGCTCCGGCCATGCCGTGCTCCGGTGTGAACAGCGTGGTGAGCGGCACACCGGCGGCGAGCAGCGCGTCGACGTTGCGGGTGAGGTCCGGCATGGTGCCGGTGTCGTTCGTGAACAGCCCGACCGCGCTCCCGGCCACGAGCCCCGGGTCTTCCACGAGCCGTTGCACACCGGTGCGCACGGACCTGGCGGCGCGGACGTCGCGGCAGGGTACGGCGGCTTCCGTCATGGTGAAAGTACGTTACGTTTCGTTCCACCATCAGGTCAACGAATAACGTCGAGACGAGATCGCCGGAAACGCCATCCGTGGGCCCGCCGGCCACGTACAAGCCCGTGAGGGATCATCACGTCGTGCCCGGAGGTGAATCGATGTCCCGCAAGACGCGCCGCCGAATCCTGTTCGGCCTCGGCGGGTTCGTCCTGCTCGTCGCGCTCGTCATCGGCGGGACATACGTGTACGTCAACATCATCACGGGCGACGCGCCCGACCCGCTGGCGCTGGACGACACCGCGCCCGACGGCGCCGCGTCCGGTGCCGAACTGGACGGCACCTGGACCGTCGCCGAGGGCTCCGAAGCCGGCTACCGCGTCGACGAGGTGCTCAACGGCCAGGACAACACGGTCGTCGGCCGCACCCAGGACGTCACCGGTGAGTTCACGGTCACCGACGGCTCACTCGAGTCCGGCCGCGTCGAGGTCGACATGACGACCGTCACCACCGACAGCGACGCCCGGGACAGTCAGTTCCGCGGGCCGATCATGATGACCGACGAGTTCCCCACCTCGACATTCGAGCTCACCGAGCCGGTGCCGCTGGACGAGGTGGACGGCTCCGGCCGGGTGAGCCTGACCGCCACCGGCGACCTCACCCTGCGGGACACGACCCGGCCGGTCGAGGTGAGCGTCGACCTCCAGGTGTCCGACGACACGGTGCAGGTCGCCGGGTCGGCGCCGATCACGTTCACCGACTTCGGCATCGAACCGCCGGACCTGGGATTCGTCCGGGTCGAGGACTCCGGCGTCGTCGAGTTCCTGCTCACCCTGGACCCCACGTCCGCGGAGTGAGCAGACCCGACGTGGACCAGGAATCACCGATCCGGCCAGCCGTAGAGTCTGTGAGCTGATGTTTCGGCACCGGGGCACGTACTGACCAGGCGGGCGGACCGCACCGGCCGTGGCGGCCACGGAGCGGCACGAGGAAGCGGCATCCGCGTCGGAAGGGGTGACACTGTGGTCAACAGTTGCCGCTGGCGTCACGGTTCTCGAAAGGAGGGCAGCGGCTAAGGCACCTGGCGCGAACGAGGTCAGGTTTCCTGCGCACGCCGGAACTCGCGTCCGCGGGCTGCCCCCGCGGACGCGTTCGATTCCGTCAGATCCCGCCGCCGGAAGCTCCACTTCCACTGGACGAAGACCCGCCGTCGGACCCGGTGCTGCCGCTGGAGTCGGAACCACCCGTCGTCTCGGCGCCACCGGACGGCTTGACATCACCGCTCGGCCCGGCGTCACCCGCCGGCGAGGCGTCACCCGTCGGCTCGGTCCGCTCAGTGGGGAGCTCCGCGCCGTCGGCGCCCTGCGAGGCGCCCGGCTCCGGCGAGGCGCCCGGCTCCTGCGGAGCGCCCGAACCCTGTGCCGCTCCGGCTGAATCGCCGACCGGGGACGCCTCGGCCTGGCCCATCTGGGTCTCGCCGGTGCTCGCCGCCATGCCGGCCGGCGGCGGAGGCGGGACGCTGCCCGCGCCCTCGGGCGAGGACTGCCCCCGGTTGCGTGCCATGAAGTACAGCAGCGCCACGAGCCCGACGATCACGACCAGCACGATGACGATCCACAGCCAGACCGGCATGCCGCCACCGCCGGAGTCCTCGGCGCGGGCGCTGACCTCGAGGGTCTCGCCCGGCTCGGGCACCCACGTGACCGTGTTGCCGTCGAGTTCGCCGTTGTGCTCGATGACCTCGCCGGGGAACGTGATGCTGAGGCTGATGTCGACGGACTCCATCATGCCCTGGAGATCGGCCGCGTCGCCGCCGAGCTGGCCCTCGAGGCCCTCCATGCCCTGCATCTGCGACGGGTCCATCGCCGACGTGTCCATGGCGCCGGACACCACGAACTCCTCACCCTCGTGGGTGATGCTGAAGCCGTCCGACTCCTCGGCGAACTCGGAGAGGTCGGCGCCGTCGAAGGTGTAGCGCTTGCCGGAGAACTCGTCGTCCTCGTAGTGCTCGGTCTCGGTGCCCTCTGGCAGGTCCGTATCCATCTGATCGAACATGGCATCCGGATCCTCGCCCATGGCCGCAGCCATGTCCTGCATGTCCTTGCTCAAAGCGAAGACCATCGACCCGTCGACCGTGTCGTCGGAGTTCAGCTCCAGCTGCATCTCCGCCTTCACACAGCCGGTGAGCGACACCATCAACAGACCGGCACCGAGCGCACGCAGCGCTTTCCCTCGATTCATGGTGCGCAGCCTGGCACAACGCCGTTTTTTCCGCACCTGCGCGCGGGCCCTTCGACGGGCCCTGTCAGCCCCCGGCCCGGCATGCCGGGCCGAGGCACATGTAAGACCACGGCCAGGCATGATGGTACCGATGAGCACTCGGAGGCACCGTGTCGACAACTGACGCCCGCAGGCAGGACGCCGTCCGTCCTGATACCGAAGTGATACGTTCCGTGCTCGACGGCCGCTGGGCCGAGTCACGGCGAGCGATCCGCGCCCTCGCGGACGACCCGTTGTTCCATCCCGTGTCCGGGCTCTCCGTCGAGGCCTACCGCGATCGGGTGTGGCACCAGATGACGACGCTGGCCGCCGACGGACGCATCCGGGTCGGTTTTCCGGCGGCGCACGGCGGGGCCGACGACGTCGGCAGTTGGATCACGATGTTCGAGACGCTGGCGCACGCCGACCTGTCCCTGCTCGTCAAGGCCGGGGTCCAGTGGGGCCTGTTCGGCAGCGCGGTGCTGCACCTCGGTACGCGGCACCACCACGAGCGCTACCTCGACGACATCATCACGCTGCGGCTGCCGGGGTGCTTCGCGATGACCGAGACGGGACACGGCTCGGACGTCCAGGCGCTGCGTACCACGGCCGTGCACGATCCGGCGACCGACGAGTTCGTCGTGCACACGCCGGACGCCGACGCTCGCAAGGACTACATCGGCAACGCCGCTCGCGACGGCCGCTCCGCCGTCGTCTTCGCCCAGCTCACGACCGCTGACGAGGAGCACGGGGTGCACGCGTTCCTGGTGCCGATCCGCGCGGACGACGGGAGCCCGTTGGCCGGCGTCACGATCGGCGACTGCGGCGACAAGGCCGGGCTGCGCGGCGTGGACAACGGCCGGCTCGGCTTCGACCGGGTCCGCGTCGCGCGCGAGAACCTGCTGGACCGCTACGCCCAGGTCGCCGCGGACGGCTCGTACACCAGCCCGATCGCCAACCCGAACCGGCGGTTCTTCACCATGCTCGGCACCCTGGTGCAGGGACGGGTCAGCGTCGCCGGCGCCTCGGGCAGCGCCACGAAGTCGGCGCTGACCATCGCGGTCCGGTACGCCGAACGCCGCCGCCAGTTCACCGTGCCGGGCACCGACGACGAGGTCGCGGTCCTGGACTACCGCGCCCACCAGCGACGGCTGCTGCCGGCGTTGGCCACCACGTACGCGATGCACTTCGCCCAGTCGCAGCTGGTCGAGGAGCTGCGGTCGGTGCTCGGCGGCGACGACACGCACGCACAGCGCGAGCTCGAGTCCCGCGCCGCCGGGCTGAAAGCCGTCGCGACCGCGCACGCCACCACCACCATCCAGGAGTGCCGCGAAGCCTGTGGCGGCGCGGGCTACCTGTCCGAGAACCGCCTCCCGCAGCTCAAGGCGGACACCGACGTGTTCACCACGTTCGAGGGCGACAACACCGTCCTGCTGCAGCTGGTGGCCAAGGAGCTGCTCACCGGCTACCGGGAGCAGTTCGGCAACCTGGACTTCTCCGGCACGGTGCGGTTCGTCTCCGAACAGGTCGTCGAAACCGTCGTCGAACGCACCGCGGGACGGTCACTGATCCAGCGCCTGGTCGACGCCGTCCCCGGCCGCGACGAGGACGCCGACCTCCGGGATCGGGGCTATCAGCTCAAACTCTTCGAATCGCGCGAGAAGCACCTGCTCGACGGCGCCGCACGCCGGCTGCGCCGCGCTTCCGGCGCCACCGGCACAGCCGCGTTCGACGCGTTCAACGAGGTCCAGGACCATCTGCT
The DNA here is from genome assembly GCF_003014555.1 of Haloactinopolyspora alba. Classification (GTDB taxonomy): domain Bacteria; phylum Actinomycetota; class Actinomycetes; order Jiangellales; family Jiangellaceae; genus Haloactinopolyspora; species Haloactinopolyspora alba. The sequence goes on from NZ_PYGE01000001.1 coordinate 590,777, forward strand.
CACGGCGGCCCGTGCGCACGTCGACCGGGTGGTTCTCGAGGCCTTCGTCGCCGCCATCGACACGTGCGCGGACACCGCGGCCACGGCGCTGCTCGACCGCGTCTGCGACCTGTACGCACTGTCCACCATCGAGGCGCACCGCGGCTGGTACCTCGAGCACGACCGGCTGTCCCCCGCCCGCAGCAAGGCCGTCACGGCGACGGTCAACGAGCTGTGCGCGGAGTTGCGTCCACACGCGCGTCAGCTGGTGGACGCCTTCGCCGTGCCGGACGCCTTCCTCGGCGCCGCGATACTGGACTGAGCACGTCAGGTCCGTTCGGCCACCAGATGGAAGCGGTGCGCCCACACGTCGAACCCGTCGTCGGCCCGGATCCGATCGTGCAGCGCGCGCAGCGGTGCGTCGTACGCGTCCAACGTGAATTCGCCGACCTGCCACGGTGCGATACGCAGGAACAGCACGACAGCACCGATGTCGGTGAAACGCGTCGGCGGGAACTCCTCCCCTGACGCGGTGACGCGCAGACCGCACCGCTCGACGTCGCGCACGCTGCCCGCCAGGTCGTGCTCCGCATATTCGAGCGGTGGCGCTCCGAGCGCCTCGTTCAGCCCTTCCAGATCGCGCCCGCCCACCTGCTGGGTGACGAACGTCCCGCCCGGACGCAGCACCCGCGCCACCTCCGCCGGGTCGAACTCCTCGTGCTTGTTCAGCACGACGTCCATGCTCGCGTCCGGGACCGGGAGCTCGCTCGGAGCCGCGGTGACGTCGACGACCTCGACGCCCAGCGGCTCGAGCCGGCGCCGGGCGACGTCCACGTTCGGCGCCCAGCCCTCCGTCGCGATCGTGCGCGGCGGCAACGGACCGAGCATGCTCAGCAGCTCGCCGCCGCCGGTGCCGAGGTCGAGCGCCGCCCCGGCGCCGGCCAGCGCGGAACGGGCGAGCCGCGCGTAGCTCCACGATGTCGATTCCTCGCGCATGCGTGGGTTCAGCTCGCTGAAGTCCCATCCTTCGAACGGGTGCGCCATCGCCGCGGCCACCAGTTCGTCGTACGACGTGTCCATCGTCCACTCCTCGTCCCGGTTCTCTGTCCCCGACTACACCACGACGACGCTACGGTGGCCGAATGCGGATCGTGTCGCTGCTGCCGTCGACCACGGAGACCCTGTTCGCCATCGGGGCCGGCGACGACGTCGTGGGCGTCACGTTCGAGTGCGACCACCCGGCCGAGGCACGCACCCGCACCATCGTGTCCACCAGCGCCCTGCCCGACGGTCTCGCACCGGGGCGCATCGACGAGATCGTCAGCCGCCGGATGGCCGCCGGTGAGGATCTCTACCACCTGGACCAGGGTGCGCTGGCCGGACTGGACGCCGACCTCGTCGTCACCCAGGACCTCTGCGCCGTCTGCGCGGTCGACGTCTCGAACGTGCAGGACGCACTGGAGCATCTGGTGTGCTCGGCCGACGTGCTGACCATCGACCCGCAGAACCTCGCCGAAGTGCTGGCGTCGGTACGCACCCTCGGCAACGCCACCGGCACCGGAGACCGCGCCGATGAGCTCGTCACGTCGCTGACAGGGCGGCTGGACGCGGTCCGGGCGACCATCGCGCACCGGCGCCACGTTCCGGCGCTCGTCCTGGAGTGGACCGACCCGCCGTTCGCGCCCGGGCACTGGGTTCCGGACATGGTGGAAGCCGCGGGCGGAACGTGCGTCCTCGGAGAGGCCGGCGAGCGCTCGTACCGGACCGACCCGGCCGTGGTCCGCGGGTCCGCCGCCGAGGTCGTCGTCTGCGCGCCCTGCGGATTCGGACTGGACGAGTCCACGAGGCTGGCGCACGAACTGGTCGAACATGACGGTGTCGCGCCCGGCACGCCGGTGTGGGCGGTCGACGCGAACGCGTCCTTCGCCCGGCCGGGACCGCGGCTGGTCGACGGCGTGGAGGCGCTGGCCGCGATCTTGCACCCCGAAGCTGCCGGCCCTCCGGATCCGGCACTGGCGCGCCGCGTACGCTGAGCACGGATCACCCGGCGGAGCGAAGCACCTCGAGTGCCCGGTCGGCGTGCGCGTCCATGGAGACCTCGCTGCGGATGACCTCGACCACCCGCTGGTCGGCGCCGATGACGAAGGTGTGCCGCTTGACCGGGATCGGCCCGATCCGGCGTTTCACGCCGAACCGCTCGGCGACTGTCCGGTCCTCGTCACTGAGCAGCGGGAATCCGACACCGTTGCGGTCGGCGAACTCCTGCTGCCGGGACACGTCGTCGGCGCTGATGCCGACGGTCTGTGCGCCCACCGCCGTGAACTCGGCGACCAGGTCGCGGAAGTGGCACACCTCCGCGGTGCAGCCCTTGGTCATCGCCGCCGGATAGAAGAACAGCACCACCGGCCCGTCCGCCAGCATCTCGCTCAGCCGCCGCGGTGTTCCGTCCTGGTCCGGGAGCTCGAAATCCTCGACCACGTCACCGGCCTTCATGCGGCGATCCCTTCGGCGAGATTCATGATCAGCCGAACCAGGCTACCTGGACGACGACGATCCGTTCACGCACCGAACGGGCCTGGCGTTCCTGCCCCGTGGCCGGCCGTCGGAACGATAGCCTCGGCGGCTGTGTCCGAGCAGATCACGGCCGGCATCGGCCGCCGCATCATCGCCTTCGTCGTCGACGCCGTACCAGGGCTCGTCCTGTTCTGGTCGCTGGTCGCCGCGCTCGGCGACAAGATCGGCGAGAAGGACGGCACGAACATCACGATGCGGTTCGAGATCGTGAACGGCCAGACCCAGGCGGAGTTGTTCGGGACGCTGTACCACCTGGACGACGGTCCGGCCGCCCTGGTCACGCTGGTCGGCCTGGCCTACTGGATCGGCGTTCTCGTGGTATGGCAAGGACTCACCGGCCGGACCATCGGCAAGAGCCTGACGAACATGCGCACCGTGGACGCGAACGGCCGTCCGTGCGGTATCGGCCGGGCGGCCGCACGCTGGGTGCTGCTGATCGTCGACGCGTTCCCCTACATCATCCCGATGCTGGTCGGTTTCATCACCGCGGTCTCCTCGCCGGACCGGCGGCGTGTGGGCGACCGCGTGGCGAAGACGTGGGTCGTCCGCGCCGACGCGGTCGGCCGCCCCATCGGAGTCGACCACGAGTCGGACTGAGCGTGACCCTGTGGGTGACGGAGCGGATCAGGCTCGGGTCCCGAGTCGCGACGTGCGGTCCTCGTGCTGGCAGGTTGACACGAGTGGCAACGGTTGCGCCTCATGTCACCCGCTGCTGACAACAGGGCTTCGCCGCCCGAGTTTCCGCTTCACGCCGATGGCGCGAGCTGCGACCTGAAGGTCCGGACCAGGTCGGTGGTCCAAAGCTCTGGGATCTCCCAGGGGATGAAGTGGCCACCTTCGGGGTGAGCGGAGATGTTGACGTGGTTGTACCAATCGGCGCGGTCGGTTGCCAGAAACCACTCGATGCGCTCTTCGGAGCTGTCGACTCCCGGCGGGTTCTCGTAGTCGACGAACGTGATACCGGTCGGCGCCTCGACGACCGGCATCCGGTCATGGGAGGGGGTCCAGGGGTATCGGTTGTTGTTGGCGTACGTGCGGATCGAGCTGGCGATGGCGTTGCCGGTCCAGTAGATCGTCGCGTGGGTGAGTAGCTCGTCACGGCTGAACACGGAGTAGATGTCTCCGCCGTTGTCGGACCACTTCATCCACCGTTCGAGGATCCAGGCCAGCATGCCGACCGGGGAGTCGGTCAATCCGTACCCGAGTGTGCTCGGCGCGAGCAGGTGCGCGGCGAGGTGGACGGCGAACTTTCGCTCGATCTCGACCAGCCTCTGCCGCTGGTCGTCGGGGAGCTCGGGTGGGATGGGGCGGCCACCGGAGAGGTCCCAGGCACGGTCGCCGGTGAACAGGTCGAGTTTCAGGGCCGACCCGATGTGAATGCCGTACAGCTCGTCGGCGTACTTGTGACCGAGCTGTCCCGTGATGAGGGCACCGACGTCGCACCCCGCCGCGGCGTACCGGTGATGGCCGAGCGTCCCGGTCATCAGCTCGTGCCAGACGTCCGCGATCTTCCAGAAGTTCATGTCCGGCCGGGTGGGTGTCGAGTACCCGAAGCCCGGCAACGACGGGACGATCACCTCGAAAGCGTCCGCCGGGTCGCCTCCGAACGCGGCCGGGTCGGCGAGCCGGTCGACGACTTTCGACCAGTGCCAGAAGGTCCAGGGCCACCCGTGGCTGAGGATCAGCGGGGTGGGGGCGGGTCCGACGCCCGGCTTGCGCATGAAGTGGACGCGTGTGCCGGACACGTCGACCGTGTAGTGCTCGTAGGCGTTCATCGCCCGCTCGGCGGCGCGCCAGTCGTACTCCTCGGCCCAGTACTGCGCCAGTTCCTGGAGCAGAGCCCTGGGGACGCCGTACCGCCCGTCCTCGTTCCCCTCGTCCTCCGGCCAGACCGTCGCCCGTAGCCGTGACCGCAGATCCTCGAGGACCCGCTCGTCGACCGCGATCGGCGTGGTCGACAGTGCATTCACACTTGTGCTCACTTCCCGCTTCTTTCATCCGGTGTTCCGCCCTGCTCGTCGGCGAGCTGGACGATCTGGTCGAGGACGTCCGCGATGCTCAGCAGCCGCGTGCGGTCGGCGGGCTCGAGTCGATCGATCAGACCGCCCAGCCGCTCCGCACGATCGGCATGGCGCCGGGACACGATCGACTGACCCTCGGCGGTGAGAGACAGCATCGACGCCCGCCCGTCCGACGGATCGGGCCCGCGTTCGACGAGTCCGTCGCGTTCCAGCTTCGCCACCGCCGACGTGAGCGCCGGCTGCTTGATCTGTTCCGTGCGGACCAGGTCCTTCAGCCGGCACGGCCCCGCCCTGGACAACGTGTGCAGCACCGACAGCGCGGAGAAGGTCAACCGGTCCGAAGCCGGGAGCCGGATGAACACCGAGTTGAAATCCTCGATCGAGCGCGTCAGCCGCTCTACGGCACGAGCGTCGTCCATGCCGGAACTATATCGATGCTCGATATAAATCGCTCGATCGGGGTCTCCTTCGGCGGCGGCCTGCCGATCACCGGCGCCCGAGCGCTTTGGTGCCCGTTCGCGGACGTCACGCGTTGGATCCACCGTCGACGAGCACCGAGGTGCCGGTGATGCTGCGGCCTCCCGGCCCGGCCAGGTGGGCCACCGTCTCGGCGACATCCTCGGTGGTGCCGTAGCGCCCCAGGGCGGCGAGCTCGCGCTGCGCGTCGGCGCCGTCGCCGTCGGCCGGGTTCATGTCCGAGTCGGTGGGCCCGGGATGGACCACGTTGGCCGTGATACCCCGAGGACCGAGGTCACGTGCCAGCCCCTTCGTCATCCCGTCGAGCGCGGCCTTGCTGGCGGCGTAGAGCGTGATGCCGGGGAACGGCACACGATCAGCGAGGTTGCTGCCGACGCTGACGATCCGGCCGCCGTCGTTCATGTGCCGCGCGGCCGCCTGGGACGCCAGCAGCGCCGCCCGAACGTGGACGGCGAACGTGTGGTCGATCTCGTCGACCGTGAGCTCCTCCAGCGGCCCGTACGGGAAGATCCCGGCGTTGTTGACCAGGATGTCGATCCCGCCGAACCGGCTCACGGTCTCGTCGACCGCCCGCACCACGTCGTCCGGGCGGGCACTGTCGGCCTGGACGGCCAGGCCCGTGCGGCCGGCCGCTCGCACGGCGTCGACGGTCGTCGCCGCCTTGTCCGACGACGACACGAAGGTCACCGCGACGTCCGCGCCGTAGCGGGCCAGCGTTGCTGCAGTCGCCGCACCGATCCCGCGGCTACCACCGGTGACCAGGGCAATCTTACCCGTGAGCATGAGGCCTCCTCAATTATGTATCGTTCGATACATATTTCTACGGGGAGTACGCTGAGACCGTCAAGTCAATGTGTATTGAGCGATACAGAAACGGACCGCCGATGCCACCGCGAGGACGCCCGCGCGGCTTCGACCGCGACACCGCGCTACGCCGGGCGATGTGGACGTTCTGGCAGCACGGTTACGAAGGCACGTCCGTCAGCGACCTGACGGCGGCGATGGAGATCAGCTCGCCGAGCCTCTACGCGGCGTTCGGCTCCAAGGAGGAGCTGTTCCGCGAGTCCGTGGCGCTCTACGGCGAGATGGAAGGCGCCGAGACGCGCCGCGCGATGCGCGACGAGCCCACGGCACGCGACGCGGTCGAGGCGATGCTGCGCGGCAACGCGGACGTCTACGCCGACCCGGAGAAGCCGGCCGGCTGCCTCGTCGTGCTGGCCGCAGTCAACGGCAGCGACCAGAACGCCGAGGTCCGCGACTTCCTCGCCGCGTGCCGCCGGGAGGACTGGACCGTCGTGCGCGACCGGATCGCCCGCGGGATCGCCGACGGCGACGTCCCACCCGGAGCCGACACGGCCGCGATGGCCACGTACTACACGACGGTGCTGTACGGACTGTCCATTCAGGCCCGCGACGGCGCGGACCGGCGCACCCTGGACACGGTCATCGACGCGGCCATGACCGCCTGGGAGAGCATGGTGACCACCGTCGAGCAGCCGGCCGGGTGAGCACGAGAGCCACTGCTGCCGGCGTCAGTGGTTGCCGCTGAGCTGACCAGTCGTGCGCTCGTGCAACGCCGCGCTGTGCGGGTTCAGCCCGATCAGCTCGGCGTGCACCCCGCGAGCGGCGAACTTCGCCACCACCGCATCGAGCGTCGCCACCGCCGACGTGTCCCAGACGTGCGCGTCGGTCAGGTCGACGACCACCCGCGGCGTCGGGTCTGCGTAGTCGAAGGAGTGCAACAGTTCGTTGGTCGAGGCGAAGAACAGCTCGCCCGTGATCGCGTACACCCGGATGCCGCCGTCCGGATCCAGCACGCTCGACACGTCGACCAGGTGCGCGACCCGGCGGGCGAAGAAGATCGCCGCCAGCAGGACTCCGGCGACGACGCCATAGGCCAGGTTGTGCGTGGCCACGACGATCGCCACCGTGGTGACCATCACGGCGGTCTCACTCAGCGGCGTGCGCCGTAGCACGCTGGGCCGGATGCTCGACCAGTCGAACGTCGAGATCGAGACCATCACCATCACCGCCACCAGCGCGCCCATCGGGATCGCCGCCACCAGGTCACCCAGCACGAGGATCATCACGAGCAGCGCGACGCCGGAGGTGAGTGTCGACAGCCGCGTCCGGCCGCCCGACTTCATGTTGATGACCGACTGCCCGATCATCGCGCACCCGGCCATCCCGCCGAAGAAGCCGGTGGCGACGTTGGCAATGCCCTGCCCGCGCGCCTCCCGGTCCTTGTCCGAACCGGTGTCGGTGAAGTCGTCCACGATCTGCGCCGTCAGCAGCGACTCCAGCAGTCCGACGAACGCGAGCGTGACCGCGAACGGCGCCACGATCAGCAGCGTCTCGGCCGTCAGCGGCACCATCGGCACACCGATGACCGGCAGCGCGTTCGGCAGCTCACCCATGTCGCCGACCGTCGGGACGCTGACGCCGAAGCTCGCCGCGGCGACGCCGAGCACGACGATCGCCACCAGCGACGACGGCACCGCCCGGGTCACGCGCGGGAGCAGGTAGATGATCGCCAGCCCGGCCGCGACCAGGACGTACACCGGCCACGACTCACCCACGACGTGCGGCACCTGCGCCAGGAAGATCAGGATGGCCAGTGCGTTCACGAACCCGACGAGCACCGTCCGGGGGACGAAGCGCATCAGCCGTCCGACGCCGAGCGCACCGAGCAACACCTGCAGCGCGCCGGCGAGGATGGTGGCGGCGAACAGGTACTCCGCCCCGTGCTCGCGCACCAGCGGCACCATGACCAGCGCCATCGCGCCCGTCGCTGCGGAGATCATGCCGGGACGACCGCCGGCGATGGAGATGATGATGGCGATCGAGAACGACGCGTACAGGCCGACCTTCGGGTCGACACCGGCGATGATCGAGAACGCGATCGCCTCCGGGATCAACGCCAGCGCGACGACGATGCCGGCCAGCACGTCGCTCTTCGGGTTGCTCAACCAGGCCTCCCGGAACCGGGCCCACCTGGTGGCGCGGTGCCCGGTATCCGATGCGGGAGCGTTCTCGGGCAGGGCAGGGTCGGACGTTCGAGACACGGGTGATCCTCCGGTGACGGCACCTCGCGCGGTCGCGGACCGTTCGCGTCGGTGCTCGTCGGCTTGTCGAGGGCAGTGACGCTCACACGGCGGCGACGTCGGCGGCGCGCACCTGCCCCGGAGCGCAGCCGGGGCGGCAGGTGAGGTCGTGCTCGGTGTTGCGGCCGGCACTATGGTGCCGGGTCGTGCTCACGGTCGAGGGCGCGGAAGCGTCACGCGCCATTCGATCTTACGGCCATGTCCGTGGGTTACTCGCCAGTACCGGCGCCACGGACACGATCGACGGTGTGTGCTTACTCACCCCGCCAGCACCGGCGGGATCACCAGCGGGCGTGCACCAGCGGGCGGATGCGCTCGTCGTAGACCTCGCGGATCGACGTCGACGTCGCGTCGTCGAGCGGACTCAGCTCGGCCGCGGCCACGTTGCCCCGGGCCTGCTCCGGCGACCGGGCCCCCGGGATCACGACCGACACGCCGGCCTGGTCGAGGATCCAGCGCAACGCCAGCTGTGCCGTGCTCGCGTGTCCCGGGGTCAGCGCCGCGACCTCGCGGGCGGCAGCGACACCCACCTGGAACGGCACGCCGGCGAACGTCTCGCCCACGTCGAACGCCGAGCCGTCGCGGTTGAAGGTGCGGTGGTCGTCGACCGCGAACGACGTCGACTCGTCGTACTTGCCCGACAGCAGCCCGCTGGCCAGCGGTACCCGGACGATGATGCCGACACCGGCCGCCGCGGCAGCCGGGAGGACCGCGTCCAGCGGCTTCTGCCGGAAGCAGTTCAGGATGATCTGGATCGTCGCGACACCCGGACGGCGCAGCGCCGCCAGCGCTTCGTCGCAGGTCTCGACGCTGACGCCGTACGCGGCGAGCCTGCCCTCGTCGACCATCGCGTCGAGCGCGTCGAAGACCGCCTCCCGGTCGTACACCTCCGGAGGCGGGCAGTGCAGCTGGACCAGGTCGACGGTGTCCACCCCGAGGTTCTCGCGGCTGCGATCGTTCCACGCCCGGAACGCGTCCGCCGTGTACGCGTCGGCGGTGTGCGGGTCGGCACGGCGCCCCATCTTCGTCGCCACCGTCAGTCCGGCGCCCGGGCGCTCGCGCAGCAGCCGCCCGACCAGCCGCTCGCTGCGGCCGTCGCCGTACACGTCGGCGGTGTCGATGAACGTCACTCCGGCGTCGACCGCGGCCCCCAGCGTCGCCATCGCGGTGTCCTCGTCGACGTCGCCCCAGCTGCCGCCGATCTGCCAGGCCCCGAATCCGACGACCCCGACCCGGCGGCCGGTGCGTCCCAGCGTTCGCGTCTCCACGGCCACGACCCTAGGTCATGCCGGCGACGTCAGCCCGGCAGGTGCGCCTCGATGGCACCGACGACGTCCTCGGACTCCGGCTCCGTGCGCGGCCGGAACCGACCGGTCACGGCGCCGTCGGGCCCGACGAGGAACTTCTCGAAGTTCCACTGCACGTCGCCCGCCTCGCCCGTCGCGTCCGGCACCCGGGTCAGCTCCGCGTACAACGGCTGCCGGTCCGCGCCGTTCACGTCGGCCTTCTCGAACAGCGGGAAGGTGACGCCGTAGGTGGTCGAGCAGAACGTCTCGATCTCTTCGGCCGTGCCCGGCTCCTGCCCGCCGAACTGGTTGCTCGGGAACCCGAGCACGGTGAAGCCGCGGTCGGCGTAGCGCCGCTGCAACCGTTCCAGCCCCTCGTACTGCGGCGTCAGGCCGCACTTCGACGCGACGTTGACCACCAGCAGGACCTGTCCCTCGTAGTCGCCGAGCGTCGCCGCCACACCGTCGATGGTGCGCAGCGGAATGTCGTGCAGAGCGGTCACGCCGTCCTCCGTGCTGGTTGATCCTGCCGGTCGCTCCCGACTGTAGACGTCCCGCGGCGGCGCAGGTCACCCAGCCACGCACTCACCCGGGCGGTGTCCGGGTGAGCGGGCAGGAACGACGACGACGCGGCCTCCTCCAGCTTCTGCTGCAGCTCCAGCCGCCACGACTCCACTTCGTCCCAGGCCAGCACGCCGGAGCGCACCGCCTCGAGACCGTCGCGGTGTTCGGTCGCCACCTCGATCAGGTCGCCGGTGCGCAGCAGCGAGATGCCGTCGACCAGCAGGCGCAGCAGATGCGTGACCTGCCGTCGCCGCTGTGACTCTCCGCCCTGTCCCTCGGTCTCGGCCAGCTTCTTGAACTGCGTCAGCACGTACGCCGCGTAGGCCGACCCGACCGCCTGGGAGAGAAACGCACCGCGCAGGTCGAGCAGTTCGTGCCCCGCCTCGCTCACCCATACGGTCCGCGGGGACCACAGCAGCTCCAGACATCCGGGGTTCGCCTCGAGCGCCAGCTCACAGAACCGTTCCACCTCCCAGGAGAACCACCCGCGGCCGGGGCCGGCGACGTGCACGGGTGGCTTGGTCAGCGACCAGAACGCGCTCGTCGGAGCCTGATAGACGCCCCGGACCTCGCTGCCGGCCGGTTCGTCGTCCGCGCGTTCGGCAGCGGAGCCCACCGTGGCCGCGTAGATGGTGTGCTCGGTGACGAGAGTCGCGTCGTCGACCTGCTCGGCCACCGGCCGGGACGGCGGCGCGCCCACGACGGTGAGCTGATCGGGTTGCGCTTCGACCCGGCGGCCGTCGATCAGCACGACGCCGTACCCCGCGTCGGTGACGCGTACGACCCGGCCGGAAACGCCACGCCCGGACGATCCACCACCGTCGGCCGGCTCACCGTGCAGGACGACCTGGGTGCCCGCAAGGATGGGTGGTCCTCCACTCATCCGCAGGTCCACCTCCGCTCCGATGCGTGACGTCGAACCCGTGTCGCCCTGCGATGAACACCTGCCATGTGGGTCATTCTCTCGCGAATCGCACCCCGATGTGTGCCGACGTCGCGGAAGGGTCCTGTACGCAGCGGCGGCACGGACACAGGCGCCCGTACCGTGGTGACCATGACCCAGGATCAGTGGAACGCCGTCGACCAGTACATCGACGAGCACCTCGTCGGAGACGACCCCACATTGAGCGCGTCGATCCGCGCGGCGGACGACGCCGGACTCCCGCCCATCAACGTGGCACCGAACCAGGGCAAGCTGCTGCATCTGCTCGCCCTCGCCCAGGGCGCACGGAGCATCCTCGAGATCGGCACGCTCGCCGGTTACAGCACGATCTGGCTGGCACGCGCGCTGCCGGCCGACGGGTCGCTGGTCACGATCGAGGCCGACCCGGCCCACGCGGACGTCGCCCGGTCCAGCATCGCCGACGCGGGGGTCGCGGACATCGTGGACGTGCGTGTCGGCAAGGCGCTCGACACGCTGCCGGTCCTCGCCGAGGAGGGCGCCGGCCCGTTCGACCTGGTGTTCATCGACGCCGACAAGGCCAACAACCCGTCCTACGTCGACTGGGCGCTGCGGCTCACCCGCCGCGGCAGCGTGATCATCGTCGACAACGTGGTCCGCGGCGGAAGGGTCATCGACGCCACCACCGAGGACGCGAGTACGCACGGCACCCGTCGGCTCTTCGAGCAGCTGTCCACCGAGCCACGCGTCAGCGCGACGGCGGTGCAGACCGTCGGCAGCAAGGGCCACGACGGGTTCCTCCTGGCGGTCGTGATGGTCGACCCGTGACGCCCGACGACGAGGTCCCGCTCACCGGTGGCTTCGTCAACGACGTCGTCCGAGTCGGCGACACCGTGCGGCGGCCGCCGGGCGAGCGAGCGGCCTTCGTCCACGCGCTGCTGCGGCATCTCGCCGCACACGGGTGGCCCGGCGCACCGAGGTACCTGGGCGACGACGAGCACGGCCGGGAGATGCTCACGTACGTCGACGGTCACGTGGCGGCACAGGAACGGCAGCCGGAGTCCGTCACGTCCGACGAGAGTCTGCGCGCGGTGGCGGTGCTGGTCCGGGAACTGCACGAGCTCACCGCCGGCACCGAACTCGCCGCGACCGCCGAGGTGGTCTGCCACAACGACCTGTCTCCGAAGAACACTGTCTACCGCGACACGGGTGCCGGCCTCCGGCCGGTCACGTTCATCGACTGGGACATCGCCGCTCCCGGGGCACGGGTGCACGACGTCGCGCACGTCTGCTGGCAGTACGTCGGCCTCGGCCCATCCGTCGACGATGTCGGCGAGGCCGCGCGGCGGGTCCGGGTGATCTGCGACGCCTACGGCCTGGACCACCGTCGTGACCTCGTGGACACGGTGCTGTGGTGGCAGGAGCGTTGCTGGCGCGGTATCGAAGCGGCTGCCGCCGACGGCGACCCGGCGATGGCCGCCCTCCGCGACGGCGGCGTCGCCGAGCAGGTCCGGGCCGCGCACCGATGGACCCTCGACCATCGCGACGCGCTGGAGCGCGCGCTCGGGTGAGCCACGGCCGGCCCGCGTGGTCAACGGCCGCCGACGTCGGCGCGAATCCCCGATGAACAGCGTCGAACGCCGCTTTTGTACCGGATGCCCGGTCTCTAGCGTGATCCAGGACTCCGCACCGGCGGCAGCGCCGCAGTCGGTGCGGAAGCGCGTTCGACGCTCGTGGATTCGCCGGCCGAGAGGACCCCCCTGATGAACCAGCTCGCCCGTCGCCGCTTCCTCCAACTCGGCGGAGCGACCGCCGCCGCCGTCGCCGCCCCGACCACCGCCGGCTGGGCCGTGCCCTCCCCAGGACGCCTGCCCGACGGGCTGTTCGCACTGGGTGTGGCCTCCGGCGACCCGCTCCCCGACCGCGTCGTGATCTGGACGCGGCTGGTACCCGAACCGCTCGCGCTCGACGGCACGGGCGGCATGACCTCCCGGCCGGTCCCGGTGCAGTGGGAGATCGCGCACGACGAGAAGTTCTCGCAGCTGGCCCGCCGTGGCGCGACGGTCGCCCGCCCGGAGACCGGGCACAGCGTCCACGTCGACGTCGAAGGACTGGACCCCGCGCGGTGGTACTACTACCGGTTCCGGGTTCAGCGCCAGCTCAGCCCGGTGGGCCGGACCCGGACCGCCCCGGCACCCGGCACCATGCCCGACGGCTGGAAGTTCACCGTCGCCAGCTGCCAGAACTACCCGTCCGGCTTCTACACCTCGTACCTGAACATGCTGGACGAGGAGCCCGACCTCGTCTTCCACCTCGGTGACTACATCTACGAGGGCGGGGCCCAGGGACGGCTCGGCCGCGGCCACGTCCCGCACCACGAGATCCGCACGCTCGCCGACTACCGCGTCCGCCTCGCGCAGTACCGCGGCGACCCGAACCTGCGGGCCATGCACGGCGCGGCCCCGTTCGCGATGACGTTCGACGATCACGAGGTCGAGAACAACTGGTCGAAGGAGGACGCCGACCCGGACGTGCCGCCCGAGGAGTTCGCCCGCCGCAAGGCCGCGGCGTTCCAGGCCTACTGGGAGCACATGCCGCTGCGGACGGCGCAACGGCCACAGGGATCGGCCATCCGGATGTACCGGAGGCTGCACTGGGGCGACCTGGCGACCATCAACCTGCTGGACACCCGTCAGTACCGCAGCGACCAGATTCCCGACCGCGAGGCCGACGGGCCCGAGGCATGGGACCCGGACCTCGAGCTGCTCGGCAACGAGCAGATGAGCTGGCTGCTGGACGGCCTGTCCCGGTCGAGCACGCGGTGGAACGTGCTGGGCCAGCAGGTGCCGTTCTTCGAGGACCCCGACGTCGGGCGGGAGAACGACAAGTGGGACGGCTATCGGGTCGCCCGCCAGAAGGTCCTGGACGTGCTGGCCGGCGGCGGACCACGCAACCCCGTCGTCCTGTCCGGCGACATCCACCAGAACCGGGCGGCCGACATCAAGGCCGACTTCCGCGACCCCGAGGCCGCGACGGTCGGCGTGGAGTTCACCGGCACGTCGATCAGCAGCGGCGGCGACACCGTCCCCGACGCCCGGTTCGACCCGGACCCGGCGAACCCGCACATCCGGATGAAGGGCAGCGGCCGCGGCTACGTGGCGGTCAGTGTGACCCCGGACGAGTGCCGCGCGGACTTCCGCGTCGTCGACACCGTCGAGCAGCCCACCTCCGGGGTCAGCACGGTGGCCTCGTTCGTCGCGCGGGACGGAGAGCCCGGCCTGACCCGCGACTGATCGCATTGCGGACGTCGTTCCCGGACGTGATCGGCCCCGGCCCCGGGGCTGGTCACGTCCGGGGTCCGGCGCGGCCGGGCAGTCCGGTGCACGTGCTCGCCAGCGTCGGTGACGATGGACGACGTCTTCACCGCCCCGGCGGCGACACGGATCCAAATGCTCGCTGCCCTGACGCAGCGCCGCGGGTGACCCGGACGAGCCGACGAGCGATCCGACGTTGTCAGTGGTGGGCGGTAGTGTTTCGGACATGGGTTCGGTTGAGGTTGATCGGCTGGTCACCGTGGTGCAGGCGCTCGCGGCTGCCCCGGCCGGTGAACT
>NZ_PYGE01000002.1 GCF_003014555.1 Haloactinopolyspora alba
AGCGCGAAGAACCCCTCACGCACCTCATACGGCAACGCCCTCGGCAATCACAACACCCTCTCCACTAGGCGTTGCTTACACCGATAGATTCCACCCCTGGTGACGCGTGCAAAAGCCTGGTGATGGACGGTGACGCTTGCCGAGCCGGCGTCATGGACGGGCGACGTCGGCGGGAACCGCTTCAGGCGCGGGTGGCGCCGGCCGGCCCGCGTCAGGCGCCCGCGGTGTCGAGCCCCGCGAGCTTCTCCTTGACCTGCGACACGCTCGGGTTCGTCAGCGCGCTGCCGTCGGCGAAGATCAGGGTCGGGACGGTGGCGTTGCCGTCGTTGACGCTGACGACGAGGTCCGCCGACGCGGGGTCGTCCTCGATGTCGATCTCGTCGAAGGTGATGCCCTCGCGGTTCAGCGCGCTCTTGAGCCGGTGGCAGTACCCGCACCACGACGTGCTGTACATGGCGAAGCTGGACATCGAACACTCCTGACGGTGGGTCGGCGGACGGACCGGTACAGACGGTGCAACAACGCGCTCGGCGGTGGTTGTTCCGGCGAGCGAGGGGCGGACGCCGCGTGGAGGGATGTCGGCGCGGGCTGCCAGGATGGGCGCCATGCATGCTCCCGATGTCCTCGCCGGCCTGGACCCGGAGCAGCGGGATGTCGCCACCGCCCTGACCGGACCGGTCTGCGTCATCGCCGGCGCCGGTACCGGCAAGACGCGCGCCATCACCCACCGCATCGCGCACGGCGTGCTGGCCGGCACCTTCGATCCGCGCCGCACCATGGCGGTGACCTTCACCACCCGCGCCGCCGGCGAGATGCGCGGCCGGCTGCGTGAGCTCGGCGTCGACGGCGTCCAGGCGCGCACGTTCCACTCGGCGGCGCTGCGCCAGGCTCGGTACTTCTGGCCGCAGGTCGCCGGTGCCGACCTGCCCGAGATCAGCCAGAGCAAGCTGCCGCTGGTCGGTTCCGCTGCGGGTCGGTGCCGGGTGCCCACCGAGCGCACGGTCCTGCGCGACCTCGCCTCCGAGATCGAGTGGGCGAAGGTCAGCAACGTCCCGGCCGAGTCGTACGCCGCCGCGGCGGCACAGGCGCACCGCGAGGTGTCGGGCGTCGACCACGAGACCGTGGCGAAGGTCTACGCCGCCTACGAGGACGTCAAGACCGACCGCAACGTGCTCGACATGGAGGACATCCTGCTCGCCGCGGTCGGACTGATGTCCGGCCATCCGGGCGTGGCCGACGCGGTCAGGGCGCAGTACCACCATTTCGTGGTGGACGAGTACCAGGACGTCTCCCCGGTGCAGCAGCGGTTGCTCGACCTGTGGCTGGGCGAGCGGGACGACGTGTGCGTGGTGGGCGATCCGGCGCAGACCATCTACTCGTTCGCCGGCGCCCGTCCCGACTACCTCACCGGTTTCCCGCAGCGGTACCCGTCGGCGTCGGTCGTCCGGTTGTTCCGCGACTACCGCTCCACGCCGGAGGTCGTGGGTGTGGCCAACTCGGTGCTGAAGGCCGGGCCGGAGACGTCGAAGGGCGTCGTGCTCGAGGCGCAACGCCCGTCCGGCCCGGCGCCGTCGTTCGTCGAGCACTCCGACGAGCTGGCCGAGGCGGCCTGGGTCGCGGGCGAGATCTCGAAGCTCGTCGCCGCCGGCACCCCGCCGCGAGAGATCGCGGTGCTGTTCCGCGTCAACGCGCAGTCCGAGGCGTACGAGCAGGCGCTGGCCGAGGCCGGCGTGACGTACGTGGTCCGCGGTGCGGAGCGGTTCTTCGACCGCGCCGAGGTCAGGCAGGCGGCGATGATGCTCCGGGCCGCCGCCCGCTCCGCGGACTCCGCGCCGGATGCGCCGGACGCCGCTGCCGCGACGGCGGCGGTGCTGGCGTCGGCGGGGTGGTCGTCCTCGCCGCCGGCCGGCGGCGCCACGCGTGAACGGTGGGAGTCCCTCGCCGCGGTGGTCGCGCTGGCCGAGGAGGTCGTCGCCGCCCGGCCGGACGCCCGGCTCGAGGACGTGGTCGCCGAGCTGGAGGCGCGCGCGAACGCCCAGCACGCCCCGGTCGCCGACGGTGTCACGCTGGCGTCGCTGCACTCGGCCAAGGGGCTGGAATGGGACGCGGTGTTCGTGGTGGGCTGCCACGAGGGCACCCTGCCGCTGACCCATGCCGAGACGGCGGTCCAGGTGGAGGAGGAACGGCGGCTGCTGTACGTCGGCGTCACCCGGGCGCGTGAGCACGTGACCGTCTCGTGGTCGTTGTCGCGCCAGCCGGGTGGCCGCGCCAGCCGCAGGCCCAGCCGGTTCCTCGACGGCGTGCGCCCGAACGGTGTCGCTCGCACCGATCGTTCCGGCAGCGACGGCGTCGCCCGCCGGAACCGGAAGAGCCGGGCGCCGGCGCGGTGCCGGGTATGCGGGTCGACGTTGACCGAGGCCGTCGACCGCAAACTTGGCCGGTGCGGCAGTTGTCCGTCGTCGGTGGACGAGGAGCTGTTCGAGCGGCTGCGGGCGTGGCGGCTCGAACGCGCCCAGGAGCAGAAGGTGCCGGCGTACGTCGTGTTCACCGACGCCACGCTGACGGTCATCGCTGAGAACAGGCCGTCCGACGAGTCCGAGCTGGCGGCGTTGCCGGGTGTGGGCCGAACCAAGCTGGAACGGTACGGCGAGGACGTCCTCGAGCTCTGCCGCGTTTCCGCCGAAGAATGACCCAAAAAATATGTTGCCCCTTACACATCATCCTGCTTAACATGTCTGCGCGCGTGGTTGGTCCACGCGCGGACGAGCCGGAGAGCCCGGTTCCGCACTGACACCGAGAGGAGGGCCGGAAACATGACCACGACGCTGAATCAGACAACCAGCCGCCGCGCGTTCGCTGACGACCGCGCCCTCAGCGGTGTCGCGTCCCGGGACATGGTGCGCCTTCTGGCGCCCGTCGACGCTCCGTCGACGGGAGAAGTGCGTCCGTACGCCCCGGCGATCCGGATCGCACACGTCGGCGACGTTGCCAAGGACGGCGTGCGTGTCCGCACCTGGAGTCCACCGGTCTGACTCATGACAAGACCGGCACCTTCCAGGCCGCGGACTCCCACACCGGGATCCGCGGCCTTTTTCTTTGCCCGATGACGACAGCGGAAGGGAGGTGACGGAAGACTCATGAT
Source organism: Haloactinopolyspora alba (assembly GCF_003014555.1). Lineage (GTDB taxonomy): Bacteria > Actinomycetota > Actinomycetes > Jiangellales > Jiangellaceae > Haloactinopolyspora > Haloactinopolyspora alba. The sequence continues at coordinate 3,143 of NZ_PYGE01000002.1, forward strand.
GTTGACCAGCGTTCTCGACGGCGCCGTGGCGACCGAGCACGACATCCCGTGCCGGATGGACCCCGAGCTGTGGTTCGCCGAGTCGCCGGCTGACGTGGAACGCGCCAAGGAACTGTGCCGGCAGTGCCCCGTACGGGAGCAGTGCCTGGCCGGTGCCATGGAGCGGGCGGAGCCCTGGGGCGTATGGGGAGGCGAGCTGTTCGTGTCCGGAGTCGTGGTGGCGCGCAAGCGCCCGCGCGGCCGGCCACGCAAGAACGAGATCGCCGCCTGATCGGCACCGGGACCGGGCCCGGCAACCTCCGACCCGGGCGGCACGACGACCTCGGCGGCAACGGCCGACGCCGCCGGTGGAGCCGCGTCAGTGCAGGCGAGCCGCCTGCGACCGGGCAGACGACGGAAGGACCTCACGTGGTGCACACGTACGACGCCGCGAACGGCGTGACTCGATCCACCGAAGCGACGACCATCAGGAGCATCGACATGCATCTCATCAACGAAGCCCTCGCTCGGGCGCAGCATACCGAGCGACTCGACGTCGCCGAACGGGAGCGGCAGGCCCATCGTGTCGTGGCGACACGCCGGCTGCAGCGCAGGGCGGCGCGTGCCGCTCGGCGTGCGCGCCGGCTCGCCAACGCGGCGGTGGTCATGGACACCCGCTCATAAGCCGACCCGGCGACGACACCGGTACGACGCGGACGCACGGGGCGTCCTGGCGCATCGGCCCATGCGATCATGGGTAGCCGATGCGACAGGCGCCCCGTGCGTCTTCACGCTGGTGTGGATCGAGTTCGACGGCGGCGCCGTCGGTCGCGTGGGAGGACGAGTGCCCGAGACGGTGACATGCATGTACTGCGGCACGGTCGCGCTGGGACGGCCGCTGGAGTGGGTGAGCAGCGTCGAGGGTGGTCGTACCGTGTACTACTGCCCACGCTGTGCGCGGGACAATCTGCGCGCCATCGAGGCGCGGCTGGATTCGTCGTGGTGGTAATGGCGGCCGGTGATCACTCGGCGGCGAATCCGGGCAGCCACCGTTCGAGCTCGGATCGGAACGGCGCCTCGCAGTCCAGCTGCGACAGCACTCCGATGCCGCCGATCCAGACCCGATGGATGAGCATGTACGACGGCGGCAGGTTCAGCTTGAGCCCGATAGTGTAGCCGGGCCGACGCGGGTCGTTGATCCGGGCGAACTGTTCGCGCATCCACGGCCGGGAGAAGTGGAATGTCTCGTTGCGCGCCGGTTCGAGGAACGGCGCGAGGTAGTCGTAGAGGTCGTCCGGGGCGAGGTCGATGTGCGACTTGACGAACCCCTCGTCGCGGAGGCCGTCCAGCATGGCTTCCGCGTCGCCGTTCAGCGCGCGTCGCATCAGTTGCCCGATGGACGGCGGAAGCCCTTCGGGCAACCTCGCGACGGCGCCGTAGTCGAGGACGCCGAGCCGGCCGTCGTCGGTGATGCGGTAGTTGCCCGGGTGCGGATCGGCGTGCAGCAGCCCGGCGCGGGCCGGACCGGAGAACAGGAACCGCACGTAGAGCATCCCGGCGCGGTCCCGCTCTGCCTGGGTGCCTTCGGCGATGACGTGCGCCAGCGGCCGCCCGTCCAGCCACCGCGCGATCAGGACCTGCTCGTGGCCCTCGATCAGCTCGGGCACCGCGAACTCGGGGTCGTTCTCGTAGGCGAGGGCGAAGCCGTCATGCGCGTCGGCTTCCATGCGGTAGTCGAGCTCTTCGACCATGCGGTCGTGCAGCTCTTCGACCAGCGCCTTGGTGTCCATGCCGGGCACCAGGTGACCGAGGGAGCGGCCGAGCCGCGCGACCTGGCGCAGGTCCGCGCGTAGGGCCTCGCCGGCGCCGGGGTACTGGATCTTGACGGCGACGGTGCGGCCGTCGTGCCAGACGGCCTTGTGCACCTGGCCGATGGACGCGGCGGCGGCCGGTGTGTCGTCGAAGCTGCGGAACCGCTCGCGCCAGTGGTCGCCGAGGTTGTCGGCGAGGACCTGGTGGACGGTCTCGGGTGCCATCGGGGGCGCGGCTTCCTGGAGCTTGGTGAGCGTCGCCCGGTACGGGCCCACGACCTCTTCGGGCATGCCGGCCTCGATGACCGACAGCGTCTGCCCGAACTTCATCGCGCCGCCCTTGAGCTCACCGAGCACGCGGAAGACGTGTTCGGCCGTGCGCTGCTGGACCTCCAGGCCGACCGACTCGGCGGACTTGCCGCCGAGCCGCCGCCCGAGGCCGAGTGTGGCCCGCCCGGCTGCTCCGATGGGCAGCGTGGCGAGCCGGAAGGCCCGGTTGACGGAGTTGCGTGGCGGATCGCTCACCGTTCCATTGTGCCGTGACGGTCACGTCCACCCACAGCCGCACGCCGGGTGCCGGCTCCAACTGCGTCGCCGGGGGAGGCCGTAGGGCGATGTCACCTCGATGGTGCCGTCGACGGCGGCCGCCGCGTGCCCGTCGAGGTGCGCCAGCAGCTGCGCGGTCGCGATACCCGCGACGGTGGCGGCGGTGGCGGCGTCGCACGCCGGCGCGGGCGGTGGCCGGCGGGTGTACGAGTCGAGGGCGAGCGGCCAGTGCGGGTCGTGGTCGGTGCGGTGCAGGTCGTGGCAGCGCAGGCAGGACGAGACGCCGGGCAGGACCAGGGGGCCGACGACGCCGGTGGTCTCGACGACCAGGACGCGCAGGTGAGCGACGCCGTGGCGGATCAGATCCGCGGCCTCGTTCTGCTCCGCGCCGGGAGCGTCGACGAGGATGGCGGCGTCCGGCTGCGCCGTCGTGTCGCCCGCGGCCGCCGACGGCGGTGGGGAGGTGATGCGGTCCGCGCGGATGGCGTGCTCGAGTGCGGCGCGGCGGGTCCGCCCGACCGCGCCGGGCCGATGACCGCCGGGGACCACGTCGTCGTCGCGGACCGCCGTGGTGTCGTGGACGACGACGTCGCCGACCCCGCTCGCGGCGAGAAGCCGGGCGACCTGGGCGCCGACGCGACCGGCTCCGTGGACGTCGACGCGCACGCGGCCGCGGCCGTCGAGTGCGGCGACGCCGCCGTCGGGCTCGGCGCCGCGCAGCGCGATGCTGGACAGCTCCGGCTGGGCACGAGCGACGGTCACGGGCTGCGGGCAGGTGTCGGCGTCGACCGCGACGCCCGCCGACAACACCGTGTCGACCAACCGGTCGGCGACGGCTCGCTCGGCACCGAGCTCGGCGGCCAGCTCCCGCAGCGCGCGGACGTCGTACCGGCCGGTCATCTCGCCGAGGAGGGCCGCTTCGACCGCGCCGAGCCCGTCGAGGACGACGCCGGCCGTGTCGGTGAGACCGAACTGCAGGGTCGTCCGGTCTCGCCAGGTTCGGCTCAGCGCTGGATGCAGGAGTGGACGCACGGGCCCATCATGGCTCGGATCCGCCGCGAGCGCGTCTCGATGTCCACAGGTTATCCACAGGCTGGAGCGCGGTTTCGGCGCAGATGTGCGCCGGGAAAGGCGTCAGGCTTTCCCGAGGATGCGGTTGAGGTTCGTGGAACAGGTCGGGCAGGTCGCCTTCGCCATCCGGGTGCCCTTGTCGTTGACGGTGACCTCACCGGTCGCCTCACGCTTCTGCTTGCACTTCACACAGTAGAACTCGCCGGTGTAGGTGTCCGTCATCGTGGGTTCCTTTCCTCCGGGGCGCGGGGCGTCACAAGCGCAGACCAAACGCCGAGAACTGCTGTCACAGTACGGGAGAAAGGTGCGGCACGCAGGGAAAACGCGTTTCGCGGCCGCACGGTGCCGGAGAAACGTACGGCGGGGCCCCAGTTCCGCTGACCTCGCGCGCGCTTCCCCCGGGTGGCGCGCGGGTCATCGTTTTCCGAAGCCCCGCCGAACGGGATCAGGCGAGTGAAGCCCGGGATGGAAGGCTGCAACTCGCCCTACATGTCATTCAACGTACGGCAATCAGTGTCTGACGGCAACATGAACACGGAGATTCCGTCCCAAGCCTGTGGATAACTGTGTGGACGACATGTGCAGGGTCGGCCACTCGCTGTGGAACCGCGGTGCATACCCTGTTGACGGCTTGCCAGCTGCGCGTTGTTTGACCTCTCTACCTGCAACGATGCCGTCCTCGACGGATGTGAGGACCGATCGGAGCAGGGGCCCGCGGACGACGATCACCGGCCGCCGCTACCGGTTGGTAGCCGACCTGCGAGGAAACGTTGTCCACAGCACATCCACGCGATTCGGGGCAACCGGGGTTACTGTGCAGTCATGGAACGGCCCGACGTCGAGATCCGGCGCTCGGTGCGTCGCCGACGCACGGTGACGGCCTTCCGCGAAGGCGGCCGGGTGGTCGTGTGTGTCCCCTCGAAGCTGACCAGAGCCGAGGAGAAGCGCTGGGTCGAGGTCATGCTCGACCGCATCGCGACGCAGGAGCGGCGGCGGCGTCCCACCGACGAGGGGCTGCTGGCCCGGGCGCGGGAACTGTCCGCGAAGTACCTCGACGGGCGCGCGGAACCGACCAGCGTGCGATGGAGCTCCGCGCAACGCTCGCGCTGGGGCTCGTGCACCCCCGACGACGGCTCCATCCGGCTGTCCGAGCGGCTCCAGGGCCTGCCGACGTGGGTCATCGACTACGTGATCGTGCACGAGCTGGCGCACCTGCTGATCAGCGACCACGGATCGCAGTTCTGGAACCTGGTGGGCCGCTACCCCCGCGCCGAACGCGCCCGAGGATTCCTGGACGGACTCAGCCACGCGGCGAGCACCGCACCCGAGGGCGCGGACCCGTCGGCGATCTCGTGGGACGGCGACGCCCCGGCGGGGAACGGTGCCGACGGCAACGGTGCCGACGGCGACGTCGACGAGGCGACGGAGTCGTCAGACCGGTGATCCGGCGCGTCCGGCCGCGCCCGGCCCGTTCGGTTCGCCGTCGGCCGCGAGCCGTCCGCGCGCGGCGGCGACCAGGTGGTGCACGTCGTCGGCCGTTGGCGTCGGCAGCTCGTCATAGCCGAACCAGGCGAGATCGTGCGACTCGTCGCTGAGTGCCGGCACGGCGTCCGGCGGAGCCAGAGCCAGGAACTGGACGTCGAAGTGCTCGTCGGCGACGCCCGGCCGGCACGGAGCCGGATGCCGGTCCAGCTTCAGCGGTGTGCCGTCGCCGTGGAGGACGAGATCGCTGATCCCGCTCTCTTCGACGGCCTCGCGCAGCGCCGTGGCGGCGAGTGAGCCGTCTCCGGGTTCACAGTGCCCACCGGCGGGCAGCCACAGGCGCGCCTTCGCGTGCAGCAACAACAGCACGCGGTCGCGCTCCGGGTCGACGATCAACGCTCCGGCGGTCAGGTGGGCCGGGCTGCACGAGCGCCAGACACCGTCGGCGTGCCCGGCCAGGAAGTCGACGAACTCGCGGCGCAGTACCTCCTGTCCCGGGTCCGGAGCGATCCAGTCGCTGAGCAGGTCGACCGCGGCGGCGTGCGGGTCGGCCGGTGACCGCACCTATCGAGCCGTTCCGTCGCCGTCGCCGGGCTCGGTGTCGTCGGTCCCCGGACCCGACGCGGGGCCGGACGTGTCCTCGTCCGTGCCGGACGCCTCCATCCGGGGGGTGTTCTCGAGTGCCGACATGTCCAGTTCGTCGCGGGTGAGGAAGGCCTGCGGGTCGGCGAGGTCGTCGGCCGACGGCATCAGGTCCGGGTGCGCCCACACCGCGTCGCGGCCCTGCGCTCCCCGTGCCTCGCGCACGGCGGCCCAGAACGCCGCGGCCTCACGCAGCCGGCGCGGCCGTAGCTGGAGGCCGACCAGGGTGGCGAAGGTCTGCTCCGCGGGACCGCCGGTGGCCCGTCGCCGTCGCACCATCTCGCGCAGCGCGCCGGCCGACGGCAGCCGGTCTTCCGTCGCCGTCGTGACGACGTCGTCGACCCACCCTTCGACCAGGGCGAGAGCCAGTTCGAGCCGGTCGAGTGCCGCCTGCTGCTGTGGCGTGGTGGGCAGGTCGAACAGCCCGCCTTCCAGCGCCTCCTGCAGGGCCTCCGGCCGTTCCGGGTCGAGGTCCTGCAGCCGCGACTCGATGGCCTCGGTGTCGACGTTGACGTGCCGCGCGTACTCCTCGACCAGCGAGACGATGTGCCCGCGCAGCCACGGTGCGTGACCGTAGAGGCGCAGGTACGCGGCCTCGCGCAGCGCCAGATACACAGTGACGTCACGCTCTTCGACGCCGAGCCCTTCGCCGAACGCACGGACGTTCGCGGGCAGCAGCGCGGGGTGGCCGTCGGCCAGCGGGAAACCGATGTCGGTGGAGCCGCAGACCTCGCCGGCCAGGGTGCCGATGCTCTGGCCCACCTGCGCGCCCCACATCGAGACGCCGACCTGCTGCAACATGCCGACCAGCGGTCCCGCGGCCTGCGCCATCTCTTGCGGCAACGCTGTGCTCATGGCCTCGGACACGCGCGCGGCGACCGGCTCGACGAGCTCGCGCCACGCCGCCTGCGTCCCGTCGACCCACTCGGCGCGGCTCCAGGTGCGCGGGGCGCCGCCGGTGGCGGGGAACGTCGTCGCGTCGTCCAGCCAGGTGTCCGCGAGCCGGAAGGCCGCCTCGACGTCACGACGCTCGGACCCGCTGACGGACCGATCGCCGGTCGCGGCGACGACCTGGCGCGCCGACTGGTTCGCCAGATCCCAGTTCACCGGGCCGCCGGACCACGAGAACATCTGGCCGAGCTGCTGGAAGATCGCGCCGAGGTCGGGCGACGAGCCGGAGCCGCCCTGGCCGCCGAGCATGCCGAACAGGCCGCTGAGCGGGTCGCCGGGACCCGAACCGCTGCCGGCGCCGCCGGCACCCCCGGATTGCCCGCCGCCGGATGCACCACCGGACGCACCGCCGGCACCGGTGTCGTGGTCCGGGCGGTTCTTGTCCGGCTCGTCGGGTTCGTCGGCGGATCGGAAGCCGAAGGGCACGTCACTCATCAGAAAGCCTCAGGCAGGATGGGAAGCGTTAGGGAGCGCCTCATGCGTTCCACGGTAACCGCAGGAAGGGCATCCGTGGGTCAGCAGCCTCGTCCGGTTCGCGCTCGGCGCAACGGCGGCGCGCCGGTCATCGCCGTCACCGGCGCGGCCTCTGGTGCCGGCCGGGCCGTGGCGTCCCGGTTGGCGGCGAGCTCCGCGGTGTCGCGGGTGGTGGCGATCGACGACGAGCGCGGCGACGTGGAGGGCGTCAGCTGGCGTGTCGTGGACATCACCGACCCGTCCGTCGTCAGCCGGTTCTCCGGCGTCGATGCCGTCGTGCACGCCGACGTCGACGTCGGTGTCGCCACGGACGCCGATCAGCGCGCCCAGCGCAACGTTCGGGGTACCCAGACGGTGCTGACCGCAGCGGCCGCCGCCGGGGTCCGGCGCGTGGCCGTCGTCACCAGCGCCATGGTGTACGGCGCAGGCCAGGACAACCCGATCCCACTGGACGACGACGCCGCGCTGCGGGCCGAGCCGGACGGGTCGATCATCAGCGACCTGCTCGAGATCGAGGACCTGTGCGCGCGCGCCCAGCGCTCGCACCCCGGCACCGAGGTCACCGTCGTGCGTCCGGCCACCCTCGTCGGCCCCGGCGTCGACACCGTGCTGACCCGGCATTTCGAGGCGCCGCGGCTGCTGGTGGTCAAGGGCGGCTCACCGGCCTGGCAGTTCTGCCACCTCGACGACCTCGCCGCCGCGCTGGAACACGTCGTCGTCCACGACCTGCCGGGACCGCTCACCGTGGGCTGCGACGGGCACCTGAGCCAGAGCGAGATCGAGGAGCTGACCGGGCGGAACCGGGTCGAGCTGCCGGCGTCGTTCGTCCGGGGCACCGCGCAGCGGCTGCACCGGCTCGGCCTGGCCCCTGTGCCCGCCAGCGAGTTGCAGTTCGTGACGTATCCGTGGGTGGTCTCCGCCGGGCGGCTGCGCACGGCAGGATGGCGACCGTCGTTCGACAACGCCGCGGCGGTGCGGGCGATGATGGACGAGATCGACGGCCGGCACGCGCTGGCGGCGCGGCGGATCGGACGCAAGGAGACGGCGGCGACCATCGGCGCGGCCGGAGCGACAGTGGCCGTCCTGGGCACGGCCGTGGCCGTGCGCCGGGCCCGGCGCAGGAAGCGGGGATAGACATGGACGCCGTCACGCTGCTCGGGGTGCGCGACACCGCGCTGTCGGTCGACGAGGTGCTCGCCGCGGTCGCCGACCCGGCCGCGGGCGGCACCTGCTTCTTCGTGGGCACGGTCCGCGACATCGACGACGGCCGCCCGGTCACCGGCCTGACCTACGAGGCACACCCGACGGTCGAGGAGACGCTGCGCACCGTGGCCGAGAAGGTGGCGGCCGAGGTGCCGGTGCGCGCACTCGCGGCCGTTCACCGGGTCGGCCGGCTCGAGATCGGCGAGCCCGCCGTCGTGGTCGCGGCGGCGGCCGAGCACCGGCAGGAGGCGTTCACGGCCTGCCGCCGGCTGATCGACGACCTCAAACGCGACGTGCCGATCTGGAAGCACCAGACGTTCGGCGACGGCACCGACGAGTGGGTGGGGGCGCCGTAGTGGAGAGCCGGCGGGGATCCGCGTCCTCGCCCGCGGCTCGCTCGTGCCTCGCATCGCCGATGCTCGTCCGCACCATGGACGCGGATCCCACCGGCCACACCGACCGCCGGCCTTCCCGCGTCCCGGCCGGTGCGTCCTGCACGTGCGGTGTGGCCACGTACCCTGGACGCTGTCCCGTGCTCGACTGCCGTGAGGATGACCGACCCCGATGACCCGCCGTTCCGCGACGCTGGCCGTCGCCGGTGCCCTGATCGTCGCGCTCGTGGCGGTCGCTTCGCTGCTGAACGTGCCGTACGTCGTCTACTCGCCCGGCCCGGTCGAGGACACGCTGGGCACCTGGGACGGCGATCAGGTGGTGCAGATCGACGGGGCCGAGACGTACGAGACCGAGGGTGAGCTCGACCTGACGACGGTCGGGGTGACGTCGGCGGACGCCGAGCTCGATCTGCTGACCGCGTTGCGCGCCTGGGCGGACCCGGACCGTGCCGTCGTGCCCCGTGAGCTGGTGTATCCGGAAGGGACGACGGCCGAGGAGTCCCGGCAGCGCAACGCCGCGATGCTGGCCGGGTCGGAGCAGAACGCCGAGGTGGCCGCGCTGCGCAAGCTCGGCTACGAGGTGCCCACGAAGGTCCTGGTCGACAGCGTCCTCGAAGACGCTCCGGCGGACGGGGTGCTGCAGCCCGGTGACGTCATCGTCAGGGTGGACGGGACGCGGGTGACCGGGCGGCAGGACGTCGTCGACGCGATCACGGCGCACGAGCCCGGCGAGACCGTCGAGATGGTCATCGGGCGCGACGGGCAGAAGCTCACCGAGACGGTCGAGACCACCGCGGCCGAGGACGACGGACGTGCGCTGGTCGGCTTCACCCCGGTTCCGGGCTACGACCTGCCCGTGGACATCAGCATCGGCATCGACGAGCGGATCGGCGGGCCCAGCGCCGGCATGATCTTCGCGGTCGCGATCTACGACACGATGACGCCCGGCGCGCTGCTCGACGGCCGGCACATCGCGGGCACCGGCGAGATCTCCGCCGAAGGCGATGTCGGCCCCATCGGCGGCATCCAGCAGAAGATCGCGGCCGCATCCGACGACGGTGCGCAGCTGTTCCTCGCGCCGGAGGGCAACTGCGACGAGGCCGTCGACGCGAACAACGGCGACATGCGCGTCGTGCCCGTCGGCACTCTCGACGAGGCCGTCTCGACCATCGAGGCGTTCGTCGACGGCCAGACCGGAGACCTGCGCAGCTGCCCGTCCTGACCGGAGCCGCCAGCCCGGCGGACGGCCGGACCGGCTCGCCGCCTCACGACGGTTCCGGTCGGTGCTGCGGCGTGGATCAGCTCAGCGTCTCGGACAGTGCGTCGCCCAGCTCCGGTGAAAGCTCGGCGCCGTGCACCAGCTCGTCGTCGCCGTCGTGGCCCCGCACCCGCAGCACCGCCGCACGGCTGCCGTCGCGCAGGACACCGACCACGACCCGCACGTCGGAGCGCGACGGGTGCTGCTGGGCCCACTGGGTGGCCGCGGCGTCGTCGTCGGGCATGGACTCCTCGGCGCCGGGCGGCAGCACGATGCGCTCCACCGCCAGCGCACAGCCGTGGACACTCTCGGGCCAGGTGATGGTCGGCAGCAGCTCGTCGATGGACCGGTCGCTGACGTCCTGCTCGATGGGCGTGAGCGCGTCGCCGAGATCCGCCTGCGGATCGATGCCCAGCTGAGCCGCCAGATCGGGTTCGTGTTCGATCAGCTCGCCCGTGGGTGCGAGCGCATAGAGACGCGGCGGCTGGTCCCAGCCGTCGGCGCGCACATGCTGCTCGATCTCCGCCACCGCGCGCCCCAGGGCCGCTGGGGTCTCGTCGGCGGCCGCGGTGGCGTCGTCGTCCGTGCTCATGGCGTCATCGTCGCACGGCCGCCGGGGCAGTACGAATTCACTGGTTGCCCTGGCGATTGCCCTGAGCCAGGCCGGTTCGGAACGACGGTCGGTGGTGAGATAGGTTCTCAGATGTGAGCCAGGACATACCGCGACCCGCCGGGCCCTTCCGCGGGCCCAACATGCCCCGACGCTCCCGCGCGCTGCTGCCCACCTTGGCCGTGCTGGCGGTGCTGGTGGTGGCATACATCCTGACCGTGACGTTCTGGACCGACTGGCTCTGGTTCGACTCGGTGGATTTCACGGACGTCTTCACCACCCAGCTGCTCACGCGGGCGGTGCTGTTCATCGTGTTCGGCCTGGTCATGGCCGTGTCGGTGGTGGTCAACGGCATCATCGCGTACCGGCTGCGGCCACAGCACCGGCCGATGAGCGTGGAGCAACAGAGCCTCGACCGCTACCGCGAGGCCATCGACCCGGTGCGCAAGTGGGTGCTGGCCGGCGCGGCCATACTGCTGGCCATCATGGCCGGCGCCAGTGCCTCCGGCCGGTGGCAGGACTACCTGCTCTGGCGCAACGGCGGCGAGTTCGGCCGCGAGGACGCGCAGTTCGGCATCGACATCGGGTTCTTCACCTTCGACTTCCCGTGGTGGCGGTTCCTGGTCAGCTACGGCTTCGCGGTCGTGGTCCTCGGCCTGGTGGTGGGGGCCATCACGCACTACGTCTACGGCGGCATCCGCCTGCAGACGGCGGGGCAGAAGGTGAGTCCCGCCACACAGGCTCACCTGTCGGTGTTGATCGGCCTGTTCGTCCTGCTCAAGGCGGTCGCCTACTGGCTCGACCGGTACGAGCTGGTGCTGCAGGACAACGAACGCTTCACCGGCGCCTCGTACTCAGACGTCAACGCGCTCATGCCGGCCAAGATGATCCTCGTCTTCGTCGCGCTCATCTGCGCCATCCTGTTCTTCGTCAACGTGTGGCAGCGCAACTGGACGCTCCCCGGCATCGGCCTCGGCCTGCTGGTGCTGTCCGCGGTGTTGCTCGGCGGGCTGTGGCCGTTCCTGGTGCAGCAGTTCGAGGTCCGCCCGAGCGAGGCCAGCAAGGAGTCGGACTACATCGACCGCAACATCCAGGCGACGCGCGAGGCGTACAACATCGGCGACGAGCACGTCGAGATCCAGGAGTACAACGCCACCACCGAGGCCTCCCAGGGGCAGCTCGCGTCCGACTCGGCGACCATCCCGGGCATCCGGTTGATGGACCCGAACGTCATCCAGCCGGCGTTCCAGCAGCTGCAGCAGGTCCGTGGCTTCTACTCGTTCAGCGACCCGCTGGACGTCGACCGCTACCAGATCGACGGCACCATGCGGGACACGGTCGTCGCGGTGCGCGAGATCGACTCCGAAGGCATCCCGGAAGAGCAGCAGAACTGGATCAACGAGCACACCGTCTACACGCACGGGTTCGGGATGGTCGCCGCTCCCGGAAACGAGCGGCAGTCGGACGGGTCGCCGGTGTTCGTCGAGCGGAACATTCCGGCCCAGGGCCAGCTCGGCGACTACGAGCCGCGCGTGTACTTCGGGCAGAACTCGCCGACGTACTCGATCGTCGGTGCGCCCGACAGTGTGGATCCGGTGGAGTACGACATCCCGGAGGATCCGCAGTCCGGGGAGGAACGGCGGAACACCTACCAGGGCGACGGTGGCGTTCCCGTCGGGTCGTTCATCAACCGACTGCTGTACGCCACGCGGTTCCAAGAGGCGAACTTCCTGCTGTCCGACCGGCTCAACTCCGAGTCCCAGTTGCTGTACGACCGGGACCCGCGGCTGCGTGTCGAGAAGGTCGCACCGTGGCTCACAGTCGACGGCAACCCGTTCCCGTCCGTGGTCAACGGCCGGATCAAGTGGATCGTCGACGGCTACACGACCTCGAACTCGGTGCCGTACGCGCAGCGGGTGTCGCTGAGCGAGGCGACCAGCGACTCGCGGACGTCGCGTCCCGCGCTGGCCGCGCAGCCGGACGACTACATCAACTACGTGCGCAACTCGGTGAAGGCGACGGTCGACGCCTACAGCGGTGAGGTGACGCTGTACGCCTGGGACGAGCAGGATCCGGTGCTGCAGGCGTGGATGGGCGCGTTCCCGGACGCGGTCGAGCCGCGCTCGGCCATCCCCGAGCCGCTGATGGACCACCTGCGCTACCCCGAGGACATGTTCAAGATGCAGCGCAAGCTGCTCGAGCAGTACCACGTCGAGGACCCGATCACGTTCTACGGCGGGCAGGACCGCTGGGTCGTGCCCAGTGACCCGTCGGCCGAGGTCGAGGTCGACCAGCCGCCGTACTACCAGAGCATCAAGATGCCTGGTCAGGACCGGCCGGTGTTCTCGCAGACGACGACGTACAGCCCGCGTGGCCGGCAGAACCTCATCGCGTTCATGGCGGTCAACGCCGATACGCGACATGAGGACTATGGCCAGCTCCAGATCCTTCGACTACCCGGCAACACGCAGATCGACGGACCCGGCCAGGTCGCCAACGCGTTCGAGAGCAACACCGAGGTGGCGCGACAGCTGACGCTGCTGCGTTCCGGTGACGCGCAGACCCAGCTGGGCAACCTGCTGACGCTCCCGGTCGGCGGTGGCCTGCTGTACGTGCAGCCGGTCTACGTGGTCCGGGCCAGCGGCGACGCTGCTTACCCGCTGCTGCGCCGGGTGCTGGTGCAGTTCGGCAACGAGATCGGTTTCGACGACACGCTGCAGGGCGCTCTCGACGAGACCTTCCAGGGCGAGTCCGGCGCGGAGACCGAGGAAGAGGGCGGCATCGAGGACGGTGTCCCGCCCGAAGGTGAAGGCACGGGTCAGCAGACCCCGCCGGAAGGTGAGCAGACGCCTCCGCCGGAGACCGAGCAGACGCCTCCGCCGGCCGACGGTGGCCTGCAGCAGGCCATCGCGGACGCACAGCAGGCCTGGGAGGACGCGCAAGCGGCCCAGTCCGAGGGGCAATGGGCCGAGTACGGTCAGGCGCTCGCTCGGCTGGAGGAAGCGCTGCAGCGGGCCAACCAGCTCTCCGGCGGCTCCGGCAGTTCCGGCGATGGTGGTGGCGGCCAGTAGGGTCCGTCGACAGCCACGTCGTTCGATTCGGCCCGGGTGACACCGAAGACGTCGGTGTCACCCGGGCCGAAGTCGTGTGGCCGATCCGCCGACGCGGCGGTCCGGTCCGTCGTGTTCAGAGCGTGCGTGTGTAGGCGAGAAGATGGACACCGGGTACCGGCTCGTGGTCGCGCTCGGGTGCACGAGTGAACTGCAGCCGTTCGTACAGCCGGTGCGCCTGGACCATGCCGGCTTGGGACGACAGCACGAGGGTGTGGTCGCCGTGCTGTCGAGCGAGGTCGACGCAGGCTTCCACCAGGCCCTGCCCCACGCCGCGCCGGCGTGCGGCGTCGCTGACGGCGAGCATGCGGAACTCCGCCTCGCCGGGCTGCGCGAGCTCGGCGTAGGGCGAGCCGGCCCGGCAGAACGTGACGGTTCCGAGGACCGCCTCGTCGGCGTCGACGGCGACGAGCACACTCGCCTGTAACGCACGCGCACCGGTGTCGGCGAGCTCGTCGGCGTAGCTGCGATCGGCGTCGAGGTGGCCGTCGCGGTCGTACGCGGCCACCGTGATCTGGCCGGCGGCCTCGAGGTCGTCGGCCAGCGCGGCGCGGATGGTGAAGTCGGACATGGGGTCAGTGTGGATCACGACCCCGACAGTCCGGCGGCGGGGCTCGGCGGGTGTTCGGGCCCGTCGCATCGACACTCGCCGAGCCCGGTTCGGCCCGGGAGCCCGCGATTTGGCGTGAGCGCCAGCATCCCTTAAAGTTGTACACGCAGCGCGGGGTGGAGCAGCTCGGTAGCTCGCTGGGCTCATAACCCAGAGGTCGCAGGTTCAAATCCTGCCCCCGCTACCAGCACGGACGGCCCCGGAGGTTCAGCCTCCGGGGCCGTCTTCATGTTCGGCGGCGACGGCTGCACGCTCCGGCTCGCGGGCAGAGGAAGAGCCTGCCGCTCGCGTCCACGAACCTGGCCGGTGCTCCCGCGTGCGGCGTCGGAGGCGAGAAGCCCAGCCACACGGCGTCCTCGGCGGCGCTGCCTCCGGTGAGCCGCATGGGGCCGTTGGATCAGCCGTGGCGCGCCTCGTTCCCCGGTCGAGGCGCGCCACGGAACTCGGTCCGGGTGATCAGCGGCGCGACCAGCCGCGTTCACCCTCGGTGAGGCCGCCCCAGATGCCGTACCGCTCCGGAAGCGCCGTCGCGGCCTCGCGGCACTGTCGCGCTACGGGGCAGGAGAGGCAGACTTCCTTGGCGATCTGCTCACGTGCACGCAGGGTGCGACCCCGACCCTCGGGATAGAAGAGATCGGTGTCCATGCCGCGGCAGGCGGCGTGCACCCGCCACGCGTCCCGCGAATCGAACCTGTCCTCGGCGTCGTTCGTGTTCATCAGTTCGGCCAACGCGGTCATTGCGGCCATTTCCCCCTTCGCCCGGTGGGGTCGGATCAGGTTGCCTTTGATCACCAAGACAGGGCTGAGGGCCGGCTATGACGCCGATACCGAAGAAATCTCAAAAAAGATCGTCAGCTCGCCGGCGCCGCCTCGCGGGAGTCGCCGAGCGGAGCGCACGTGGCACGTCGGAGCGTTCCACACACTGCCACAATTCGCCGCAGCGCAGGTGCGCCGTGGCGTACGACTGTCAGCCGTGCCACGTGGCGGCGGGAGACCGGTCGACGCCGGTCAGTCGTCGGAGGTGGCGCGGACGAACCGGAACAGCTGCGACTCGTACCCGTCCTCGTTCTGCTCGTAGCAGCTCCAGATGGACAGCCGGGAGTGCCCGGGCGTTCCGACGTCACGCGTATCCAGGCACACGTCCACCAGGTCTTGCCATGGCTTGAGCTTGATCTGTTGCAGATCTTGGGTCCGTGTGTCCAGGTCCCATTGCTGCGATCCGGCGTCGTCGCAGGGGCGGACGGTGACGAAGATCGGCCCTCCGAGTGCGTCGAGGCATTCGCCGGTCTCGACAGAGCGGATCGTGCCGTCGCCGGGGCGCTCCCAGAGTTGGGTGCCGACGCACTCCTCGAGGGTCGCCTGGTGCCCCTGCTGGGTGACGCACAGCGTCGTGCCGTCGGGCTGGGTGAACCGGATGCTTCCGGTGGGAGGCCGCACGGTCAGGGTGGCGGCCTCGCTCTCGACCGTGCCCTGGTCGTTGGTGAAGACGGCGCGGTACTGGGTGCCGTCGTCGTCGACGGTGACGTCGGACAGGGTCAGCGACGCCTCGGCGCCCGGGCCGCCGCCGGCGCCCTCGATCCGTGTCCATGTGCCGCTGTCGGGCGCGCGGGACTCCCAGTACCAGCTCGCCGCCGGTTTCGCGGTGGCCGTGGCGCTGAAGGTGGCGTCGTCGCCGTCGTACGCCTCGACGTCCGCCGGCGGCGTCTGGATCTCGGGTGCCCAGTGCACCGTCAGTGTGGCCGGATCGGAGTGCGACGAGCCGAGGTCGTTGGTGAAGACGGCGCGGTACTCGTTGCCGTCGAGGTCACGGCTCACGTCGCTGATCTCGAGCGTGGTGCTGGTGCTCTGCTCGGCTCCGCCGGAGTCCGACTCGGCTTCACCGGTGCCCGACTCGGCTCCGCCGGAGCGGGACTCGACGCCGGCGGAGCTCGCCTCGCTCCACGAGCCTCCGGGCTCGCGCACCTGCCACGCCACGCTCATCTGTTCGGGATTGCCGACAGCCGACGCCTCGAAGGTGGCGGTGTCTCCCTCGGGCACCTGGACGTCCTGCGGGCTGGCGGTGACGTCCGGCCGGTACTTGACGGTCAGCACCGCCGGCTCGGACGCGACCGTCCCGGCCGGGTTCCTGGCCAGCAGGCGGTATGCACGGCCGTCATGCTCGGCGCGGAGCTCATCGATGACGAGGGTGTCGGAGGTCGCTCCCTTGATGTCGACCCACTCCTGCTCGCCCGGATCCGGCGGCGGGCTCGATTCGGGCGTGCCCGGTGTGGGTGGCTGGGTCACCGACGTCGTCGGCGTGGGCGACGGCTCCGGCGACGTGGCCGTCGCGGTGGGTGACGGCGTCTCGGTCGGGCTCGTCGACGGCGACGGCGTGTCCGGCGGTGACGGCGTGCCGGTCGGCGACGGCGTGATGCCCACCGACGGCGACGATGTTCCGCTCGGAGGCAGGTCCAGCGGTGACAGCGGCGGATCGACGGGCGACGTCGGACGCCACGACGGAGCCGTGGTCGGCAACCAGGACACGGGCGCCGCGGACACCGCCGTTGCCGTGAACGCCGACGCGGGCGGTCCGACGATCACGTCGCCACCGGTGCTGTCGCTGCCAGCGGCCTGGGCCGTCGCGCCGGAGGCCTCGTCTGTGGGCGGCTCGGCGGACTGCCATTGCAGCTGCGGCCGCGGCGTCCCCGAGACCTCGACGGTCAGCTCGACGCTCCCGCCGGCGACGACGACCGTGGTGGCCGGCGGTGCGACCTCGATGCGCGGGGGCTCCTCCGCGGTGGGCGGATCCGGCGTGGGCGACGTCGTGGGTTCGTCGGGCGTGTCCGGCGGCGTGGGCTCGTCGGGTTCGTCGGGTTCATCCACGGTTGGCGGATCCGACGGCTGCGACGGATCGACCTCCGGAGGGTCGGACGCGACCGGGTCGGACTCGGGCACGTCCGGTGGATCATCCGGCGGATCGTCCGGTTCGCGCGCCGGATCCTGGCCCGCCGGCTCGTCGGGCGCGGACTGGTCGCCAGCAGGCTCGTCCGGCTCGGGATCCGGAGCGGGCGGGTCCTGGGGGTCCGCGTCGGCCGGCGCGTCCGGTTCGCTGCTGGCGGTGGGGGCGGCCCGTGGCGGTTCGGACGGATCGTCGTTGCCGGCCAGCAGGACCGCCGAGGCGGCGATGACACCGGCGGCGGCGACCCCCGCGCTGGTGGCCGCGAGCTGCTTGGCCTGCTTGCCCCACGAGGCCGGGGAGAGGAAGGCGAGGATCCCGCCGCCCGCGGCGCCGGCGGCACCAGCGGCAGCGGCGGTGGCCGCCGAGGCGGGAAGCAGCAGCGCCGGCCAAAGCACCCCGCGCATGTCCGACACGAGCAACAGCAGCTCGTCGCGGCGCTCACGGCAGGATCCGCACTGCGCCAGGTGGGCGCTCACCTCGCGGGTGTCGTGCGCCGACAGCGTGCCGCGCACGTACGGGGCGACCTTCGGCGCGTACGGGCGGCACTCCGGCTGGACCTCGGCGGAGAGGTTCACCGCGAGATATGCCTGCCGTAGCCCTTCGCGGGCGCGATAGGCCAGCGCGGCGACGGCGTTCGGCGAGCTGCCGAGCGCCGGGGCCAGGGACGCGGCCGAGCGCCCCTCGATCTCAGTGTGCCACAGCACCTGCTGCCAGCGTTCGGGCAGCGTCTCGAACGCGTGCCGCACCAGCTGCTTGTCGGTGGCGCGGGCCATCGGGTCGTCCGTGCGCGGAAGGACCTCCAGCGCGGTGGGATCGGACGGACTGCCCTCGCGTTGCGAGCTTCGGTGCCGGTCGATGGCCAGCCGGCGGACGACGGTGCGCAGGTACGGCGTCAGCTCGCCGTCCGGGCCGCCGCCCTCGCGCAGCCGGGTGAGCACGCGGGTGAACGCCTCGGCGACGATGTCCTGGGCCTCGTCGCTGTTGTTGGTGACGATGCGGGCGACCTTCGCGGCGTCGTCGGAGTGGCGCCGGTAGAGCTCGTCGTAGGCCGCCATGTCGCCCGAGCGGGTGCGCGCGATGAGCTGTTCGTCGCTCGCGGCATCTGCTGGAATCGTCACTGGCGCTCTCTTCTGGTCCCTTACTGCCGGTCAGTCCAGGGGCCCTGCCCCTGTGTGGCGGCTGGCGGGCGACCCGGCGACCTGATCAACGTTAGCGGTCTCGTGCAGCTGCGTCACAAGATCGGGCAATCGCGATCTTGTGTCCGGAACTGCGAACACGTCGACCTGGACTTGTGCGGTGCTCAGTTCATCGTGTCCGACCGCCTTCGTCAAGGCGAGGCGCTCCAGGCGGGCGCGGGCGTCGTCGGGCACGAGGGCGACGGCCATGGTGGTGCCGACCTGGCTGAGCGTCGCCTCGGGGCGCACCCGCGCCCGCAACGCCGAGGCGACCTGCATGATCCGGGCGATGCGCTGCCACGGCCCGGCGGCGGCGTCCCAACGTACGACCAGCAGGACCAGCGGCGTGGCGCTGTCGCCGGAGACCCGGTCCAGCTCGTGCACGCGGCCGTACAGATAACCGGCCGTGTGCAGCCCGGACAGCGGGTCCACGCCGGGGGAGCCGCGTTCGGCCGCGATCGCCTCGGCCCACGCGTCGACCAGGCAGTGCCGGGCGCGTGAGCGTGACACCGGCGTCGGGGCGGTGCGCTCCACGGCGGTCCAGAGCTCGTCGAGATCGTCCATGGTGCAGGTGAGATCGTCGCCGGTGGCCACGCGCTCCCACGCGAAGACCGTCAGCGCGTGCGTCACCGCGTCGTCGTCGGCCTCCGGATCCGTGAGGGCCGTGACGACGGCCTCGGCGCCGGGTGTCGGTGTGCCGTCCTCGGCGTTCTGCGAGGACCGTTGTAACCGGGTAGCGGCGCGCCGGACGGCCTCGGCGCGGTCCGGTCGCTCGGCCGTGATCGTCGCCAGCCACCGCGACCACGGAGGAGATGTGGACACGTCATGTCGACGGCAATGCGTCATGTTCCGAAACTCCCCGTTTCGTCCTGAAGCGAGTGCAAGCCCATCCGTATACCACGACGGACTCGGGCGCGGATCATGACGCGGCGATTCCGGCGGATGATCGTGGCGAAACGCCACCCTGACACGGTGCGATCGAGCCGTGTGCCAGGCTTGGCTGCTGTGTTCGAGCGGATTCGTCGTGTGATCGACCACCTCGAGGTGGTCCGGCAGCGTGCGATCGAACGCCGTGAGCGCACCGAGTCGTCCCGGTACGGCGACGGTGACGTCGACGGCGATGCCGGCGTGCCGCTGCCCGGCGACCGGCCCGACACCGGTATGGCGGCCGACGCCGAGGCAGACGGCGGGACGCAGCACACCGGTCGGCACGACACCGCCTCGGTGCCGCCGATGCCACCGGTGCCGCCCCCGCCCGGCAGTGTCGGCGCGGCACAGCCGCCCACCGGCGGACCGCCTCAGCCCACCGGCGGACCGCCTCAGCCCGAACCCGGCGCGAGCGGTGAGCGCCACCGCGCGGCCGAACGCGACCACCCCGTTCCGCGTGTGGTGTGCGACGCGGCCGAGTGGAGCTGGCGGCTGCTGATCATCGTCGCCGCGATCGGCGGTGCGGGCTGGCTGGCGTGGGAGCTGAAGGTCGTCGTCTTCCCGCTGGTCGCGGCGTTGCTGATCGCGGCCGGGCTGCATCCGCTGGTGCGCCGGCTGCGCGCTGCGGGCTGGCCGCGCGGGCCGGCCGCGGCGACGGTCTTCGTCGGATTCATCATCGTGGTCGCCGGCTCGTTGTCACTGGTCGGCAACGCCGTCGGCGACCAGTTCAGCGACGTCGTCGACCAGGCCGAGGAGGGCCTGCAGGAGATCCGCGACTGGCTGGCCGGGCCGCCGTTCCGGATCGACCAGGTACAGCTCGACGAGTGGATCGATCGCGCCGTCGCGCTGGTCCAGAACGACGGCGCGGTGACCGAGCAGGCGGCCACCGCCGCGACGGTGGCGGCCGAGATCATCGTCGGGATCGTGCTGACGCTGTTCGCGCTGCTGTTCTTCCTCTACGACGGCGACCGGATCTGGGTGTGGCTGGTGCGGGTGCTGCCGGCGCGTTCCCGCGGCCGGGCGGCGGCCGCGGGTGACGTCGCGTGGCGGACGCTCGCGCAGTACATCCGCGGGATCGTCCTGGTCGCGCTGTTCGACGCGGTCGCCGTCACGATCCTGCTGTTCATCCTGCAGGTGCCGCTGGCGCTGCCGCTCGGCGTACTGATCTTCTTCGGCGCGTTCGTGCCGCTGGTCGGCGCGTTCGTCACCGGAGCGGTGGCGATGCTGGTGGCTCTGGTGACCCAGGGGCTGATCACCGCGATCGTGGTGCTGATCGGCATGGTGGTCGTGCAGCAGGTCGAGGGCAACGTGTTCCAGCCGCTCATCCTGGGCCGGATGGTGCGGGTGCATCCGCTGGCGGTCGTGGTGGCGGTGTCGATCGGCACGTTGGCCGGCGGCATCATCGGGGCGATCGTCGCGGTGCCGATCGTGGCGGTCGTCAACACCGTCGCCCGTCACCTGGCCTCCACGTCGACGCCGGACGTCGAGCGCGCTCCCTGAGGGCGCGGCAGGTGAGCCTTCAGCCGGCGCTGAGCCGCTCCAGGACCTCGTGGTGCAGACGGCCGTTCGTGGCGAGCGCGTCACCACCGCCGGGGCCCGGCGTGCCGCGCAGGTCGGTGAACCGGCCGCCGGCCTCGTCGACGACCGCCACGAGCGCGGCCATGTCGTGCAGCGCGAGCTCCGGCTCGGTGGCGACGTCGACGGCGCCGTCGGCCAGCAGCATGTACGACCAGAAGTCGCCGTAGGCGCGGGTGCGTGCGCACGCCTTGGTGAGGTCGAGGAACGCCGGGAGCAGTCCGCGCTCGTCCCAGCCGTGCAGCGACGAGTACGACAGCGACGCCTCGGCCAGCGACCCGACGTCGGACACCCGGCAGCGGGTGGCCGACGACAGCGACCGGCCCGTCCAGGCGCCGGTCCCGCGGGCGGCCCACCACCGCCGGCCCAGCGCGGGCGCCGACACCACGCCCGCCACCACCTCGTCCTCGACCATCAGCCCGATCAGCGTCGCCCACACCGGCACGCCACGCACGTAATTCCGGGTGCCGTCGATGGGGTCGATGACCCAGCGCCGCGCGCCGTAGCCCTCGGTGCCGAACTCCTCGCCGACGACCGCGTCCCGGGGGCGTGCTCGCGACAGGGTCCGCCGGATCGCCTCTTCGGTCGCCTGGTCCGCGTCGGTGACCGGCGAGCTGTCGGTCTTCGTGTCGATGCGCAGGTCGTCGGCCCGGAACCGGGCCGTCGTCTGGGCGTCCGCGTCGTCGGCAAGGACGTGCGCGAACCGGAGGTCGTCATCGTGGCTCACGATCGGCCAACCTACACGCCGCGCCGACGGCCGGGACACGGCTCGCCGGGCGTGGCCCGCGCTGCGCCGTGAGCCGCCCGTCAGTCGCCGGTCCGGCGCTCGCGGCTGGCCAGGAGCCGGCGGAACGACGTGACGCGACCCGGCTCGAGGCGGCCCGCGTCGAGGGCCGTGTCCAGCGCGCACTCCGGCTCCGACGAGCCGTGGGCACATCCGCGCGGGCAGTCGGCGGTCTCGGCGGCGAGGTCGGGGAAGGCGACGATCAACCGGGCCGGGTCGACGTGCGCGAGCCCGAACGAGCGGATGCCCGGCGTGTCGATGACCCAGCCCTGCTCGGACAGCGCGACCGCGACGGCGTTCGTGGAGGTGTGCCGGCCACGGCCGGTGACCGTGTTCACCTCGCCGATGGCGCGGTCCGCGTCCGGGACCAGCGCGTTGACCAGGGTGGACTTGCCCACGCCGGAGTGGCCCACCAGGACCGTGGTGCGCTCGTGCAGACGCCGGCGCAGTGCGTCGAGACCGGCGAGCTGATCGCCGTCGCGGTTGGTGACCACCGTGGGGACGTGCAACGGGGCATACGTGTCGAGCAGCGGCCCCGGGTCGGCGAGGTCGGCCTTGGTGACGCACAGCAGCGGCTCGACGTCGGCGTCGTACGCGGCGACCAGGCAGCGGTCGACGAGCCGGGGACGCGGTTCGGGCTCGGCCACCGAGGTGACGATGACCATCTGGTCGGCGTTCGCGACGATGACGCGCTCGACCGCGTCGACGTCGTCGGCGGTACGGCGCAGCACCGTGGACCGGGGCTCCACCCGCACGATGCGGGCCAGACTGCCTTCCTGCCCGGACACGTCGCCGACGAGGCGGACCCGGTCGCCGACGACGACGGCCTTGCGGCCCAGCTCACGGGCGGTCATCGCGGTGACGACGTGGTCGGCGAGCGCGCAGGTGTAGCGGCCGCGGTCGACCGCGATCACCATGCCGAGCGCGGCGTCGGAGTGAGCGGGACGCAGCTTGCTGCGCGGCCGCGAGCCGCGGCCGGGGCGGACCTTGACGTCGCGCTCGTCGTACGACGCGGAGGCCCGCCGAGCCATCACGCCGTGCGCTCCGCCTCGACGATCCGGGTCCACAGGCCGGGGAAGTCCGGAAGGGTCTTCGACGTCGTCGCGATGTCCTCGACCTCGACCCCCGGCACCACCAGGCCGAGGACCGCGCCGGCCTGGGCCATCCGGTGGTCGGCGTAGGAGTGGAAGACGCCGCCGTGCAGCGGCGCCGGGCGGACGGTGAGGCCGTCGTCGGTCTCGGCGACGTCGCCGCCGAGACCGTTGATCTCCGCGGTCAGCGCGGCCAGCCGATCGGTTTCGTGTCCGCGCAGGTGTGCGATGCCACGCAGGTGCGACGGCCCGTCGGCGACGGCGGCGAGCGCGGCCAGCACCGGCGTCAGTTCTCCGACGTCGTGCAGGTCGGCGTCGATGCCCCGGACCCTGCCGTCGCCGCGCACCGTCAGCCCCGCGGCGTCGAGCTCGCAGTCGGCGCCCATCCGGGAGAGCAGGTCGCGCAGGGTGTCGCCCGGCTGGGTGGTGACCGCCGGCCACCGGGGAACATGCACCCGGCCGCCGGTGATCAGCGCCGCGGCCAGGAACGGCGCCGCGTTGGAAAGATCCGGCTCGACGTCGAGGTCGAGCGCCGCGACGGGACCGGGCCGCACCCGCCACGTGTTCGCGGTCTCGTCGTCGACCTCCACCGCGCAGTCACGGAGCATGCCGACGGTCATGTCGATGTGCGGGAGCGAGGGCACCGGCTTGCCGTCGTGGTGCACCGTGACGCCGTCGTCGTAGCGGGCGCCGGACAGCAGCAGCCCGCTGACGAACTGTGACGACGCCGAGGCGTCGATGGTGACGTCGCCGCCGGGCACGGCGCCGGTACCGGACACCGCGAACGGCAACGCGCCCCGGCCGCCGTCGTCGACAGCGGCGCCGAGGCCGCGCAGCGCCCCGATGACGGTGCCCATGGGGCGCTCACGGGCATGCGCGTCACCGTCGAAACGGACCTCGCCGTCGGCGAGCGCCGCCAGCGGCGGGACGAAGCGCATCACCGTGCCGGCCAGGCCGCAGTCGACGTCGGCGTCGCCGCGCACCGGGCCCGGGGTGACCACCCAGCCGTGCTCGTCGTCGTCGATACGCGCGCCGAGACCAGTCAGCGCCCGGCGCATCAGCGCGGTGTCGCGCGCCACGAGCGGATGGCCGATCCGCGACCGGCCCGACGCGAGCGCCGCGAGGACCAGGGCACGGTTGGTCAGGGACTTCGACCCCGGGACGGTGACGGTGGCCGTGATCGGCCCGGAGGCGTGCGGCGCGGCCCAGAGGCCGGGGGCGGTTTCGGTCATCGAGGTTTTGGACATCGTGTGCCCAGCTTAACGGGCCGCGCCGGCTCCGCCGATGAGTCACCTGATCGTCGTTCCGGCACCTGATCCTCGCAACCGGCCGAACCGGGTGACTGACGTGACGGGTCCGGAGCGGGACGTCGTCACCTGATCATGTCCGGATGCTGGACCGATGATGATCAGGTGACGACGGAGCCGCTCCGGACGGAGAAGTGTCACCTGATCGTCGCAGGGATGATCAGGTGACACGCGTGCCCGCCCGGACGGTCAGGACTCGTCCTCCACCCAGTCGAAGGTCTTCGTGACCGCCTTCTTCCAGGTGCGGTACTGCTTCTCGCGGACCGCCTCGTCCATCCTGGGTTCCCACTGCTTGTCCTGGGCCCAGTTGTTGCGGATGTCGTCCTCGCTCTTCCAGAAGCCGACGGCCAGCCCGGCCGCGTAGGCGGCGCCCAGCGCGGTGGTCTCGGCGACCACCGGGCGGATGACCGGGACGCCGAGGATGTCCGCCTGGAACTGCATCAGCAGCTCGTTGCCGACCATGCCGCCGTCGACCTTCAGCGACTTGAGCGCGACCCCAGAGTCGGCGTTCATCGCGTCGATGACCTCACGCGACTGGTACGCCGTCGCCTCGAGCACGGCACGGGCGAGGTGGCCCTTGTCGACGAACCGGGTCAGCCCGACGATGGCTCCGCGCGCGTCGGAACGCCAGTACGGGGCGAACAGGCCCGAGAAGGCCGGCACGAAGTACGCGCCGCCGTTGTCGTCGACCGCCGCGGCGAGCCGCTCGATCTCGGGAGCGGAGCTGATCATGCCGAGGTTGTCCCGCAGCCACTGCACCAGCGCCCCGGTGACGGCGATGGAGCCCTCGAGCGCGTAGACGGTTTCGTTGTTCCCGATCTTGTAGCAGACCGTGGTGAGCAGGCCGTTCTCGCTCATCACCTTCTCGGTGCCGGTGTTCAGCAGCACGAAGTTGCCGGTGCCGTAGGTGTTCTTCGCCTCACCGGGGGTCAGGCAGGCCTGCCCGAACGTGGCGGCCTGCTGGTCGCCGAGGATGCCGGCCAGCGGCAGCCCGGCGAACGCGCCGCGCTGGCGGATGTAGCCGTAGACCTCCGACGACGAGCGGATCTCGGGAAGCATCGACATCGGGATGCCCATGTCGGCGGCGTTCTGCTCGTTCCACGTCAGCGTGTCGAGGTCCATCAGCAGTGTGCGCGACGCGTTCGTGGGGTCGGTGACGTGCAGGCCGCCGTCGGTCCCGCCGGTGGCGTTCCAGAGCACCCACGTGTCCATGTTCCCGAACAGCAGATCGCCGGCCTCGGCCTTGGCCCGGGCGCCGTCGACGTTGTCGAGGATCCACTTCACCTTCGGCCCGGAGAAGTACGTCGCCAGCGGCAGGCCGGTGACGGCGCGGTAGCGCTCCTGGCCGCCGCCCAGCGCGCCGAGCTCGGTGGCGATGCGGTCGGTGCGGGTGTCCTGCCACACGATGGCGTTGTAGACGGGTTTGCCGGTGTTGCGATCCCAGACGACCGTGGTCTCGCGCTGGTTGGTGATGCCGACGGCGACGATGTCGCTGTCGACGAGGTCGCCCTTGGCCAGGGCGCCGGCGCAGACCTCGCGGGTGTTGCGCCAGACCTCCTCGGGGTCGTGCTCGACCCAGCCGGCCCTGGGGAAGATCTGCTCGTGCTCGCGCTGGTCGACCGAGACCACCGAACCCGTGCGGTCGAAGATCATGCAGCGGGTGGAGGTGGTGCCCTGGTCGATGGCGGCGACGTAGTTGTTCATGCGTGCTCCTCATCGTTCGTGCCGAGCGTGCGGGCTGCCGGACGTGTGGACGTGGCGGGACGGGTCGGCGGCGGCGTCAGTACATCGCACCGCCGGTCAGGCCGCCGATGATGCCGCCGATGATCGGCCCGACGACCGGGACCCACGAGTAGTTCCAGTCGCTGGAGCCCTTGCGCAGGATGGGCAGCACGGCGTGCGCGATCCGCGGCCCGAGGTCGCGGGCCGGGTTGATGGCGTAGCCGGTGGGCCCGCCCAGCGAGGCGCCGATGCCGAGAACGAGCAGGGCGACGGCCAGCGGCCCGAGCCCGCTGGGGGTTTCGCCGAACGAGACCACGATGAACACCAGCACGAACGTCGCGATGATCTCGGTGACCAGGTTCCAGCCGTGGCCACGGATCTCCGGGCCGGTGGAGAAGACGGCGAGCTTCTTGCCGGCGTCCTCCTCGGAGTCGAAATGCTTCTTGTACGCCAGGAACACCAGAACGGCACCGAGGAAGGCGCCGATCATCTCGCCGATCAGGTAGGCGGGCACGTCCGCCCAGTCGGTGGTGCCCTCGAAGGCGAGGCCGAATGTCACCGCGGGGTTGATGTGGCCCCCGGTCTCGACAGCGGCGTAGACACCGGCGAACACGCCGAGCCCCCAGCCGAAGTTGATCAGTAGCCAGCCACCGTTGATGCCTTTGGTCTTGGCCAGCAGCACATTCGCGACGACGCCGCAGCCGAGGAGAGTGAGCATGCCGGTGCCGAAGATCTCGGACAGGATGATCTCGCCGAAACTCAGGTCCATCTGGGCCTCCGCTTCCGTCGGTGGCACGTCGCCACGCTCCGGGGCCGCCCGCGGAGCCTCGGCGCCGTTGCCAAGGGTCACGTCGAAACTACTGATGCGTAGGCCAACTGTCTACGTTCCGGGGCGGGTAACCGGTAGCGTGAGGCCGTGCGTCGGGCGCCACGATCGGGTCCGGCTTCCGTCGGCTCCGAGCCGCGCGACGCACTGGACGCTGCGAGGAGGCATGATCGACGTGACCGGTGAGAACGTCCGTTTCGGGCCCGGTGGTGCGAACAGCCGTCTCGGCCCCGAAGCACGGCGCGACACCTGGGACCGCCTCGGCGGCGAGCACTTCGACGTCGTCGTCATCGGCGGCGGAGTCGTGGGCGCCGGTGCCGCCCTGGACGCGGTGACGCGGGGGCTGCGAGTGGCCATGGTGGAGGCGCGCGACTTCGCGGCCGGCACGTCCAGCCGCTCGAGCAAGCTCTTTCACGGCGGGCTGCGCTACCTCGAGCAGTTCGAGTTCGGGCTGGTGCGCGAGGCGCTGCACGAGCGCGAGCTGATGCTGACCCGTCTCGCGCCGCACCTGGTGAAGCCGGTCAGCTTCCTGTACCCGCTGACGCACCGGCTGTGGGAGCGCCCGTACACCGCGGCCGGCCTGCTGATGTACGACACGATGGGCGGCTCGCGGTCGGTGCCCGGGCAGAAGCACTTCACCCGCTCGGGCGCGCTGCGGCTGTTCCCGGCGATGCGCCACGACGCGCTGGTGGGCGGCGTCCGCTACTTCGACGCGATGTCCGACGACGCCCGGCACACCATGACCGTCGCCCGCACCGCCGCGCACTACGGCGCGGTCGTTCGCACGTCGAGCCAGGTCGTGGGGTTCCTGCGCGAGGCCGACCGGATCAGCGGGGTCCGGGTGCGCGACGTCGAGAGCGGCGAGGAACAGCAGGTCACCTGCGACGTGGTGGTCAACTGCACGGGCGTGTGGACCGACGAGATGCAGCGCCTGGCCGGCACCCGCGGCCGGTTCCGGGTACGCGCCAGCAAGGGCGTGCACGTCGTCGTGCCGCGCGACCGCATCGCGGCTGAGACCGGGCTGATCCTGCGCACCGAGAAGTCGGTGCTGTTCGTGATTCCCTGGCGCAACCACTGGATCATCGGCACCACCGACACCGACTGGAACCTCGACCTGGCGCATCCGGCGGCCACCCGCAAGGACATCGACTACGTCCTCGACCACGTCAACACGGTGCTCATGACGCCGCTGACGCACGACGACATCGAGGGCGTGTACGCGGGACTGCGGCCGCTGCTGGCCGGCGAGAGCGAGGAGAGCTCGAAGCTCTCGCGCGAGCACGCGGTGGCGCGGCCGGCCCCCGGCATGGTCGCCATCGCCGGTGGCAAGTACACGACGTACCGGGTGATGGCCGCCGATGCCATCGACGCTGCGGCGCAGGACCTGCGCGGGCGGACCGCGCCGTCGATCACCGACCGGGTGCCGCTGCTGGGCGCCGACGGCTACCACGCGCTGGTCAACCAGGCCGACCGGCTGGCGGACCTGCACGGCCTGCATCCGCACCGTGTGCGTCATCTGCTGGACCGGTACGGCTCGATGGTGCACGAGGTTCTGGCGCCGGCGGCCGACCGGCCCGAGCTGCTCGAGCCGATTCCGGGCGCGGCGGACTACCTGAAGGTGGAGGTGGTCTACGGGGTCACGCACGAGGGTGCCCTGCACCTCAGCGATCTGCTGACCAGGCGCACGCGTATCTCTATCGAGTACCCGCACCGCGGGCTCGACGCCGCCCGGCCGGTGGCCCGGCTGATGGCCGAGACGCTGGGCTGGGACGAGGAGACGGTCGCGCGCGAGGTTGAGATCTACGCCGAGCGGGTGGAGGCCGAGCGCGACTCGCAGACGAAGCCGGACGACCAGGCCGCCGACCAGATCCGTTCGGCGGCTCCGGAGGCCCGCCCCTTGGTCGCCGAACCCGTCAGCTGACCCACCGGAATGACCACGTTCACCATGGAATGCCCTGCGTCACCACCCGTACAGGCCTGGTGACGCGTGCACAGGCCTCGTGATGTGCGAGGCCCGGCGACCACGCCGCGGCGTCAGCGAGGGCCGGCGCCGTAGAACGGGAATCCGGGGTAGATGTAGCCGGGGGACCAGAACGGCGGATAGCCGTAGTGGTCGTACACGCTGGCGGCGTACTCCGGCTCCTGCACGATGTCCGGGTCGTACTCCGGCCCGCTGGCGACGTGCTCGCGGGCGGTCTCGATGTGCACCACGTCGTTCACGCCCGTCACAGCGTCGACGGGGATGAGCTGCTTCTTCTCGCCGATGCCGAGGAAACCGCCGGAACCGACCTCGAGCATCCGCACGCGGCGTTCGCCCGGGTCGATGACGAGGTCCTCGACCTCGCCGACCTCGTCGCCGTTGCGGTCGACGACGTCGCGCCCCCGGATGTCGTCGAGATCGCTGGCGAGCGTGAGGTGGGTGTCCGCCAGCCGGACGAGGGGTGTGCTGCGTTCCTGAGTCATGGCGTGCACCTCCTTCGCGAACCTGGCGTTCGTCGATGGACGTCCGCCTCACGATGCGACTACCCGGCACCGGACGGGCCCACACCATGTCGCGTCGCCAGGACCAGCCAGACGGCGACGGCGCAGACCACCAGACCGGCCAGGCTGCGCACGCCGATGCCGTCGTCGAACATCGCCCAGCTCCAGATCAGCGTCGTCGGGGGCGTCAGGTAGAGCAGCGCGCTGACGCGGGTGGCCCCGTTCCGGCGGAGGACGAGCAGGTAGGCCCCGTACCCGCCGGCTGTCGACAGCACGAGGACCCAGACCACGGCCCACCAGAATCCGGCCGCCGCGGGGACGTCCAGCCGGCCGAACGCCGCCGCCTCGGTGCCGATGAGCAGCGCGGAGGCGATCGTGTGCACGGTCATCGACTCGACGAGTCCGCCGGCCGGCTGCCAGCGTTGCTGTAGCACCGTGCCCGCGGACAGGGCCAGCATCCCGCCCAGCGGCAGCAGGTACGCCCAGGCGTCGACGTCCGTCGCGGTCAGGTCGTCGGCGACGACGAGGCCGACGCCCGTGAACCCCAGCCACAGCCCGAGCCGCCGCCGCGCGGTCACCGGCTCGCCCAGCCAGCGGCGCGCGGCGTTGGCGACCACCAGCGGTTGCAACGCCGCGATCAGCGCGGCGGTACCGGCCGGTACCCCGGCGCCGACACCGGTCACGACTCCGCCCAGGTACATGGCTTGCGACAGCACGCCGACGATCGCGTGCTGGGTCAGGCTCCGCCGCCCCAGCCGCGGCAGCCGGTGTGCCGCCAGCGGCACGACGATCAGCGCGGCCAGCAGGTAGCGCCAGGTGAGCAGGGTGTCCGCGGGTGCGTGCTCGGTGCCGAGCCGTGCGCCGATGAATCCGGAGCTCCAGAACACGACCAGGGCGGCCGCGGCGGCGACGTCCGTTCCGGTGCTGGTCCGGACGGTCGCGGGGGAGAGAGTCGGGGCGGTCATGATGGCATGTAACCATACCGGTCGGTATACTGTCAGTGTCGTGTACACGCTCGGTGAGAGGACTCACATGCCACGCACCGCAACGACCGGGCTCACGCCCGCCGGGGAACGGATCCTGGCCGCCGCCGGTGAGCTGTTCTACGCACAGGGGATCCGGGCGGTCGGGGTCGAGATGATCTCGGAGGTCGCGGGGACCACCAAGAAGACGCTCTACGACCGTTTCGGGTCCAAGGACGCCCTCGTGGCGCTCTACCTGCAGCGACGGGCCGAACGCTGGAGGGCGTTCGTCCACGAGCACCTCGAGCGGCACGCTCCGGAGCCGGGCCGGTACCGGGTCCTGGCGGTGCTCGACGCGTTAAGCGCCTGGAACGTCGACGCCACCCGCGGCTGCGCCTTCGTCAACGCCTACGCCGAGATCGGCGGCACCGACCACCCTGGGCTGGCGGTCGTGCGCGCGGAGAAGTCGTGGACGCGGTCGTTGTACGTCCGGCTGCTCGAGGAGGCCGGTCTCGACGCCGACCGCGCCGCCGAGCTGGGGCTTCGGATGACGCTGCTGCACGAGGGCGCGCTGATCCTGATGACGGCGGGCGAGGTCGCCGACGCCATCGGTCATGCGCGTGCGGCCGCCGCGGAGGCCCTGGACCTCGCCTTCGGTGACGAACCTGCAGCGCACGAATCCGCAGCGCACGGGCACGAGGTGACGACGGCGCCGCGGGCGGCCGCCGATGCCGAGCCCGCGGATGCCGAGCCCGCCGATGGCGCTGGTCGCCCCACGCCGGCCGATCCCACCCACGCCGCCGTGGCCGACCTGGCCGGGCGCTTGGGGGTCGACGCCGCGGCGATCACCGTCGCGGCCGTGCAGGAGGTGACCTGGCGTGATTCGAGCCTGGGCTGTCCGAAGCCGGGGATGGCCTACCAGCAGATGCTGGTCGACGGGCACCGGATCGTTCTGGAGCATGCCGGGCACCGGTACGAGTACCACGCCGGCGGACGACGCGGACCGTTCCTGTGCGACGACCCGCAGCCGCCGGCTTCGGTCACGACTTCCCGCGGTGCGGCATTGAGGTGATCTCGTTGCGCGCCTTGCGCGCGGTGAGCTTCGCCTCGCGCTTGGCGCCCTTGCCGGCGCGGCGGGCATCGCGGGCCGCGTGTCGTGCGCGCCACGTCAGCCCCGGCTTGCCCCCGGTGTCGACGCCGGCCAGCAGCAGGCCGCCGGTGAGGCCGACGTTCTTCATCGCCTGGACGCGCTGGGTCTTGCGCTGCGCCGGGTCGTCGATCTCCCAGAACGCGTGCCCGGCCCAGGTGGTGGGCACCAGCGACGCGGCCAGCGTCAGCGCCGCCAGCCGCGGGAACCGGCCGGTGCCGAGCGCGAGCCC
This sequence comes from Haloactinopolyspora alba, assembly GCF_003014555.1. Classification (GTDB taxonomy): domain Bacteria; phylum Actinomycetota; class Actinomycetes; order Jiangellales; family Jiangellaceae; genus Haloactinopolyspora; species Haloactinopolyspora alba. The sequence goes on from NZ_PYGE01000002.1 coordinate 34,449, forward strand.
GGCGGTGAGCTGGACGCCCGCGTTGATGCGCACGAGCGTCTTCGGGTCGGTGGGGAACGAGGGCGCTCGGCGCTCGATGGTGGGGCCGAACCGTTCGGCGAATTTGGTGGCGCCCGGGACTCCCGCGTCCGGGTTACGCAGATTGTTCGCACCCTGAACGACGAAGACCGTCGCCAGCATCGGTCGGGCGATCAGACGGACCAGGCTCATGACTCCTACCTACCACGGATGGCCGGCGTCCGGGGACTCCCGTGCCGTGGGCGGTGCGAGGATGGACGCATGTGTGGACGGTACGTGGTGAGCCAGAGCGTCGACGACCTGGCCGACGAGTTCGACGTCGACCGCGTCGACGTCAAGGAGCGACTGGAGCCGGACTGGAACGTCGCGCCCAGCAAGCCGGTCTACGGCGTGCTGACCCGCCACCGCCGCGACGAGCCGGACGCCGGCGCGCAACGGCGCATCCGCACGCTGCGCTGGGGCCTCGTGCCCTCCTGGGCCGACGACCCCACCATCGGCAACAAGCTGATCAACGCGCGGGTCGAGACCGCGGCGCAGAAGCCGTCGTTCCGGCGCGCGTTCGCCCGGCGGCGCTGCCTGCTGCCGGCCGAGGGATTCTACGAGTGGCGCGGTGAGACCAAGGGCAAGAAGCAGCCGTTCTTCATCCACCCGCCCGAGGGAACGCTCGCCATGGCCGGCCTGTACGAGATCTGGCGGGACCAGAGCCGGCCCGACGACGATCCGGACGCGTTCCTGTGGTCGGCGGTCATCCTCACGACCGACGCCACCGACGACGTCGGCGAGATCCACCCGCGCATGCCCATGCTGGTCGACCGAGCGAGCTGGGCCGAGTGGCTGGACCCGGACCGCACAGACACCGACGGGCTGACGTCGATGCTCGCGCCCGCCACCCCCGGAACGCTGGACGCCTATCCGGTCTCCACGGAGGTGAACCGGGTGGCCAACAACGGGCCCCAGCTGATCGACCCGGTGACGTTGTGACCGAGCGCACCACGGTGCCGACGCCTGTCGGCGACGCCCGGCTCTGGACGGACGAGCCGGACGAGGCTGACGCCGCCCGGGCGAGGCTGGTGCTGGGACACGGCGCCGGCGGCGGCCCGGACGCGGCCGATCTGCGCGCGCTGGCCGAGCGGCTGCCGGAGGCGGGGGTGAGCGTCGTCCGGGTGGAACAGCCGTGGCGGGTCGCGGGCAAGCGGGTGGCGCCGCGCCCGGCGACTCTCGACGAGGCGTGGCTGGTGGCTCTGGACGCCGTCGCGCGGGACGTGCCGATGCTGGTGGGCGGGCGCAGCGCCGGTGCGCGAGTGGCCTGCCGCACCGCCGAGGCCACGGGCGCGGCGGGCGTCGTCGCGTTGTCGTTCCCGCTGCATCCACCCGGCAAGCCGGAGCGTTCACGTCAGGACGAGCTGCTCACCGCGGCCGCCGCGGTGCCGACGTTGGTGGTCCAGGGTGAACGGGACACGTTCGGCCGTCCCGGCGAGTTCCCCGACGGGCCGTACCGGCTGGTCGCCGTCGACCATGCCGACCACGCGATGGCCGTGCCGAAGGCGCACGACCGGGATGCCGCCACGGCGGCGGTGGTCGAGGCCGTCCGGTCGTTCGTGCTCGCCACCGTGTCGAGCATGCGGTGGGAATGAGTCGGGCCGGTCGATGGTTGACACCACCGGAAGCCGCGGCCGATTCGGCCGTTGGTGAAACCGACGTCGAAACCGCTGGGAGGCTCGACGAATCGTGGGTGGCAGTGGCGCTACATGCTTGGATCGGCCCGCGCCCGACGCGGTCCTGCCTCGGGGTGACGAGGCGTGGAACCCGCTCGCGCCGGTATCATCGGCAGTGATGGCTGACCAGGAGAGTGACGAGCAGCGCACGCAGCGGTTCGAACGCGATGCGTTGCCCTTCCTCGACCAGCTCTACTCGGCGGCGTTGCGGATGACCCGTAACGCCAGCGACGCCGAGGACCTGGTCCAAGAGACCTTCGCCAAGGCTTACGCATCGTTCCACCAGTTCAAGGAGGGGACGAACCTCAAGGCCTGGCTGTACCGGATCTTGACCAACACGTTCATCAACACTTATCGCAAGAAGCAGCGCGAGCCGCAGCAGAGCGCGGCCGAAGAGATCGAGGACTGGCAGATGGCGCGCGCGGGGGCGCACACCTCGTCCGGCCTGCTGTCCGCCGAGGCCGAGGCCCTGGGCCACCTCCCCGACTCCGACGTGAAGAACGCCCTGCAGGAGATTCCGGAGGAGTTCCGCATCGCGGTCTACCTCGCGGACGTCGAGGGCTTCCCTTACAAGGAGATCGCCGAGATCATGGGCACGCCCATCGGCACCGTGATGTCGCGGTTGCATCGTGGGCGCCGCCAGCTTCGGGAGCTGCTCGAAGACTACGCACGCGAGCGTGGGCTGGTGCCCAAGGTCACTCAGGAGGTCGGAGGATGAGCTGCGACGACAACGACGTCGACTGCACTGAGGTGCTCGACCGTGTCTACGACTTCCTCGATCAGGAGCTCGACAGCCGGACTCTGACCTATGACGAGATCAAGGCGCATCTCGAGCAGTGCCGGCCGTGTATGTCCACCTACGACATCGAGCGCGTGATCCGTGAGGCGCTGGCCCGCTCGTGCGGTTGCGAGCACGCCCCGGACGAGCTGAAGTCGCGTATCCGCGCGCGCATCGAGCAGGTGCGCGTGCAGATCAGCCAGACTCCCTGACCGCTCGCCCCGTCGCGAGCGCGGCGCATCGGCTGCACGACGAAGCCCCGGCCCTCTGCGTGAGAGCCGGGGCGTTTTGACGGTGGATCCGTGGTCAGGCGTTGGGCCGCTTGCCGTGGTTGGGACCGCGCCTCTTGCGGGCCTTGCGCTTACGTGCTCGCTTCGCCATGGCGGTACTCCTTCACGAGTGGGGTGACACTGCCGGACGCCGACCCGCTGCGCGGGTAGGTCAGGCGGTGACGCGCGGTGACGTGCGCTCGCTCTCGGCGTCCGCTGTCATTGTCGCACGGTCGGCCGCGGACTCCGGTCCGGCGTCGAGTGGTGCGGTGTCGCGGCGCGACGGCTCGCCGGCCGGGGTGCTGTCCCGCGTCTCGTCGGTGTCGTGCGTGCCGTCGGTGTCGTGCGTGCCGGCGGTCTCGTCGTCGGCGGCGCCGGAGTTCTCGTCGGCTGCGGGACGCGGCCGCGTGCGGCGTGCCGGGGTCGCGCCGCGGCGTTCGGCGCCCGGCCGCCGGCGGGTCATGCCGGTGCCGACGACGGCGGCGGCTCCGGCAGCGACGGCGACGTCGCCCGGGCTGACCGCCTCGGGTCGCAGCGGAAAGGCGACCGGGACCACTTTGCCCAGCCACGGCGCCAGGGTGTCGTCGTCGACCTCGGTGGTCCGGGCCGTTGCGGAGTGCTCGGCCGGCTCGGCGCCGGCGCGCAGCTGTGCCGACCGATCGACCGGCATGGCGCCGTTGAGCAGGATGACCAGGGCGTTGGCCGCCAGCCCGGCGGCGATCAGCCGTGCTCCGTCACGCCGGCGGTTCAGCCACGCGTAGAACGACAGGACGAGCCAGCAACCGGCGGTGAGCAGTGCCAGCAGTGGTTCCCACGCCCAGCTGCCGATGACGCCGACGACGTACATACCCAACGCGGTGAGGATCAGCCGGTTGCGTTCCGGCGCCGGTGAGGCGAGGCGGCGCAGCCGGCCGCGTCGCGCGTACCCGACCGCCGTGCCGGCGGCGAGCGCGAGCAGCAGAAGCACCACGACTATCATCTTGACGCCGAGCGCCGGCGATCAGGTGGAGGCACGCCCGGTCAGGCGGGTTGAGGTGGATTCGACTGTTCGTGGTGGAATGCTGCGGTCGGCATCGAGAGGAGAACGGCACGTGGCTGAGCTGGTGTCCGCCGAGATGGTGGCCAATGTCCACTCCGTGGTGGTCTCCGTCGGAGACCACGTCGAGTCCGGAGCCATGCTGCTGGTGCTCGAGTCGATGAAGATGGAGATCCCGGTGTTGTCCGAGGTGTCCGGGTTGGTCTCCGAGATCCGCGTCGGCGCCGGCGACGTCGTCCAGGAGGGCGACGTCCTGATGGTCATCGGATGAGCGGCCCGGCGCCGGGGCTGTGGGCGCGGCACACCCACGTCGTGTCCGAGGACGACACCGCCGTGGCCCTGGGGTCCGGCGCGGTGCCGGTGCTGGGCACGCCGCGGCTGCTGGCGTGGATGGAGGCGGCAACGGTGGCGGCTCTCGCCGACGAGCTCGCCGCGGGCCGAACCAGCGTGGGCACCCGGGTCGAGGTCGATCACGTCGCTCCCACCCCGGTCGGCGGCCGGGTCGCGGTGCGCGCGGAACTGCTCGCCGCCGACGAACGGCAGCTGACGTTCACGGTGGTGGCCGAGGACGGTGACGGCCGCCAGGTCGGGTCCGGGCGCATCGTGCGGGCGGTCGTCGACGCCGAGCGCTTTCTCGCGCGCTGCCAGCGGCCGTAGCCGGGGCCGGGACGGCCGGGACACCCGGGGGCACGTCACCCGTCACGGCCGTCGTGCGCCGTGAGGGAGTACGGCCGGCTGGGCAGATCGGGAGACCACTCGTCGGTGCGTCGCGGCAGCGGCGCCGGCCGCGGCCCGCCGTCGTGACCGACCCAGCGCATCAGCGTCACCACCGCGACGAGCGAGATGACGACGAGGGGGATCAACAGGTACGCCATGGCAGAAAGTCTGTAACCATCGCGTCGCTGCCACCATTGGCAGAACTGACATGTATCATCGACTTTCTGCCATCGCTCTGGCAGACTGCCCGGATGATGCGCAATGTCGCGGTGGTGGTGCTGGACGGTGTGGCGGCGTTCGAGCTCGGCGTGCTGTGCGAGGCCTTCGGGCTCGACCGTTCCGACCAGGGGCTGCCGAACTTCGCCTTCGACCTGTGCGGGCTGCGGCCCGGACCCGTGTCGACCAAGTCCGGCTTCGACATCTCCGTCCGGCACGGCCTGGACCGGCTCGACGAGGCCGACCTGGTCGGCGTCCCGGCGATGCCGCGCGGCGACACCTTCCCGGACGAGTTGCTCGACGCGCTGAACGCGGCGGTGGACCGCGGCGCCCGCGTGCTGTCGGTCTGCTCGGGCGCGTTCGTCCTGGGCGCGGCGGGCCTGCTGGACGGCCGGCGCTGCACCACACACTGGATGTACTCCGACGAGCTGGCGCTGCGGTATCCGCGCGCCAAGGTCGACCCGGGCGTGCTCTACGTGGACGACGACCCGATCATCACCAGCGCCGGCACCGCCGCGGGCATCGACGCGTCCCTGCACCTGTGGCGCAAGGAGTTCGGCGCCGACTCGGCGGCGGCCGTGGCGCGCCGGATGGTCGTCCCGCCGCACCGTGACGGCGGCCAGGCACAGTTCATCGACACGCCCATCCGGGCCAGCGACGTGCCGACGCTGTCCGGCGTCCTCGAGTACATGAGCGCCCATCTGGACGAGGACCTCGGTGTCGAGCGGCTGGCCGCCGTCGCGTCGATGTCGTCACGGACGTTCGCGCGCCGGTTCCGCGACGAGACCGGCACCACGCCGTACGAGTGGGTGCTGTCGGCCCGCCTGTCCGCGGCGCAGCGGATGCTCGAACGCGGTGACGACGTGCTCGAGGCGGTCGCGGCGCGAGCCGGGTTCGGCACGGCGGCGGTGATGCGGCACCATTTCGCCCGGCGGCTGGGCACCACGCCGCGGGCCTATCGGGCGGCGTTCCGCGCTCAGATGCCGGTGGTCGACCGCGGATAGGCGATCTCCGGGTCGCACTGGACGTTCACCAGGTACGGGACACCGGAGTCGAACGCCCGGCGCAGTGCGGGCGCGATCTGCCCGGGGGCGGTCACGGTCTCGCCGGCGCCGCCGAGCGCCCGGACGACGTCGTCGTACCCCGTCTGCGCCCGCAGGTCGGCAGCGACGTCGTAGCCGTACAGGAACCGCATCGGATGCTTCTCCAAGCCCCATGCGCCGTTGTTGCCGACGATCATCACCACCGGCAGGCCATGCCGGACCAGCGTGTCGACGTCCATCAACGACATGCCGGCGGCGCCGTCGCCGTAGAGCAGCACGACCTGACTGTCCGGCCGTGCCAGCCGTGCCGCCGCGGCCGCGCCGACGCCCGCTCCGAGGCAGCCGTACGGGCCCGGGTCCAGCCAGCACCCGGGACGCCCGGGCTCGATGAACTTGCCCGCCCACGAGACGAAGTCACCGCCGTCGCCGATGATGACGGCGTCGTCGTCGAGCAGCGCGTTGAGCTCGCCGTAGACCCGGGCCGGGTGGATCGGGTCGGCGTCGGCGGTGAGCAGCGCCCTGTCGCGTTCGAGGGCCGCGGAGACCTGGTCGTGCAACCGCCGCGTCCAGTCGCCGTGGTCGACGTGCCGGGTCGCCTCCGTGTAGCTGTCCAGGACGCCGTCGAGGACGGCGGACAGGTCGCCGGTGGCGTGCGCGGCGAGCTCGACGTGGGTGGTCAGCTGCGCGGGGGAGTCGGCGAGGTGGACGACCCGGGCCGGCGCGGCGCCGTCACCCCCGCCGAACGTGCCGAACCCGAGGCGGAAGTCCAGCGGCGTGCCGACGACGAGGACCACGTCGGCCCGGCCGAAAGCCGTCGAGCGTGCGCGGTTGACCAACAGTCGGTGTCCGGAAGGCAGCAGCCCTCGGCCCATGCCGTTGGTGATCACCGGGATCCCGGTCTCGTCGGCGAACCGGCGCGCCGCCTGCTCGGCGCCGTCCAGCCACACGTCCGAGCCGAGGACGACGACGGGGCGCTGCGCGGTGGCGAGGATCCCGGCGACGGAGCTCAGCTCGGCGGGGTCGGGCTCGGGGCGCTGCTGCGGCCCGGTCACGGCCAGCTCGGTGTCGGCGTGGCTGTACAGCTCGTCCATCGGCACGTCGACGAAGACCGGGCCACGGTGTGCGCTGCGCGCGGTGGCCAGCGCGTGGTCGACGGTGCCGGCGACGTCGCCGGCCGTGGCCGCGGTCGAGGCGTACTTCGTGATCGGCGCGAACACCGGTGGGTGGTCCAGCTCCTGCAGTGCGCCGGTGCCCCATCGTGTGGCCGGAGCCCGGCCGCCGAGCGCCAGCAGCGGCACACCGGAGAAGTGCGCCTGTGCCACCCCGCTGACGCCGTTGGTGACGCCCGGGCCGGCGGTCAGCACCGCCATGCCCGGGTCCCGGGTGAGTTTCGCGGTGGCCTCGGCGCCGAAGACGGCGGTCTGTTCGTGCCGGACGTCCACGATGCGGGTTCCGGACTCGGACTGCACGGCCGCGTCGTACAGCGGGAAGACGTGCGCTCCGGACAGCGTCCACAGCGTGCCGACGCCGTGCGCCTCGGCGACCGCGAGCGCGTGCCGGCCCGCGTGCCCGGACAGCGTGAGCGGGGGCGCTTCGGCGTGATTGTTGTAGTGCGAAATACTCACGCGATCACCATAGCGCGACGACGCGCGTGACGTGAGAGACGCGGCTGTCGACACCGCGGACGCGCCTCCGGCAACCAGCGGACCGCACATCGACGGTGCGGGAGCGCAGGCAGCGCCAGAAGCGTCAGGGCTGGCGGTACATCCACGGCGCGCTGGAGCGTAGCGCGCGTTGCAACGCGATGAGCAGGTCGGACCTGACCCCGGGCATGATGCTCGCCGTGGTGGCGACATTCTGGGCCGGGGTGCCATGCACGCCCAGCAACAGCTGCAGGTGCAGGGCACGGAGGTAGTCGACGGCGTTCTCGCGGGCCGCCGCGCCGGGGTCGGGGGTCGGGTCGGCGTCCGCCCAGACGGCGGTGAGCCGCTCCAGCCACCCCTCGAGAGTCTCGATCGGGATGAGGTCGCGGTGCAGCAGAGACATGGTGGCGAACGCCAGCCGCTGCTCCTCTCCGGCGGTGAACCGGTACGTCGTGGCCGTCGACAGCCGCTCGGCCAGCACGTCGAGCAGCACCGGGAGCTCGTCGGCGCCGAGGTGGCGGGACGCGCTGAGAGCGCCGAGGACGTCGGCGGCGTGCGTCATGGGACTCGCCCAGCCCTGCGCGGGAATCCAGCCACGCAGGTCGCGCTCGGCGAGCATCCAGGCGACGGCCTGGTCGGCCCAGGTGAGCACCGCCGCCGGATGAAGACCGTGGGTGACGTTGTCGCGGGCGATGACCTCGGCCAGGACGGCGGCGGAGTAGGAGCGCCGGAGCACCGACGGCGTGCGATCCTCGCCGATGCCCTTGCGCAGGCCCAGAACCAGACCGTCGCCCAGGCCGACGAGCAGTTCGTCGTAGATGCCCTCGCCGATCCACGTCTGCAGGACCGAGTGAGCGATGTCGGTGCGTACGTGCGGGTCGGTCTCGCCGAGCATGGAGACCAGCTCGATGGTGAGCTCGTCCAGGGCGGCGCCCTGGGGGAGCCGGCAGCCTTCGGCCACGACCCGTTCCCAGTACGACTGCTGCACGCCCCAATACTCGCAGAACCACCTCGGAGGCGGGAAGTGCGGGCGTAGCGACTACGCTCGGTGACGTGCCGTCGCTGAACGACGTGGTCCATCGCCATACCGACCTGACAGATGCCGACCTCGACTGGTTGCACGCGCTGGTCGCCGACTGGCAGCTGCTGGCCGACCTGTCGTTCGCCGACCTCGTGTTGTGGGTGCCCGACCGGGACGACGAGGGCTACCGCGCGGTCGCGCAGATGCGCCCGACCACCGGGCCCACCGCGTACGTCGAGGACCTCGTCGGCTCGTACCTGGTGAAGGGCCGCAGGCCGCTGATCGACACCGCCTACGCCGAGGGCGTCATCCGCCGGGAGGGCGACCCCGAGTGGTGGGACGACGTCCCGGTCCGGGTCGAGGCGATCCCGGTGCGTCGCGGCGACCGCATCATCGGCGTGATCGGCCGGCACACGAACCTGGTCGCGGTGCGTACGCCGAGCCGGCTGGAGCTGTCCTACCTGGAGTGCGGCGGTCAGCTCGCCAAGCTCATCGGCGAGGGCCGGTTCCCGCATCCACGGGCGACGGACATGGGACGCCGCGGCGCCCCGCGGGTCGGCGACGGGCTGATCCGGCTGGACGTCGACGGTGTCGCGCTGTACGCGAGCCCGAACGCGACGTCGGCGTACCGGCGGCTCGGGCTCGCGGCGGATCTCGTCGGCCAGAAGCTCGGTGCGGCGACGGCGGAGCTGGCGCCGCGGCCGGGTGCGCTCGACGAGCCGCTGGAGTCGGTGCTCAGCGGGCGCCAGCACGTGCGGACCGAGATCGAGGGCAACGGCACCGTGATGACCCTGCGCACGATCCCGCTCGACCCGGAGGGCCGGCATGTCGGCGCGCTGGTGCTGTGCCGCGACGTCACCGAGGTCCGGCGCCGTGAGCGCGAGCTGCTCACCAAGGACGCGACCATCCGCGAGATCCATCACCGGGTCAAGAACAACCTGCAGACGGTGGCGGCGCTGCTGCGGCTGCAGTCACGGCGCATCGGTGTTCCCGCCGGCCGGGCCGCGCTCGACGAGGCGGTGCGGCGGGTCGGGACCATCGCGATCGTGCACGAGACGCTGTCGCAGACGGTGGACGACACCGTCGTGTTCGACGACGTCGCCGACCGGCTCCTGGGCATGGTGACGGAGGTCGCCACCGCCGAGGCCAGGGTGCAGGCCGACCGCGACGGCTCGTTCGGGGTGCTCGGCGCCGACGTCGCGACACCCCTGGCGATGGCCCTGACCGAGCTGTTGCAGAACGCTGTCGAGCACGGCCTGCGCGGACGCGACGGTGAGCTGCGCCTGACCGCGGAGCGCGGCGCCGGGCGGCTGCGCGTCGTCATCGCGGACGACGGCGCCGGCCTGCCGGCGGACTTCGACGCGGACACGGCGGGCAACCTGGGCCTGCAGATCGTCCGGACGCTCGTGGTGGGAGAGCTGGGCGGGCAGATCGATCTGGGCGCGCGCGACGGCGGCGGGACGGCGGTCGTGCTGGACCTGCCGGCGGGCAGCGCCGGGGCGGCGTGAGGTTTCCGGCGACACGGACCAACGGCAGCGCCCCGCCGGCCGGGCTGGCAGGCGGGGCGCCGAGGTCGAGTGAGTCGGAGCCGCTCAGTAGGCGCGCGCCCGGGCGCGGGCGTTGCGACGCTTGAGCGCGCGGCGCTCGTCCTCGGACAGGCCACCCCAGACGCCGGCGTCCTGGCCGCTCTCGAGCGCCCAGCTCAGGCAGGATTCACGGACATCGCAGCGACGGCAGACCGCTTTGGCCTCCTCGATCTGGAGCAACGCGGGCCCGGTGTTTCCGATCGGGAAGAACAGCTCCGGGTCCTCGTCGCGACAGGCGGCACGGTGGCGCCAATCCATGGTTCTCACAGCTCCTTATAGTGGTGCTGAGCAGGTGGGCCGCTCAGCCACGTTTCAATACGTGAATTCGTTCACGAATCCCCGCCGACCAGCGGGAGTGATGCTGGCCCGGGGATGACGCGAAGCGTCGGCACGTTACAGTGCGCGCATGGCGCTCTCGTAACTGCGTGGCAGTACTAGGGTGACAACTTCGTGATGCATGTACAAGGGCTTTGTGCAATCCGTCTCATGGACGCCGGTGTCGCGTCCGTCACAGTATTCGGCGAAACCGGACCATAGCGGGCATACGGTCCCCGGGGCAATACCTGTGACCTGCGCATCCCGTCAGTACGCCACGCGCAACGCGGCCGGGGCCGCGGCGATCTCGACGCGGGTGCGGTCCCCGATGTAGTCGCCGTCGACCTGCACCGGCTGTGGCTCGTCCGTCGTCAGCACCATGTGACCGCTGTCATGCAACGACACGACGTCGCGCCCCCGCGGTCCGCGCCGCGTCGCCATCTGCCCGACGTGCCACAGTGTCCGCGCCAGCCGCAGCCCGGCGAGCCCGAACACGTCCAGACCGCCGTGGAAATCGGCGTTCGGAGTCGGCCGCAGCGGTCGCGCGCCCAGGTAGGTCCACGGCGTGCAGTTGGTGACGATGACCACCGACAGCTGCCCGACCGGCTCCCCGTCGTCCGCGACCAGCTCGATCGAGCCGTGCCGTCGCTCCGGCTGCTGGAAGAACCGGCGCACCGCCGTGCGCACGTACAGCGGGACCGTCGACGTCCGGCCGCGCTCCCGCTGGTCCTCCACGGCCCGGATCACGTCGGCGTCGAAGCCGAACCCCGCGGCGAACGTGAAGTACCGCCCGTCCAGCCGGCCCAGTCCGATCCGCTGCCGCCGCCCGCTGCGCCACGCGTCCAGGAACAGTCCGGTGGCCTCCACCGGGCTCTCCGGGATGCCGAGGTTGCGTGCCAGCACATTCGTGCTGCCACCGGGGATGATGGCCACGTCCGGCACCGTCGTCGCCGGTGACGCCGGGTCGAGGACGCCGTTGGCGACCTCGTTGACCGTGCCGTCCCCGCCGACGGCCACCACCAGTCCGACGCCGTCGCGGCGGGCCTGGCGGCTCAGCTCGGCCGCATGCCCCCGGTGCGTGGTCTCGGCCACCTCCAGGTCGAGGTCGCTGCTCAGCGCCGCGAGCACCACGTCGCGGGTGCGGGAGGACGTCGTGGTCGCGTTCGGATTGAGGATGGCCAGAGCACGCATGAGCGACAGCGTAGATGAGCCCGTCCGCGCGGACTCAGCTGAACATCCCCTCGCGCAGTTCGGCCAGCGCGCGCGACAGCAGCCGGGACACGTGCATCTGCGAGATGCCGACCTCGGCGGCGATCTGGGACTGCGTCATGCCGCGGAAGAAACGCAGCACGACGATCCGCCGCTCGCGTTCGGGCAGCAGGTTCAGCAGCCTGGCCAGCGTCTCCCGGTTCTCCACCCCCTCGAGAGCCTCGTCGTCGTGGCCCAGGGTCTCGATGGTCGACGGGGAGTTGTCGCCGGCCTCCGGCGTGTCCAGCGACACGGTGCTGTAGGCCGCGGACGTCTCCAGAGCCTCGAGCACGTCGTCCTCGCTGGCCCGGGTCGCGTGCGCGAGCTCACTCACGGTAGGTGAGCGGCCGAGCGTCTGCATCAACTCCGTCGTCGCCGAACCGATCGACATCCGCAGCTCCTGAAGCCGCCGCGGCACCCGGATGGCCCAGCCCTTGTCGCGGAACCAGCGCTTGATCTCGCCCAGGATCGTCGGCGTCGCGTACGAGGAGAACTCCGCGCCGCGAGACGCGTCGTACCGGTCGATCGCCTTGATGAGGCCGATCGTGGCCACCTGCACCAGGTCCTCGTACGGCTCACCGCGCCCCGCGAACCTGCGGGCCAGGTGCTCGGCCAGCGGCAGGTGCAGCGTGGCCAGCCGGTTGCGGACCTCCGCACGACGCGGATCGCCGACGTCGAGCGCTTCCAAGCGCTCCAGCAGGGCACGGCTCTCGTCGAGCAGCGGATCCGGCCCGGCCTCGTCCGCGGCCTCGCCTGGGACGCGTGCCTCGGCCGGTGTCACGGTAGACGGTCTTATCCGCGGCTCTTGCGCAGCATGATGGACAGCCGGCCGTCGTCGGCGCGGGAGTGCACCTCGCCGGCGAGGGCGGACAGCACCGTCCACGCGAAGCTGCCGCGTCCGGGCAGGTCGGCCTGCTCTGTCGGCACGGACACCACGACATCGAGGATGTCGGTGTGCAGCTGGAAACTGCACTGCATGGTGGCGCCGTTGGTGGCGAGCGGTAGCAGCATGGCGCCGGCCTCGTCGACGGCGATGCGCAGGTCCTCGATCTCGTCGAGGGTGAAGCCGATCCGTGCCGCCAGCCGGGCGGCCGTCGTCCGCAACACCGTCAGGTAGGCGCTGGACGCCGGCACCTGCAGCTCGACAAGATCTCCGAACGGCGAATCGGTCTCGCCCACCAGGCCTCCCTCAGCCGTGTTGATGACGCCGACACAGGCCGCGGTGCCGGTGTCGGCGGCGCTGCGCGGCCGCGACCGGACACGTCGGACACCGGGTGCGCGTGGCCCGGGACCGTGCGTGACCGTGCACGAGTTGTTCCCCGACAGAGTGTCACACGAGCCGATCCCGGCAACTCGAGGGAGGCTCAGAGTACCTTCGACAGGAACGCGCGGGTCCGCTCGTGCTGCGGCTCGCCCAGCACGTCGCGCGGATTGCCGGACTCGACGACGGCGCCGTCGTCCATGAAGATCAGGTCGTCGCCGACCTCGCGGGCGAAGCCCATCTCGTGCGTGACCACCATCATCGTCATGCCGCTGTGGGCGAGATCACGCATGACGTCGAGCACGTCGCCGACGAGTTCGGGGTCCAGCGCGGACGTCGGCTCGTCGAACAGCATCATGTCCGGGTTCATCGACAACGACCGCGCGATGGCGACCCGCTGCTGCTGGCCGCCGGACAGGTGCGCCGGATACGCGTCGATCTTCTCGCCCACGCCGACGCGGTCGAGGTTGTGCCGCGCGACCTCGGCGGCCTCGTCCTTGTCACGTCCGAGCACTCGCTGCTGCGCGATGGTGAGGTTGCGCAGCACCGTCAGGTGCGGGAACAGGTTGAACTGCTGAAACACCATGCCGATGCGAGCCCGCACCCGGTCGAGGTCGACCTCCGGGTCGAGAATGTCGATCCCCTCGACGAGGATCTTGCCGGACGTGGGTTCCTCGAGCCGGTTGACGCAGCGCAGCAGCGTCGACTTGCCGGAACCGCTGGGCCCGATGACACACACGACCTGGCCGGTGTCGACGGTGAGGTCGATGCCCTTGAGAACCTCGACGTGCCCGAAACTCTTGTGCAGATCGGCCACCTCGATGGCCGGGACGCCGTTCGTCGTCATCGGGACCTCGCCATTCGACGCTCGAGGATGGCCACCACGCGTGTGAGCGGGACGGTGATCAGCAGGTACAGCATCGCGGCCATCATCAGTGGCGTGGCGTTGGCCGAGGTGACGACGCTGTCGCGGGCGAACGTGGTGATCTCCCTGGTCGCGAGTGTGGAACCGGCGATGAACAACAGCGAGGTGTCCTTGATGAGCAGCACGAACTCGTTCGTCATCGGCGGGATGACGATGCGGAACGCCTGCGGCAGGATGATCGACACCATCGTCCGCCCGGCCGGCATCCCGAGCGACCGCGCGGCCTCGGCCTGTCCCTTGGGTACCCCCTGGATGCCGGCGCGGATGACCTCGGCCATGTAAGCGCCGGCGACCATGATCAGGGCGAGCAGCCCGGCGCCGACCGCGCCGCCCGGGATGTTCACCTGGAACGCGATCGGCAGCGCATAGGCCATGCCGAAGATCGTCAGCAGCGCGGGCAGCCCGCGGAACAGTTCGATGTAGCCGGTGGCCACCCAGCGATACGGCGGGATGGGCGAGAGTTTCATCAGCGCCAGCAGGATGCCGAGCAGCAGCCCGCCCGCGAACGCGATCAGGGTGAACAGCACGGTGTTCTTCGCCGCCACCGTGATCATTTCGGGCAGCTGCTCGCGCGCGACGTCGATCTGGAAGAAGTTCTCCTGCAACGTCGCCCAGTCCGCGAGCAGGATCAGGAGCAGGACGGCAGCTATGAAGATCAGATACAGCGCACCGCGGCCGAGGCGCCGTTTCGTGGTCTTTCGCAAGTCAGCGACCCTTGATGTCAGGACGGGGACGGCGACGCGGACGCGGCTTCAGGGAAGTACTCGGCGTACAGCTCGTCGTAGGTGCCATCGTCGCGCAGCGCCTGCAGTTCCTCGTTGACGGCCTCACGCAACTGCGTCTTCTCGCCCTTGGGGAACGCGAAACCGTACTGCTCGTTCGTCTCGAACGTCTGGACGATCTCGAAGTCGGGGTTGTCCTGGGCGTGCACGTAGTTGGGCGGGTAGTCCTGCAGGATGGCGGCGATGTTCCCGGCCTGCAACGCCGGCCAGAGCTCGCCGTCACTGGGGAAGCGCTGCGGGTCGTTGGCGTCGTCGGGCAGGTTCTCCTGCGCGAAGCGCTGACCCGTGGTGCCCTGCTGGACGCCGACGGTCTTGCCGGACAGGTCGTCGATGGACTGGATGCCGGAGTCGACCGGGGCCAGCAGCGACTGCAGCGAGTCGTAGTACGGGTCGGAGAAGTCGAGATTCTCCTTGCGCTCCTCCAGGATGGTCATCGCCGAGGCGCCGATGTCGCACTGACCGGAGGCGAAGATGGTGCCGCTCTGCAGCGCGTCGAAGCCGACGTCCTTCACCGCCATCTCGAGGCCGAGGTTGTCGGAGATGTTCTGCATCAGCTCGATGTCGAACCCGGCGTATCCGCTGGGCGAGTCGGGATCCTGGAACTCCAGCGGCGGGTAGGGGATGTCGGAGCAGACCGTCAGCGTCCCCTCCTGGACGAGATCGAACTCGCTACCGCCGCCACCGCCGTCACTCGTCGTCGACTCGCCGTCGTCTCCGCAGGCGGTCAGGAGCAACACCGCCGCCGCGGAGGCCGCAACGGCACGAAGGGTTCGCGTGGTCATGATGATTCTCCCGAACTGTTCGACGGTCGTGCACGAATCTTGCCACCAAGTCTGACGCTGTCCGGTCATGGGCAGGCCACGATCGGATAAAGAAGTAGGGCGAAACCCGGCGCGCGGGCGCGCAAGCCGTGGCAGAATCAGCCGACGCGGGTGATCCTCGCGCGCCGGCGCACCCTGTCGCGGCACCTCGACGACGGGCACGCGTCCTCGTATGCCCAGCCTTCAAGTCCCGACCTTTCATGCCCTGCCCTTGATGCCGTGACGAGAGCGTTCCATGGTTGCCGAAGTCGTCCCCTCGCCGCCCGCCACCGCCGATCCCGAGGACCCAGCGATCACGCTGCACCGGGCCGGCAAGATCGAGATGCGCTCGACCGTCGGCCTGCGCGGGCCGGAGGATCTGTCGCTGGCCTACACACCGGGCGTGGCCCGGGCGGCCGCGGCCATCACCGACGACCCGCAGCGTGTGCACGAGCTGACCTGGCGCTCCAACACCGTCGCGGTGGTCACCGACGGGTCGGCCGTGCTCGGCCTCGGTGACGTCGGCCCGGACGCGGCGCTGCCGGTCATGGAGGGCAAGGCGCTGCTGTTCAAGAACTTCGGCGCTGTCGACGCGGTGCCGATCTGCCTGGACTGCCGCGACGTCGACGATCTGGTCGACACCATCGCGCGGCTGGCTCCGAGCTTCGGCGGCATCAACCTCGAGGACATCGCGTCGCCGCGCTGCTTCGACGTAGAGCGCAAGCTGCAGGAGCGGGTGTCCATCCCGGTGTTCCACGACGACCAGCATGGCACGGCAGTCGCCACTGCGGCGGCGTTGACGAACGCGTTGCGGGTCACCGATCGCAAGGTCGGCGACGTCCGGGTCGTGGTGTCGGGCGCCGGTGCCGCCGGCGTCGCCGTCACCCGGATGCTGCAGTCGATGGGCGTCGGCGACGTCGTGGTCCTGGACCGACAGGGCGCCATCCACCGCAAGCGCGGCAAGCTCAGCGGCGTGAAACGTGAGCTGGCCGACAGCACCAACCGCGACCGCATCACCGGCGACGCGGCCGAGGCGCTGCGCGGCGCGGACGTGCTGATCGGCGTCTCCGGCGGCACCATTCCGCCCGCCGCTGTCGAGGCGATGGCCCCCAACTCGATCGTGTTCGCGCTGGCCAACCCGGAGCCGGAGGTGCACCCGGAGGTCGCCGGCCGGCACGCCGCGGTGGTGGCGACCGGAAGCAGCGACTTCCCGAACCAGATCAACAACGTGCTCGCGTTCCCGGGGATCTTCCGCGGTGCGCTGGACGTGCGCGCGGGACGGGTCACCGACCGGATGAAGCTGGCGGCGTCCACCGCCCTGGCCGACCTGGTGGGTGACGATCTGCGCCCCGACCACATCATCCCCGGCGCGTTCGACGACCGGGTCGCGCCGGCCGTCGCGGACGCCGTCGCCGAGGCCGCCGTCACCGACGGTGTCGCCCGCGCGGCGCTCCCGGAGTGAAATGATCACGTCCCGCATGGAATTCCATGCGTCACCACCCTTGTAAGCCTCGTGATGCGGGCACGAGCCTCGTGATGACCCCGCCCGGCGCTTCGTCGATGACGGTGCGCCGCGAGCAGCCGGGGCACCGTTAGTCTCGGGGAGATGTTCGCTGCCTACGCTTCGACGACCGACGCCGACCGGCCACTCGACGCGCTGGTGCTCGGCGACCGGCCCGATCCGGAACCCGCCGACGGATGGACGACGGTCACGGTGCGCGCCGCGTCGCTGAACCACCACGATCTGTGGTCGCTGCGCGGCGTCGGGCTCGACGCCAGCAGGTTGCCGATGATCCTGGGCACGGACGCCGCCGGCGTGGACACGGACGGCAACGACGTCGTCGTTCATTCCGTCGTGTCCGATCCCGAGTGGCGCGGTGACGAGACGCTGGACCCGAAGCGGTCTCTGCTGTCCGAGCGGCACCCGGGGACGCTCGCGGAGCAGGTCGCCGTGCCGCGGCGAAACCTCGTGCCGAAACCGTCCGCGCTGTCGTTCGAGGACGCCGCATGCGTCCCGACAGCGTGGCTGACCGCGTACCGGATGCTGTTCACCCGAGCGCGGGTCGTCCCCGGTCAGACGGTTCTGGTGCAGGGCGCCGGCGGAGGAGTGGCGACGGCGTTGATCACGTTGGGTGCGGCCGCGGGTGCGCGGATGTGGGTGACCTCGCGTGACCCGGCGAAGGCGGAGCGTACGACGGCGTTGGGCGCCGAGCGCGTCTTCGCCAGCGGTGAGCGGCTGCCGGAGCGGGTCGACGCGGTGATGGAGACGGTCGGCGCCGCCACCTGGAAGCACTCACTCCGGTCGGTACGCCCCGGCGGGACGGTGGTGACCTGCGGGGCCACCTCCGGGCACGGTGCCGAGACGGAGCTCAACCGCGTCTTCTTCCTCCAGTTGCAGATCGTCGGCTCCACCATGGGCACGCGCGACGAGCTCGAGCGGCTGCTGGCGTTCCTGGAGCGCACCGGAATCCGCCCGGTGGTCGACCGGACGGTGGCGCTGCGTGACGTGCGGGAGGGGCTGTCCGCCATGGAGCAGGGGGACGTCTTCGGCAAGGTCGTCGTCACGCTCTGACGGCGTCCGCGTGGGCGGTGTCGTGGTGCGGCTGCTGCGTGGCGGGACGGCGTCGAAGCGCGGCTGCACCACTAGGCGAATCTACGCATCACGAGGCCTGTAAGGGTGGTGACGCATGGAATTCCATGCGGAACGTGATCATTCTCGAGCCGAGTGGCGGCGTTTGACCGGGGAGGTTGGCGGCTCCGCGCCCAGCCACGGGTACCAGCCGCCGCCGAGGACGATGTAGGCGAGCATGCCGTAGCCGGACTGGTCCGGGTGCAGGCCGTCGTCGGCGCGGGCACGCTGCCACGGCGTCTTGCGCGACAGCGGCTCGAAGGTGGTGATGTACGGGACCTCGCGCTGCGCGCACAGCTGCGCGTAGCCACGGTCGAGCTCGGCGATGCGTCCCTGGACCTCGGCGTCACCCACCGGCGGCGGGCCCATGACCAGAGCGGGCACACCGACGGACTCGAGCCCGAACGCCAGGGCCGCTGCCGACCGGGCCGGCGCCACCCCGCGGACGGCGTCGGCGACACCGACCGCCAGCACGACGCGGTGCTCGTCACCGCGGGCGAACCGGGGCGCGCACTCCATCGGCATCCGCACCGCGACCTCTTCGGCGCCCTCGCCCCGGACACCCAGCGGATACGTGGTCAACGAGACGCCGGTGCTCGGCGGCGTGCGCGCGGCGACCCGGCCGACCCATCCCAGGGCCTTCGGGTCGCCGACACCGGTGACGAACGAGTCGCCGAACACGCATATTCGAACATCTCGGACGTCACGCGGCCCCTGCCCGTCGGGCGCGGCCGACTCGTCGCCGGCCGCTCCAGCAGCGGGCTCGTCGCTCACCTACGCGTCCTCGGCTTCGACGTCGTCGTCGGCGTCGGCGTCGTCGTCGGTACGCGCCAGCCAGGTGGCCAGCCGTTCGACGGACGTCTCGAACTCCGGGTTGAGGTCGACGAACCGGCGCATCTGCTCGGACAACCAGCCGAGCGTGACCTGCTCGTCACCGCGACGCTCGTCGAGCTCCTCGATCCCGCGGTCGGTGAAGTACATCGCCGGCCCTCCCGATCAGCCGAACGCGGTGTCGTGCAGCTCGTTCTGCTGCTCGACGTGGACGGCGTGGTTGCCGACGGCCGGCGCGGTGTTGGCGGGACGGGTGACGCCCGACAGGGTCACGCCGCTCGGCATCTCCGGAGCCAGGTGCAGGGCCATGAACGGCCACGCGCCCATGTTCTCCGGCTCGTCCTGCACCCAGCGCACCTCACGCAGGTTCGGATACCCGGAGAGCTTGTCAGTCAGGTCCTTGACGGGCAGCGGATACAGCTGCTCGACCGGGAGGATCGCCGTCCGCTCGTCCGAGCGCTTGCTGCGCTGGGCCAGCAGGTCCCAGGTGATCCGGCCGGTGCACAGCAGCACGCGGTCGACCTTCGCCGGGTCGATGCCCTCCGGGTCGGGCAGCACCGGGCGGAACGCGGTGGTCCCGGTGAAGTCCTCGGGCGCGGAGACCGCCTTCTTGTTGCGGATCATCGACTTCGGCGTGAAGACGACGAGCGGGCGGTGGTGCGGCCCGAGCGCGTGCTGGCGCAGCAGGTGGAAGTACGAGGCCGGGGTGGACGGCTGCGCCACCCGGAACGCATCCTCGGCGCCCATGGCGAGGAACCGTTCGAGCCGGGCCGACGAATGGTCGGCGCCCTGGCCCTCGTACCCGTGCGGCAGCAGCAGCACGATGCCGGACAGCTGGCTCCACTTCGCCTCGCCGGCGGTGATGAACTCGTCGATGATGGTCTGCGCGCCGTTGGCGAAGTCGCCGAACTGCGCCTCCCAGAGCACCAGCGCGGACGGGCGGGCGACGGAGTACCCGTACTCGAAGCCCATGGCCGCGAACTCCGACAGCAGCGAGTCGTAGACGTAGAACTTCGCCTGGTTCTCGTCGAGATGCTGCAGCGGGATGTACGACTCGCCGGTGTGCCGGTCGACGATGGAGGCGAACCGCTGGACGAACGTGCCGCGCCGGCTGTCCTGCCCGGCGAGGCGCACCGGCCGGCCGTCGACGAGCAATGCGCCGAACGCGGTGATCTCGGCGGTGGCCCAGTCGATGCCGCCGTCGGTGATCACCGACGCACGCCGCTGCAGCTGCGGCAGCACCTTCGGGTGGACGGTGAAGCCGTCGGGCACTGTGAGGTAGGCGTCGGCGATGCTCTTGAGCACCTCCGGCGTGGTCGCCGTCACCGGGTCGCCGGACGGTTCCGGCTTGTCCGGGTACGTCGGCACACTGGTGAACTCGGTGGGCGCGGCCTGGCGGGTCTCGGCGAACACCCGCTCGAGCTGCTTCTGGTAGTCGAGCACGACCTGCTCGGCCTCTTCGATGGTGATGTCGCCGCGCCCGATCAGCGCCTCCGTGTACAGCTTGCGCACCGGCCGCTTCGCCTCGATCAGGTCGTACATCAGCGGCTGCGTGTAGCTGGGGTCGTCGCCCTCGTTGTGCCCGCGGCGGCGGTAGCAGATCATGTCGATGACGACGTCCTTGTGGAACGTCTGCCGGAAGTCGAACGCCAGCCGCGCGATGCGCGCGCACGCCTCCGGGTCGTCGCCGTTGACGTGGAAAATTGGCGCCTGGACCATCCGCGCGACGTCGGTGGAGTACATCGACGAGCGGGACTGGTCCGGCGAGGTGGTGTAGCCGACCTGGTTGTTGACGACGACGTGCACGGTGCCGCCGGTGCGGTAGCCGCGCAGCTGCGACAGGTTCAGCGTCTCGGCGACCACGCCCTGACCGGCGAACGCCGCGTCGCCGTGCACCAGGATCGGCAGCACCGGGAACTCCTCGCCGCGGTCGAGGATGTCCTGCTTGGCCCGGGCGATGCCCTCGAGGACCGGGTTCACGGCCTCGAGGTGGCTCGGGTTGGCCGTCAGCGAGACCTTGATCGGCGAGCCGTCGAGCGCGGTGTACTCGCCGTCGGCGCCGAGGTGATACTTGACGTCGCCGGAGCCCTGCACCGTCCGCGGGTCGATGTTGCCCTGGAACTCGCCGAAGATCTGCGCGTAGCTCTTGCCGACGATGTTGGCCAGCACGTTCAGCCGGCCGCGGTGCGCCATCCCGATGGCGGCCTCTTCCAGCCCGCCCTCGGCGGCGGCCTCGACGACCTCGTCGAGCACCGGGATCAGCGACTCGCCGCCCTCGAGTGAGAACCGCTTCTGCCCGACGTACTTGGTCTGCAGGAACGTCTCGAACGCCTCGGCCTGGTTGAGCTTGAGCAGGATGCGCAGCTGGTCCTCACGCGGGGTGAGGTCGACCGGCTTCTCGACCCGCTGCTGGATCCAGCGCCGCTGCTCCGGCTCCTGGATGTGCATGTACTCGATGCCGACGGTGCGGCAGTACGCGTTGCGCAGTACGCCGAGGATGTCGCGCAGCAGCATGAACCGCTTGTGCCCGCCGAACGATCCGGTGGCGAACTCGCGGTCGAGGTCCCACAGCGTCAGGTTGTGCGTCGAGATGTCGAGGTCCGGGTGGGTGCGCTGCTCGTACTCCAGCGGGTCGGTGTCGGCCATGAGATGCCCGCGCACCCGGTAGGCGTGGATCAGCTCGAGCACCCGTGCCTGCTTGCTGACCTCGTCCTCGTGGCTCGCCGTGACGTCGGTGGCCCAGCGGATGGGCTCGTACGGTATGCGCAGGGCGTGGAAGATCTCGTCGTAGAAACCGTCCTCGCCGAGCAGCAGCCGGTGTACGAGCCGGAGGAAGTCGCCGCTCTGCGCGCCCTGGATGACCCGGTGGTCGTAGGTGCTGGTGAGCGTCAGCGTCTTGGACACGCCGAGGCGGGCCAGGGTCTCGGGTGCGGCGCCCTGGTACTCGGCCGGGTACTCCATGGCGCCGACGCCGATGATGGTGCCCTGCCCCTTCATCAGCCGGGGCACCGAGTGCACCGTGCCGATGGTGCCCGGGTTCGTCAGCGTGATGGTGGTGCCCTGGAAGTCGGGGATGCCGAGCTTGCCGTCGCGGGCACGGCGCACGACGTCCTCGTAGCCCGCCCAGAACTCGGCGAAGTTCAGGGCCTCGGCCCGCTTGATGCTGGGCACGAGCAGCTGCCTGGTGCCGTCGGACTTCTGCATGTCGATGGCCAGGCCGAGGTTGACGTGTGCGGGCGTGACCAGCGCCGGCTTGCCGTCCTTCTCGCCGTAGGCGGTGTTCATGTCCGGCATCAGGCTCAGCGCCTTGACCAGCGCGTAGCCGATGATGTGGGTGAACGAGACCTTGCCGCCGCGGGAGCGGGCGAGGTGGTTGTTGATGACGATGCGGTTGTCGACCAGCAGCTTGGCCGGCACCGCCCGCACGCTGGTGGCGGTGGGGACCTCGAGGCTGGTCTCCATGTTGGCCGCCGTGCGTGCCGGCGCGCCGCGCAGTGGCGTCAGCTCGGCCTCGTCGGCCGCGCCGTCGTTCTGCACGGGTGTCGCGCTGGGCGCGTCCGCAGGCGTCCGCGAGGCGGGCGCGCGGTCGGTCGCCGGGGGCGGCGTCGTGGATGACGGGGTGGCGGCGGTCGTGCCGGACCCGGACTCACCGGCGCCGGACTGCGCGGTCCCGGACCCCGGGGTGGCGCCACCCGTCGTGGACTCCGGCGCGGCCGCGGCGGGCTTCGGGGTGGAGGGGGCGGGGGGCGCCGACGAGGTGGCGTCGGCCGGCGTCGCATCCTTGGATGTCACGGTCGTCCTCGCGGTCGATGCTGCGGTGGTCTCGGGCCGGCTCCCGGACGACGAGTCGGAAGCGGCGGCACGTTCGGAGAAGAACTCCGCCCACTCCGGGTCGACGCTGCTGGGATCTTCGAGCCAGCTCTCGTAGAACTCCTCGACGAGCCATTCGTTCGGTCCGAATCCCGATGGCGGGCCGGTGGGGGCCACTGTCGCGTTCGCCTTCTTCCGTTCGAATATGCGCGGCTGCTCTGGTACAGATTAGCCGCAGGCCGGGACCGGGCGCATGGAGGTCATCGTGGCCTAGGTCACGATGCGCGGCAAGTCTACGGGTGTGCCGGCGGCGCTCGGGGATCTCCCTGAGCGGGCCCCCAGATCCGGGTCTGGGCGCCCGTCGCCGTCGTGCCCGGCGGCTACGCTGGCGGGTGCCGAGTCGTGCCGGTGGACACAGCCGGACGGTGCACGTCTGGAGTGGATCGTGATCGACGCCTACCTCGCCACCCTCCGTCGTGAGCTGCGTGGTCCGCGTGTGCTGCGGGCGAACATGATCCGTGAGGTGCGCGACGGGCTGCACGACGCGACGCGCGCACACCGCGACGACGGCGTGTCGCCGGCCGAGGCCGAGCGGCGCGCCGTCGACGAGTTCGGTCCGCCGAGTGTCGTCGCGGCCGGGCTGCGCGACGAGCTCGCGGCGGCGACCGGCCGTTACCTGGCGGCGCTGTCCATCGTTCTGGGCAGTACGCAGTTCGCGCTGGCACACTACACATGGCAGACAGCCGCGAGGGAGCAGGGCTGGCCTCGCCCGAGCCCGGAGTACGGCATGTTCGCCCAGGCCGTGGATGTGTCGAACATCGTCGTTCTGGTGGCGCTGGCGCTGGCCGTTCCGTTGCTCGGGCGCGGCGGGCGGTTCGTGCCGACGCACCGCGTGGTGCGGATCATGGGCATCGGCGTGCTCGTCAGCCTGCTGGTCGACGTCGTGGTCGGGACGGTGCTCAACGCGTTCGCCCCGCAGGGCATCACGGTGTGGAAGGGTCCGGAGCTGCCGATCCTGTTCGCGCTGTCGATCGTGTCCGTCGGGTGGACGGCGTCGGTCGCCTGGCGCTGCGTCCGGCTCACCTCACCCGGCCGGTCCGGTCCCGAGGATCGCCCCGATGACGCTGCTGGTCTGGTGCCAGTCGTGTTGCCGCGCCGCTAGCTCGGCGCGGCCGGACCGGGTCAGCTGGTACGTACGCCGTTTGCGGCCGCCGACCGTGCTCCACGAGCTGCGCAGGTAGCCGAGCCGCTCGAGCCGGCGCAGCGCGGGGTAGAGGGTGCCGGTGGGCAGGTCGATGGCGCCCTCGCTGCGGGAATGCAGCGCCTCGGAGATGCCGTAGCCGTGCAGCGGCTCGTCCTCGACCACGGCGAGGATCAGCGCGTCGAGGTGCCCCCGCAAGGCGTCGGCCTTCATGTTGGCAGCCTACATGTTCAATAGGTAGTGTTTCGATAGGTAGCTAGACGACATGTAGGCGCTCGATGGCCAAGCGATCCTGCCGGGCCGGGCGCGGGGAGGCGTCGGATGAGCGTGGTGGACCTGTCGCGGCTGCAGTTCGCGACGACGACGATCTTCCATTTCCTGTTCGTGGTCACCACGCTCGGTCTGGCGCCGCTGGTGGCGATCATGCAGACCCGCTGGGCGGTCACCGGCCGGGAGCTTCACGAGCGGATGACCCGGTTCTGGGGCCAGATCTACGTCGTCAACTACGCCCTGGGCATCGTCGTCGGCATCGCGTTGGAGTTCCAGTTCGGCCTGCACTGGAGCGGGCTGACGACCTACGCCGGCGACGTGTTCGGCGCCCCGCTGGCCACCGAGACGCTGGTCGCGTTCTTTCTGGAGTCCACGTTTCTCGGCATGTGGATCTTCGGCTGGCACCACCTGAACCGGTGGGTGCACACCGCGTTGTTCTGGCTGGTCGTGCTCACCGGATACCTGTCCGCCTACTGGGTGATGGTCGCCAACGGGTTCCTGCAGAACCCGGTCGGGCACGTCGTCGAGGACGGGACCGCGCGGATCGAGGACTTCGGTGCGCTGCTGACCAACGAGCACACGGTCGGCGCGCTGCTGCACATCGCGCCGGTCTGCCTGCTCACCGTCGCGGTGCTGATGGTGGCCGTGTGCTCGTGGCACTTCCTGCGGGGCACCGACGTCGACTTCTTCCGCCGGTCGCTGCGGCTGGCCGTCCTCGCCGGGACTGTCGGCTCCACGCTCACGTTCGAGTTCGGCTACGCCCAGTTCTCCTACCTGGCCGACAGCAAGCTGGCGATCTTCGAGGGCGGGCAACGGCGGGCCGAGGTCGCGGCGGAGCTCCAGGACCGGTTCGGCCCGGGCGACTGGATGCCGCCGGAGTGGCTGTCGATCCCGTGGCTGGTCATGGACCTCAGCGGGTACGCGTTCGGCCTGATCTTCGTGGTGCTGCCGTTTCTGTTGATCAAGAACGCGTTCGACCGGGCGCGGCCGCGGCGGCTGCGGCGGTTCTGGCACCGCTTCTACGTCTGGATCGTCCCGTGGCCGTTCGTGGTCGTGGTCTGCGGATGGCTGGTCCGTGAGGTCGGGCGCCAGCCCTGGATGGTGTACGGCGAGCTGACGGTGGACGAGGCGGTCTCCTCGCGCAGCGCCGGCACGGTGCTGATCAGCCTGC
Source organism: Haloactinopolyspora alba (assembly GCF_003014555.1). GTDB lineage: Bacteria > Actinomycetota > Actinomycetes > Jiangellales > Jiangellaceae > Haloactinopolyspora > Haloactinopolyspora alba. The sequence continues at coordinate 59,734 of NZ_PYGE01000002.1, forward strand.
TCGTGTTCGGGACGGTGTTCGCGGCGCTGGCGGCCGCGGACTGGTGGCTGATCGCCCGGCTGGCGCGGCGCGGGCCCCACGGCATGGTCCTCGGCGGCTCGCTCGTCGGTGACGGGGGCGACGGCGAAGGGGGCGACGGGGTCGACGGCGAAGCGGGTGTGGCGCCCGCCGATCGGCCTGGGCCGGGCACCCGTGAGGCGGGCACGCGCGAGGCGCTCGAATTCACCAGGAGGGACTGACGATGGACACGGTCTGGTTGCTCACGCTCGGGGTGATGGTCACCGGCTGGTTCGTGCTCGACGGCGCCAACCTCGGGCTGGGCATGACGATGCGCGCCGTCGGCGGCGACGGCGTCGGCCGCAGGCTCGTCCTGACCGCGCTCGGACCGTTCCTGCTGGCCGGAGAGGTGTGGCTGGTCGCAGCGGCGGGAGTGCTGATCGGAGCGTTCCCCGGCCTCGAGAAGGACTTGCTGGGTGCGTTCTATCCGCTGGTCGTCGCGCTCGTGGTGACGTGGATCCTCCGCGACGCCGGTGTCTGGTTCCGCAGCCGGCTGCCGGGCGACGTGTGGCGCGACGGCTGGGAGCGCGTCGTCGTGCTGGCCGGCGGCGGGTTCGCGTTCGTCTGGGGACTTCTGCTCGCCAACGTCGTCCAGGGGGTGCCCCGCGACGGCGGTCCGGGTGTTGAGACACTGGTGGGGCCGTACTCGTTGTTGTGGGGAGTGACCATGGTCGCGGTGTTCGCCGTGCACGGTGCTGCCTTCGCCGCGCTTCGGCTGCCGGACCGCCTCCGCACCCGGGCGCACGGCGTCGCGGGCCGAGCCGGCGCCGTCGTCCCCCCTCTCGTCCTCGCCGTCGCCGCGGCGACGCCGTTGGCACGGACCCAGGTTGCCCGCCCGGTCCCCGCATTCGCGGTGGCCGCGGTCGCGACGGTGGCGGCGACGCTCGCCGTGGTGCTGCTCCGGCGTGGCGACGTACGGCACCGGCCCGGCCGGGTGTACGCGTGCACCGCCGTCACCGCGGCGTGTGCGCCGATCGCCGTCGGCGTCGGTACCACGCCGCGGCTGCTCGAGGGCGCCGCCGGACCCCGCACGCTCGACCTGCTCGCCGCTATCGCACTGCCCGCCGTCCCGGTGCTGATCGCCGTCCAGGCGTGGATGTGGTGGCTGTTCCGCCGCCGGGTCGGCGAGGGATCGGCGGTGTTCTTCTGAACGCTCTCGCCCGTCGTCTGCTCGGCGCCGTACCCTCGGCGCCGTTCGTCGTCGCCGCGTTCGCCGCGATGGCCGCGGCCGGTGCGGCGCTGATCCTCGTCCAGGCCGACCTGCTCGCCGGTGCGCTGGCCGACGCCGTCGTCGACAGCCCGTCGCCGGGCGAGTTGAGGCCGGTGCTGACCGCGCTGGCGCTGGTGCTGGCCGGGCGCGCGGGCCTGGCCTGGTGCCAGCAGGTCGCGTCGCAACGCGCCGCGGCCGCGGTCAAGGCGTCGCTGCGGCGCCGTGTGCTGCACCGGACCCAGGAGCTGGGGCCGCAGTGGCTGTCCGGCCAGCACACCGGACGGCTGGCCACCACGCTCGGCCGTGGCATGGACGCGCTCGACCCCTACTTCACCGGCTACTTCCCGCAGCTGTTCGTCGCGGCCGTCGTGCCGGTCGCGATCATCGTGCAGATCGCCGTCGCCGACCTCGCGTCCGCGGTCATCATCTGCGTCACGCTGCCGCTGATCCCCGTCTTCGGCGTGCTCGTCGGGTTGCAGACCAAGCGTTCGACCCGGCGCCAGTGGAGCGCGCTCGAACGCCTCGGGGGGCAGTTCCTCGACCTCGTCGCCGGGCTGCCCACGCTGCGCGCGTTCGGGCGGGCGCAGGCGCAGGCCGCGGCGGTGCGCCGTGCGGCGGACGAGCACCGCAGCGCCACGATGTCGACGCTGCGGGTCGCGTTCCTGTCCGCCCTGGTGCTGGAACTGGTGGCGACGCTGTCGGTCGCGCTGGTGGCCGTGCCGGTGGGGCTGCGGCTGCTCGACGGCGAGCTCGACCTGCACACCGCCCTGCTGGTGCTGTTGCTGGCGCCCGAGGCGTACCTGCCGTGGCGGGCCCTCGGCTCGCAGTTCCACGCCAGCACCGAAGGGCTGGAAGTCGCCGAACGCGCCTTCGCCGTCCTGGACTCTCCTGTTGTCAGGCCGGACGACAGCTCGCTACGCCGGCTTTCGCCGTCCGTGGCGGAGAAACATGCCACGGACGGCTCTCTGACGCCGGCTTCGCGACCTGACGCCCGGCCTGACGGTTCCTCGTCTCCGGCCGGCGACGGCGTTTCGGTTGTGCGGTTCGAGGGGGTGTCGGTGTCGTACCCGGGCCGGAACGTGCCCGCGCTGGACGCCGTCTCGTTCACCATCGGCGCCGGCGAGCACGTGGCCCTGGTCGGGCCCAGCGGCGCCGGCAAGACGACGGTGCTGTCGGTGCTGCTGGGTCTGGTGCCACCGGGTGCCGGACGCGTGCTGGTCACCGGCGCCGACGGGGCGGTCGATCTCGCGGCCGCGCCGCCGGAGGCGGCCGTGCGCGGCTGGCGGGACGGCCTGGCGTGGGTGCCGCAGCGGCCGCACCTGTTCGCCGACAGCGTCGCGGCGAACATCCGTCTCGGCTACCCCGGCGCCACCGACGAGCAGGTGTGCCACGCCGCGCGGCTGGCACACGCGGACGAGTTCGTCACGGCGCTCCCGCACGGGTACGACACGGTTCTGGGAGAGCGCGGCGCCGGGTTGTCCGCCGGTCAGCGGCAGCGGGTCGCACTCGCCCGCGCCTTCCTCCGCGACGCGCCGCTGCTGATCCTGGACGAGCCCACGGCCGGGCTGGACGCCACGAGCGAGGCGAAGGTCGTCGAGGCGACGGCGCGGCTGATGGCCGGGCGCACGGTCGTCGTCGTGGCGCACCGTCCGGCGATGGTCGCCGACGCCGACCGGGTGATCCGCCTCGAGCACGGACGCGTGGCGGCCGATTCGGCCGGCGGGGCACGGACCGCGGTGGTGGCGACGTGACGGCCGCGGCCGAACGCGTCCGGCCGCGGCCGGCGTCCGCCCCGGCGACCGGGTCCCGGCGGCGCCCCGCGGCCCGGCTGGTGCGCATCCTGCGCACGCATGCCGGCCGGCTGACGCTCGCGGTGGCTGCCGGGGTGGCGGCCGAGCTGGCGACGCTGGCCCTGATGGCCACGGCCGCCTGGCTGATCGCGCGTGCCGCGCAGCAGCCGCCGCTGGCGGCACTGTCGCTGGCCATCGTCGGGGTGCGGGCTTTCGCGACCTCTCGCGGCGCGTTCCGCTACGCCGAACGGCTCGCGGGACACGATGCCGCGCTGCGGGCGCTGGCGACGTTGCGCGGGCAGCTGTACGACGCGCTGGTGCCCCTGGCCCCGTCCGGACTGCCCGCCTACCGCGGCGCCGATCTGCTCAGCCGCATGGTCTCCGACGTCGAGGCGGTGCAGGACCTCGTGGTCCGCGTCCTCGTGCCGGTGGGCACGGCGCTGGCGGTGGCGGCGGTGGCCGTCGGGTTCTCGACCGTGCTGCTGCCGTCGGCCGGCGCGGTCCTGGCCGCCGGGCTGGTGCTCGCGGCGCTCGTGGTGCCGCTGGTGACGCTCGCGGCGGCTCGCCGGAACGCGCGGTTGCTGGCGCCGGCGCGGGCGGAGCTGTCCGCGCGCAACGTCGATCTGCTCGAGGGCAGCGCCGACCTCGCGGTCCTCGGTGGCACCGCTGACGCGCTGTCCGCGGCGGACGCGGCGGCACGGCGACTGGCCCGGGTGGAACGTCGGGCGGCGCTGTCGTCGGCCGCCGGCACGGCGACGGCGATGCTCGTCCAGGGCGCGACGACGGTGCTGGTGACCGTCGTCGCCATGGGGGCGGCCGCCGACGGGACGCTCGAGCCGGTGCTGGTCCCGGTGGTGGCGCTGACGGCGCTCATCTCGTTCGAGCCGATGATGCCGATGGTCGGCGCGGTGCACCGGCTGCTGGAGTCGCGTGCGGCGCTGGGCCGGATCCTCGCGGTGCTCGACACGCCGGCGCCGGTCGGTGAACCCGTCAGCCCGCGCCCGGCACCGGGCCGTGACGTCACCGTCGAGCTGGATGCACTGCACGTGCGGTACCCGGACGCGCCGAGCGACGCCGTCGACGGTGTCGACCTGCGGCTCGGTCCGGGCACCCGGGTGGCGATGGTCGGCGTGAGCGGCTCGGGCAAGTCGACGCTGCTGGCGGCGATGATGCGGTTCATCGAGCCCTCGGCCGGGCAGATCCGGCTGAACGGACACGACGTCCGCGAGTTCGCCGGCGACGACGTCCGCGCGGCGATCAGCGGCGTCACCCAGGACGCGCACCTGTTCCACACCACGATCCGCGAGAACCTGCTGCTGGCCGCGCCCGAGGCCGGTGACGAGCAGGTGCGCGCGGCGCTGGCCACGGCGCGGCTGCTGGACTGGGTCGACTCGCTGCCGAGCGGGCTGGACACCGTCGTCGGAGCGTCCGGAGCGCAGGTGTCGGGTGGCCAGCGGCAGCGGCTCGCGCTGGCACGCGCGCTGCTGGGCGACCCGCCGGTGGTGCTGCTGGACGAGCCGACCGAGGGACTCGACCCGGACACCGCCGACGAGCTGGTCGCCGACCTGCTGGCATCCACCCGCGGGCGCAGCGCCGTCCTGGTCACGCACCGGCTGGACGGCTTGGACGGTGTCGACGAGATCGTCGTCCTGGACGCGGGCCGGGTCGTGCAGCGCGGCACCCACCGCGATCTGGTGGCCCGTCCGGGGCCCTACCAAGACCTCTGGTGGTCGGCCCACCCCGGGGACGAATGATCACGTTCCGCATGGAATTCCATGCGTCACCACCCGTACAGCCCTCGTGACGCATGCGAAAGCCTGGTGACGCGGGCGCGCCGTGGTCAGCGCCCAGCTGAGTCCAGAGCACGGGACAGGTCTCGCCACAGGTCGTCGACGTCCTCGACACCCACCGAGAGCCGCAGCAGCGACTCGGCGACCGCGGAGCTTTCGGACGGCCACCGACGCCGGCGCTCCAGGCTCGACTCCACGCCGCCCAGGCTGGTGCTGTGCACCCACAGCCGTACGGCGTCGACGACCCGATCGGCCGCCTCCGCGCCGCCGGTCACCTCGACGGAGCACATGGTGCCGAAGCCGGGGTAGCGTACGAGGCCGACGGCGGGGTGCCCGCTCATCCGTCGCACCAGTTCGGCGGCGTTGGCCTGCGCGCGCTCCAGCCGCACGTCCAGTGTCCGAACACCGCGCAGCGCGAGGAAGGTCTCCATCGGTCCCGGAATGGCGCCGTGCAGACGGCGGTGCGTGTCCAGCCGTCCGTGGACGTCGTCGTCGCCGCAGACGACGGCGCCCAGGACCACGTCGGAGTGGCCCGACAGCATCTTGGTGGCGCTGTGCACGACGACGTCGGCGCCGAGGTCGAGCGGGCGCTGCAACAGCGGCGTCGCGAACGTGTTGTCGACGACGGTGCGGGCGCCGGCAGCGCGCGCAGCGTCGGTGACTGCGCGGATGTCCGCGACGTCGAGGTTCGGGTTGGACGGCGACTCGAGCCAGACCATGGACGCGGTACGTGCGGCCGCGGTCAGCGCCGCGGTGTCGGTGATGTCGACCTGGACGAGAGTGGCGCGCCCCAGCGTCTCGAGCTGACGCATCTGGTCGAGCACACCGAGGTACGCACACTCCGGCGCGACGATCGTGCCGCCGTCGGGTAACAGCGACAGCACCGCGCTGGACCCGGCCAGGCCGGAGGAGAACGCGAGCGCTCGACCGCCTTCGAGGTCGCCCAGCACGTCCTCGAACGCCGACCAGGTCGGGTTCCCGTACCGGCCGTAGCCGATGTCACCACCGGCGTGGTACGTCGAGGCGAACGTGACCGGCTCGTTCAGCGGGGCGTCCGGCGTGTGCGCGGGGCGTCCGCCGGTGACCAGGCGGGTCGCGGGTGTCGGTTCGGGGTTCGGCATGTCCGCCAGTATTCCGGCCGGGTGCCGGCGGTTCGGCGCCGGGCTCACGGTGTGGGGTGCTCGGCGTCGTAGCGGACGAACCGCCGCTGCGTGACCGCGAGTGCGGCGACCACCACCACACAGGCCAGCCCGCCGGCGACGGCCGCGGTGCTCTCGCCGGCCGCCTCGCCGACGGATCCGAGCGTCAGGTCACCGAGCCGAGGACCGCCGGCGACGACGACGATGAACACCCCCTGCAGCCGTCCCCGCATCGCGTCCGGGGTGGCGGCCTGCAGGATCGTCATCCGGAACACCGCGCTGACGGCGTCGGCGGCTCCCGCCAGAGCCATGCACGCGGCCGCGGGCCACAGCATCCAGTGCGCCCCGCCATCCGCTGCCGGCCCGGGGGCCAGCGACACGACGACCCCGAAAGCGACGACGGCGAGGCCCCAGCCGATCACCGACACGACGACTGCGAGCCCCTGGCGCCGGACCCGGCCGAGCGGCCCGGACAGTACTCCGGCGGTGATCATGCCGACGGCGAAGCCGGACATCAGGATTCCGACGGTGGTCGAGCCGCCGCCGAGGACCACCGCGGCGATGGCGGGGAACAGCACCCGCGGCATGGCCAGGACCATCGCCGCCAGGTCGACGACGAAGGTCATCCGGACGTTGGAGCGGGTCCGCAGGTAGCTGAAGCCCTCGAGCACCGACGCGAGCCCGGCCCGGGTGACGGTGCCCTCGGGCGGTATCGACGGCAGGGCGGACAACATGACGACCGCGGCGGCCAGCAGCATCGCCTCGATGCTGTACGTCCATCCGTAGCCGACGTGGTCGATGAGAACCCCGGCGAGCAGCGGCCCCACGGCCAGGCCGATGTTCATGGAGAGGCTGTTCAGGGCGTTGGCCGCGGGGAGCAGCCTGCCGGGAACCAGCCGCGGGACGATCGCCGTGCGTGCCGGGACGTTGATGGCGAACAACCCGTTCTGCGTGGCGACGAGGCCGTACAGCAGCCACACCTGCTCGATCGCCAGCCACGCCTGCGCGGCGAACGCCGAAGCGACGATCAGCAGGCCCGCCGACGTGACGATGACGACGCGCCGCCGGTCGTGCGCGTCGACCACGGAGCCGCCGTAGAGCCCGAGGACCACCAGCGGCACCAGGGCGAACGCACCGACGATGCCGACGCTGAAGGTCGACGACGTGAGGTCGTACACCTGCAGGCCGACCGCCACCGTGGTCAGGTGCGTCCCGATGCCCGACAGGGACATGCCGGCCCAGAGCCGGCGGTAGGCGGAACTGATGCGCAGTGGTGTCAGGTCCAACAGCAGCCGACGCACGGTACGCATCCTGCCAGTAGCCGCCGTCGGCCCTGGACGACGGTTGCTGTGATCAGCACGAGCGGCCGACCAGGCAAGTTCGATTATGTCGAGTCATTGACGGAAAAATCTACTTTCCCTAGCCTCGCGAACACTTTCGAACAGCTTCAACCACCAGGGAGGCGTTCAGATGAGAGTCCATCGCACCGTGCCGGCCGTCGTCGCCGCGGTCACCGTGGCGGCCGCGGCGACCGTGACGACCGCCGGCTCGGCCGAGCCGACGACCGCGAGCGAGCCGGCGACCGCGGCGGCGGAGTCGACCCGCAGCTACACGAACCCGGTGACCGAAGGCGTCGTCGACACCTTCCCGGACCCCACGATGATCCGGGGCAAGGACGGCGCGTGGTACGCGTACGGCACCACCAACCCGATCTTCAACAGCGCGGGCGAGACCGGCGAGCACATCCTCCCCGTCCTCCGGTCCGAGGACATGACCAGCTGGGAGTACACCGGCGACGTCTACGCCGCCGGCGAGCAGCCGGACTGGTGGCCCACGAACGCCCGGGCCTGGGCGCCGGACATCCGCTACATCGACGAGACGTACTACCTGACGTACAGCCTCTCGAGCGGCGGCGTGGCCCTGGCCACGAGCGCCAGCCCGACCGGCCCGTGGGAGGACCACGGGCTGATCATCCCGGCCGGCGGCAGCGGCTGTCCGACGGGCAACATCGACCAGGCGCTGTTCACGGACTCGGACGGGACCCACTACGTCTACTGGGGCAGCTACGACCTGATCTGCGTCTCGGCGATGAACGAGGACGCGACGGCGCTTGTCGGCCCGGTCACACAGGTCGCGAAAGGCCGGCGCGCCGAGGGCGCGTTCGTCGTCGAGCGCGATGGCTACTACTACATGTTCTACTCCGACGCCGGTTGCTGCCAGGGCGCCTTCAGCGGGTACACGGTGAAGGTCGGGCGGGCGGAGGACCCGCGGGGCCCGTTCGTCACCCGGCAGGGCGTCGACCTGATGGAGCCGACGAGCAAGGGCAGCATCGTGGCGGCGGCGAACGGGAACGGATGGGTCGGCCCCGGCCACAGCGCCATCCAGACCGACCTGGCCGGGCAGGACTGGCTGGTTTATCACGCGATCTCCGCCGACGATCCGGACTTCCCGCCGGTCGACGGCGCCACCGGCGGCCGGCTGGCCAGTCTGTCCAAGCGGCCGATGATGATCGACCGGCTGGAGTGGATCGACGGCTGGCCGGTCGTGCGCGGCGGCGCCGGTCCGTCGAACGGACCTCAGCAGGCGCCGGTCACCACGGCGGCCGTCGGCAGCGCGTTCGACGAGGGCCTGCCCGCGCGGTGGGGCTCCGCGGGTTCGGCGGACGCGCGCTGGGCCGCCGGCTCTCGCCCGGACGCCGGTGGCGTCGCCGTACAGACCGCCGCGCCGGCCGAACCGGCGTACCTCGTCGACCGGCGACCGGTCCGTGGCGACGTCCGCGTCGAGGGCGACGTGAAGCTGGCCGCCGGGGGCTCGTCGGGCGCGAGCGGGCTGGTGCTGGCGGGCGCCGGTGACCGGGCCGGTGACGAGGTCGTGACCTGGGTCGATCGGGCGAAGCAGGCGCTGGTGATCACGGTGACGGCCGACGGCGAGACGTTCGAGTACGAGACGCCGCTGCCGGACACGTTCGACTACCAGTCGTGGCACACGCTGGCGATCGAGCGGCGCGGTTCGACGGTGACGGCGGAGGTGTCCGCCGACCGCCTGCGCGACCCGCTGGGCCGGGTGTCGGCCGAGCTGCCGGCCGGTGCGCGGCATGTCGACCGGGTCGGCGTCGCCAGTGTCGGGGCTCCGGCGGTCGCGGACAACGTCAGTGCGGTGCCGCTGCACGAGCCGGTGTCCGAGCGGGTGCCCGAACCGGTCCTGGGCGAGCAGTTGGACGAGTACTCCGACGAGTTCGACGGGACCGGGCGCCCGGAGACGGCCGATCCGGCGTGGAGCTGGCTGCGCGGGGAAGGATCGGACGCGACGCTCGGCGGCGGCGCGCTGAACTGGTCCACCGACGGCACCGAGCTGTGGCGGGGCAGCAACACCGCGCCGGTGCTGCTGCGCGACACCCCGCAGGGTGACTTCGTCGTCGAGACCAAGCTCGAGTTCGACGGCGACCGCCCCGCCCAGCAGGCCGGGCTGGTGCTGTACGAGAACGACGACCGCTACCTCAAGCTCACGCACACGGTGCTGGGCATGCGCTTCGGCGGGGGAGACGTGTTCCACCTGACCGAGTTCATGAAGGAGGCCGAGCGGCCGACGACGACGCCGCCCATCGACGTGTTCACCGGGCCGATGTTCGGTGGGCCCGCCGCGGACACCACGTGGCTGCGGCTGGCGTACGTGTACGACGAGGCGAACGACGAGCACGACGTGCGGATGGCGTCCAGCACCGACGGTGAGCACTGGACCTGGGGCGGCGCCTGGTCACTGCCGGCGCGGGACCCGTTGCGGATCGGGCTGATCACGATGAACGCGCCGGGCGCGGCCGCGCAGTTCGACTACGTGCGCACCTACGACCTCGCTGCCACGGGCGCGGCAGTCGCGGGCTCAGAAGGCTGAAGCGATCCTTGTTGCCTGTGAGTCGCGGATGTACCTCGTTGTCCGGACTCCATCCGCGACTCACAGGCAACAACCCTCCGTGCCGCAACAGAACATCGTGAGCCGTCAGCGGGAGCCGTCGCGGTAGGTCGACTCGTCCAGCCCGCTGAGCGTCGGGTCGTACTCGACGTCGCCGACGTCGTACATCGACGTCATCCAGTGGTAGAAGTTGTCGCCACGGTCGCGCAGGACGGTGTAGAGGCGCCGCATCATCGGCCCCACGACCTCGGCCATCTCCGGCAGCGAGTAGACGTTCAGCAGCTCGTCCGGGTCGCTGTGCAGGTCGTACAGCTCGTTCGTCGACTCGGGGTTGACGACGAGCTTGTACCTGTCGGTGCGCAGCATCCGCTGCGGGTACGGGAAGTGGTGCCCGTGGAACTCGCAGACGATGTCCTCGTCCCATTCGACGGTCTCGCCCCTGACGAGCGGCAGCAGGCTGCGCGAGTCGACCGCCGGCGTCGCGTCCGCGCCGGCGAGCTCCAGGATCGTCGACGTGCAGTCCAGCAGGCTGACGAATTCCGGCCGGACCACCCCGGTGGGTGCGCCGGGCACCCGGACGATGCCGGGCGTGCGGTAGATGTCCTCGTACATCGCCGGCCCCTTGTCGTGCAGGCGGTGCGAGCCGGTGAACTCGCCGTGGTCGGCGGTGAAGAAGACCGCCGTCTCGTCGGTCAGCCCGAGACGGTCCATCGCGGCCAGGACGCGGCCGATCTCGTGGTCGATCAGGGCGACGTAGCCCCAGTAGACCGCGACCAGCTTGCGGCTGACCTCGGTCGGCATCGTGTCGAACGTCCAGTGGGCGCTGTAGTTGCGCTGCACCGGCGGCTTGCCCTGGAACGTCTCGTCGACCGAGCGCGGCAGTTCGACCTCGTCCGCGTCGACCATGTCGAAGTACTCGTCCGGCACGATGTACGGCAGGTGCGGCCCGAAGAAGTTCAGCGCCAGGAAGAACGGCGCCTCCCGCTCGCGCAGGTCGTGTGCGTAGCGTTCGAGCATCTCGATGGTCCGGGTGGCGAGATAGTGCTCGAACGTCGCCTCGAGCGGCTGCCGCAGCCGCGCGGCGAGCAGGTTGCCCGGGCCGCCGTTCGGCAGGGTGCCGCGGATGCGGTCGGTGATCTCGTACGGCGGCAGGCCGTTGTCGGCGAGGTAGGCGACGTAGTCCTCGTTGTCGACGGGGTTGTGCCAGCCGGGCAGGTCGGGCCCGTCGAAGCCGAAGTCCGCCGCCGTCTTGGCCGTGCCGACGTGCCACTTGCCGATGAGGCCGCAGTTGTAGCCCCGCTCGCGCAGCGCGGCGGGAAAGGTGAACACGTCGTCGCCGAGATCCTCGATGTAGCCGACGTTGCGCTCGTAGTTGGCCAGCAGCTTGTGCCGGAACGGCGCCTGCCCGGTCAGCAGGCTGGCCCGCGCCGGCGTGCAGATGGCGGTGGGCGTGTACCACCGGTCGAACCTGGTGCCGGTGCGGGCCAGTTCGTCCAGTGTCGGCGTGACCGCCCGGGTGTTGCCGTAGGCGCCGAGCGTGTCCGCCCGGTGCTGGTCGGTCATGAGGAACAGGATGTTGCTGCGTCCGGTCATTGGCCGGCCGCCGTGAACGCAGCGCCGGTGGAGTACGCCGACGGGGTGGTGGTGATCGTGCCGGGACGCGGTCGGGTGAGCCTCATCTGGGTGTCCTCCGTCTTCGGCGCGGCCGTCACCGGGGCGGCTGCACGGCGTGGGTGGGTGCGACGTCGGGTTCGGGATAACCGGCGAGCAGCGGCGAGCTGTGGAAGAGCGCGGCGAGCGCACCGAGAGCGCCGTCGTCGTCGGACAGCCGCGCGGCCCGGACGGCCGGCGCGTCGGCGCCCGGGAACATGTCGGCGGCGACGACGGCGCGGACCCGCTCGACGAGGACCGGTGCGAGCGCGGTGATCCGGCCGCCGACGACGACGCCGGCGGGGTTCAGGGCCATCGCGGCCGCGGCGATCACCCGCCCGAGCGCGTCGGTGGCCTCGGTCAGCACGCTGTCGACGGTCGTGTCGCCGTTCGCCACGGCCGCGGCGAGTTGCTCCAGCGTGTGCACGGCGGCGCCGCGTGCACGGCACTCGGCCAGGATCGCGGGGACGGATGCGACCGTCTCGAGGCACCCCCGCTTGCCGCACCGGCAGCCCCGCCCGCCGGGCAGCGCGGTGACGTGACCGAGCTCGCCGGCCAGCCCGGTCGCGCCGGTCACCAGGCGGCCGCCGACGACGAGGCCGCCGCCGACGCCGTCGGACAGCCGGACGTAGACGAGGTCGTCCGGGCTGTCGCCGTGGGCGGCGATGGCTTCGGCGAGTGCGGCGAAGCGGGTGTTGTTGTCGACGACGACCGCGGCCCCGAACCTGTCGGCGAAGACCGTCTCGGCAGCACCCGCGGAATCGGCATCTTCCGCGGAGCCCGGCCCGGCGTGGCCGTGTAGCACGGTGTTCGGGTACGGCCCCGGCAGGCCGATGCCGATGGCCTGCAGCGCGCCGAACCGGACGCCGGAGTCGTCACCGAGCCGGTCGATGAGATCCAGCGCCACGGTGAACCGGTGCTGCCAGGAGCTGTCGTCGGCATAGCGGTCCGAGCCGGACGCGATGACCTCGTGGGACGCGTCGGCGACGGCGACCTGGACGCGGCGGTGACCGAAGTCGACACCCATGAACTGCCCGGACGCGGGATCGAGGGCGAGACGCTCGGCCGGCCGGCCGCTGCCGGTCCGCAGGTCACGGTCGGTGTCGACGACGGTGATCGCGCCGCGCTGGAGCAGACCGCTGATGATCTCGGACAGCGTCGTGCGGGACAGGCCCACCTGCTCGGCGATCACGCCCCGGCTCAGCGCGCCGCGCTCGCGCAGCGCTCGCAGGACCCGCTCCTCGTGGGCGCGCCTGACGAGCGCGTGCAGTCCGATGGGCATCGACACCGCGTCAACGTAGGAAGGTGTGGCCCTTTCCGTCAAGGCCCCGACAGAATTGCGCCTGCCGGTGCCGGGCGACGGTCCGCGGGCCGCCGTCCGTGGTTCGGATAGCGTGCGGCGTATGGACGCACCCGGTTGGGGCATGGTCGACGACGGCGTGGTGGCGCGGTTGCGGGCGATCGTGGGCGCCGAGCACGTGAAGGTGGACGACGGTGCGGTGGCGGCGTTCGCGCGGGATGCGACGCCGTTGTACGCGGCTCGTCCGGATGTGGTGGTGTTGCCGGGCTCGACCGAGGAGGTCGCGGCGGTGATGCGGCTGGCCACCTCCGAGCGTCTCCCGGTGGTGCCGCGTGGCGCGGGGTCGAATCTGTCTGCGGCGACGTTGGCGGATGCGGGTGGCATCGTTGTGGTGCTCACCCGGCTGGATCGGATCGTCGAGGTCGACGGTGACGAGTTGCTGGCGGTCGTGCAGACCGGGGTGACGACGTCGGCGCTTGCGTCGGCCGCGGCGGCGCGGGGGTTGCTGTATGTGCCGGATCCGGGCAGCAAGACCGTCTCGACGGTCGGGGGAAACGTCGCCACGTGCGCGGGTGGGTTGCGGGGTCTGAAGTACGGGGTGACCCGCAACTACGTCCTCGGGCTCGAGGCGGTGTTGGCGACCGGTGAGGTCGTGCGGACGGGTGGCCGGTTGTGGAAAGACGTCGCCGGTTATGACCTGACCCGGTTGCTGACCGGGTCGGAGGGCACGTTGGCGGTGATCACCGAGGTCACGGTGGCGCTGGTGCCGATGCCGCCGGCCACGGGGACGGGGGTGGCGTATTTCGCGTCGCTGGCCGATGCCGGGCGGGCGGTGGCGCGGATCATCGCCGACGGGGTGGTTCCGGCCACGTTGGAGTTCCTGGACCGCAAGTGCATCAACGCGGTGGAGGATTTCGCCGGGCTGGGTCTGGACCGTGACGCGGGTGCGTTGTTGCTGTTCGGTGACGACGGCGCGTCGGATCTGGTCGAGCAGAACCTGTCCCGGATGGCGCGTTCGTGCGAGAAGGAGGGCGCGACCGGGGTGACGATGGCGCGCGAGGTGGCCGAGTCCGAGGCGCTGCTGGCGGCGCGGCGCTGCGCGCTGCCGGCGCTGGCGCGGCTGGCGCCGGTGACGGTGCTGGAGGACGTGGGGGTGCCGCGGCCGCGGATCGCCGAGATGGTCGACCGGATCGACGCGATCGCGGCCCGGCACGGTGTCACGGTGGCGACGTTCGGGCACGCCGGTGACGGCAACCTGCACCCGACAGCGGTGCTCGACCCGGCCGATGAGGACGCGGCCGCGCGCACGAAGGCGGTCATCGGTGACATCTTCGACGCGGCGATCGAGCTGGGTGGGACGATCACCGGTGAGCACGGTGTCGGTGCGGCCAAGCTGCCGTGGCTGCCGGCGCGGCTGGGCGCGGAGCAGATGGCGTTGCTGTCGCGGATCAAGACGGCGTTCGACCCGGCGGGCGTGCTGAACCCGGGCAAGACCGGGTCGGTGTTCGAACCGGGCGACGACGGGGAGGTGGGTCGGTGACCGGCGACGATGAGGCTGCGGCGCCGGCGTCGGGCCCGCTGCTCGATCCGGCGGCGTTCGCGCGGGTGCCGGGGCAGGTCGACACCGGGGATCACGGTGCGCACGCCCGCGGGATCTTCGACGTCGAGCTGCTGGACCGGTGCATCTCGTGCGGTTTCTGCCTGCCGGTGTGCCCGACGTACGCGCTGGACAAGGACGAGCAGTCGTCGCCGCGGGGTCGGATCACGCTGATGCGGGCGCTGGAGTCCGGGCGCCTCGAGCCCGACGATCCTGTGCTGCAGCACGAGGCGTCGTACTGCCTGGGGTGCCGTGCCTGCGAGACGGTGTGCCCGGCGGGGGTGGAGTACGGGCCGATGCTGGAGCAGTGGCGCGACCATCAGTGGCGCGCCGGGCACGGCCCGCGGTTGGCGCGCTGGCTGCGGTGGGCGGTCGAACGGCGCGCGATGCTGCGGCTGTCCGGGCTGGTGCGGCGCTTCGCCCGCACCCGCGGGCCGGTGTCGGACGCGTCGCCGCACGTCATGCTGGGCTGCGCCGAGCGGGCGCTGTTCCCGTCGGTGAGCCGCGCGGCCGTGTCGCTGGTGCCCGGCGCCGACGCCCCGGCCGAGCAGGGCTGCTGCGGCGCGTTGCACGCGCACAACGGCGACTCCGCCGGCGGGCGCGCGATGGCCGAGCGGCTCGGGCAGGACCTGCCCGGCACCATCGTCACCACGTCCGGCGGCTGCGCCGCGCACGTGGCCGAGCACCTCGGCCGGGACCGGGTCGCCGAGATCAGCGACTACCTCACCCGGACCGGGTGGGCACCGGCAGGACGGCTCATGACCACCGGCGCCGACGGGAAGCCGCGGCCGGTGCGGGTGAGCCTGCAGGACTCCTGCCACCTGCGCAACGGGCTCGGCGTGTCCGGCCAGCCGCGAGAGCTACTCGAACGGATCGCCGAGTACGTCGAAGCGCCGTCGGCGGCCTCGTGCTGCGGCGCCGCGGGCTCGTACTCGATGCTGCGCCCACGCGACAGCAAACGGGTCCTCGCACCGAAACTCGACGAGATCGAGCAGCTCGGCGTCGACTACGTCGTCGCGGTGAACCCCGGCTGCCTGTTGCAGCTCAAACAGGGCCTCCTGGCACGTCGCTCCCGCGTCAAAGCCGTCCACCTCGTCGAACTGCTGATCCGCGCCGCCTGAGCGTCGATGGTGGTGCGTTTACCAGCGTCATAGTACTGGTAGACGCGCCACCATCGGTCGAGACAGACGTCGGCCCCGATCCCGCGCGATGCGGGGCCGGGGCCGACGGCGTTGGCGCTAGGCCGTCACCTGATCAGATCAGGCGGTGCTGCTGTTGCGACGGGCGCGGATGGCCACGGCGGCGCCACCGGCCACGAGCAGGCCGATGCCGACGTAGATCATCCAGGTGTTGGACGAACCGGTGTCCGGCAGGTCCTCGTCGCCACCCTCGGCGCCGCCGGCGTCACCGGACTCGTCGCCCGACTCGTCGCCGTTGTCCGGGTTGGCCACGGTGAACGAGGCGCTGGCCTCGGACTCGGAGAGCTCCGGGTCGCCGCCGTCGAGGGACGCGGTGGCGGTGACGGTGTAGTCACCCGCCGCCACGGGCTCGTCCGGGTTGAAGGTCCAGTTGCCCTCGTCGTCGATGTTGAACTCGCCCGGCCACGGTGCGGCGTCCTCGTTGCCGTCGGCCTGCGTCGACAGCTGCTCGGAGCTGGCGGAGTTGGCGTCCGCCTCGTCCGTGGCGCCGGCCGGCTCGAGCATGAGGCCGACGGTGGCGCCCGGGAACGCCGTGCCCTCGAAGGTCACGTCACCGTTGACGGTGGAACCGTCCTCGGGCACCGAGATGGTCACGTCGGCGGCCTCGATGCCGAGGTCGGCGACGGTCACCTCCTGGGTGTCGTTCTCGAAGGTCTGCGTCAGCACCGCGTCGAAGCGGACCCCGATGGGCAGGTCGGCGTTCGGCGTGATGGTCCAGGAACCGTCCTCGGCCACCTCGGCCTCGCCGTAGGCGTTGCCGCCGACGGACAGGCTCACGGTGGCGCCGGGGTGACCGGTGCCGGTGAAGTCCGGACGCGGGTTACCCGTCGTCTGGCCCTCGCTCGGCTGGTCGACGGCCAGCTTCTCGACCTCGGGAGCCTCGGCGACCTGGAACGAGCCGCTGGTCGACTCGGAGGTCGTCGCCTGGTTCGCGCCGTTGGCGGTGTGCGAGGCGGTCGCGGTGTAGTTGTAGGTGCCCGGCTCGAGCGCCTCGGCGACGTCGGCGCTGAAGCTGCCGTTGGCGGCGACCTTGCCCTCGACCGTCGGACCGTTCTCGATCTCGACGGTCACCGTGGCGCCCTTGGCGGCCTCGACGGTGCCCTCGACGGTCGGCGTCGGGCCGGTCGTGGCGCCGTCCTCGGGCGCGGTGACGCTCGGGGTGCCGACGTGGATCGACAGGTTGAAGCCGTCACCGAACAGGGTCTCGGCGTTGGCCGAGCCACTGGTGACCGCGAAGCCACCGCCGATGTCGCCGTTGGCGAAGCCGCCCACCTCGTACTCGGTGGCCGGGTCCCAGCCATCACAGTTCATGGCCTGCTCGGTGGACCACGAGTCCACGCCCAGGGCGTAGTTGCCGGAGACGATCGACCCGCCGCTGTCACCGCTGAGCATGCAGGCGGTGAAGACGAAGCTGGTGACGTCGGTGCCGGCGACGTCGACGGTGTCCTCGGCGTGCAGCACCTCGCCGCAGGTCCAGCCGGACGTGGCGCCGGACTTGCAGGCGGGCTGGCCGACGATCGGGTCGGTGGAGTCGTAGATGTCGACCGACTCGCCGTCGTCCGGCGCGCCGGTGCCGCCGCCCCAGTAGGCCACCTGCGGAGGCAGCGTCCAGTCGTCGGTCACGTTGACCAGGCCGCCGTCGTTGCCACCGCCGAACTCCATCGGCCCGTTCTCACCCAGCTGGGGGTTGTTCGCCAGCTCCGGGCTGGCCCAGCTCTCGTCGCCGAACAGCGGGCTGTCGACCGGGAGGTGGAACCAGGGGTGGCCCTGTTCGTAGTCGGCTCCGCAGTGCCCGGCCGTGTAGATGATCGGCGAACCGTCGGCGTTGGTGCCGTTGAAGCCCGCCGAGCAGCGGCCGGCGCCGCTCGGGTTCTCGATGTCGTCCAGCGTCGCGTACCCGTAGCCGCCCTTGAAGTCGTCCTGGGCGTACAGCTCGGGCTTCTCGAGGTCGCCGGAGTCGCTCTCGGGCGGCTCGCCGACCTCGACGGTGGCGCCCACGGACTCGACCAGCGGGACGTCGGCCTCGGCCTCGACGTACACCGTGAGGTCCTGCCCGGAGATGACGGAACCGTTGATGGAGACGCCGGCGGCTTCGAGCTCCGCAACGACGTCGGCGGCCGACTTGGCGGCCGCGGCGTTCGCGAGGTACTCGGCGGGCGAAAGGCCGAGGTCGCGCTCGATGGCTTGGGTCAGGCCGGACGGGAGGTCCGCGGCCTGTTCGGTGAACGCGTCGGCGGCGAAGGTCTGCAGGGTCTCGGAGAGCGACTCCTCCGCGCTGGCCGTGGTCGTCGTCGCGACGACGCCCACACATGCCAGGGCAGAAGCAGTCAGTACTCCCGTGACCCGTGCAACGCCACGACGGCGCAGCAGGGCTGTGCTCACAGTTTCTCCAAGAAATATGTCATCGACATGGATGGCCCTGGTGACCCAGCCGCCAGCCGAAACCGATGGACGAGACCCCAGAACCGGGAGTTACCTTACAGCACGCTTCCAGCCGTTATTCAAGACATCGCCGCTGTTGAAGTTGAATGTCTGATGCGCTCTGTGGTGTCGGGAATTTCCGTGTGAGGTGTGTCACGTCACGCGGAGTGACGCCGCGACAATTCATTGACGTGGCAATAATCAGAGCAGGAAAGGGGATTGTCGGCAAAGCGAGTTGAAATCCCTGGTCGAGAAGTCGAATAGCGGATTTCGGTCGCGTTCTGCGGAGTGACGCGGCGACGGCACGTCCCCCGGTGAATTCGCGTCACGGCCGGTGTGCTCGTCGGGCTCGGTCTGACGTCCCGAGTCAGCGCGCGGTGCGACGCCGCCGTGTCACGACGACCACCAGGCCCGCCGCCAGCAACGCGGCTGCGGCCGTCAGAAGTGGCAGGGTTGTCGAGCCGGTGTCCGCGAGATCGGCCTCCGCGCTGCCGGCGCCGCCGATGTCGCCCATGGAGCGCGTGCTGCGCTGGGCCTCGGTGACGTCGAACGAGACCCGCCCGGAGGGCTCGGAGGTGAGGTCGTCCACCGTCTGCGTGGCTACGACAGCCTGGTCGCCGGCGGGCAGCGGAGCATCCAGCTGGATCTCCCAGATGCCCTCGTCGTCGGTGCGGACCTGCAGCGGCTCGTCACTCGCGGTGTCGATGGCCGCGCCGCTCGAGTCCGGCCGGACGCGCACCGATACCGTCGCGCCGACCACGCCGACACCGGTGAACGTGTGCGTGGTGCCGACCTCCTCGCCGGGGCCGGGGCTGGTGATGACCGGAGCCTCGGGACGCAGCCCGACGTCCGGCACGGTCACCGAAGCCGATTCGCCGTCCACCTGCTGGGTCACGACGACGTCGAAGCGGCCGACGCTCAGGCCGTCCTCGGGCTTCAACGACCACGACCCGTCGGCGCCGACCTTGCCGGTGGCGAGGTTCTCGCCGTCCACCGACAGCGTGACGCTCGCGCCGGGTTCGCCGGTGCCGGTGAAGGCCGGGCTGTGCGAGGCCGTCGTGTCGCCGGGCTGCGGCCAGCCGACCGTCAGGCCGGCCACCTCGGCGACCTCGAACGAGCCGGTGGTCGGGTCCGACGTGACGGTCAGGTCGCCGGTCGGCGTCGAGTGGGACACGACGACCTCGTAGTCGTGCGAGCCGGGCTCCAGCGGTTCGTCGACGGGAATCGACCACTGCCCGGAGGCGTCGACCTTGGTGGTCAGCGTCGGCTCGCCGTCGATGGTGAGCTCGACCGTCGCCCCGGACGCGGCGTCTGCCCGCCCGGCGATGGTCGGCGTGCGGGCGACCATGGAGTCCTCGCCCGGCGACGTGATCACCGGGGCCCCCACATGGATGGCCAGTTCCCACGCGTCGCCGTACAGCGTCTGGACGTTGTCCTTCCCGCTGGTCACGGCGTAACCGAGGCTGACGCCGTCGGGCCTGTCGGGGTTGGATCCGTTCTCGCAGGTGGAGCTACGCCACGTCGAGCCGGAGTTGATGCCCAGCGCGTACTGGCCGACGGTCACCGCGCCGCCGCTGTCGCCGGGAAGAACGCAGGTGTCCATCAGGAAGCCGGTGACCGCCTTGCCGCTGACGGGGACGGTCATCGAGGCGTCGAGGACGGTTCCGCAGGTCCACCCCGAGGTCATGCCGGACGAGCACACCGGAGCTCCGGCGATCGCGTCGATCGAGTCGAGGATGCGCACGCCGCCGGCGTCGGCGGGCTCGTCGCCGGTGCCGTCGGCCGGTTCGTCGACGGTGCTGTCGGCCGGCTGCGCGTCGTCGTGCGGCGCGGTGGTCTCGCCGGTGGTGCCGCCGCTGCTCGCGGGTGCGGTCACCTCGGGCGCGATCTGCCAGTCGTCGGCCGTGATGTCGATCAGGCCGGCGTCCTGGCCACCGCCGAACGTGACGCTTTCGGGATCGAGTTCGCCGACCTCGGCGCCGATGTGCTCGGGCCAGGACTCGTTGAGCTCCGGCGAGGCGCCGATCGGCCCCGGTGGTGTCAGGGCGCTGACGGGCGAGCTGAACAGGCCGTCGTCGGACGAGGCACAGTGGCCGGCGGTGAGCACGCTGGCGTTGCCGTCGTCGTCCGTTCCGGTGAACCCGGTGGAGCAGCGGTAGTCCGCCAGCAGATCGCTGACCGCGAAGCCGTCACCGCCCTGCCAGGTCGACTGCGCGATCAGTCCGCCCTCGCTGACGGGCTCGCCGCGGAGGCCGACGTCGACCGGGACGATCTCGCCGGCCTCGCGGTCGATGTAGGCGATCTTGTCCTGGGTGCGGGCCGCCGCGAGCGCGTCGGTGAGGCTGTCGCCGATGTGCACCTCCGCGCCGGTGGCGCGCGCGGCCGGGGCGGCGTCCTCGTCGGTGACGGCGACGTGCAGGGTCTGTCCCTCGAGCCAGGCCGATCGGGCGGTGGCGCCGAGATGGGCGACGACGTCACCGGCCAGCCGGGCGGCAGCGGCGCCGGCGAGATACTCCTGGCCCGAGATGCCGAGGTCGCGGCGGACAGCCGACACGAGGCCGGCGGGGAGACGTGCGGCTTGCTTGCTGAAGTCCTCAGGGTCGAACGTCTGCATCCGCACCGGCGACCTCGGGGCGCTGGTGGCCGAGGTGGACTCGGCGGGATCGGCGCCGTCGGCGGCCGCGTTGCCGACCCCGACTGACGTGAGGCCCGCGACGAGGGCGGTGGCGAGCGATACCTGGAACGCGCGGCGCCGGAAATGACGCCGGAACAATGAACCGCTCACGAACGTCTCCTGATTCCTCTCGGTCGAGCCAGCGACGACCTCGTCACGATAGTCCATGCTGGCGCATCGACGGTACCGAGGATCCGCGCCGGGATGGAGTCGATGTGGTGAACGTCACCACTACGGATTATCCGGTATCGGTCGACAGGAGTGGCGTCGTCATGCAAACGGACCACGCCATTGTCGAGCGAACCCGGACATCTCCCCCAAGTGAGCCGGGAATGACCACGTTCCGCATGGGATTCCATGCGTCACCACCCTTGCAGCCCTGGTGACGCGTGCAAAAGCCTAGTGATGGAAGTGCATCGTCGATAAGCTCTCGCCGGCGTCAGCGCACGCTTCCGGCGGGTCGTAGCCGCACGGTGACGATCTGGAACGGGCGCAGTCGCAGCGCCACCTCGCCGCCGTGGACCCCGGTGACGGCGTCCCGGTCGAGCGGGCGCTCGAGCAGGTCGGTCTCGTCGGCCGACACGACTCCGAAACCGGCCCGCAGCGTCGCCTCGCCGCGCCCGCCGCCGGCCTCGTACAGCCGCACGACGACGTCACCGCTGCGGTCGTCGGCCAGCTTCACCGCCGAGACGACCGCCGACGGCGAGTCGAGTTCGACGATCGGCGCGACGGCTCCGCCGGCGACCACCCGTTCCGGCAGGTTCAGCGCCCAGCCCTCGCGGACCGCCTCGTCGACACCGGCCCCGGGCACGAGTGCGTAACGCAGCGTGTGCACTCCCTGGTCGGTGTCCGGGTCGGGAAAGCGCGGCGCTCGCAGCAGCGACAGCCGCACGGTCGTGGTCGTGCCGCCGCCGCGGCGGGCGTGGCGGCGGACGTCGTGGCCGTAGGTCGAGTCGTTGACGATCGCCACGCCGTACCCGGGCTCCTCGACGTGGACGAACCGGTGTGCGCACACCTCGAACCTGGCCGCGTCCCAGGACGTGTTCTCGTGCGTGGGCCGGTGGTGGTGGCCGTACTGGGTCTCGTACGCCGCCCGCGCGCTGTGCACGTCCAGATCGAACGCCGCTTTGAGGAACTTCTCGCGTTCGTGCCAGTCGACCTCGGCGCGCAGGTCGACACGCCGGGCGCCGGCGGCGAGCGAGACGTCCTGGACCACACGGGAGTCGCCGAACGTGCGGGTGACCCGGACCGTGGCGACCGCGTCGGTCCCCTCCGAACCGTCGGCGACCAGCGCGACCTCGTCGGCGTCGGTGAGATCGACGACGGTGTTGCGGTAGAACCCGTCGACGTCCCAGGCGTCCCACATGTTCGGGAAGTCCGGATGGAGCTGCAGCAGGTTGCCGGCAGCGCCGGGCGCGAGGGTCTCGCGGCCGGTGGCATGGTCGTACACCGACGACAGTGTGCCGTCACGGTCGACGACGACACGCAGCAGCGCGTTGTCGAGGACGAATCCACCGTCGACGGCGTCGGCGCGTACTGCCGGGGCGGGCGGCACGGTGGGCGCCGCCCCGAACGCCGGGACACCGGACCGCGGGTGTGGTGCGGCGTTGAACACGACGGGCCCGCCCGCGTCCGCGCTCGCTCCCGCGTCCGCCAGCGCCGCCTGCGCCGTGGTGATGATCGCCTCGAGATCCGCGCCGACCTGTGCGTAGACGTCGCGCGCCTCACGGTGCACCCAGCCGATGGACGACCCGGGGAGGATGTCGTGGAACTGGTGCAGCAGCACGACCTTCCAGATCCGGTCCAGCTCGTCGTACGGATAGTCGATCAGCCCGTGCAGGGCGGCGGTCGTCGACCACAGCTCCGCCTCGTGCAGCAGATGCTCGCTGCGGCGGTTGCCCTGTTTGGTCTTCGCCTGTGAGGTGTACGTGCCGCGGTGTAGCTCGAGGTACAGCTCGCCCGCCCAGACCGGCGCGGAGCCGGCGTACTCGGCCTCGGCGGCGGCGAAGAACTCGGCGGGTTTCTCGATCGACACCCGCGGCGAGCCTTCGAGGTCGTGCGTACGGCGGGCACGGGCGACCATCTCGCGGGTGGGCCCGCCTCCGCCGTCGCCCCAGCCGAACGGCGCCAGAGACCGATTTGCCGCGCCCTTGTCCCGGAAGTTGCGTACCGCGTGCGCGAGCTCGTGCCCGGACAGTTCGGAGTTGTACGTGTCGATGGGCGGGAAGTGCGTGAAGACGCGGCTGCCGTCGATGCCCTCCCACCAGAAGCTGTGGTGCGGGAACGGGTTCTGCTGGTTCCACGAGATCTTCTGGGTGAGGAACCAGCGTGACCCGGACAGCCGCACCAGCTGCGGCAGCGCCGGCGAGTAGCCGAACGAGTCGGGCAACCACACCTCTTCGGTCTCGACCCCGAACGTGTCCAGGAAGTACCGCTTACCGTGCACGAACTGCCGCGCCATCGCCTCCGAGCCGGGCATGTTCGTGTCCGACTCCACCCACATGCCGCCGACGGGGACGAAGCGTCCGCCGTCGACGTGCTCGGCGACCCTGGTGAAGACCTCCGGGCGGTGCTCCTCGAGCCAGGCGAGCTGCTGTGCCGACGACATCGCGAACACGAGGTCCGGGTACTCGTCCAGCAGCCCGACGACGTTGGCCGCCGTCCGCGCGACCTTCCGGACGGTCTCGCGCACCGGCCACAGCCAGGCGGAGTCGATGTGCGCATGGCCGACGGCGTGGATGCGGTGCGCGCCGGCGTGCGCCGGTGCGGCGAGGACGTCGGCGACCTCGGCACGGGCCCGCGCGGCCGTCCCGGCGACGTCCTGCAGGTCGATGGCGTCCAGCGCGCGCTCGACGGCACGGGTGAGCTGCCAGCGCCGGGGCTCGCCGTCACCCAGCTCGCGCATGAGGCCGTCCAGGACCTCGAGGTCCTGCACCAGCTCCCACACGTCCTGCTCGACGACGCTGACGTCGGCGCGCGCGAGCCGGTACAGCGGGTCGGAGCCCGCCGTGGTCTTCTCGCCGAGCTCCGTGGGACGGAACGGGTCGGGCCCCATGATCAGCGGATTGGCGGCTGCCTCGACGTACAGGTCGATGGGTTCGCCGCCGCGGGCGGGCGCGCCGGGCGCGCCTGGATCGTCCCCGGCCGGGACGGGGATCCACGTGTTCCGCGGGTTGAGGCCCTTCACGACGGAGCCGTCCGGCCGGTAGACGAGTCCCTCCGCCTGGAAACCGGGGGAATGCTCCTCCCAGCCGAGGTCGACCACCAGCTCGACCCGCCGGCCGGCCGCGGCAGTGGGCACCTCGCCCGCGAGGTGGAACCACGACGTTCCCCACGCCGGACCCCACCGGTCGCCCACCCGGGTGGGGACGTACGCGGGCGGATCGTCGGCCCCGGGCAGCGCCGCGGCCGGCGGCACCGGCTCGCCCTGCCCGCCGCCGACGTGCCACGCCGACAGCCGCAACGGCGCGACCGGCCGGTGGGTCAGCGGACGCAGCCGTTGCCGCAGGACGCGCTCGAGGCGGTTCTCGACGAGGGACCGGTCGTCGTGCATGAGCGGAACAACTCCATGAAAGGCGCGGACTCACGGGCGCGGACTCGGTGTTCGAAGGGCGATCACGGCAGGCGCGCCGCGTCGCCGACACCAAGGCTCACGAGCCATGATCTCCGACTCCGGGCGCGACAGCGGTGTGAGGTTACTGCACCAGCGCTGTCGAGATGCTGCTGCTTTGGCCCCAGTAGCTCCGCACCTGGCTCCGCACCTCTGCGGCGCCAGAGCCGAACATGCGAACGGAATGGGGATCCGGGCCCTGCGGAATCGCACGGCAGCGGCCGGTGACGTGTGAAAGGTGGGTGCCCGCGGCAGGACTCGAACCTGCGACTTTCTGCTCCGGAGGCAGACGCTCTATCCGCTGAGCTACGCGGGCTCAGGCCTGCACAGGCTATCAGCACGACCGCCGGGGCGGCGAACCTGCGGTCCCGGGTCTCGGTCAGGGCAGAGTCAAGATGCGCGGGCCGTCGTCCGTGACGGCGACGGTGTGCTCGGCGTGCACGCCGCGGCTGCCGTCGGCCGTGCACAGCGACCAGCCGTCGGAGGCCATCCGGTACCGGTCGTCGCCGCCGGCCATCAGGCTCGGCTCGATGGCGATGACCAGGCCAGGCTCGAGGCGCAGCCCGCGTCCCGGGACGCCTTCGTTGGGCACGAACGGCTCTTCGTGCATGGCGCGGCCGATGCCGTGCCCGCCGAAGTCGTTCTGGATGCCGTACCCGGCGGCGCGGCCCACCGCCGCCGTCGCGTGCGCGATGTCGCCCATGTGCGCGCCCGGCACGGCCGCCTCGATTCCCGCGGCGAGGGACCGCTCGACGGTGTCGATGAGTCGCAGGTCCTCCGCGCTCGCGGTGCCGACGACGAAACTGACCGCCGCGTCGGCGTGGAAGCCGTCGATGGCCGCGCCGCAGTCGACGTTGAGCAGGTCGCCGTCGCGTAGCCGGTGGTCCGTCGGCAGCCCGTGCAGCATGACGTCGTTGACCGACGTGCAGATGACCCCCGGGAACGGGGTGGCGCCGAACCGCGGGTGGTATCCCAGGAACGACGAGATGGCGCCGGCTTCGTCCATGACCTTACGGGCGACTTCGTCCAGGTCACGTAGCGTCACGCCTGGTGCGGCGTGCTCGCGCACCTCGGCGTGCACGTTGGCGACGACGCGGCCGGCGGCGCGCATGACGTCGATCTCGGTCGGGGACTTGAGTTCGATCACGGTGACTTCCTCGGATGCGGCGATAACTATACCGGTATTAGTATCACATTCATGGTACGAGTGCCGCTGACCATCTCCGAACGCGAACGCGGCGAGCGCCTGGGTGAGGCCCTGCGCCGGGCCCGCGGCGAGCGCAGCATCGTCGACGTCGCCACCGAGGCCGGCATCTCGCCGGAGACGCTGCGCAAGATCGAGCGCGGCCGGATCCCCACGCCCGCGTTCTTCACCGTCGTCGCCGTCGCCGACATCCTCGGCATGTCCGTCGACGCGCTGTTGACCGAGGTGATGGTTCAGGTGACGGACGCGGCTGACGACGACGCCGCGCCGCTGGCTACGCTGGCCCGGTGACCCCCGAGCAGCTTTCCACCGCGGTCCGTGACGTCCTGGCCGCCGCCGTCGACGCGGGCGAGGTGTCCCTGCCCGACGGCGTGCCCGACCGGGTGACGGTGGAGCGACCGCGCAACCGTGAGCACGGCGACTACGCCACGAACGTCGCCATGCAGCTGGCGAAGAAGGCCGGCGCCAACCCGAGGGCGCTGGCCGAACTGCTCGCCGCCCGGCTGCGCGCCGTCGACGGGGTCACCGCCGTCGACGTGGCCGGTCCCGGGTTCCTCAACATCACCGTCTCGGCCGCCGCGCAGGGCGAGCTCGCGCGCACCGTCGTCGAGCAGGGCGCCGAGTACGGTCGCGCTGACGTGCTCACAGGTACCCGCCTGAACATCGAGTTCATCTCCGCGAACCCCACCGGGCCGCTGCACCTGGGCCACGTGCGGTGGGCCGCGGTCGGCGACGCCATGGCGCGGGTGCTCGACGCCGCCGGCGCGGACGTCACCCGCGAGTTCTACATCAACGACCGCGGCGCGCAGATGGACAAGTTCGGCGCCTCGATCATGGCTCGTGCGCACGGCCGCGACGTGCCCGACGACGGCTACCACGGCTCCTACGTCGGCGAGCTGGCCCGCGCGATCGTCGAGGACCAGCCCGGCATCACCGAGCTGCCCGAGGACGAGCAGCTGGTGGCCTTCCGCGAGGCCGGCTATCAGCGGCAGTTGGCCGAGCAGCAGCGTCAGCTCGACGAGTTCCGCACCCGTTTCGACGTCTGGTACTCCGAGCGCACGCTGCACGACGGCGGCAGGGTCGAGCACGCACTGGACGTGCTGCGCGGCAAGGGCCACGTGTTCGAGGCCGACGGCGCGGTGTGGATGCGCACGACCGACTTCGGCGACGACAAGGACCGCGTGCTCGTGCGCACCGACGGCGGCTACACCTACTTCGCCGCCGACACCGCGTACTACGTGGACAAGCGCGAGCGCGGTTTCGACGTCTGCATCTACCTGCTCGGCGCCGACCACCACGGCTACGTGGGCCGGCTGCGGGCCATCGCGGCGTGCGCCGGCGACGACGCCGACCGCAACATCGAGATCCCCATCGGGCAGATGGTGAAGATCCTGGACCGCGGCGAAGAGCTGAAGCTCTCCAAGCGGGCCGGGACGATGATCACGCTGGGGCAGGTGGTCGACGCCGCGGGCGTGGACGCGCTCCGGTACTCGCTGTGCCGTTATCCCGCCGACTCGCCGCTGACGCTCGACGTCGCCCAGATCACCAAGCACACGCCGGACAACCCGGTGTTCTACGTGCAGTACGCGCATGCGCGGCTGTCGTCCATCCTGCGCAACGCCGCGGACCTCGGTGTCGACCGCGGTGAGCTGGACCCGTCGATGCTGAACCACGAGCGCGAGTCCGTGCTGCTGGGCGCGCTGGCGGAGTTCCCGCGGGTGGTGGCCACCGCTGCGGAGCTGCGCGAGCCGCACCGCATCGCGCGATACATGGAGGACGTGGCGGGCACCTTCCATCGGTTCTACGACGACTGCCGCGTGCTGCCGATGGGCGACGAGGACGCCACCGACGTGCACCGTGCCCGCCTCTGGCTGGTCGACGCCACCCGCGTGGTGCTGGCGAACGGGCTGGGCCTGCTGGGCGTCGCGGCGCCGGAACGGATGTAGCCCGGTGCGTGCGCACGAGGCCGGCGTCCTGCATGCCGAGGCCGGTCACCGAGGGCCGTCGTGGTTGCGGGTGCCCGACGACGTCAACGCCCTGTATCCGGGGTTGTGGCCGGCCGGCGCCGAGCGCGGGGCCGACGGCACGCTGCGGGTCGGCGGGGTCGGTGTCGGCGAGCTCGCCGCGGAGTTCGGGACCCCGATGTACGTCGTCGACGAGCAGGACTTCCGGACCCGCGCGGCGGAGTTCCGCGACGCGTTCGGTGCCGTGCTCGGCGGCGCGGACGTCTATTACGCGGGTAAGGCGTTCTTGTCCGTCGAGGTCGCGCGCTGGATCGCCGACGAGGGCCTGTGCCTGGACGTGTGCTCCGGCGGTGAGCTCGCGGTGGCGCTGCGTGCGGAGTTCCCGCCGGAGCGGATCGGCCTGCACGGCAACAACAAGTCGTCGTCCGAGCTGGACCGCGCGCTCGCCGCAGGCGTCGGCCGCATCATCGTGGACTCGTTCGACGAGATCGACCGGCTGGCACAGCTGGCCGGCGGGCACGGCGTGACCGCCAGGGTGCTCATCCGCACCAAGGTGGGCGTCGAGGCGCACACGCACGAGTACATCGCCACCGCGCACGAGGACCAGAAGTTCGGGTTCTCCATCGCCGGCGGCGAGGTCGCCGAGGCCGTCCGGCGGGTGCTGGCCGCGCCCGCCCTGGACCTGCTGGGCCTGCACTCGCACATCGGCTCGCAGATCTACGACACCTCCGGGTTCGAGGTGGCCGCGCGGCGCGCGCTCGACGTCCAGGCCGACGTCCGCGACGAGCACGGTGTCGAGCTGCCGGAGTTGGACCTCGGTGGCGGTTTCGGCATCGCCTACACGAGTCAAGACGATCCGTCGAACCCGTCCGATTTGGCCGCCGGCCTGGCCGAGATCGTCGCGCACGAGTGCCGCGGACACGGGCTGGCGGTGCCGCGGCTGAGCGTCGAGCCCGGCCGGGCGATCGTCGGCCCCAGCACGTGCACGGTCTACGAGGTCGGCACCGTCAAGACCGTCGAGCTGGACGGTGGTGCCTCGCGCCGCTACGTCGCCGTCGACGGCGGCATGAGCGACAACATCCGCACCGCGCTGTACGACGCGGACTATTCGTGCACGCTGGCCTCACGCGCCTCCGAGGCGGCGCCGGTGCTGTCGCGGGTGGTCGGCAAGCACTGCGAGAGCGGCGACGTCGTCGTCAAGGACGAGTTCCTGCCGTCCGACGTCGCCGTCGGAGACCTGATCGCCGTGCCTGGGACCGGCGCCTACTGCCGCAGCATGGCCAACACCTACAACCACGTGCCGCGGCCGCCGGTGGTGGTCGTGCGCGACGGAACGGCGCGCGTCATCGTCCGCCGCGAGACCGAGGACGACCTGCTGGCGCTGGACGTCGGCTGAGGGCCCTTTCCCATGATCATCGGCACTTTTCCGCCGTATGAGCGGGAAAGTGCCGATGATCATCGGGGGAGGGTGGCGTTGTTG
The DNA here is from genome assembly GCF_003014555.1 of Haloactinopolyspora alba. Classification (GTDB taxonomy): domain Bacteria; phylum Actinomycetota; class Actinomycetes; order Jiangellales; family Jiangellaceae; genus Haloactinopolyspora; species Haloactinopolyspora alba. Next base: position 88,725 of record NZ_PYGE01000002.1, read on the forward strand.
CCGCCGCTGACGACGGTCACCACCGTCGACCCCGGCTCCACCGTGAGCGCGCCGGACATCAGCGCCGCCAGCGCGACGCACCCGCCGGGTTCGGCGAGCACCCGGCAGCGCTGCCACAGCCACCGGCGTGCGGCCAGGATGTCGTCGTCGGAGACCAGCGGCACGTCGACCACGTCCGCGCGGGCCAGGTCGAACGCCGTCGCGCCGATCTCGGACGGGCCGAGCGAGTCCGCGCCGACGCCGCCGACCTCGACCGGCACCGGGTGCCCGGCAGCCAGCGCGGCGTGCAGGTCGGCGCAGCGTTCCGGCTCCACCGGGACGACGCGGACGTGGCTGCCCAGCGCGGTGCGCACGCCGGAGTACAGTCCGCCGCCTCCGCAGGCCACGGCCACCGTGTGGGCGTCGGGCACCTGCTCCTCGAGCTCCAGGCCGAGCGTGCCCTGGCCGCTGATCGTGCCCTCCTGCTCGAACGGGTGGATCAGCGGGACACCGTGCTCGGCCGTCCACGCCAGCCCGGCGGCGAACGCATCCGGCACGCCGCCGTCGACGACGTGCGCGCGCCCGCCGTAGCCGCCGATGCGCTCCAGCTTCTCCGGTGTCGCCGTCGCCGGGACGAAGACGTCGGCGTCGATCCCGGCGCGCTCGGCGGCCCAGGCCACCGCCGCGGCGTGGTTGCCGCCGGAGACCGCCGCCACGCCTCCGGACGACGCGTCGGCCTGAAGGACCGAGTTGAGCGCTCCGCGCGCCTTGAACGACCCGGTGTGCTGGAGCAGTTCGAGCTTGAGGACGACACGGCCGGTGACCCCCAGTTCGGCGCCGTGGAGCTCGAGGGTCGGCGTCCGCCGGACGATGTCGTGGATGCGGGCCCGGGCCGCCTCGACGTCGGTGCGGTCGAGCGTCAGTGGGTGCACGGTGTCGGTCACCCGGCCATTGTGGCGGATCGGGTGGCCCGTCCTCCCATGATCATCGGCACTTACCCGTCATATAGGCACGGTAAGTGCCGATGATCATGGGGAGTGGAACGGAGTTGCGCTCACGGCGGACACGGGACTGGGCGCGCCCGTTCCGGGCGTTCACTCGGAACAGGCTCGGCAGGAGGTGCGCCATGTCCGTGGACCCACGCGGCGACCGGGACGACACCGGCGCCGCTGCCCTCGATGCGTACTCGCAGGTGGTGACGTCGGTGGCGCGGCGCCTGCTGCCGGCGGTCGCGGCGATCGCGGTCTCCGGCGAGCGCGGCGGACGTCACGGTGTCGCGGGAACCGGTTCGGCGGTGGTCTTCACCGACGACGGTCACCTGCTGACCAACGCGCACGTCGTCGGCTCGTCGGACGGCGGCACCGTGTCCTTCGCCGACGGAGCCGAGGCGGGCTTCACCGTGGTCGGACGTGACCGGCTGTCGGATCTGGCGGTGATCCGGGCCGACGGGCCGACGCCGCCGCCCGCCGTGCTGGGCGACGCGGACGGGCTCACCGTGGGGCAGCTCGTGGTCGCGGTGGGCAGCCCGCTCGGCCTCTCGGGGTCGGTGACGGCAGGCGTGGTCAGCGCGCTCGGCCGGTCGATGCCGGCGCAGTGCGGGCGCGCGGTGCGCATCATCGAGGACGTGATCCAGACCGACGCGGCGCTGAACCCCGGCAACTCCGGCGGCGCGCTCGCCGACTCCTCCGGCCGGGTCGTGGGCATCAACACAGCGGTCGCCGGGGTCGGCGTGGGCCTCGCCGTCCCGGTGAACGCGACGAGCACCCGCATCGTCACCACGCTGCAGCAGGCCGGTCGGGTGCGCCGCGCGTTCCTCGGGGTGGCCACCGCGCCGGCGCCGGTGCCGCCCGAGCTGGCCGAACGGATCGGCCGCCGCCGTGGTGTGCGCATCGTGCACGTCGAGCCGCGCAGTCCTGCGGCGGTCGCCGGGCTGCGCGAGGGTGATCTGATGGTGACGGTGGCCGGCGAGGCCGTCGTCGACGCGCAGGCGTTGCAGCGGCGGATGTTCGCCGAGGCCATCGGCGAGCCGCTGGCCATCACGACGTTCCGCAACGGCGCCATGGTCGACGTCATCGCGCACCCGGTGGAGCTGGCCGACGGTTCGTGACGGCGCGCGGTGTCGGTCGGTCCGACAGAAGACCATGAGCGTTCCATGGCGTCGCAGCGCCGTGAACGTCGCACGATCTCCGTCCGCGGCGGCGGATGGCGCGCAGCCACTCGTGCCGGATCAGCCCGCTGAACGGGCGGATCAGCGCCCAGTACACCGCGAACAGCCGGCGGGTCCGCGTGTCGGTCGCGGCGACCCGCGTCTCGGTGTCGAGCCGTGCACCGTGCACGCGGAACTCGAACGCGATCTTGAGATGCCCCGGCTGGTCGACCCCGGCGAAGTGCTCGACATCGCCGATCGGGACGACCTGCTCACCTCGCCCGGCGACGAGGACGATGCCCACCAGCAGATGGGCGTCACTCCTCTCGAGGATCTCGAACCCGTCCGCGGTCATCGAGTCGAGCACCGCGCGGTCGGCGGCGTAGCGGTGGCGCTGTGTGAACCGCAGCGACATCAGGCTCCGGAACACCGGGACCTCGCGCCACGTCAGTTCACGCGCGGCGCGCATCAGCGTGGGCGCGTCCGTCAAGACGTGGACACCGTGGCGTTCTCTCCGGTCCCAGCGGGGCAACAGCATGGCGACATCAGTGGACATCAGTGGCTCCTCAGCAGCACCGTGGACAGCGCCACTCTCCGCGTCCCAGCGCGGGGCCCGACTCCCTCGTTCGGGGGAGCCGGCAACCGAAGGGGTGAGACGATTGCTGTGTCGATGGAGATTCTGCGGCCGACAGCACGAAGCATGAGACGGACATCTCGCATGATGGATAGTTCGCGCGAGATCGTCCGCACCTCGAAGACACTTGTGCTTCGCGGTGTCGTCGGGCCGGCACGCTCTGGCGGGTCCTCCACCGCTGTTCGCCGGGGACGATCGCGGGCCGCGGCGGGGTAGAGACCAAGAAGGAGGACGGTGATGGCCAGCGTGCGCGTGGCGCTGCTCGGTTGTGGTGTCGTCGGCACCGAGATCGCCCGGCTGCTCGACGAGCACGCCGACGACCTGGCGGCCCGGGCGGGGGCTCCGCTCGAGCTGGCGGGGGTCGCCGTGCGGCGGCTCGACCGGGATCGGACGGCGACGGGTATCGACCCGAGCCTGTTCACCACCGACGCCGCCGGCCTCGTCAGCCGCGACGACGTCGACCTCGTCATCGAGGTCATCGGCGGCATCGAGCCGGCACGCACGCTGATCCACACCGCCATGGAGCGCGGCGCGTCCGTGGTCACCGCCAACAAGGCGCTGCTGGCCGAGGACGGCGTCGGCCTGCACACCGCCGCCGACAAACACGGCGTCGACCTGTACTACGAGGCCGCCGTCGCCGGGGCGATCCCGTTGCTGCGGCCGCTGCGCGAGTCACTGGCCGGCGACCGCATCCAGCGCGTGCTCGGCATCGTGAACGGCACCACCAACTACATCCTCGACCAGATGGACTCCGTGGGCAGCGGGTTCGCGGAGGCCCTCGAGGAGGCGCAGTCGCTGGGCTACGCCGAGGCGGACCCGACGGCCGACGTCGAGGGCTACGACGCCGCGGCCAAGGCCGCGATTCTCGCCGGCATCGCGTTCCACTCGCCGGTCGGCTCCGGCGACGTGCACCGTGAGGGCATCGGTGACGTCACCGCCGCCGACGTGGCTTCGGCGAAGGCCATGGGGTCGGTGGTGAAGCTGCTGGCCATCTGCGAGCTCTCGGACGACGCCACGTCCGTCGGTGTCCGCGTGCACCCGGCGATGCTGCCGCGCACGCACCCGCTGGCCGGCGTGCACGGCGCGTACAACGCGGTGTTCGTCGAGGCCGAGGCCGCCGGGCAGCTCATGTTCTACGGTCCCGGCGCCGGTGGCGCCCCGACGGCCGGCGCCGTGCTGGGCGACGTCGTCACCGCCGCGCGCAACCGCGTCGGTGCGAGCCTGGGCCCGCGCGGGTCCTGGTACGCCGACCGCCGCACCCGCCCCATGGGCGAGACCGTCACCCGGTACCACATCAGCCTCGACGTGGACGACCGCCCGGGCGTGCTGGCCGCGGTGGCCGCCGTGTTCGCCGAGCACGGCGTGTCCATCGAGACCGTCCGCCAGCGGGTCGAGGGCCACGACGACGCCGAGCTGGTCGTCGTCACCCACAGCGCCACCGACGACGCACTGACCGCGACTGTCGACGACCTCGACGGCCTCGATACTGTTCGTGCTGTGCTTTCGGTGATGCGCGTGGAAGGTGAGTAGACGATGGCCGTGGTGCCTGCCGCCACCAGGTCCAGGCTGTGGCGGGGTGTGATCGAGGAGTTCCGTGACCGGCTTCCGGTGTCGTCGACGACGCCGGTGGTGACGCTGCGCGAGGGCGGGACGCCGTTGCTGCCCGCGCCGTGGCTGTCCGAGCAGACCGGCTGCGACGTGCACCTCAAGGTCGAAGGGGTCAATCCCACCGGCTCGTTCAAGGACCGCGGGATGACGGTCGCGGTCTCCAAGGCGGTCGAGCAGGGCGCCGAGGCGGTCGTGTGCGCATCCACGGGGAACACCAGCGCGTCGGCGGCGGCCTACGCCGTCCGTGCCGGGCTGCGCCCCATCGTGCTGCTGCCGGACGGGAAGATCTCCGGGCCCAAGCTCGCGCAGGCGGTGGTGCACGGGGGCATCATCGCCTCGGTCGAGGGCAATTTCGACGACTGCCTGCGGCTGGCGCGCGAGCTCGCCGACACCTATCCGGTGGCGCTGGTGAACTCGGTCAACGCGTTCCGGCTGGCCGGGCAGAAGACGGCGGCGTTCGAGGTCGTCGACGACCTGGGCGACGCTCCCGACGTGCACGTGCTGCCCGTGGGCAACGCCGGCAACATCTCCGCGTACTGGATGGGATACCGCGAGTACGCCGCCGACGCCGGTGACGTGCCCGGCCCGGCGACCCGGCGGCCGCGGATGTGGGGGTTCCAGGCCGCGGGCGCCGCGCCGTTCGTGCACGGCGGGCCGGTGTCGTCGCCGGAGACCGTCGCCAGCGCCATCCGGATCGGCAACCCGGCATCGTGGGACCTGGCCATCGCCGCGCGTGACGAGTCCGGCGGGCTCATCGACGCGATGACCGACGAGCAGATCCTGGCCGCGCAGCAGGAGCTGTCGGGCCGCGAGGGACTGTTCGTCGAGCCGGCGTCGGCCGCGGGCGTGGCCGGCCTCCTGCACTACAGCCGTACCGGCCGTCTCGACGGTGGCCAGCGCATCGTCGTCACCGTCACCGGACATGGCCTGAAGGACGTCGACACGGCGAGCGCGTACTACGGCGAGATCCGGCCGTACGTGGTGCCGGCGGACGCGTCGGCCGCGGCGGCCGCACTCGGCCTGGCGTGAGCGCGCGCCCCGCCGCCGTACGGGTCACCGCGCCGGCCACCAGCGCCAACCTCGGGCCCGGCTTCGACACGCTCGGCCTGGCGCTCGACTGGTGCGACACCGTCGAGGCCCGTGCGGAGTTCGACGGCCCGGGCACACAGCTGCACGTCGAGGTCGAGGGCGCGGGCGCGGACGAGGTCCCGCGCGACGAGCGGCACCTGGTGGTCCGAGCGATGCGAGCGGCGTTCGACGAAGCCGGCGGCCGGCCGTCGTCGCTGTGGGTGGGGTGCCACAACGTCGTTCCGCACAGCCGTGGGCTGGGCTCGTCGGCCGCGGCGATCGTGGCCGGGGTGTGCGCGGCGCGCGAACTGGCACGGCGGGCGCACGGCACCGCGGGTGTGCTCGATGACGACGATGCGGTGCTCGCTCTGGTGGCCCGGCTGGAGGGCCATCCGGACAACGTGGCGGCGTGCCTGCTCGGCGGGTTGACGATGGCCTGGCTCGACGACGACGGTGCGGCACGCGCGGCCCGCGTCGACGTGCACCCGGAGATCGTGCCGGTGGTGGCCGTGCCGCGTGACGGTGTGTCGACCGAGGCCGCGCGTGGCCTGTTGCCGGCGACGGTGCCGCATGCCGATGCGGCGCGCAACGCCGGCCGGGCGGCACTGCTCGTCCATGCTGCCGAGAACCGGCCGGAGCTGTTGTTCGACGCGACCGACGACCGGCTGCACCAGGCGTTCCGGGAGCCGGCGATGCCCGCGACCATCGCGCTGGTGGCGGCGTTGCGAGACCGCGGGCTCCCCGCGGTGGTGTCCGGAGCCGGCCCGTCGGTGCTGGTCATGGGCGATGCTGCTGCAGCCGTTCAGGTGCGTGCGCGTGTCCCGGACTGGCAGGTTCACACGTTGCCGGTCCGTGCGGACGGGGTCCGGGTCGACACGCTCGAGTGAGGCGGCCGGTGCCGGGGTCGGCGTGCTCGGCGTGCGTGCCGGGCACGCACCTGGCCGCCCGGTACGGCGCGGACCGGACTCGGCCCGGCCGGACAAAACCGCACGTGGCGGGGTGTGGGTCAATCGGGTGGTGGCGTGCTAAGCTCGCAGTGCACCGACGTTCTGCTGGTCGGTATGCCATGGTGGCGGTGATCATCGCCAACGGCCGTGGATCTTCATTCGCCTCTCAGGGTTCGCCTGCGCGGGCACAGGGGTGATGGACCATCAGAGACGTCCGTGTTGATATTCCCTCGGGGAACACCCCGGGGCGTTCGATGCACCGGCAATCTGGCCGGTGCCGGTCCAGGGAAGGACCCTGAGTGACTAACACCGAGATTCCCGGCGTCGCGGAGACGCCGGACCCTCAGGCGTCGTCGGGCGACGACGCCGCGCCGGCGAAGCGACAGCGCCGCCGTGCGCCCGGTCTCGACGGCATGGTCCTGGCTGAACTTCAGCAGCTCGCGACCAGCCTCGGGCTCAAGGGCACCGGCCGGATGCGCAAGAGCCAGCTGATCGACGCCATCAAGGAGGCTCAGTCCGGCGGCTCGGCGCCGGCGGCCGAAGACACGACGCCCGCCAAGACGCCGGCCGCCAAGAAGCCGGCCGCCGACGACGCCGGCACCGGCGAACGACGCGCCGCGGACACGCTGCCGAGCGGCGACGCGGAGCCGACGGCACAGCCCAGCTCCGGCGATTCCACCGGCTCGGGCGATTCCTCCGGCGGCCGACGGCCGCAGGGGCGACGCGCGCAGCGTTCGCAGGCCGCGTCCGAGCCCCGGCTCGACGAGGTGGTGGCTCCTGCCGACGGGTCGGCCGACAGCTCCGCCGACGCCGAGCAGCCGCGCCGCGACGATTCCGGCGGCGCTCAGGACGAGCGCCGCGGCGGCCGCGACGGGCAGCGCCAGCGGCGGGACGCGCGTGGCGACGGTGCCCAGGAGGCGCCGAACCGCGATTCCCGCGACGGTGGCCAGAAGCGTGACGGTGGTCAGAACCGCGAGGGTGGTCAGAACCGCGAGGGTGGTCAGAACCGCGAGGGTGGTCAGAACCGCGAGGGTGGTCAGAACCGCGAGGGCGGTCAGAACCGCGAGGGCGGTCAGAACCGTGACGGTGGTCAGAAGCGCGACAATCGCGACCGTCAGGGCGGCCGGGACGGCGACAGCCGTCAGGGTGACCGGCAGAACGAGCGCCAGGGCGAGCGCCAGAACGACCGGGGCAACGGCCGGCAGAACGACCGCGACGATGACGACGACGGGGGCCGGAGGCGCCGTCGGCGCGACCGTCGCGGCAACCGCGACCGTCGCGGAGGCGGCGGCAGCGGTGGTGGCGGCGGTGGCCGTGAGCGCGCGGACGAGCCGCAGATCGCCGAGGACGATGTCCTGATCCCGGTTGCCGGCATCCTCGACATCCTCGACAACTACGCGTTCGTCCGCACGTCGGGTTACCTGCCCGGCCCCAACGACGTCTACGTCTCGCTGGCCATGGTCCGTAAGCACGGGCTGCGCAAGGGCGACGCCGTCACCGGCGTGGTGCGTCAGCCGCGTGAGGGCGAGAAGCAGCAGAAGTTCAACGCGCTGGTGCGGGTCGACACCATCAACGGCACCGACCCCGAGGGGTCGAGGCAGCGCACCGACTTCAACAAGCTGACGCCGCTGTACCCGCAGGACCGGCTGCGCCTCGAGACCGAGCCGGGCATCCCGTCGACGCGGATCATCGACCTGGTCGCGCCCATCGGCAAGGGGCAGCGCGGCCTGATCGTCTCGCCGTCCAAGGCGGGTAAGACGCTCATCATGCAGGCGATGGCGAACGCGATCACGACGAACAATCCCGAGACCCACCTGATGGTCGTGCTCGTCGACGAGCGCCCCGAAGAGGTCACGGACATGCAGCGCGCGGTCAAGGGCGAGGTGATCGCCTCCACCTTCGACCGGCCGGCCGACGACCACACGACGGTCGCCGAGCTCGCCATCGAGCGGGCGAAGCGGCTGGTCGAGCTGGGCCACGACGTCGTCGTGCTGCTCGACTCCATCACCCGGCTGGGCCGCGCCTACAACCTGGCGGCGCCGGCCAGCGGCCGGATCCTCTCCGGTGGTGTCGACTCCAGCGCGCTGTACCCGCCGAAGAAGTTCTTCGGCGCCGCTCGGAACATCGAGAACGGCGGTTCGCTGACGATCCTCGCGACGGCTCTGGTCGAGACCGGGTCCAAGATGGACGAGGTCATCTTCGAGGAGTTCAAGGGCACCGGCAACATGGAGCTGCGGCTGCGCCGTGACCTCGCCGACAAGAGGATCTTCCCGGCCATCGACGTCGACGCCTCCGGCACCCGGCGCGAGGAGATCCTCGTGTCGAAGGAGGAGCTGTCGATCATGTGGCAGCTTCGCCGCGTGCTGTCGGCCCTGGACAACCAGCAGGCCGTCGAGCTGCTGCTGGATCGGCTGAAGAAGACGAAGAGCAACACCGAGTTCCTCATGACGGTGCAGAAGACCACGCCGACCGTGGGCGGCGGCAACGGCAACGGCAACGGAACCAAGGAGACCGAGTAGCCGGGTGCGGCCGTTGCGTTCCGGCCGGGCAGACCGCCCACCGCGGTGGTTTGGCCCGGCGCCGTTCCGGCTGGAATACTGAATGACCGGTTCCGGTTCACGGTCGGGCAGCCCGCCCGACCGACCCGGCGGCCCTCGAAGATCCCAGGAGTCAACTGATGAAGCGCGACGTTCATCCGCAGTACGTGGAGACCACCGTGACCTGCACGTGTGGCAACACGTTCACCACTCGTAGCACCGCACCGAACGGCAACATCCACGCCGACGTCTGCTCGAGCTGCCACCCGTTCTACACGGGCAAGCAGAAGATCCTCGACACCGGCGGCCGCGTCGCCCGGTTCGAGTCGCGGTACGGCAAGAAGAAGATCGGCTCGAAGTAGCTCGTTCGCGGCGGGGATTCCTGCACTGCTCCGCCGGCTTCGGTGGACCTGGCGGTGAAGCATGCCAGGTCCACCTCTTTAGACGCCGGCTACGCAGTACAGGAATCCCCGCCGCTTCCACGTGGCCGGATAGTCGCCGTTCGAGGTGTCGAGGGAGGTGTCGTGGTGTTCGAGGGTGTCGAAGCTCTGGTCGCCGAGCATGCCGAGCTCGAGGAGCGGATGGCCGACCCTTCGGTGCACGCCGACGCCGCCCGTGCACGCAAGCTGGCCCGGCGCTACGCCGAACTGTCGGCCGTGGTGAAGGTCTACCAGCAGTGGCGCGCCGCCGGTGAGGACCGCCGTGCCGCGCTGGAGCTCGCGGCCGACGACCCCGCCTTCGCAGCCGAGGCGGACGAGAACGCGCGGCGCGAGCAGGAGCTCGCGGACAGGCTTCGCGTACTGTTGACGCCGCGCGACCCGAACGACGACCGTGACGTGCTGCTCGAGGTCAAGGCCGGCGAAGGCGGGGCCGAGTCGGCGCTGTTCGCCGCGGACCTGCTGCGCATGTATCTGCGCTTCGCCGAGCGCTCCGGGTGGTCGACCCAGGTCCTCGAGACCGAGGAGTCCGATCTCGGCGGGTACAAGGACGTCACGGTCGCGGTGAAGGCCCGTGACACCGCCGAGCTGGGAACGGCCCCGTACGCCCGGCTGAAGTACGAGGGCGGCGTGCACCGGGTGCAGCGGGTTCCGGTCACCGAGAGCCAGGGCCGCATCCACACCTCGGCGGCGGGGGTGCTGGTGCTTCCGGAGGCCGACGAGGAGGGCGAGGTCGAGATCGGCCCGAACGACCTCCGTGTGGACGTGTTCCGTTCCTCCGGCCCCGGCGGGCAGAGCGTGAACACGACCGACTCCGCGGTGCGCATCACCCACCTGCCCACCGGCATCGTCGTCTCGTGTCAGAACGAGAAGAGCCAGTTGCAGAACCGCGAGCAGGCGATGCGGATCCTGCGGGCGCGGCTGCTGGCCGCGGCTCAGGAGGAGGCCGAGCGGGAGGCCGCCGACGCGCGCCGCAGCCAGGTGCGCACGGTCGACCGCTCCGAGCGGGTGCGGACCTACAACTTCCCGGAGAACCGGATCACCGACCACCGGGTCGGGTACAAGGCACACAACCTCGATGCCGTGCTCGACGGCGACCTCGACCCGGTCGTGCAGGCCCTGGTCGACGCGGACGCCGAGGCCGGGCTCGCGGCCACCGATCAAGCGGAGCGGACATGACGGCACGGACGGTGCGGCCGTGACACCGGCGCCACTGCGTGAGCAGATCCGCGACGCCGCGGCGCGGCTGACCGAGTCCGACGTGCCGTCGGCGCGTCACGACGCCGAGGTGCTCGCCGCGCACGTGCTCGGTATCGAGCGGGGCGAGCTGCACACGTGCCCCGAGCCGGACGGCACGTTCGGCGCGGCCTACGAGGCGCTGATCACGCGGCGCGCGGCCCGCGAGCCGCTGCAGCACCTGACCGGCAGCGCAGCGTTCCGCCACATCACGGTGCAGGTGGGGCCCGGCGTGTTCGTGCCCCGGCCGGAGACCGAGCTGACCGCGGGCGCGGCCGTCGAGGAAGCACGGGCGGTGGTGGCGGCCGGTCGTGTGCCGGTCGTCGTCGACCTCTACGCCGGTACCGGCGCCATCGCGATCTCGGTGTCCACCGAGGTCCGTCCGTGTGTCGTGCACGCGGTCGAGAGCGAGGACGACGCGGTGGAGTGGTTGCGCCGCAACGCGGCCGGCGCGTCCGTCGTCGTGCATCGTGACGATGTCGGGTCCATCACCGAGCGGAGCATGTCGATGCTGCTCGGAAGGGTGGACGTCGTAGTCGCGAACCCGCCGTACGTGCCGTCCGGCGCGCGGATCCGCGATCCCGAGGTGGTCGACCACGATCCGGGAGCGGCGCTGTGGTCCGGGCCGGACGGCCTGGACGCGATGCGCACCCTCGAACGGGTGGCGGGGCACCTGCTGACCGGCGCCGGCCTCGTCGTCGCCGAGCATGCCGACGTGCAGGGAACCTCCGCGCCGGACGTGTTCCGCGCCACCGGATCGTGGACCGATGTCGTCGATCACCCGGACCTGAACGGCCGCCCGCGGTACCTTACTGCCCGGCGCACCTCACCCGCGGAATGATCATGTAGTCGGATGGCATGCAGGGCATTCCATGCGTCACCACCCGTACAGGCCTGGTGATGCGGTGAGAGTCCTGGTGATGGCTGCAGCCGCGAGCCAGAGCACCCTGATACCGTCCGGCCGACCGCGCGAGAGAGGATGACACCGTGACCCCGCTGTACGACTGCTCGGACGAGACCAAACGCGTCCGCGGGCTGGGCGCCGCGCGCCGTGCCGTCCGCAACGGCCGGCTGGTGGTCTTCCCCACCGACACGGTCTACGGCATCGCCGCGGACGCGTTCACCCCCGACGCCGTCACGGCGCTGCTGGCGGCGAAGGGACGCGGCAGGGACATGCCGGTGCCGGTGCTGGTCGGCTCGACGGCGATGCTCAGCGGCGTCGCGGTGACCGGGCCGACGGTGGACGCGCTGGTCGAGGCGTTCTGGCCGGGCGGGCTCACGTTGATCTGCGCCGAGCAGCCGTCGCTGCACTGGGACCTCGGCGACACCTCCGGGACCGTCGCGGTGCGCATGCCCGATCACGACGTCGCCCTCGACCTGCTCAAAGAGACCGGACCGCTGGCGGTGAGCAGTGCGAACGTCTCCGGGCGGCCGCCGGCGCGCACCGCCGCGGACGCGCGCGAACAGCTCGGCGACAGTGTGGCCGTCTACCTCGAGTCCGGCTCCACCGGCCAGGACACCCCGTCGACCATCGTCGACGTCAGCGGCGACACGCCGCGGGTGCTACGGCAGGGCGCCCTCGGACTGGACCGGTTGCAGGAGGTCGTCCCCGAGATCCAGGGGGACGACGCCGCGGTTCCGGACGCGTAGGGAGCGCCGCCGCCCGTGCGCGAGTACCTGCTCACCTTCTTCGTCGCGGCGTCCGTGACGTATCTGGTCGTCGGCCTGGCCGGAAGGTTCGCCTACTGGGTGGGGGCGGTGCCTCCGGTCCGCGACCGCGACGTCCACCGGGAGCCGGTGCCGCGCCTCGGCGGTATCGCCATGCTGGTGGGCATGCTGGCGGCGATGCTCGTCGCGAGCTACCTGCCCCGGCTGCGCGGCGTGTTCGAGGAGTCCAGCGACGCGTGGGCGCTGATCGCCGCGGCGTCGGTGATCTGCCTGGTCGGCGTGGCCGACGACATCTGGGACCTGTCGGCGTTGACGAAGTTCGCCGGACAGCTGCTCTCCGCCGGACTGCTCGTGGTCCTCGGTGTGCAGCTGGTGTGGCTGCCGCTGCCCGGGGGGACGTTCATCCTCGACCAGACCCAGGGGGCGCTGCTGACCGTCTTCCTGGTGGTCGGCGCGGCGAACGCGGTGAACTTCATCGACGGGCTGGACGGCCTGGCCGCCGGGGTGGTCGGCGTCGGTGCGGGTGCGTTCTTCTCGTACGCCTACCTGCTGGACGTGGTGAACGAGATCAGCCGGATGAGCACCCCGGCGCTCGTGTCGATCGTGGTCGTCGGCGTGTGCGCCGGATTGCTGCCGCACAACGTGGCGCCGGCGAAGATCTTCATGGGCGACTCGGGAGCGATGCTCATCGGCATGCTGCTGGCCGCCGGGTCCATCAGCCTGACCGGTCGGCTGCCCAGCCAGGACGTCGAGGCGACCAGTTTCCTGCTGACCATGTTGCCGCTCGTGCTGCCGCTGGCGGTCATCCTGCTGCCGTTCCTGGACATGATGCTCGCCGTCGTCCGGCGCACGCGGGCAGGCAGGTCGCCGTTCGCGCCCGACAAGCGGCACTTGCACCACCGGTTGCTGCAGGTGGGGCACTCGCCGCGGCGGGCGGTGGCGATCATGTGGGTGTGGGCCGGCCTGGTGTCGTTCGGCGTGGTGGTCATCGCGATGGTGGGCGGCTGGACGACGTACGTCCTGGTGGCGGTCGCGGTGCTAGTGATGATCGCGTTCACCACCGGGCACCCGCGCCGGTTGTTCCGGCGCGGCGTCAACGCCTGACCGGCGGACGCGGGGACGGGCGTGGCCCGACGTTTGTGGCCGCGCTCCGGCGCTGAATAGACTGCCCGTCTCATGACTGTGACAACTGCTCGTGCGCTCCGAAGCGGGCCCCGGTGACGTGGATGCGGCTCGCCCGTGCGGGACGCGCTCGGGGAGCGCACTCGGTGGCCCGGCGCGCGACGGTGGCCGCGGGTGTGGTGTGCGCGGTGCTGGCCTGGGTGACGGCCGGGACCGCCGGCCTCGTCGGCGCGGCCGGGGCGACGCTGCTGGTCGTCGGGTTCTTCTGGTCCGGGATGATCCCGCTGTTCGTGGTCCGCGAGTTGCGCACCGGCGCGGGCACCGGCATGGCCGTGCTGCTGCTGACCTACACCCTGCGACTGGCGGTCGTGCTGATGGCGCTGCAGGTGAGCAGTGGTCTCGACGCACTCGACGAGCGCTCGCTCGGTGTGACTATTGTCGCATGCGCGCTGACGTGGATCTTGGTCCACGTGGTGACGTCGGTCCGGGGACACCAGCCTCGATCGAGCGCACGGCCCCCCGATTTCGTCGCCGATGACCCCAGCCAGTAGGATCGACCTGCCATGAGCGCGGAGGAGCACGATGACCTGCGTCGTCGGGACCATGCCAATGCATGGGACGCCTCCGGGCTGATCGTATCCGGCATCGCGGTATGGGGTGGCGTCGGCTGGCTCGTCTCCGAGTGGCTCGACAACACCATCTTCGTGATGCTGGGTCTCCTGGTAGGTATGGGCGCCGCCTTGTACCTCGTATGGGTCAGATACGGTAAGTCCTGACCTGGCACCCCGACGGACGCGCCGAGGCGCATTGAGGAAAGGACCCCGTGAGCACTCGGATGATCGCCGCTGAGTCGCCGGAGTTCCACAGTCCAGGGCCGGCCGACTTCGAATTCCCGCCGATTTTCGGTGAGGGGACGTTCTTCACCAAGCCCATGCTGGTGGTCGTGCTCGGCACGATCGCGGTGGGTGCATTCTTCTACTTCGCCGCACGCCGGGCCACGGTGGTTCCCGGCAAGCTGCAATTCGCCGCGGAAAGCTTCTACGGATTCGTCCGTAACCAGATCGCCATGGACGCCATCGGGCGCGAGGGCTCCAAGTACGTCCCGTACCTGGTGACGCTGTTCGGCTTTCTCGTCGCCCTGAACATTTCCGGGATCATCCCGATCCTGCAATTGCCGGCGACATCCAAGATCGGAATCCCGCTCGGTCTGGCCGCGATCTCGTGGATCATCTTCAACTACGTGGGCATCCGCCGGCAGGGCTTCGGCGGGTACTTCAAGAACATGATGTTCCCGCCGGGGGTGCCGAAGGCGCTGTACCCGCTGCTGGCGCCGCTGGAGTTCCTGTCCACAGTCGTGTTCCGCCCGGCGACGCTCACACTGCGACTCACGTTCAACATGTTCGCCGGCCACCTGGTCCTGCTGCTGACGATTCTGGGTGGCGAGTACCTGATCACCGAGTACCAGGGTGTGGTCGGCTACGCGGCCGGCAGCGTGTCCCTGTTGTTCAGCATCGTGCTGACGTTCTTCGAGGGGTTCATTCAGATCCTGCAGGCGTACGTCTTCACTCTGCTCACCGCCATCTACATCGGCGGCGCGCTCACCCACGAGCACTGAGCAAAAGTTCCCTGAGCTTGACCCACTAGGAAAGGAAGAAGGATGGAAGGCTCCCTGAACATGGTCGGTTACGGCCTCGCGGCCATCGGCCCGGGTGTCGGCATCGGCCTGATCTTCGCTGCCTACATCAACGGCGTCGCCCGCCAGCCCGAGGCCCGCAGCGTGCTGCAGGGCATCGCGATTCTGGGCTTCGCTCTCGCCGAGGCGCTGGCCATCATCGGTATCGGCCTCGCCTTCGCGCTGTAGTCGGTGCCCATGTTGACGGCATCGAACATGACGATCCTCGCGGCAGAGGAACCGAACCCGGTTCTGCCGCACACGTCCGAGATCATCGTCGGGCTGGTCGCGTTCGGGCTGTTGTTCTTCTTCCTTCGGGCCAAGGTGTTCCCGATGTTCGAGAAGACCTACGCCGAGCGCACGGCCAGCATCGAAGGTGGCATGAAGGAGGCCGAGGAGTCGCAGGCCGAGGCGCAGCAGCTGCTCGAGCAGTACCGCAGCCAGCTGTCCGAGGCGCGCAGCGAGGCGGCTCGCATCCGCGAGGACGCGAAACAGCAGGGCCAGACGATCGTCGACGACATGCGGCGCGAGGCCGAGGAAGAGGCGCAGCGGATCACGTCTCGGGCTCACGCGCAGATCGAGGCCGAGCGTGAGCAGGTGCTGCGTTCGCTGCGCACCGAGGTCGGGACCCTGGCCACGACGCTGGCCAGCCGGATCGTCGGCGAGGCGCTCGAGGACGACGAGCGCTCGCAGCGGGTCGTCGAGCGTTTCCTCGACGACCTCGAATCGGCCGAGGCATCGGACGCGGCGGTCGGACCGGCCAGTAGGGACGAATGATGCAGGACCGTGAAGGTCACGCACACGACGAGCTGCAGCAGCGTGTCGTGTCGATCGTCTCCGACGCCCAGGACAGGGCGTCGGAGGTGGGCGACGCGCTGTTCTCGGTGGCCGGGTTCCTCGTTTCCCGGCCGTCGGTGCGCCGCGCGTTGACCGACACCGGGCGTGCGCCGGAGGATCGCGAGTCGTTCATCCGGGGCCTGATCGCCGACCAGGTCGATGCTGCGGCGGTCGACGTCGTCGCGGCCTGCGCCCGCGAGCGGTGGTCCGGGCCGGGTGAGCTGAGCGCGGCCGTCGAAGAGTTCGGGGTGCTGGCGCACCTGCTGGCCGCACGCTTCAACGGACGTCTCGACACGGTCGAGGAAGAGATCTTCCGGTTCGGCCAGGTCGTGCGTGGCGACCGGGAGCTGCGCTCGGCGCTGCTGAACACCGCAGCCCCGGTGGAGTCGCTGCGCACGCTGGTCCGCACCCTCGTCGAGGGCAAGGCGGTTCCGGAGACGACTCGGCTGGTCGAGTACGCGGTGACCGAGCGGCGGATGCGTAGCCTCGAGGCACAGCTGGAACACATCATGGCGCTGGCGGCCAAGCAGCGTGAGCGCCGCATCGCGGTGGCGCACGTCGCCGCGCCGCTGAGTCCACAACAGCGGGAACGGCTGGAGCGCAACCTGGCCGAGCGCGCCGGTGGCCCGGTGCTGCTGAACGTCGTCGTCGAGCCCGGGCTCGTGGGCGGTGTGCGGGTGGAGTTCGACGACGAGGTCGTCGACGGCACCGTCACCAGCCGCATCGATGCCGCACGCCGGCGACTCGCGGTGGGTATGTGACATGTCCCACGTCCGGCACCCGGCCGACAAACGATCACGAGCCCAAAGAGAGCAGGAGTAACGATGACGGAGCTGACAATCCGTCCGGAGGAGATTCGGGAGGCGCTCAACGCCTTCGTGGAGTCCTACCAGCCGGCCGCGGCTGTCCGTGAAGAGGTCGGGCACGTCGTGGTCGCCGGCGACGGCATCGCCCGGGTCGAGGGGCTGCCGTCCGCGATGGCCAACGAGCTCCTGGAGTTCGAGGACGGCACTCTCGGACTGGCGCTGAACCTCGAGGTCCGTGAGATCGGCGTCGTCGTGCTGGGTGAGTTCGCCGGCATCGAGGAGGGGCAGACGGTCCGGCGCACCGGCGAGGTGCTGTCGGTGCCGGTCGGCGACGGCTTCCTCGGCCGCGTCATCGACCCGCTGGGCCACCCGCTGGACGGTCTCGGCGAGATCGAGTCCGAGCAGCGGCGTGCGCTCGAGCTGCAGGCACCGTCGGTGATCGGCCGCCAGGGTGTGAACGAGCCGCTGCAGACCGGCATCAAGGCGATCGACTCGATGACGCCCATCGGCCGCGGGCAGCGCCAGCTGATCATCGGTGACCGTCAGACCGGTAAGACCGCGGTGGCCATCGACACGATCCTGAACCAGGTCGAGAACTGGAAGAGCGGCGACCCGCAGAAGCAGGTGCGCTGCATCTACGTGGCGACCGGTCAGAAGGGCTCGACCATCTCCGGCATCCGGCAGCAGCTGGAGGAGGCCGGGGCGCTGGAGTACACGACCATCGTGGCGGCGCCGGCATCCGACGCTGCGGGGTACAAGTACCTGTCGCCGTACACCGGCTCGGCCCTCGGGCAGCACTGGATGTATCAGGGCAAGCACGTCCTGATCGTCTTCGACGACCTGTCCAAGCAGGCCGACGCCTACCGCGCCATCTCGCTGCTGCTGCGCCGCCCGCCGGGCCGTGAGGCGTTCCCTGGTGACGTGTTCTACCTGCACTCGCGGCTGCTCGAGCGCTGCGCGAAGCTGTCCGACGAGCTCGGCGGCGGGTCGCTGACCGGCCTGCCGATCATCGAGACGAAGGCCAACGACGTGTCGGCGTTCATCCCGACCAACGTCATCTCCATCACCGACGGGCAGTGCTTCCTGCAGTCCGACCTGTTCAACTCGGGTGTGCGCCCGGCGGTCAACGTCGGTATCTCGGTGTCCCGAGTCGGCGGTGACGCCCAGGTCAAGGCGATGAAGGACGTCGCGGGAACGTTGCGACTGGCGCAGGCGCAGTACGACGAGCTGAAGGCGTTCGCCGCGTTCGCCTCGGACCTCGACCCGACCAGTAAGGCGCAGCTCGACCGTGGTGAACGTCTTGTCGAGCTGCTCAAGCAGCCGCAGGCGTCGCCGATGGCGGTGGAGCGCCAGGTCGTGGTGATCTGGGCGGGCACCAACGGCAAGATGGACGACGTGCCGGTCGAGGACATCCGCCGGTTCGAGTCGGAGTTCCTCGACTACCTGGGCCGCGAGCACAACGACATCTACGAGACCATCCGCGGGACGGGCAAGCTGCCGGACGACGTCCGGGCCACGCTGGAGAGCGCGGTCGACGAGTTCAAGCAGCAGTTCGTCACCGCATCGGGCCAACCGCTGGTGAAGGACGAGCCGGTCGCGGCGATGGAGGAAGGCGAGGAGGACCTGACGGTCCTGCGCCGGCACACCCGCCGTGAGTCGGAGATCCGCGAGGCGGCCCGGCCCGACGCGGGCGACGAGTGACGGGCCGGTCCGCGTCGATCGACGAGGGCGAGAGAGGAGGTCGCTGAGCCATGGGAGCACAACTTCGGGAGCTGCGTGAGCGCATCCGGTCGGTCGGCTCCATCAAGAAGATCACGCGCGCGCAGGAACTGATCGCGACGTCGCGGATCGCCAAGGCGCAGCAGTCCGCCGAGGCGGCGCGCCCCTACACGAGGGCGCTGGTCGAGGCGCTGGAAGCGGCCGCCGACCGTGCCCGGCTCGATCACCCGTTGATCGAGGGTGTCGGCACGCCCAGGCGTTCGGCGGTGCTGGTGGTCACCAGCGACAGCGGTTTCGCCGGCGCGTACTCGGCGAACGTGATCCGTGAGGCGGAGTCGCTGACCGGCCTGCTCAACGGCAACGGCCAGGAGGTCCGGCCGTACGTCGTGGGCCGCAAGGGCGTCAACTGGTTCCGGTTCCGTTCGCGCGAGACCGGTGGCGAGTACGCCGGGTTCACCGGGAAGCCGACCTACGCCGACGCGCGGGCGATCGCCGACGACCTGCTCGAGGCGATCAACACGCCGACCGACGACGGCGGCGTCGACGAGATCCATGTCGTGTCCACGCACTTCAAGAACATGGTCACGCAGCAGGTGCGCGCGCGCCGGTTGTTCCCGATCGTGGTCGAGGACGTGCCCGAAGAGCTGCAGCACGCCGAGATCGCCGCCCAGCGCGGCGACACCGGCGGGGCCGCCGCCGAGTCGCGAGCCGGTGGCGACAACCACGCGCTGCCGCTGTACGACTTCGAGCCGTCGGCCGACGAGGTGCTGGGCACGCTGTTGCCGCAGTACGCGGGTAACCTCGTGTACACGACGTTGCTCGATGCGGCCGCGTCCGAGTGGGCCGCGCGTCGGCGCGCGATGAAGTCGGCGACCGACAACGCCGGAGAACTGCAGGAGAGCCTGACCCGTCAGGCGAACTCGGCTCGCCAGGCCGAGATCACCCAGGAAATCAGCGAGATCGTCGGCGGCGCGGATGCGTTGGCGACCGCAGGGAGTGAATAGGACTCATGACCACGACAGAAAGTGAAGGCACGGCGACCGCGCCCGTCGGCGCGACCGGCCGGGTCGTCCGGGTGATCGGTCCGGTCGTCGACGTCGAGTTCGGTGCCGGGCACATGCCGGCGATCTACAACGCGCTCGAGGTCGAGCTCGAACTGGCCGAAGAGGCCGGTGGCCGCCGTACGTTGACGCTCGAGGTCGAGCAGCACATCGGCGACGGCCTGATCAAGGCGATCTCGATGCAGCCGACCGACGGACTGGTCCGCGGCGCGAACGTCCGCGACACCGGTTCGCCGATCACGGTGCCGGTGGGCGACGGCGTCAAGGGCCACGTGTACAACGCGCTGGGCCACCCGCTGGACACGGACCCGTCGACCATCAAGGCCGACGACCGGTGGTCCATCCACCGTAAGCCGCCGCCGTTCGACCAGCTCGAGGGCTCCACTCAGATGCTGGAGACCGGCATCAAGGTGCTCGACCTGCTCACGCCCTACGTCCAGGGTGGCAAGATCGGGTTGTTCGCCGGTGCCGGTGTCGGCAAGACGGTGCTCATCAAGGAGATGATCACCCGGGTCGCGCGGAACTTCGGCGGGACCTCGGTGTTCGCCGGTGTCGGCGAGCGCACCCGTGAGGGCAACGACCTGTGGGTCGAGATGATCGAGGCGGACGTGCTCAAGGACACCGCGCTGGTGTTCGGACAGATGGACGAGCCCCCGGGCACGCGTATGCGCGTCGCCCTGTCGGCGCTCACCATGGCCGAGTACTTCCGCGACGTCCAGAACCAGGACGTGCTGCTGTTCATCGACAACATCTTCCGGTTCACCCAGGCCGGTTCCGAGGTCTCGACGCTGCTCGGCCGGATGCCGTCGGCTGTCGGTTACCAGCCGACGCTGGCCGACGAGATGGGCGAGCTGCAGGAGCGCATCACGTCGACACGTGGTCACTCCATCACGTCGATGCAGGCCATTTACGTGCCGGCGGACGACATCACCGACCCCGCGCCGCACACGGCGTTCGCGCACCTCGACGTGCGGACGGTGCTGTCGCGGCCGATCTCGCAGCAGGGCATCTACCCGGCGGTGGACCCGCTGGACTCGTCCAGCCGGATCCTCGACGCGGCCTACATCGGTGCGGACCACTACCGCATCGCCAGCCACGTCAAGGAGATCCTGCAGAAGTACAAGGAGCTGCAGGACATCATCGCGATTCTCGGTGTCGACGAGCTGTCCGAAGAGGACAAGATCACCGTGAACCGGGCGCGCCGGATCCAGCGGTTCCTGTCGCAGAACATGTTCGTCGCCGAGGCGTTCACCGGCCAGCCGGGCGTGTTCGTGCCGCTGTCCGAGACGCTCGAGTCGTTCGACGCGATCTGCAAGGGCGAGTACGACCACCTGCCGGAACAGGCGTTCAGCTACGTCGGCAACATCGAGGACGCCGAGAAGCGCGCACGCGAGATGTCGTCGTAATTGTTCGTGACCGGTCGTTGCGTCGCGTGGGGCTTGTGGTCGCCCTTCGTGACGGGGCCGGGAGTTGGCTCTGGCGCTGCTCGCAAGCTCGCTTGACGCGCCTGCCGCCAATCTCCCGGCCCCGTCCGATCCGACCGGCCCGCTGCGGGACGGACGGTGAGGTCGGGTGGGCCGGGGTGGGGAGCGCCGTGTCGGAGGCGGCCGGTAGGCTCGCATAGCCTAGGAAGGGAAATGGTTGTGGCGAAAGAGCTGAACGTCGAGGTCGTCGCGGCCGACCGCAAGGTCTGGTCGGGCTCTGCCAGCATCGTGATCGCCCGCACACCGGACGGCGAGGTCGGCGTCATGGCCGGCCACGAGCCCGTGCTGGCGGTGTTGGTCACCGGGCCGGTGACCGTGCGGACCGCGGACGGCGGTGCCGTCGTGGCGGCCGTGTCCGGCGGGTTCCTGTCGGTGTCCGAGGACCGGGTGGCAGTGCTCGCCGAGCAGGCGGTACTGGCCGAGGAGGTCGACGCCGTCGGCGTCGAGGCGGAGATCGCACAACTGCAAGGGGCAGACGACGAGGCTGCGCGTCAGTGGGCCGAGGCCCGGCTCGGCGTCGCCTCACACCGCTAGATCGGCACAGAACGTCGGGCCACGTTCGGGGGAGGTGATCGGTGGCGCTGGTGTCGTGGATCCTGGTCGTGCTGGTCGCGCTCGCGCTGGCCGCGGTCCTGATCCTCATCGCCCTGTACGTCCGCCGAAGCCTCCTGCAGCGCGACGGTGGATTCGACATGTGTGTCCGCGGCAGCAGTCACGACGGCTGGGCCGGCGGGTGGGCGTTCGGCATCGGCCGCTACCGCGAGGAGTCACTCGAGTGGTTCCGCACCTTCAGTTTCACCACGTGGCCGAAACGTTCGTTCCAGCGAGAGGACATGACGGTCGAGAACCGTCGTGACCCCGACTCCGAAGAGAGTTACGAGCTTCCGGCCGGGCACGTCGTGCTGGTCTGCGCGGTAGAGAACGAGCCGGTCGAGGTGTCCATGAGCGAGTCGGCGGCGACGGCTTTCCTCGCCTGGCTGGAGGCGGCACCGCCTGGGGGGCAGTTCGTCGACTGACGGTACTGCGGCGTAACGTTCGCAGCACGCCTTTGCGGCGTACGGGTCAACGGGTCTGGACTCGACGGTGAAGGGTCGGCGGAGTGGAGAGATTTCGAGTCGCTGGCGGTAGCTCACTGCGCGGCTCCGTGCGGGTGAACGGCGCGAAGAACAGCGCGCTGAAGTTGATGGCCGCCGCGTTGCTGGCCGAAGGACGTACCATCCTGCACGACGTGCCGGCCATCACCGACGTCGACTACATGGCCGAACTGTTGCGCCGCCTCGGCGCGGACGTCGAGCGGACCGGCACCGTGGTGACGATCGACGTGCCCGGCGAAATCGGCCACGCCGCACCGTACGAGCTGGTGCGGCGGCTGCGGGCGTCCATCTGCGTGCTCGGCCCGCTGCTGGCCAGGTGCGGCGCGGCCGACGTGGCGCTGCCGGGCGGCGACGCCATCGGCTCGCGCGGGCTCGACATGCACATGGCAGGGCTGGCGAAACTCGGCGCGGACATCGGTGTGGAGCACGGCTTCGTGGTCGCTCGCGCGCCGGGCGGGCTGACCGGCGCGACCATCCTGCTGGACTTCCCCAGCGTCGGCGCCACCGAGAACATCCTGATGGCCGCGGTCCTGGCTCAGGGGACCACGACCATCGACAACGCCGCCCGCGAGCCCGAGATCATCGACATCTGCACCATGCTGACCGAGATGGGCGCGCACATCGACGGGGTGGGCACGTCCACGTTGCGCGTCGAGGGTGCCGACCGGATGCACCCGACCGAGCACACCACCGTGCCGGACCGCATCGTCACCGGCACCTGGGGCGTGGCGGCCGTCATGACCCGCGGCGACATCACCATCAGCAACGGCCGCCCCGAGCATCTCGAGATCGTCCTCGACACCCTGACCTCGGCCGGAGCCGTCGTCGAGTCGTCGGCTGACGGGCTGCGCGTGGCCATGTCCGGGCGACCGCGGGCGGTCGACGTCGTCACGCTGCCCTACCCGGGTTTTCCCACCGACCTGCAGCCGATGATCGTCGCTCTCGACGCCGTCAGCGAGGGCACGGCGATGATCACCGAGAACGTCTACGAAGCGCGGTTCATGTTCGTCAACGAGCTGGCCCGGCTGGGTGCGGACGTGCGTATCGACGGGCATCACGCGATCGTGCGCGGCCGTTCGGCGCTGTCCGGTGCGCCGGTGGTCACCACCGACATCCGGGCGGGGGCCGGGCTGGTCCTGGCCGGGCTCGTGGCCGACGGCGAGACGCTGGTGTCGGCGGTGCACCACATCGACCGCGGCTACCCCGATCTGGTCGGCGAACTCTGCTCGCTCGGCGCCGACGTGGTCCGAGAGCCGGACCCGGACGGCTTCGATGACTGATGTCGACAGCCAGCAGTCGACCAGCGACGCCACGACGCCGGACAGCGCTGAGCGGCCGCTGACACACCGCGACCGGGCGGCCGCATGGCGGGCACACGTGACGCCGGGCCGCGTCGGCCTGGTGGTCTACGTGACGGTGCTGCTCACCTACTGCGTCACCGAGGGCATCCCGATGGACCGCATCGGGCAGACGGGCTGGATCCTCATCGGCATCGTCGCCGGGAAGCTCGGGCGGCCCTGGCGCGAGCACGTGCGGACGTTCCTCGACTGGCTGCCGCTGCTGGCCGCGCTGGTGCTCTACGACCACACCCGCGGCGTCGCCGACGGGCTCGGTATGCCCGTGCACGTGGGCTCGGTCGTCGAGGTCGAGCAGTCGTTGTTCGCCGGGACGACACCGACGGTCTGGCTGCAGACGCAGCTCCTGGAACAGTCGGTGCGCTGGTGGGACGTCGGTATCGCGGTGGTGTACTTCACGCACTTCGTGCTGCCGTGGCTGATCGCGGCGGTGTTCTACCTGTACGCCCGCCCGCGTTGGGTCGCCTACATCCGGCGGGTGCTCCTGCTGTCCTACGCCGGGCTGGCCACCTACATCCTGCTGCCGGTCGCGCCGCCGTGGTACGCCGCCGGAGAGGGCGAGATCGCCGCGCCGGTCTACCGACTCGTCGGACGCGGCTGGGAGGAACTGGGGCTGCGCAGCGCCGACGAGTGGCTGGCCGGCGCGCAGGCGGAGTCGAACCTGGTCGCGGCGGTGCCGTCGCTGCACGCCGCGTTCGCCCTGCTGGTCGCCGTGACGCTCTGGCCGTTGACGCGGCATCCGCTGCTGCGCGCGTGCCTGGTGCTCTTCCCGCCGGCCATGGCGTTCACGCTGGTGTACGGCGGCGAGCACTACGTCGTCGACGTGCTGCTGGGCTGGATCTACGTCGTTCTGGTGCTCTGGGTGGCACGCTGGTGGGAGCGTTGGCGCGCCAAGCGCTCGGGCATGATGACCGCCGTTGTCGCGGCCGGCTGAGGGAGGCAGGAGCATGACGCAGAAAGTCGCGGTGATCGGTGCCGGGCTGATGGGGTCGGGTATCGCACAGGTGGCGGCGACCGGCGGATACGACGTCGTGTTGCGTGACGTCGACGACGACACCGTCCGGCACGGAATGGCCACCATCGAGGTCAGCACCGGCAAGCTCGTGCAGAAGAACCGGCTCACCGACGCCGACCGCGACGCCGCGCTCGGCCGGATCACCCTGACGACCGAGCTCGACGCGGCCGCCGACGCCGACGTCGTCGTCGAGGCGGTCTTCGAGCGGGTGGACGTGAAGCGGTCCGTGTTCGCCGAGCTGGACCGCGTGTGCGGTCCGGACGCGGTGCTGGCCACCAACACCAGCGCCATCCCGATCACGACCATCGCCGCGGCCACCGAGCGACCGGAGGCGGTCGTCGGCACCCACTTCTTCTCGCCGGTGCCGATGATGGCGCTGTGCGAGCTGGTCCGCGGCCAGCGCACCAGCGACGAGACGCTGGACAGCGCGCGGACGTTCGCCGAGACCGTCGGCAAGACCTGCGTCGTCGTCAACCGGGACGTCGCGGGTTTCGTCACCACCAGGCTGATCAGCGCGTTGGTGATGGAAGCGGTGCACCTCTACGAGTCGGGGGTCGCCTCGGCCGAGGACATCGACAACGCCTGCAAGCTCGGCTTCGGTCACGCCATGGGCCCGCTCGCGACCACGGACCTGACCGGTGTCGACGTGCTCATGCACGCCTCCAGCAACATCTACGACGAGACGGCCGACCACAAGTTCTTCCCGCCGGAGCTGCTACGGCGCATGGTCGACGCCGGTGAGCTGGGCCGCAAGTCCGGCCGCGGCTTCTACACCTACTGAGCCTGCAGCCGCCGAGCCGCACGGAAGCCGTCACGGTGTGATGATGTGGTGGTCACAGCGGCACGAGAGCCACACCGTCCGACCGGCACGCTGTTCTGACGGTGATCCTTGAGCCATCGGGATGTCCCCTTCAGGTGGCGCTGGTGCGGCGGCGGTTTCCGTTCGTGCGCCGGGGCACGCCGGGGTCGATCGCGGTGCCGGACGTGTGCTCCGGGTTGTGGCTCACCGGTGTCGAGTGGGTGCTCATCCGACGCGGCAGCAGCAGGCGCGTCGTCACGAGCTTGGCGCGGTCACGGCGGCGCAGCCGTTCGCGCCGGGCCAGGTCGGCCGCCCCGATGAGCCCGGCCTCGTTGCCCAGCGCCGCCCGGCTGAGGCCGGCCTCCGGACGGAAGCCGCGGCCGGTCAGTGTGCGCCGCAACGACGTCCGCGCCGGGCCGAGCATCAGATCGCCCACGTCCGAAACCCCACCACCGACGACCAACAGGCCAGGGTCCAGCGCTGCGGCCAGATTCGCCAGACCGGTGCCGAGCCAGTGCCCGACGTCCTCCAGCAGTTCGACGGCGGCCGGGTCGCCCTCACGGGCCAGCTCGCTGACCATGGGGCCGGTGATGCGCCGCGGATCGCCCTCGCACGCCTCGGCGATGCGGTGCCCGACGGGGGAGCCGTTGACGACGAGCTCCCGCGCCTCACGGACCAGGGCGTTGCCGCTGGCGTACTGCTCCCAGCAGCCGCGGTTGCCGCACTCGCAGCGGTGACCGCCCGGGACGATGACCATGTGCCCGAACTCGCCGGCCACACCGAACCGGCCACGGTGCAGCACACCGTCGAGCACGAGCGCCCCGCCGATGCCGGTGCCGAGAGTCACGCACACCACGTGCGACTCGCCCTGTGCCGCGCCGAAGCGGCACTCCGCCCACGCGGCGGCGTTGGCGTCGTTGTCGACCACCACCGGCAGCCGGGTCCGCCGGTGCACCGCCTCGCGCAGCGGTTCGTTCCGCCACGCCAGGTGCGGCGCGAACAGGACCGACGACTGGGTGCCGTCGACGAAGCCGGCCGCGCCGATGCCGACGGCGAGGGCGTGGTGCCGGGCTGCGAGCTCGGCGACCACGTCGGCGATGGTGTCTTCGACGACCTGGGCGCTCTTGCTCTTGCTGGGAGTCTCGCGGTGGGCGCGGTCGATGACCCGACCCTCGGCGTCGACGACGCCCGCGGCGACCTTCGTTCCGCCGATGTCGATGCCGATGGTGGGCCGCAGCGCCAGCCGGGCGACTCGCGCGCGAGTTGGGGACATCCCTCAAGTATGGCGGCCTGGTCGGCGGGCCGGTGGCGCCGGGCCGGGAGCGGCGCTGTTGGCGGCCCCTTGGCGGTACGGTCGGCGGCGCCGTCAGCGCTGCGGCGGTGTGAGGATGCCGCGCGCGTAAGCGGTGGTGACGGCAGCGGTGCGGTCGTCGACGTCGAGCTTGGCGAACACTCGCAGCAGATGCGTCTTCACCGTCGCCTCGCCGATGTGCAGCGTCCGCGCGATGTCCGCGTTGGACGAGCCGGTCGCGACCGCCGCCAGCACCTCCATCTCGCGGGGCGTCAGTTGTGGCTCGGACGGGGCGCGCATCCGCTGGACGAGCCGGGCGGCCACCGGCGGCGCCAGGACGGTCTCGCCGCGGTGCGCGGCGCGCACGGCCTCGGCCAGTTCGGTGCGCGGGGTGTCCTTGAGCAGGTATCCGGCCGCGCCGGCCTCGACCGCCCGCACGATGTCGGTGTCCGTGTCGTACGTGGTGAGCACGAGCACGCGGGTTCCGGGCGATTCGGCGAGGATGTGCGTCGTCGCCTCCGCGCCGTCGACGTTCGGCATCCGCAGGTCCATGAGCACGACGTCGGGCCGCAGGTGGTACGCCATCGTGACGGCCTCGGCGCCGTCGCCGGCCTCACCGACCACGTCGAGGTCGTCCTCGGCGCCGAGCATCCCGGCCAGCCCGGTGCGCACGACCGGGTGGTCGTCGACCAGCAGCAGGCGAACCGTCGTCACAGCGGCATACGCTACCCGCGGTGGTCCAGGTCCGGATCCGCCCGACCCGGCATCGTCACCCGGACGGTGGTGCCCGAGCCCGGCGCGCTCACGATGTCGAGGGTGCCGCCCGCCTGGGTCACCCGGGTGCGCATGCCGTGCAGACCGAATCCGTGGCCGTCGTCGGTGCGGAATCCGCTGCCGTCGTCGACGACGGCGACCGTGGCGCCGTCCGGCACGCCGGGACGGAACCGCAGCGCCAGGCAGACCCGGGAGGCGCCCGCGTGCCGGCGCACGTTGGCCAGTGCCTCCTGCACCGTCCTGAGCAGGACGACCTCGGTGCCGGCCGGGAGCACGACCGGATCGCCCTCGACGCGGACGTCGACGTCGACACCGGTCTCGTGGCCGAACCGCGTAGCCGCGCGCTGGACGGCCTCCGGCAGCGACGCGTCCTGCAGGCCGACCGGAGCCAGGGCGCCGACCAGCGCACGCGCCTCGGCCAGGTTGTCGCGTGCGGTGGACTCCAGCAGCGCGAGCCGCTCGCGCGCGGCGGCCGGGTCACGCTCGAGAGCCACCTCCACCGCCTGCGCCAGCGTCAGCACACTGGTGAACCCCTGCGCCAACGTGTCGTGGATCTCGTGCGCCAGCCGCTCCCGCTCCGCCAGCGCACCGCGCGAGTGCTCGGTCTCGGCGAGCTCGGCGCGGGTGCGCTCCAGTTCGTCGATCAGCGCGGCCCGCTTCTCGGCCTGGTCGAACACGCCGGTGATGAACAGGCCGAGAAGCAGGGAGAGGCCGACCTGCGTCGCGTACTCGGGCAGCGCGTCGCCGAACCTGTCCGACGACCACCCGAGCTGGGTGAACTCGACCACCGCCATCCCGGTGACGAGCACGAACGTCGCCACGACGGCGTGCCGGGTACGCAGCAGGGCCCAGACGTGCGGGAACAGCCCGAACAGCAGGATGTACGCGCTCTGCGAGCCCAGCGCGAGCAGCGCGTACAGGCAACCCCAGCTGATCGCGACCAGGGCGATCGCGGCGGGTGTCGAATCCGCGTCGCCCAGTCGGCGCCGGCCGAGCAGCAGGTAGCTGAGGATCATGAGCGCGAGGACCAGCAGCGCCGCGGTCCGCTCGCCGCCGGCGACGTCGTCCGAGGTGCCGGTCAGGACCGCCACCAGGACGACGAGCCCGACGTACAGCGTGTGCCACCCGACGGCCATCCGGCTCCAGAACGCCATCAGGTCCGCCTCACTGGAGCCCTTCGCCGGCGCGGACGCCGGGCCCGGATCGGCCGCGCTCAGCTGTCCCCCTTCCGGCCCCACCGGAACGTCCGTGCGCACAGGAGCAGACCGGCGACCAGCCACACCGACAGGATCAGTGCCGTCGGAGCGAGTTGCCATGATCCGGACACCTCCATCGGTTCGAGACGGTCGGGCAGGAACACCGAGCGCATGCCCTGAGCCAACCACTTCAGCGGGAAGACCGAAGCCACGTTCTGCAACCAGCTTGGCAGGTCGTTGAAGACGAAGAAGACCCCGGAGATGAACTGCAGGATCAGCACCGGCGCCAGAACGACCGCGGACGCGCTGCGCGCCGACGACGGCACCGACGAGTACGCCAGCCCGAGAACCGTGCCGGCCGCGGTTCCGAGCAGATAGACCCAGGCGAACCGGAGCCAGCTCCCGGCGTCGCCGGGAAGCGGCACGTCGAACGCGACAGCGGCGACGGCCAGGAGCAGGGCCACCTGGGCGAGGCCGGTGAGCAGCACCATGCCGACCTTGCCGAGGAAGTACGCGGCCGGCGGCATCGGCGTCCCGCGGAGCCGCTTGAGGGTGCCCTCGTCCCGCTCGACCGCGATGCCGATGGCCAGCGTCTGGAAGCTGACCAGCATGATGCCGGCGGCCACCATCCCGGGCAGGAAGTATCGCGCGAAGTCGACGCCGCCGCCGGTCGCCTCGCCGAAGACCGTCTCCCCGCCGCCGAACACGGTGGCGAACAGGCCCAGCAGGACCACCGGGAACAGGAACGAGAACACGACGGAGTCGCGTTCGCGGAAGTAGATCCTGGTCTCGAGGATCGTCCGGGCCACCGCGATCCGCAGCGTCGACGGTTTCGTCCGATCCGGCGAGGGCGTGGCGGTGGAGCGCTCGTGCGCGGATGCGGTGGTGCGGCTCATCGGGTGGCCTCCAGCGTCGGTCCGTCGGATCGGTCGTCGGGCCGCTCGTCGACGTGCCCGCCCGTGCCCGTGTCGTGTTGCGTGTCCGGCCGGGTGTCGTGGCCGATCAGACGCAGGTAGACGTCCTCGAGAGTGGGCCGGTCCACGGACAGGCCCGGAACCTCGCCGCCGAAGCGGGCGGCGAGGTCGGTGACGAGGGCCGTCGGACGGTCGGTGGTGGCGCTGTGCGGTTCGCCCTCGTCGAGCCAGCGCACGACGACGTCGTCGCGGTCGCGTCCGCCGATACGCGCGGGCGAGTCCATGGCGAGGATGTGCCCGGCCGTGATGATGCCGACCCGGTCTGCCAGCTGTTCGGCCTCGTCCAGATAGTGCGTGGTCAGGATGATGGTCGTCCCGCCGTCGGCCAGCGACGAGATCAGCGACCAGAACTCGCGGCGGGCCTCCGGGTCGAAACCGGTGGTCGGCTCGTCGAGGAACAGCAGGTCGGGCGAGCCGAGGATGCCGAGCGCGACGTCGAGGCGTCTGCGCTGTCCGCCGGACAGGTGCCGGGCCCGGGCCCGGCGCTTGCTCTCGAGCCCGACCGCGGCGATGACCTCGTCCGGGTCGCGTGGCGCGGGGTAGTACACGCGGAAGTGCCGGACGAGTTCGTCGACCGTCAGCTCGTCGAGGCCGCCGGAGGTCTGCAGGACGATGCCGATCCGGTCGCGCCAGCCGGGCTCCGGCCGGCCCGGATCGGCGCCGAGCACGCCGACCTCGCCGCTGTCGCGGTGACGGTAGCCCTCGAGGATCTCGACGGTGGTGGTCTTGCCGGCGCCGTTCGGGCCCAGCAGCGCGACGACCTCGCCGTGGTCGACGTCGAGATCCAGCGCGTCGACGGCGGTGACGTCGCCGTAGGCCTTGCGCAGTCCGCGTACCCGGACGGCCTGGGAGGTGGTGGTGATCATGGCTCCACCGTGGCGCCTCGGCGGGTTCGGCGACAGCATCACGCGGTGGGTTCGCGGGTCCACCGGACGGTGGACGTTGCCGCGGTACTCAGACCTCCTTACCTGCGACGACGGCCGTCTGAGGTGGCCTCAGACGGGTCCCGCGCCGCGAAGATGAGGAACTCGCCCGATGTGCGGCCGCACGCCTCAGGACGAGTGTCGACGGTGTCGGCGGCAGCAGCCACCGAAACGGAGTGACAGGAGACACACCATGAGTATTTACGGGGACTACGCGGCGACCGTCATCTCGAAGCAGCGCGGGAAGGACCTCCGGGACGAAGCGCGCCGGGCGGTCATGGCGGAGGAGGCCACCAACGGAAGCCGGCGAGGGCGGCGCGGTCTGCGCGGTCAGCCGGGACGTGGCCGGCGGGGAGCGCGGTCGGCGTCCGGCCGGGCCCGGGCGGTGTGACACGGCCGACCGCCTCATACGCCCGGCCGGGCGAAAAGGGGTACGAGAGTGTCGGTGGCCGGTGGCACCATGAGTGACGTGAACATTCATGTCGCCCGCCCAGCCGATTTCGTCGGCCGGGACGGCCAGCTGGCCGACCTCCGGAGCGCGTTCGAGTCCGCGCGCACGGGGGCCCCGGCCACCGTGCTGGTGGGCGGCGAGGCCGGCATCGGCAAGAGCCGGCTCGCGGAGGAGTTCACCGCCGAGGCGGCACAGGGCGGTGCCCGCGTCGTGGTCGGCCGGTCGGTGCCGCTGGACGGCGAGGGCCCGGCGTTCGCACCCATCGTCGGGGTGGTGCGCGGCCTGTACCAGGAGTTCGGGGCGCGGGAACTGCTCGACATGGCCGGTCCCGGCGGTGAGGTCCTGGGCAGTCTGCTGCCCGAGCTCGGCGACGGGGTGGGCCACGGCGGCGGCGCCGAGGGGCGCGGCCGGCTGTACGAGGTCGTCACGTCGTTGCTCGAGCGGGTCGCCGCCGAGCGGGCGCTCGTGGTGGTCCTCGAAGACCTGCAATGGGCGGACAGCCCGACGCGCGACCTGCTGCGGTTCATGGTGCGCGGCCTGCGCGGCGCCCGCCTGATGCTGCTCGCCACCTACCGCACCGACGAGCTGCACCGAGGGCATCCGCTGCGGTCGCTGCTCGCCGAGCTCGACCGGCTGCGCCAGGTCCACCGGATCGACGTACCCCGCCTCGGGCTCGACGACGTCGCGGTCCAGGTCCGCGGTGTCCTCGGCCGCGAGGTCGCTCGTGACCACATCGAGCGGATCCACGAGCGCAGCGAGGGCATCCCTTTCTTCGTCGAAGAGCTCGCCTACGTCGACGACGGCTGCGGTTGCACCGAGCTGCCCGAGTCGTTACGCGACCTGCTGCTGGTGCGTATCGAGCCGCTGTCCGAGGACACCCAGCGGTTGCTGCGGCTCATGTCCGCCGGCGGCAACCGCGTCGAACACGCCGTGTTGGCCTACGTGTCCAGCAAGTCCACGCACGACCTCGAGTCCGCGTTGCGCGAGGCGGTCTCGGGCGGAGCCGTCGTGGTGGACGGCGACGGCTACGCGTTCCGGCACGCACTGCTGCGCGAAGCCCTGCACGACGACATGCTGCCCGGCGAGCACGCGCGTATGCACGCCCGGTACGCGGAGGCACTCGAAGAGCGCCCGGAGCTGATGCCCAACACGCCGACGGCAGCCGAGATCGCGCACCACTGGTACTCCGCGCACGACGTCGAGCGGGCGTTCCGGTGGTCGCTCACGGCCGCCGGCGAGCTGGTGCAGTCCTACGCGCACGCGACTGCGCGGCTCATGCTCGAGCGCGCGCTCGAACTCTGGGACCATGTCGCGGAGCCGGCGCAGATCGCCGGCGGCGACCGGGTCGACCTGTTGGCGCGCGCCGCGAACGAGGCCTACGAGGCCGGCGATCACGACCGCGCCATGTCGTTGCTCAAGGAATCGCTGCGCCTGGTCGACGAAGACACCGAGCCGGCCCGCATGGGCTGGCTGCTGACGCGGCTCGCGAACGTCCAGAGCCGCGACGGGCGGCCCGGCGCCATCGAAGCGCTCGAGCGCGGGCTCCGGCTCATCCCGGCGGACGCCACGTCCGCTGCCTGGCGCGCGGAGGCGCTCGACCGGCTGGCCATGATGCTCATGCTCGCGTGGCGCTTCGACGATGCGCTCGAGGTCGCCGACGAAGCCGAAGAGATGTCCCGTACCGCCGGGCTCGACCACCTCGTCGCGTCGGCGCGCATCACCCGGGGCACGGTGTGGGTGCACACCGATCCGGAGCATGCCGTCCCCGAGATCAAACGCGCCAGGCCGGTGGCGCTGGCCGAGCCGAGGCACCTGCTGCGCTATTACGTCAACCTGTCCGACGTGTACCACATCTCGGGGCGTTACTCCGACGCCGTCGAGCTGGCCACCGAGGGCTACCAGCGGTCCAAAGAGCTCGGCCGCAAACGGACCGTCGGTTCCATCATGGTCGGTAACGCCGTCGAACCACTGCTCGCGGTGGGCAACTGGGAGAGGGCCGAGCGGCTGATCCGCCGTGGTCTCGAGCTGGAAGCGCCGGTCAACCACGAGCGGCACGTGCGTACCCTGCATGGCTGGCTGCTGCTCTGGCGCGGTGACGTCGACGCGGCCGCGCGGGTGCTCGACGAGCTCACCAGCACCGGCAGCCGTCGAGTCGTCCTGCCGCAGGACGGCCACCTGGTGGCCAGGCTCAGCATCGACGTCGCTCTCGCCCAGGGCGATCCCACCCGGGCGTGGGCGGCGCTGGTCGACGTGATCGGCGCGGACGGTTCGAGCCCGCTGGCAGCCGGCTACGACCTTCCGCTGATGTTCGGTGGCGCTCAGGCTCTGGGTGCGCGCGTCCGGCAGGGTGCGGCCGACGTGTCGGCCGACCTCCGACTGGTCCGGGAGCTGACGGAGCGGTTCGCGGGAACCTGGCCGGGCACGGTCTGGCCGAGTCTCGTCGACGCCGAACTGGCCGGCCACGGCGGTGACGACCCCGCGGCCTGGGCGAATGCGCTCGACGCGGTCCGCGCGGCGGAGGGGCCCGCGCACCTCGTGCCGTACGCGGCGTTCCGGCGCTCGCGTGCGCTCATCGACACCGACGATCGTCATGGTGCCGCCGAGGCGCTGCGTGAGGCCGCGGCCGCCTGCGACGAGCTCGGCGCCGGGCTGTACCGCAGGTGGGTCGACGACCTGTCGCGGCGGGCGAACCTGCCGCTCAGGGCGGCCACGTCGGCGGACGGCTCGTCCGTGGACGGCGAGCCACTGCCCGGTCTGACCGCTCGGGAGCGCGAGGTGTTGCGGTTGGTCGCCGAGGGGCGCAGCAACCGTGAGATCGGCGAGGCGTTGTTCATCACCGCGAAGACCGCCAGCGTGCATGTCTCGAACATCCTCGCCAAGCTCGGAGTGACGGGCCGCGGTGAGGCTGCCGCCGTGGCCCACCAAGCCGGGTTGCTGAGCCGCGCTGCGTCGTGAGGCACGGGCCCGCCTCAGGCACGGCGGTGTGAGGTGCGAATCCGCATGAGCAGCGGCGGCGTGAGGTGCGAGGCGGCGGGTGGGCGCACCGCCGCCCCGCACCGGCTCAGAGCACGCCCGGACGCGGAATGAACCGGGTGGGTCGTTGCCGTCCGGCTGCCGCCGACCACAGTTCGTCGCGCGCGCTCGCGGCGACGACGCTGAGCCGGTCGAACACGTCCGGGTGCTCGGACACCAGGGCGATCTGATCGCCTCCCGGGTGGTGAATCTCCACGACGGCGCCGAGCGAACCGTCGTCGAACATCTCGGTGGACACGCGGGTGAGGGCCTGGGTGGCTGCGGGGAGGGCGACGATCACGCGCATCTCATTCACGCAGGGCTCCGTCGCAGGTGACTCGTGCACGGACGGGGAGGGTCACGGGCGCCCTTTCGCTCGAGGTGGCTGGCCTACGCCGGAAGAACAGTGGCATAGGCCGGTCGTCTGGTCAACTGTCGAGCGGCCATCACTAGGCGAATGCATGCATCACTAGGGCTGTACGGGTGGTGACGCATGGAATTCCATGCGGGACGTGATCATTCGCGCTGGGAGGGGTGGAGCGGGTACTCGCGCTCGACGGCTGCGGCGCCCGGTGGGTGGATCGTGTCGGCGGCTTCCAGCGGCTGGTCCGTGGTGTCGTAGACGACGTGGCGGACCACGAGGACGGCGACGTCCTCCGGCGAGCCCAGGGTGCGTCGTTCTTCGGTGCCGGCCGTGCGCGCCCAGGCACGATCGCGCGCGTAGCCGGCGCGGCGGCCGGTCGACTGCTCGAGGTAGGCCGCTGTGCCTTCGCGGATCCGTTCGGCCCGCAGCAGCCGCGGCGCCGTGTCGGCGAGCTCCGCCGGGAACCAGGACGTCGACGTCTCCACGACCCGCCGGCCCACCCGGACCACACGACGGCGGCGGACGACCCGCGGGGCGTCGCCGCCGGCCGCGGCCGTGAGCTGCAGGTCGTCGGCGACGTCGGCCGGCGGCTCGACGAGGTCGGCGTCGACGATCCGGGTGTGCTCGCCGGGCTCGTCCGCGCCCTCACCGGACCGTGGCGGCCGGTGGTGCTCGTCTCTGGGATGCCGCGGCCGGACCTCGGCGACGTAGGTGCCCGAGCCCTGCCGGGTCTCGGTGAGGCCGTCCAGCCGCAGGGTGAGTAACGCGCGAGCTGCCGTGGGCCGCGCGACGTCCCACTCGTCGGCGACGCGTCGTTCGGACGGGAGCTCGTCTCCCGGGCGCAGGACGCCGCCCATGATCCGGTCGCGGTAGTGCTGGGCGATCTGCCGGTACCTGGGCACGGGATCGGTGTGCTCAGGCACGGTCGTCCTCCTCACCCGGGTCGTCGTGCACGCCACTGTACGGGCCGCACCGGCACGTCCCGGAGCAGCGGCCACGGTCGCGTCGTGGCCGTGTCCGGTCAGGCCGCCGACGGGACCGGTGGATGCGTGACCCGGCACATGCCACCTCTCCCGTCGGGCAGCCCCGCGGCGTGGTCCTCGGAGTCGTGCCGCGGCAGGTATCCGAGCTCGATGCGTGCGGTGGAGACGTCGAAGGCGTTCCGGGTGTTCGCGGAGACGCCGAAGTAGGCGCCCGCGCGCACGTCCGCCGTCAGCGCGCAGCGGACCAGCGCTTGCAGATCCTCTGGAGCGAGCCAGCCGGTCAACGCCCCGGTGTCGACGGGGCGTGGCTGGCACGCGCCCAGCCGGAGACAGATCACCGACAGCTCGCTCGTCGCCGCGGTCATGTGCCCGTAGCTCTCGG
This sequence comes from Haloactinopolyspora alba, assembly GCF_003014555.1. Classification (GTDB taxonomy): domain Bacteria; phylum Actinomycetota; class Actinomycetes; order Jiangellales; family Jiangellaceae; genus Haloactinopolyspora; species Haloactinopolyspora alba. The sequence goes on from NZ_PYGE01000002.1 coordinate 124,299, forward strand.
CGAAGGCCTTGGTGGCGCCGTACGCGCAGCACGGCCGCGCCGGCCACGCCGGGTCGACCATCCGCTCGCCGGGACGGAAGTACGCGCCCATGGCATGCACGGAGCTCGCCAGCACCAGCCGGCGAACGCCTGCCGCCCGGGCGGCGTCGACGACGTTGACCATCCCGTCGATGTTCGGCCGGCGCAGATCGTTCCACGACGCGTACGCGGCCGGGTTCGCCGCCAGGTGCACGACCGCGTCGACCCCGGCGACCGCGTGGTCGGCGAAGGACCTGTCCGCGAGGTCGCCGACGACGGTCTCCACCTCGGCGTGGTCGACGTCGCGAGTGTCGACGGCACGAACGCTCATGCCGTCGAGGCCCGGCCACAGCATCCGCGCGACACTTCCTGCCGCGCCCGTGATCAGCACCGGCCGCTGGTCCATGCGTCCTCCTCGGCTCGGACGTGCGCTGATCAACGATATCCCCGCGGCTGTGGCGGAGTCGTTGGCGACCGTTCCCTTCGTCCTCACGTGTCTGAGGGCGAAACGACCAGGCTGATCGCCTGGAGCCATGAACTTCGCGCCGTCCACGAGCAACTGCGGGAAGCCTTGCGGGTGACCCGCGCCGCGCTGAACGGCGGCGAGGCCGCAGAGCGCGCTACCCGGGATCTGCTGCTGTTCTGCCGTGGTTTCTGCACCGCGCTCACCGGACACCACGAGGGCGAGGACCGCGAACTGTTCCCGGCCATTGCCGCGGCGCATCCGCAGCTGCGCGACACACTGCGGTACTTGGAGCAGGATCACTCGATGATCGCGCACCTGCTCACCGATCTGCAGGCCGCCGTGGAGTGGGTCGCGTCCCCGGTCGAACTCGACCAGCACCTGGAGGGGATCGCGGCGATCATGGAGAGCCATTTCCGCTACGAGGAACGTCAGCTCCTGACCGTCCTCGACACGCTCGCGTTCGATGCGGACCCGCACGACGTCCTGGGGCCGTTGTGATCTCGAGGCTGCCGTGATCATCAACGTTTCGCCACGCCATGACGTGACCAAACGTTGATGATCATGGGAGTGGGACGGGATCCGTCAGCGCCGGGAGCGCACAGCGGCGGCCAGGCGGGTCAGCAGGGCCTCGGTGGTCTCCCAGCTCATGCAGGCGTCGGTGACGCTCTGCCCGTAGGTCAGCGGCAGGTCGTCGATCTCCTGCCGTCCCTCGACGAGGAAGCTCTCCAGCATGATGCCGGCGATGCCGGACTGTCCGTCCGCGATCTGGGCGGCGATCTCGTCGACGACCACGGCCTGGCGCTCGTGGTCCTTGCCGCTGTTGCCGTGGCTGGCGTCGATGACGAGCCGTTCCGGCAGGTCCGCCTTGTGCAACAGCGCGAGCGCGTCGCGGACGTCGTCGGCGCGGTAGTTGGGCCCTCCGCGGCCACCGCGGAGGATCACGTGGCAGTCGGGGTTGCCGGACGTGGTCGCCGCCGCGGCCCGCCCGTCGTGGTCGACGCCGAAGAACACGTGCCCGCTCGCGGCGGTGGCGCAGCCGTCGATGGCCGCCTGGACGTCGCCGCTGGTGGCGTTCTTGAACCCGACCGGCATCGACAGCCCGGACGCGAGCTGGCGGTGCACCTGGCTCTCGGGGGTGCGGGCCCCGATCGCTCCCCACGAGACCGTGTCGGCGATGTACTGCGGGCTGATCGGCTCGAGGAACTCGCAGCCCACCGGCAGCCCGGCGTCGAGCACGTCGAACAGCAGCGTGCGCGCCGTCCGCAGGCCGCGTTCGACGTCGAACGAGCCGTCCAGGCCGGGGTCGTTGATCAGGCCCTTCCACCCCACCGTGGTGCGCGGCTTCTCGAAGTACACCCGCATCACCACCCGCAGGTCCGCGCGCAGCGCCTGCGCCACGGGGGCCAGGCGGCGCGCGTAGTCGAGAGCCGCCTCCGGATCGTGCACCGAGCACGGACCGACGACGACCAGTAACCGGTCGTCCTCGCCGGACATGATCTCGCGGACCTCGCGTCGGCTGTCGCGCACGAGCCCGGCGTGCTCGTCGTCCATCGGCAGCTCCGTGAGCATCCGCGCCGGGGACGTCAGCGGCTGGAACCCGGTGATGCGGAGGTCACCGGTGGGAGAGTGGGGGTCGGACATGGTGGCACCGTTCTTCCGTGACGGGCGGGTCGCCCGTGTCACCCGAGCCGGCCCGCCTCATGACGAAGGGCAGAGACGAGTGGTCTCTGCCCTGATGGCTCCGGGTGAGTGGTCGGTCAGCGCGAGTAACGCCCGGCTCCACCCGGAGCCTGCGTAAAGTAGCGATACCGACGAACCCTGTTCACGTACAGCAGTGTAACCGACCGTCGTCCGCGGCGGGATCGTCAGGGGCCACGGTCGCCAAGAGCGACAGCGATCCCCGGACGATCCCCGCGGAGGCTCAGGCGCGGAGGTTGATCAGCGTCGGGCCGGTGCGGGTGCCGTCCGATCGCGACAGCGAGACGACGCAGTGCCCCGGCGGGATGCCGGTGACGATGTCGGACACCGACCACCGGGGCCGTTCCACCCGGCGCAGGTTGGTGCCCTTGCTGGTGCCCCATGTCTGGCTCTCGCCGTCCTGGCGGTTCCAGCCGCCCTTACTGTCGCGTGAACGCCCGGCGTTGCGGGCGCCGCCGATGGACTCGCCCTGGCTGAAGCTGACCTCCGACACCCAGTGCTCGCCGAACCAGTCGGAGAACACCTTGGCGTCGACGGGGTCGATGCCGCCGAACACGGCCTTGCAGCCGACGGAACCGAAGACGGTCGCGCGGACCTGGACCGGGAAGTCGCTGATGGTCTGCGCCAGCAGCAGCAACCCGGCGTTGTTGGAGCGCAGTTTCTGCACGCCGCGGGCGACGTAGTCGTCGACGAACCGGCCGGCCTCGTCGATGGCAAGCGCCTTGAAGATCGACCGGTTCGTGTCGGGCGCCGACGTCACCTGCACGAACTGCGACACGACCAGCCGGGCGAGGATGCGTGCGGCATCCGGGAACTCCGCCTCCGGCAGTGAGACACGCACGCGCATGGGCCGGTTGATGTCGTGCATGCGGAACGGCCGCTCGCGGTCGAACAGCTCCATCAGCCGCGGCCTGGCCAGCAGCTGGAAGCGCTCGATCAACGACGCCGCCGGGTCGGCGTTGCGGGTGGCCTGCTCGTGCCGCGAGTCCAGCAGCGCCTTCGCGTCCTTGCCGTCCGGGCCGCGCAGCGCGGCCTTGACCTTGTCGGTCATGTCCTGCTCGGAACGCAGCAGCGCCAGCATCTCGCGGATCTTCGGCCACCGCCCGAACGCCAGGTGGAACGGCGCGAGACAGGCGTACAGGGCATTGCGCGAGCCGTCCATGAAGTAGGCGATGTCGTCGCTGACCTGTGGCGGGAGCATCGCGCTGGCCAGGCGGTCGGCGGCGGTGTCGGGTTGGTCGGTACCTCCGTACAGATCGAATCCGACCGTCGGCGACAGCGGGTCGATGGTCACGTCGAACCACTCGTCGTGCGCGAAGTCGTCACCCTTGGGGTCGACGACGACCACGCTGGCCTGCTGGGTCAACGCCGACAGGGACAGGTTCTCGACGATGGGCCAGGCGAACCCGCGGGTCTTGCCGGACCCGGGCGGGCCGATGACCAGCATCGATGTTCTCAGGACATCGTGGTCGACGCCGAAGTCGGTGGCGAGCGTCCGGTCCGCGTGCGGGTCCTGGACGGTTCGGCCCAGCCGCACCTGACCGAGCTGGAGGTTGTGCATCGCCTTGCGATCGCCCGGCAGGTCGCGCAGCGACGACTGGTGCATCAGCGTCGCCGGGCCGTAGCGGACGATTTCGTCGGCCAGTTCGGCGGTGGCCGCCGGGTTGTCGCCACGCCGCTCGAGCGCGGTGAGGATCCGCGCGCGGTCGACGTCGGACCAGGTGTCGTCCTCGGCGAGGCGGTCGAGCGCCTCGGCCGCCTGGGGGTGCTGCTCGCGGAGGGTGTCCCACGGAGTGGGCCGGCGGCGTCGTCTGCGCAGCATCATCCGGTTTTCCGCAGGTAGGCGTCGAGTTTCTTGATCCGCGCCGCGAGCGCGGGGTGGGTACTGAACAGCCGGGCGCGCAGGACGGCGTGCGTGCGTTCGTCGTCCATCCCCTGTCGCAGCCAGTCCTCGAACACCTCGATCAGCGCGGGACCGTAGCCGAGCTGTGCGGCCACCCGGTCGGCGCCGAACTCGCTGCGCCGGGCGAGCCACGCGAGCAGCAGCGGCGACAGGATCATGACCACCACGACCGGCGGCACCCACAGCTGCCCGTCCCGGGCCGCGGCCACCATCAACATCACCAGCAGGAACAGCGCGAACGCTGCGAACGTCCAGGTGATCACGTGCGCCACCACGACGACCAGGCCGGGAGCCCGGGCGGCGACGGCGAACACGAACGAGAACACCCGGACGAACGCCCGCACCAGGAACCGCAGCAGCCGGTTGAGCAGCCGGGCCGGCAGTGAGTACCAGTAGGCCAGCAGGTTCCCCCAGGCGTGCCCGCCCAGGTGGTGGCCCAGCTCGTGCGCGAGCACCGCGGCCAGATGGTGGTGCGGCATGGCGTCGAGCGCCTTGCGGGTGACGGTGACGATGTGCCCGGACGCCGCGTACGCGTTCAGCGCGTCGCTGTCCTGGACGAACAGCCGGTAGCCGGCGCCGTCCGTGCCGCCGGCCACGCCGACGTCGCGCCATGCGTGCTCGAGCCGCTCGCGTTCGGCGGGGGTGGGGCGGCGCGCGCGCAGGACGGTGCGGGCCAGGAACACCTCGACCGGCTGGGCGAAGATCAGCGCCCCGCTGAGCAGCCACGCGACGACCACCGCGATCGAGATGGCGGCGACGTCGCCGGCCAGTGCTCCGGCGGCCAGGCCGACGAAGCCCATGACCAGCAGGCTGTACAGGAACCACGGCACGGCGAGCGCCAGCGAGGCCACGGTGGACACGTCGACGGTGCGGCGGCGACGGGCGGGGTCGCTCACCGGCGCCGAGGCCGTCTCCCGGGCACGGCGCCACGCCGGCCGCGGCAGCCGGAGGCGGCCGGGTTCGGCCGAGCGTCCCGGCGGATCGAGCTGACCCGGCTCGGCCGTGGGCGGGGCGCCGGAACCGGCGGGTTCGGGCTGCTCGAAGCTGCCGGGCGGGCCCGACGGCGCGACGTGCGAGCGGACGCGACCGGCAGGACTACCGGGCCGCGACGCGCCGGCCTGTTCGGGGTCGCTCATGCCCGCCTCCGGTGATCGTGCTGCGTCGATTACACCGGCAGACGTGACTTTCGCGCAACCGTTCGAGTCATGATGCGGTACACGTCCGCATCGATCCGGGGCATGCAGTGCCGTCGCGGAGGTCACGGTCGTAGGGTCGATCAGGTGACACAGATCCACGAGTTCAGCGCACTGGAGCTCGCTGACCTGGTGCGCCGACGCGAGCTGTCGCCGACGGAGGTGGTCGAGCACGCGCTGGCGCGACTCGATCGCCTGGACGCCCGGCTGGGGGCCTTCGTGACGGTGACGCCCGAGCTGGCCCGCGCCCACGCCGCCGAGGTCGAGCAGGCGCTGACCGACGCCGCGGACGACGACGCGCCCACGCCGCCGCTGGCGGGGGTGCCGTGCCCGATCAAGGACCTCGCGATGGTCGCCGGTGTGCCGTTCCGTGCCGGCAGCGCGGCGCTCGAGGGCACGATCGCTCCGGCCGACGACGGCGTCGTCACGTTGCTGCGCGACGCGGGCACGCTCATGCTCGGCAAGACGAACACACCGGAGTTCGGCCTGCCGCCGTACACCGAGCCGGACATCGCGCCGCCCGCGCGCACTCCGTGGGACCCGAGCCGCACCGCCGGCGGGTCCAGCGGGGGAGCGGCAGCGGCGGTGGCCGCCGGGATCGCCCCGGTGGCGCACGCCAGTGACGGTGGTGGCTCGATCCGGATCCCCGCGTCCGCGTGCGGCCTGGTGGGGCTCAAGCCCACCCGCGGCCGGATCAGCCCCGGACCGTACGGCACCGACGGCGCCGGGCTGGCGTCGAACGGCGTGCTGACCCGCGACATCCGCGACACCGCCGCGTTGCTGGACGTGCTGGCGCGGCCGTGGGCCGGGGACGTGTTCACGTTGCCGGGCCCGCGGACCACGTTCCTGGACGCGTGCGGACGCGACCCGGGCAGGCTGCGCGTCGGCGTGCTGACGACGCCGGTCATCGACGCGGACGCGCCGGTCGACGACGCGTGCGTGGCGGCGGTCGCGCGCACGGCGGCGCTGCTCGAAGAGCTCGGCCACGACGTCGAGGAGGCGCCGGTGCCGTTCCCGGCCGAGCGGTGGGCGTCGTTCGACGTGCTGTGGTCGGTGCTGAGCCTCACGGCGCCCGTCGAGGCCGAGGCCGAACGGCTGCTCGTCCCGCTGACGCGCTGGCTGCGCGAGAAGGGCCGCTCGGTCAGCGGGGTCGACTACGCGTCGGCGATCTCGCTGGTGCAGTCGACCACCCGGGAGTCGGCTGCGACCTGGGCCCCGTACGACGTCGTGGTGACGCCGACGCTGGCCCGGCCGCCGGCCCGGGTCGGCGAGCTGCGTGACGACGACGACCCGGCTGCGGACTTCGCGGCCCAGATGGCGTTCACCCCCTGGACGAGCGTCTGGAACCTCACCGGGTGGCCGGCGGTGAGCCTGCCGCTGGAGGAGGCCGAGGTCGACGGCGTGCGGCTTCCGGTCGGCGTCATGCTCGGCGGGCGGCAGGGCGGCGAGGAGACGCTGCTGGCGCTGTCGTCGCAGCTCGAGCAGGCACGGCCGTGGCGGGACCGGCACCCGCCGGACACGGAGTGGTGAACACGTCATGGCGCGAGCACCCGAGTTCGGATACTTCCTCGTCCCGAACGCCGACGACCCGCTGTTGGACATCGCCCGTGAGGTCGAACGGGCCGGCCTCGGCTGGGTCGGTATCCAGGACCATCCGTACCAGCGGCGCTACGTCGACACGTTCGCCCTGACGAGTGCGGTGCTGACGGCGACGAGCACGTTGCGGGTGTTCCCGGACGTCGCGTGTGTGCCGCTGCGCCCGCCGGCCGTGCTGGCGAAGACGGCGGCGTCGCTCGACATGCTGTCGGGCGGCCGGTTCGAGCTGGGGCTCGGCGCGGGCGCGTTCTGGGACGCCATCGAGGGCTACGGCGGGCAGCGCCGCTCGCCGGGCGCGGCTCTGGGCCAGCTGGCCGAGGCCGTCGAGGTCGTCCGCCGCATCTGGAGCGGTGAACGCGGACTGCGGTTCGAGGGCGAGTACTACCACCTGCGCGGCGTGCACTCCGGGCCGCCGCCTGCGCACGACATCGGCGTCTGGCTCGGTGCGCTCGGCCCGCGCGCGCTGCGACAGACCGGGCGCCTCGCCGACGGGTGGGTGCCGTCGGTCGACGAGGACGTGCTGCGGCGCCTCCCCGAGCTGAACGGGCGCGTGGACGAGGGCGCGGCCGACGCCGGCCGGGACCCGTCGGCGGTGCGCCGGGTGTTCAACGTGAGCGGCGAGATCACCGACGGCGCCGGCACGGGCTTCCTGCGCGGGCCGGTGTCGCGGTGGGCGGACGAGCTGGCGACGCTGGTCACCGACCACCGCGCGGACCTGCTGGTGTTCGCCGGCCCGTCGATGTCGGGGCCACAGGGCGGCGAAGCACGGACGCAGCTGCGCCGGTTCGCCGAAGAGGTCGTGCCGGCGACCCGGGAGCTGCTTCCCTCCTCCCCGTGATCGTCGACGATCCACCACACCATGGTGTGGCAAACCGTTGATGATCATGCGGACAGGTCAGCCGGCCTGACGGTCACGCTCCTGGGCGCGCAGGGCGCGGTCCAGGTCGGCCAGCCCCTCCACGACCAGCCGGCGGGCAGCGTCGGGGACGTCGGCGGAGTCGAGCCAGGCGCGGACCGCCCGCGCGGTGGACTCGTCGGCGAGCACCCGCGGGAACAGCCCGGAGACGATGACCTGGGCGCTCTCGTTGGTGCGCTCCTCCCAGACCCGGCCGACCGCGTCCAGGTACGCGCCGACGTACGGACGGATCAGCTCGCGCTGCTCGGGCTGGTTGAACCCGCGCACGGTGGCGGAGAGGATCGCGTTGGGCAGCTCGTCGGACTCGACCACCGCCTGCCAGGCCGCCGCCTTCGCCCCCTGGCTGGGCTGTGCGGCACGTGCGTAGGCGGCATGGCGCCGCCCGGTGGCGGTGTCGTCGCGCTCCATCTCGGTGGCGATGTCGTCCTCGCCGGCCGCGCCGACGATCGCCAGCCGCTGGAGCAGCGCCCAGCGCAGATCGGTGTCGACGGTCAGTCCCGGCAGTACCTCGTCCGAGCCGGCCAGCAGCGCGCGCAGCTCGTCGACGTGGTCGCGGCTCGTCGCCGCCGAGATCCACGCGCGGGCGAACGCGAGTTGCACGTCGCTGCCGGGTTCGGCGCTGCCGGCGTGCTGGCGCAGCGCGCTCGCCCAGCGCGCCGACAGCGCCAGCCGATGAGCGGGCCACGAGTACAGCTCGACGGCAGCGCGCGCGGAGTTCAGCACGTGCTGCACCACTCCGATGGACGTCTCGCGCCGGATACCGCTCAGCACGAGCTCGACGTAGGAGCCGGCGGACATCTCCGCGTCACGCACCATGTCGGTCGCGGACGACCAGCACAGCGCCCGCTGCAGCGATCCGAGCGAGCCGATCGACTCGACGACGGTGCGCTGCGACCTGTCGTCGAGGCGGACCTTGGCGAACGTCAGGTCGTCGTCGTTGACCAGCAGCAGGTCCGGCTGGGCGACGCCACGCAGCTCGGTGACGTCGGTGCGCTCGCCGGAGATGTCCAGCTCGATCCGGTCGCGCCGGTGCAGGCTGCCGTCGTCGGCGCGGTCGTAGAGACCGATGGCCGCCCGGTGCGAGCGCAGCGTGGGGTGCTCGGGCGCAGCGGTCTGCTCGACGACGACGGACGTGTAGGTGCCGTCGGCGTCGACCGTGACGACGGGGTGCAGCGTGTTCACACCGGCGGTGCGCAGCCACTGCTCGTTCCAGGCGGACAGGTCGCGGCCGCTGGTGCGTTCCAGGTGCGTGAGCAGGTCGGCCAGCGTCGTGTTGCCCCACGCGAACTCGTCGAAGTACCCGCGCACGCCTTCGAGGAACTCGTCCCGGCCGACCCACGCGACCAGCTGCTTGAGTACGGCCGCGCCCTTGGCGTAGGTGATGCCGTCGAAGTTGACCTCGACGTCCTCCAGATCGCGGATGTCGGCGGAGACGGGGTGCGTGGACGGCAGCTGGTCCTGGCGCAGCGCCCACAGCTTCTCGGTCACCGCGAACGTCGTCCACGCCTCGTCCCAGCGGGTGGCCTCCGACTGCGCCAGCACCGCCGCCCAGCTGGCGAACGACTCGTTCAGCCACAGGTCGTCCCACCAGCGCATGGTCACCAGGTCGCCGAACCACATGTGCGCCATCTCGTGCAGGATCGTCTCGGCGCGACGCTCGTACGCGGCGTCGGTGACCCGGCTGCGGAACAGGTAGTCCTCGTGATGCGTGACGGCCCCGGCGTTCTCCATGGCCCCGGCGTTGAACTCCGGCACGAACAGCTGGTCGTACTTCGCGAACGGGTAGGCCAGGCCGAAGACGTTCTCGTAGAACCCGAACCCGCGGCGGGTCACGTCGAACAGCTCGTCGGCGTCGAGGTACTCGGCCAGCGAGCGGCGGCAGTACAACGCCAAGGGGATCGGAGCATGGTGGTCGGGCTCGTACTCCGAGCGCACGACGTGGTACGGCCCGGCTACGACGGCCGTGACGTAGGTGGACAGCGCGGCCGTGGTGTCGAAGGCCCACCGGCGTGCGTTCTTGCCGCGTTTCGTCGTGGTGCCGGGCGCGTTGGACACCACCTCCCAGTGCGCGGGAGCGTCGACCGTCAACGTGTAGGTGGCCTTCAGGTCCGGCTGGTCGAAGCAGGCGAAGACGCGGCGCGCGTCGGCCACCTCGAACTGCGAGTACAGGTACACCTCGTCGTCCACCGGGTCGACGAACCGGTGCAGCCCCTCGCCGGTGCGCATGTACGCGCCGTCGGCGACGACCCGGACCTCGTTGTCGGCGGCCAGCCCGGGCAGTTCGACGCGATGACCGTCGAACACCGCGGCGGGGTCCAGGGCGGCGCCGTTGAGCACGACCTCGCGGACGGCCGGGGCGATCAGGTCGAGCCAGGTCCGCGCGCCCTCGGTGGCCGAGAACCGCACCGTCGTGGTGGTGGCGAACGTGGTGTCGTCCCCGGTCAGGTCGAGCGCGATCGTGTAGTGCACGGTCGACGGCTCGATGGTCGACGCGCGCTCACGCGTCTCGTCTCGGGTCAGGTTGGTGCCAGGCATGGCCCTGATCCTGACAGAACATCGGTGTGCCGCGCCGCGAGATGCCCGTGTGCCACGCCGCGAGACGTGGTACTGCCCCGTCGCGGGACGTCGGCGTGCGCCGCGGCGGGACGGGAATCACCGGCCGTGGGTCGTCGGTTGTGCCCGGCAGAGACCGAATCGAGACGAGATCGAGGGACCGCGAATGACGGACGCAACGTCGGTGAACGACGTCACCGGCAACGAGACCACGGCGGTGGACTTCTGGTTCGACCCCGTCTGCCCGTGGGCGTGGATGACCTCGCGGTGGATGCTCGAGGTGGTGGGCGTGCGGCCGGTGACGGTGAACTGGCACGTGATGTCGCTGTCCTACCTCAACTCCGACCGTGACCTCGGCGAGGAGTACAACACCCTGATGGAGCGGGCGTGGGGGCCGGTGCGGGTCGCCGTCGCGGCCGAGCAGCAGCACGGCCCGGAGTACCTGCGTCCGCTGTACGACGCGCTCGGCGAGCGCATCCACGTGCAGGACCGCGTCGCCAAGGGCGCGGACCGCGACTACCGGCCCATCATCGCCGAGGCTCTCGACGAGGTCGGACTGCCGGCGGAGCTGCTCGAGTACGCCGACCGGGACGACTACGACGAACGGCTGCGCGAGAGCCACCACGCCGGCATGGACCAGGTCGGCATGGAGGTCGGCACGCCGGTCATCGCCGTCGACGGCTACGCGTTCTTCGGCCCGGTCGTCTCGCCGGCCCCGAAGGGCGAGGAGGCCGGCCGGGTGTGGGACGGCGTGCGGGCTCTGGCGTCCTACGACGGGTTCTTCGAGCTCAAGCGCACACGCACCCGTGAGCCGATCTTCGAATGATCTGCAGCGAGGTGGCGGCGACGGACGCCGGCACCCCATGAGGCACACTTGATGCCCATGCGTGTGCACGTCGGCTCCGACCATGCCGGGTACGAGGTCAAGAACGGGCTCGTCGAAGCGTTGCGCGAACGGGGGCACGAGGTCATCGACCACGGTCCGTTCGAGTACGACGCCGACGACGACTATCCGGCGTTCTGCCTCCGCGCCGCCGAGGCGGTGGCCGCCGACGGCGAGAGCCGTGGCGTGGTGATCGGCGGGTCCGGGAACGGCGAGCAGATGGCGGCGAACAAGGTGCGCGGCATCCGGGCGGCGCTCGCCTGGTCGCAGGAGACCGCGCAGTTGGCGCGTAAGCACAACAACGCCCAGGTGGTCTCCGTCGGCGCGCGTATGCACCCGCTGGAGGACATCGTGACGTTCGTGGAGGTGTTCCTGAGCACGCCCTACTCGGGGGACGAGCGGCACGGCCGCCGGGTGGACATGCTCAGCCGGTACGAGGAGACGGGCGAGCTGCCCCCTCTGTCCGGCGTGAGCCACTAGAACGCGGCGGCAGGCGGGTCGACTCGAGCTTCTCGAGCGCCTGCGCCAGCTGCGACTCGTCCGGGCGGGACACGTCCCGTGAGCGGGTCGCGCGCGACACGGTGACCTGCGAGCGGCGATCCACCTGGTCCAGCTTGCGGTCGTTGCGCTTGTCCCGATCGGCCATGGAAGGGACAGTACGTGCCCGAGGGGCATACGATCCACCGGCTCGCCCGCAGCCTGCGTGCGGTGTTCGCGGGCGAGCCGGTCTCCGTCACCAGCCCGCAGGGGCGCTTCGCCGACGGCGCCGCCGTCGTCGACGGGGTGCCGCTGCGGGCGACGGACGCGCACGGCAAACACCTGTTCCTCGGTTTCGAGGACGACCGCTGGGTGCACGTCCATCTGGGCCTGTACGGGAGGTTCGACATCGTCGAGCAGCCGCCCGGTCCGCCCCGCGGCGCCGTGCGGATGCGGATGGCGGCGCCGTCGGCCCACGCCGACCTGCGCGGCCCCACGGCCTGCGAGGTGCTCGACGAGTCCGTGAAGGCGTCCATCGGCGCGCGGCTCGGGCCGGACCCGCTGCGTGGCGACGACCCGGAGCCGGCGCTGCGGCGCATCGGCGGCAGCCGGTCGCCGATCGGCGTGCTGCTGATGGACCAGTCCGTCGTCGCGGGCGTCGGCAACGTGTACCGCGCGGAGGTGCTGTTCCGTGCCGGCATCGACCCCGCCCGGCCGGGGCGCTCGGTGCCCGGCGACGTGCTGCACGGCATCTGGACCGACCTGGTGGGGCTGATGACCGCGGGTGAACGCACCGGGCGGATCGACACGGTCCGCCCGGAGCACGAGCCGGAGGCCATGGGCAGGGAGCCGCGCGTCGACGACCACGGCGGCGAGGTCTACGTGTACCGGCGCGGGGGACGCCCGTGCCACGTCTGCGCCACCCCGGTCGCGAGCGGGACCGCCGCGGCGCGGAACACCTTCTGGTGCCCGCACTGTCAGCGCTGAGCTCGGCCGACCGGCGGATGCATGTTACTGCATTGTGCGCACCGCAGGCGCTAGTGTCGCCACCGTGACGACCCGACCGGACGCTGTGCTCGGGCAGATCGCCGCGGCGGCCTCTGGGCGTCCCGCTGGTGCCCTCGGCCGGCGTCTGGCCCGCGAGCCGGTCGTCCTGGTGGCGTTGCTGGTGCTCACGCTGCTGCTCGGCACGGCACTCGTGTACGACCGGGAATGGATGTCCGCCGCCGCGTTGGCGTTGCCGCTGCTGGTGGGCGGGCTTTTCCTGTCCGTGCGCGCGCTGGCGTGGGTGATCGCCGCGGCCGCGGGCTGTCTGCTCGCCACGGTGGTGACGGTCGACGTCGACGCCCGGTTCGCGGGGGCCGCGGTCGTCGTGCTGATCACCGCCGCGGTCTCCGCCGGCCTGGCGCGCTCGCGGGCGCGGCTGGGGCTCAAGGGCACCATGGGCGACTCGATGCTCGTCGACCTGCGCGACCGGCTGACCGCGCAGGGCCGCATGCCCGACCTGCCCCGAGGGTGGGCCGAGCAACTGGTCCACCGCTCAGCCGAGCGCGCCAGCTTCTCCGGCGACTTCGTCGTGTCGACCCGCTCGGCCGACGGCAGCGTCCTCGAGGTGGCACTGGTGGACGTCTCCGGCAAGGGACACGGCGCGGGAACACGGGCACTGCTGCTGTCGGGCGCGTTCGGCGGTCTGCTGGGCTCGTTGCCACCCGAGCAGTTCCTGCCGGCGGCCAACGCCTACCTGCTGCGGCAGAACTGGCCGGAGGGCTTCGCCACGGCGGTGCACCTGGTCGTCGACCTCGCGTCCGGGGAGTTCGAGGTCCGGTCGGCCGGGCATCCGCCGGCCATCCACTTCCACGCCGGCTCGGGGCGGTGGACGACGCTCGACACCGAGGGCGGCCTGCTGGGCGTGTTCGAGAAGGACGTGTACGAGCCGGCGACCGGCCGGCTGCGGCCCGGAGACGCGTTGATGCTCTACACCGACGGTCTGGTCGAGGCGCCGCGCCGTGACCTCGTCGACGGCATCGACAAGCTGCAAGGCGAGGCGGAACGCCTGGTCACACGCGGGTTCCGGGACGGCGCGAACAAGCTCATCGACGCCGTCGCCTCCTCGGACGCCGACGACCGCGCGCTGCTGCTGCTCTGGCGGACGTGACCCTCTGCCCACCCCTCTCCCATGATCATCGGCACTTTGCCGCCATATAGGCCGGAAAGTGCCGATGATCATGGGAGAGGGGGAGTGGCGCGGTCGGCCAGCTCGGTCACCGCGGTGATCAGCTCGGCACCGTCGAGCAGCGCGCGGTCGTTGTGCCCGGCCCCGGCCACGGCGACCTGGTCGACGGGTCCGGCCGCCGCCGCGGCGACGTCGCGGCTCTGCTCGGGCGGGACGATCGCGTCCGCCGTGCCGTAGACGACCGTCGTCGGCACGTCGACGCCGCTGACGGCCTCGGCGACCGGATACCGATCACGCAGCAGCAGGCCGACCGGCACGAACGGGTAGTGCCGCTGCCCCACGGCGGCCAGCTCGACGAACGGCGAGCGCAGCAGGAGACCCGCGGGCGGATGCTCGGTGGCCAGCTCCGCGACCACGCCACAGCCGAGGCTTTCGCCGAAGTAGAGCAGCGCGTCCTGGTCGACGCCGGCCTCCTCCACCAGGTACCGGCGGGCGGCGCGTACGTCACGCGCCAGGCCGTCCTCGCTCGGCTCGCCCGGATTGCCGCCGTACCCGCGGTAGTCGAACAGCAGGACGTCGAAGCCCGCCCTCGCGAGCGCGGCGGCCAACAGCGCCCGCCCGGACCGGTTCCCGCCGTTGCCGTTGGCGACCAGGACGGTCATGTCCCGGCGCTGTGTTGTGGCGGTGACGTGCCACGCGCCCAGCTCGAGACCGTCGGCCGTCGTCAGCGTGACGTCGCGGGCCCCCGGGAGGACCTCGCCGGCCGGCGGGGGCGGCGAGCGGTCCGGCAGATAGATCAGGTGCCGCTGCAGCGCCCACACCAGGGTGAGCAGCACGACCGTCAGGATGAGCACGATCGCGGCCACACGGAGCGCGAGAACGCCGCCGGACGACATACCGCCAGTGTGGCCCCGCGGCGGCGCCGGAGTCAGGCGTCCTCGAGCTGCCAGCGCCCGCCCTCGTCGTCACGGTCGCGGTAGCGCCGCACCAGCCGGTCGGCCAGGACGCCGACGACGACGCCTCCGGCCAGGGCGGGGAGCGTCCACGAGCCGACGGTCTCCGCGTCGGCCGACCCCGGCAGGCTCACCGGGGCGGCGGCCTCTCGTTGTGCCGACGTGCTCGACCCGCGTACGCCAAGGCGCTCCAGCAGGCTGCGGAGCTCGTCCGGGTTCGGCGCGAGGTGCCAGACGCCCTGCGCGCCGAAGCCGACGTCGCCGTCGTGGGACTGCTGGGTGTGGATCCAGACCTCGCCGTCGGGCTCGAACAGGATGCGGTCCATCCGCCAGACCCGGACGTCGTGGATCAGCCAGGTCACCCTGATCTGCCGGCCTCCCGGGCTCATGTTCGTGCCCGTCGGCGCGCCGGGCTCGGCGGACGGTGTCCGGTCGAGGGCCCTCGACAGCAGGTCGTAGTCGTCGTCCGTCGTGTGCAACGAGGCCGTGGCTCCGCTCTCGGGCGAGACGATCAGCACGCTCGTCGGCCCGCCGGCAGCCGCCGATCCGGACGAGAGCGCCACGATGCCGAGGACGGTGCCGACGAGGACGGCCAGGCGGGATCCGCGCATGAATGCTCCTTGGTGTGGACTGCGTACCCCGCCTACACCGTCCGCGGCTATCCGGTTCCGGTGACCGACTTCTCCGCGACGGCGACGGCCTGCCGGCGGTCGAGTCCCTCCAGTCGCAGCGTGACGCCGTCGACCTGCCAGACGAGCGTGGGGCCGGCGGTGCGTGCGGACGCGTCGCGGGGCTGACCGTTCTCGTCGAGAAGCACCAGCGCGTGCGGTTTGGCGAACCACAACGCCTGCGCTCCGGCGATGTCGACGAACTGTGCCGACTCCTCGATGACCGCGGTCTTCATGAACCGGGGAGCGAGCGGGCCGTCGAACTCGTCGAGTCGTACGGTCGCGTCCCCGTCGTTCCAGGTCAGGGTGAGCAGCCGCCGGTCGTCGGACACCTGGGCGCCGTCGGGTGCTCCGAGCCCTTCCGGCACCACCGGATCGAAGCCGACGAGCTCGCGCGCCGTCCGCAGGGTCAGGTCCGTGTCGGCTTCCGGAGGCGCGGGGGCCGACGACTCCGCCGGTCCGGGGCGGACGACGACCCCGCCGAATCCGAACCACTCCGCAACCGTCGCTCGAACCGGCGGCGTCAGGGCGAGGGCCACCAGGAGCGCGAGCGCGGCGGCGGCCACCCGGGCTCCGGCGTGACGCATCAGGGGGCGCCGCTGGGCGGTGGCGGGCGCGGGCTCGTCGGCGATGCGCTCCAGCACCGATGCGGCGGTCGCGTCGGGGTCGGGCGCCGGCACCTGCAGCGTGGCACCCAGCGACCGCAGCTCGCCGGTGAGCGTGTCGTCATTCATGGTCCACCTCCCGGGTTGGCGACGGCTCGTCCTGTGCGGACGGCTCGTCCAGCCAGCTGTGCAGCCGGCGCAGCGCCCGGTGCAGCCTCGACTTGACCGTCCCGCGCCGCCAGCCCAGCACCCTGGCTGTCTCCTGCTCGTCCAGATCGAGGAAGTAGCGGCAGAGCACCACCCGTTGTTGCGGCTCCGGCAGCTTCCGGACGGCGTCGAGCAGCTCCGCGCGGCGTTCCTTGGACAGCGTCTCCGATGCCGGGTCGGCGGTCGGGTCGATGCTGAAGCCGGACGGGTCGGCGACGGCGGAGCGTTCGGTCGCGAGCCGGCGACGGGTGCTCGCCCGGGCTGCGTTCTTCGCCTCGTTCATGACGATGCGCAGCAACCACGGCCGGAACGGCGCGCCGTCGCGGAACGAGTCCATGTTCCGATAGGCCTTCACGAAGGCCAGTTGCACGACGTCGTCGGCGTCCGCGCCGGCGCCGACCAGCACGGCGGTCCGGTGGGCCTGCGCCGCGTAACGACGCACGAGGACGGCGTACGCCTCCCGGTCTCCGGCGCGTACGCGAGCGATGGCGGCCTGGTCCGCGGCCTCTGGGTCGTCGGTGATGAGGGCCCACCCCGGGTCTCGTGTGGCAGCTGCACCCTTCCTACACCGCGTGTCCGGTGCGGGTTCCGGTTGCAGGTTCGGAATTCAGCTACGGTTCCGAGCCTGGACGGCGACGTAGGCGGCGGTGGCGTCGTCGTGCCTCTTGACCCGGCGCCCGTGCGGCCCGCGTGGGTCTCTGCCGAGGTGGGTGGCCTCGGCGGCCCGGACCTGCCCGACGACCGCGTCCGGCCCGTCGTCGGCCAGCGCGTCGAGCAGCTGCGGCCAGTCGCCGAGCCCGAGCAGTTCGACGTAGCGCGCCACGCCGTCGCTGACCAGCGCGAACCGCCGTACGTCGTTGAGCGGAACCGACCCGGTGCGAGCCTGGTACGCGGCCTCGGCCGACGTGGACGCGACCCAGAATCCGTCCGGCCGGTTGCGCCGCGCCGCGACGGCGTCGACCGAGTACTCGGGCAGATGATCCAGACGGGCGTCGGTGACGCAGGAGACGGTGCCGGCGACGTCCAGGAGCACGGCCGAATCGGCGAGGACGAGGTAGTCGAGCATGTCGTCCCGGACGCGGGCGAGCGCGACCGTGGACGACGGGCTATCCGGATTGTCCAGGTCGCAGCCCGATCCGTGCTCGTCGCGCACGCCGGCGATCGCGGTGGCGAGGACGTCCGGCAACGGCGCCTGCGTGCCGAGCGTCAGCGGACGGCACAGCCGCGCGGCGAGGCGTTCGACCAGCCAGCGGACCTTGTGCCGGCAGCCGCTGTCGACCCCGGGTGGCGCGGTGGCGCCGTCCAGGACCACCACCCAGGACGGTCCGGCGACGACGAGGTCCTCGTTGACGCCACCCGGCGCCGGCTGGCTGCTGAAGGTCACCTGCACGGTCTTGTCACCTGCGTCGTCGTTCGGAGCGGGGCGCAGTCAGCCTACGTTCGAGGCAG
The DNA here is from genome assembly GCF_003014555.1 of Haloactinopolyspora alba. Taxonomy (GTDB): domain Bacteria; phylum Actinomycetota; class Actinomycetes; order Jiangellales; family Jiangellaceae; genus Haloactinopolyspora; species Haloactinopolyspora alba. The sequence goes on from NZ_PYGE01000002.1 coordinate 142,057, forward strand.
GACGTTAGCCTGTCGCGCATGGCGATTCGCGTCACCGACCACGACCCCTCCTGGGCCGAGCGGGCCGCGACGGCGTGCGACGACGTCACCGCGGCGTTGCCCGGCGTGTTCGACGCCATCGAGCACATCGGGAGCACGGCCGTTCCCGGGCTGGCAGCCAACCCGTCATCGACATGATGGCGTCGACGCCGGACCTCGACACGGTGGCCGCGCGCGAGGCCGCGCTGGTCGAGGTGGGCTACCAACGGTTCGACACCGGCATGCCGAACCGCCTGTTCTATCGGCGCGGCGCCGACGGGCGGCGTACCCATCATCTGCACGTGGTGACCAAGACAGGGCTGATCCAGGAGCTCGTCGACGCCGCCCGCGCCGAGCGCGGGCTGGCCTCGGTGCCGGTCTGGGAGGAGTGAGCACGGTGCCGAGCGGTGCACGGCACGTCCCATTCACAGCGACGGGGAGCGTGAGATGGCGCATGGGTCTGAGCTGATCGACCTCGCGGTACGGTTCAGCGCCGAGCTGGATGAGTGCACGGCAACCGGTGGGGCGAACATTGACAGGCTCATGGCGATGATTCACCCGGATGCGGTGCGGTTGATCGACGGCAAGGCGGCGTCTGCGCAGGTCGGTGTGGCAGCGATCCGAGACGGATACCTGTCCCGCGCGAGGGCGCTTACGCAGGAAGTGGAGCTGCACGGAGTTGACGTCTGGGGCGAGCTGGTCGTGTGTCGTCTCACCCGTCGCGACTCTGGGATGACGACACCTGGTGCGGAGCATCACCTTCGGATTCTGCTCGTGCGCGACGGGAGGATTCAGCGGATCCTTGTCGTGACCGACCCATCGGAGGACAAGGCACTCCGCGGGATATCGCACGCATGACGGGCTGAGAGCGGCTGCGGTACGAGTCGCCGCTGGGTCCGCTCGACGAGGTGCAGCGCGAGGAACCGAGTGCGCGTGGTGTCGGTGGAGTGACAGTGAGCGCACGCTTCTCGGCGGGGTGACAGTGCGCGCAACTATTGCCCCTGATGTCACCGGCACGCGCAGCGTGGGTGTCCGGACTGTTGTCTATCCGTCGACGGATGGGCCAGCACCGTCGAGTCGAGCGTTTCGTGCGCCGGCGCTGGGCCGAACCCGCCGGAGAACCGGAATTGATCCGTGGAGCGGGTGACGGGAATCGAACACCTCGGGACGCGAGTCAGGCTCCGGTGGCCATGCCCGGCGAGGCGCCCGTGCATAAGCGATCTACTGACGCCTACTTGACCAGCCGATGAGTCCCGCGAGCCCGCAGAGCGCTTCCGGTGGGAGGATCAGTAGCGAGCGGCCACACAGTCGAGGAAGTCACTCATGAACACCGTCGCGCAGTTGGGGCACGTCCGTAAGCTCGCGTTGCTTGTCGCCCTGGTGTGGTCGGTCGGGTTGCTGGTGGCTGGCTTCACGGTTCCCATGTACCGCCAGGAGACCGAGTCGTCGTCCGGAACGATCTCGCACGGGACCGACACTTTCGTGGGAGTGAACGGCTCGCAGTCGGTGATCGTTCTTCTCGCGCCACTGCTCGTGTCCATATTGGTCGCGGGCGCGCTGCTGATGCGGAGAGTCCCCGGAACGATGGCCATCGCCTGGACGATGACCGCTGCGCTCTGCGGCTTGACGGCGCTTGCGATGCTCTCGATCGGTGTCCTTGTGCTCCCGGTGGCCGCCGCGCTGGTAGTCGCCTGCACAGCGAAGCCGTCCTCACCCGCCCAGTCTGGGGCGTCATGAGGGCGACGACCACTCCGCAACGCGTGTGATCTGCCGGTGTGGGTGTCGTTTCGTGCGGTTGTGCGCGGCGGCGAGCGAAGCGAGCCGCCCTTGATCTCAGAGAGGTCTATTCGGCAAAACTGGGGGCGAGGTAACAGATGGCCGGGGTGTGCTCGCGGTCGCCGAAGGTGTGGTCGACGGTGCCGATGCGGTGCCAGCCGAGGCCTTCGTAGAGGTGGATCGCGGCGGCGTCTTTGGTCATGACGTCGAGCACGAGCGGCTGCCGTCGGCGGGCGGCGTCGTCCATGACGGCGCGAGTGAGATGTTCGCCGAGCTTGTGCCCGCGAGCCTCCGGGGCGACGAAGCGAGTGCGCCCGTCACGACCTGCTCACGCGGCTCACGGACGATATGCCGGCTGGGCAGCTCATCCCCGGTACGGATCCCTGGGCTCACCGTGCTCTCGATCCGCAAGTACTTTGTCGGCAAGGTGGGACGCCGACAAAGTACGTCGAGCTCGCCGACAACAGCCGCAACACGAACCGCACACGGCTCCAGCCGGCCGACGTGTGCCGGCGGTCTCCTGAGCTGGAGTGAGTCATTCACCCAAGGTAGGGAGCGTGGCGACGTTCCAGGGCATGTCCGATCCTCAGGCGTTGCGTCGGGTGGATCGGCAACCGTTCGAGGCCGGCCGCGTCCACGAACGCTACGGACGTCGACTCGATCGACCGATGGAGCTCGCCGCCCAGGAGTCGCCCAGCGAAGCACACGCTGAACTGTTGCCGGACCTCGCCGTCGTCGTAGGCGATCACGTGATTCGGGTCGCTGTAGATGCCCACCAGACGAGTGATCTCGATATCGATGCCCGTCTCTTCGCGGACTTCGCGAACAGCACACGCAGCGACGGTCTCGCCCGGCTCCATCCCCCCACCGGGCAGCGCCCATTGGCCAGAGTCGGCGCGCTGGACCAGTAGCAGCCGGTCCGTCTGATCACGCACCGCCGCCGACGCCGCGACCACGATCGAGTTCGGACGCGGTGCGTCCGGGTCGTCGTAGTAGTCGGTGCGTGCCACGTCGTCACGGTACTGGACTGGCCTGCTCCCAGACGGCTTCGAACGACTGTCGGTAGCTGGTGACCATCGAGCCGGTCTGGTTCTGGCGCAGGTGCCACACCGGCGCTCCGAAGGCGTTGACGCCCCACAGGTGCGTGTTGATGAGGAGCTGGTCGTCGGAGCGGTAGATGCTGTTGTACAGCGTCGTGCCGTGGGTGCGAATCTCGACACCGGTGAGCCCGACGAGCGGTTGGTAGTACATCAGGGCGAGCTCGCAGCGGCTCTGGATGCCGTGCCCGAATCGCTCTTCGGCTCCGCGTGCAATGACGGTCGGCGAGTTCGGGTCGCCGACCGCGATGCGCACCTCGCAGCCCTCGCGGGCTTTGCTGGCGAGCAGGTCGGTGAATCCGGGCACGGACTCGTGCAGGTGATTCGCCGCGTACACCAGGATGTCGATGCGCTCCGACGCCTGCTCGAAGAACTCGCGCCACATTGCCGGGGACACCTCCGCGCGCTGCCCATAGACGGCGACCACCTCGGCTGACACCGCCTTGCCGGTACGTCCTCGATGCAGGGTCGGCCAGAGGAACATGACGTCCTCCTCGAGCGCTTCGGCAGCTTGGACGGCTGTGCGCGTGTAGGGCACTCGGCCGGCATTCACCCAGCGCTCGACTGTCTTGGCGTCCACTCCCGCCTGCGATGCAAGGGCTTGTGCCGTGAGGCCGCGCTTGGCCATCGTTGCGCGTAGCCGTTCGTTCTCCATACCGCAGCTCCTGGACGTCCGGTGGGACGTCTTGACGCTACAGGACGTCCCGCGGCCGTCCGCTGTCGTGGTTCCGACATCCACCGCCGAGATACGAGCCTGGTATGCACCAGGCGCCGCGCCGGGAGTGCCTCCGTGCCCCGGCGGTGCGCCGGCCTCCCCCGTTCCCCGGTGGCGAAGGACCAACGATGAGTCGGTACGAAACGACCCGGCACCAGCGATGCTCGCACTGCGGCAGGAACACCCTGCACAGCGTCATCGTGTACGACGACAGTCCGTGGGAGATCATCTACTGCACGGAGTGCGGCAGGTGACTGGAGTGGGCGTACGCGGAGAGCCGGTGTCGGCCGATCCTCACGCGTGGGTGGACGCGCTGGTCCTGGGGCTTCCGCTGCTCGCGTTGTTTGTGGGCTTCGCGGTCGTCCTGTGGGTCGACGACCACCGGCGTCGACGTTGACAGCAACGCCTTCGCGACTGACTCACGCAGCCTCAAGGCCGAGGCCGGGGGAAATTTCCCGTTGACCTGGGCCTTGTTTGGTGGAGCGGGTGACGGGAATCGAACCCGCATGACCAGCTTGGAAGGCTGGGGCTCTGCCATTGAGCTACACCCGCGGGAGGCCGCGTTCGGCCCCGCACGCACAGAGTACCCTGTCATCTGGCCTAGACTTGTCCGGGCACCCGGGGCGTAGCGTAGTGGCTAGCGCGCCTGCTTTGGGAGCAGGAGATCGCAGGTTCGAGTCCTGTCGCCCCGACCAGCCCGCGTTCGCGGTGGTGAGGCCGGTCCTTCCGGTCCTCCACTGTGGCCGTGTCCACATTGAACACCCACCACAGGAGACACGTCAGCGTGAAGAGCGTCGTCGAGACCCTCAACCCGACGCGGGTCCGGCTCGCGGTCGAGGTCCCGTTCTCGGAACTTGAGCCGAACATCACGTCCGCATACAAGCGGATCGCCGCCCAGGTGACGGTGCCGGGCTTCCGCAAGGGCAAGGTTCCGCCCGTCGTCATCGACCAGCGCATCGGCCGGCCGGTCGTGCTGGAAGAGGCCGTCAACGAGGCGATCCCCAAGCTCTACGGCGACGCTGTGCGCGAGAACGAGCTGCAGCCGCTGGGGCAGCCCGAGGTCGACGTGTCGGAGTTCAACGACGGTGAAGAGCTCAAGTTCACCGCCGAGGTCCAGGTCCGGCCCAAGATCACCCTGCCGGAGTGGGAGGGGCTCGAGGTCGAGGTCGACGACGCGGTCGTCGAGGACTCCGACATCCAGGAGCGGCTGGACTCGCTGCGCCAGCGGTTCGGCACCCTCACCGGTGTGGACCGCCCGGCTGCCGAAGGCGACTTCGTCCAGATCGACCTCAACGCCACGTCCGACGGCCAGCCCGTCGAGGGCGGGCAGGCTTCCGGCGTGTCGTACCAGATCGGGCAGGGCGGCATGATCGAGGGCCTCGACGAGGCCGTCACCGGCATGTCGGCGGGCGAAACGACGACGTTCCGCACCCAGCTGGTCGGCACGCACGAGGGCGAGGAGGTCGACTGCGAGGTCACCGTCAGCGCCGTCAAGGAGCAGCAGCTGCCCGAGCTCGACGACGAGTTCGCCCAGCTCGCCAGCGAGTTCGACACGCTCGACGAGCTCACCGCCGACGTGCGCGAGCAGGCGCTGCGCGCCAAGCGGCTGGACCAGGCGATGTCGGCCCGCGACAAAGTTCTCGACCAGCTGCTCGAGAAGGTCGGCGAGGTGCCGCTGCCGGACGAGCTGGTCGATTCGCAGATCCAGGAGCACTTCTCCGACGGGCACGGCGACGACGACCACCGCGCCGAGTACGAGGACCAGTTCCGCAGGAACCTGAAGTCGCAGTTCGTCCTGGACGAGCTCGTCAAGGCCGAGAGCATCGAGGTTTCGCAGGACGAGCTGAGCTCGTACATCGTGCAGCAGGCGATGCAGCAGCGCACCGACCCGAACCAGCTCGCCCAGCAGCTCGTCGACCAGGGCAACCTGCCGTCGGTGATGGCCGACGTCGCGCGCGGCAAGGCGCTGGCGCAGGTGGTCGAGAAGGCGAACGTGGTCGACGCGTCCGGCGAGACGGTCGAGCTGGACCGACTGCGCGAGGACGGCTCGCTGGCCGAGCCGGGCGAAGAGGACGGTGACGCGTCGCAGGTGGGCGGTTCGTTCGAGTTCGCCGAGATCGACGAGAACGCATCCGCCGGCGAGACCGGCGACGAGGCCGCGTCCGCGGACGACACCGAGGCGGCCGCCGGCACGGAGTCTGGCGGTACCGATTCCGCCGGTGATGACGAGTCCGGCGACGGCGACGACGAGCAGAAGGCCTGACAGCACCGCCTGCCATTCGCCTCATCCGCACGACCGCGACGATCAGGTGACCGAGAGCGCGCTACGGCGCCGACTCGGTCACCTGATCCATTTCTGCCCACGATGCGGACATGATCAGGTGACTGCCGACGGGCGCATGCCGCCGCAGCGGTCACCTGATCGTCCCGGACGAGGCGATCAGGTGACCGGCGGCGCCCCACGTCGCGGCCGCTGGTCAGCTCATCGTTTCGTGCCGGTACGGACGCGCGGCGCCGTGGCGTACCGGACCGCCGGGCACGCCGTCAGCGAACAGGGGGTGTCCGGCGGATGGGCGGCGCACACTTCTTGGTTAGTGTCGTTGGCACCAACGACGGAATCCCCGGTCGCGACGACCGATCTGAACAGCCCGAGGAGATCACGGTGAGCACACGCCCCGAGACGTCCGGCCCAGTCGAGCCCGCGCAGGCACACACGCCCAGCCCGGGCTCGTCGATGGGACTCGACGACCACATCTACAACCGGCTACTGCGGGAGCGGATCATCTTCCTGGGTGCGGAGGTCCGCGACGAGAACGCGAACGCCATCTGTGCGCAGCTGCTGCTGCTGGCGGCCGAGGACCCCGACCGCGACATCAGCATCTACATCAACTCGCCCGGCGGCTCGGTGTCGGCGGGCATGGCCATCTACGACACCATGCAGTTCGTGAAGCCCGACGTCATGACGGTCGCCATGGGCTTCGCCGCCTCGATGGGCCAGTTCCTGCTGACGGCCGGGGCACGTGGCAAGCGCTACGCCCTGCCGCATTCGCGCATCCTGATGCACCAGCCGTCCGGCGGCATGGGCGGATCGGCCAGCGACATCCGTATCCAGGCCGAGCAGATGCTGCGGACGAAGAAGGAGATGGCCGAGATCAACGCGCTGCACACCGGGCAGCCGATCGAGACCATCGAGCGCGACTCGGACCGCGACCGGTACTTCACGCCGCAGGAGGCGCTCGACTACGGCTTCATCGACCGGGTCGTCGAGAGCGCGTCCCAGGTCCCGCAGAACGGCGCCTGACGCGTCCTCTCTCGCCATCCGCATCCGGCCTTCCATCGCGCACGCCGCGCACAGCTAGGAGACTTTCGATGAACTACTACATCCCGCAGTGGGAGGAGCGCACCTCCTACGGCTTCCGGCGCATCGACCCGTACGGCAAGCTGTTCGAGGAGCGCATCATCTTCCTCGGCACGCCCATCAGCGACGACGTGGCCAACGCCGTCATGGCCCAGCTCATCTGCCTCGAGTCGATGGAGCCCGACCGCGACATCGAGATCTACATCAACTCGCCCGGTGGCTCGTTCACCGCGATGACGACCATCTACGACACCATGCAGTTCATCAAGCCGGACGTGCGCACGGTGTGCATGGGGCAGGCCGCATCGGCGGCGGCGGTGCTGCTGGCCGCCGGAGCGCCGGGCAAGCGGCTGGCGGTGCCGAACGCGCGGATCCTGATCCACCAGCCGTACACCGAGGGCACCTACGGCCAGGCCAGTGACATCGAGATCCAGGCGAACGAGATCCTCCGGATGCGCGGGCTGCTGGAGACGATGATCTCCCAGCACTCGGGCAAGGATGTCGAGCAGGTGCGTCAGGACATCGAGCGGGACAAGATCCTCACCACCCAGGACGCCATCGACTACGGCCTCGTCGACAGCTTCACGTCGTCCCGCAAGGCGAGCCTGGTCGGCTGAGCCGGCGGCGTGGCGCGTCCCGCGAACCGGCGCGACGCGCCACGCAAAACCGGCGAGGGGACCCTGCGATTGTCGGCTCGACGTTGTACCGTCGAAGACACGCGGGGCTCGTGAGGCCCGCGATACGCACGATGTCGATTCGCGCGTGGGTCGCCCGTCGACCCGGCTCGCGAATCCTCGGTCCGCACGACCGGGAACGCAGCAGAGGACGGAAGGACGTACCGCGTGGCACGCATCGGCGACGCTGATCATCTGCTCAAGTGCTCGTTCTGTGGCAAGAGCCAGAAGCAGGTGAAGAAACTCATCGCAGGCCCCGGGGTGTACATCTGCGACGAGTGCATCGACTTGTGCAACGAGATCATCGAGGAGGAGCTCAGCGAGACCACCGGCGGGTCCGAACTGGCCCAGCTGCCGAAGCCTCGCGAGATCTACGACTTCCTCGAGCAGTACGTCATCGGCCAGGACGTCGCCAAGAAGGCGCTGTCGGTCGCGGTGTACAACCACTACAAGCGCGTTCAGGCGCGCCAGGCGGCGGCGACACGCGGGCATGCCAAGGACGACGCGGTCGAGCTGTCCAAGTCGAACATCCTGCTCATCGGCCCCACCGGCTGTGGCAAGACGTATCTGGCGCAGACGCTGGCCAAGATGCTGAACGTGCCGTTCGCCATCGCCGACGCCACGGCGCTGACCGAGGCCGGCTACGTCGGCGAGGACGTCGAGAACATCCTGCTGAAGCTGATCCAGGCCGCGGATTACGACGTGAAGAAGGCCGAGACCGGCATCATCTACATCGACGAGGTCGACAAGGTCGCCCGCAAGAGCGAGAACCCGTCGATCACGCGGGACGTCTCCGGCGAGGGCGTGCAGCAGGCGCTGCTGAAGATCCTCGAGGGCACCACGGCCAGCGTTCCTCCGCAGGGCGGGCGTAAGCACCCGCACCAGGAGTTCATCCAGATCGACACCACGAACGTGCTGTTCGTCGTCGGCGGCGCGTTCGCCGGGCTGGACGAGATCATCCAGCAGCGGGTGGGCAAGCGGGGCCTCGGTTTCGGCGCGGACATCAGCAGCGCGGCCGAGCGCGAGTCGGCCGACACCTTCACCGACGTCATGCCGGAGGACCTGCTCAAGTTCGGGCTGATCCCGGAGTTCATCGGGCGGCTGCCGGTCATCACCACGGTCAGCCCGCTCGACCGGGCGGCGCTCATCCGGATCCTGTCGGAACCGCGCAACGCACTGGTCAAGCAGTACATCAAGCTGTTCGAGCTCGACCACGTCGAGCTCGAGTTCACCGACGACGCTGTCGAGGCGGTCGCCGACCTGGCGTTGTTGCGCGGCACCGGCGCGCGGGGGTTGCGCGCCATCCTCGAAGAGGTCCTGCTGAGCGTCATGTACGAGGTGCCGAGCCGCGAGGACGTGGGCCGCGTCGTCGTCACCCGCGACGTCGTCGAAGAGAACGTGTTGCCCACGCTGGTGCCGCGTGAGGGTCCACGCAAACGCGAACGGCGCGAGAAGTCCGCCTGACCGTGCGACGGGGAGCCGCGTCGACGTCGTAGGCTCCCCTGCATGCGTGATCATCGGCCGCGTGATCTGAGCCCGGCAGAGATCGGATTCGTCCCGCAGCGTGCGGTCTCGTGGCTGAACCCCGGCCTGCTGGCCGGGACCGCCGTCCGGGTCGCGTTCGCGCACCTGTTCGGCGGGTATCTCGACAAGCGTGAGCTGCAGGCGTCGATGCCGAGCACCGTCCACGACCACTCGGCGGCCGACGAGCTCTGGGTCGACTACACCGCCGACACCGGCGACGGTTTCGATGCCACGCTGTCCGTCGCGTCGGTCCTGTCCCGGCGGTGGCTGTCCGTCGACGACGGGCCCGGGCTGCCGCGTGCGGACGTTCTGGTGCTCGGTGGCGACCAGGTGTATCCGGCGGCGTCGGCGGCGGCGTACGAGAACCGGTGGAAGGGCCCGTTCCGCGCCGCATTCCCGAAGCAGCCCGACGGTGGCGCGGAGTTGTACGCGGTGCCCGGCAACCACGACTGGTACGACGGGCTGACAGCGTTCCTGCGGCTGTTCGCCCAGGGTGAGTGGATCGGCGGCTGGCGGACCCGGCAGCGGCGTAGCTATTTCGCGGCGGCGCTGCCACACCGCTGGTGGCTGTTCGCCGTCGACGTCCAGCTGTCCTCCTACATCGACGAGCCGCAGCTGGACTACTTCGCCGACGCGGCGGCTCGGCTGGGCCCGGGGGACCGCGTCATCCTCTGTTCGGCCAAGCCGGGCTGGGTGAAGACGACGGACGACGCCGGCGCATACGACAACATCGACTACTTCGTCCGCACCGTCATCGAACCGACCGGTGCGCAGGTGCCGCTACTGCTCGCCGGCGATCTGCACCACTACGCGCGCTACGCCGGGGACGGCCCCGACGGACAGGGACGGCACCTGGTGACCTGCGGTGGCGGCGGCGCCTACCTGGTCGGAACCGCGGACCTGCCGGACGAGATCACCGTCCCGCCGGACGAGAGAGCCGCCGCGCGGGACGGGAGCGCTGGCGCGCGCGATGGGAGCGCCGCGCGGGACGGCAGCGCCGCGCCGCCGGACGGGAGGACCGTCCCGCCGAACCGCGAACCCGAGGCGGAGCCGTCCCGGCGCTACGGCCTGGCGGCGGCCTACCCGTCCCGCAAGCGGTCCCGGCAGCTCGGCTGGCGAGTGTTCGCCCGGCTGCCGCTGCGCAACCGCGGTTTCGTGGGCCTGGTCGGCCTGATGCAGACCCTGCTGATGCTGGCGTTTCTCAGCGCACACGGCACCTGGCTGAACGCGGCCGTCGGCGCGGCCGTGGCCGGGGTGTTCGCCGGGACGCTGCTGTTCGCGACGGCCCTCGGCGAGCACGGCCGCCGGCACTGGGTGGCCGGCGCTCTGCACGCTCTGCCACACCTCGGGCTGGGCATCCTGGGCGCACTGGCGTGGTCGGCGTCACCGCTGTCGGAGGTGCCGAACCCGTGGGACACGGTGCTGGCCTTCGCCGTGTACCTGCCGCTCGCCGGGGTCGTGGACTCGTGGATCGTGAGCGGGTACCTGCTGCTCGCCCGGTACGCACGGGTGAACGTGAACGAGCTGTACGCCGGGCTCGGCATCGACGACTTCAAGTGTTTCCTGCGCATGCACATCGACTCCGACGGGTCGCTGACCCTGCACCCGGTCGCGATCGACCAGGTGTGCCGGCGCTGGCGTGCCGACCCGGACGGCCCGCCGGGCGCCCCGTGGCTGGTTCCGGTGGATCCGTTGCGGGCGCGCCGCGTCGAGCCGCCGGTCAGGCTGTGATCGTCAGGGATCTGCTGCTGCCATGGCGAGAGCGCAGCCTGACGGTCACACGCGGAACGGCCCGGCGGTTCAGCGGTGCGCCGGGCTCCGGGCGGACCTCGGCGAACCGACCAGGTACTGCGTCAGCAGGCTGTCCGGTGCTCCGTGGCGCGTGCGTGGCTTGGTGGGAATGACGCGGTTGTCCATGGCGTCCATCATCCGGTCGGCCACCGCCCAGAACCGGTGCTGCCACCGGCTGAGCCGGGGCGAGTGCGGCGAGTACGGATGCGGCCGGGTCGGCGCGCGCTCCAGCACCGTGGCGAACCGCACCGTGAGTTCGTCCAGCTCGTCCGGCGACATGGCCGCACACAACCGGGCCAGCAGCACCCGCTCGGCACGGTCGTGCTCGGCGAGCAGGTCCGCCATCAGCGCCCACCACGGCTCGCGTGGCCCGGCGGGAGCGTAGGCGTCGCCGTAGTAGGTGCCCTCGATGGCGCGCATGGTGTGCTCGACGTTCCGGGCGATACGGACCTGCTCGGCGGCGAGGCCGTCGGTCCTCGGCAGCAGCCGCCGCGCCCGCGGGTACAGCACGTCCTCGACGGTGGCGATGTGCCGGCTCATGGTGGCCAGGAAGGTGTCGCAGAGCACGACCGGCCGGCGCGGGTCGGCCTGCGTCGGCTCGGCGCGCCGGGCAGCGTCGAGCTCGGCGCGCAGCGTCTCGTGCGCGTCGAGGACAGCGCTGATCTTCGGTCGTGTCGCCATCACGATCGCCTCCCGCGAACGGCGGCGTCGCTGTCAGTCTACGCCGTCGGTGCCTCGCCGTACCCTTGATGAGGTGGCCGTTGGGGCGGCCGCGGCCACCAGGTCGTCGACGGGGAGAGTACTGATGCAATTCATCCATGACCGGGTCCCGGACCAGGATCTCACCTACAGCGACGTCTTCCTGGTCCCGAACCGTTCCCGGGTCGGCTCCCGCCTCGAGGTCGACCTCGCGACGTCCGACGGCAGCGGCACCACCATCCCGCTGGTGGCGGCGAACATGACCGCGGTGTCCGGGCGGCGGATGGCCGAGACCATCGCCCGCTGTGGCGGGCTGGCGGTCATTCCGCAGGACATCCCGGTCGACGTCGTCTCGGACGTCATCGGGTGGGTGAAGCGCCGGCACGTCGTCTACGACACTCCACTGACCATGCCCCCGTCGGGCACCGTCGGCGAGGCGATCAACCTGCTGCCGAAGCGCGGGCACGGCGCCGTCATCGTGGTCGAGGACGGGCAGGCGGTCGGTGTGGTCACCGAGGCCGACTGCCGTGACGTCGACCGTTTCACTCAGCTGCACACCGTGATGTCCACCGAGCTGCTGACGCTGCCCGCCGGTGTCGACGCGGAGCAGGCGTTCACCCAGCTGCACGACGGCCGGCACCGGCTGGCGCCGGTCGTCGACGACGGACACATCGTCGGCATCCTGACCAGGGAACGGGCGCTGCGTGCCACGTTGTACCGCCCCGCACTCGACGCCGACGGCCGGCTGCGTGTGGGCGCGGCGGTGGGCATCAACGGAGACGTCGAGGGCAAGGCCAAGGCGCTGCTCGCCGCCGGCGCCGACGTGCTGGTCGTCGACACCGCGCACGGGCACCAGGAGCGCATGCTCGAGGTGCTGCGGCGGGTGCGCGCCATCGACCCGCAGGTTCCGCTGGTCGCCGGCAACGTCGTCACCGCGGACGGCGTCTCCGACCTGGTCGAGGCGGGTGCGGACATCGTCAAGGTCGGCGTCGGGCCGGGCGCCATGTGCACGACGCGGATGATGACCGGCGTCGGCCGCCCGCAGTTCTCCTCGGTGCTCGACTGCGCAAAGCGTGCGCGCGAGCTCGGCGTCCACGTGTGGGCCGACGGCGGTGTGCGCCACCCGCGCGACGTCGCGTTGGCGCTGGCGGCGGGCGCGGACAACGTCATGATCGGCTCGTGGTTCGCCGGCACCTACGAGTCGCCCGGCGACGTGCAGCGCGACGGCGAGGGCCGGATGTACAAGGAGAGCTTCGGCATGGCCTCCGCGCGCGCGGTAAAGCTGCGCGCCGCGGACGACTCCGCGTTCGAGCGCGCCCGCAAGGGCCTGTTCGAGGAGGGCGTGTCGACGGCCCGCATGTACCTGCAGCCCAGCCGGCCCAGTGTCGAGGACCTCGTCGACACCATCGTCGCCGGGGTGCGCAGCGCGTCCACCTACGTCGGCGCGGGAACGCTGGAGGAGTTCCGCGAGCGTGCCGTCGTCGGCGTCCAGAGCGCGTCCGGCTACACCGAGGGCATGCCCGTCGACGTCAGCTGGTGAGCCAGGCGTGCGGCTCGTGGACGTCAGTTGGTGAGACGGGCGCCGGCTCGTCGAGGTCAGCCGGTGAGCCGGGAGTCCAGCTCGTCGAGGTCGTCCACGAACCAGACCTGGCGGCCACGGTTCGACTCGTGCACGAAGTCGCGTAGCGCGTCGCTGGACTCCAGCCGGGCGGAGATGTCGCCGACGACGGTCAGCCGGACGCCGTAGTTGACGAACTTGGACATGAACTCGCCGGCGATCCCGGTGCTGAGTGCGAAGAAGTCCGGGTCCAGCCGCTGGGCCGGCAGGATCACCAGTTCCGCCTCGTGCGACCACGCCTGCCCGATCAGGTCGAGGGCGTCTTGTGCGCTGCTCAGCGAGCTGCCGTCGTGCGCGCACAGCAGCGCCCGGACGCCGGCGCGAACGGTCGGGATGTCGGCGCCGGTGTCGCCGGTGAGGTCGCGGGTGCCGGCGGGTACTTCGTGGCTCATGACTGCTCCTCCGCGATCAGGTTGACGGTCTTCAGCATCTCGGCGCAGTCCTCGAGCCCGCCGACGATGACGATCTTCAGGCTGGCCCGTTCCTCGTCGTACATGGTCTCGACGCGCAGCGGCCGCTGGTCCGCTGCACGTCCGGACGCGGAGGCCGTGACCAGGGTGGTCAGCCGCGACACGTCGGCACCGCTGATCGCGTCGATCTGCACGACCGCGGACACCTCGGCGTGGCGCCGGGTGCGGGCCGCCCCGGACGGTGCCGTCACGGGGCGTCCGGTGAACGCCTCCAGGTCCTCGCGCGCGATGCGGTACTGCTTGCCGATGCGGGTGGCGGGCAGGCGGCCGTCGCGCACGTAACCCCGGACCGTCTTGACGTGCAACCCCAGCAGGGTCGCCACCTGGTCGACAGAGTACAGCTGGTCCGGCACGGCCTATCCTTCCCTAAATTCCTCTATTAGAGTATCAGAGAAGTTACTTTGCAGAAGGATAGTGAACGTCGGCTTCCAAGATCAGGTCTGCTCGCGGAACTGCCCGGGTGCGGCTTCTGTTCGGGACGACACACCCACTCACTCTCGGGACTCGACTTGACCGCGGCGCCGGCTCGGTAGCCATCACGGAAGGAGCGCTGACAGCCACGAGGATGTCCGCCAGAGCGTCTCACTGTCCGCCAGGGCGTGACCTGATCGCCGATCCAGCACCTGATCATTTCAGGCTCTGCCGTTCTCATCCGTGGGTGCCTGGTTGCGCGTCGACGGCCCGAGCGCCGCTCCGGCTGCCGCCGGGGGTCTGGCTTGTCGAAGGGTCAGCGACCTGGGTCGGTGGCAACGGTGCGCGAAGCGCCGGCGTGTGAGGGCTGTCGCGTCCGTGGGCATGTCGGGCGGATGTGCCCCGGGCTCGCTGATGCTGTTCTGAGCGTCGCATGCGCGAAAACCGGACGCACCAACCGCCGAAACGGGCCCGCATCCGTCCGCTTTTCACACATGGAGCCGGATTCTGGCACACGAGCCACCCCACAGCCCCGAGCCAACGCCCCCGGGCACGAAGGGCACGACAGCCCAGATCCGCTCACCGACCTGACACGAAAGCCCTCGCCCGAGCCGGAGCCACGGATATGTCACACGACCCGGAAATGATCAGGTCGGCGTACGACATGCCCACCCCGGGGACTCGACTTGACCCCGGGGCCGGTGCGGGTTGGAGACTTCTCGTGCCGCACCCGGCATTTCCGCAGGCAGGAAGGAACCGCTCCATGTCTCTCGCAGCGCGCTACGCCCGTTACGGCGGCCCCGAGGTGCTGACGGTCGACGAGATCCCCACGCCGGAACCGGGATCGGGCCGGGTCCGCATCGCGGTACGGGCGGCCGGTGTCAACGGCATCGACCGGAAGCTGCGCAGCGGGGTGTTCGCCGGTGGCGAGCCGTTGAGCGAACCGAAACGCGTCGGCGTCGACGTCGCCGGAGTGATCGACGCCGTCGGCCCGGACGTCGACGGCTGGGAGGTCGGCCAGGCCGTGTTCGGCCAGGTCGGTTCCGGGGCCGCGGCGACGCACGTCGTGGCGCGCCCCGACCGGATCGTCGCCAAACCGGACGGCCTGTCGTTCGAGCAGGCGGCGGCGCTGCCGGTCGCGGCCGAGACCGCGCACCGCACGCTGGGGCTGCTGGGCGTCGGCGCCGGGCAGACGCTGCTGATCCACGCGGTCGCCGGCGGCGTCGGACTGTTCACCGCGCAGCTGGCCCGGATCCGCGAGGCCCGGGTGGTCGGCACCGCCAGCGCGGCCCGGCACGACGCGCTGCGCGAGCTCGGCGTGACACCGGTGACGTACGGCGACGGCTGGGTCGACCGGGTACGCGAGGTCGCGGCCGACGGTGTGGACGCGGTGCTGGACGCCTCCGGGCGCGGTGTCCTGGCCGGATCGGTCGAGCTGGCCGGCGGCGCCGACCGCGTCGTCACCATCGCCGACGGAGACGCCGGCAACTACGGCGTCGAGTACAGCTCCGGTGGTGGGACGTCGTTGCCCGAGGTGTTCGCCGAGGTGCTTCCGCTGGTCGAGCAGGGCCGGATCCGGATGCCGGTCGCCGAGGTGTACCCGCTGCGGCAGATCGCCGAGGCGCACCGTCGCAGCGAGGCCGGTCACGTGTTCGGCAAGATCGTCGTCACCGTCGACGCCTGACCGGCCGGCGGTTTCGGCCGAGGTGCGGACGTTGCCGGTGATCGGCGGCGACGGTGGGTAGACTCCGCCACCGTGACAGCGAGCCCCGAATCGATGAACGACGCCGCACTGCCGTCCGTGTTCGACCCGGCCGAGGTGGAGGAGCCGACCTACCGCCGGTGGGTCGAGCGAGGCTACTTCGAGGTCGACGACGAGAGCGACAAGCCTCCGTTCTGCGTGGTGATCCCGCCGCCCAACGTCACCGGGTCGCTGCACCTCGGGCACGCGTTCGAACACACCCTGATCGACGCGCTGGTCCGTCGGCGCCGGATGCAGGGCTACGCGGCACTGTGGATGCCCGGCATGGACCACGCGGGCATCGCCACCCAGAACGTCGTCGAGCGCGACCTGGCCAAGGACGGCATCTCGCGCCACGACCTCGGTCGCGAGGCGTTCATCGACAAGGTGTGGGAGTGGAAGGCCGAATCCGGCGGCAAGATCCTCGACCAGATGTGCCGCCTCGGCGACGGCGTCGCGTGGAACCGCGAGCGCTTCACCATGGACGACGGGCTCTCCCGCGCCGTGCAGACCATTTTCAAGCGGCTGTACGACGACGAGCTGATCTACCAGGCCGAGCGGATCATCAACTGGTGCGTGCGCTGCCACACCGCGCTGTCCGACATCGAGGTCGAGCACAGTGAGGACGAGGGCGAGCTGATCTCGATCCGTTACGGCGCGCCGGACGGCGACGTCGTCGTCGCCACCACCCGGGCGGAGACGATGCTCGGTGACACCGCGGTCGCGGTGCACCCCGACGACGAGCGCTACCGGCACCTGGTCGGCACCGAGATCGAGCTGCCGCTGACCGGCCGCCACATCCCCGTCGTCGCCGACGCGCACGTCGACCCCGAGTTCGGCACCGGCATGGTGAAGGTGACGCCGGCGCACGACCCGAACGACTTCGAGATCGGCCGACGGCACGGGCTGCCGCAGCCGAGCATCATGGACGAGCACGGCACCGTCACCGCGCACGGCCCGTTCCAGGGGCTGGACCGGTTCGAGGCGCGCCCGGCCATCGTGGCCGCGCTGCGCGAGCAGGGCCGCATCGTGTCCGAGAAGCGGCCGTACACGCATGCCGTCGGGCACTGCTCACGCTGCAAGACCGTGGTGGAGCCGCGGCTGTCGCTGCAGTGGTGGGTGAAGGTCGGCCCGCTGGCCACCGCGGCGGGCGACGCCGTACGCGACGGCCGGGTGCGCATCCACCCGTCGAGCATGGAGCCGCGCTGGTTCGGCTGGGTGGACGACATGCACGACTGGTGCATCTCACGTCAACTCTGGTGGGGACACCGCATCCCGGTCTGGTACGGGCCGAACGGCGAGGTCGTGTGCGTCGGCCCGGACGAGCAGCCGCCCACCGGGCCCGGGTGGACGCAGGACGAGGACGTCCTGGACACGTGGTTCTCGTCGGCGCTGTGGCCTTTCTCCACGCTGGGCTGGCCGGAGGCCACTCCGGCGCTGGAGAAGTTCTATCCGAACCAGGTGCTGGTCACCGGCTACGACATCCTGTTCTTCTGGGTGGCCCGGATGATGATGTTCGGGCTGTACGCGAACGCGGACAAAGGCCCGTGCCTTGCAGTTCCCTTTAACACCATCGCGTTGCACGGGATGGTCCGTGACGAGCACGGCAAGAAGATGTCGAAGTCGTTCGGCAACGCCGTCGACCCGCTGGAGTGGATGGACGCGTACGGCTCCGACGCGCTGCGTTTCACGCTGGCCCGGGGGGCGAACCCCGGCACCGACGTGCCCATCGGCGAGGACTGGGTGCAGGCCTCGCGCAACTTCTGCAACAAGCTGTGGAATGCCACCCGGTTCGCGCTGCTCAGCGGGGCCCGCGTCGGCACGCTGCCGCCTGCCGCCGAGCTGTCGGCGCCGGACCGGTGGATTCTGTCGCGGCTGCACGCCACCGTGGCCGAGGTCGACGCGTACTACGAGGACTACCAGTTCGCCAAGCTCAGCGACTCGCTGTATCACTTCGCGTGGGACGAGTTCTGCGACTGGTACGTCGAGCTCGCGAAGGCGTCCCTGGCCGCGGGCGGCGACCAGGCCGACCGGACGCGTCTGGTCCTCGGGCACGTGCTGGACGTGCTGCTGAAGCTGCTGCACCCGGTGACCCCGTTCGTGACCGAGGCGCTGTGGACGACATTGACCGGTGACGAGTCGGTGATGGTGGCCGAGTGGCCCGAGGCGCAGCCGGGCTGGACCGACACGGCCGCGGAGCAGACGGTCGTCGAGCTGCAGCGCATCGTCACGCAGGTGCGTCGTTTCCGCAGCGACCAGGGGCTCAAGCCGGGACAGCGGGTTCCGGCGCGGTTCACCGAAAGCACCGGGCGGGTGGTGAGCGAACACGAGGAGTCGTTCCGCTCGCTGACCAAGCTGACGCGGCCCGAGGCGGACGGGTTCCACGCCACCGCGAGCGTCGTGGTGGGCGAGGTGACCGTCGAGCTCGACCTGTCGGGAGCCGTCGACGTCGAAGCGGAGCGGCGCCGGCTGACGAAGGACCTGGAGGCCGAGCGCAAGGCCTTGGAGCAGGCCGAACGGAAGCTCGACAACGAGCAGTTCCTCGCCAAGGCGCCCGAGGCCGAGGTCGACAAGGTCCGCGGCCGTCGTAGCGCCGCCGAGTCCGAGATCGCCCGGCTGGAGGCCCAGCTCGCCGCCCTCCAACCCTCGCCCTCGCGCTGATCTCGCCCGCCACCGCCGTCGTTGGTCACCTGATCGCGAAAAAATCACCTGATCAGCCCAGATTCGGCGATCAGGTGACGATGTGCCGGGGTGCGGACGCGGCAACGTCACCTGATCGACTCCACATGCCGGACGCGGAATGATCAGGTGACCGAAGGCGCCGCGGTAGCGGTCCTTTGTCACCTGATCGTTCCGTGACAGTGGGGCCGCGCCGGACCGACACATCTGTGCCGCGAGACGGGTCCTGTGCGCAGGCCGGCGTGGTCGTCGCAGGGGAGTGCGTCCGCGAGCAGAAGATGCGAGAGAATGCCGAGTGTCCGTTCGTCATGGAGAAGACAGGTGAGTCGTGAGCAGTGATGCCCTACGCCGGGTCGAGGCGGAACTGCTGGCGCGCCGGCCGGAGTCGCAGGTCGAGCCGTCGCTGGAACGCATCAGCGAGCTGATCGATCTGCTCGGCGAGCCGCAGCGCGCCTTTCCGGTGGTGCACGTCGGCGGCACGAACGGCAAGACGTCCACCGCCAGGATGGTCGACGAGCTGTTGCGCGAGCTGAACCTGCGCACCGGGCGCTACACCAGCCCGCACCTGCAGTCGGTGACCGAGCGGATCGTCATCGACGGCGAGCCGATCGACGAGGAGCTGTTCCTGTCGACCTACGCCGAGCTGAGCCCGTACCTCGACATGGTCGATGCCCGCCACGACGTGCAGCTGGGCTACTTCGAGGTGCTGACGGCCATCGCGTACGCGGCGTTCGCCGACGCGCCGGTGGACGTCGCCGTCGTCGAGGTCGGCATGGGCGGATCGTGGGACGCGACGAACGTCGCCGACGGCAAGGTCGCGGTCGTGACCCCGATCTCGGTCGATCACGCCGAGTATCTCGGCGACACCGTCGAGCTGATCAGCGAGGAGAAGGCGGGCATCATCAAGCCCGGGTCGTACGCGGTGCTGGCGGCGCAAGAGGCCCCCGCCGCCGACGTGCTGCTGAGCAGGGTCGCGCAGGCCGGTGTGTCGGTCGCCCGCCAGGGCGTCGAGTTCGGTGTGCGCCACCGCGAGATGGCGGTCGGCGGGCAGGTCATCAGCGTGCAGGGGCTCGCCGGCCTGTACGACGACATCTTCCTGCCGCTGCACGGCGAGCACCAGGCGCACAACGCGGCGGTCGCGCTGGCGGCGGTGGAGGCGTTCGTCGGCGGCGGCCGCGAACTGAATCTCGAACGGGTGCAGTCGGCGTTCGCGCGGGTCGCCTCGCCGGGCCGGCTCGAGGTGCTGCGACGCGGTCCGGTGGTGCTGGCCGACGCCGCGCACAACCCCGCGAGCGCGGAGGCCCTGGCCGCGGCGCTGTCGGAGGAGTTCGCCTCGACGTCGCTGGTCGCGGTGGTGGCGGTGCTCGGCGACAAGGACGCCGCCGGCATCCTCGCGGCGCTGGAACCGGTGGTCGCGTCGGTCGTGGTGACCGAGAACTCGTCACCGCGGTGCCTGGCCGCGGACGACCTCGAGCCGATCGCCGTGGACGTGTTCGGCGAGGAGCGCGTGCACGTCGCGACGCCGCTGCCCGAGGCCGTCGACGCCGCGCTGGCGCTGGCCGAGCGTGAGGGCGAGACCGGAGGGCACGGTGTCGTCGTCACCGGGTCGGTCGTGACCTCCGGCGACGTGCGCGAGGCGTTCCACGAGGCTGCGACATGAGCCGGATCGCGGCGACGATCCTGGTCACCGAGGCGCTGGTCGTCCTGCTGGCGGTGCCGGTGGCGGTGAACGTGTCGAACGTCGCGACGGCGACGGCGTGGCTGGTCGCGGGCGCCATCGCGGCGGCCTGCGTGGTGGGTGCCGGGACCGTGCGGCGCGGGCGCCTCGGCTACGTCGTCGGCTCCGTGGCGCAGCTGGCCGCCGTCGGCACCGGTTTCGTGGTGCCCGCGATGTTCGTGCTGGGTGGTGTGTTCGCGCTGATGTGGTTCGTGCTGATGCGCATCGGCCCGGAGGTGGAACGCGCCCAGGCGGCGCGTGAGCGGAACACCGGCGAGTGATCGTCAGGGTTCTACCGGCGCCATAGCGGCAGCGGACCCCTGACGATCACCCCGGGTGGGCGTGCGGTCGGGCCGTCAGGACAGGCCCGGGAACCAGAGGTCGAGCTCACGCTT
Source organism: Haloactinopolyspora alba (assembly GCF_003014555.1). Lineage (GTDB taxonomy): Bacteria > Actinomycetota > Actinomycetes > Jiangellales > Jiangellaceae > Haloactinopolyspora > Haloactinopolyspora alba. The sequence continues at coordinate 162,740 of NZ_PYGE01000002.1, forward strand.
GGCGGACTCGGTGGAGTCCGAGGCGTGGACGAGGTTCTCGGAGTTGGACAGGGCGTAGTCGCCGCGGACGGTGCCGGGTTCGGCCTTGCGGCCGTCGGTGGCGCCGTTCAGCGCGCGCACGACGTCGATGGCCTGGTCACCTTCGAGGACGAGCGCGACGAGCGGCCCGCCGGTGACGAACTCGCGCAGTGCGGGGTAGAACGGCTTGTCGACGTGCTCGGCGTAGTGCGCGTCGGACAGCGTGGGGTCGATCGTGCGCTGGTCCATCGCGACGATGGACAGGCCTTTGCGCTCATATCGGGCGAGGATCGTACCGACCAGGCCACGGCGGACCGCGTCGGGCTTGATCAGGACGAGCGTGCGCTCGGACACGTGGGCTCCTGTGGGCAGTTCAGTCGTACCGATTGATGTGCGCACCCTAACGCGTCGTGTCCGGGGCGCAGACGACAAGGTCGCTGCGCGGGACGGAGCGCACCGGACACGGCGGCGGACTCGTCCGGAGTGTGATCGGCGGTTGGCGCTGACATGACAGTTGGTCAATAGTTGACGGACGATGATCAGCGTGAATATGCCGTGTGGTCATGATTCGGGGTACAGTGCCCACGACGCGCGGGGGTCGCATGGAGGGACGCGTCGCGTGGCGCGTTCCGGTGTGTGCTCCGGGCGGTGCCGTCAGGCCACCGGCCCGGTCGTCCATCTGGTGCGTGACCGGGGTTCGAGCGGCCGGCGGGAGCTGGTGACGACATGCTGGCGAGTGGCACGACACAGGCGGGAGCGGTAAGGCGACGTCATGGCGGGGACAGTGCAGACCGGTGATGCGACGACGGATCGGCAGCGCGCACGCGAGCAGCGCGGCATCCGCAGCACCCAGCGGGCCAAGGCCGAAGGAAACCGACTCCCGGCGCCGCCACGGCAACGGCGGCCGGCGCTCGCGGCGCTGGCCGTGCTGCTGATCGTCGGCGGCGCCGCCGTGGCGGCGCTGCTGGCGCTGCGGGTCGACGAACGGGTGGCCGTCATCCAGGCGGGCGGCACCATCGAGGCCGGAGAGCAGATCACCCAGGCGCACCTGACGACGACGCGGGTGGCGGCGGAGAGCGAGCTGCTGATTCCCGAGTCGCAGATGCACGACCTGATCGGCCGCTACGCCTCCACCCGCATCAACCAGGGCCAGCTGATCGACTCCACCATGACGAACGCGTCCGGCGCGATGAGCGGTGGCGGCGTCGCGGTCGGCGCGTCGCTGGCCAACGGGTTCGTGCCGGCGAGCGGGCTGTACGCCGGCGACGTCGTCGACCTCGTGTCCATCGCGAGCGGCCAGGGCGAGACCATCGTCGAGGACGCACGGGTGAGCTCCGCCGACTTCGCCGACAGCGGTGAGACCACGGCAGCGGGTGTCACCGCGACGTTCATCGTCGACCGCGAGGACAGTGCCGCCGTCGCCAACGTCGCCGCGACGAACCAGCTGGTCGTGGTGCTCGTCGAGCGGGGAGTGCCGTTCGAGGGCGAGAACGGCGGCGGCCAGAACGGCGGCGGCCAGGACAACGGCCAGAACGAGGGGGAATGATCCGGTGCTGATCGCCTTCGCTTCGGCCAAGGGGTCTCCCGGCGTCACGACCACCGTGAACGCGCTGGGCGGGATCTGGCCGTCCGACGTCGTCATCGCCGATTTCGATCCTGCCGGCGGCGATCTGGCGCTGCGCCATCGCGGTGTCGAGGGAGAGCCGCTGGACAACGAGCGCGGCCTGCTGTCGCTCGCGGCCGCGGCCCGCCGGGGCGGCGCCGGCGAGGGCGACCTCGGCGAACACGTCCAGACCGCCGCGGGCGGGCTCGACATCATCGCGGGCGTCACCCGGCCGGAGCAGTTCACCGGCATCGGCGCGGCCTGGCCGTCGGTGGCGTCGATGCTGGCCGGCGCCTCGACCGACGTGCTGGTCGACTGCGGGCGCATCGTTCCGGGCACGCCGCTGCTGCCGGTGCTGACCGCCGCCGACGCCGTCGTGTTCGTCGCGCGACCGGGCGTGGAGTACTACGCGCACCTGCGGGAACGGCTGCGCTGGCTGGTGGAGCCGCTGCACGTCGGCGAGGCCGGCAGTATCCCGTTGGGCGTCGCCCTGCTGACCGGCAGCTCGGACACGTCGGCCCCGCGCGATCTCGACCGGCTGCTGCAGCACGACGGGCACCAGGTGACGGTGCTCGGGCGGGTGGCCGAGGATCACAAGGCCGCGGGCGCGCTCGCCGGCCGGTGGAGCCGGCGTATCGACCGATCGTTGCTGGTCAGGTCGGCACGTGAACTGGCGGAGTCGGTTCGCGCGCTGGCCACGGTACGGACGCGGACCACGGCAAGGAGCTGACGCACGTTGGATCAGAACCTCATCCGTCGCCTGCGCGAAGAGGTCGCCGAAACGCTGGCACGGCAGCGCCGCGACGACGCCGCCAACGGTGTCGTGCCGATGACCGGCGAGGACGAACGGCAGTTCGCCCGCGCCGTCATCGGCCGGGTGCTCGACTCGTACGCCCGCGAGGAGATCACGGCCGGGCGCACCCCGCCGACGGCCGAGGAAGAGGAGGAGATCTCCTCCGGCATCCACGCCGCGCTGTTCGGCGTGGGCCGGCTGCAGCCGCTGCTGGACGACCTCGAGGTCGAGAACATCGACATCAACGGCTGCGACCAGGTGTTCATCCAGTACGCCGACGGCCGCGAGGTCAACGGCGCGCCGGTGGCCGAGAGCGACGACGAGCTCGTCGAGCTGGTGCAGATCCTCGGCGCCTACTCCGGGCTGACGAGCCGCCCGTTCGACTCGGCAAACCCGCAGCTGGACATGCGCCTGCCCGACGGCAGCCGGCTCTCGGCGGTCATGGGGGTGTGCGCGCGTCCGGCGGTGTCCATCCGGCGCGCCCGGCTGGCGCGGGTGCACCTGGACGAGATGGTCGGCTACGGCACGGTCAGCGAGGAACTGGCCGCCTTCCTGTCGGCGGCGGTGGCCGCGCGGAAGAACATCATGATCGCCGGGGCGACGAACGCGGGAAAGACGACGCTGCTGCGCGCCCTGGCCAACGAGATCCCGTCCGACGAACGGCTCATCACCGTCGAGCGTGCGCTGGAGCTGGGGCTCGGCGAGTTCCCCGACCTGCACCCCAACGTGGTGTCGTTCGAGGAGCGGCTGCCGAACTCCGAGGGTCAGGGCGCCATCACGATGGCCGAGCTGGTCCGTCGCAGCCTGCGCATGAACCCGAGCCGGGTCATCGTCGGTGAGGTGCTCGGTGACGAGATCGTCACCATGCTCAACGCGATGAGCCAGGGCAACGACGGGTCGCTGTCGACGATCCACGCCAACAGTTCCATCGAGGTGTTCAACCGCATCTCGACCTACGCCATCCAGTCGGTGGAGCGGCTGCCGGTCGACGCGACGATGATGCTCATCGCCGGCGCCATCGACTTCGTCGTCTTCGTCGAGAAGCGCAACGAGTTCGCCGAGGGCGGGCGGCTGCGCCGGTTCGTGTCCAGCATCCGCGAGATCAACGGCGTCGACGGGCGGGTGCTGTCCAGCGAGGTGTTCGCGGCCGGCCCGGACGGCGTCGCCGTGCCGGCCGCGCCGATCTCGTGCATCGACGACCTCATCGCGGTGGGTTACGACGCCCACGGGTCGCAGGTGGTGGCATGAGCCAGTCCATCCTGCTGATCACGCTCGTCGGGGCGGTCGTCGGCGCGGGCATCCTGCTGCTCGTGTACGCGCTCCGCGGCACCGAGGCCAAGCCGCCGTCGCCGAACGCCTCGGCCCGCTCGGTGATCGAGCGGCTGGGACGGCAGACGGTCCTCGGCATCGGCGGCGGCATCGTGACGCTGGCCGTGACCAGGTGGCCGGTCGCGGCCGTCGGCGGCGGGTTGCTGGTCGCGTTCTGGCCCGCGCTGTTCGGCGGCGCCAAGTCCGAGCGTGACGCCATCGCCCGCCTGGACGGGCTGGCGTCGTGGACGGAGTCGCTGCGCGACACCATCGCCGGCGCCGTGGGTCTCGAGCAGGCGATCCCGGCGACCGTCTACGCGGCGTCGCCGTCGATCCAGCCCCAGCTTCGGCTGCTGGCCGACCGGCTGCGTATCCGCCAGCCGATGCCGGAGGCGCTGCAGGGCTTCGCCGACGACCTCGACGACGCCAGCGCCGACCTGATCGTCTCCGCGCTGATCCTGAACTCGCGGCTGCGTGGTCCGGGGCTGCGCCAGGTGCTCGGCTCGCTGGCCGACTCCGCGCGCGCCGAGCTGGACATGCGCCAGCGGGTCATGGCCGGCCGGGCGAGCACGCGGCGGTCGGTGCAGATCGTGGTGATGTTCAGCCTGACGTTCATGATCGGTCTGTCGGTGATCAACCGCGAGTACGTCGAGCCGTACTCCGAGCCCATCGGGCAGGTCGTGCTCGGCATCATCCTGGCGATCTTCGCTCTCGGATTCATCTGGATGCGGCGGCTGGCCTCGTTCGAGACACCCGCGCGGTTCCTCGTCACCGACACGGAGCATGCCGAGGTGCGGTCATGACGTTGATCCTGCTGGGCGGCGCCGTCGTGGGGCTCGGACTGCTGCTGCTGGGCATCGTGCTGTCCACGCCGAAGGTCAACCCGGCGGCCGCGCTGGCCAAGCTCGACACCGAGCGCTCTCGTGCCCGGCACGAACGGCTGACGGCGGTGTCCATCGACCCGCGGCAGGTCCGCGAGTCGGCGTCGCTGCGCCGGTTCGGCGGCCGGCTGCGCGACACGATCGAAGGGCTCGGCCTCGACCTCGGCTCGATCCGCCGTGACCTGTCGCTGATGGACCGCTCGCTCGAGGGGCATCTCGCCACGACGGTGCTCATGGCGCTCGGCGGGTTCCTGACACCGGTGGTGTTGGGCACCGTGCTGTCTGCGGTGAACGCGCCGTTCGGCATCGGCGCCTCGGTGATCATCGGTATCGTGCTGGCGCTCGTGTTCGCGGTGGTGCCGACGATGACCATGCGGTCGAACGCGGCCGATCGGCGGCGCGACTTCCGGCACGTCGTCGGCTCGTTCCTCGACCTGGTGGCGATGAACCTCTCCGGTGGGCGCGGCGTCCCGGAGGCGCTGCAGGCGGCGTCGTCACTCAGCGACGGGTGGGGGATGGTCCGCATCCGCGACACGCTGCTGACCGCGCGGCTGCACGGTGTCACGCCGTGGGCCGCGCTCGGCGAGCTCGGCGACGACGTCGGCGTGGACGAGCTGCGCGACATGGCGGCGGCGCTGGCCTTGGTCGCCGAGGACGGCGCCAAGGTGCGAGAGTCGCTGTCGGCCCGGGCGTCGTCGCTGCGTCGGCGCGAGCTGGCGGAGGTCGAGGGCAAGGCCGGCCAGCGCTCGCAGTCGATGCTGGTGGCGCAGCTGCTGTTGTGCGTCGGCTTCCTCATCTTCCTCGTCTACCCGGCGCTGATGGATGTGCTCAGCCAGGGCTGACGAGACAAGACAACCGAAGACCGGGCAGAATCCGACGGAACCGACCCGACCAGGAGATCAACCGACATGAATCTCAAGACAACGCCCGACTCCCCGCTGGGGTGGCTGCTGCTGACCCTACGGGTCCATACCGACCGTGCCCGCAGCGCGCCGGATCGTGGCGCGTCGGCCATCGAGTTCGTGATCATCACGGCCGTCCTGGTGGCGCTCGCCGGTGCGGTGGGCCTGGTCATCTACAACCTGGTGAAGGACGAAGCCGACTCCATCGAGATCCCGGACGCTCCGGGCGGACCCTGAGCCTCGCCGTGTTGCCCGAACGTCTGCGGCGGCTGCGATCACAACGCGGCGCGAGCACCATCGAGCTCGCGTTGTACACCCCGATCATGTTCCTGATCATCTTCGTGATCGTGCAGTTCACCCTGACGTGGCACGGCAATCAGGTGGCCTCGTCCGCGGCGCGGGTCGCCGCCCGCGAGGCGCGTACCGGCGGCGGCACGCCGCAGGCGCTGGATGCCGCCGAGGCGGCGGCCGTCGACTACGCCGAGGTCGTCGGCAACGGGCAACTCGTCGACATCCGGGTCGAGGCGGTCCGGGTGGGCGACAACGTCCGGGTGACCGTCAGCGGCCGGGCCAACGAGATCATCAACAACCTCTCGCCCCGGGTGTCCCAGACGGTCGAGGGTCCGGTCGAGCAGTTCGTCCCGGACACGTGATCGCCATGGTGGGGGTCGTTCGCCGGTGGGGGCGGCAGCGGGGTTCCATGGCCGTCGAGGTCGTGCTGCTGGCGCCGGTGCTGATCGCGATGATGATGCTGGTGGTCGGGCTCGGCCGGTACGTCGACCGCTCCGGTGACGTCGACGCGATCGCGCGCGACGCGGTGCGTGCGGCGTCGTTGCAGCGCACCATGGGCGACGCGCTCGAGGCCGCGAACACGATCATCGACCGGTCCACCCCGGCCGGGACGACGTGCCAGAACGTCAGCAGCTTCGGCGGGAGTTTCGCCTCGGGCGAGGAGATCACGCTGCAGGTCCGCTGCGAGGTGTCCTTCGACGGGCTCGGCTTCATCGGACTGCCCGGCGGTGCCACGATGGTCGGCGAGAGTTCCGCCCCGATCGACACGTTGCGGAGGACGTCGTGATCCGGCGGCTGCGGGCACGGGTCGGTGTCGGCCGTGCGGAGTCCGGCGCGATCAGCGCGATGATCATCACGATGCTCCTCATGCTGTTCGTGCTGGCCGGCCTGGTCGTCGACGGCGGGTTCGCACTGAACGCGCGCGAGAAGGTGTACGACGACGCCGAGCAGGCCGCGCGCGCCGCGGCGAACCAGATCGACATCGAGCATCTGCGCGCCACCGGTGAGGTGGTCATCATGCAGGCCGCGGCCGTGCAGCGCGCCGAGCAGTACATGAGCGAACGCGGTTACGCCCCCGGCAGGGTCAACGTCGACGTCGGCGCGGGCGAGGTGACGGTGTGGGCCGAGCGGACCGTTGACACGTCGCTGCTGCAGCTCATCATGATCGACGAGTACAACGTCGAGGGTCAGGCCACGTCCCGTCCCGCGGTAGGGATCACCGGGGAGGCACCATGAGCATGGCGGCACGCGTCGTCGTCGACGGCGGCGCCGAGTCCGGCCGGCGTTGCCGGACCGGCAGGATCGGCCCGGCAGAATCGTTCTGGCGGCGAGCGAGGAGTGGAGCGGACCAGGCAGCATGAGTCGAGAGCAACGGGATCGCGGAACCGGCGGCGCGCGGCGGGCGGGGCGCCGGGCCAATGCCGCGTCGCGCGACGTGCGGCCGGTCAGCCCGGACGAGGTGACCCCGGCCTCCACCGTGCGCGAGACCGGGCCACAGCGCTTCCAGCAGCGCCAGGCGGCCGACCCGGAGCGCGGCGGGTTCCAGGCGTTCGCCGCCGGACTGGCGCTGCTGTTCCTGGTCGCCGGTGTGCCGGCGGCGCTGATCCTGCTGGGTGGTGCGCCGCCGATACCGACGTCCTGGCCCGGTCGCGCGGAGCTGACCGGCACCATCGGCGCCGAACAGCTGGTGGGCGTGCTGTTGTGGGTCGTGTGGCTGGCCTGGCTGCAGTTCCTCGTCTGCGTGTTGACGGAGTTGCGCAGTGGTCTGCGCGGCGTCGGCCTGCCCAACCGGGTGCCGCTGTCCGGGCCGACGCAACGCTTCGCCCGGGTGCTGGTGGCCTCGGTGCTGGTCGCGACCGCCGCGGTGGGGCAGGCGAGCGCCGCTGCCCCCGGAACCAACGACACCCCCGCACCGTCCACGTCGACGTCGGTGTCGGCCTCGGCCGAGGCCGACACCGGCACGGAGTACGACGGCACCGTGCGCGGGAGCGTTCAGGAGCAGTCCGGCGCGTCGGCACAGCAGCAGGAACAGGCGCAGGCCCAAGCGGAGGGCGAGGTCGAGTACCGCCTCGGCGACATGGTCCTGGACGAGGAGGAGGGCCGCGAGCTCGTCGGCCGGAAGGTGTACGTCGTCCAGCCGCCCGAGGGCCGTTACCACGACAACCTCTGGGACATCGCCGAGCGCACCCTCGGTGACGGACGGCGTTACCAGGAGATCTACGAGCTCAACCGCGGCCGGACCCAGCCGGACGGGCACGAGCTGTCCCTGGCCCGGCTGATCTACCCGAACTGGCTGCTGATCGTTCCCGACGACGCCAAGGGTGTGCCGACGGTCACGGCCGAGAAGCCGGCACCGCCGGAGACGCCGGCGCCTCCGGCGACACCGCCGGGGCCGCCCGGCCAGGAGGGCACGCAGGGCACCGAGGGCACCGGCCAGGCCGAGGCCGACACCGGCGGCGCCGACATGTTCGCCGACTTCGCCGCGGCCGGCGAGGCCGAGGCGATCAGCACCAACCCGCACGCGGGGCTCGCCGACGCAGGGCTGCTCGCTGCCGGGGTGCTGGCCGCCATCGAGGTGCTCCGGCGCCGCCGCCGTACCCCGGAGCCGACGGACGACGAGGTCGAGGCCGAGGTCGCGCTGCGCATCGGCGCCGACCCGGACCGGGCACGGTGGCTCGACCACGCGCTGCGCAGTCTCGCGGCCGGGTGCCAGCAGGAGCGCTTGGCGCTGCCGCCGGTGTACGCGGCCGTGGTCGACAACACGTCGGTCGAGTTGCTGCTGGCGCCGGCCCGCGCCGAGGCGCCGTCGCCATGGGCCGTCATGGACGACGGGCGACGCTGGCGCCTCGACCGGTCCGAGGTGAAGGTGGGCGACGAGCTGAGCGGCAACGTCCTGGCTCCGTACCCCGGCCTGGTGTCGCTGGGCCGCAACGGCGAGCGTGACCTGCTGGTCGACCTCGAGGCCGCCGGCGGGCCGATCAGCGTCGACGGTGACCCGGAGGCGACCATCGAGGTGGTCACCGCGCTGGCGGTCGAGCTCGCCACGAACCAGTGGTCCGATCACCTGCGGGTCACCGCGGACGGGCTGCCCGAGGCGCTCGACGCCTTCGACTCGGGGCGGCTGCGACTCGTCGACGGCGTCGAGCCGATGCTGCCCGAGCTGGCCGCGCGCCGGTCGGACCGGCTGGGCACGGACGTGCTCACCGGCAGGGTGCGCCCGGGCGGTTCCGGCAGCTGGATGCCCGAGTATCTCGTCCTGGGAACTCCGCCGTCGGCGGAGCTGGCCGAGCAGCTGGTGGCGTTGACCAGCGCCGCCGGGCGTTCGCCGCTGGGCGTGATCGCCGCCGGTGCCATACCGGGCGCGCGGTGGCGGATCTCCGTCGACGCGTCGGGAACGCTCGAACTGCCCGCGCTCGGGCTGAGCGTGCAGGCCAACCGGCTGTCGTGGCGCAGCATCGACGCCCTCGTCGGCCTGGTGGACCCGGAACGCGGTCAGGAGCCCGATCCGTCCGGGGGCGGCCTGCCCGGCGCGTGGTCGCCGGACCTGCGTCCGGAGGTGCCACAGGTGCGTTCGGTGGTCGCGGAGGCGGACCTGGCCACCGCTCCGGTACGGGTGTACATCCTCGGACCGGTGGTGGTGCAGGCGCGCAGCGAGATCGAGGAGGAGCGGCGCGCGCTGGCGACCGAGATCATCGTGCACCTCGCGCTGCACCGCGAGGGGGTGCACCCGACGGTGCTCGCGTCGGCGGTGTGGCCGCAGGGCGTCACGGCGTCGGTGCGCGAGGCGACGTTCGCGCGGGTGCGCGAGTGGCTCGGCGTCGACCAGTCCGGTTCGCCGTACGTGCTCATGACCGAGGACGGGCGGATGCGGCTGAGCGACGCGGTGGTGCTCGACTGGGACGTGGTGTGCTCGTTGCTCAGCCAGGCGCGCCAGGTGCGGCGACCGGCCGAGGAGGCCGATCTGCTGCGGCGGGCGCTGCGGGTGGCGCGCGGACCGGTGCTCAGCGAGCGGCCGCAGGGACGATACTCGTGGCTCGCCCGCGCGCGCGTCGAGCGGGTCGCCTCGGACCTGCTGGTCGACGCGGCGCACCGGTTGTCGAACATCACGCTCGAAGGCGGCGACCCGGGCACGGCGGGGGCGTCGGCGCGTGCGGGCCTGCGGGTGCGTCCGTCCGAGCAGGTGTTGTGGCGTGACCTGCTGCAGGCTCAGCACGCCGTGGACGGTCGTGGCGGCGTCATCGCGGTCGAGAGTGAGATGACCGAGACGCTGACCGGTCTCGGCGGGGTCGCCCTGGCGCCCGAGACGGTGGCGTTGCTGGACGAACTGATGCCGAGTCCGGGAGGAAGACATCGCGATCTCGCCTGACGTGAGAATTTCTCCGCGGCATTTCGGTGTCGTGTCAATTACCGGCCGATAGTCGGCAGGTTCGGGATGCGTCCACGCACGAGTGGTCGCATCCGGTGTCACGAGCACAGAGGGCAATCCAGCGGGCAATCGGGTCGTCGGAGTCCGGTGTTGCCCCCGGCGAAGCGACAGGTAGGCTTTCCGATGTCGTGCCGTGCCGGACCCGGTGCGGCGAGTCACCAAGAGGGAGAAACTGAGATGGGCGTAGGTGCAGAGCTAAACACGCTGGCGGACCTCCACACGACGTTCAAGAACAAGGCCGAGGACGCCGAGTCGATCAAGACCGAGGTGGACAAGGGCCTGTCGAGCGCCGTCTGGACGGGTAAGTACTCCGAGGACTTCCGCAACTCCTGGGAGGACTACAAGAAGAACCTCGACACGCTGCGTGAGGCTCTGAACGGCGCGGCAGAGGACGTCAAGACGAACCACAACAACATTGCCGAGGCGACTGGCGAGCCGGACCGGATCTGACTCGCACGTACATTCGGTGGCCCACATCTGCGACTTCTTCGCGGATGTGGGCCGTCACTTTGTCACCCGCAATCCACCGCGGGTGACCGGTGTTCGACAATTCAGTGAACACCGTCGGCGCGGGTAGTATGCGGTCCAGAGTCGACGAGCTCGGATAGGGAACCAGGGGCGGACACGTGCGGCTGCTGTTGACTGCCACGGCAAGTGCGGACGGCGACGTCGTCGACCTCGCCATCGACTGCGAGGAGGACGCGACCGTCGCCGACATCGCGCGTCAGCTCGCCGCGCACGTCCAGCCGGCCGAGCAGGCGCGCGTCGTACGCACCGCCGGCCGTCACCTCGGCGTCGTCGACGACGACGCGTCCGTGCTGCGCGACGAGCCGGCGCTGCCGCCGACGCTCTACCTCGGCCAGCAGCCGCTGGAGCCTGCCACTCCGGTCGTGGAGTCCGACCTGCGTAACGGCGCCCTGGTGGGCGTGGGCGTTCCGCTGCCGGACGTGTTCGCCGAGCGGACCGGGCTGGTCGAGGTGCGCACGGTCTCCGGCCGGGGCGCCGGACACGTCGACACGCTCGCCGCCGGTAGCCACGAGGTCGGCACCCGCACCGGTTGCACCGTGCGCCTGCACGAGCCGGGTGCTCCGGCGGTCGCGCTGCGCCTCGACGTCGCCCTCGACGGCACGGTGACCGCGACGCCGGAACCGTCGGTCGCCGGGGTCGAGGTGGCGCCGCCGGTGCGCGAGTACCCGCTGGACGGCCCGATCGTCATTCCGAAGATCGAGGACGAGACCGACCCGAAGCCGCGCAAGCGCCGCCGGCACAAGAAGAAGATGGAGGAGCTCGCGCGGCTCAAGGACCCGCACCTGACCATCGACCCCGAGGGGGACCGGCCGTTCGTCCACATCGACCGGGTGGGGCTGACCGAACCCACGGTGTGGGAGCCGGGCAGTGCGCTGGTCGTGGGCGACACGGTGCTCGAACTGGCGGTGCCCAGCGAGCCGGACGCGTCGCTGTCGCCCAGCCCGGGCGGCGTGACGCTGGACTACAACCGGCCGCCGCGGCTGCTGCCGCCGCCGCGGCAGACCGAGTTCCGGTTGCCCAACGAGCCGAAGAAGCCCGAGAAGACACCGCTGCCGTGGGCCATCGCGCTGGCGCCGATGATCATGGGCGGAACGATGTTCTTCATCACCGGTTCGCCGTTCAGCCTGATGATCATGATCCTGTCGCCGCTCATGATGGTCGCGCGGTACAAGCAGTCGAAGGGGCAGGTCCAGAACCGCTACGCCAACGACATGAAGAACTACGTCGAGCGTAAGCGGAACATCGAGAACCAGGCGTACCAGGCACTGGTCACCGAGCGTGCCGCGAGGCGCCGCGACATCCCGGACCCGGCGGCGGTGCTGCTGTTCGCCACCGGCCCCCGGGCGCGGCTGTGGGAGCGCCGCCGCACCGATCCGGACTGGCTGCTGGTCCGCGTCGGCACCGCCGACGTGCCCAGCGAGGTGTCGTTGACGGACCCGGCGCGCGAGGAGCACGAGCGGGTGCTCAACTGGACGACACCGAACGTGCCGGTCGGCGTTCCGCTGGCCGAGGCCGGCGTCATGGGCGTGGCCGGCGACGACGTCGAGCGCCGGCAGGTGTCCAGCTGGGTCGTCGCCCAGCTCGCGGCGCTGCACAGCCCTGCCGACGTCGAGGTCGTCGTGCTCTCCGACGTCGAGGGTGGCGACGCCTGGAATTGGGTGCGCTGGCTGCCGCACGTGCGCCGCAACGAGACGTCCGAGGTGATCGCCGGGGTCGGCGCCGACGAGGACACCACCGGCCGCCGCGTCGCCGAGCTGATGGCCGTCATGGAACGGCGCAAGGAGGCCGCGAACGACCGCGGGAGCGGCCTGACGAGCTCACGCGAGATGTCCTTCCCTCCGCTGCTGGTGGTCCTGGACGGCGCACGCCGCATCCGACTGATCCCCGGCCTGATCTCGCTGCTGCGCGACGGACCGAAGCTGGGCATGTACTTCCTGTGCATCGACGCGGACGAGCGGCTGCTGCCCGAGGAGTGCCGCGCGGTGGTGGCCATCGGAGCCGAGAGCACGACGGTGCGCCGTACCGGCGAGCCGACCATCGAGGGTGTGTGGCCCGACCTCGTCTCACCGGCCTGGTGCGAGCGGATGGCGCGCGCGGTCGCGCCGGTCAAGGACGTCAGTTCCGAGGACCTCTCGTCCGCGCTGCCGTCGTCGAGCCGACTGCTGGACGTCCTCAAGCTGGAGAACCCGACGTCCGAGGCGATCCAGGGCTGGTGGACGAACGTCGGCCGCACGACGAAGTCGGTCATCGGCGAGGGCATGGACGGGCCGTTCGCGGTCGACATCCGCGCCGACGGCCCGCACGGTCTGGTCGCCGGGACGACCGGTTCGGGTAAGTCCGAGCTGCTGCAGACCATGATCGCGTCGCTCGCGGTGGCGAACCGTCCGGACGAGATGACGTTCGTGCTGGTCGACTACAAGGGCGGCGCGGCGTTCAAGGACTGCAACAACCTGCCGCACACGGTGGGCATGGTCACCGACCTCGACGGGCACCTCACCACCCGGGCGCTGGAGAGCCTCGCGGCCGAGCTGCACCGCCGCGAGCACCAGCTCGCCGAGTCCGGCAAGAAGGACATCGAGGACTACCTCGCGGCCAAGGGGCCGGACGACGAGCCGATGCCGCGGCTGATGATCGTCATCGACGAGTTCGCCGCGCTGGTCGCCGAGCTGCCGGACTTCGTCAAGGGTCTGGTCGACATCGCCCGACGCGGCCGGTCGCTCGGCGTCCACCTGATCCTCGCGACGCAGCGCCCGGCCGGTGTCGTCAGCTCGGAGATCAAGTCCAACACCAACCTCCGCATCGCGCTGCGGGTCACCGACGGCAACGACAGCCAGGACGTCATCGAGTCCAAAGAGGCCTCCGAGATCTCCAAGTCGACCCCCGGCCGCGGATACGCCCGCCTGGGTCACTCGTCGCTGGTGGCGTTCCAGTCCGCGCGTGTCGGTGGCCGCCCCAGCGCGCCGGACGCGGTGGCCGCCGTCGATCTGCGCCAGCTGTCCTGGGAGAGCCTGGGCAAGCCGCCGGATCGCACGGACGACGAGGAGGAGGAAGAGGACGTCAGCATCCCCACGGACCTCGAGAGCGTCGTCACCGCGATCAACGAGGCGTCCTCGGACTCCGGCGTCGTCGCTCCGCCACCGCCGTGGCTGCCGGCTCTGGACGACGTCGTGACGCTCGACCAGGTCCTGGCCGACCCGGCCGTGCAGGTGCAGCAGAGGCGCGAGATCCGGCTGCCGTTCGGCATCGTGGACGTGCCGAAGGAGCAGCGCCGCGCGGTCGCCGAGTACGACCTCTCCGGCGGCGGCCACCTGTCCGTGGTCGGTGCGCCGCGGACCGGCCGGTCCAGCGTGCTGCGGGCGTTCGCCGGCGTGGTCGGGCGGACCATGTCGCCGCGTGACGTTCACCTGTACGGCGTCGACTGCGGCAACAATGCGCTGTTGTCCATGGTGGGTCTGCCGCACACCGGCGCCGTCGTCAGCCGCGACCAGCCGGATCGGCTGTCCCGGCTGTCCACGCGCATCCGCGCGGAGATCGGCAGGCGCCAGCAGGTGCTGGCCGAGCAGGGCTACTCCGACCTGAGCGAGCAGCGTGCCGGCGCCGAGCCGGACAAGCGGCTGCCGTACATCCTCGTGCTGTTCGACCGCTGGGAAGGCTTCGTCCAGTCGTTCGAGAACTTCGACAGCGGCAAGCTGATCGACCAGTGGATGCAGATCCTGCAAGAGGGCGCGGCCGTCGGCGTCAAGGTCGTCCTCGCCGCCGACCGCACCGCCCTGGTGGGGCGGCTGTCGGCGCTGCTCGAGGACAAGATGATGCTGCGGATGACCGACAGCACCGACTTCGGCAACATCGGCAAGCAGCCGAAATCCGTGCCGGAGCACATGCCACCGGGACGCGCGTTCCGGGCCGAAGGGCTGCTGGAGACCCAGGTGGCGCTCCTGGTCGAGGACCAGGAGGGCACGGCGCAGGTCGCGGCGCTGCAAGAGATCGGCCGCGAAGCCACCGAGCGCCACGCCGACGTGCCGCGCGCGCTGCGGCCGTTCCGGGTGGACCCGCTGCCGACGCGGCTGTCCTACGCCGACGCGCTCGACATGGCCGACGGCCAACTGGCGCCGACCGAGCTGCCGGTCGCGGTCGGCGGCGACACGCTGACGCTGCGCACGCTCGACACCATCGACCACGGCCCCGGCATCCTGGTGCTCGGGCCGCGGCGTTCCGGGCGCAGCACGACACTGCTGACGATGGCAACCTCCGCGCTCGACCGCGGCTGGCGGATGCTGATCATCACGCCGCGGCGCAGCCCGCTGGGCCAGCTGTCCGGTCGCGACGGCGTCGAGGCGGTGATCAACCTCGAGGGCGAGAAGGACGAGGTCACGAACCTGTTCGAGTCGATGGTGCCGGCGAAGGACGGACCGCCCACGGCCGTCGTCATCGACGACATGGAGCTGATGGGCGTCGACGGCTGGCTGGTCGACCTGCTCACGAAGCACGTGCCGAAGCTCCGCGACACCGGCAGCACGGTCATCGCCGGGGCCACGACCGACGATCTCGGCAGCAGCTACCGTGGCCCGGCGGCGGTGCTGAAGAAGTCCCGCTCGGGGGTGCTGCTGTCCCCGGCGTCCACGTCCGACGGCGACCACTACGGGCTGAAGCTGCCCCGGTCGCTCACCGGCGGGATGCCACCGGGGCGTGGCATTTATGTCGCCGCCGGCCAGTGGCAGCTCGTCCAGGTCCCCGAGACCACGACGGGCACGTGAGGACCGGATCGTGAGCTGATACCTGCGGCCCCTCGCGGTCGAGGGTAAAGGCGCGGGCGTGGCCGGCCGTCTGGTCAGTCGCCGTCGCCGACGCCCTCAGGCAGGTCGGAACTGAAGTCGTCCCAGAACATGTTCTGTACCGCCGGATCCTCGATCCAGTTCATGTAGGCACGTTGCTCGGCGGGGGTCATCTCGTCGATCGGCTTGATCTGCCCGTTCTCGACGAAGCTCCCACCCTCGGCATACAGCTCGTTGTAAAACTGCGGGTCGCCGTCCCAGGTGAGCCCGTCCACCTCGACGGGAGGAAGCGTGCCGTCCTCGCGCTGGAACTCGGAGTACTTGGTGTCGAGATCAGGGTAAAGATTCTCCTGCAGGCTCGTCGCCCAGTCTGTGTCGACGTTGTACTTCGGTGGCTCTTTGTCGACGATCCCCTTGATGATCTCTTTGGTGAGGTTCTGCGGCAGAGTCTTGGGATCCAACGCGTAGAACGCGATGTCGACGGCCTTGTCGAAGTTCTTGTTCCACTCTTTCGTGTCCTCGACGTACTTCTCCTGGACGTTCGACACCCGAGAGACGAACCAGTTGGAGAAGTGTCTCGTCTGGGCCAGCGAGAAGTTGTTCGCGTTGGGCTTGTTCTGGTTCTCGTCGCCGAGCAACGGGTCGCGTTCCTCGCGATACTTCGTTTCGAACTCCAATGACAGGGTTGCCGCGACCTCGGGATCGCGCATGGCCTGCTCACTGATCGCAGCCCACCATTCAGCCGGTGCTTCCACGCCGTCCCGGCCGTTCCGGGGGTCCTGGAAGTAGTCCGACACCGGCGTCGTGACACTGTCGTAGACATCGTCGATGTCGTGCTTGATGAGCTCGCCGAACCACTTCTGGGCCGCCGGCGACGCCTCGTTGTCGCCCCATTTCGTGCCGACACGTTCCAGCAGGTCATGGGTGTTCTGCTCGCCCAGATGCTGGTCGTACCGGCGAACGTCGATCGTCGCGGAGTTCATGATGTTGTTGAACGCCTCGGGAACGCCCTCGCGCATGAGATGGCTGCGGCCCTGAAGGTAGAGGTCCGCCCGCTCCTTGTTGTTCTTGTACCAGTTGGCCGCGGCCACCGGGTTGCGCGCCAGCGCATTGAAGATCGTCTCGGTCTCCCCGGGCATCGGCGCTGCCGGGGCGGTTTCCAGACGGTCCATGGCGGCGTGCAGGAAATTGCCGTTGAACGTCCCGTACTGCAACACGGCGGCGGAGGTGGCATGCGAGGACGGATCCACTCCGTTCATCCCCTGGAGCCATTCCTCCTTGCCGAAGTTGATCCGGTAACTCGCGGTCGCCATCGAATTGGACAGCGGCACCAGCTTCGACTTGTCGTACTCGCCGGCGCCGCCGTCCTCGGCGTGTGCTCCGACGCGCAGGGCGTTGATCCCCTCGGGACCGATCTTCTTGAAGAACGCCTCCGTGTAGTCCGGATCGTTGCTGTGCTCCTGCAGCAGCTCGTAGACCTCCGGGGGGATGTCCTCGCCCGGTTCGACACCGTCCAGCAGGCGCTCGGCGTCCTCTTTGGCCTGCTGCTTGGCCTCCGCTGACGTGTCGAACTTGAGCTCACCGGCGCCGGCCGTCACGAACGAGTTCCCGGACTGTTCAGCAGCGATCTCCGCCATGCCGTGACGGCGGCGCAGCATCGGCAGCTGATCGCGGAGCCATTCAGCCGTCCCCGCGACCTTGTCCATGTTCGTGGTGGACACGTTCTCACTGACGAACCGTCCTCGGAACGCGTCGACGAAGTCTTCGACGTCGGTCGCCGCGTTCTCGGCGTCGGTGATGAACTTGTCCAGCTCCTCGGGATCGATTCCGACGCCGGACCCACCGCCGCCGTCAATTGTCACGTTCATGCGCGCTTGGCCCCTCGTTGGAGGCAACCCCGAGGTGAGGGCTGCCTCGTTCGCTATCGATAGCTCGCCTGCGCTCGACGTGTACGACGGTTGGGATCCTTCTCGTACACGAGCCCGGCCGAGACGCTGGCTCGGGCACGGGAGTTTACATCAGTTCGGAACGGTTCACACGCTCAGCTGAGGCCGTGAAGAATCAGTTTCCACCGTCCGACTCAGGAACGTTCGCCAGTTGATCTTCGATGTCGCCGGTGAGCTCATTCGTGCTGGTCGAGAGTGTGCCTTTCTCGCCGTCGAGATCCGTCGAGAAGTTGTCGGCTTGTGTGCCGTACCACACGCTACCGTTGCCCATGCGTTCGGCGATGCCCTTGAAGCGGTCGCTGATGTCCGGCACGTCCTTGCTGACATCGGTCTTGAGCTGTTCGAGCGCCTCGCGGTCAGCGTTGGTCCCCACGTGTTTCCTCCTGAAGTTCCGTGAGCCGGTCGACGTGCCCTGCAACCATGCCGTGAGCCTGACGGTGTGCGATACGGACGACATCGTATGACAGACTCATGGACTCATGAGGCGTCGTGGTTTGCTGAACCTTGTCACTCTGACCGGTGTCGCTGTCATGTGCGCGGCATGCGGTGGCGATGAACCCGCCGACAACGATCCGGCCGACGATGGGCGTCGAGCACCGGTAACCGTCGTGGCTGGTGGTGGCGACGATCCACAAGCGTCTGCGGCTGACAGTCTGGAACTGACCGGGACCGTGTCGGATCTGGAAGCACACGACGGCACGGTCCACGCGCTCGTGTACGACGGGCAGAAGCGAGAACTCGTCACGATCGACCCGGACGGCGCCGTGAGCCGGATGCAGGTGCAAGGTGCGGGGACGCCTCGCGAACTCGCCGTGGGCCCGGACGGCAGTGTCCACGTCGCCGACGGTGAGGCTGTGTACCGCGTCGAAGGATCCGAGCTGGTCCCCGAGATCGTCGTGGAAGGCGCGGACGTGGCCGGAAGCGCGGACGCGACGGCCATCCCGGAATCCATGAGCATCGCGGCCGTTGCCGTGGACGGCGACGGGCAGCTGGTGTGGACGGCGACCTTCGTCGGGTCGGGACCGGACGAAGGTTCGCAGCCGGTGATGTCGCAGGTGTTCCGGCTGGTCGACGGTCAGGTCGAGCACGTGGCGGGAGCGGACTCGACGGATCTCGACGGCGACGAACTGGACGAGGTGTTGGCGTCCCCGCCTGCGGACATGAAGGCCGCCGACGTGCCTCTCGACGGCTATGGCACGGAGGGGGAGCTCGCTATCGGCGAGGACGGCGCGGTGTATGTCGCAGGGCCGTCGTCCGTGCTGCGAGTGGAACCGGGCGGCGGTGTCGAGGCTGTGCTGAGTGAGGGCGAGCGGGCCGTGCCCGACGAGCCGTATGGCGACGCCGGTGACGCGTCCGGCTTCGGGGGCAGTTGGGTCGGTTCTGATGTTGCCGCTGAAGGCGGCACGGTCGCGGTGGTCGACAGCGCGGTCGCGTTGGAGCAGGAAACGGTCGATGTCGGGGCGTTCTCGTGGGGAGACGAGCTGGAAGGGTCGGTGCAGCAGTTGGCTGACCGGATCGTTCGAGGACTCGGCGCCGACGAGTCGGTCGAGTCGGCCGACGACACCGCTCCGTACGGCCAGGTTGCGGTCCTGGTGCACGATGGTCAGGCGGCGACGGCCATGGCCCACGTGACCAGCGTGGCTCTCGACGGCGACCGTCTGTACGTGACGGGTGAGACAGCCGAGGACGGGCCCGCGTCGGAGGTTCTGGTCGTGTCGACGCCGGTGCCGGAAGACTGGCGCTGACCTATGGGTGTTGGCACGTGATGAGGCGTTGGCGTGGCGCGGCGCTGATCGTCAGTGTGATCGTCATTGCCGCCTGCGGCGGAGACGATGGAGGAGATTCGCCAGTGGCAACGAGCACCCCTTTGTCGAGCGAAGCTCCTTCCGGAGATCAGTTGTGTGACTTCGTTCCCAGGCAAAGCGTCGTCGAGGTGCTGGGAACCGAGGAGTTCGAGGTGCAGGGCGGTAACGTGTCCCGAGACTCCGCTGACGCCTTGTCCGGGGCGGCTTGTCAATTGGCGGTGGACGGCGACGTCGTCGTGTCGGTCATGGTTGGTTTCATGCTGGGCTATGCGGGCAACGGGTTCCGCGAGGGACTGTACTCGTGGACCGACACCGGAGACGACGGTCCCGTCACGGGTGAGGCGCGCCTGTCGCGCGGCGACTATCTGATCGACGTCGAGGTCGTCGGCATTGCCGAAGGGCGCGATGCCGAAACGGACGCCGTTGGCCTGGCACAACAGGTCATACAGACACTGGAGATCCCGGACGAGTGGACCTTGCAAGGAACGGCACCGTCGCGGTGAGGGCGTGCACATGGCGTCGCCTCTCTTCGGCCGGGCCAAGTGAACCGGGGCTCGCTATTGGCGTGGTTGCCCTGGCTGCCACGGTCATGACTCTGGCTGCTTGCAACAGTGACGACGGAGGCGCCGGTTCGGTGAGTCACGTGACTGCCATGCCCAGTGCGGCACCAGTCGGGAAGTTTCTTTGTGACTTCGTCCCAGCGGAAGGCGTAGCCCTTGCGATGGGTACCGAGGATTTCGACGTCGTGAACGGCCAGGTGTCGCGGACCTCCGAGGGCTCCGTCAGCGCTGCAGGCTGTCGTATCGAGGTCGACGACGAGTTGACGTTCACCGCTTCGGTCGGACTTGCCGCGGAGGGGTACGAGCGCGATGGCTTCGAGAAACGACTGAATCGTGACGGCTATGATCAACTGCCGCCAGACGTCGGCCTGGGATTCACCTGGGCAGACGAACAGGACCGTGGTGGGGATTCGGTATCCACCGGGCAAGCGTGGGTGTCATACGGAGACTACTTCGTCCGCGTGTGGATCGCCGGCATCGCCGATGGCCGTGATCAGGAAGCCGACGCCGCGGCAATAGCCGCGCAACTCAGGCAGACGCTTGACATCCCGGAGCAGTGGACGCTTCCTGGTTCGCCGCCGACTCGGTGAACGGTGTCGACTATTTGGTCGACGAAGTTTCGATGCCACGTGTCGACGCCGGCGCCGGAAGACCGGCGCTGATCAACAGACCTTCGGCGCGGAGTCGTGAACCCGCAATCATTCTGTTGCGGGCCGACCAGGGACGACGATAATCTCTGAGCCGGGCATGGTCCTGCGCCTCACCCTCGTTTCCGGTGCTCACGCCACCGGCGTTGTGAGGGCAAAGGGGGCGGATGCCCTCGGGACGCCGGCAGCACATGCCCCATCCGGCGGGGCCAACAGGAGCGTGAGTTCTGGTGGCCTGCGTCGTCGAGGGGAGCATGTCATGACCAGGCAGAAGTCTTTCAAGACGCTCGTGCGGGCGCGCATGGAGAAGACCGGCGAGAGCTACACGACAGCTCGCCGCCACGTCGCCGAGAAGCAGCATTCAACGTCGGACTCTGGTGTTGACGTCGAGCCTGCGGTGACCGACACGGACAGCGGCGCTCCCCCGGGCGTCCGGCCGCAACAGTTCTCTGACGAGTCCGTCCTCGCCCACACAGGACGGACCTGGGCCGAGTGGTTCAGTGAACTGGACGCCTGGGGCGGAACGGAACGCCGCCACAGCGAGATCGCTGGCTGGATCGTCGAGCAACACGATGTCCCTGGTTGGTGGGCGCAGGGCATCACTGTGGCCTACGAGCAGGCCAGAGGGATGCGAGCACCCGGGCAGCGTTCGGACGGGTACTTCACCGCCAACGCGAGCAAGACGGTTTCGGTCCCTGTCGAGCGGCTGTTCGAGGCGTTCTCCGACGACGAGCTTCGCGAACGGTGGCTGCTCGGTGCGACGCTGGAGGTGCGCACGGTCAGAGCGCCGAAGTCGTTCCGCGCCAGGTGGGGCGACGGATCGACTCGCCTCGTCGCGGGCTTCGAGCGGAAGAGCGAGGAGAAGTCACAGGTGAGTCTGGCCCACGAGAAACTACCGGACGCGGACGCGGCAGGGCAGATGAAGTCCTACTGGCGCGAGAGGCTCGCCGAGCTGAAGCAGCTGCTCGAGGCGTGAGCGACGGCTGCACGACAGCGCTCCCGCAAGTTCCACGATTGATTGCGGGAGCGCCGCCAGTTGAGTGTCCGTGACCCCGTCAGTCGGTCACGAGTGTTTGAACCTCAGCAACCGGAATGTTGAGCGTGGTCTCCGTCGTGATCGGGTCGAGCGTCCCGCTGTCCGTTTCGGTGTCACCGACGCCGCCACGCCATGAGGTGTTCCAAGCGGAGGACACGGTGACCGGGTAGCCGCCGGGCAGGTGCGTCGACGCTCGGTTGAACTGCACCGAGCAGGCAGGGTCACTGCCGGGAGACCACGCGGTGACGGCCTCCGCGGGTGTGCAGGTCGTGGAGCCGGCCTGTGAAGCGATCTGCAGCCCGTCCGTTTCGGCGCGGATCTCCACCCAGACGCCGGTCTCGGGGATGGTGGCGCGGATCTCGTGGACGCCGTCCTCGCCGCCGACCGACGCGGGGTCGGTCACCCAGAACCCGGTGTCGACGTTCACCAGCGTGGTGTTGGCGGTGTTCTCGAGTTTCGGGTTCTGCTCGACTTGAGGGTTGGGGATCTTGATCTGTGCCTGAGCGGCGAGGGCCAGTTCCTCGGGTTGGATCACGACAGGCGGCTCGCCCTCGGTCTCCTCGTACCAGCCAGCCCATTTCGGGATGCACGCGTCCGGGTACCAGTCCTGACACGCGCCGAGGAACTCTTCCATGGCACCTGGTGGTGGGTCTTCGACACATTCAGCCAAGTACCACTGCCCAGGAGTTTTCTTGTCTTTCTTAATTGCTTGTGCGACTTCGTCCGGTGTCGGAAGGAAGATCAATGTAATGGGTAACGAAGAGACTGCACCGATCCACCAGCCAGCGAACGCATGTTCGTCTCCCGGGAACGGCACCCACCAGCACTTGGCTGGGACCGATACCGTGGTGGTAGTACTGCCGCCGGGGACTACATCACCGTCGATAGTGATCGTCTGCTCGACAGTGCCCTCGACCGTGTTGTTATCGTCATCGGACTCGCCGTCACCGGGACCCGCGGCGGCTGGAGCCATACTCGTCGCGAGTGCGAGCGCAATGCCTGTTACGCCTGCGGTAACAATCTTCGATCTAGTGGTCATTCGAACATTCCTTCGCACTGTGTCACGTCTTCCGCATACTCGACGCGCGTGGATTTCCATGCGCCGTCGACTTGCTCGAAGTTCATGGTGCCGAGGTACAGCTCATCAGCCGTCTTAGGTGGCCCCTCTGCGTAGATGTCGGTCCAGATGCCACCACCCATACAGAATTCCAGTGAGCCCGTCGTTGAACCGGCTTCGACGGAGAGAATTCGATGCTCTAGTGGTGGGCCAACGCTGACGCGTTTGAGGTCCACCGATTCTTGTGCATAGTCGCGCATGGTGTCGAGGTGGACCCCAGTCGAGTGCTCGGCAACATGTGTCTGTTCAACCGGAACACCCCAGAGAATCTGTTCCCAGGCTGCTTGTACGTGTGCGAACGATGCGACAACTGCGGCTTCTTGGTCGCTCGCGTCAGCGGGTGGTTCAACCGGAACCGACTCACGGAGTTCGACGACGCGTTCCTCCGGGAGGTACGGCTGGGTGAAGGTGTTGGCCGGTGTCGTTTCCGACTCGGCGGTGGGGTCGCTGCTACCGGCGTTGGTCGGTGGCGCAGTGGCCGATGGGGTCTCGCTGGGCGCGGGTGTCCCGGTGGATGCCGGCGTGTCGGTGTCGGCGGCGAGCCCGGTGGGCTCGTCGGACGAGTCCGAACAGGCGGTCAGACCGAGCACGGTCACAACGGCAGCGGTGACGCCGATGGCGCGAAGCATTCATCCCCCACGAGACAACAGTCGAAATGCCGTCACACTCTACCGGACGAGTGGAAACGTCGGCCCCTCGAGTCGGTTGATACTGGACAAATCCCTCGTGAAGCGTTGCCGACACGAGGTGTGACCACAGGATGCGCCGTCGTCACGCGGTCGGCGCGGCTGATTCGTCGGCCGGAGCCGGGCGGAGCTGCCTGGCCACGGCGGCTGTCTCGGGGTCGTCGCTGTTGCGCAGCGCCGCCCACTGTTCCTCGTGTCCCTCCGGTGGGGCGAGGTCGCCGGTACCGCGCGAGCCGGTGGCGACTGTGGAGGCCGTCAGCTGCACCAGTTCGTCAGTGTCGGCGGTGCCGTCGGATGTCGCACGCCGGACGGTCTCGACCAGGGTCTTCGGATCGGCGTTGTGCACGAACTCCTTGGCGTAGTACGGGTCGTGCTGGCCGGACCTGAGATCGGTGACCAGATCGCGAACCGCCGGCTTCTGTTCGGCCGGCACCGAGAACCGCTGGGCTGTTTCGTTCCCGTTCTGGAACGACTTGTGCGGTGGAAGCGTCGGAATCTGCGTCTCGTCGGTGATGATCGGCTGCCGTGTCACCGGTAGGTGCGGGTCGACGCGGCGAGGCGAGTCGCCTTCGAGGTCCTGCGCCAGCGCGAGACGGCGGCGGAGGTCCGGAAGCACTTCCTCGATCCAGGCCGTGACCTGGTCGAAACCGTTCGTCTCGGACGTGTCGAGCTGTACACCCGACAGGATCGATCGCAGCTCGCCCTGCAGTTCGACGACCTGGTCGCCGGCGCGTTCCATGGCTGCCACCAGGCGGGTCATGGCTTCGATGTCGATGGAGACTTTGTTCTCGGGCGGAATGACCGGCTCGCCGGGCTTGGTGTCGTCCGGTGGTTCGCCGATCTCGATCGGCGCCGGCTCCTCGCCGGTGTCTTCGGGCTCGTCCCCGGTGCCCTCGGCGTAGAGGGCCTGGTCGTCGTCGCTTCCGGAGGTGTCGTCGTCGGGAGGCGAAGCCTCCGGGTTTTCGTCGCCGCCGGTCTCGCTCGTCGGGTCACTGCCCGTCGACTCGCTGTCGGTGGTGTCGTCGCTGGTGGACGAGCCGCCTCCGTACCCGCCGGAGCCGCCGCCGTCGTAGCCCTCCGAGCTGTCCGAGTCGTACCCGCTCGCGTAGTCCGAACCCGCGGAGGGCTCGTAGTCGTAGCCGGACGTCGCGTCGTCGCCGGCGAGGGAATCCTTGTCGAGCGACCCGGAATTCTTGGTGGCCAGCGAGTTGACCTCTTTGCCGGGATCGTCCTGGAGGTCACCCTGCATCTTCGTCATAGCGGTCTCGGCTCCACGACGTTGTCGTCACCATGGTTGTCGAGTGCTTCCTGGATGGTGTCGAGGCACCGCTCGGCGGTCGCCCCGGTCTGGCGCGCATGCTCGGTCAGTCCGCCGGAGAACTCGTCGGCCCGCCGGCTGACCCACGCACCGTCCTCCATGGCCTTCAACGCCGGGTCGAGCAGTGACGACAGTTCGTCGACGACCAGCTGGGCCCGGTGCAACGCCATCTCGAGCTCCTCACGTGTCGGCTGCGGGAAGCAACCGACAGGAGGTTCGAGGATCGGCGGCCTGCCGATCGGTGTTTCCACTTCGTAGTCGGGCTGCAGGTCGACGTGGTCGGGTTGGTTGTGGATATCGGGGAACTCGACGTGGTCCGGCTGGTCCTCCGGAACCGGTGGAGTCTGCCCGTAGTCGGGCTGGGTGTGGATGTCCGGCAGAGGCTGCTCGTCCGGCTGGTTGTGCACGGGCGGGGTGTCCGACGGCGGGCGGGGAGTCGAAGCGGAGTCCGGTGCGGTCTCGACCCCGTGCGGGGGCGGAGCGTTGTCCGTCATCTCGCGCCTTCCACCATGCTCAAGTCGCGGCCGTTGTCGCGGACAACAGGCGTCGATGTAGCCATACCCGACTGTCCGCGAGAGTTACGATACCGGTCACATGTCCGGTCGCAACGGCGTGATCGGTTGCCCTGCGACGTACGCCGGTTGCCCTGTCACGTACGCAGGCGCAACCTGCGTGTGGACCCGGCCGATAGGCTGGTCGGCAGAAGTTGCCCGGATCGTTTGGAGCCGAACGTTCATGCCCGTCGAGTCGTTGTTCGCTCAGCTCGAGCCCCTGCTCGAGCAGGTGACCAAGCCGATCCAGTACGTCGGAGGCGAGCTGGGCTCGACCCCCAAGGACTGGGACGACGCGGACGTGCGCTGGGCGTTGATGTACCCCGACGCCTACGAGGTCGGCCTGCCCAACCAGGGCGTTCAGATTCTGTACGAGGTGCTGAACGAGCAGCCACGTGTCCTGGCCGAGCGCACGTACGCGGTGTGGCCGGACCTCGAGCGGCTGATGCGCGAGCACGGCGTCAGCCAGTTCACCGTCGATGCGCACCGCCCGGTGGGCGCGTTCGACCTCCTGGGCGTCTCGTTCGCGACCGAACTGGGGTACACGAACCTGCTCACGGCCCTCGACCTGGCCGGGCTTCCGCTGGAGGCCGTCGCACGCACGGACGAGCACCCCGTCGTCGTCGCCGGCGGGCACGCGGCGTTCAACCCGGAGCCCATCGCCGAGTTCGTCGACGCCGTCGTGCTCGGTGACGGTGAGGAGGTCGTGCTCGCGATCAACGAGGTCGTGCGTGAGTGGAAGGCCGAGGGGTGTCCAGGCGGGCGCGACGGCCTGCTGGAGCGCCTCGCCGCGGGTGGCGGCGTCTACGTCCCCAAGTTCTACGACGTCGACTACCTGCCGGACGGCCGCATCGCTCGGGTCGTGCCCAACCGCGCCGGCGTGCCCGAGCGCGTGCACAAGCACACCGTCATGGACCTGGACCAGTGGCCGTACCCGCGGAAGCCGCTGGTGCCGCTGGCGGAGACGGTGCACGAGCGCTACAGCGTCGAGATCTTCCGCGGCTGCACCCGCGGGTGCCGGTTCTGCCAGGCCGGCATGATCACCCGGCCGGTGCGCGAACGCTCCATCGAGACCATCGGCGACATGGTGCAGACAGGGGTCGAGAACTCCGGGTTCACCGAGGTCGGGCTGTTGTCGTTGTCCAGCGCCGATCACTCCGAGATCGGCGACATCGCCAAGGGCCTGGCCGACCGGTACGAGGGCACCAACACCTCGCTGTCGCTGCCGTCCACCCGCGTCGACGCGTTCAACGTCACCCTCGCCGACGAGCTCTCCCGCAACGGGCGGCGCTCCGGGTTGACGTTCGCGCCCGAGGGTGGCTCGGAGCGGCTGCGCAAGGTCATCAACAAGATGGTCAGCGAGGACGACCTGATCCGGACCGTTTCCACGGCGTTCGGGCACGGCTGGCGGCAGGTGAAGCTGTACTTCATGTGCGGGCTGCCCACCGAGACCGACGAGGACGTGCTGGCCATCGCCGACCTCGCCAAGCGGGTCATCGCCGCCGGCCGCGAGGTCTCCGGCCGCCGCGACATCCGCTGCACCGTCTCCATCGGCGGTTTCGTGCCCAAGCCGCACACGCCGTTCCAGTGGGCCGGACAGACGGACCACGAGGTCGTCGACGACCGATTGCACAAGCTGCGTGACGCGGTGCGTTCCGACCGTTCGTACGGAAAGTCGATCGGCCTGCGATACCACGAGGGCAAGCCGAGCATGATCGAAGGGCTGCTGTCCCGCGGCGACCGGCGCGTCGGCCGGATCGTGCGCGAGGTGTGGGAGGACGGCGGCCGGTTCGACGGCTGGGGCGAGCACTTCTTGTACGACCGATGGCTGCGGTGCGCGGAGCAGGCGCTGGCCGGCGAACCCGTCGACCTGGCCTGGTTCACCACCCGTGAGCGCGACCGTGACGAGGTGCTGCCGTGGGACCACCTCGACTCCGGGCTGGACCGTGACTGGCTGTGGGAGGACTGGCAGGACGCCCAGGACGAGATCGAGCTGGACGACTGCCGGTGGACGCCGTGCTTCGACTGCGGGGTGTGCCCGCAGATGGGCACGGAGATCCAGACCGGACCCACCGGACAGAAGCTGCTGCCGCTGAGCGTCGTCTGATCATTCTCCGAGCAGGCGGAGGAGGTCGGCGCGGCGGCGCGGGACGTCGTGACTCTCGACGTACCACTCGATGTCGTCGCTGATCAGGCTGGTGAGCAGGGCGACGTCGACGTCGTCGCCGGCCGAGCGCAGGTGGTAGGGCGGCGGATAGTAGCTGTCGCCGAGGAACAGCACGCCGTCGCCCGGCACCCGCACGACCGTCGAATCGGGCGTGTGCTGACCGCCGACGTGCTCCACGTGCACGGTCACGCCGCCCTCGGTGATGGTGACGCGGTCGGTGAACGTCCGGTCCGGCACCACGATCCGCAGCTCGCCGAAGTCGTCGACCGCGCGCGAACGAGCCGTGTAGCTCGGCTTCAGCAGCGGCTCCCGGTCCATCTCGGCGCGTAGGTACTCGTGGCTCCAGGGGAGGGCGGCGTCGGTGGCGAGCAGTTCGGCGCAGCGCTCGTGCGCCAGCACCGGGACACCCCACTCGGCGACGCCCCACGTGTGGTCCCAGTGGTGGTGGGTGAGCACCAGCAACCGCGCCGGTGGAAGCCCGGTGGCGTCGACGGCCGCGCGGACCTCGCGCGCCATCGCGGGGCTCTGGCCGGCGTCCACCACGATGCTGCCCGACGTCCCGGCGACGACGCCCACACAGGCGCGGACCGTGGCCGGGTCGGGGTCGTGCGGCCACAGCCACACGTTGTCGGTCAGGCGCTGCAGTCCGGTCGACACCTGGCAACCTCCTCGGATCCGGTCCGACCGTAGGCTGTCCGAGTGCGTATCAGTGTCGTCGACGCCTTCACCGACCGTCCGTTCGCCGGCAACCCGGCCGGGGTCTGCCGGCTCGAGAGCGCCGCGGACCCCGCGTGGATGCAGGCCGTGGCGGCGGAGATGAAGCACTCCGAGACGGCGTTCGTCCGGCCGGCCGACGACGGTGACGCGGACTTCGAACTGCGCTGGTTCACTCCGGAGACCGAGGTCGACCTGTGCGGGCACGCCACGCTGGCGACGGCGCACGTGCTGTTCGACGAGGGAGTCGCGGCCCCGGTGCGTTTCGGTACGCGCAGTGGTGTGCTCACCGTCGATCGTGACGCCGACGGCGTCATCGGCATGGACTTCCCGGCGCATCCCGCGCAGGAGACACAGCCGGTGCCGGGTCTGGCCGAGGCGCTCGGGGCCGAGGTGCGGTGGACCGGCCGCAGCAGGTTCGACGTCCTGGCCGCCGTCCACGACGAGCAGACGGTGCGCCGGCTCGCTCCGGACGTCGACGCGCTCACCCGAGTCGACGCGCGCGGCATCATCGTGACGGCCGCAGCCGACGAGGCCGGCACCGACTTCGTCTCCCGGTTCTTCGCCCCGCGGGTGGGCGTGCCGGAGGATCCGGTCACCGGGTCGGCGCACTGCGTCCTGGCGCCGTACTGGGCCTGGGCGCTGGGGCGTGCCGACGGTCACGCGATGACCGGCCGTCAGCTGTCCAGCCGCGGCGGAACGGTGCGGACGACGATGCACGGCGACCGCGTCCGGCTCGCCGGACGGGCCGTCACCGTCGTCGACGGCCAGCTCGACGGCGGGGCGGCGCACGGTTGAGCACGGCCCCGGTGATCTTCGTGGGGGCGCTGTCGCCGCGGTGCGCGTGATCCCGGCGCTGATCATCGGACGTGCTCCGGAGAGAATGTAAGGGTGAGTCGACCGACACCGGATCGCGATCAGCCGCCGGCCGTGCAGAAGCTGCGGGTGCGCTTCGCCAAACGCGGCCGGATGCGGTTCACCAGCCACCGCGACTTCCAGCGGGCGTTCGAGCGTGCGCTGCGCCGCGCCCATGTGCCGATGGCGTTCTCACACGGGTTCACCCCGCACCCGAAGGTCTCCTACCTCGGCGCCTCGCCCACCGGAGCGGCGAGCGAGGCCGAGTACCTGGAGGTTTCGGTCACGCAGGAGTGTGATCCTGAACACATCCGCTCCGCACTGGACGAGGCGCTACCGGACGGGTTCGACGTGGTCGATCTGGTGATCGCGGGGCCCGGGGCGCTGGCCGACCGGTTGCAGGTGTCGTCGTGGCTGCTGGAGATGGGTGGTGCCGACGTCGCGACGGTGACCGACGCCGTCGACGGATTCCTGGCGGCCGAATCCGTCGAGGTGCGGCGCAGGACCAAGAACGGCACCCGGACCCTGGACGCGCGGGCCGTGCTGCTGCACGGCGACGTCACCGGCGACGATCCCGTCGCGGTGACCGCGGTGATCCGGCACGAGTCACCGACCGTCCGACCGGACGAGATCATGGCCGGCCTGCGTCTCGTGGCCGGGTTCGAGCCGCCCGCACCGCCGCGGGTCACCCGGTTGGCGCAGGGCTTGTGGAGCAACGGCGCCATCGACGATCCGTTGGCGCCGGACCGGGTCGGCGGCGCGTCGGCGCCGGGTCGACGGGGCGAGTGACGCGTGTCGCAACGTCCGCGCGACCGTTGTGGGCTCGACGTGTGCGATACTCGGGAATGATCGGGCGGAACGTACCGTTCGATCCGATGACGTCCTCGCCGACGTCCTGCGCGTGGTCGATACGGCGCCGCTGAGGTCTCAGGGCCGGGGCGTGCGACGGTTACCTGCGTCTGAGTCGTTCGGCACGGTCGACCGGCGAGAGGGCCCGGTGGAGTGGTGCATGCCGCGCCACCGCTGGGAGCCCGAACGTGGCGACCGACGCACGAGTTCGGTGGACGTCGTCGAAACACAGGCTTTCCACCTGTCGTGGTCGTACGAGGCTGCGCCGGGTGGCCGATGGGAAGCTCTGGACGGGCTGCTGCGCGCCGGTGACGGCGCGGCGCCCCGCATCCGGAGCTGACGGGAGTGCAACCCGCATGCAGGAAGAGAACAACGGCTCGGCAGGCGATACCAGCTCGGCGGTGGAGGCCGCCGCCGACGAGCGTCAGGCGCCGGCCAAGCGGCGTCGAGCTGCCAGCCGCGCCGCAGGCCCCCCGGTCGAGGACGGTGTGCCCACGGCCGACACCGGTAGTGACGCCGCCGACGGAGGCGAGGCCACTGCCGCGCCGGTGAAGGCTACGGCCAAGAAGACCGCGGCGAAGAAGACCACCGCCAAGAAGACGACGGCGGCGAAGGCCACGGCGAAGAAGTCCACCGCGGCGAAGACCGCCACGAAGGCGACGACGGCGGAGAGCGCTGCGGCCGAACCGGCGGAGCCGGGCGTGTCGGCCGCGGCCTCCGGTGACGACGACGGCGAGGCCGCCGCACCGTCGTCGAAGGCTCCGGCCAAGAAGACCGCCACCAGGAAGTCCGCCGGCAAATCCACCGCCAAGAAGGCCACCACCGGAAAATCCGGCGCCGAGCAGGCGACGGGGGAGCAGGCGACGGGCGAGCAGGCGGCCGCCGATCAGGCGACCGCCAAGAAGAGCACGGCCAACAAGAGCACCGCGAAGAAGACCACCGCCAAGAAGACGACCGCGACGAAGTCGACGGCCAAAAAGACCGCCGACACACGCCGGACGAGCGCCGCGAAGACCGCCGAGCCGGAGACCCCGGCCGCGGAATCGGACACGGCAGCCCCGCCCGCGTCGGCGCCCGAGTCGATCGACGTCACGGCCGAGTCGACGGAGGGGGCGCCGGCCCCGTCGGCCAGGTCCCGCAACCGCGGTGGTCGCAGCCGGTCCAAGACCGGCACGGCCACGACCGGCACGGCCACGACCGGCACGGCCACGACCGGCACGGCCACGACCGGCACGGACGCGTCGACGGGCACGGACACGGCTGCGGACGCGTCCGCAGCCGTGCCGCAGAGCGAGTCGCCGACCGCCGACGTCACGGAGCCGGCTCCGAGTGGCGGCTTCCCGGACGAGCCCGCCGGCCCCGCCGCCGGGTCGCGACAGCCCGAGGCCGAGGCCGCCGGTTCGGTACTGTTCCAGCCGCCGCCGGCATTCGACACCACGCCGCTGTTCGCCCCGCCCGACCCGGCTGCCGCGACCCCCGCCGCGCCGACCTCGTCCGCTCCGCCGGCGCCGGCCGACGACGCGGTCGACGATGCGGAGGACACCGAGGACTCCGAGGGTGAGGCGACGTCCGGCACGGCAACCGCGAGCGAGACCGACGAGAGCGACGACGGTGAGGGGACCCGCCGGAAGCGCCGCCGCAGAGGCGGTCGCGGCCGCCGGCGCCGCAGCGACGACTCGGCCGATGCCGACGGTGACGAGTCCGCCGGCGACGAGGACACGCCGCGAGCCGACGACTCCACCGGCCCGGACAAGGCCGACAGCGAGCGGCCCGACGGCCGAGGTGGTGACGCCGACGGCGACACCGACAGCGACGACGACGGTGAGGGTGGTGGCAACCGCCGGCGTCGGCGTCGTCGCCGCCGCAAGAGCGAGTCCGACTCCGAGGAGACGCGCCCCGACGACCCGCCGAACACGGTCGTGCGGGTCCGTGACCAACGTGAAGCCGAGGACGAGGTCACCTCGGTCAAGGGTTCGACCCGGCTCGAGGCGAAGAAGCAACGCCGGCGTGAGGGCCGCGAGGCCGGACGTCGCCGGCCGCCGATCCTGTCCGAGTCCGAGTTCCTCGCCCGCAGGGAGGCCGTCGACCGGGTGATGGCGGTACGCCAGTCCGGCGACCTGACCCAGATCGGCGTGCTCGAGGACGACGTGCTGGTCGAGCACTACGTCAGCCGGGCGTCGCAGCAGTCGCTGATCGGCAACGTCTACCTCGGCCGGGTGCAGAACGTGCTGCCCGCGATGGAGGCGGCGTTCGTCGACATCGGCCGCGGCCGCAACGCCGTGCTGTACGCCGGTGAGGTCGACTGGTCGTCGATGGGCAAGACGGACGGTTCGAAGCGCATCGAGGACGTGCTCAAGTCCGGGCAGTCGGTGCTCGTGCAGGTGACCAAGGACCCCATCGGGCACAAGGGCGCGCGGCTCACCGGACAGGTCAGCCTTCCGGGCCGGTACGTCGTCTACGTCCCCGGCGGTTCGATGAACGGCATCAGCCGCAAGCTGCCGGACACCGAACGCAGCCGGCTGAAGAAGATCCTCAAGCAGGTCGTTCCCGAGGACGCCGGCGTCATCGTGCGGACGGCGGCCGAAGGTGCCTCCGAAGAGGCGCTGACCAACGACGTCTCGCGGCTGCAGGCCGAGTGGGAGGCGATCAGCAAGAAGTCCAACGGCAACGCTCCGGCGTTGTTGCACGGCGAGCCGGACCTGGCCATCAAGGTGGTCCGGGACCTGTTCAACGAGGACTTCACCAAGCTCGTCGTCTCCGGCGACCGCGCGTGGGACACGATCGACGAGTACGTCACGCACGTCGCGTCGTCGCTGCGTGAGCGGGTGGAGCGCTGGACCGGACCCGGCGACGTCTTCGCCGCGTACCGGATCGACGAGCAGATCACCAAGGCGATGGATCGCAAGGTGTGGTTGCCCAGTGGCGGGTCGCTGATCATCGACCGGACCGAGGCGATGACCGTCGTCGACGTCAACACGGGCAAGTTCACCGGCTCCGGTGGCAACCTCGAGGAGACGGTCACCCGTAACAACCTCGAAGCGGCCGAAGAGATCGTGCGCCAGCTTCGGCTGCGCGACATCGGCGGCATCGTCGTCATCGACTTCATCGACATGGTGCTCGAGGCCAACCGTGACCTGGTGTTGCGGCGGCTGGTCGAGTGCCTCGGACGCGACCGCACGAAGCACCAGGTCGCCGAGGTGACGTCGCTCGGTCTGGTGCAGATGACCCGCAAGCGCATCGGCACCGGCCTGCTCGAGGCGTTCAGCGAGTCCTGTCCGCACTGCAAGGGACGCGGGCTCGTGGTGCACTCGCACCCGGTCGACTCCGGCGGCTCCGATTCGGGCGGCTCGTCCGGATCGGGTGGCTCGGGCGGGTCGTCGGGACGTTCGGGCAAGTCCGACAAGCGCAACCGCAAGCGTAAGAGCGAGCAGAACGACAAGCCGCCGGCCGAGCCCGCGGCGCCGAAGCTCGAGGCGTCGGCGGAGCCGGGGGAGGCCTCTCCGGCGGACCTGATGCCGATCGCCGGGCAGGAGAACGGCACCGGCAACGGCGAGAGCACCAGCAGCGCCGGCGGCGGTGACGGTACGAGCACAGACACGAGCGCTGGTACGGCTGCCGCGTCCGTCGACGGCACGCCGGCCACGAACGGCACGTCGCCGGCGGCGGAGCCGGCCACGGCGTCCGGTTCGAACGACGAGGCTGCGGCGGGTTCGGGGCAACCGCGTCGCCGCACCCGCCGTCGTGCGCAGCGCCCGGCGGGACGCCCGGAGAGTCAGCCCGATGCCGGCGACGACGGCGGCGGGAAGGCCGACGACTCCGTCGCGGCGCCGGTGTGAACCACTTCCGTGCGCATGATCATCAACGGTTCGCCCCGTCCTGGCGCGGCGGATCGTTGATGATCAACGGGAAAGTGATGCTGGTTTGACCAGGCGATGCCGCATTCCGTACCCTAGACCGTCGGCGCGACCTGCGCCCCAACCGCGTGCCCGCATCTCGTGGGGCATGCGCGCCCGCAAAGCCCGAGTGAGAGAGTGAGTCCGCGGTGTACGCGATCGTCCGCAGCGGCGGTAACCAGAAGAAGGTCTCCGTCGGAGACATCATCGACGTCGACCGGCTCGACGGCGAGGTCGGCGCCACGGTCACGCTTCCGGCGGTACTGCTCGTCGACGGCGAGACGGTGACCTCCGACGCGCAGAAGCTCGCGGGCGTGTCCGTCAACGCGGAGATCGTCGGCGACACGAAGGGCCCGAAGGTCACCATCCTCCGGTACAAGAACAAGACCGGGTACCGGCGGCGCCAGGGGCACCGCCAGCGGTACACCCAGGTCAAGGTCACCGGTATCGAGACGAAGTAGGCAGGAACCACCACATGGCTCACAAGAAGGGCGCCTCGTCCAGTAAGAACGGGCGCGACTCCAACGCACAGCGGCTCGGCGTGAAGCGCTTCGGTGGCCAGGTCGTCGGCGCCGGCGAGATCATCGTCCGCCAGCGCGGCACACACTTCCACCCCGGCGACAACGTCGGCCGGGGCAAGGACGACACGCTGTTCGCGCGCTCGCCCGGCGAGGTCGCCTTCGGCGTGAAGCGCGGGCGCAAGGTCGTGAACATCGTCCCCGCGGGGGAATGACCCCGCGCGACACGCGAATCAGCGCAGGGCGGGCCGGTCGTGCTGACCGGCCCGCCTTTTGCGTGTGACCCGTGCCGGGCACCAGCGGCACATGATGAAGGAATGAGGTGCGACGATGGCGATTCCGACGTTCGTCGATCGTGTCGTGCTGCATCTGGCGGCCGGCTCCGGTGGGCACGGCTGCGTGTCCGTACACCGCGAGAAGTTCAAGCCGCTGGGCGGCCCCGACGGCGGTAACGGGGGACGTGGCGGCGACATCGTGCTCGTCGTCGATCCCGGCGTGACGACACTGCTCGACTACCATCGCCGGCCGCACCGCCGGGCGGGTAACGGCGCGCCCGGCGAGGGCAGCATGCGCAACGGCGCGGACGGCGACGACATCGTGCTCGCCGTCCCGGACGGCACCGTCGTCACCGGCCGGGACGGCCGGCCCATCGCCGACCTGGTCGGTTCCGGGACGCGGCTGGTGATCGCCCAGGGCGGCCGCGGCGGGCTCGGCAACGCCGCGCTGGCGACCAAGCGCCGCCGCGCGCCGGGGTTCGCGCTGCTCGGCGAGCCCGGGCAGGCGAGCGACATCGTCCTGGAGCTGAAGAGCGTCGCCGACGTGGGTCTTGTCGGGTTCCCCAGCGCCGGCAAGTCGAGCCTGATCGCCGCGATGTCGGCCGCGCGGCCGAAGATCGCCGACTACCCGTTCACCACGCTGACGCCGAACCTCGGCGTCGTCGAGGCCGGTGACGTCCGCTTCACCGTCGCCGACGTTCCCGGCCTGATCGAGGGGGCGAGCGAGGGGCGCGGCCTGGGCCACGAGTTCCTGCGCCACGTCGAACGCTGCAAGGCGCTGGTGCACGTCGTCGACGGCGCCACCCCGGAGTCCGGGCGGGATCCGGTGCACGACATCCAGGTCATCGAGGCCGAGCTGGAGCGCCACGGCGGCCTGGACGACCGGCCGCGGCTGGTGGCGCTGAACAAGGTGGACGTGCCGGACGCGCGGGAGCTGGCCGAGATGGTGCGCGCGGACATCGAGGCCATGGGCTGGCGGGTGTTCCCCATCTCCGCGGTCACCGGCGACGGTCTGCGTGAGCTGTCGTTCGCGATGGCGTCGCTGGTCAGCGATGCCCGGGCGGCCGCGCCGGCAGCCGAGCCGACGAGGCTGGTGCTGCGTCCGGAGGCGGTCGACGACGACGGGTTCACCGTCACCCGCGAGGGCGAGCGGTTCCGGGTACGCGGCGTCAAGCCGGAGCGCTGGATCCAGCAGACGGACTTCAGCAACGACGAGGCCGTCGGCTATCTGGCCGACCGGCTCGCCCGGCTCGGTGTGGAGGACGAGCTGGTCAAGGCCGGCGCCGAACCCGGAGACGAGGTCGTCATCGGCGGCGAGGACGCGGTCGTGTTCGACTGGGAGCCGAGCATGCACGCGGGCTCGGAGCTGCTGGGCCGGCGAGGCAGCGACCCACGGCTGGAGTGAGCCGCGGCGCTCCCCGTCCCCGTCCCCCGTCCCGATGATCATCGGCACTTAGTCGCCATATGGGCGGGAAAGTGCCGATGATCATGGGCGGAGGGGGAGGCGTGGGCGGAGTATCGTTCTGGGGACACGAGGCACGAAAGGCGAGGACACGGGCATGGGCGCGGACCGGACGGCGATCACCGAAGCGGAGCGGGTCGTCGTCAAGATCGGCTCGTCGTCGCTGACGACGACCCGCGGCGGCATCGACGACTCCCGGGTCGCGGCACTGGTCGACTCGCTCGCCAAGGTGCGTGCCGCCGGGCGTGACGTCGTCCTCGTGTCGTCTGGTGCCATCGCCGCGGGCCTCGCGCCGCTGGGCATGCCCGCCCGCCCGCGCGACCTTGCCCGCCAGCAGGCGGCCGCCAGCGTCGGGCAGGGCCTGCTGATGGCGAACTACACCACCGAGTTCGCCGCGCACGGACGTCAGGTCGGGCAGGTGCTGCTGACCGTCGACGACGTCACGCGGCGCGCGCACTACCGCAACGCCTACCGCACGCTGCACAAGCTGCTCGCGCTCGGGGTGGTGCCGATCGTGAACGAGAACGACACGGTCGCCACTCACGAGATCCGCTTCGGCGACAACGACCGGCTCGCCGCGCTGGTGGCGCAGCTCGTCCACGCCGATCTGCTGGTCCTGCTGTCCGACGTCGACGCGCTCTACGACGGCGACCCGCACCGCGGCGAGGCGTCCGCGATCACCGACGTGCACAGCGTCGACGAGCTGGACGGGCTGGATGTCGGCGCGACCGGCCGCTCCGGGCTGGGCAGTGGCGGCATGCAGACGAAGGTCGAGGCGGCGGCGATCGCGACCGGGTCGGGCATCGACGTGGTGCTCACGTCCGCGCCGCAGGCGCCGGCGGTGCTGGCCGGCGACAAGGTCGGGACCTGGTTCCACCGGCGCGCGGCGCGGCGCTCGACCCGCCTGCTGTGGCTGGAGTACGCCACCGACGGCCGCGGCACGCTCGTCCTGGACGACGGCGCCGTCCGCGCGGTCGTCGAACGTGGCGCCTCGCTGCTGCCGGCGGGCATCACCGACGTGGCCGGCGACTTCACGGCCGGCGATCCGGTCGACCTGCTCGACGGCGACGGCGCGGTCCTCGCCCGCGGCGTCGTGAACTTCGACGCCTCCGAGCTGCCGGCGTTACTGGGCCGCTCGACCAAGGATCTCGCCCGTGAGCTCGGCGCCGCCTACGAACGCGAGGTCGTGCACCGTGACGACATGGTGCTGCTCAGACGCGGCCGCCGCTGACGGCGACGGCGGACCCAGGGGCCACCTCGTCGCCGTGGACGCGGCCGTAGACTGAACGGCATGGACGACGTGA
Organism: Haloactinopolyspora alba; assembly: GCF_003014555.1. Classification (GTDB taxonomy): domain Bacteria; phylum Actinomycetota; class Actinomycetes; order Jiangellales; family Jiangellaceae; genus Haloactinopolyspora; species Haloactinopolyspora alba. Next base: position 199,965 of record NZ_PYGE01000002.1, read on the forward strand.
CGATCCCGGTGCCCGAGCTGGGCCGGCGTGCGCGGGTCGCGGCCGCCGACCTCGCGGTGCGAACTCGCGCCGAGAAGGACGCCGCGCTGCTGGCCATGGCCGACGCGCTGGAGGTGCACACCAGCGCCATCACCGCCGCGAACGACGCCGACGTCGCACGCGCGCGAGAGAACGGCACCAGTGAGGCGATCATCGACCGGCTGCGCCTGGACGAGGCACGGATCACCGGGATGGCCGGCGGCCTGCGTCAGGTCGCCGGGCTGCCGGACCCGGTCGGCGAGGTCGTGCGCGGGTACGCGCTGCCGAACGGGCTGCAGGTCAGCCAGCGCCGGGTGCCCATGGGCGTGGTCGGCATCATCTACGAGGCGCGGCCCAACGTCACGGCCGACGCCGCAGGGCTGGCCCTGAAGAGCGGCAACGCGGTGCTGCTACGCGGGTCGTCCAGCGCGGCGTCGTCGAACGCCGCCGTCGTCGAGGTCCTGGCCGCCGCGGCGCAGACGGCCGGGCTGCCGGCCGAGGCCGTCCAGCTGGTGCGCGGCGAGGGGCACGAGCCGGCCAAGCAGCTGATGCGGGCGCGCGGACTGGTGGACGTGCTCGTCCCGCGCGGCGGCGCCGGGCTGATCCGCAGCGTCGTCGAGGAGTCCACGGTGCCGGTCATCGAGACCGGCGTGGGCAACTGCCACGTCTACGTCGACGCCGACGCCGACCTGGCGCAGGCTCTGCAGATCGTGCTCAACGCGAAGACGCAACGGCCCAGCGTGTGCAACGCCGCCGAGACGCTGCTGGTGCACGCCGACGTCGCCGCGCGGTTCCTGCCGGACGCGCTGAGCGCGCTGCGCACCGCCGGCGTCACGGTGCACGGCGACGACCGGGTACGCGCGTACGACGCCGACGTCGTCGCGGCGACCGACGACGACTGGGCGGCGGAGTACCTGTCCCTGGACATCGCGGTCGCGGTCGTCGACTCGCTCGACGACGCGGTGGCGCACATCCGCACCTGGGGCAGCGGTCACACCGAGGCGATCGTCACCCGCTCGCTCGCGGCGTCGCGTCGGTTCACGGCGACGACGGACTCCGCGGCCGTCATGGTCAACGCCTCCACCCGGTTCACCGACGGCGAGCAGCTCGGCTTCGGTGCCGAGATCGGCATCTCGACGCAGAAGCTGCACGCGCGCGGGCCGATGGGGCTGCCGGAACTCACCACAACCACCTACGTCGTGACCGGGGAAGGGCACGTCCGAGGCTGACGGCGCCTTGAGATAGGCTGCGGAGCCATGGACACGGTTGTGCGGCTGGCTGAGCAGACCCATGGCGAGGAAGGTGGTTTCCCGGCCTGGGGGTGGGGCATCAGCGCGTTCGTCATCTTGATGACGCTGTTGTTCGTCACGCTGTCGTTCGGCAAGGGCCGCCCGCACGCCTGAGCGTGTCGTCGGACTACGGTGTCGCCGGTGAGCAATCGCAGACGGCTGGGTGTCATGGGCGGCACGTTCGATCCGATCCACCACGGTCACCTGGTCGCCGCCAGCGAGGTCCGACACTGGTTCGGCCTGGACGAGGTCGTGTTCGTGCCCACCGGGCAGCCGTGGCAGAAGGGCGAGCGCAAGGTCACCGCCGCGGAAGACCGCTACCTCATGACGGTCATCGCGACGGCGTCCAACCCGTCGTTCTCGGTCAGCCGGGTCGACATCGACCGGCCGGGCGTGACCTACACCGTCGACACCCTGCGCGACCTGCGTGCCCAGCGCGGTGACGACACCGACCTGTACTTCATCACCGGGGCGGACGCGCTCGAGCAGATCCTCTCCTGGCGCGACCACGACGAGATGTTCCAGCTCGCGCACTTCGTGGGCTGCACCAGGCCGGGGCACGAGCTGTCCGACGCCGGGCTGCCCGAGGGCAAGATCACCCTGGTGGAGGTGCCGGCACTGGCCATCTCGTCCAGCGAGTGCCGCGACCGCGTCATGGGCGGAGAGCCGATCTGGTACCTCGTGCCCGACGGCATCGTGCAGTACATCAACAAGCGAGGCCTCTACTCCGGCTCGTGAGACGCTAGGGTCACACGACACGCGCTGTACGAAGAGAGGGACGTCACCCTTGACCGCAACCGATCGCGCTGTAGAGCTCACGGTGTCGGCCGCCCGGGCCGCCGCCGACAAGCTGGCGGACGACATCGTCGCGTTCGACGTGTCCGACCAGCTGGCCATCACCGACACGTTCCTCGTGTGCTCGGCCGCCAACGACCGGCAGGTGCGCTCCATCGTCGACGCCATCGAGGAGCGGTTGCGTGGCCTCGACGCCAAGCCGGTCCGGCGTGAGGGCGAGCGCGAGGGCCGGTGGGTCCTGCTCGACTACGTCGACGTCGTCGTCCACGTTCAGCACGCCGAAGACCGCGTCTTCTACGCCCTCGAGCGGCTGTGGAAGGACTGCCCGACCATCACGCTGCCCGACGACGTCAACGTCGGCCGGGACGGGGACGGTGCCGCCGGAGACGAGGAGTGAGCCGCCGCGTCGTGCTCTGGAGGCACGGCCGGACGGAGTGGAACGCCGCGGGCCGGTTCCAGGGCCAGACCGACGTCGCTCTGGACGAGCTCGGCCGCGAGCAGGCGCAGGAGGCGGCCGCCCGGCTCGCCGCGCTGGAGCCGGACACGCTGGTCTCGTCGGACCTGCAGCGTGCGCAGGACACCACGTCGGCGCTCGCCCGGCTGGTCGGGCTGGACGTCGAGCTCGACCCGCGGCTGCGCGAGACGTACGCCGGCGAGTGGCAGGGCTGCACGACCGCGCAGATCGCCGAGCGCTGGCCGGACGACTACAAGGCTTTTCGCGCCGGTGACCCGCTGCTGCGTGTCGGCGGCGGCGAGACCCGCCAAGAGGTCGCCGAGCGGATGTTCGCGGCGGTCGTGGACGCGGCGGCGCGGCTGCCGGAGGACGGCCTGGCGGTGGTGACGTCGCACGGCGGCGCGGCCCGGCTGGGCATCGCGGCGCTGATCGGGATGCCGCTGCACCGGTTCACCAACATCGGCGGGCTGTCGAACTGCTCGTGGTCGATGCTCCGGGAGGGCGACGACGGGTGGATCCTGGTGGAGCACAACGCCGGCACGCTGCCTCCGCCGGTGGTCATCGAAGAGGGCTGATCCGCGACGGCGAGCGGCGTCGGAGCGGGCCGAGGGCCGCGCACGGACCCTGCCGGGCTGCGCGACAGCCTGGACGTCGGGCCGCGGCCCGTCAGGTCACCGGCAGGATCGGTGCCGCGTTGCAAGGTGGTGACACAGGAGGCGATCGTTGCCAGCTGTGTCATCGCACGAGAACGAAGACCGTCTGCCTGTCGGACCATCCAGCGTCGCCCGGCGGCGGGCTGACAAACTCGACCGCCTCGTCGCCATACGGCGCACCGGCTCCCGCCGCTTGCGCGGTCGCGACTCGCCCCACACGGGCATCGTGGATGAGGCAACTCGCCCGATTATGAACTCGGGGCAGGTGTCGGCTAAGCTAGCGGAGCCGTTCGCACGGGGCTGTGGCGCAGCTGGTAGCGCACCTCCATGGCATGGAGGGGGTCAGGGGTTCGAGTCCCCTCAGCTCCACAATGTGATGAGTCGGGACATCGTTCAGGGATGTGTCGGGTCATCGTTCGTATCGGAGCGGGAGTTCGGCCAGCGGCCGGGCTCCCGTTGTTTTGTTCGTTGTGAAGCCCTCCGGGTCTCCATCACGACGCGCTGTTGACGCTCAGAGCCGCGTACGTCTACTGTGACGCAACGACACGTCACCCGCTCGGCCGTCATGGTCACCCGCTCGGCTGTCTGGTTCGTCGACGCACGGCGACGTGTGCCGCAGGTCGCCGATCGGTCGTGCCGTACGCCCGCCGACCAGTGTCGCGGGGTGGGAATGGGAGGGATTCTGGTTCATGAAGACCATCGTGGTGATGTTCGACAGTCTCAACCGGCGTTACCTTCCCCCTTACGGCGGCGAGGATTGGGTCCGTGCGCCGAACTTCAGCCGCCTGGCTGAGCGGTCGGCAGCCTTCGACAACTGTTACGCCGGCTCGATGCCCTGCGCTCCAGCCAGGCGCGAGCTTCACACCGGGCGGTACAACTTCCTCCACCGAAGTTGGGGACCGCTCGAACCGTACGACGATTCGATGCCGGAACTGCTGAAACAGGCGGGTGTGCACACGCACCTCGCCACGGACCATCAGCATTACTGGGAGGACGGGGGTGCGACGTACCATCCCCGATACAGCACGTTCGAGCTGGTCCGCGGGCAGGAGGGCGATCCCTGGAAGGGCTGCGTGGCGGGCCCGGACATCCCGGAGACCCTCAGGGTCGATCGGCACCGCCAATGGCGCCAGGATCTGATCAACCGCCGGTACATGGACGACCTCGTCTCGCACCCGCAGACGCGTACCTTCGACGCCGGTTGCGAGTTCATCCGAACCAATGCCGGTGAGGACGGCTGGATGGTGCAGATCGAGACGTTCGACCCGCACGAGCCCTTTTTCAGCCATCCCGACTTCCACAAGCTGTACCCGGAGGACTATTCCGGCCCGGACCATGATTGGCCTGACTACCAGCAGGTTCTTGAGGACGACGCCACGGTGGCGCACGTGACCAACCGGTACGCGGCACTGCTGAGCATGTGCGACGACTCGCTGGGTCGCGTGCTCGATCTGATGGACGAGCTCTCGCTGTGGGACGACACGATGCTCATCGTCTGCACCGACCACGGTTTCCTGTTGGGTGAGCACGAATGGTGGGGCAAGGCCGCGCCTCCCTGGTACGACGAAACGATCCACACGCCCCTGTTCATGTGGGATCCGCGTTCGCGGGTGGCCGGCGAGCACCGGACGAGTCTGGTGCAGACCATCGACCTGGCGCCCACCGTGCTGGACTTCTTCGGCGTCACCATCCCGGATGACGTTCAGGGGGTTCCACTCGCCGACACGGTTGCCGACGACACTCCCGTACGCGATTTCGGCCTGTTCGGGGCCTTCGGCGGCCACGTCAGTGTGACCGACGGTCGTTACGTGTACATGCGGTCGCCGGTGTCCGAGTCCAACACGCCTCTGTTCGAGCACACGCTCATGCCTACGCACATGCGTGGACACTTCGCGCCCGAGGAGCTCCGTCCGGCCGAGCTCGTCGCGCCGTTCGATTTCACCAAGGGCGTGCGGCCGCTCAGGGTGCCCGGACACAGCGCCACCAACCCGTATGCCTTCGGCACGCTGCTGTTCGATCTGCGCCATGACCCGCAGCAGAAGGCGCCGCTCGTCGACGACGAACTCGAATTGCGGATGGCTGTCGCACTCGTCGAGCTGATGCGGGCCAACGACGCGCCGGTGAGCCAGTACGAACGGCTCGGACTGCCGACCGACGGGCCGATCACGGGCGCCCATCTCCTCGCCGCGGCCCACTACGAGCGCGCCGTGAGCGCCGCTGCACCCCCACCCGCTGCGGCGGATTTCCCGGACGGCGGGTACAGCGTCCACTCACCATTGGCCGACCTGCTCGCGCATCCGCCGGCGGCGGAGGTCCTGGCCCGGCACGCACCACAGGTCTCCACGGGTCCGGTGGCGAGGATCGCTGCGGATCTGTCCCTGTACCGTGCCGCCGCTCTGGCCATTGGCGTGCTGCCGTGGCCGACGGTGCACGCCATCGCCGAGGAGCTTACGGCGCTCGATCCGACCAGCACCGACTCTTAGAGACTGTCCGGCGGCGTCGCGCTCGACGCTGTACACCTGACGATCTTCGTGCTCGGCCGCGAACGGTTCGAGCATCTCGTCGACGTCCGGTAGCAGATCATCGGAAGGAACCTCCGAGTCCACCTACTCTCCCGTTGCAACACTCGAGCCCATCGGGGCCCTGACGTTCGTCATGTTTTGCTGAGCAGCGTGACCGGGCGCTGGCCGGCGACGAGCCGGCCGTTCTGGACGTAGCCTTCCTCGCGGCCTGCCAGTCCTTGCACCAGTAGGTCACGACACTGGCGGAGGGCATCCGCATATGTGGGATCGGCCGCGAGGTCGTGCAGTTCGGTCGGGTCGTGGTGCAGGTCGAAGAGCTGTTCGATGCCTTGACGGGACATCCAGACGTACTTGTACTGATCGGTGGTGATCCATTGCGCTGACCCCACGTCGGCAGCGATTGGAATGTCTTCGCCATGGAGGTGAGAGCGCCAGCCAGGGTTCTCGCCGCGTGCGAGCGGAAGCACGCTGTGTCCTTCGACCGTGTCCGGGATCGGGAGATCGGCGCAGTCGAGAAGTGTGGGCATGACGTCTCGCAATTCGACGATCTGGTGCGGCGTCGCGCCGGCGTGCAACTGTGCGTCGGCGGGGCCGGACAGGATGAACGGGATCCGGCTGGAGCCTTCGTACGGCAGGCTCTTCCGATACAGGTTGTGGTCGCCCATGAGTTCGCCGTGGTCGGAGACGAACATCAGGTACGTGTCGTCTCGCAGCTCGAACTCGGCCAATGCGGTCAGAAACCTGTTGATCTGTTGGTCGATGTGGCTCATGTGCCCGTAGTAGCCGGCACGCGCCCGCTTGGCGCTGAGCCCGTCGTAGACCGCGCATTGTGCCGCCGGGTCATGGTCACGCCGCCAGTCGGTGAACGTCTCCCACCAGTCTCCCACCGGCGGCTCGTAGTCGTGGTCGGCGTACTGGTCGAACGCCCAGGCCGGAGGGTCGTAGGGCGGATGCGGGCGGTGAAAGGACAGGTAGAGGAAGAACGGGGCTGTCGGGTCACGTCGATAAAGCCAGTCGATGGCCTGCTCGGCGACCCAGTTCGTCGGATGCAGCCGTTCCTCCCGGCTCCATGGCCGGGCGACGATCGAGTTGGGGTTGAGCCCGTGTTCTGCGTAGTCGGCCCGCCTGGCCTGACCCGGCTGATCGCGAAGCCACGGCAGGTAGTCGTCGTACAGTTCGGCCGTCGTTTCGCGTTCGCGTGTGAAGTGAAGGTACCCGTCATGCAGGATGACGTCGTCGAATCCGACCCGAGTGCGGGGCGGATGCACGTGCATCTTGCCGATCGCCTGGGTGTGGTAGCCGTGTCGCCGGAACTCGCCTGGAAGGGTGGTTGCAACGTCGAAGGCGTGCCCGTCGCTGTAGCCGACCCGGCGGTGGGACCGTTGAGTCAGCCCGGTCATCAGGGCCATGCGCGCTGGCACGCACGATGGTGTGGCCGAGTAGGCCCGCGTGAAGTTTGCACCCTCCGATGCCAGCGCGTCGAGATAGGGAGTGCGCACGACCGGGTGCCCGGCGGCAGACAGGCAGTCGCCTCGCCATTGGTCGACGCAGATCAACACGACATTCGGCCGATTTCCGGTGCTGAAGGGTCGCATGTCACTCCGGCGTCTTTGGCGCACCCAGGACGCGCGGCCAGGGTGCGCGGCTCGATGATTGCGGATGATCATACGGAGGCAAGGGTAATGAGGTCAATGAACATAATGTGATTCAGGTATAGCCGTAATTATGGTTCCCTTTCCGTGTGCGTCCACGGTGCTCGTGAGGTGGCCAATTCGCCTGCGCTGAACCATTCCTCATCCAGCAGGCCGTCGAATCGAAGTAGCAGGCAGGGTCACCCCGCGTCGCCCCGCGCGCCGGCCCGGCCGATGCTCTCGCACCGATGGTGAGGGTGGTCCGTCCGCTGCCGTGTGCGATCCTTACGCGCCTGGGCGATCCTTACGCGCCTGGGCGATCCTTACGCGCCTGGGCGATCCTGACGCGTGTGGGCTTTTCGAGAGTCGCGGTGCGCGCCTCGCCGGGCTATTTGACGCTACGTCCGCAGAAGAATGAATGGCAAAGGTGAAATGTCAGCAGCCGACATAGGGAATCCCTGTGTCGGTCACCGTCGAGAGGCTCCGGTCGGGCACACGAGACCAAACCGCCGGCGGCGGTGACATCGAAGTAGCGGGCCCGAAGACGGCGCCGGCCCCGGGTGTGGCGGTGACGTGTGTGGACTAAGCACGCCGTCTCGCGTGTTGTCGCGCGTGTTACGTCAGGGACGACAACACATGGGGACCGCGGTCCACCCAGTGAGGGGACGAGAGCCGATGAGCCTTCGGCAGTACGAGTATGCCCTGGCCGTCGCCGAAGCGGGCTCGGTGACCGCGGCGGCGGAGCTTCTGCACGTCGCTCAACCGTCGATGTCGCAGCAGATCCGCGGCCTGGAGCGGGAGCTCGGCGTGAGCCTGTTCGATCGCACGCCCACCGGGCTGGTGCCCACCGCGGTCGGCCGCGCGTTCCTGCGGGAGGCCGAGGCCGCGGTGAGTGCGTCGCGGCGGGCGCGGGCGGCGGCGCGGGCCGGCGCCGACGAGCTGGTCGGTGAGGTGGTGGTCGCGGCGCAGATGGGCTTCGGCACGGGGCAGTTGCCGGGCGCGCTGGGTACGCTGCGTCGCCGCTTCCCGCGGCTGGAGGTCACCGTCTTCGAGGAGCCGAGCTCGGCTGAGCTGGATCGGCTGTGCCGGCGGGGCGTGCTGGACCTCGCCCTGATGGCGGCGTGCGAGCAGAGCCCTGCCGACGCGCACCGCCTCGGCGACGAGGAGTTCGTCGTCGCGCTGGGCCCCGGGCACCGGCTGCTCGCCGCGGACCGGGTCGAGCTGCGCGATCTGGCGGGGGAGCCGTGGGTGAGGTTCGACCGCGACAGCGCGCTCGACGGCGTCCTGCAGGGTGTGCTGCGGGACAACGAGCTGACACCGACGACAGCAGCCCGCGTTTCCCAGACGGCGACGGCCGTGCGCTGGGCCGCCCACGGCCTCGGGGTGACGCTCGTTCCGGCCTCCGCGGTGCCCGACGGTTACGAGCACCTCGTCCGCCCGGTGTCCCCGATAGTGTCGCAGCCCGTCATCGCCGTGCTCCGGCACGATGCGGGCCCGGCGGGAGCGGCCCTGCTCGACGTCCTGCGCCAGGAGACCTGGTCCGAGCCCGGTTCGTTGGCGCTGGTGTCCTGACGGCCGGTCATGCGCCGGCTCCGCCGTCGACGGGGACCATCGCACCGGTCACCATCGAGGCGCGCTCGCTGAGCAGCCACGCGGCGGCCTCGGCGACCTCGCGGGGCTCGGCCATCCGGCCCATCGGGGTGGCGGCGTTGTTCGCTTCGATGATGCCGGGGCTGGCCTTGTCCCAAGCCAGGATCATCTCCGTCGCGGTTCCGCCGGGGGTGATGCCGTTGACGCGGATGCCTTCCGGCGCCCAGGTCACCGCGGCCGTCTCGGTGAGGCTGTTGAGCGCGCGTTTCATGGCGCCGTACGCGGGCAGGCCGGGGTTCGCCCGGCGGCTGCCGATGCTGGAGGTGTTGACGATCGCCCCTCCGCCGTTGGCTCGCATGAGCTCGGCCTCAGCGGTCATGGCGGTCCAATGCGCTCGGAAGTTCACCGCGAACTGCTCGTCGATGTCCTCGTCGCTCGTGGTGTCGATCGGGCCGGGCTGCCGCTGGATGGCCGCGCCGTTGTTGAACGCGCCGTCGAGCCGTCCGTGTCGCTCCTGGAGATGGTCCAGGGCGGCGTGAATGCTGTTGCCGTCGGCGAGGTCGACGGTCACGGCGTCGGCGGTACCACCTGCGACACGGATGCCGGTCACGATGTGGCCGAGGGCATCGGTGCTGCGGGCGGCGAGCACGACGGCGGCGCACTCCGGGGATGCGGCGGGAAGAGGTCGCGGTCCTCGCGCACATCTCCACCGAGTACTACGTGCGCCTCGAGCAGGCCCGGGCGCCGCGTCCGTCGGCCGAAGTGCTCGCCGGACTCGCGGCGGCGTTGCGGCTCACCGACCCCGAATCCCACTACCTGCACCTTCTCGCCGGCACCGCACCGAACCGCACCGACCTGCATCGCAGGGACGTGCGCCCCAGCATCCTCGCGCTCCTGGAACGGCTCCCACGGACCGCCGGATTCGTGATGTCGGCCGCGTTCGACGTGCTCGCCTGGAACGACCTGGCCGTGGCGCTCATGGAGAACTTCGCCGAGCGCGACCCCGCGGACCGCAACCTCGCCCGCCGCGCCTTCCTGCGCTCGTCGCCCGCCGACGAGCCGCTGTACGGGATCACCGACGCCACCGAGTTCCGCCAGGAAGTCGTCATGGAACTGCGCGCCGCTCTCGCCCGTTACCCCGCCGACCGTGACCAGCATCTCGTGCTCTACAGCGCTCCCGTGGCCTCCTCGGACGCCGAGGCGTTGGCCTTCCTCGACGCGTTGGGAGCGGACAGCCTCGAAACGACCTGATCGCGGCGATGCTGTTCACCCGGCCGCACGGCGACGCCGGTGGCAGGGACTCGTCTACTCGGCGAGCCGCACGACGACGTTGCCGCGGTGCACGCCGGCGAGGAGCTCGTCCTGGGCGGTGACGGCGCGCTGGAGCGTGCCTTCGAGGAGCGTGTGCGCGAACCTGATCCGGCCTTCGGCGTACCACTGGGCGTAGTGGGTGTTCCAGGCCTGGATCTGGTCCGGGGTGTGCCTGGTGCTGAACGGGAGGATCCGCACCTCGTGGGCGAGCGCGGTCATGATGTCGAGTCGTGGGTGCCCGCCGTCGCCGCCGCCCACCTGTCCGGCGAGGGCGCCGGCCAGCGCGAAGCGGGCGCCGGACGCCGCGTGCCGCAGCGCCGCCTCGAACTGCGGACCGCCGATGGTGTCGAAGAAGGCGGTGATGCCGTCGGGCGCGAGCTCGGCGAGACGGTCGTCGAGGTCGTCGTCGTGGTGGTCGATGGCGGCGTCGAGGCCGAGCTCGTCGACGAGGTAACGGGCCTTCTCCGGCCCGCCGGCGATGCCGATGACCGAAGCACCACGTGCCTTGGCGATCTGCGCGGCCATCGACCCGACGCCGCCAGCGGCTCCGCTGACGAGGACGACGTCCCCCGCGCCGACGGCGGCGACGTCGACGATGCCGTGGTAGGCGGGAACGCCCTGGTTGAGCAGGTACTCGGGGCCGGGGAAGACGCCGTCGGGCACGGGGAACGCCTCACCCGGCCCGAGGATGCTCTCCTCGCGCCAGCCCGACATGTGCAGCACGACGGTGCCCACCGGCAGGTCGTCGGCGCGTGACTCGACGACCCTGCCGATCGCGGTGCCGTAGAGCGGTTCGCCGACCCGGAAGACGGGAACCGGGATCTGGCTGGTCTCGAACATCAGGTCGCCGTTGGCCGCGATCACCTGCTGGAACAGGTTCCGCACCCGCACCTGGCCGGCAGCCGGCTCCTGTGGAGGCTGCTCGACCACCTCCAGCAGCGAGCTGGGCGGCTGGGCGAGATCCGTGCGGTGCGCGCGTAGGACGACGGCGGATGATCCCTGAACGGGCATGATGAATCCTCGTGGTCGGTCGTTGCCGGGCTGAGGAGCCCATGGCGGAACGGGTGGGACGAGCTCAGAGCTGGGTGACGCCGCCGTCCAGAGCGAGTTCGGCGCCGGTGGTGTACGTGGCGCCGAAGGCGAGGAAGACGGCCGCCCGGGCGAACTCGCCGAGGGTGCCGAAACGCTGCATCGGATTGTCCGCGACCACCTGCGCCTTGAACTGCGCGGCGGCCTCCGCGGTCATCGTGTTCTCCAGAATCCCGGTGTCGATCGGCCCGGGGCTGACCGCGTTCACCCGGACCTCGCGGGCAAGCAGCTCGCGGGAGAGGCTGCGCGCCATCGAGCGCAGTGCGGCTTTGCCGGCCGCGTAGACGCTGGTGTCCAGCATGCCGACGGCGTTGGCGCTCGAGGTGGTGAGGACGACGCCGGCGCCCGTGCTCAGCAGCGGGGCGAGCTTCTGCACGGTGAAGTAGGCGCCCTTGACGTTGATCGCGAACAGCTCGTCGTACACCTGCTCGGTCGTCGACTCGAAGGGCGTGGTGCGTGCGATGCCGGCGTTGACGAACAGCGCCTCGATGGTGCCGAGCTCACCTTTCACCCGGTCGGCCAGATCGTCCAGGTCGGACAGTGAGGCCACGTCGCCCCGGACCGCGATCGCGTTCTCGCCGAGCCGCTCCCGCGCGGCGTCGAGCGTGTGCTGTGAACGACCGGTGATCACCACGCGGGCTCCGCCGTCCACCAGTAGCTGCGCCAGCGCGAACCCCATGCCGCTGCCGCCGCCGGTGATCACCACGTTCTTGTCGCTGTACTCACCCATGCCGGATTCCCTCGGTCTTTCTCGAAAACTCGGTGATGTGTCCCGGCGCGAAGTCGATGAATGCTTGTCGCCGGTGTGTGGCGTTTCGGAAAACCGTCGGCGTCAATCCATCGGGAATTCGCCGCCGTCCACGATGAGATTGCGCCCGGTCAGCCAGCCGGCCCTCTCGGACACGAAGAACAGCACCGCGTGGGCGATGTCGTCGGGCTGACCATCGCGCCCCAGCGGCGGCGTGTCGCTGGCGTTGGTCTCCGCCGGCGCCGCACCCATGCGTGCGGTCACCTCCGCCCACTGTTCCCGCGTCGTTTCGCCGCCGGGGGTGGCGACCCTGCCGGGAGTGACGGTGTTGACACGGATACCGGCCGTGGCCAGCTCCATGGCCATTCCCCGGCTGTAGTTGTCCAGTGCCGCCTTCGCCGTGGTGTAGTGCAGGAACTGTCCTACCGGGGTGAGCACGGCGGCCGACGAGACATGCACGATCGCCCCGTCACCGCGTTCCCGCATCCCCGGCACCAGCTGCACGTCCAGCCGCACCGACGCCAGGAAGTTCAGGTCCAGCGCGTCCTGCCACTCCTCGTCCGGGATGGCCGCGACGCCTTCGTGCGGGCGCGCCCCGCCCGCGTTGTGGACCAGGATGTCCACCCCGCCGAGCATGTCCTGTGCGGCCGTGGCGAGAGCCTGCGCTCCGGCCTTGGTCCGGACGTCGGCCTCCACGAAGGTGGCCCCTTCCGGCACGGTGCTCGTCGCTGACCTGGCGGTCGTGAGCACGTCGGCGCCGGCGTCCAGGAGCTGGCGTACGACGGCTGCTCCGATTCCGCGTGAACCGCCCGTGACCAGGGCCCGCTTTCCCTTGAGTTCTTGCGTTCCCGAGCCGTTCTCGAACGTGGTCATGCCATGGTCCTCTCGTTTGCGAGTTCGTCCGCTCGACGGAGGAAAGAATTCACGTGCGCACCAGCGCGAATATTCTGGAGAAATCGCGGTGAGCACCTCGCCGAGCAATTTGACGCTACGTCCGCAGCAGAACGAATGGCAAAGACGAAATGTCAGCAGCCGCCATAGGGAATCCCTATATCGCTCCAAGGCGAGGCGGAACCGGACGGGTGCGGTGGACGTCGGATCCATGCGACACCGAGCCGCATCGACGACTCCATCGCAGAGGAGAGGTCCGTGCTCATGTGGCGAAAGCACCGAGCTGTACCCGCCGTCGCGATCGTGGTGCTCGGTGGCCTCACGGCCTGTGGATCAGAGGATCAGCCGAGCGATCGTGGCGAACAGCGTGTTCAGGCGCAGAACAACGGCGACGAGACCACTGACATCAGCGCTTCGTGCGCCAAGCCCATGACCGACGTGTCCGACGCCACCGTTGTCGCGGGCGAGTCGATCGGCGTGTCCGCCAAGGGGATGTGGGAACAGTGTCTCCCTCCTGGCTGGAACACTCCGGGCGTGACACCCGGCGAGCGGGTCCCGGACACGGATCTGCGTGTCGTGTGGCGACAGGGCTCCGCGGAGTCTGTCCTGGACACTGTGGACGCCGACGCTGACGGCGTCGTCGAACTGTCGGTGACGATTCCCGACGATGCGCAACCGGGGGCGGCCGACATCACGATCGCCACCGCAGTGTCAGCAACGGTCACCGTCGAATCAGCGAACTGACGATCCGGCGCTCATCGCCGCGACCGCGCCGAGCCACGGCGGCGGGACGTCGCCCGCGCCCTGACGGTTCATGCCGCCGAGATCACCCGCGACGCCACCGTCACGTTGCTGCCGAGCCGCTCGAGTTCTTTCGCCAGACCGTCGGCGGCTGCTCGCAGCGCGTCGTCGCTCATCGGGTCGAGAGCGTCGAGGATGAACACCGCCGAGGTCGTCGTGTCGGTGAGTGCGGTGCGCCGGCCCTGCCGCCAGTTCCAGCGGCGGCACGTCACGCCGGCGTCGTCGCACCACACCACCTCGCCGGGATCCGGATTCTCGACGACCGGCGCACCGTCGGCGATGGTGTCGAACGGCTCCGCACCGGTCGCGCGGATCAGCTGCGGTGCTCCCTGGTAGCAGGCCAGGTCCTCACCGCCCAACGGCACCTGATGCAGCACCGAGATCGCGTTGTAGGCATCGGTGAGCCGGTTCACCCGCGGCAGTCCCGTCGCCGCACGCCGCATGAGCGCCTCGAGGCTGTTGCGGGTCCGCTGCGGCTTCGCGCCGAACGCGCGGTACGCCTCGCGCCACGCGGCAACGTGCGGAACCTCGGTGAACGGACGGTCAGCGAGGGTCTGCGCTGCCGCATCCTCGGCGGCGACCATGAGCTTCTCGTCGTCGGGAGCGCTGGGGCCGGGTTCGATGCCGTCGGCGGCCATCAGCAGTACCCGGTAGTCGGGGCGCAGCGCGAACACCTCCGGGGCGACGCGCGCGGAAGCCAGAAATCGGGTCTGCGACGGGTCAGGCATGCGTGTTCCCTGTTCGGTGCCCGGCACCGACCCCGGGCTCGTGGACGGTCAGCGAAAACCGGGCCGGCTCCTCGCCGGGGTTCGCATAGGAATGGGGCTCGTCTCCGGCGAAGGTCAGGGCGTCGTCGGGACCGAGCGTGAACGTGTCGTCAGCCACCGTGACGGTGAGGGTGCCTTCGATGACGTGCAGGAGTTCTTTCGTGCCGGCGGAGTGAGCTTCGCTCGCGTGGTGCTCCCCGGGCGCAAGGGTCCATGTCCAGAGCTCGACCACGTCCGGCGGTTCGGTGCCGGCGACGAGCACTCCGCGGCCGCCGGATGCGCCGCGCCACAGCACCGCGCCTTCGCCGGTACGGGTGACACTTGCGCGATCGTGCGCAGGAGGTTCGACCAGGGCGGGCAGGCCGACCCCCAGGGCGTCGCCGAGACGCAGCAGGGTGCCGATGCTCGGATTCGTCGCTCCCTGTTCGACGTTCACGACCATCCGGCGGCTCACGCCCGCGTGCTCGGCGAGTTGGTCCAGCGTCCAGCCCACAGAAGTCCGCTCGTGCCGGACGCGTGCGCCGATCAGCGCAGCCAGCGTGTCCGTGTCCGCCTCCATGAGTGCATCATAATGCACTACACAGTGCATCGAAACTCGCGTTCATGCTCGCGTGATCAGGGTTGTGGCTGCGGCCGCAGATCCGCGACGCCGTGGTAGTCGTCGGTGCGGGCCGCGCCCGTGGCGTGATATTCGAGCAGCAGCAGGCCCGGCGCCGTGGCCTCGTGCCGAACGAGCCGCAAGCCCGTCGCCGCGTTCGGGTGGGTGAGCAACTGCCGCCCCGCCCCGATCAGGACCGGCGCCACGACGACGTACTTCGGCAGCGAGTTCATCCGCCCGGTGAAGGGATCGCGGGGGTCGGTGATGCGGGGCCAGTCGCGTGCGAACGCCTCGTACGTCCGGCGCCCGAGCAGCAGGCCGTCGGCGAGGTCGAGCCACTCCGACGTGCGCTGGACGAACAGCTCGTCGATGTAGGGCACCAGCCAGCCGCCACGGCTGAAGCCGTCGCTGGTGTCCTCCGTTCGCGAGCCCGGTCCCTGACTCACCCCGTCGAGGGTCAGGAACTGCGTCATGGTGATCTTCATGCCGCGTTCTCCACGAACCGGCTGAGCTGGTCCGCGACGGTGCCCCAGCCCTGCGTGAAGCCCAGTTCGGCATGGCGTTTCCTCGCGGCCGGATCTCCGTGCCGCACGACGATCCGGTAGTCGGTGCTGTCGGCGTGCTCGCGCAGCGTGATCTCCGCGGTCATCGCGACGGGGTCGGGGTTCGCCGGACGCCACTGGCTGTCCACGGTGTTGGTGAACACGAGGCGCTCGAGCTCGTCCACCAGCAGGAAGCACGCATCGAGGTGCGGGCCGAACGTGACGCCGTCGTCGCTCATCCTGGTGACGAACGCGCCACCGGGGCGGACCTCCAACCGGTCGACGCGGCACAGCGTCGGGGCGGGGACCCACCACTGGGACAGACTGGCCGGCTCGGTCCACGCGTCCCAGACGGCCCTGCGGGGCGCCCGGATGACGCGTTCGATGCTGAGGTCCAGATCGGGGTTCATCTCGTGTTCCTCTCCGTTTCGGTGACGAACCGCTCGAGCCGGTCGGTGCGGCCTTCCCAGAGGCGGCGCTGCTCGGTGAGCCAGTCCTCGACGACCGCGAGCCGTTCGCGGTTGAGTTCGCAGGTACGCACGCGGCCGGACTTCGTCGTGCGGATCAGCTCGTTCTCCTCGAGCATCCGCACGTGCTTCATGAACGAGGGAAGGGTCATCGTGGCGTCGCGCGCCAGGTCGCCGACGCTCGCCGGCCCGTGCCCGAGGCGGTGGATCACGGCGCGCCTCGTGGGGTCCGCGAGAGCGAGGAACACTCCGTCGAGCCCTGCCAAATGCTGTGCCACGAGGCTAAGTATCTCCGGCTGCGATACTTAGCGCAAGGGCACAGTGTGACGGGTCTGCGCGGCGGTCAGATCGCGTAGCGACTGACGGTCTCCGGGTGGATGACGAGACGGACCAGGTCAGTGGCCATGATCTCGGCGAGGTCGTCGGCGCGGGCATGGTCGTCGAGGTCCCAGTAGCGCGGGGCGAGGCGTGTGCACAGGTCGTATGCGCCGTCGGGCTCCACGGTGGTGTGCCCGGCGACCGCCACCCAGCGCTCGCGTTCCCCCACCGGCGCGGCGACGACGATCGAGGCGCGGGGGTCGCGCGTCAGGCGCCGCACCTTGAGCGTGTCCGAAGCGGTGAACAGTTGGATCGTGCCCTCGGTGGTGGCCTCGAACCACACCGGCCGCGGCTGAGGCGGCAGCGGCCCGGCGGCCACGGACAGGAACCCGTGCAAGGGGCGTCCGAGGAACTCGAGGTCCTCGGCGGTCAGTCTGCTGCTGGTGACGTTGTTCATGACATCGATTGAACACGGCCGACTTGGACGGAGCCATAGGTAAGAAGCCGGATCACCTGTGTCATCGTCTATCCTCGCGGAGGTGGACGTCTTCAGTGACCTGATCCGAGGGGTGCGAGCCCACGGATCGTTGTTCGGCAGCTCGACCCTGTCCCCGCCCTGGGCGCTGCACTTCGTGGACGGGGCTCCGCTGACCCTGTGCACCGTCCTCACCGGAGCGGGCTGGATCGTGCCGGAGCACCGTCCACCCGAGCCGCTCCGGGCCGGCGAGACGATCGTCGTCCGCGGTCCCGCGACGTTCACCTTCGTCGACGAACTCGAGACCCCGGCCGAGCCGGTCGCGTGCGGAGAGCACTGCGCGGCACCGGAAGAGGGTGGGACGAGGTACCGGCGCGGCTGGAACGACCTCTCCGGGGGCACTGGTGCCGGCGAGGCCGTTTCCGGGGCGACGACCCTGGTCACCGGCGCCTACCCGGTGCGCGGCGAGATCAGCCGCCGGCTGCTGGACGCGCTGCCCGTCGTGCTGCGCGTGGACGCCGGCAGCACGGCCGACGCCGTGCTGGAGCACCTCGCCGCCGAGGTCGCCGTCGACACCCCGGGCCAGCAGGTGGTCCTCGACCGGCTGCTGGACTGGATGCTGGTCTGCACGCTGCGTGAATGGTTCGACCGGCCCGACGGCGCACCTCCTGCCTGGTGGGCTGCCCAGCGGGATCCGGTGGTCGGCGACGCGCTGCGCCTGTTGCACGCCGACCCGGCGGCACCGTGGACGGTCGCCGCGCTGGCCGAGCTCACCCAGGTGTCGCGTTCGACGTTGGCCAAGCGGTTCACCGAGCTGGTCGGGGAGCCGCCGCTGACCTACCTCACCCGCTGGCGCATGACGCTCGCGGCGGACCGGCTCGTCGAGCACGAGGCCACGACCGTCGCGGACGTCGCCCATACGGTGGGCTACTCCGACCCGTTCGGGTTCAGTGCGGCGTTCAAGCGGGTCCGGGGTGTCAACCCGAGCGAGTTCCGCCGCACCACGACGCGCACGTCCCGAGCGGCCGAACCGGCACTGTCCTGAGGTCAGGCGCGCGTGCGCTCGACATACAAATCAGCGACGAATGTCGGCTCGAAGTCGCGAATATCCGTCGGATTTTTGCATGTCGAGCGCTCACATGTATGTCGTACCGTGACTGGCCGGGCGCTGCGCATCAAAGACGCCTTCGCGCGCCGCCGCCACGCGATCATTTCCGGACCGTGTTCGCCGACCTCATCGACGGGCCCCTGGCCACCTTCCGTCCGGCCGGTTCGCCGCGAACAGCGCCTGGGCCACCTGCGCGGCGATCACGCACAACCTGCTGCGCGCCGCCGGAATCCCTGACCAGCCCCGACAGCCGGCGCGCGCGGCGTCACCCTGCGCCGACGCCTCGTCACCGTCCCCGCCCCGCCTGGCCCGACCACAACGCCGCGTCGTGCTGCATCTACCCCGCGCACTGGCCATGGGGCGAGCAGTGGAGCGCGCTCATTCGCCACGTGTTCGCCCCTCCGCCACTGGGCCACTCACCGCCGCCTGAGGATCGACCACCAGCCGCACGCGGCACCGACCGGAGGCCACAGTGGAAATGCTGGGCAGACCAGCCACGCCCGACCACAGCCAATACCCGTCAAGATCAACAATCCCGCGCGAAGATCACCGTGCAGCTGGTCCACGGATCGAGGCTCAGTGTCAGCTCGCTGGTGCGGTGACAGCGAGAACGCTGTCACCGCACCAGCAGCCGGACAAGGCACCCCCGCGTTGCTTGTAGCTGCAGCGTACGGGCACAACGGCCTGTGAAATCTTGAGACGATCCGGTCGATCGGACGTCGAACCCAGCCGGCACCGAGGTACGACCCGAGCCTCGAGCTTCCTGCCTCAGCGACCGAGCGCCGCGGCATCCCGGCACCGAGCTCGGCGAGACGGCTCTGCGCGAGCCATCGGACGTCGACACGGTCCGCACGCCCGACCGGACCGGATGGAGCAGACACGACACCCTCGCACCGGAGCCTTCGTCGTCGCGGCGGCGAGAACTCCGGACTCGTCTTGGGTGGTCCCGCGGTACTGCAACCGTGCCGCCGCCAGGAGAAGTCCAGCAGGCTCTGTGCGGGTGCTGCATGGCGCGGCGTCATGATGACGTTGACCTGATGACTCTGCCTGCGAACATCGCTCACGGCACGGCCGTCCGGTGGATCGGCGTCCCGTACACAGAGCTGTCCGAGGACGTGCTCCCGGGGACAATCGGCGTGTTCCTTGATTTCGACGGGCCGGGATCGTCGGAAGCGGTGGTGTCCTTTCCTGGGATAGGGACATTCGTCTGCTCAACCGAGGACGTCGAGGTTGCTGCCATCAACGACGAACCGACTCGACCATGAAGTTCACCATCGACAGCTGGGGTGTGAGTTGCGCACTCGAGAGTGACCACACCTCTGGCTATCCGGTCCGTGCGCATTCGACGTCGACATCTCGTGTCGACAGGGTGAGGTGATCCGGGGTGAGCGCCTCCAGGAAGTCGCGTGCGTCGAAGGTCTCGCCCGGTGCGGCAGCGCCCCGGATCACCGCCCGTCCGTCCAGCAGCCGCTGCACGGCCTCGACGACGAGGGGCGCGGTGACGGCGTAGATGTCTCGTCCTCCTGCCGAGATGCGGCGCTGGGCACGTCCCCGGCATACGGTCACGTCGACGACGAACCGCTGGGCGGAGCGACCGGTCTCGTCGATGGCCTGAGGTGCGGGTGTGCCGGAATCGTGGATGTCGTCCAGCGCGTCACTGGCCAGGTAGGTGCGGACGGACGATACGTTCAGGTGCCGAGCCACGCTGATGACCTCGGTGAACGGTGCGCCGATCACGGTTCGCCGCCCCAACGGCTCGGGGAACTCCCAGTCGCGGACCGGCGCGGTCGTGGGTGCCGGGACGAGTTGCCCGCCCTCGACGACGAGGCGGGTCGCGGTGTTGCGTCGACCGGTGTTCCGCGTGCCGATCGTCGGCCACCACCTGTCGATACCGATCGCGACGACGATCTCGTCCATGGCGTCCCAATCGGCGGCCGCCGCGGTTGCCAGGAGGTCGGCGAGGCCACCGTAGAAGGCCATGGCCGGCACCGCCGCGACGCCTGCGTGCTGCGCGCGCCTGTCATGGGAGTCGTAGATCTGCTGGGCTGCTGCCTGCTCCGCGCTGATGTCGAGATAGTGCGCCCCGGCCTCTATCGCGGTCTTCGCGACCGGGACGGCGGTGTCGAGGAACGGGCCGGCGCAGTTGACGACCGCCGCGACACCCCGCATCGCGGCGTCCAACGCCCGGTCGTCGTCGACGGCCGCCGGCCGTACATCGAGGCCGGGGTGCTGCGACCCCAGGTCCTTCAGAGCCGCCGGGTCTCGGCCGGACAACACCGGCGAGAAGCCACGTCGCAGCAGCTCGGCCACCACGAACCGCCCGGTGTGTCCGTAGGCGCCGTACACGAGTACGTCTTCATTCACGCCGCCATCCCATCAACTCGAGGGGGCGTGGACGAGTGTCTGATCCGACAGGGTGCGTACAGTTTCGGACATGCACTCGGTCGCTCTGGCAGTCCACGAGAGTTCGATGCTGTACGAGACCGCCATCGCGGCGGAGATCTTCGGTGTCGACCGATCGGACCTGTCACGTACCGGCGACTGGTACCGCTTCGCGGTGTGCACGGCGGACGGAGCGCCGGCCAGATGGCTGCCCGACGTGCCGACCCGGAGCTTCGCCGCGCTGGCCGACGCGGACCTCGTCGTCGTGCCGTCGGCGAGCGACCTCGACCAGGAGCCGAGGGCCGATCTGCTGGCTGCACTGCGGCGGGCGCACCACGCGGGCGCCCGCATCGCCGCGCTGTGCACCGGAGCCTTCGTCGTCGCGGCCGCGGGACTGTTGGACGGACGCGCCGCGACGACGCACTGGATGCACGCGGACGTGCTCGCGACGCGATACCCGCGCGTCGACGTCCGCCCCGACGTCCTCTACGTCGACGACGGGCCGGTGCTCACCTCGGCGGGCAAGACGGCCGCTCTCGACCTCTGCCTCCATCTGGTCCACCGCGACCACGGTGCCTCCGCGGCGAACGGGCTCGCCCGTCGCCTGGTCGTCCCGGCGCACCGCCCGGGCGGTCAGGCGCAGTTCATCGATCCTCCGCACGATCCGCAGGTGACCGACGGCCTCGGCGCGGCCCTGGAGTGGGCTCGGGGGCACCTGGACCGGCCGATCACGATCCGGGAACTGGCCGACCGGGCGGCGCTCAGCACGCGGCAACTCGCACGCCGGATGCGCGCGGAGGTCGGTGCCGCGCCGCTCGCGTGGCTGCAGCAACAGCGGATCGTCCGAGCGCAAGAGCTACTCGAACGCACCGACGCGTCCATCGAGCAGATCGCGTCCCGCTGCGGGATGGGGACCGCCGGCACGCTGCGCCGTCACTTCTCCCGTGTCACAGGGGTGAGCCCGACGACATACCGGACCGCGTTCCGCAACTGACCGCACCACGAGCCGGCCGAACCGTTCGATGCGGACCGTCGGCCGGAGGGCTCAGTGCCGCGACGCCACCGCCGGCGCGACGGCGTTCGCGTCGTCGAGTTCGGCCGGCAGCGGCCGGGCGTGCACGATGGTCAGCCGCGAGACCGCTCGGGTCAGCGCGACGTACAGGTGCCGCAGTCCCACGTCGGGGCGGGCCAGGCCCTCGTCGGTCGCCAGCACGACGTCGGCGGGTTCGACCAGCACGACGTGGTCGTACTCCAGACCCTTGGCCAGGCCGGACGCGACGAGTTCCACGCGATCGCCCGCGGGAAGCACGGCCCGGACGGAGTCCACGAGGTCGTCGGGGGCGATGACTCCGACGAGCCCTTCGTCGAGCAGCGCACGTTCGACGGCGTCGGCCGTCGCGGTGACGACGTCGTCGGATCCGATCACGTCGACCGTGCCGCCGGGCCGGATGGAGCGTGCGGGAGACACGGACACGCCGAGGTGGGGTAGTACCCGGTTGCCGAGCTCGATGATCGCAGCGGGGACGCGGTATCCCGTGGTCAGCTCCGTGTGCTCGGCGTCATCGTGACCGAGATGGGCCATCTGGGTGCGCCAATCCGCGGCGGCCCACGGCGTGGTGCCCTGGGCGAGGTCCCCGAGCACGGTCATCGACCGTGCGCCGTTGCGTCGTGCGACGGCGCGGCACTGCATCGGTGACAGGTCCTGCGCCTCGTCGACGACGATGTGCGCGTACGTCTGCTCCGGCTCGATCGGCCGCAGCTGCGCCTGGACCTCGTCGAGCAGCAGGATGTCCGCGGCGGACGGTTTGGCGGACCGCTTGCCTGCCTGCAGAAGTTCGGTCTCCTCTGCCGTGAGCAGCCCTGCGCAGATCTCGGCCCGGAACGCCTCGTCCGTGCCGAGCTTGCGCAGCACCTGTTTGGCGGTCAGCCGTGGCCAGACCGTGTCGAAGAACTCCTTGACGGACGGGTGGCGTTTGATCGCGGCTCTCGTCCGGCCGTCCGCTGATCGCCGGGTGCGTTCCTCGAACTGGCGCTCGAAGCCGTGCATGACGGCCTGCTCGAGAGCCTTGCGCCCGGCCTCCCAGGTGTGCCGCGTGGTCACGACCCTGTCGATCGCATTGGTGAGATAGTCGACGCTGAGCGCCATGCGGATGCCGTCGTGCAGCGCGACCAGGCGGTCCTCGACGTGTCCCCGGTGGTTCCAGACGGCCCGCCGGCACGCCTCGGCCATCCGTGCGTCGTGCTTGACCAGGGAGACCTCGGGGCGGTCGCGGCCGGGCGCGTCGGCGGCGCCGGTGAGCTGGTCAACGGTGACCTGCCAGACGGAACGCTCGCCGAGCGCGGGCAGGACCTCGGAGATGTAGGTGAGGAAGTTCTCGTTGGGGCCGACGACGAGCATGCCGCTGCGGGTGAGCCGGTCGGGGAAGGAGTAGAGCAGCCAGGCCGCGCGGTGCAGCCCGACGGCCGTCTTCCCGGTGCCCGGCGCTCCCTGGACACACAGGGTCGTGTCCAGTCCGCGCCGGATGAGTTCGTCCTGTTCGGGCTGGATCGTGGCGACGATGTCGCGCATCGGTCCGGTGCGCGGCCGCTCGATCTCGGCAGCCAGCGCGTCGGAACCGCCGTCCTGTCCCAGCCGAAGATCCTCGTCCTCGAAGCCGGTGAGTGTGCTGCCGTTGAAGCCGAACCGACGGCGCCGGATGACGTCCTGCGGTGCATGGACCGACGCCCGGTAGAAGCGCTCGGCCACCGGAGCGCGCCAGTCCACCACCAGTGGTTGTGAGCGGTCGCTCTCGTGAGCCACGTGCAGCCGGCCCACGTGGTAGTCCGCGCCCGAGTCGAACCACAGCCGCCCGAAGAACATCGGAACGTCCCGGTCGGCGAGCTTGCGAAGGCGTTCCTCACCGCGCTTCGCCATCGCCTGGCCCATGTTGTGGTCCGGCCCGCCGTCGTGGGCGAACCGGTTCTGCTTGCTCTCGACGAAGTCGGCCTCGAACTTCTCGAGCCGCGCCACGGTCGATTCGCGCATCGTCGCGACGACGTCCCGGACGCGGTCGTGGTGGTCGATCTCGGCGCGTAGTTCGGCCTCGGACACGGTGTGGTTCTCCACGGGGCGGCGGGGCGTTGCTCGGTGGCGTCGGGGAGCCGAGTGCGCGTCTCCGCGCCGACGTCAACCCGCGGCAACCTTACCGGCGCGTGAGTGTTCGATGACGTGATGGTGACCGCACGCACAACGGTGCGCTCGCGGCCTCCGCGACGGCGGGGACGGTCACGTTCCGGGCGTACGGATGGGGAGTTGTTCGAGCTCGCGGCGTCTGCCGGTGAGCAGCAACGTCGACACACCCACCGGATGGGAAAAGTCAACGAAATTCGCGGATGTGCTTGACGGTCAGGTGAGTCAGGAGCAGTCTGAGCGCGATCCGGCGCGTTGATCTCAACCGCACAAATGGGGGAACCGTGCGTCGATCGACGGGATCAGCAATGGGGGTCATGTATGTCCAACTCGAACGCGTACCGGTGGCACGCAGGTATTGCAGCGGCGACCGTACTGGTGTTCGCCGGTACCGGAGTGGGGGTCCCGGCGCAGGCCAACACCGATGGGAACTCGGTCATCGGCGGGTTCGAGATCGACGGAAACTTCTACGAAGGTTTCGACAATTCATCCACCGCGACCGGGCCGGACGGTGACCCGGTCGACTGGGGATCCGCGGAGATTTCCACGGACGTGTCGCATCTGGTGGATCCCACCGGGAATGCCGACGACACCGTCTACGGCCAGGGTTCGAAAGAAGACGACCTGTCCTCCTGGCAGAACGAGGGTTCGCAGTCGGCGCCGGGACAGGCCGACATCGGCAACATCTACGTCTACGACCGGGTGGTCGGCGGTGACCTGTACGCCTTCGTCGCCTTCGACAGGGCGCAGACCACCGGCACCACGACGTGGTATCTGGAACTCAATCAACACCCCAACACCACGAATCAGCACGGCGTATCGGTGCCCGACCGAACGGTGAACGATCTACGGCTCACCATGACGGTGCAGGGCAATGGGGACTTCGCGGTGGAGACGGCGCACGTCTGGGACGGGTCGGACTGGGTGGTGGCACCGGGGGGCAGCGGTGACGCATGGGCCGGGCTGGCCAACGACTCCGAGATCACCACGACCGAGGGCGCGCGCGAGGAAGCTCGGTTCATGGAGCTCGGCTTCAACCTCACGGAGTTGCTCGGCGCGGACGACGCCTGCGTGTTCACCGGCTACCAGGCGCTCAACCTGCGTTCGCAGTCCGGCCAGGGGACCAATGCCGAACTGAAGGACCACGCCGTCGGCACGGTCGACGTTCCCAGCCGTTGCGGCGACCTGGTGATCGAGAAGAGAGACGTCGACGGCAACCTCGTCGGCGGTGCGACGTTCGGTGTCACGCCGAATCCGATCCCGGAAGCCGACGACCCGGGTGAGCTCACCATCGTCGACAACGACGAGAACGACGTCGACCCGGCCGACGGTGTCGTCCGCATCGATCCGGCCGAGCCCGGCGAGTACACCGTCACCGAGGCGTCGCCACCACCGGGCTACATCGGGACCGACGAGGCGCAGGAGGTCACGCTCGACGAATTCGGTTCGGCCACGGTCGTCTTCGAGAATCGTCTCGGCACGCTGGCATGGCAGAAGCTGGACGAGAGCAGCGGTGAGCCGGTCTGCTGCGCGACCTTCACCGTCGAGGCCACCGAGGGAGACGGGGCCGATGCGGGCGTGTCGGTGACGGTGGTCGACAACGGGGAGAACGACGCGGACACGGCCGCCGGTGTGGTCCTCGTCGAGGAGCTGATGACCGGGACGTACACGATCACCGAGACCGTCGCTCCGGAAGGCTACGAGCTTCCGGTCGATCCGGTTCGCACCGACGTGGTCATCAGTGCGGAGACACCCGACGTGGTGGTGAGCGAACCGTTCGAGGATCCACGTCAGCTCGCCGAGTTGACCGTGCGCAAGATCGCCGAAGACTCCGAAGAGCCGCTGGCCGGTGCCGTGTTCGAGCTTTACCTCGACGACGGCAACGGTGCTCCGGATGCTCCAGAGGGCGACACGTTGGTGGGCGAGTGCACGACCGGCGCCGACGGCACCTGCACCAGGGACGGCCTGGATTTCGGTGATTACTACTGGTTCGAGGTGCAGGCGCCCGACGGCTACCTCCTGCCGGAGACACGGTTCAGCGAGATGATCTCGGTGACGGCGACGAACACCGGAACCTCGCCGGCGACGGTGACGTTCGTCGACCCGCCTGCCGAACCGGAGCCGACGCCTACACCGACGGAGCCCGAGCCGACTCCGACAGAACCGGAGCCGACACCTACGGAACCGACCCCGTCGCCGACGGAGCCGGAGCCGACGGAGCCGGAGCCGTCGCCGACGGACCCCGGTCTTCCCGACACGGGCGGCTCGTCCGTCGCCGGGTGGCTGGCGATCTCCCTCGCACTGCTGATGACCGGCGCGGTCGTGCTGGCGCGACGACCCAACCAGTGCTGAGCCGGACCGGGGAAGGCGCCCGGCGCCGCGGCTTCGGCGCGGGCGCCTTCCCCGGTTGCGTACTCCGTCAGGGCGTGGTCAGCGGATCTTGGCGCCGTAGACGTGATCCACTGTCATCGTCATCAGCACCCTGCGGTCGGAGACCATCACCGACCGGTACTCGTCCCAGTCCGGGTGTTCTCCGGCGGCCCGGCGGTAGTAGTCGACCAGCGCCTCGACCTCCGGGCCGTGCGGGTCGGTGCTCGGTCCGGTGAGCGTCGCCGTGCCCTCGGCGGTGGCCCAGGCCCAGCCGTCAGGGCTGGTGACCTCGAGCGTGGCGCGCGGGTCCCGGCGCAGGTTCGCGGTCTTCGCCCGCCCTTCCGTGATCGACACGAGGATGACGCCGGCCTCCTGGTCGTAGAACGGCGTCACCGGTGACAGCTGCGGGCGCCCGTCCGACTTGATGGTCGCCAGGACGCCGAGGCGGCTCTCGGCGAGCAGTGCGTACGGGCTGAACTGTGTGGTGGTCATGTGTGGAGCCAAGATCCGAACGGGTGCCGAATATTCCTGCCGCAGTGGGGGAGACCGCCGGTCATGGCCGGTCTCCCGCGGGCTTGCGGAACTGCTCGATCAGCGCCGGGTAGCCGTTGCCGCCGTGCCCGTCTGCTATGGCCCGGTCCGCCAGGGCCTTGACGAATCGCGGAAACTCGGTGCTGACGCCGAGCGATTCGCTCTCGTGGACGAGGTGGTCGATCGCTGCCAGGTGGGTGTCCATGGTGGAGTCCGCAGCCGCGTATGCGCCCTCGTCGATCTGCCGGGCATACCCGGGCAGCCAGCTCGCGACGGTCGCGAGTCCGCCGCTCGCGACCGGCGTGAATGCGGCGGCGTCGACACCCGCGGCGGTGAGCAGCGCGGTGCCCTGGAGGAAGCCGTCCAGGATGCCGTACATCAGGGCCAGCCCTGCACGACTACATCGACTCCGCCGAACGGCGCTTGCCGCGTCCCGTCCCGGACGGGGATGGCGCCGTGCCGGAGTCGGCGCCGGCGTGATCACCGGGACGCCACGTCCGGTTCGCGGAGGGTTCCAGCGCCTGTCGACGCGCGGTCGCGCAGCGGCATCCGTGGCCCGGCTAGCATCCGGCCCATGAAGATACGCCTCGCCGCTCTCGCTGGCACGACGGCCCTGGTCGTCGGCGTGGCCGCCGTCGCCACGTCCACGGCATCGACCGACGACGTCCGGGCGAAGGGCCGTGACGAACCGCTGGTCGCAGCGTTCGACCGGGTCGATCGCGGCACCGAATGGGTCCACGCCGACACCGTCGACCTGGACTTCGAGACGTATCACCCGCAGGCGATGGAGGTGGTGGGCGACCGGATCTACCTGTCCTCGGTCGAGATCATCGAGCCGACGCAGCGCTATCCGGAGCCGATCGATGGTTACGACCGTAGCCCGGGCCGGGGCGTCGGGCACCTGTTCGTGCTCGATCGCGAGGGCAACCTGCTGCGCGACATCGAGATCTCGGACGGGCACCGGTACCACCCGGGCGGTCTCGACGTCCACGGCGACGCGCTCTACCTTCCGGTCGCGGAGTACCGCCCGGACAGTTCCGCGGACATCTACCGCGTCGACCTGGACACCTACGAGGTGACCCGGATGTTCGGTGTGGACGACCACGTCGGTGGCGTGGTCATGGACCAGGCGACCGGGCGGCTGGTGGGCCAGTCCTGGGGATCGCGACGGTTCTACGAATGGAACGTCAAGGGCAAGCAGAAGGACACCTGGCTCAACGAGAACCACTTCCTGGACTATCAGGACTGCGAGTACGTCGCCGCCCGCAAGACGCTCTGCTCGGGCGTGACCGGCCTTCCGGCCCAGCCCGGCGCGGACGCCGGTTACGAGCTCGGCGGGTTCGCCATGATCGACCTGCGGGACGGGCACCGGATCCGGCACGAGGTGCCGCTGCAGCTGTGGTCGGCGGCCGGCCACGTGATCACCCGCAACCCGACGGACATCGACGTCGAGACCCGCGGCGACAGTACGGAGCTCACCCTCTACGCCGCTCCGGACGACTCAGACGAGGGCGCCGGCACCCAGGTGCTGATCTACACCGCCGAGCCGTGATCCCACCGCCGGGTCAGTCCCGCGTAGCGGGCCGGTACATCGGCTGCAGCGTCGGACCGTCGTACGGGAGGTGGATCGCCGGCCCGTGGTCGCGGAACCCGAACCGCGCGTAGAGGTCCCGGCTGCGCGGCGTCGACGCTTCCAGGTAGACGGGCCTGGCCTGCCGGTCGGCGCGGTGCAGCGCAACGGTGAGCATCGCGGTCCCCACACCGTGTCCGCGGTAGGCGGGCAGCGCGGCCATGGACGACAGGAAGAGGTGTGACGTGCGCGGATGTGCGGCGGCCGTCGCCTCCGCGACCAGAACGAGGCGGTTGGCCACCGGGTCGTCCTCGGCAGGAGGCTGTGTCTGAGACGGCTCGGCGTCCCCGCCGTTGCTGTCGAGCCACACCGACGCACCGGCGACGTGGCCGTCGTCGGTGACGGCGACGAGGACGTTTCCGGCGTCGATGGCGGCGCGCAGCGGGACGTCGAAGAACTCGTCCGCACGGAGACGGCGCTGCTCCGGGTCGGGGAGCACCCATGTGAACACGGCTTCGTCGGCGAACGCCTCGAGGCACGCGGCGACGACGGTGTCGGCCTCGGCGGTGGTGGCCTGCCTGGCCTCGATGCGCGGGCGTGTCGTGGACGTCATGGTGTCGGTCCTCTCTGCTCGATCATGGTTCCACGCTGATGGCGAATGCTCCGACGACCCAGTAGTTTCGTCACATCGGGTCGATGTGACGAAAGGCTGCCGGGATGGATTGCGCCGAATGTCAGGACGAGTTGCCGTCCCCGGCCGGCACAGGCCGTCCCCGCCGGTACTGCTCGCGAGCGTGCCAGGCGCGCGCGTACCGGCGTCGCCGTGATCGTGGCCGGTCCGCGCCGCGGCACGGCGACGTGACCGGTGCGTGGGCATCGGAGGCCGCGAGCACGTCGACCCCGGTGACCGTCGACGATCTGGTCGAGGCGGCGGTGGCACTGGCGGATCGTCAGGGCATCGAATCCGTCACGCTGCGATCCGTGGCGCGACACACGGGCGCGTCGCCGGTCAGGGTCGAGCGGCTGATCGGCAGCCGGGACCGGCTGGTCGCCGCGATGACGCAACACGTCCTGTCCCGGCCCCGCCGCGATCCATCGGCGATGGCGCCGGGGAGCGCGGCGAGGATCGTGGCGCTCGCGCAGTCGGAGTGGCGCAGGTACGAGCGGCATCCGTGGCTGGTCTCCGTGCTGGCCAGCAGCCGGCCACCGGTCGAGCCGGCCGTCCTCGAGCACGCCGGCGACGTGATCGACGCTTTCGTGCGGCACGGACTCGACCCCGCGGACGCCTTCGACCGCTACATCGCGCTGAGCGCCTACGTCCAGGGCATGGCGCGGCTGCTCACCTCCGAGCAGCACGAGACCCGTGCGCACGGCGTGACGTACGCCGCGTGGTGGGCGGCGCAGCACCGTCGCGCCGAACGCACCGGCCGCGACCGCCGCCACCCGTGGATCGCCCAGAACACCACCGCCAGCGGCGCGGACGGCCACGACGACGTCGCCCGGTGGTTCGCGGCCGGCCTGCCGCGCGTCGTCGACGGACTGCTTGCCCGCAGCACGCCCTAGTCCGTGGTGTCGATGCCGAGCATCCGGGCGTGCAGCGAGCGGATTTCCGCGGTGAGTGCCGGCTCGGGACCGGCGACCGGGGTGCCCGGCGCGACGACGGTGATCGGCAGCGGTGCGACCGGACCGGTCGGCTCGAACCCCCAGTCCTTGCGCCACCCGGTCAGCTGTTCGGTGCTCGCGGCGTAAACGATGCGGCCGAGCCCCACCCAGGCGTGCGCGGCGCTGCACATCGGGCAGTGTTCGCCGGAGGTGTAGACGGTGCTTGCGCGTCGCTGTTCGGGGGTCAGGTGAGCGGCAGCCCACCTGGCGATGGCGAACTCCGGATGCCGGGTGGCGTCACCGCCGGCGACCCGGTTGCGGTCGGCGAAGCGGACGGTGTCGTGGTCGTCGACGAGCAGCGAGCCGAACGGTTCGTCGCCGGCGTCGAGAGCCTCGCGGGCGAGGTTCACACAACGCCGCAGGAGCTCACGGTCCTTCGCGGTCACGGTGCTCGGGTCGTACGCGGACGTCATGGCAGCGACGTTACGTCCCTCAGGAGCGCCAGTCGCGGAAGCCGATGACGATCAGCCGCATCTGGCGACGTGCGCCGTCCTTGATCTCGTCCTCCAGATCGGTGCGGCCGTCGGGGATCTCGACGATCTCCTCGGCGTTGGCGACCATGTTGCGGACGAACAGCCGCGCCACCATCCGGACGTCGTCGCTGCTCCACGTCTCGATGTTCGGCAGCCGCGCCAGAACCACGGCCAGCTCGCTGACGAACAGGTCCAGTTCGTGCCGGATGGCGCGCCGCACGGTGGGTGAACCGCCGACGCGCTCTCGGGCGACGAAGGCGAAGTCGGCCTTGTTCTGCTTGACGGTCTCGACCAGGATCTCGGCCGACGCGTCGATGATGTTGTCGAAGACGTGGGGGTCGCGCTGGGCGTCGCGGATCATGCGGCGCAGCGTCGCGAACGACTGCTCGACCAGTGCCAGCCCGAGTTGGTCCATCGAGTCGAAGTGCCGGTAGAAGGCGGTGGGGACCACGCCCGCGTGCCGGGCGACCTGGCGCAGGCTGAGCTGGGCGAAGCCGTGCCGGCCACTCAGCTCGAGGGCCGAGCGCAGGATCGCATCGTGGGTGCGTTCCTTCCGCTCCTGTCGTGATTCGGGCGCGACACCGACTCCGGCCATGCCCAACAGCGTAGATGCCGTCGTCAACAGTGCACATCTGTCCACCGTGGGCGACGTCACGCACGGTGGCACTTGCGCCGTTTGTCACGTCCGATCACTATGTGAGTGTACAGGCGTACACTCAAGCCCCGCGGGAGGTCGCGATCGGCATCATCCGCCGTGCACTCGGCTCGCGTGCCGTCGCGAGCCTCACGTCGCCGCACACCGTCGACCACTACCTCGAGCAGGTGCACCCGATGCTCACGGTGGCGCTGGTGCGCGCGCGAGTCGTCGACGTCCGGCGCGAGACCGGCCAGGCGAGCACGGTGGTGCTGCGCGCGAACGGCGCATGGTCGGGGTTCCGTCCCGGCCAGCACGTCCAGTTCGGTGTCGAGGTGAACGGCACCCGCAAGATCCGCTGCTTCTCCGTCTCCAGCTCGGGCGCGCGGCCGGGCAACCGGTTCAGCGTGTCCGTCAAGGCGCATCCGGACGGCTACGTCTCGCAGTTCCTGCACCACCGGCTCCGGCCGGGCACTCTCGTCCACCTGTCACAGGCCGAGGGCGAGTTCGTGCTGCCCAGTCCGGTGCCGGACGACCTGCTGCTGCTCAGCGGCGGCAGCGGCATCACGCCGGTGATGTCGATGCTGCGGACGCTGCGCGACACCGGCCACCGCGGCCGGGTGACGTTCCTGCACTACGCCCGGTCCCGCGCGGACGAGATGTTCGCCGACGAGCTCGAAGAGATCGCCGCGGCGATGCCGTCGGCGCGAATCCACCGCGTCTACACCCGTCGGCCCGAGGACGCGGCGCGCGGCGGCCCGTCCGGGCGGTTCACCGCCGAGCACCTCGAGCAGGTGGGCGTGGACCCGGCTCGGACGCCGAGCTACGTCTGCGGACCGGCCGGGCTGATCGCCGCCGTGCGGGCCGCGTACGACGAGCTCGGCGCCGGCGCCATGCTGCACACCGAGTACTTCAAGGTGCCGAGCGTCGACCCGGACGCCGCCGACGCCACCGGCACGCTGACTTTCGAAGACAGCGTCGCCAGCGCGGAGAACTCCGGCGCCACCATCCTCGAGCAGGCCGAGGCCGCCGGGCTGACGCCCGCGTTCGGCTGCCGCATGGGCGTGTGCAACACCTGCGCGACGCGCAAGAACCACGGCGCGGTCCGCCACGTCATCAGCGGCGCGGTCGGCGCCAACACCGACGAGACCATCAAGATCTGCGTGAACGTGCCGGTCGGCGACGTGAACGTGGCCCTCTGAGCTGACCTGTGAGAGCCGACTTAGTGAGCCGACCTGCGAGCCCGATCTGCGAACCGACGAGAGGCAGCGATGTTCACCAGGAGACGTAAACCCGCACCGGTCGAGCGGCTGAGCGCGACCGACCACAACAAGGCGCCGGAGCCGCTGGTGGGGGAGGACGCCGGTAAGCGCTCCACCGTCGGCCTGGACTACATGACCTACGAGCAGCTCGAGGATTTCGGTTCCGAGCTGGACGACGTGCGCCAGCGCATCCTGAACGATCTCGGCCAGCGCGACGCCGACTACATCCGGCGGGTCATCCGGGTGCAGCGGGCGTTCGAGGTGCTCGGCCGGATCGGGCTGTTCTTCCCGTTCTACTGGCCGGTCTTCGTCGTCGGCATCGCCCTGCTCGGCCTCGCCAAGATCCTCGAGAACATGGAGATCGGGCACAACGTCATGCACGGTCAGTACGACTGGATGAACGACCCGATGGTCGACGGCAAGCGCTACGAGTGGGACATCGTGGCGCCGGCGCAGGACTGGAAGCACGGCCACAACTACATCCACCACACGTACACGAACGTGCACGGCATGGACCGCGACATCGGGTACAACCTGTTCCGCATCGATGCCGACCAGCCGTGGTACCCGAGCCACCGCTTCAATCTCCCGCTGGCGTTCATGCTCATGCTCGTCTTCGAGTGGGGCGTGATGTACCACGGTGTCGAGCTGGACGAGTACCTCGCCGGGCGGATGCCGAAGGAGGAGTTCCAGGCCCGCAAGAAGCGGGCGCTGCGCAAGATCCGCCGCCAGGTGTTCAAGGACTACCTGCTCTACCCGGCGCTGAGCCTGCCGCTCGTCCCGTTCACCGCCTGGTGGGTGCCGCTGGCCGTGCTCGGCGGCAACATCGTCGCCAACGTGATCCGCAACATCTGGTCGTTCAACGTCATCTTCTGCGGCCATTTCCCCGCCGACGTGCAGACCTTCAGCAAGGAGCAGGCGGAGAACGAGAACCGCGGGCAGTGGTACCTGCGCCAGCTGCTCGGCTCGGCGAACATCACCGGGACGCCGCTGTTCCACCTGCTGACCGGCAACCTCAGCTACCAGATCGAGCACCATCTGTTCCCGGACATCCCGGCGCGGCGCTACCCGGAGGCCGCGCGCGAGGTGCGCCGGCTGGTGGAGAAGTACGGGCTCGAGTACAACACCGGCCGGCTGTCGAAACAGCTGGCGAGTGTCGCGCGGCAGCTCGCGACACTGGCCGTCCGGCCGGACGACCCGTACAAGCGCGGCAACAGCCCGGAGTCCAAGGCGTTGCGCCGCGCCCAACGCGCTGCCCGGGAATGACCACGTTCACCATGGAATTCCATGCGTCACCACCCCTGCGGGCCTCGTGACGCGTGCACAAGCCTGGTGACGGCCGCAACGGAAGCGGCTCCGGGCCTCAGCCCGCCACCGGGTAGACGTTGACGTCGGTGCCGTCCTGGGCGATGCCCACGTGGTCGTTCACCACGGCCGGGGCGACGCCGCCGTCCTCGCTGACGACGTCACCGGTGCGGGCGTCGACGACCACGGCCGCGTCGTCGCGCGCGACGTACACCGCCCCGTGCCAGAGGCCCTTGAGTCGCCCGTCCCACGAGTCGTCGTGCCACAACACCTCGCCGCTCTCGGTGTCCATGGCGACGGCTTCGGTGTCGTCCTCCACACAGACCACCACGGACGCGTCCACGTCGGACAGGCAGAACATCGCGCCGTTGACGCCGTCGTCCGCGGTGAAGGCGACCTCCTGGTCTTCGATGCTGACGAAGCGGGTCGCCTCCATGGCAGACGACACCTTCAGCCACGGACCTGCCGGCCCCACCGAGTACCCGGCCAGCTCGGCGGAGTGCGCGGCCGGCTCGTCGCCCTTCCAGAGCTGCTCACCGGTGACGATGTCGACCGCGGTCAAGGTGCCGTTCGCCCCGAGCCCCGCCGCGGTGCCCTGGTGCACGCCGGACACGCCGAACTCGTCGTCGGTCCACACGACCTCGGGGTCGTCGAGGGCCAGGCCGAACGTCGTGGACGCGGCGGCGTCACGGGTGGTCTCGACGACGGCGACACCGTCGTGGGCGCCGCGGACGACGACGGACGCCACGTTCTGCGGCACGCGTGGCCGCGGCGTGGGGTTGGGCGCGGTGAAGCGCCAGCGTTCCTCGCCGGTGGCCGCGTCGACGGCGATGATCTCCACGTCGAACTGCACGGCGCCGGTACTCGGTTCCACCGCGAACCCGGCCAGGACCACCGGCTCCCCATCGACGTCGACCAGAGCCGGCGGGAACAGGAACGCGTCCGACGGGCCGATCCCGGCCGGGTCGAACAGCAACGGCCGCTCGGGTTCGAACTGGGCGACGGTCTCGCCGCTGGTGACGTCGTGGACGGTCAGCGCGCCCCAGTCCGCCAGGAATGCCAGCTCGCCGTGCAGGACCGCCGCCGGCCACCCGCCCTGTGGGGCGTCCTCGGTCAGCGTGAACGCAGGTTCCGGATCGAAGCTCAGCGGAGCGTCGCCGTCGTCGCCGTTACCCGCGCCGCCGGAGCCCTCCCCGGAGCTCTCTCCGCCGGAGCTCTCCGAACCACCCGCGTCGCCCGAGTCGTTCGAACAAGCCGACACCGCGAGCACGGCGGCGATTCCTACCGCCAACAGCTGCCGCGTCCGGCGTCCGTTGGTCATGCGCATTGAGACATCCCCCTCGATCGACCCCAGTCAGTCCACCCCGCGCCGACCGAGCCGGACATTTCGGGCACATGATCGGCGGTGACATGACCGTAGCAGGGCGGCGACGAACGCTCTCGCCGAGCCGTCCGGGCTGTGGACGTCGCGCGCGGGACGTGCGCAGGATGTCGTGCACGACCCGAGGAGGCTGAGATGGCACGGACCAAAGACGATCCCGCAGCTGTCGACGAGTACCTGGCCGGGCTGCCCGACGACCGCCGCACCGCGCTGGAGGAGCTGCGACAGCTCGTCAAATCGACCGTCCCCGAGGTGCGGGAACGGATCTCGTACGGCACCACGGTGATCTTCGCGCTCGACCGCGACCTGGTGGGGCTCGTGGCGCAGCCGAAGCACCTGTCCTTCTTCACCATGAGCCCGGAGCTCGCGGCCTCGATGAAGAGCGAGATCACACGGACGCACAAGGTGTCCGGAGCGACCATCCACTTCACACCGGAGAACCCGCTGCCGGCGCCGCTGGTTGAGCGGATCCTCGCGGCGCGGGTGGCGAAGCAGCGCCCGGCCTCGTGAACGTCGCGCCGGTCGCGGCCGGTTAGGGTGCTGCTCATGGCCCGCCCTGACGAGTCGGTGATCACCGATCTGCTCGAGCTGCACACCTGGACCGTGTTCGACGTCGACGACGACGGTCGCGTGCTGGCCGGCTCCGACGCCACCGGTGCGACACAGGTCGTCGAGATCGGCCCGGACGGGCACCGCACGCCGCTCACGGCGTTGCCGGGCGCGTGCTCGGGCCGGTACGTGCCCGGGCGCCGGACCGTCGTCGTGGAGCACGACACCGACGGCGACGAGCGCTCGCAGCTGTCGCTGCTGCACCTGGACCCGCTGCCGTCGTCGCCGGTCGGCCTCGACGCGCTCGAGCCGGTGGCGCGCGAGCCGGAGTTCATCCACGCCCTCGTCGACGTGGACGCCGACCGGGTGGTGTACCGGACGAACCGCCGGAACAAGGTCGACTTCGACGTCGTCGTGCACGATCTCGCCACCGGCGCCGAACGGGTGGTCTACGACGACGGCGGGCACGTCGGCGAGGTCGACGTCGACGGCGACACGGTCGTGGTGACGCTGACGTCGCTGCAACCGGGGTCCACCCACGTGCGGCTGGTGCGCGACGGCGGAACCGTCGAGGTGACGGATGCGGACGAGCACGCGATGCACGTCTCGGCGCAGCTGCTTCCCGGGACGTCGACGGTGCTGATGTCGTCCAACCGCGGGCGGGACTTCCGCTCGGTCGTGACGGTCGACCCGGCGGGGCGGTGGACGACGCTGCTCGCCGCCGACGATCATGACGTCACCGCGCTGCCGTCGCCGGACGGTTCACGGCTGCTGGTCGCGCGCCACGTCGACGGAGCGGACGAGCTCACCATCCACGGTCCCGACGGCGAGCCGCTGGTCCCGGTGGTGCTGCCGGGGCGGGGCGTCGTGTCGACGGCGTGGTCGCCGAACGCGGCGTGGCTCGCGGTCGCGCTGAACAGCCCGACCACACCGGGCACCGTCGTGATCGTCGACGCCGCCGGCGGAACGGTGCGCACGCTGGTGGACGGCACCGCCCAGATGTCACCGGAGCTGCGCCGCACCCTGGTGGAGCCGGCGAGCATGCGGGTGCCGACCCGTGACGGCGAGAGCATTCCCTGCTTCGT
The DNA here is from genome assembly GCF_003014555.1 of Haloactinopolyspora alba. GTDB lineage: Bacteria > Actinomycetota > Actinomycetes > Jiangellales > Jiangellaceae > Haloactinopolyspora > Haloactinopolyspora alba. Next base: position 236,405 of record NZ_PYGE01000002.1, read on the forward strand.
CTACACGCCGCCGGAGCCGGTACCCGAGCTGGCCGGGTCGGTCGTCGTGAACATCCACGGCGGCCCGGAGTCACAGGCGCGGCGCCAGTTCAGCGCGGTCAACCAGGCGCTCGCGGCCGCGGGCCACGTCGTCGTCGTGCCCAACGTCCGTGGCTCCACCGGATACGGCAAGCGCTGGTACTCGATGGACGACGTCCGGCTGCGGCTGGAGTCGGTGCTCGACCTGGTGGACATCCGTTCCTGGGTGCCCGCGGTGCGCGGTGAGCCGGACCGGGTCGCGCTCTACGGCGGCAGCTACGGCGGGTACATGGTGTTGGCGGCGTTGTCGATGCATCCCGGGCTGTGGGCGGCGGGCGTCGACATCGTCGGCATGTCGTCGCTGGTCAGCTTCCTGGAGAACACGTCGGACTACCGGCGTGCGGTCCGCGAGCGCGAGTACGGCAGCCTGGAGCGCGACCGCGACTTCCTGCGTGCGGCGTCGCCGCTGACCCATGTGCGCGCGATGGACACTCCGTTGTTCGTGATCCACGGTGCGAACGACCCGCGGGTGCCGCTGTCCGAGTCGCAGCAGATCAAGGTCGCGCTCGACGAGAAGGGCGTCACCTGCACGCTGCAGGTCTATCCGGACGAGGGGCACGGACTGGCCAAGCGGGCGAACCGGCTCAGCGCCTATCCGGCCGCGCTGGCGTTCCTGGGTGAGCAGCTGCGCCGCCGTTGATGATCATGAGAACGCGGGATCGAGGACGCGGTCGATCCGCCGGGCGACGCCGAGCCATCCGCCACCCATGGCGCGGCGCGAGAGCGCCTGCAACGGGTCGTCGGGGTCGAACCCGTCGTGCACCACGAACAGCCGCGTCCCGGTGCCTTCCGGCTCCAGAGTGAAAGTCACGGTCGAATCGAGGGAGCTCTGATCCTCCGGCGCGGCGCGCCAGGCGATGCGCAGCATCCTCTCGATCTCGAAGTCGAGCACCTCGGAGTGGCACACCCCGCCGAAACCGACGGCCGGCATCGGGTCGGTGCGGAAGGTGAACCGATGGCCCACCCGCAGCACGAAGTCGTTGGGCATCAGCCACCGCGCCATCAGCTCGGAGTCGGTCAGCGCCCGCCACACCTTCTGCGGCGGGTGCGGCAGGAACTCGTCGACCCGGATGGTCCGCGGATCGTCGTCGGTCACATGTCCTCCAGGACGTCACGGAGGCCGGCCATGCGTTCGCGCCAGAACCGCTCGTACGGGTGCAGCCATTCCTGCAGCTCCATCAGCGGCCCCGCCTCGAGGCTGTAGTGGCGTTCGCGGCCGACCCTGCGCTCGCTGACGAGTTCGGCGTCGCGGAGCACCTTGAGATGCTCGGAGACGCTCGGCCGGCGCATGTCGAAGTGCGCCGCGAGCTCGTTGACCGTCCGCGGGCCGTCGAGCAGCAGGGTCAGCAGCGCCCGCCGCACCGGACTGGCCAGCGCGGCGAACACGTCGTCGTTCAGGTCGGGGTTCACCCGGTCGACAGTACGAGAACGAAACCGTTGCCGTCGGGGTCGTGGAAGGTGGCCTGGCGACCCCATGGCATGTCGTCGGGGCCTTCGAGCTCGACCCCGGCCGCGCGCAGCCGGGCACAGTCGCCGTCGACGTCGCTGGTCGTCAGCACGACACCTTTCTGGCTGCCAGGGGGCATGGTGGCGTGCGAGCCGAGCACCAGGGACGTTTCCGCTCCGGGTGGGGCGACCTCCAGCCAGCGCGTCGGGCCCATGTCGTTGTCCGCGAGCACGTCGAAACCGAGGGTGTCGACGTAGAAGGTCTTGGCCTTGTCCTGGTCGGATACGGGTACGTTGAGCGTGCGTACTCGGGTGATCGTCATGGCGGCGATATTAGGTAGGGAGTTTCCTACCTGTCAACCGTAGGAACGTTCCTACGTGTGCTGCCGGTGGCGCCGCGATCGATATGGTGCGTTCATCCTTGAAACGCGATGGCGAGGAGAGCCGCATGCGTGTCGCCCTGCACTCGGTGTTGCATCCGGGCTCGGAGTCCGGCTATGTCGAGAACCACCAGCGCATACCCGACGACCTGGCGGCGTCGTTCGCCCGCGTCGGCATCCACGAGTGGACCATCTGGCGTAGCGGGCGCGACCTGTTCCACCTGGTCGAATGCGACGACTTCGACGCGGCGATGAGTGCGCTGGCCGACGATCCGGCGAACGCGCGGTGGCAGGCGCACATCGGCCGGTTCGTCGACGGGTTCGTCTCCGCGGCAGGCGACGGCGAGCCGCGCCCCATCGAGCGCGTCTGGGATCTGGGGGAGCAGCGCGGCAGCGGAGCCTGATCGTCAGGGATCTACGATCACCAGAGCGGTAGTAAACGCCCGACGATCACGCCTCGGCGGGCGGTAGCGGGATGAGGTCACCACGGCGCCAGCCGTGGGTTGCTGCGGTCTTCGGTGGCCACCGTGACGTCGATCAGCATCTCCTGCAGGTCCGTCCGGACGCTGCGGTGCGAGTCGTCGTGCCACAGGTTCGTCAGTTCGGCCGGGTCGGCGGCGAGATCGTACAACTCGCCGGTGCGCTCGCGTGCGGTGCTCGGTGGGCCGTGGTGCACGACGAGTTTCCAGTGGTCGTGGCGCAGCATCGTGACGTGCACGGGCGGGTCGTAGGGGTTGCCGCTGTCGCGGTAGTGGCACAGGGCCCAGTCGCGCCAGTCGTCGTCCGTGCCCGCGATCAGCCCGGCCAGGCTCGTGCCCTGTACCCGGGTCGGCACGTCGACACCGGCGGCCTGCAGGAACGTCGGAGCGAGGTCGATCCACTGCACCAGTTCCGAGCGACGGGTGCCCGGCTCCGCGGTTCCCGGCCAGCGCACGATCAGCGGGACGCGCACGGCGCACTCGTACATGAACGGGCCTTTGAGCATCAGCTGGTGATCGCCCAGCATCTCGCCGTGGTCACTGGTGAAGACCACGATCGTGTCGTCGGCGAGGCCGGCTTCGTCGAGTGCGGCGAGAATGCGCCCGACCTCGTCGTCGACCAGCGACACCATGGCGTAGTAGGCGGCACGGGTGCGCATCAGCTCGTCGTCGGAGTAGTCGGTGTACCCACGTGCCCGGCCGGCGTAGGACTCCTTGGACGCATCGGCGAAGATCGGCGGCTTGCCGTCGAGTTCGCCGTCGCGGGTCACCGGAGACGACAACGCATCCGGGTCGTAACGGTCGACGTACTCCCGCGGCGCGCCGAAACCGTGATGCGGATCGAAGAAGTTCGCGACGAAGAAGAACGGCTTGCTCTCGTCGCGGGACGAGCGGAGGAAGTCGATCGTCTCGGTGCCGATCCAGTGGCTGTAGTGCGCCTCCGTGGGCACCGTGTCCCAGGTGTACTCGCCGGCACCGCCGCGCATCACGGACGCGTACAGGTCCGGGAACCGTGCCTCGAGCCACTGGTGGTAGGCGTTCTCCGGCGAGCCCGGGTAAGGGTCGTGCGCCCATCGGAAGATCCGGAAGCCGTCGTCGAGGCGGGGTTCGCTGCGGCCGGCGTGGCAGGCACCGAGGTGGAACTTTCCTGCCAGCCCGCAGTCGTAACCGGCGTCGGCCAGTCCTCGGCTGAACAGCTCCTCGTGCGGTTCGAGGTCGACGCCGTTGGCGTGCAGCCCGTGCGACGGGACGTAGCGGCCGGTCATGAGGCTCGCGCGGGACGGGCCGCACACCGGACTCTGCACGTAGCAGTTGTCGAACACCACACCCTGTTCGGCGAGGCGGTCGAGGTTGGGCGTGGCGACGTCCGGATTCCCGTAGGCACCGACGGCGTCGAATCGCTGCTGATCGGTGCAGATCAGCAGGATGTTGGGCTGGCTCATCGTGCACCGTCCTCCAGCGTCAGGACGGTCACCGAATGCGGCGGGACCACCCAGGTTCCCGCGTCCGACTCGATCTCGCCGAGGTCGCGCACCCCGACCGTGTCGGGAGCGGTCAGGTCGTTGAACCCGTGGACGTCGGACACGTCGGCACCGAGGGTGCGCACGCGGGCGCGGCGTGGCGTCTGCTCGGCGGAGTCGTCCAGCACGAGCCGGGTACGCACCGACTCGTCCCGGTGCCGGTTGACGACGGCGACGCGGACCGAGCCGTCGTCGGACCGGGTGGCCGACACGTCGAGGTGCGGAACCGTCATCGGTGATGTCAGCAGGCGGCCGTCCGGTCCGCGGTTGTCGCCCAGGCGGACCGCCGTGTTCCGCGCGGGTCCGTCCACCGACGACGCCAGCGCGGTGCGGCCGGTGTGGTGCCGGTACAGCGACCACACATGGTAGATCGCCGAACGCAACGCGCCGCCGGGCCGGGCCACCACCAGACCGTTGGCATTCACCAGGTTCACCGGATTGGCCATCGCCACCGGCGCGGGCAGCCCTGCGGTGCGGTGGATGGCGTGCAGGACTCCGGCGCAGAAGACGGAGTCGGCTACCGTCCGCGGGCTCCATCGATTCACCCTGGTGCGTCCCGGCCATCCGTCGACGCCGGGTACGTCGCGGGGCGCCGTGCCGCCGTTGGCACCCGGTTGCGGGTCCGGCCAGACGGCGGGTTCGAGGTGGCGCATCGTCCACTCGTCGAGGGTGAGCGCCGGCGGGCTTTCCAGCCCGACCTCCGCGGAGATCGCCGTGACCAGCTGTGAGTACGCGACGAGCTGCTGCTCGAAGAACAGCGACTGGGCAGCCACGTCGTCGTAGTCGTCCCCGGTCCACAACTGCGTGCTCGCGCCGTAGAGATGAAGCGACAGGTGATCGAGGTACCGGCCCGCGCGGGCGAGCACCGGGCGGGTCCACTGCTCCTGATCCCATGGGATGCCGACCCCGACCAGCCGGATCGACGGGTCGACCGCGCGCATGAACCGGGCGTGTTCACCGGCCGCTGTGGCGTACTCCTCGGCACTGCGGTGGCCCATCTGCCACCGGCCGTACACCTCGTTGCCGATGCCCCAGTAACGGACCCCCCAAGGCTCGCTCCGTCCGTTCGCCGACCGCCGTCCGGTCAGTGCGGTGTCACGCTCGGCATTGGTGTACTCGACCCAGCGCACCGCCTCGTCGACGTCACGGCACGAGTGCACCAGGTAGGGCTCCGCGCCCACCGCCTCGCACCAGGCCAGGAACTCGTCGGTGCCGAAGCGGTTGGACTCGCGGTCCCCCCAGGCGAGCTCCAACCGGCTCGGGCGTGCGTCGCGCGGGCCGACGCCGTCCTCCCAGTGGTAGGCCGACGCGAAATTGCCTCCGGGCCAGCGGATCGGTCCCGGGCCCAGCTCACGGCACAGTTCCAGGACGTCGGCGCGCAGCCCCTGCAGGAGCCCGGGCTCGCTGATCGACAGTGGCGAGCCCTCGTCGGACACACCGCCGTCGATGTTGCCGAAGAACGCGGACTCCAGGAAGTGGCCGTAGACGTCGTCGTCGATGTGGCCCACGGGCCGGTGCGTGTCGATGGTGACGACGGCCTCACGAGTGGGAACAGTCATGTGTGATGTGGCTCCGATCGGCTTGCTGTTGACGGTCACCGCTGTTGACGGAAATGGCTGCCGTCATTGCTTGACAGCTCCGGCGATGCTGTCGACGAACTTGCGTTGCAGGACGACGAAGACGGCGATCACCGGCAGCAGCGAGATCACGGCCGCCGCGGCCATCCCGGACCAGTCGGTGCTCTGCTCGCCCACGAAGACGGTCATGCCGACCGCGAGGGTCCGCAGCTCCGGCTCACTGAGCGTGAACACCAGGGGCAGCAGATAGACGTTCCAGGCGAACAGGAACGTGAGGATGACGACGGTGGCGGTGATGGGCCAGGCGAGTGGGAGCATCACCCGGAAGAAGATCGTGAACTGACCCGCGCCGTCGATGCGCGCGGATTCTTCCAGCTCCTTCGGTAGCCGCCGGAAATACCCGGCGTACAGCAGGGTCGCGGCGATCTGCCCGCCGGCCCCGAGGCCGAGGATCACCCCGATGTGGCTGTTGAGCAGCCCCAGCTGATCGGTCAGCTGGGTGATCGGGATGATCGTGTACCCCTCCGGGAGGAAGAACGTCACGAGGAAGATCCCGATGAGGAGCTTCTTGCCGACGAAGTCGTACCGGCCGAGCACATACCCGGCGAGTGCGCTGCGCACGACGATCAGCAGCACGGTCCCTACCGTGATGAGCACCGAGTTGGCGAAGTACGTCGCGAACCCGACTTCTGTCCAGGCGCGGGAGTAGTTCTCCCAGACCGGTGCTTCCGGTATCAGGTCCAGGCCGCCGCCGAAGATCTCGCTGGACGTTTTCAGCGACGCCGAGATCAGCCAGACGAACGGGTAGATCCACAGTCCGGCCAAAACGGCCAGGACGAGGGCGGTCCCGACTTGGCCGGGCCGGGGGCGCCCGATTCGGCGCGACCGTAACGGCGGCTTCGCGGCGACGCTTTCCGGCGCGGTGAGCGGCTCCACGTCGGTGCCAGCGGCCATCATGCCGACCCCGTCCGGCGTCGCGCCCAGCGGATACCGACCGCTTGGACGACGGCGATGAGCATCGTCAGCAGTCCGAACAACACCGCTGCTGCCGAGGCGTAGCCCAGTTGCGGCACGGTGGCGCCGAAGGCTGTGCGGAAGATGAAGATCTCGATCACCTCGGATGAGAAGGACGGGCCGCCGGCCGTGAGGGTCTGCATCAGGTCGAACACGTTGAGCGCGGCCACCGTGTCGATCAGCGTGATGATGACGAGGAACGGCACCAGCATCGGCAGCGTCACGTGCCGGAACTCCCGCCAGGCGCCCGCACCGTCGATCATGGCGGCCTCGTGCACGTCCGCCGGGATGGTCTGTAGTGCCGCCAGCCAGTAGATCAGCGTGATGCCGAGCCACTTCCACACCCAGACGGCGATGCCGCTGTACAACGAGGTCTCCGCCTCGGCCGCGAAGTTCACCGGTGTGTCCGTCAGACCGGACCAGACCAGTGCCCCGCTCACCGGGCCGCTGGCGTCGAGCAACAGGGTGAACACGATGCCGACGATGGCTCCCGTGGTCACCACGGGCAGGAAGAACAGGGTGCGGAAGAACCCCTTGAACGGGGTCTTCTTACGGTTGAGCACGAGTGCCAGCGCCAGCGCGAGCCCTACTCTCAGGGGCACTGAGATGACGAGGAAAACGATCGAGTTCCAGAAGGCGTTCCAGAACAGCTCGTCGTCCATCAGCCGGTCGAAGTTCTCGATCCCGACGAACGTGCCCGTTGCCGCGAAGCCCGGCCAGTCGAGGAAGGCGTACCACCACGACGCCACGAGCGGGTAGATCGTGTATGCCCCATATCCGACCAGGGTCGGGAGCAGGAAGAGGTAGATCCACCAGTCGTCCCGCATCCGCCGCAACCGGCTGCGCCGGCGGGGGCGGGGTCCCGTCACGGGAGCACCGTCGCGCTGCTGGATCGTCGTCATCAGCGCTGGCCGTAGGCCGTCTGGTCGTAGTCGGTGTTCGGATCCCAGTTCGCGAAAACCCAGGCGTTCAGGTCGACTTCGGCGCCGTCCTCCTGGACGGCCTTCAACGCGCGCTCGCGTTCGGCGCTCAGCTTGTCGTTGTAGCGAGCGAGTTCGCCCTTGATGTCGGAGGCCGAGCCGGTGAGCACCGACTGAGCGATCTCTCCGACGTTGGGGTGCACGTCACGCATCTCGGAGTTCACCCGTGCGACGCCGGGATTGCCGACCTCGGGCGACGGGCCGAACCGGATGTCTTCCTGGAAGTAGGTGGCGCACCGAGCATAGGCGGGGTGTACGTCCGCGTCGGCCACGACGTCGATCAGCGCGGGAAAGACGTCCATCGCCGCGGCCAGCTCGGCCTGGAACTCTCTGGTCGTCATCTGGAGGAGTATTTCGGCGGCGAGTTCGGGCTGCTCCGACTCGGCCGAAACCCAGAACGTCCCGGGCTGCGGCGCTTCGTAGATGAAGTTGCGAGCCGTCTGGGGGGTGGGAATGTGCCAGACGCCGACGCCACGTTCGACGGCCTCCGGTTCATCGACGAGTAACCCGCCGATGAACCACGGCCCCCACGGGTAGATGGCTGCCTGTCCAGCTGCCCAACGTGCTCGGGCGTCCCTGGGGCCCATCGAGGCGGACGCGGGGTGGATGACCCCGTCCTCTTGCAACGACACGAGGTACTCGACTGCATCGACGTACTCCTGGGAGTCGAGCACGTACTCGCCGGTTGCCCAGTCCACGCCGCCCGGGCCGGGTGCCCCGGCGGTCATCGCGAACTTGTTCACCAGGGTGTCCAGGAACGGTGGTTCCTTCATCGGAATCACCATTCCGAACACGCCGTCATCGGTGCCTTGCGTGATTCGGCGGGCGACGGCACGGAAATCGTCCCAGGTCGCGGGCTCCTCCTCGGGATCGACGCCGGCCTGTTGGAGCAACGCGGTGTTGAACCACGGGGCGTGCTCGTGCCAGCGACCGGAGAACGCCGGGAAACCGTAGATCTCGCCGTCGAACCGATGGATGCCGTCGTAGAGGAGGTCACCGACCGGGCTCCCGGCGACGTCGACGAAGCCACCGATCGGCTGGAACCATCCTTCGCGTACGAGCGCGGCCGTCGAACTGCCGAGTCCGGCGGTGGAGTGGACGTCCGGTAGTTGGTTGCTGCGCCGCGCGATCTGCAGTGCCTGACCGAGGTCGGCCGCCGGCATCTGCCGACGCTCGACCTCGACGTCGGGGTGCTTCTTCGTGTAGGCGCCGAAGAGATCCTTCTCGAACAGGTCGGTCAGCGGCCGGAACTGGTCCCACCACTGCAGTGGACCGTTCTTTCCGCCGCCGCCACCACCACCGTTGCCGGCGCTCGACTGCCCACCACCGGTGCATCCGGCGAGTACGGCCGCGAGCGCGGCGGCACTCGAGGTGCCGATGAGCTGGCGCCGGCTGATGTGACGCCCGAGGTCGCGGCGATGCTGCCCCATTGGGTGACTCCTCTGATCGACGTGGTCAACCGACCTGTCCGCGTCCGCCCCCCGGGGTGCCCGGCCGTCGGCGCCCGGACCATGTTTGCGATAACCTACGGCCGTTGTCATAAGGCGTCAAGAGGACGGACATATGGCGTTCGAACAGGCAGGAAGCTGTCCAGCGACGTTGCCAATGCCATCATGCGTACATATGTTTGCGATAACGTTCCGGAGGTGGGGATGAACAGATCGCCCAACATGCTGTTCCTGATGACGGACCAGCATCGAGTCGACACCCTCGGGTGCTACGGCAATCCACACGTCGCCAGCCCGAACCTCGACGCCCTGGCCGCCGGCGGAACGCGGTTCGACGCCTGCTTCACCCCGTCGGCCATCTGCACGCCGGCTCGGGCGAGTCTGCTCACCGGCGTGCTGCCGTTCCGGCACCGGCTGCTCGCCAACTACGAGCGCAACGTCGGGTACTCCGAGGAGCTGTCGGACGAGTTCGTCCCGTTCTCGCGGCGGCTACGCGACGCTGGATACAACGTCGGAATCGAGGGCAAGTGGCACGTGGGCAAGCGTCGTGGCCCCGGCGAGTTCGGCTTCGACGGACTGCATCTCCCGGGCTGGCACAACCCGGTGAGCCACCCCGACTACCTGACCTGGCTGAAGGACAACGACCTGCCCCAGCCCGTCGTCGACGACGGGGTGCGCGGAACCTTCCCGAACGGTGAACCGGGAAACCTGCTCGCCGGGGTACTGCACCAGCCGCCGGAGGCCACCTTCGAGCACTACCTCACCGACCGGACGATCGAACGGCTCGAGCAGTACGCACTCGACCGCCACCGCGACGAGCGCCCCTTCTTCATGGCCACGCACTTCTACGGTCCGCACCTGCCGTATCTGCTGCCGCGCGAGTACCTCGAGATGTATTCGCCGGACGTGGTCGAGCTGCCGGCCTCGCTGGCGGAGACGTTCGAGAACAAGCCGCCGGTCCAACGGCGATACAGCGAGCACTGGACACACGACACCCTGAGCGAGGACACCTGGCGGTGGCTCGTCGCCGCCTACTGGGGTTACGTGAGCCTCATCGACGACCAGGTCGGCCGCCTCATCGAGGCGTTGCAACGCCTCGACCTGTGGGACACCACGGCGGTCGCGTTCACCGCGGATCACGGCGAGTTCACCGGGGCGCACCGCCTGCACGACAAGGGTCCGGCGATGTACGACGACATCTACCGGATCCCCGGGCTGCTTCGGGTCCCCGGTGCCCCCGGCGGCACGTCGACGACGTCGTTCGTGAACCTGGTGGACTTCACCGCGACGATTCTCGATCTCGCCGGCATCGAGCCGGATCCCGAGGCGGACGGTCGCAGCCTGGTGCCGTTCGCGATGGGGGAGGAGCCGGCCGACTGGCGTACCGAAATGACGGCGGAGTTCCACGGTCACCATTTCCCGTACCCACAGCGCATGCTGCGCACGGAGCGTTTCAAACTGGTGGTCAACCCCGAGAGCGTGAACGAGCTCTACGACCTCGGTGCCGACCCGGACGAGCTGTGCAACCGATACGAGGATCCGGGGCTGCGTGACGTGCGAGCCGACCTGTTGCAGCGTCTGTACGAGCGTCTCCGTGCCTCTGGCGACAACTTCCACCACTGGATGACCTCGATGTATCCTGTCGGCGGCAAGGACTACGACACGTCCCTGAGTGACTTCGAGGGAATTCGCCACCAGGAAATGACCTGACCGCAGCTTGATGGGCACGGTCGGAGGTCACCGGCGACCGGGGTGGCGCGCAGCGGTCCGAGCGCCCGTGCTTTCACGTACGGACGTCATGACGAGAGGAGACGGCGCGCCGTGGTGCGACCACGAGGGACGCGAGCCTCGGGTGGAGCGTCCATGGCCGACGTCGCCAAGCTTGCCGGCGTCTCGGGTCAGACGGTCTCCCGAGTGGTCAACGGGCACGACCGGGTGACGGCCGAGACCCGCGACAGGGTCGAGACGGCGATGGAGCGGCTCGGCTACCGTGCCAACATCGCGGCCAGGGCGCTGGCCACCGGCCGGTTCGGCACCATCGGCGTCGTCATGTTCAAGCTCAGCGCTGTCGGAAACATCCGCATCGTCGAGTCCGTCGTGGCCGGCGCCCAGGCCCGCGGCTACTCGGTGAGTCTTGCGGTGGTCGAGGACCCGACCGAGCAGAACGTCCGTGCTGCAGTCCGGGGTCTCACCGACCGCGCGGTGGACGGTGTGATCGTGATCGAGGCGCGGATCCTGGACACCCCGCACCTGAAGCTTCCGGAAGAGGTGCCGGTGGTCATCGTCGACAGCCGATCCGCACACGAGCATCCCACGTTCGGCATGGACGAGGCGGCCGGAGCGCGTGCCGCGGTCGGCCACTTGATCGATCTCGGGCACGCGACCGTGCACCATGTCGCCGGGCTGCCGGACTCCAATCCGGCCGAACGGCGTCGCGCCGCGTGGCAGCGTGCGCTCAAGCGCTCGAAGCGGGTCGTCCCCGAGTCCGCTGTCGGCGACTGGTCGCCGGAGTCCGGGTATGCCGCCGGCCGCCAGTTGCTGACCGACGCCTCCGTGACCGCCGTCTTCGTCGCCAACGACCAGATGGCGGTCGGAGTCCTGCGGGCGGCGGACGAACTGGGACGGCGGGTTCCGGACGATCTGAGCGTCGTCGGGTTCGACGACCTCGACTTCACGCCGTACCTCACCCCGCCGCTGACCACCGTCCGCCAGGATCTCGGCGCGGTGGGACGGCGATCACTCGAGCATCTGATCGCACAGATCGAATCGTCGCAGGCCGCGCCCGTCACCCGTGACACGGTCCGGTTCGTCCGCCCTGAGCTGGTAGTTCGCGCTTCCACGGCGGCCCCCGAGCGCTGACCGCAGCGCCCTTGCGGTGCCGCCGGGCGCTGCCCGCGCGCTGACGGATGCGGCGAAGGATTCTCGACAGGGGTCTTGACGGAGGGGTCAAGTTAGCGCAAACATGAGGCGCTCAACGCATCGACCCGATGCGACCGACTTCGTCGAGGACCGAGGGATGATGCTCATGTTGCGCCAGCTGTCGATCACCGCACTGACGGCGGCCCTCGCCGTCACCACCGCCGCTCACGCCGGGGGCGCCGCGAACGACCCCGACCGCGAGGCCCGGCCGGACGGCGCCGCCGGGCCGTCCCGCGTCGCCAACGGCGCGCTGGGTGCGAACTTCAACCAGAACCTCGACTCGGTGAACTACCGCGAGCTGCGTGAGGCCGGTGCCCAGTGGGTTCGAGGTTTCTACCCGATGCCGGCCACCGACGACGGCGACCCGGCCGAGCACTTCGCCATCCGCAGCATCCGCGAGACGGCGGATCGGGGATTCAACACCATTCTGGCCCTGAAGTTCCCGTACAACCGGAAGTCGTTCCCCGAACCCGGCAGCGACGAGATGGCCGCGGAGCTGGCCCGACTGGACCAGGTCCTGCCGACCGTCATGGGCGAGGTCGACATCATGACGATCGGCAACGAGCCGTTCATCGAAAGCCTGAAGGACGAACGCGACGAGCGGCTGAACGTCTTTTACGAGGCCGTCGCACGGCACGTCATCGAGTACCGCCGTGAGCACTGCGGACCGGAATGCGGCACCGACCTCTACATGGGTGCGCTGAACCGGCTCGACCTCCCCGGGCGCAGGACGGAAGCGGTCGAACGCTGGATGACCTTCGTCCGGGAGACTCCGGAGATCGCAGGGGTGGACATCCACCCGCACGTACCCGACCCGGCACGCGTGCAGGCCTTTCTCGACTACATCCTGCCGCGGATGCGTCCGGATCAGACGTTCCTGGTCACCGAGTTCTCCATCGTGTGGTACTGGCGGCAGCACATGCGGGATCCGCTGTCGGCCGAGTTCGCCGGCAAGTACGGCTACGACCCCGGAACCTTGGTCTGGGAGTTCATCCGGGCGGCGATCGAGAACCCGGTCGGTCAGCGCGAGTGGCAGGACTTCCTGACGAGCAGCGATTGGTTCATGAAGCAGTCGGACTTCCTGCGCGATCAGGTGGAGTTGTACCGCAGCACTGGCCGGTTGGCGGTGACCACCTACGGCTTCAGGCAGGACGTTCCGATGACGACGGACTTCGGACCGAACAAGCCGCCGTGGCTGCTCAACAGTGTGTACGCGGCGTACACGGTGAAGCCTCGGGGCAACGGGATGTCCGCTCGTGGCTACTGGGTGGACGATTTCAGGGCCCTGCAGCGGCGGTGACGCTGCTGTGCGGGTGATCATCAGGGGAGAACCAGCGCTGTGGCGGTAGCGATCCCCTGATGATCACGCGGTATACAACGGTGAAAAGGAGCGAGGAGCACGTGCCGGAACACAGCTTGCATCCCCGTCCGCGGCTGGTGCGTGACGAGTGGAGGGACCTCTGCGGAACCTGGCGGTTCGCGTTCGACGATGACGACGAGGGCGAGCGGGGACGCTGGTTCGAGTCGCCGCCGGGTGTCTTCGACGCGACGATCGAGGTGCCGTATCCGCCCGAGTCGAAGCTCTCGGGCGTGCACGACCGGACCCGTCACCCGGTCCTGTGGTACCAGCGTGAGTTCACCGCGCCCGTCCCTGCCGGCGGTGATCGGCTGCTGCTGCACTTCGGCGCGGTGGACTACCGGGCCCGCGTGTGGCTCAACGGTGCACATCTGGTCGACCACGAGGGCGGGCACACGCCGTTCACCGTCGACGTCACCGACGCGCTCGACCCGTCCGGCACCCAGTCGCTGGTCGTCCGGACCACCGACGAGCCGGGCGATGCCGGGCAGCCTCGGGGCAAGCAGACCTGGTCGGCCGAACCCTCCGGGATCTTCTACGACCGCACCAGCGGCATCTGGCAGCCGGTCTGGCTCGAGCGGGTGCCCGGCACCTACCTCCGCGACGTCGTGTTCACGCCCCGTCCGTCCGAGGGAGCGGTCGACGTCGAGGTGTGGCTCGGCGGTCATGCGCAGGCGGGGGAGGCCGACGTCGAGGTCGAACTCGCCCACGACGGATCGCCCCTGGCGCGCCAGCGAATGCGCACGGACCGCGAATACGCCAGGTTCACGGTCGCAGTGCCGGCGTTGTCGGCGGCCGACGGCCGGCGGTTGTGGTGGTCGCCGGAGTCGCCCACGCTGCTCGACGCCGTCGTCACACTGACGGCCGGCTCCGTCGCCGACAGCGTGCGAAGTTACGTCGGCGTGCGCGAGGTGGGTGTGCGCGACGGCGCGTTCACGCTGAACGGACGCCCGTACTACCTGCGCCTCGTCCTCGAACAGGGCTACTGGCCCGACTCGCACCTCGCCGCGCCGGACGCGGATGCGCTTCGCCGTGAGGTCGAGCTGGTGAAAGAGTTGGGGTTCACCGGTGTGCGGGTGCACCAGAAGGTGGAGGACCCACGGTTCCTGTACTGGTGTGACCGGCTCGGCCTGCTGGTCTGGGGTGAGATGGCCAACGCGCACGAGTTCTCCGCCGTCTCCGCCGAGCGGCTGACCCGCGAGTGGATCGACGTCGTGCGTCGCGATCGCGGGCATCCCTGCATCGTCACCTGGGTGCCGATCAACGAGAGCTGGGGCGTCCCGGAAATCGCCACGTCGACCCGGCAGCAGGACCTCGCGACCGCGCTCTACCACCTGACCAGGGCACTCGACCCGTCCAGGCCGGTGATCTCGAACGATGGCTGGGAGCACACCGAGAGCGACATCCTCGGCGTGCACGACTACGCGACGACGGGCGCCGCGCTGAACGAGCGCTACGGAAGCCCCGACGCGATCGAGCGCACGCTGGCCGGCACCGGACCCGCGGCGAGACGGATCACGCTGAACGACGCCGACCGGCCAGGGCGGCCGCTGGTGATCACCGAGTTCGGCGGGCTGTCCTACGTGCCCGCGTCCGGCGAGAAGTGGTACGGGTACCGGGCCGTCGAGTCGGCGGAGGAGTTCCGCTCGGCGTTCGCCGACCTCGTCGGTGCTCTACTCGACGCCCCGGGCGTGGCCGGGTTCTGCTACACGCAGCTGACCGACACGCTGCAGGAGACGAACGGCCTGGTCACCGACGACCGGACGCCGAAGCTTCCGGTGGACGTGATCCGGGCGGCCGTGTCCCGGCCGAGCCGGGCGCTGGCCCACGAGGAGCTGCGCCAGGAGCAGCGCCGGGCACGGGATGCGGCGGGCGACGGCACATGAGTGCACCGCCGAACGTGGTGCTGGTCATGACCGACCAGCACCGGGCCGGGTTCACTGCCGGCGAGGGGTTCGAGCTCGACACCATGCCGTACGTCGACGGGCTGGCCCGGTCGGGCACCCGGTTCCGCCGGGCCTACACCACCGCCCCGGCCTGCGTTCCGGCTCGGACGAGCCTGCTGACCGGCCGGTTCCCGTCGACGCACCGGGTGCGGCAGAACAGTGCCGTGCACGAGGTGGTGCGCGGCGACGACCTGCTGGACGTGCTCGGGCGGTCCGGGCACTCGCTGCACTTCGCCGGGAAGACGCACGTGTATCGCGGTAGCGCCGAGCACTTCGACACGTTCGCCGGGCCGTACGGGCACGTGCACGGCCCGGACCGGGACGAGCAGCAGCGCGAGTTCGCCGCGTGGATGACCGCGATCGACCACGGGCCGACCGCGGAACCGACGCCGTTCCCGCTGGAGACGCAGTTTCCGCACCGGATCGTCTCGGACATGATCGACGCGCTGAACCGGCGGGACCGGAACCGGCCGTTCTTCTCATGGGTCTCCATGCCCGAGCCACACAACCCGTACCAGGCGCCGGAACCGTACTTCTCGATGTTCGACGAGCAGGAGGTGCCCGAGCGGGCGTGCGGCCCCGAGGCCGCCGAGGCCAAGGGCGGGGCATGGCGGTGGTTGCGTGACGTGGTCGAGGCCAAACGACCCGGCTACGACGACCGATGGCGCCGGTACCGGGCGACGTACTGCGGGATGCTCCGCCTGATCGACGACCAGATCCGCCGGTTGCTCGACCATCTCGACGCGGCGGGTGACCTGGAGAACACGGTGGTGCTGGTCGTGGCCGACCACGGTGACTACGTCGGCGACTACGGGTTGCAGCGCAAGGGCGCCGGCATGCCGGAGGCGCTGATGCGTGTCCCGTTCGTCGTCCGTGGTCCGGGTGTCCTCGCGCGTGACGACACGACGGACTTCGTCTCGCTGGTGGACGTGTTCCCGACCGTCTGCGAGGCGGTCGGCGCGCCGATCCCCACTGGTGTGCAGGGACGGAGCCTGTGGCCGCTGCTGACCGGCGAGGCGTACCCGGAGGCGGAGTTCGACAGCGTCGTCGCCGAACGCGGCTACGGTGGCCTGCCGTACGGCGCGGACGAGCGCCCGCCACTGCACTTCGACTACGACGGGCCGACCTACGACGAGCTGAACACCGTCACGCAGAGCGGGACCAGCCGCATGGTCCGGCACGGGGACTGGAAGCTCGTGTGGCACGTCGACGGTGGACGCGAGCTGTACGACGTCGCCGCCGACCCGATGGAACTGTGCGACCGCTGGGACGACCCGGAACTCGCCGACGTCCGGCAGCAGCTCATGGAGCGCATGCTCAGCTGGTCGCTGCGCTTGGCCGACGACCTGCCGGCGGCGGCATACGAATCCAGGCGCGCACCGCACAACTGGGTCCGGACGTGAACCTGTTGACTGTGAGCCGTGGCCGATGGTGCCGGTGGAGCTGAGCCCCACCGGCACCATCGTCACGCCGCGGCAGCGGTCAGAACCGTAGCCAGGTCCCCGCCAGGCCCTGCTGCTTCACCCCCGGCTTCGACCAGTCGCAGACACCCCCGGCGAAGGTGCTGGTGAGCCTGCTCCACTGCTCGTCGGTGAACTCGACCTCGTAGTCGGCCGGGTCCGGTGCCTTGAGCTGGCACTTGATGACGTCGGCGGCCACGTCGCCACCGGCGACCTCGCGCGGGAACGACGCGGACGGGTACAGCTGCTCGCAGCGGCTGTCCGGGTCACGGTCCAGCGGCTGGGCGATGAACTCCGGGTCCGCGCCGCGGGTGTTGCATCCCTCGACCAGAGCCTCCGGCTTGGCAGCGACGATCTCGTCGATCCGGTCGCCGGTGGAACCGTCGTCCGTGCCCAGGTTCGTCAGCCAGGCGTCCATCTGTTTGAGGGCGTGGCGCAGCAGCGGGCTGTTCGTGCTGAACCCGCCGTATCGGTTGTCCTCGAGCAGGCTGACGTGGTTCGCGGAGGTGCCGTTCGCCTTCTCGAGCCGTTCCCGCATCGAGAACGTGTGGTACCTCACGTGGATGTCGCCGTTCGGGCGGTCGTCGGTGTAGGCGCGGTAGTCGATGATCGGCACGTCGGCCAGACCGCCGCCGCCGTTCGTCAACCGTCCGGTCTTGTAGGCGGCCTCGATCGCGACCGGGTCGCCCTCGGTGCGACGGTCGACGATGTTCGCGTCGTCGTCGAACCCGCCGATCTTCTCGTTCAGGTCGAGGAACTGCTCGACGCTGATGCTGCCGTCGTGGAGCGCACCGAGCCCGTACTGGATGCCCACGTTGTCCAGCGGACGCCGCGCGAACCCGGTCTCCGGGTCGGTGCCATACGCGTTGACGGTGTGGTCGTAGACGTCGCAGCGCGCGCCACCGGGGTTGGTCTCGGGGTCGTAGCGCAGCTCCGTCGGCACGACGCCGCAGAACACGCGCGGGTCGATGCGGCGGGCGCCGTTCGCCACGTTCGGTGCCGTGGCGTACGTGGCGAACCCGGTGACGCTGCGCTTCTGCTCACGTGTCCACTCGACGGCGCTGTCGGTGTTCATGTAGTGATCGATCAGCCAGGCGTCGGTGATGAAGTTGACGGTGCCGAAACCGACCTCGGGGAACGAGCAGCCGACGACGATGCCGTCGAAGATCCCGGGGTAGTTGTCGGTGATCTGATGCGCCTGGTACGAACCGCCGGAGCAGCCGTACCCGATGGTGTGCCGGGGCGGGCCGTTGCGCTCGACGAACTCCTCCTTGGTCACCATCGCCGACTCCGCGGCGAGCAGGTCCGAGCAGTTCGTGCCGAACACGTTCAGCGACGACGACATGAGCGCGTACCCCTGCCCGAGCATGTGGGCGTTCGTCACGCCGCCCGTCCGGTTGCCCTGCCGGTACCAGCCGTTGACACAGCCGCCGCCCAAGGTGAAGATCGCCCTTCCGTTCCAGGCCTCGGACGGTGCGGACGGGGTGGGCGCAGGTCCGGCGAGCGGGTCGTGCAGCACCGTCGTCTGGTAGATCGCGCGGTTCGCGGTGCCGGTCTCCATCCGGACGATGAACGGGACCTCGTCGCCGGTGGACGTCGTCGTGGTGGCGAGGTCGTCCGGGTAGCCGGTGGCGCCGTCGGGCCAGGGAGCGTAGTTGCCGCCGGTCGTCCGGTAGAAGTAGTCGACGCGGTCCTCGATCGAGCAGTTCTCGTCCAGCGGCGCCCCGAGGTCGCCGCCGACGACCGGCATGGTGAACCGTTCGGTCTCGCAGACGAACGGCTTCTCGTGCGGTCCGGAGAAGACCGGGCCCTCGTCCGGATGGTTCGTCAGCGTGAGCTCACCCGACGGGCGGCCGCCGGCGCCGGGGACGGTCGCCTCGAGCTGGTTGGCGCCCTCGTCGAGGCCGGTGACCAGACCGGTGAGTGTACGTGCGTCACGGTCGGGCGTGAACGCGTCGGTGATGTCGGTGCCGTCCAGCGTCACCTTCACCCGCGGGAAGGGTGCGTTCTGCGGGACGTAGACGCGGACCAGCGCGTCGCCGCTGGTCACCGTGTCCGGGCGTCCGGACAGGACGGAGAGCTCGATGCCGGAACGCTCGTCGTCGGCCGAGGCGACGGGGCCCGCGGCGACAGCGAGTGACGCGACGAGCGCCGTGGCGGCGCCGGCCGCGAGGGTGCGCCGTCGTCGACGCGGGCGCGGGTGGCCGGGGAGGTGTTCGGGTGGCGTGGTGAACCGGGAGCCGGTCATGTGCTGCCCTGCCTTTCCGGGGGAACGGGTGCGGTCAGCAAGCACCGAGGTGACGCCGGCATGACGGGTGCGTCGCCGGACGGTCGACCCCGGGTGTGTGCCGATGCTGTCGGCCGCGCTCCTGGCCGGACAAGGCGATGTGCGGAAACTTCAGACATCCCTGACATTCGTGGGTGACCTTGCGGCGTCACCGGACCACGTAGCTCAGGTCCTGTGCCGTCATCGACTCCGGGCGCAGGCGCAACCAGCGTGTGCCGCGCTCGTCGGCGTCGTCGTACAGGTACCGGCGAAACCGGGCGTCCCACGCGGACTCGTCGTCGCCGAGGTAGCGCGCGAGCTTCCGGCGCCCGCGCGGCACGTCGAACGGCAGGATCTCGGCGCGGCCGCGGGCGACGACCTGGCGGACGGTCCCGGTGACGACGTCACACTCGTCGACGACCAGCGCGACCGCGGGGTCGGCACGGACGTGTTCGGCGAGGCGCGCCCATGGTCCGGTGAGGATCCAGAAGGCGCCGTCCTCCCAGAGGAACCAGGTCGGGCGGACGGTCGGTCCGTTGGTCGCGACCCGGGCCGTCAGCGGCCCGGCCAGGAAGGTGTCGATGTCGAAGTCGGTCCTGGTCATGGCGTTTTCGGTCCTTCTCCGGTGGCCGTGATCGTCGCCTCAGCATGACAGGTCCACCGCGCCGGGGGCCAATTGTATTGCGAATATGCATGAACGTTGCAATATACTGCTCAGTATGAGTGCTGAGGTTCTTCAGGTACGGGACGTCGACCGTGACGACCTCGCAGTGTTGCGGGATCGGGCAGCGCGCGAGGGGAAGTCGTTGTCCGCATACGTCCGTGACGTGCTGCACGACGAGGCCACCCTCATGTCGAACGCCGAGGTGGTCGCTCGTATCGCCGAAGAGGAACCGGTGGATGTCGATCTCGAGCAGATCCGCGGCTACATCGCGTCGGAACGTTCCTGGTGACCGTTGTCGATGCGTCCGTGGTGGTCCGCCTGTTGCAGGCGCACAAGGACGACGATCTGCTGCGTCGACGCATCGTCTCCGCCGGCCGCAAACTCAGCGCACCCGCACATCTGGATGTCGAGGTGCTCTCGGCCGTCGCAGGCATGGTCAAGGGCGGCAAGATCGGCGAGGATCGCGCGCGGCGGATGGCGGGTCAGTACGAGGCACTTCGAATCAACCGATACGACGTCGCGCCGTTCGGTACGCGGCTGCTGACTCTTCGACACAACTTCACCGTGTACGACGCCGCGTACGTAGCGCTGGCCGAGGTGCTGGAACAGCCGCTGCTCACCTGCGATGCAAAGTTCGCCCGCGCGCCGCGGGGCACGCACAGGGCCGAGATCCACACCTATCCCGCCTGAGTCGGGTGTTGCGCCGAAGCGTCACCAGGATCGTCCCCGCATCACCAGGGTTGCAGGGGTGGTGACGCATGGAATTCCATGGTGAACGTGATCATTTCAGGGCGAGGTCGTCGAGGAGCGTGTCGAGGACGAGCTCTTCCTCGATGCGGACTCGATGCACGCGCATCGCTTCGGCGAGCTCCGGGTCCCACGGGGTGCTCTGCTCGTCGTCGGCGAGGTGGGGTAGGGCATCGCGACGTGGGTGGCGGGCGACGGCGTCGGTGTAATCGTTCGCGTTGAATCGCCACGGATACCAGCGGACCCGAGTCGCCAGCGTCCGGGCGATGCTCACGCCGCCCCAGTCGAAGTCGCCGTGATAGCGCACCGCCGATCCGCCACCGTGCAGCCGGAGCAGCAGCGTGATTGCCGCGGCTCCGGGCTGGCCGCGCACACAGACCAGCGGCGCGGCGTCCGCGCCGAGGCGGTCCGCGGCGGCCGAGACGACGGCCGGGTTCTCGCATACGCTGACCTTCGCTGGGATCACACCCGGATCGTCGGCGATCACTTGCCGCAATGTGAGGATCGCCGGCTGCCCGGCCGCGGTCATCGCGGCGAGTGCACGTGCGGTCGCTGTCGATGTGCCACCGGGCAAGCCGATCGTGAGGACGTTGGAGGACAGGTCGTCGACGAGTACGCCCACGGATGCCCACGCGGACCTGCGCCACGCGGCCGACCCGTACGGGAGCTCGCCCGGACCTCCCAGCGCTTCGACCGCCGACGCGGCGATGGTGCCGAGCGGCGTATCGGCGTCCAGGGCATGCGCATCGTGGAGCACACGCGCGGAGAAGCCCGCGATCGACTCCCCGTCGGCCGGCAGCGCGTCGACGACGGCACGAATGTCTTGGACGAGCTGCATCGCCTCGGTAGCTGACGACACCGCACGTCGTAGCCGTCCGCGCGACCGCACACCGTCGATCCAGCCGGCCAGCTCCGGGTGGCGTGCGGCCAGGTCGTCCAGCTGGGCCGTTGCGGCTCGCCACGCCTCGTCGTCGGCACGGCGCAGCTGAGGGTCGTCGACGGGGCCGGTCAATGTGACTACGGCGGACGCGAGTCCGTCGGGCCAGGCACCCGAGGTGCGCAGAACCTCGTCGAGACGTTCCAGCGACACCGAGACCGAGCTGGCCCGCGGTACCGATCGGCCGAGCAATCGGCCTACCGCGGCCCGTTGAGATTCGGTCGCCCCGGCGAGTGTGACCGTGCCGGACAGTGACCTCCCACGCTCCATGCGCTTGCGAACTCGCGCGACGATCCACGCGGTCTCCGGCACGTCCAGCAGGCGGCGCAGGCGGGCCTCGTCGCCGTCGTCCGAGGTCATCAATCCCACAAGCCGGCCGCAGCCGGCTCGACGTCGGCGGAATCGATCTGGCTACGGGTACGTCCGTCCCACTCCCACCGCGACACGAGCACCGCCGGGACACCCTCGACCCGGGACAACTGGGCAATCGACAACCCAGGGACCTCCGGGTAGCAGGCCCACTCTCGTTCGCTGGTCATCACCACGTCCAGGTCGAACGAATGCAGCAACCCCAGTGACTTGGCACGCGAGTCGTCGTCGACGCCGGCGAATGCCTCATCCAGCGTGACGAGGCGGGCCGCGTGGGGTTTGCCGGCGGAACGGTAGTGCGACGACGCCGCCGCGAACAGCGGCAGGCTGACGGCCAGCACGCGTTCGCCGCCGGAGGCCGGGCCTGTCGCGGGCCGCCACGACCCGTTCTGGTAACGCTCCACGACGAAGTGGTGCCAGGCCCGGTAGTCGAGGGCGGTCTCGAGGTGTTCGTACCAGGTGCCGGTCTCGTCCGTTTCGCGGACGTCGGCGATGCGGCTCTGCAGGAACGCGCCGATGACCTGACGGTCCTCGTCGCTCCACGCGTCGGCCATCTGCAGCAGGCGCCGCCGCGCGTCGGCGAGCCCAGCTGGCCCGTCGCGACGCGGTTGCCATACGACCCGCAGCCGCATGCCGGTGGAGGTCGGCCGCTCGGACAGTTCGGCATTCAGCGCGCGCAGGTGCGATTCGGCCTCGGTGACGAGATCGGCCAGGTTCGCGCCGATCTCGGTGACCAGATGGTTCTCGATGATCTCACGCTCGCGCGCTCCGAGCAGGCGTTCCCTGGCGTCGATGTCCTCGCGCAGGGTCGCTGCGAGTTCGGCGACCGGCGTGGTCTTACCGCCGAAGACGACGGTCACGACGTAGCCGTCGTCGCTCGGTTCTCCGACGGCTGTGTGCCCGTGCCGGCTCAGCGCGGCCTGCAAGGTCGTGAACTCCGTACTCAGCTTCGTCTGTACGCGTTCCCAAGCCTGGTCGTCGGCGTTGGTCGAAGCGAGCTCCTGGTCGATCGAACGCGCGAGGCCGACCGCCTGGGACACGCTCCATTCGGCGTCCGAGTCGGGAATATCGAGGTCCGGGACGGCCACGGTGACCAGTCCGGTGGCAACCGTGCGGCGCAGGGCAGCGATCGCGTGCTCACGCGCGGTGGCAGCGTCTTCCTGCTGTGCGGTGACCGAACGCTCGCGCTCCTGTGCGACCGCCTCAGCCTGCTGTGCTTCGCCGAGCGTGTCCCGGGTCGTGTCGATGGCGGCGTCGGTGTTCTTGCGTGCCTGGCTCACCTCGGCGCGGCGACGCTGGAACTCCCGTACCTCCGCGCCGACCGTGGCCTCGAGCGTCTCCAAGCGCGTCCGCGCCGCCGCGTGTTCGTCGCCGCGGCGCCGGTGGGCGTGCTCTGCCGCGGTGTGCCGTTCGCCGGCGTTGCCTGCGTCGAGCTCAGCCGCAGCGAGCGTGCGCTGTTCTCGCCGCGCGAGGTCGGCGGCATGCCACAGGTGCTGCAGCGCCTCCGCGTAGGCGTCGGTGGCGTCTCGTATGGCGTCGAGCTCCGCGAGCGACGTCGGCAGATGCAGCGCCGCGGCGGCTTCGGTCAGTTCCGCTGCACGAGTGTCCGCCAGGGACCGGGCGCGCTCGACGTCGGTGGCCGCTTCGTCCCGGACAGCGGTGGCGTCGAGCACAGCGGCAGCGGCGGCGTCGAGGGCGGCGTCGGCGTCGCGGACGGGACGTTCGGACGGCAGCCGGGCACGCTCCTCGCGAACCTGACGAAGGCGTCGATCCAGGCGGTCGATGAGCTGAGTGACGTGCTCTTGCTCGGCTCGGACGTCGTCGAGTTCGGATCGCGCTTCGCCGAGACGACGTTGCCGGGCCGCCTCCCGGGCGCCGTCGCCGATGTACGACGCGTCGTTCTTCGACCAGGCACCGGTGACGACGCCGAGCCCGAACCGCCCGTCGGGGGAGACCCAGCTTGGCACGTCGCCGGCCGCCGTGTCGCCGGTGCCGGGATCGACCACAGCGATGTTGTGCAGCACAGTCAGCACGTCGGACGTGGCGACGCCGGTCTGCTCGGGCGGGAGTTCGGGGCGGAGTAGATCGGCCAGCGTGCGTGGCGACGAGGGAGGTAGCGGAGCGGATTTCTGCGCAGCCGGGGTGAGCAGGGCTTCGCCGTCTTCGGGTGAACGCAGCTCACCGCCGGGCAGGATGTGCGCGTCCAGCAGCCCGGCCGCCTCGAGCGCGGCCTCCAGACCCGCGTGGACCGCAGGATCGGTGTCGACGAAATCGACCGCTCGCCACAGCGGGAGGCCGGGCATGTCGTCGACCCGGGTGTGCCGCGCAGGCGGCGGGGTGGCCCGGCCCTCGTCCAGGGCGGCGATCTCGTCCGCCAAGGCGTCCGCACGTTCGGTGAGGTCCCCGGCTCGTGAGCGCGCCCGGGCGCGCTCGTCGGACAGGTCGCTGCGCGACTGCTCAGCGGCCTCATCGAGGGCAACCTCGACCGGACTGTGCCCTTCCAGCGTGAGCACCCAAGCTCGCAACTCGTCGACGACGGTGCCGATGTCGTCGAGACGCAGTTCGGTCAGCGCATTCAGATACGCGCCGGTCTCGTTGACCAGCGACTCCGCGGCATCGTTCCGCGCCGCGTCGGCCTGGGACCGCCGTGCCGACGCGCGATCCAGGTGCGACGTCGCGTCGTCGAGCTGGCGTTGGGCCGCCGAGAGCGCCTGTGCGGCCGCTTCGGCGACCGAGATGAGCTCACGGACCCGCGCGAGCCCTCGCCGCCGGCGCTGCAGTGTCTCGTCCGCCAACTGCCGCGCGTCGCTGGCCGATTCGTCCAGGACGGTCGCTACATCACCATGCGAAGCAGCGAGCGCGGCCGACGCCGCAGCACTACCGGCCTCGGAAGCCGCCTGCTCGCGGGCCGTGGCGGCCTCGTCGGCGACGTCTCGGGCGTGGGCGAGCGAGTCCTGTGCACGGGACAGATCGTCGGCTGCTCGCGCGGCCTGACCGGCCGCCTCTTCGGCACGTTCGGCAGCGGCGGCGACATCGCGGCCGGCGGACTCGAGCTGAACCTCGGCGTCGGCGTGTTCGCCGTCGACCAGCGCCTCGTACTGCGCCTCCAACACTGCCGACCGCTCGCGCAGCGAGTTCAGCTCCGTCCTGGCATCGGTGACGGCCTGCTGTGCCGCGTCGACCTCACCGTGCAGCCGGACCAGTTCGCGGCCCAGGTGCTCGAACGTCGACTGGGTGCGACGTGGCTCGTCGGCGCGCCGCTTGCTGATCACTTCCGCGTACCGGCGGTAGTGCTCGAGGAAACTCTCGGTCGCACGCGCGGTGTCGGCCAGCTCCTCGAGTTGCTCGCGTTCGTCGTCGAGACCGCGGAAGCCTTCCGCGACGTACTCCACCAGGTCGGAGCGGACCGGCGGCAGCGACTCGGTGAGCGCGTCGGACAGCGCGCGCTCGTTCGGCCGTTTCGACAACTGGGGCTGCCGCAGTTGAACCAGCAGGTCGACAAGTGCGTCGTAGCGGCGTTCGCCGAGCCCGAAGAGCCTCTCGTCGACGGCACGACGGTAGTCGCGCTTGTGGTCGTAGACTCGGCCGCGGTCGCCGATCGCCTCGGTCAGCCGCTCACGGCTCAACGCGGTGCGAGAGGCGTCGAGCAACTGGAGATCGCCGCCGACGCGCTGGTCGGTGACGAAGAACCAGTGCCGGACCATGCCGCGGCCGCTCGCGGCCTTCAACCCGGCCCCGAGCGTGCAGAACTCGAGTGCGCCGTCGTCGGTTCGGCGCCCGAACTCGATCCAGGTGTATCCGAGCCGTTCCGGATGCGGGTGCTCGCCCCCGAGCAGGAGGTTCCACTCCATCCGCTTGTTCGGGTCGGCATCGGGTTCCACCCGGCGGGCGGACAGGTCACCGTCGAGCAGGAACGGCAGTGTCAGTGCGAGGACCTTCGACTTGCCGGTGCCGTTGTTGCCGCGCAGCAGCAGGCGGCCGTCGACGAACGGGAACTCCTCGTCGTCGTAGTAGAACAGGTCGATGAGGCCGATACGCAGGGGCTGCCACCGGGCGGTATCGGGCACCGGCAGGTCACTCATGCGCCACCTCCACGAACGACAGGATCCGTCACCGCGAACCGTGCCAAGGCGGGAAGCGCGCGAACGCCGTCGTCGGTCCGTCCAGCCAGCCGCAACGCCGTCAGGCGGTCCAGCGCCGCCGCCGTCAGCGTGACCTCGGCACCAGCGTCACGGGAGCTCTTGCGCCAGTAGGAGCGGTGTCGCTCGGCCAGCGTACGCGTCAGGTCGTGCAGTTCGTCGAGGGTGTGCCAGTGCTCCGGCCGTGCGGCGAGCGCTTCGGCGAGCAGCAACGTCAGGTGCCCGTCGGTGCCGGTGTCCGGCATCTTCACATCGGTGAGACTGTCGTCGGGGTCGACCATGGCGATGCCCTCTGCGCGAACCTCGGCGGCCAGCCCGGTGAGCTCGGCGACGCGGCGCACGATGGCGGTGCGTTGGCGGCTCAGGTACCCGGACTCGTCCTCGCTGAGCTCGTCGAAATAGAGCACCGCATCGTCGAGCAGACGGCGGGTGAGCCGGTGCCGGATCTGCCGGTTGCGCAGTTCGGCGGACTCCAGCGCGTCCAGCGGATCCGACGAGCCCAGGGCACGCAGCTGCTGGTCGAGCGACTCGGCCGAGACCATCGACGGTCCCCGCGTGGCGACGAGGATCTGGGACAGTACCCGCCGGGACACGTCGTAGAGGACGTCGCCGGTGTTGCGCAGGTAGTCTTCTTCGTCGCCGGACACCCGGACGAGTACGCCCCAGCGCAGCAACAGATGGACGACGGCGACGAGGTCCGACTTCTGCTCGCGCCCGGTCAAGCTGAACTCGACGTCGGCGTCGTCCAGCAGTGGCGCTGCGGCCAGCAGCACGACCTGCTCGGCGAGCCGGCCGAGGGGTATTTGCGCGTCGGCACGTTCCAATGCTGCCAGCGCCAGACAGAACAGGACGTACTGGCGGCGACTGAACGCCGAGCCGTTGCGTGGGTCGCGCGCCGGACGGGTGTCGTCGTCCGGCCATGCGGGCTGCTTGTGCAACCGGATGACCTCGGAGTCGGCGTGCAGCCGCCAGCCGGTGTTCAGGTCGAACCACGAGCGCAGCTCGGTGACATGACGTCGTACGGTGCGGAAGTCGTCGTGTTCCGATGCGCGTAGCAGCGGCTTCTGCAGCAGGATCCGCGCGGCCCTCTGACGTCCCTCGAGCTGGCTCATACGGCCGCTCGCTGTCCGGGCGCTGCCCGCCGAGGCTGGTCGATGGCGGTGTCGATGATCTCGACCACCTGGTCGGGGCCGCGAAGCACACCGCGTTCGGACCGGATCTCGACGACGGAAGGTGACGGGACGGCGCGTAGCCGGATACGCAGGCTGCCGTCGCCGACCGTCACGTCCGACGTGTCATGACCGGGTCGGCGGGCAGCCAGCGCGTCGCCGAGCAGGGTCAGGAACAGGCCGAAAGCGTGCGTGTCGAGCTCGGCGAACTCGGAAAGATGAACCGGACCATCGGTGACGACCGCGTCGCGAGCCCGGGCGGTCTGCTCGGCTTCGGTCGCCGCGTGTGCGGCCAGGATCGCCTTGTACTCTCGTCGATCGGTGACGTTGTGCGGCTTTCCACGGCGTTCGTAACTGCCGGTACGGCGCAACTGTGGCGAGACGTTGACCGGCTCGGGTTCGCTCCACGCGGCGCCGGCATTCGTCGGATCGGTCTCCCACCGTTGCAGGGTCGCGGGGTCGACGCTGAGATGGCGTGCGGAGCCGAGACCGAACGCGGTGTGCCACAGCCTGTGCCGGCCGGCGTCGTCGGGAGCCAATGCGAACCAGCGTGCCAAGGTCAAGAAGTCGGTGGACCGGTCCGATCGCCCGGACCGGCGGTCATTGACTTCGCGCACGACGTCGAGCAGCGCCGGAATCGCCGCGAGCGCCCGGGTGCGTAGCAGTTTGGCCTGGCTGTCCCGGCCTTCGGTCGAGACGAACCACGACCTCAGCCCGAACCATCGGTTCCGCCAACGCTCATGGGCCTGCTTGCGGGCGACGGCAGCATCCGGGTCGTCAGGATCGGGCGCTTCGTCCGCGGCCTCTTCCGAGGCCACCAGGCCGAGGAGATGGTCGATGCGCTCGCCCTCCGCGTCTCGGATCAGACTCGCGATGGACACGCCGACGGTGACCAGATCGCCGATGAATCGGTTGATGTAGTCGATCAGCTTGTCTTTGTAGGCGATGAACGCGTCCTCGCTCGCTCCTTGCAAGTCGATGCTGCGTTGCAGCGACGACATGAAGGCGCTGGCGTTCTCCGCCAGGTCGCTGAACCTGGAGGACAGCCCGTTCAGCGTGTTCCGTAGCTTGCCGAGATCCGGGTCGGGCGCGTCGGCGAGGACCATGAGCTCGCGCAACCCGAGCTCGATGTCCGAGAGGGCCACTGCTTGTAAGGCACCGCGGCGCCCCAGCGCTTCGTCGTAGGCGGCAAGTGCGCGCTCGGCCGCTTCACCGGGTTGAGTCAGCTGGAACAGCAGCTTCTTGCGATAGAAGTCCTCGACGGCGGTGACTCGGCTGGTGTCCGGGTCGGAGCGGAGATTGCCCCACCTTTCGAGGCTCTCGAGCTTGGTGACGACCTCGTCCGGCTCGATCGCGGGGCCGCCGTCGAACATGAGGTCCGACGAGACGTCCTCCGGGCGCAGATGGACCTGGAACCGTTCTTTTGCCGTCACGAAGACGTCCATGATGCGCCGGTAGGTGTCGGCGCCCTCGGTGGTGAGGTGCGCGAATACTCCGAAACGGTCCGGCGGCACCGACGCGTCGCGTTCGAACTCGCCCATGACGTCCTGAGTATCACACGGCAGGGACAGTTCCCCGGTGATGCACGCCGTGGCCCTCGTGCATGGATCCAGTCTCGCCCCCGTGGGCTACCGGGTCGTGGAGATCATGAGGCCGCCCCGTCGGTGCGGGCGCGCGTGCTGGTTCTTCGCCGTGCCCTGAGGCAGGCTCACGGACGTGATCGAGTTGCGAGTGCTCAGCCCGGACGACTGGATCACCTGGCGTGAGCTGCGGCTGGCGGCCCTGGCCGATGCGCCGTACGCCTTCGGGTCGCGCCTCGTGGACTGGCAGGGCGAGGGCGACCACGAGGAACGATGGCGCGCCCGGCTCGCGGTGCCGGGCTCGTACACGGTGGCGGCGCTGCTCGACGATGTTCCGGTCGGCTGCGCCTGCGGCATGCCTGCCGGCGACGGTGGCGCGGCCGAGCTGACTTCGATGTGGGTGAGCCCGGCGGTCCGGGGCCGTGGCGTCGGCGACCGGCTCGTAACGGCAGTGGAGCGCTGGGCCCGTGATGTCGGAGCGGCGGTGCTGCGACTGACGGTGGCCGAGGGGAACGATGCGGCGTCCGCGCTGTACAAGCGGCACGGATTCCGGTGGACGGGCGTCCGTCGGCTCATGCCCGACGGCGTACGTGCGGAACTGGGCATGGAGAAGTCGCTCCGCGACCCGGCGGCCGATGAGACGTGAGGGCGGGAGTGCCCCGGATCGGACACGCGTGCCGATGCCGGTGGCGCGACACCGAGGAAGCACGGTGTCGTCCTGACGACAGTGTGGAAGCTTGGTGCTTGGGGTGACGGTGGCGGGCATGACAGCGCCGGGCCCGGCTGAACCGGGCCCGGCGCCGTCGCATCACCAGGATCGTTCCTGCATCACGAGGCTTGCAGGGGTGGTGACGCATGGAATTCCATGCGGGACGTGATCATTCACTCGACCGGGTGGGAGAGGGCGAGGGTGCCGTCGTCGGTGATGACGGCGACGAGGGTGCGCAGCTTCGCGGCCCCGTCGCCCTCGGCGTCGAGCGGCACCTCGACCGAGCTGCGCCCCTTCGGCACGTCCACCGACGTCCGGCCGACGACGGTCTCGCCGTCCCACAGGAAGACGTTGGCCCGTCCCGACACGGTGGACCGCAACGACACCTCAGCCGTGCCGTCGGCCAGTTCGGCCGCGTCGATGCGTGCCGTGTGCTCCGGCAGCGCCGGCCCGCCGCCCAGGCCCACGCCGTCGACGGCCGACTGCGCGATGCTCTGCGGCGAGTCGACACTCAGCGCGGCGGTGTCCGGCATCGTCGGTTCGACCGGGTCGGACCCGGCGTCGTCCAGCCCCGGAAGCGTCGCCAGCCCCCAGCGGAACGGGTCCGCCTGCACCCCGCGGAACGTCGACCAGCCGATCCGGGTCTGGCCGGTGTTGTCCTGCGTGTCGGAGTCGTAGACCAGCACGTTCAGCCCCATCCGCGCGGGGTCGACGTTGTCCGGCAGCACGTCGAACGGGATCTTCGCCTCCACGGTGTACCCGCCGTACGGGTCGTCGACGACCGAGGCGACCTGCATGCCCGGAGCCGTCTCGGCGCCCGGGCCCTGGTTGTTGTCCGCGTCGCGCTGGAAGCACGGCGGGTTGCCGTTCGCCGGGTCGTCGGTGGTGGGGAAGATGCCGGTCTTGAACGTGGTGGACGTGTTCGACGAGGTGCCACGCGGGTCGACGGTGATCTCCACCGAGTCGGTGCGCCAGTGCCGCTTGCAGTCCTCCGGCGGCAGCACGTTGCCGAGCGTGTCGTCGGTGACGTCGACGGTCACGTAGAGCGCGTCGTCGGTGGACGCCAGGCGTGTGGTCGCCGACGCGTCGTCGGCCGGAACGTCCTCGCCCTCCCACATGGTCGACGTGTCCAGCGCCTCGCCGGGGTACTCGGCCGGGTCGGCCACGCCGTCGACGGCGGGCGCGGAGTCCAGGTGCGGGACCGCCGTCGTCGGCACCAGCTCGAGCGTCGCGTCCTGGACGTCGGTGCCGGAACCGAAGTCGGTCACCACCCGTAGCGGGTAGCCGCCGCCCTCGGCGCGGTTGGACGTCGGCAGCGAGGTGTCGACGTTGGTCACGTCGAACGTCACCGTGGTCGTCTCGCCGGCGGCGAGGCCGTCGAAGGAGAGTTCGGCCGGTTCCGCCCGGAATCCGTCGGCGAGCTCCAGGCTGACGGTGCCGGACGCGGGCGTTTCGCCCTCGTTGGTGACGTCGACCGAGACGGGCTGGGTGCGCCCGGTGCCCACCGACGCGATCGGCGCGATCAGGCTCTCGAGTTTCGGCAGGTCCTGCGCCGCGGTCCAGTCGGCGAAGATCTCCGCCTCCGGCCGCTGTGCCAGGCTGCCGCGGACCTCCGGCGCGGTCTCAACCGCGGCCGCGTTCGAGCCGGTCCCCTGGGCGGTGGTCAGCGTCGCCGTCAGGGCGGAGCGCAGGCCCACCTCCGCGTCGGCCGGCGGGGTGACGGTGAGGTCGACGGTGACGTCGCGACCTGGCGTCAGCACGGCCGGCAGTTCGTCGGCGCGTTCGACCGTCCAGCCGTCGGGCGCGGCGACGTCGAGCTCGGGCCGCGTCAGCGGGCGGTCGCCCGCGCGCATGCGCACGGTCGCGGTGAACGACTCGCCGGGAACCGCCAGGAACCGTCCGGTGTCGATGGTGAGCTCGGTGCCCAGCGGCAGGCCGCCTTCGGCCGGCAGGGCGGCACCCTGCAGCGCGGTGGTCGGGCCGCCGGCCGGGTCCGGGTACGGCGTGCGGCTGTCGATCAACGTGAACCAGTCACACCCGATCTGTTCGGGATCGTCCGGCGGCGGTGGGAACCCACCCCAGCCCTGGCTGACGTACTCCCAGGTCGCGCGCCGCTCGCGCATGGCCCAGGTCTCGCCGGCCTCGTCCGACGTGCGGCCCTGCCAGACACCGAACACCCGGTCCGTCGGATCGTCGGCGTCGAACGGCGTCGTCTCGCAGGCCGATCCGGTGACGCCCTCGCCGCTGCCGCCGCCCTGGAGGATGCGGCCGGCTCGCCAGGTGGACAGGCCCTCCGCGGAGATCTGCTGCGGGAACGCCGTGGGGTCGGCGGCGGCCTCGTAGGCCTCCACCGCGAGCCGGGCGGCCTGCTGGTGGTGGCCGTGGTTGCCCGACGTCGGCGACGGGTTCATGGTGACGACGACCTCGGGCTGAGTGGCCCGCACGACACGCACGACGCGCTCCAGCGTGTCCTCGTGTCCCCACGCCTCGGCGGTGAGCGGCGCGCTCGCGTTGTAGTAGAAGTCCACCTCGTCCAGGTTGTAGACGTGGTCGATGTTGGCGTTGGCGACCGCCCGGCGCTCCTCGGCCTCGCGGATCATGCCGAGCGCCGGTCCCTCCTCGATGCCGACGGCGTTGCCTCCGCCCTCACCGCGGGTGACGGTGACGACGCCCGCCTGCATGTCGTGGAACTCGTTCCACTGGCCGAACGCCGCCAGCGACCATGCCTCGTCGTCCGGATGGGCGCCGACGAACAGCACGTCCAGGTCGACGTCGTCGCCGGTCGTGCTGCCGTCGCCGGCGTTGCCGGTGCCCGGGCCGGCGGCGGCCGCGAAGGCGGGGAGGCAAGCTGTGAGGACCGCTGCCGTCGTCGTGACGGCAGCATGTCGTCCCATATGCATGGTGACTCCTCTCGGTAGGTGGTGCCGTGATGGGGGCGGCGCTACTTCGCGACGCCCTCGACCATCCCCCGTATGAAGTGCCGCTGCAGGAACAGATAGACCACCACGACCGGCAGTGCGACCAGCACGGCCCCGGCGGCCAGCAGCGAGGTGCCGGCGGTGTACTGGCCCTGGAAGAACGCGAGCCCCAGCGGCGCCGTGCGCAGGCTCTCGTCGGTGGCCATGACCAGCGGGATCAGGAACTCGTTCCAGGTCCACATGAACATCAGCACGATCATCGTGGTGATGGCCGGACGGCCCATCGGCACCAGCACCCGCCACAGCGTGCGCCAGTGGCCCGCCCCGTCGAGCCGGGCCGCCTCCACCACCTCGCGTGAGCTCGACCGGAAGTACGCCCGCATCCAGAACGTTCCGAACGCCACCGACTGCGCGACCTGCGGCATCACGATGGCGACGAGCGTGTTCGTCAGGCCGACCGAGCGCAGGTCGAAGTAGAGCGCGACCACGAGCGCCTCGGCCGGGACCATGATGCCCAGCAGGATGAGGTAGAAGATCACCTCGGAGCCGCGGAACTGCATCGTGCCGAACGCGTATCCGGCCATGACGGAGAACAGCGTCGCCAGCGTCACGACGGACACGGCGACGATGACGCTGGTGCGCATGTACGAGCCGAAGTTGCCCTGCTCCCACGCCTCTGCGAAGTTGCCGAACTCCAGCGAAAGCGCCGAGCCGCCCGCGCCGATCTCGTCCGGCGACAGCGCGGTGGACAGGATGAGCAGCACCGGGAACAGTGCGATGACGGAGAACAGCACGAGCACTGCGTAGTTCAGCGTGCGTTCGGAGCGCGTGATCATTCGTCCGCCTTCTCTCCGATCCGGTTGATGACGAGCGTGACCAGGAACACGACCGCCGTCAGCACGAGCGCGAGTGCGGCGGCGGTGCCCACGCGGCCGATGAGGAAGGCGTTGTTGTACACCTCGTACGACGGCACCGTGGTCTGGTTGCCGGGCCCACCGCTGGTCATGACGTACACCAGGTCGAACGTCTTCAGCGCCGCGATCACGGTGAGCGTGAGCGCGACGGACAGCTCCCCGCGCACCGACGGCAGTGTGATCGCGAAGAACTCCCGCAGCCGTCCCGCACCGTCCAGCCGGGCCGCCTCGTAGAGCTCACGCGGGATCTTCGCCATCCCGGCGAGGAACAGGATCAGGCACAGGCCGGTGCCGATCCAGGTGCCGACGAGGCCGACCGACGGCAGCGCGGCGGTGTAGTCGCCCAGCCACGGCCGCGCCAGGCTGTCCAGGCCGACGGCGCGCAGCGTGTCGTTCAGCGGTCCCTGCGGCTCGTAGATCTGGCGCCATGCCACGGCCACGACCACCATCGGGATGACCTGCGGCAGGAACAGCACCACCCGGAAGAACCCGAGCCCGGACATCCGTGCCCTGGTCATGGTCGCGGCGAGCAGCAGGCCCAGCGCGACCGGGATCACCGCGTAGAACACGATCAGGACCAGCGCGTGCAGGAAGGCGCCACGTAGGCCGGGCTCGGTGAACACGGCCTCGTAGTTCGCCAGCCCGGCCCAGACCCCCGTGCCCAGGCCGTCCCAGTCGTACAGCGAGAACCAGCCGCTGCGGACCAGCGGGAAAAGGACGAACAGTACGAAGACGGCGGTCGCCGGGAGGATGTACAGGTAGGCGACCCGGCGCGGTTCGCCTGGCCGGCCGCGGTGAGCTCGAGAGGCCGCGCCGATCGATGCCGTCCTCGCCCGGTCGGGCTCCTTCGTCGCCCTCCCAACGCCCGACCACACCCTGGCCGGCATCGATCGGCCCGGCCGCACCTGGCGCGACCGGGCGTCGTCGTTGCCAGGCGTCATCAGCTACCGGTGGCCGCGGTGTACTCGGTCTCGAGCGTGTCGAGGAACGCCTGCGGCGAGGACTGACCGCTGAGCAGGTTCTGCACGGCGGCGGTGAGGGTGTCGTAGAAGGTCTCGGTGGCGTAGTCGAGGTACGGCACCAGCAGGTCCTCCTCACCCGCGGTGGCCCACGCCTCGAACACGTCCGCCTGCAGTCCTGTCGCCTCCTGCTGGCCGGCGTCGACGACGGGGAGGTTGCCGGTCTCGGCCACCGTGGTCATCGCGTCGGCGTTGGTGATGAAGTCGATGTAGGCCGCCGCGGCGTCCTGGGCGTCGCTGTTGGCGGGGATCGACCACGGGATGCTGGTACCGCCGGTGACGAGGTGCTTGCCGCTGGCGCCCGCCGGGGTCAGCACGAAGCCGACGTCGTCGCCCATCGCCTCCATCAGGTCGGCGACCAGCCACGTTCCCCCGACGAAGAACACACCGTTGCCCTGCGCGAAGTCCTGCCACGCGGTGTTGTAGTCGATGCCGTTGAACCCGTCGGTGAAGTAGCCCTGATCGACCCAGGACACCATCGTCTCGGCCGCCTGGACGTTCCCGTCGGAGGTCCACGACGAGCCGGGGCGACCGAAGCCGAGGTCACGGATCGTCTCGGCGTCCACGAACTGGTTCTGGACGAAGCCGAACTCGTGGATGCCCGCCCACGGTTCGGAGTTGCCGAACTGGATCGGCGTCTCGCCGGCGTCGGTGGCGGCCGCCAGCGCCGCCTCGAGGTCCTCGGTGGTCTCAGGCGGCTCGATGCCCAGCTGGTCGAGCTTGCTCTTGCTGTAGTACAGCCCGACGATCTCGCCCATCTGCGGCAGGCCGTAGAGCTGGCCCTCGCCGAAGACGGCGCCGTCCTCGCTGTACGAGGCCAGCGCGCGGACGGACTCGGGGAACCGGTCGGTCCAGCCGTACGCCTCGGCGTAGTCGTCGAGGGGCACCAGCAGGTCGGAGCCGACGTACTGGCCCATCTCGGGGCGGCCGTTGTTGGCCTGGACAACGTCCGGGGCGTCCTCGCCGCTGAGCGCGAGGCGCAGCGTCGTGCGCAGGTCCTCGGTGGAGCGCGAGACCCGGTCGATGGTGATGTTCGGGTATGCCTTCTCGAACGCGGCGTTGAGCGTCTTGATCTGTTCGGCCTGCCCGCCGCGGACCTCCTGGTCCCAGACGGTGAGGGTGACGTCGCCGAGCTGGGACGGATCGGTCTGGATGTCGGAGGCGCCCTGCGTCCCGTTGCCCTCGCCGCCGCCGCCGTCGCCGCTGTCGTCGCCGCCTCCCGGCGCGCACGCCGCGACCAGCAGGACCGCGGAGCTGGCCGCGGTGACCCACATGCCGTGCTTTCTGAACTGCTTCATGACTCGACCTTTCGTGTGCCTCGGCGGTGACGCCCGGTCGCTCACCGGCCGGCTCGGAAGCCCAGCGTGGCGATCGCGCGGGACACCTCGGGGACGGCGTCGTCCGGCAGGACGGTGTCCAGGAACTCGTATTCGCCCGCGAGGCCGGGATCCTTCGACCCGGTGTCGCGGTACCACAGTGCGATGTCGCCCCAGCCGGGTGAGGCCAGGGCGCCACCGAAGTGCCGGACCGACAGCGCCGCGCCGAGGTTGGCCAGCCGCAGGCTGTGCTCGAGCGGCCACTCGGCGAGCGTGCCGACCATGAGTCCGGCGACGAACACGTCGCCCGCCCCGGTGGGGTCGAGCGCGTCGACGGGGACGGCCGGCGCGTGTACCGGCCGTCCGGAGCTCTTGTCGAAGGCGAGGGCGCCCTCGCCACCGTTGGTGACCACGGCGAGCGGCACCAGGTCGGCGAGCACCTCGAGCGCCGCCTCCGGGGTGTCGGTGCGGGTGTAGCTCATGGCCTCGAGGGCGTTGGGCGAGAACGCGTGACAGCCCTGCAGGCTCTCGCGCAGCCGCGCGATGTCCCAGCGGTCCTCCGGGTCCCACCCGAGGTCGGCGAAGACCAGCCCGCCACTGCTCGCGACGCCTTCGACCCACTCCTGCCGATCGGCGGCGAGGTCGACGAAGCACGAGCGGGCGCGCGGTGGCTGCGCCACGAGCTGCGACAGTGCCTCCGGCTGGTGGCCGTGGGTGACCATCGCCCGGTCGCGCTCGTAGACCATCGAGACGGTGACGGGGGAGTGCCAGCCGGTGACGTAGCGCGAGTGGGTGAGGTCGACCCCCTCCTGGATGCCCAGCGTCTGCCGGCAGTAGTCGCCGTAGAGATCCTCACCGAACGTCGCCGCGAGGCCGGTGCGCATGCCGAGGCGTGCGCAGGCGACCGCGAGGTTGGCGACGCCTCCCGGGCTCGAGCCCATGCCGGACGCCCAGACCTCGGTGCCCTGCTTGGGGGCGTCGTCGAGGCCGATGAAGACGATGTCGAAGAAGACGGTTCCGGTCAGGAAGACGTCCAGGTCCGGCGCGTCGGCCGGGCGGGAGTCCGCGAGCGGATCGTGCCGCGGCGCCGAGGCACGGTGCGGGTCGCGGGCGACGTTGGACACGTGAGACCTCCAGACAGGTTGTGCTCGAACCCTAATTCCAGTGCACGCGAATGACAAGAACTGAGCGCTCTTGAGTTGAATCGGAAGATCAAACTGGATAATAGGGACGATGTGCGCGCAGTTC
Organism: Haloactinopolyspora alba; assembly: GCF_003014555.1. GTDB lineage: Bacteria > Actinomycetota > Actinomycetes > Jiangellales > Jiangellaceae > Haloactinopolyspora > Haloactinopolyspora alba. Next base: position 273,004 of record NZ_PYGE01000002.1, read on the forward strand.
CGCGCAGTTGGATGCACTGAGGCTGTTCGTTTGAGCGAAGATGACTGATATGGTTCAGCCGTGCTTGCACAGCGCCGGTATGAGCTCATCATGCAGACCCTCCGTGCCGAGGGTCCGGTCGCCGTCACCGTCCTCGGCGAGCGGCTCGGGGTCAGCCAGGCGACCGTGCGCCGCGACCTCGCCTGGCTGGAGGATCAGGGGCTACTGCACCGGGTCCGCGGTGGCGCGGCCGCCAGCACGTCGCTCGAGCCGTCGTTCGCGGCCGTGGCCACGGAGGCGCACGAGGCCAAGGACGCCATCGGTCAGCGCGCGGCGGAGATGATCTCCGACGGCGACGTCCTGCTGCTGGACATCGGGACCACCGTGCACCGCCTCGCCGTGCATCTGCGCGGACGGCAGGTGACCGTGATGACCGCCAACATGGCCGTCTACGAGGAGCTGGTGTCCGAGCCGGACATCGAGCTGATCCTGCTCGGCGGCGTGGTGCGGCGCAACTACCGCTCGCTGGTGGGTTTCCTCACCGAGGACGCGGTGCGGCAGCTGCGCGCCGACACGCTGTTCATCGGCACCAGCGGCGTGCGTGGTGACGGCACGGTCATGGACACGACCGTGGTGGAGGTCCCGGTGCGGCGGGCGATGATCGAGTCGGCGGACCGGGTCGTGCTGCTCGCCGACGCGGAGAAGTTCCCGGGCAACGGCTTCGCGACGGTGTGCGGGCCGGATGCCCTGGATGTCGTGGTGACCAACGTGGACGAGGGCGACGGCGCCCTCGATTCGTTCCGGGAGAACGGTGTAGAGGTGGTTGTGGTATGAGGCTGACGATCCTCGGCGGCGGCGGGTTCCGGGTGCCGCTGGTGCACGCCGCACTGGCCGGTGACGACTCCGGCGTCGAGACGATCGTGCTGCACGACACCGACCCGGTGCGGGTGCGCTCCGTCAAGGCGGTGCTCGACGAACGCTCGCAGGGGCGCGGGCCGGAGCTGGTGGTCGAGAGCGATCTCGCCACCGCGGTGCGCGGCGCCGACTTCGTGTTCTCGGCCATCCGGGTCGGAGGCCTGCACGGGCGTTCGTGCGACGAGCGGTCCGCGCTGGCCGAGGGCGTGCTCGGTCAGGAGACGACCGGTGCCGGCGGCATGCTGTACGGCATGCGGACCGTACCCGTGGCCATGCACATCGCGGAGACGATCCGCCGGGAGGCGCCGGATGCGTGGGTCATCAACTTCACCAACCCGGCCGGCATGGTCACCGAGGCCATGAGCGCCGTGCTCGGCGACCGCGTCATCGGCATCTGCGACTCGCCGGTGGGCCTGTTCCGCCGGGTGGCGCGGGCGCTGGACGTCGACACCGAGCAGGCGTGGTTCGACTACGCCGGGCTCAACCACCTGGGGTGGTTGCGCCGCGTGCTCGTCGACGGCAGGGACGTGCTGCCCGCGTTGCTGGCCGACGACGACGCGCTGGCGTCGTTCGAGGAGGGCAAGCTGTTCGGCGCGTCCTGGTTGCGCACGCTGGGCGCGATCCCGAACGAGTACCTGTACTACTACTACTTCACCCGCGACGCGGTGACCTCCATCAACGACGCCCAGGCCACGCGCGGCGAGTTCCTTTTGGCGCAGCAGGACGAGTTCTACCGCGAGGCCGACCAGCCGGGCGCCGCGGCCCGGTGGGACGACGTCCGCCGCGAGCGCGAGGCCACCTACATGGCCGAGAGTCGCGAGGCCGCCGGTGTCGGCGACCGCGACGCGCTGGACCTCGACGGCGGCGGCTACGACCGGGTGGCACTGGCGCTGATGCGCGCCATTGCCGCCGACGAGCGGGCGACGCTCGTGTTGAACGTCCGCAACCGGTCGGCGCTGTCCGGGCTGGACGCCGACGCGGTGGTCGAGGTTCCGTGCCTGGTGGGCCGCAACGGGGCGCATCCGATCGCCTCCGGGGCACTGGACGCCCCGGCCACGTCACTGGTCACGAGCGTCAAAGCCGCCGAACGGACGGCCATCGAGGCTGCCTTGTCGGGTTCGCGGAGGTCGGCGGTCAAGGCGCTGGCCGTGCACCCGCTGGTGGACTCGGTGAACACGGCCGAGCGCATCCTGGACCGCGAGCTCGAGGCCCTGCCCGAGCTGCGCTCGGTCCTCGTCTCCGCCTGACGTCAGCGCGCCGGCCTCGTCGGCGCCGGTTCGTCACCTGATCGCCGTTTCGTCACCTGATTCTTTCGCGAGCGCGATCAGGTGACGAAACAGCGCGCATGGCAGGCGTTCCGTCACCTGATCGCGTCTCACCATCCGGGCAGAAGATGATCAGGTGACGCCGGAACCTCGGAGAGCGCGTGTTTGTCACCTGATCGGCAGCGGACCTGACGGTGCTTGGAGCGCTCAGCTGGTCGCGGCTGCGTCGTAGACGGCCCGAGCGGTGGAGCCGAAGTACGGCCCGTACATGGTGTTCGGATCGTTGGTGTACTTGTAGCTGTTCACGGAGTTGAGACTGCCGCCGGTGATCCAGCCGCCGCCGGAGGAGCCGCCGGTCATGTTGCAGGGAATGCCCTGAGTGCCCGCACCGTACGGATCATCGTGCGCCGCACCCGAGCAGGAGTACAACTGCTGCCCGTCGAACGGGCTCCCCGCCGGGTAGCCGTACGAGGTGTAGGTCAGCCCGCGCGGCTGGTCGAACGCGATCGGGTACGAGCCGACGACGTCGGTGAGGCTCTGTCCGGAGGCGTTCTCGTTCAGCACCGCGAAGCCGACGTCCACGGCGAAGTCGCCGCTGTTCGCCCAGCCGCTGGAGGTGTAGAGCGTGGACGCCGACCACTGGCCGTGGGGCGCCGCGCCGTCGTCATAGGCGGGCACGAAGGTGAAGCTGGAGGCGAAGGCGCCGCCGTCACCTTCGTGCACGCAGTGCCCGGCGGTGGTCACCACGTCGCGGTTCTGGCTGGTGGTGGCGGTTCCGGAGCAGACGTAGTCAACGCCCCCGAGCGTGAAGAAGACCTTGCCGAGCTCGGGGCGTGGACTCTCCGGGTCGGCGGCGGGGGCGACGTCGGCACCGTGCGGCGCGGGTGCGGCTCGGCCGTGCGGTGTGCGGCGCACGTCCGCGGGGATGGCGGCTTCCATCCGTTCGGCGGTCCAGCCTTGCGTGGCGTCCTGCGCTTCCAGAGTGGGCAGCTGGTGGCTGACGACGGAGCCCGACGTCGTGGTCGTCCCGTCGGCCGTCGCGAGCGCCGGGGCCGCTGTGGCTCCCATGGCCAGGACCAGGCCGGTCAGTAGGGACTGTACGGCGACCTTCCTCATGCCTTTCCTCCTCGTCCGGTCTGTCATGAGTTAGATCAACTTACAGTCATCCATTGAGTGTTGTACACCTATGTCGGAATTTTTCTCTCGTGCCGGTGTCCGCGCAGGCGCTGTTCGCCGTGATCATCAACGATGTGCCACACCATGACGGCGTGAATCGTCGATGATCACCGGATGGGCCCACCGCCGGTCCCGCGCCGCAAAACGTGCCGCAGGGCGTGCGGACCGCGGAACGGGGCGCTCAGAGCGCGCTGAGGAACACGAACGCTGCGCCGGCGCTCATCGTGACCTCGCTGGCGCAGCGGCCGGCGGGGGAGGTGAGCCGCTCGGCGCGGGTGGTGCGGGTGGGCGTCGCGCGTGCTGCCGTGTCGGTGAGGCTGCCCGCGGGAACGGCGACCCGGTGGGTGATGCGGATCATGGGTTCGGCGACCCGGAAGCCGAGGGACGTCGCGGCGACCAGGAAGTACAGCCCGAACAGCAGGTTGAGGCCGGCGAGCGAGGCGTCCCGGGGCGCGCCGAGGCCGCCCGCGCCGGCGGCGAACGGCGTCGAGCCGACGACGTCGCCGGTGGCCAGTTGCGTTCCGGTCCACAGGTAGATCATGGCTGCGCACGCGACCAGGTGATGCAGGTGGTATCCGCCGTGCCGGCCGCGGCCGTCGTCGGCGGCGCAGCTGGTGGCGCCGTGCTGACGGATCGCGCCGGTGAACCTGGCGGCGACGAGTGCGAACGCGACGATTCCGAGCGCCGCGTACACGGGCCCGTCGACGGGGACGTGCGGTGATACGAGGGCCGCGAGGCTCACGCCGGTGAGTGCGTGCATGGTGTCGGACGTCAGCGCCCCGGGGGCAGTGCCGGCCTGTTCGCGGAGACGGCGAGAGACGGCCGTCGAGGCGAGCCGTGCGAGCGAGTAAACGGCGGCGGTGGAGAACATGACGGCCAAGGCGGTCCGGAATAGTTCGATGGGAGACATCGGCTGCTCACTCCCTGTGGTCGCGTGGGCCGTCGCTCGACTGACGCGGTGATGATCACACTAATCGAGCAGAACATTCTTCACCAGTCTTGAATTTGCTCGTGACGCACAGTAATTTGTTGGTCATGATCCAGTCGACGACGTTGATGCTGACGGGGAACGGCGCTGTGCCGCCCCGCCGGTACGGCGCGTTCGACAACCGCAATCCGATGTTCGACCAGGTCTGCGTCATGCGCACGCAGCGTGACGAACCCTTGATGGAGTGTCACTTCAGCTGTCATAGTGAAGGCACAACTCAATACTGGAGTCCCGCTCGGGACAGCCAGCATCACACTGGTTCCTGAGCGGCTGTGCTCGCGGCTTCTCGGGAATCTTCCAACCCCACAAGGGAGGAACCGATGAAGGGTAGGCACAGGCGGCGGCGCACCACCAGATCGCGCAGAGGCTGGCCGTTCGGATGGCTGAAGAACACGACTCGCGCGCGTGGCACTGACCCGGATTCGGTGATTACTCGATGAGGCCGTAGCGCTCCCAGGGACCGGCGACGCTCACCGCACGGGGGTCGGTGAGTTGCCGCCGGATCGAGGGCCCAGCCGACTCCGGCTGGGCCCTCGATCCGTGCGCGTCGCAGCGAGACGGCACCGCCCGGAGCGCCGATGTCGAGGCGGTACGGTCGGTTCCGACGTTCCTCCCGAGAGGCGCGCAGTGGGCGTGCCGGAGGCTCATCAGGAGCATGACCGATGAAGTATCTGTTGATGATCTACCAGAACCCCGAGACGTGGGACGCTCTGTCCGACGAGGAGCGTCAGCGGCTCATGGCCCAGGTCGATCCGATCATGAACGAGCTGACGGCCTCGGGCGAGTGGGTCGGTGGCGAGGCGCTGGCCGACATCGGCCAGTCCAGGACCGTACGGGTGCGTGACGGTGTCGCGGCCGTGACCGACGGGCCGTACCTGGAGTCGAAGGAGCACCTCGCCGGTTACCTGATCGTCGACTGCGAGACCACCGAGCGGGCCACCGAGATCGCGGCCCGATGGCCCGACGCACGTTACTGGGCAATGGAGGTCCGCCCGCTGCTGGGCGGCTGACCGGCAGCGGGCGGGATCGGCGCTCGCACCGCCAGCGGTACCCCGTAGCCTGGCGTCCGTGACGAGACGTGACTCGTGGGCCGGACGGGTGCTGCGGACTCGATGGCTGATGCGGGCGCCGATCTGGATCTACCGGGCCCGGCTGGGCTTCCTGTTCGGTTCGAGGCTGCTGCTGCTCGAGCACGTGGGACGACGCAGCGGTCTGGCCAGGTACGTGGTGCTCGAAGTGGCCGCGCGGCCGGAGGCGGGCAGCTACGTCGTGGTGTCCGGGTTGGGGCCGTCGTCGCAGTGGTTCCGCAACGTGCTCGCCGAGCCACGCGTGCGGATCTCCGTGGGCCGGCATCATCGCCGGCCGGCGTGGGCGCGTCAGCTCGACGTGCAGGAGGCCCGCGGCGTGTTCGCCACGTACGCGGCGGCGCATCCGCGTACGTGGCGCGTTCTCGAGCCGGTCGTCGAGCAGGCGGCCGACGTGGCGGGCGCATCCGGCGGCGTGCCGGTGGTCGAACTGCGGCTGACGTGACGCTGACGTGACGGCGTGCTCGACCACCGGCCCCTCGGGTGCCGAACGCCGCGAGGCTCAGGCGCCGAACTCGTCGGGATGCATGACCCGCCGGACCTCGACCAGGTCGTAGGCCGCTTCCGGTAGCCGGGCCGCGATGTCGGCGGCCCGTTCGGCATCGGCGCAGTCGACGAGGTAGTACCCGGCGAGCACCTCTTTCGCCTCCACGAACGGGCCGTCGGTCACGTCCGTGACGTCGCCACGGACCCGTACGGTCCGTGCGTCCCGAGTGGTCAACCCCTGGCTGTCGACGAACTCGCCCGACGCGGTGAGCTCGGCGGACAGTTCCCGGTGGCGGCCCATGACCTCGTCGATCCGCTCGTACAGCGTCTCCCAGGTCGACTCGTTGCCGTAGATCAGCAGCATGTACTTCACGTGTCGCCTCCCCGTCAGTGTTGCTCGATCACGGACAGCACGTTGCCGGCCGGGTCGGTGAACCAGGCGATCAACGGGCCGCCGCCGCGGAAGATGCCGTTCTCGTCCGTCTCCATCGCGGTGCCGCGGTAGTGCAGGAACTCGACGCCGCGGCGCTTGAGCTCGGCCACCGCCGCCTCGATGTCGTCGACCGGAAAGTTGAGGATCGTGAACGACGCCGGGGTGTGGTCGGCCTTCGGGTAGACGAAGATGTCGCGGCTCCCGGCGATCTTGACGCCGAGGAGCCCGTACTCGGCGGGCATGTCGTCGTCGACGATGGGATAGACGTCCAGCCCGAGCGTCTGCTGGTAGAACTCGCGCGCACGCTGCGAGTCGTCGACGGAGAATCCGCTGAACGCCTTGCTGGTTGCCAACATGAGTGGCCTCCCTGAGAAAGTTGTCCCGTCGCGACCGGATTCGCCTCGCCGGCGAGCCGACCGCGCTTGCTGACGGTACGTCGGAGCCGTGCGCGTCGTCTCGACATACTGTGACGGGACCTCATCGATTCCGTCGCCGGGAGTGCGCCCATGACCGTCGAGCCGCCCGTCATCCGCCCGGTCGGGCACGTGCGCTCCCCGTTGATCGAACGCGGGCACGCCCCGAAACAGGGCGACGAAGGTGCTCCGGAAGCATGGCTGGTCTTCGAACCGGGCATGCGCCGTGCGCTGGCCGACCTCGAGGTGGACGCCGACGTCATCGTGCTGACCTGGTTCGATCGGGCGCGCCGTGACGTCTTGGCGGTGCATCCCCGAGGGGACGTCAGCAGGCCCGAGACGGGGGTGTTCAGTACCCGTTCGCCGGACCGGCCGAATCCGGTGGGTCTGCATCGGGTCACGATCGTGTCCGTCGACGGCACGGACGTGCGTGTTCGGAACCTCGAGGCGCTGGACGGAACGCCGATCGTCGACGTCAAGCCGGTGCTCGGGGGAGTCGCCGAACACTGAGCCGGGCCGGCGGGTCCGGCGGTTCAGGTTCTTCCCGTGCGGAACGCCCGCCGGTAGGACGACGGCGACGTGCGCATCGCCCGGGTGAAGTGGTGCCGGAACGTCACCGCCGTGTCGAAGCCGACGGTCTCGGCGACCCGCTCGACGGGGGTGTCGGTGCGTTCCAGGAGCGGCAGGCTCGCCTGGATCCGGCGCCCGATCAACCACTTGATCGGGCTGGTCCCGGTGGCACGGGTGAAGTGCCGCAGATACGTGCGTGTCGACATGCGGGCGTGCCGGGCCAGCGTGTCGACGGTGATCGGTTCGGGCAGGTGGTCGACCGCCCACGACATGCTCGCGGTGATCCGGTCGTCCTCCGGATCGGGACGGACCGGCGACTCGATGTACTGGGCCTGCCCGCCCTCGCGGTGCGGCGCGGCGACCAGCCGGCGCGCCATCGCGTTGGCGGCCGTGGCGCCGAAATCCTGCCGGACGAGGTGCAGGCACAGGTCGAGGCCGGCCGCGCTGCCGGCGCTGGTGAGGATGTCGCCGTCGTCGACGTACAGCGGTGTCGGGTCGACCTCGACGTGCGGGAACCGACGCGCGAGCAGGTCGGTGTAGAGCCAGTGCGTCGTGGCCGGGCGGCCGTCCAGCAGCCCTGACGACGCGAGCGCGAACGCGCCAGTGCAGATGGAGACGATCCTGGCGCTGCGGGCGTGCGCCTGCCGGAGCGCGCCGGCGAGCTCGGCGGTGGCCTCGGCGTGCACGTCGGAGACGCTCGGCACGATCACCGTGTCGGCCGCGGCCAGCGTGTCCAGCGTGTGCGGCGTGCGCAGACTGGCGCCGCCGACCACGTCGACGGTGCCGTCGCCCTCCGCGCACACGGTCAGCCGGTAGGACGGTGTGTCGGGCCAGGTGACGCCGAAGACCTCGGTGACGATGCCGAGCTCGAACGCGGACATGCCCTCGTAGGCCAGCACGGCGACATGGTGTGGTCGGGCGGGCGCCGTCATGGCGTAATCTTATCGGCCAGCGTCATTCACGCCACTAGTGCTGGATGTGCCCGGCTGACCAGCATGGATCGCATGCCCGTCACGTCCGGCCGCAGCGCGCTCCGTCCACCTGATCACCCGCACCGTCGCTCGCCGGCCTGGCGGCTCGGGCTCGCCGGACTGGCCGGCGTCGGCGTCTCGTTCGGGTTCGCCCGGTACGGCTACGGGCTGTTCCTGCCGGAGATCCGCGACGAGTTCGGCATGTCCGTCTCGCTCGTCGGGCTGGTGGGCAGTGCGAGCTACGTCGGCTACCTGGGTGCCCTGGTGCTCGTCGGCCTGTTGTCCTCCCGGGTGGGGCCACGCGTCCTCGTCGTCATCGGCGGATCGTCCGCTGCTGTGGGGACCGCCCTGGTGGGGTTGGCGCCCGGCGTCGGGGTTCTCACCGTCGGGCTCGTCATGGCGGGAACGAGTCCGGGGTGGATCTGGGCGCCGTACTCCGATGCCGTCGACCGGATGGTCCCGGCGGACGCGCGGGCGCGAGTGTTGGCCCTGATCCCGAGCGGCACCGCCTTCGGCGTCGCGGTCGCCGGTCCGGTCGCGATGGTCGCGCACGGCTCGGCCTGGAGGTACGCGTGGCTGGTCTTCGCCGCCGGATCCGCCGTGGCGACCGTGCTCAACGCGCGCGTCCTGCCTGCTGGCCCGCCGCAGCGCACAGGTGGCTCATCCGTGGGCCCGCCGTTGCGGTGGTTCGTCCGGCGAGCGGCGATGCCGCTGTACGTCACCGCGGTGTCCTACGGGGTGGTCGGTGCCGTGTACTGGCTGCTGGCCGTGGAGGCGGTGACCGCGGGCGCGGGCACGGGCGGCGTGGTCCGGGCGGTTTTCTGGACGCTGATGGGCGTCGCCGGCACCGCCGGCGTGGCCACGGGCGCGGTGTTCGTCCGGTTCGGGCTGCGCTGGGCGCACCGGGCGCTGTTCGCGGCGTTGGCGGTGGCGGTCGCTCTGCTCGGCGTGCTGGCCCACGTGCCGGTCGCCGTCGGGGTGTCTGCCGTCGTGTACGGCCCGGCGTTCATGGCCGGCTCCGCGCTGCTCGCGGTGTGGAGCTACCGGGTCTTTCCCGAACGGCCGACCACGGGGTTCAGTGCGACGGTGTTCTTCCTGGGCGTCGGTACCGTCCTGGGGCCGGCTGTGGTGGGCGGCGTCGCCGAGCGGTACGGAGTGTCCGTGGCGTTGCTGGGCACGGCTCTGGTGGCGGCGTCGACCCTGCTGGTGGCGCCTCCGGTCAGTACGGGTGCTTCCGTGCCGACGTGACGCCGATGTCCTGGACGACCTCGCAGGTGTCCGAGACCGGGTCTGCGGCGTTGATGGACGTCGCGACGTGCTGCAGCAGCGTGCGCAACCGGTCGCGTTCGTCGTCGTCGAGCCCGCCGAGCAGGTGCTCCTCGACCTGTCCGAGTCGGTGGTCGAGGTTGTCCAGGACGGCGCGACCGTGCTCGGTGGCGACGATCAGCCGGCTGCGCCGGTCGGACGGGTCGGGGCGGCGTTCGACGAGCCCGGCGTCGACGAGGTCGTCGAGCAGGTAGGTCATGACGGTCCGGTCGACACCGAGCAGCTGCGCCAGTGCGGACTGGCTGCGCGGTTCGTCGCGGACCGCGCAGGTGAGAATCTGCCGTCCGCGCGGTCCACCGGGAAGCTCGGCCGTCACCGCGTCCGCCGCTTTGAGGTAGGCGCGGAAGAGCACGCCGAGCGTCCAGCCGAGGTCACCGCCGAGGCTGTTCGGCGGCACGGAGGTGGCGGGGACGGACACCCCCACATGATACGTCGATCGCGTGGCTCGGCATAAAGTAGAAGCGACAGATGTTCTGTCGCTCAGACGATCTGTTGAGCCATGTGATGAGAGGACGTTCGATGCCCGACTACGGCCATGACCTGATCTTCGGCACCTTCGTGCCGCCGTCGGCCCAGAACGCCGACGCCGTCGTGAAGCTCGCCGAGCTCACCGACGAGCTGGACCTGGACGTGGTGAGCGCGCAGGATCACCCGTACCAGCCGTCGTTCCTGGACACCTGGACCTTGCTGTCGGTCATCGCGGCGCGGACCCGGAACGTCTCGGTCGTGCCGAACGTCGTCAACCTGCCGCTGCGTCCGCCGGCCGTGCTGGCACGCAGCGCCGCGGCGCTCGATCTGCTCAGCGGCGGCCGCGTCGAGCTGGGCCTGGGTGCCGGGGCGTTCGGCGACGCCGTCGCCGCCATGGGTGGTCCGCGTCGCACGCCGGGGCAGTCGGTCGAGGCGCTCGGCGAGGCGATGGACGTCCTCCGAGCACTGTGGACTCCGGGTCCCGCGGTCCGTTACCACGGCACGCACTACCAGCTCGACGGAGCCAAACCCGGCCCGGCGCCGGCGCATCCGGTCGGCCTCTGGGTCGGCTCGTACAAGCGGCGGATGCTCGAACTGACCGGACGGGCCGCCGACGGCTGGCTCCCCAGCGCGCCGTACGCACCTCCGGAGCAGCTGGCTGGCATGAGCCGGACCATCGACGACGCGGCCGAGGCGGCCGGACGCTCGCCGGCGCAGATCCGCAGGCTGTACAACGTCGGCGGCTCGTTCGAGGGGACGGGACGCGACTTCCTGCAGGGCCCGCCGGCCGTCTGGGCCGAACAGCTGGCCGAGCTGGCGCTCACCGAAGGGTTCAGCGGATTTGTCCTTATAGTGGACATCGGCGGTGACGACCATCTGCGGCGCTTCGCCGAGGAAGTCGTGCCCGCTGTGCGCGAGCTGGTGGCCGCGGAACGCGCGGCGCGCCCGGCCGGGTCGGCCGGCGCCACGCCCACCCTCAACGCCAGCACTCACGGAGCCGTCGCCGACGATGTCGCCGGACCCGACGAGGACTCCGGTGCGTCGCCGGGCGTCGAGGTCACGCCGCCGCCGGCCGAGCGGTTCAGCGACGTCGACGTCTGGGACGAGTCGAGCCGGCCGCATGCGCCCGCGCCCGAAGCCGGGACCGCCTACACCGACGAGGGCCGGGCCGGCGGTCAACGGCTCGTCGACATCCACAACCACCTGCGGCAGGAGCTCGACCAGCTACGTTCGATGATCGAGCAGGTCGCCGCCGGTTCGCTCGACCCGGGGGCCGCACGCTCGGCGATCAACGCCATGACCATGCGGCAGAACCAGTGGACGCTGGGCACGTACTGCGAGAGCTACTGCCGTGTCGTCACCATGCACCACACCGTCGAGGACATGCGGATGCTCCCGGCGCTGCGGGAGGCCGATCCACGGCTGGCGCCGGTGGTGGACCGGCTCGCCGAGGAGCACGAGGCCATCGCCGGTGTGCTCGAGCGTGTGGACGCCGCGCTGGTGTCGATGGTCGGCGGCGACGCGGATGGTGTCACCGAGGTGCGTCGCGCGGTCGACCTGCTGACCGACACGATGCTGTCCCACCTGTCGTACGAGGAGCGCGAGCTCGTGGAACCGCTCGCGCGGATTCCGGTCGGCATCTGAGCGGCCGGTCGGCGAGCGCCGCACGCGATGTCGTCCCGGTTGCTCTTCGACTGGCCGGTAACGTCCGGCCAGGAGGTACGTCCGGGCTGAGAGGGAGCGAGCGACGTGAAGTTCATGCTGATGATCTACGACAATCCCGACGCGCCGTGGACCGGGACGGATGCGCAACGCCGTGAGCTCGGCGAGATGTTCGCGCTCCGCGACGCCCTCATCGCCTCCGGCGAGCTGATCAGCAGCGAGGCGCTGCAGCAGCCGGAGCAGGTGGCGACGGTGCGGGTGCGCGGCGGGGTGCCCGACGTCACCGACGGCCCGTTCGCCGAGACCAAGGAACAGCTGGCGGGCTACCTCCTCGTCGAGTGCGCGAGCCGGGAACGCGCGGTACGGATCGCCGCGCAGCTTCCCCCGGCTCGCGGCTACGCGGTCGAGGTCTGGCCGGTGATCCCCGACGACGAGCTCCGCCGCGAGGCGGCTCCTCCGCCGTCGGGAGCAGCGTAGGAGCCGCCTCGCGGCGGAGCTACACGACCGGCGCACCGGTTCGGTGTCGGGCCGGAGGAGCGGTGATGCCGGGAAGCGGGGGTGTCGGGGAGCGGTGATGTCGTCAGCCGGCGGACAGGGACACGCTGAACACGACCGCCGCGGCGATGCCGGCGAAGGTGCGCACGTGATTCCACGTTGTCCACTCGGCGGCGAAGCGGGTCCAACGCGCCTCCGCGTCGTCGCCGTCCGGGTCGACCTCGGCCAGCGCGGTGTTCCGCGGAACGTGATAGCCGGCCGTCACCCCCAGCACTCCGGCGAGATAGACGAGCCCGGCCACCAGCAGGTAGATGGCCTCCGCCTCACCCCAGCTCGCGAACGCGACCACGACCGCCACCAGATTGGCCGCGGTCGTGCCGAGGAAGGCGAGCATGAAGATCGGGTTGTTGACGGCCGCGTTGATCGACTGCATGGCCACGAGGCCCTGCGACGGAGGCAACGCGCGCAGGCCACGCATCACGAAACTGGAGAAGGCGAACAGCAGCCCGGCGATCACCCCGGAGCTCACCGCGGCGACGACAGCGACAACGAAGATCACATCGTCGGACATGGGCAACTCCTCCGGGCGGCTCGGCCTCGTCGGCGATCTTACGGGTCCACCTGCCGTCCGCCGTGTCGACGCACCGTGCCGGAGTCGACGGATCCGGGGTGGCGGCGCCGTCGCGCCGGCCGCGGGCCGGACACAACCGCTCGGGGCGCGGTGCCCGTCTCCCGAGGACGACTGGACGTCGAGCGTGTCGTGTGGGCGTGCGGGAGTTCAGGCGCAGCATGGTCGGGTCTCGGCGGGAACGGTGTGGCGCTGATGTCGTCATGACAGCAGCGGGTCCACACCGTTCTCCGCGGAGCGACAGCAGATTCACACCGTCGCGAGGCGCAGGTGCGTCAGGAGCGGCGGCGCCGGACGGCGAGCCAGGCCAGCACGGCGACGCCGGCCGTGGCCGCGACCGCCGGACCGTAGCGTCGCAGCGCGGCCTGTGCGCCGGTGATCTGCAGCAGGTCGATCGGCTCGACCTCCTGGGTGCTGCCGGCCGGCGCGGACGAGTGCTCCTGCGGGGACGTGTCGGTCGAGGCCGCCGAACCGGGCGGTGCCGTCGTCGAGCCGGCCGCTGCCGTCGTTCCGGCTGCCGGGGCCGCGCCCGTCGTTCCCGCTGCCGGCGGGGACGCGTCCGCCGTTGCCGTCGTTCCCGCCGCGGAAGCGGTGTCCGCGCCGGCTGGTTCGGCAGTGGACCCCTCGCCGAGGGTGCGCGCGAGGCAGTCCGCGAACTGGCCGAGTAGCTTGCTGCCGACGTCGTTCAGCATGCCGCGTCCGAACTGGGCAGGCCGCCCGGTGATCTTGAGGTCGGTGTTCACGTCGACGCGGGTGGAGTCCCCGTCGGCCACCAGCGTCGACGTCACCGTCGCGGCCGCCGTGCCGGAACCCCGACTCTCCTTTCCGGAGGCCTCTATGACCAGCCGGTGCGCCGCGTCGTCCGTCTCGACGAAGCGGCCCTGGCCCTTGTAGAGGAGCGAGATCGGGCCGAGCCTCACCTTCACCGAGCCCTTGAACGTCTCGCCGTCGAACTCGTCGAGCGTCGCACCGGGCATGCACGGCGCGATCCGCGGGACGTCGAGCAACACCTTCCAGGCGTCCTCGACCGGCGCCGGCACGGTGAACTGGTGGTCCAGCTGCATGATCATCTCCTCCGTCGTGGATGCGGCGGAGAACGATCACGTTCACCAGGCCCGTGCACGCGTCACCAGGCCTGCAAGGGTGGTGACGCAGGGAATTCCATGGTGAACGTGATCATTCCTCCGGGTCGGTGGGAATCAGGCGCCGCCGGCGGCCTGGAGGGCTCGGCGGGTGAGGACCGTCGCCAGGTGCATGCGGTACTCCGCGGACGCCGACGGATCACTGGACGGCTCGGCTCCGTCGGCGGCGCGCTGCGCTGCCGCCGCGAGCGAGTCCTCCGTCGCCGCGGTCCCGGTCAGAGCATCCTCGACGCCATACGCGCGGACCGGTGTCGGGCCCATGTTCGTCAGCGCGACCCTGGCCTCGGCCACCGAGCCGTTGGAACGGCGCACCGCCGCGGCCACGCCGACCAGCGCCCACGCCTGTGCGACCCGATTGAACTTCTCGTAGTGCGTGCCCCAGCCGGTGAGCTTCGGCACGCGTACCGAGACCAGCAGGTCATCGGGCTCCAACACCGTCGTCAGGTAGTCGACGAAGAACTCAGACGCGGGCACCGACCGCCGCCCCGACGGCCCGGCGACCTCGAACGTCGCGTCCAGCGCCGACGCGACACTCGGCAGGTCGCCGGCCGGGTCGGCGTGCGCCAGGGACCCGCCGAAGGTGCCGAGGTGACGCACCTGCCGGTCGGCCACCGTCTCCGTGGCCTGCGCGATCAGCGGTGCGTGCTCGTGCACCAGCGGGTCGTGCAGGATCTCGTCGTGCGTGGTCATGGCGCCGATCACCAGTGCGTCGCCGTCGTCGCGGACACCACGCATCTCGGTCACGTCGCCGAGATCGACGACGGTCGTGGGCGACGCCAGGCGCATCCGCAGCATCGGGATCAGGCTCTGACCTCCCGCGAGCACCTTCGCGTCCTCGCCGCCGTCGCGCAGGGCACCGACGGCCTCGTCCACGCCGGAGGGACGGGTGTAGTCGAACGCGGCCGGGATCATGGCCGCTCACCCCCTTCGTGAGCAACGTGTGCGGCGCCGTCACGGGCGTCCTGGATCGCCCGCCAGACCCGTTCCGGCGTGCACGGCATCCGCACGTCGGAGACGCCGAGGTGGCGCAGCGCGTCGACGACGGCGTTCACGACCGCAGGAGTGGACGCGATGGTGCCGGCCTCGCCGACGCCTTTCGCGCCGAGCGGGTGCTCCAGCGCCGGGGTCTCGGTGCGGTCGGTCACGATGGCCGGCAGATCCGCCGAGCTGGGGATCGTGTAGTCGACGAAGGTCCCTGTCAGCAGATTGCCGTCGTCGTCGTAGACGGCCTCCTCGAACAGCGCCTGGGCGATGCCCTGGGCGACGCCGCCGTGCACCTGGCCCTCGACGATCATCGGGTTGATCACCCTGCCGACGTCGTCGACGGCGACGTACGAGCGGATGCTCACCCGACCGGTCTCGGTGTCGACCTCGGTGGCGCACAGGTGCGTGCCGTGCGGGTACGAGAAGTTCTCCGGGTCGTAGGTGGCGTCGGCGTCGAGGCTGGATTCCACCCCTTCCGGCAGGTCGTGCGACGAGAACACGGCCAGCGCGCAGTCCGCGAGGGTCTTGGCCGAGCCGGGCGAGCCCTTCACCCGGTACGCGCCGTCGACGAACTCGAGGTCGGACGGGTCGCACTCGAGCAGGTGCGCCGCGACCGGCCGGGCCTTGTCGACGACCTTCCGGCAGGCGTTGACCAGCGCGATACCGCCGACGGCCAGCGAACGGGAGCCGTAGGTGTCCAGGCCCTTGTGCGAGGTGCGGGTGTCGCCGTGCAGCACCTCGACGTCGTCGAACGGCACCCCCAGCTGGTCGGCGGCGATCTGGCTCCACGCGGTCTCGTGGCCCTGGCCGTGCGGCGACGTGCCGGTGACGACCTCGACCTTTCCGGTGGGCAACATCCGCACCGAGGCGTTCTCCCAGCCGCCGGCGGCGTAGCGCAGCTGGCCGAGGATCCGCGACGGCGCGAGCCCGCACATCTCGGTGTAGGTCGACACGCCGATGCCGAGCTGGACGCGGTCGCCGGCCTCGCGCCGTTCACGCTGCTCGCGGCGGAGGTCGTGATAGCCGAAAAGGTCCATGGCCCGGTCGGTGGCGGCGGCGTAGTCGCCGGAGTCGTACGTCAGCCCCGCCGCGGTGGCGTAGGGGAACTGGTCGTGCTCGATCCAGTTCTTGCGGCGCACCTCCAGCGGGTCCATGTCCAGCTCGGCGGCGAGATCGTCCATCATCCGCTCGATGGCGAACGTGGCCTCCGGACGCCCGGCGCCGCGGTAGGCGTCGGTCTTCGTCGTGTTCGTGAACACGCCGGTGCAGTCGAACCGGTAGGCGGGGAAGCGGTAGATGCCGTTGAACATGAACGCGCCCAGCAACGGGATGCCCGGCGTGATGATGCCGAGGTAGGCGCCCATGTTCACCTTCAGGTCCACCGACAGCCCGGTGACGGTGCCGTCGTTACGCGCCGACACGGTGATGTCCTGGATCTGGTCGCGGCCGTGGTGACCGGAGAGCATCGTCTCCGAGCGCGACTCCACGAACTTGACCGGCCGGCCGAACTTGCGGGCCGCGGCGAAGGCGATGAACTCCTCGGGCGTGACCTGCAGCTTGCCGCCGAACCCGCCGCCGACGTCCGGCGCGATGACGCGGATCTTGTGCTCGGGCATCCCGGTGGACATCGCCAGCAGCAGACGCAGGATGTGCGGCACCTGGGTGGCCGACCACACGGTGATCTGCTCGCCGGTGGGGTCGACGACGACGCTGCGCGGCTCCATGAACGCGGGGATCAGCCGCTGCTGGATGTAGCGGCGCTTGACGAGGACCTCGGCGTCGGCCTCGGCGCGTCGGGCGTCGTCACCGGTGCCGGCCGCCGCGGAATCGAGGGTCCAGGTGAAGCATCTGTTCGTGCCCTGGTCCGCGTGCACCAGATCGGCGCCGTCGGCCAGCGCCGCCTCCATGTCGAGAACGACCGGCAGCGGCTCGTAGTCGACCTCGATGGCCTCGAGCGCATCGAGGGCGCTCGCGCGGTCCCGCGCGGCGACGACCGCGACCGGCTCGCCGGTGTGCCGGACCTCGTCCACCGCGAGCGGCGGGTAGGCCGGCAGGACGGTGTCGTCGCTGGGCGGCCAGACACAGGGCATGGCGCCCTGCAGGTCGGCGACGTCGCGGCCGGTGAACGCCTCGGCGACGCCGCTCATCCGCAGCGCGGGCGACACGTCGACGTTCGTGATGCGGGCGTGCGCCATCGGGCTGCGCAGGATGGCCAGGTGCATCATGCCCGGCAGGCTCAGGTTCTCGGTCCACATCGTGCGGCCGGTGATCAGCCGCGCGTCCTCCTTGCGGTGCCGGTCCCGGCCGACCTCCCCGGTGTGCGGTTCCTCCGTGACGGTCACGTCGTCACCCCCTGGGACGCGGGTTCGCCGGGACTCGACGCCGTGGACGCCGTGGACGCCGTGGACGCGGCGGACGCTTCGGCGGCGGGCTCCTGCGCGGTCGGCACGGTGCCGCGCATGCTCGCCGCCGCGTCCCGGACCGCGCGCACGATGTTCTGGTAACCGGTGCACCGGCAGAGGTTGCCCTCGAGACCTTCGCGTACTTCGCCGTCGCTGGGATCGGGGTTCTCGGAGAGCAGGTCGACCGCGGCCATGATCATGCCCGGCGTGCAGTAGCCGCACTGCAGCGCATGGCTCTCGTGGAAGGCCTGCTGGACGGGGTGCAGCTCACCGTCTCGCCCGGCCAGGCCCTCGACGGTGGTCACGTCGGCGCCGTCGGCCTGCACGGCCAGGACGGAGCAGCTCTTGACGCTCTTGCCGGCGAGCATCACCGTGCACGCGCCGCAGTTGCTGGTGTCGCAGCCCACCACCGTGCCGACCTTGCCGAGGCGCTCGCGCAGGTGATGGACGAGTAGGGTGCGCGGTTCGACGTCGTCGTCGTAACTGACGCCGTCGACCGTCATGCTGACTCTGGTCATGGGCACTCCCGCGTACGCCAGGGGCCGGACGGGGTGCGTCCGGCCCGGTGGAGCGCATCGGACGGCGCCGTAGCGCGCCTTCACCTCCTCGTGATCGCGATCGTGCGCCGTGGACGGCGCCATGTGATCCCGGTGCGCGCTTACTGCTCACCAGCAAAGTCCCCGTCGGCGGTGACCGCAAGGGGTTCGGCCGATCCGGTTGGCCGGCCCGGGTGCGTGACCGGCGTCACGTGGGCGAACTCTGGTGATCAGCGCTCGACGCCGGGCACGATGACGATGTGGTGACATGTCACCGCAGATATGGACAACGCACACGTCGGCTCGGACTCGCGGCGAAGGAGACGCGCGGTACGCATGCCGCCGCGAGGAGAACCACCATGCTGTTCGACTGCCCCGAGTGCGGGCTGCCCGCCACCGTGACCACCCGTGGTCAGCTCCGCAGCACCTCCGGAGCCGTGGAGCACGTCGACGTCCACTGCGTCGCCGACCACCGGTTCGTCGGCCCGGCCGAGACTCTGCGCGTCCAGCTCGGGCGCTGAGTCCGCCGCTGGCACCCGGCGCACGCGGCCGCTCGGTCACTGCCCGATGGGAGGATGCGGCCATGACCGAGATGTACAGCGTCGAGCGGGCACGCGCAGTTCTGGCCGACCTGGGGCCGGTGATCGACGAGCTGATCGAGGTCCGGGCCGACACCGCGGAGCTGGGCGCGGCGGTGCAGCAGGGCGCGTCGTGCCGGCTCGGCGGCGTCCCGGAGCTGAAGGCCTCGCAGGCCAGGCTGGACGAACTGATCTCGACGATCGCGGCGGCGGAGGTCGAGATCAAGGGCATCGCGCCGCTGCTGCTGGACTTCCCGGCGGAGCTGGACGGTGACGACGTGCTGTTGTGCTGGCTCGAGGGCGATCCGGAGCTGGCCTGGTACCACCGTGTCGATCTCGGATTCGCCGGACGGCGGCGGCTGCCGTGAGGCGCAGCGCTGCGCGCCGACCGCGTCACCGGGGCAGCACGAGGTCCAGGCCGAGCCAGTGCGCCAGGTCCTCGATCTCGGCGCGCACCGCCGATGTCGTCGCCGTGTCGAACGGCACGTCCTCGTGGATCGCGCCCACCCGCAGGACGCCGGCCGTGCGGTCGGCCGCTGCGTCGAGCTTGCCGACCAGCCGGTCGCCGTACAGGATCGGCAGCGCGTAGTAACCCCAGCGACGCTTTGCGGCGGGCTTGTACATCTCCAACTGGTAATCGAACTCGAACAGCTCGAGAGTCCGCCTGCGCTCGTGGATCAGCCGGTCGAACGGCGACAGCAGCGCTGTTCGCCCGCGGAACGACGGGCCCAGGTGCGCCGGGTCGACGCGCCATGTCCCGCGGACTCCGTCGACGACCGCGGGTTCGCCGGCGTCGCCGACGTCCGCGGGCTCGACGGGGCTTATCGGTGCTTTGGCGCGGGCGATGCCCAGCCCTGCGAGACGTCGCTCGTTGCGGATGTGCCTGGCCTGCTCGGCGGGGACGACCGGATCATCCGGGTAGACCCGCGCCGCCAGGTCCCACAGCCGTTCCCGGCCGGAACGTCCGGCGACGGCCACGTCGCCGCGCTGGGCCATGAGATCGAGCAGCTTGGTGATGTTCTTGTTGTTGGTCCAGCCCGTCGACTGCCATGGTCTGGCGCACGTGTCCGGCATGTCGCGGGACGGCAGCGGGCCAGAAGACCGCAGGAGCTCGAGGATCTCACGGCGGGTGGCGTCGTTCGCCGCCACCCAGTCGCGGAGAGACACCTGCCAGTCCTTCAGCTCTCCGGTGCCGGGCCAGTCGGCCATGGCGGCGCGGTACAGCGCGATGTCCTCCGCGGGCCGGAGGATCGCCCCCAGCTCGATGAGTGTCCGGTCGTGGACGGCCTGCCGGAGCTGCTGCGGATCGTACGCGCTGCCCAGCCGGCTCCACGCCACCAGGTCCGCGCTCGGGGCCACGGACGCGGTCGGGTCCAGCTGGAGCATCGTGACGCGGCGCACCACGTCGAGCAGGTCGGTCTGGCGCGGTTCGTCGAGCATCTGGGCGCGGACCGCTATGCGGCGCGCGTCCGCCCGGGAGAGCTGGTGTGGCGTCACGCGTGGGCTGGTCGCGTCCGGATTGCGGCGTCGAGGATGACCTGCGCGAGTTCGGTCGGCTGGGTGAGCTGCGGCCAGTGGCCGCTGGACAGGTCGACGTACTCGACGTCGCGGACCTTGGCGAGCTCACTGACCGGCTCTTCGTGGTCGGCGAGCCACCTGCGCAGGTCCGTGGCGGTGTACTCGGGGCACACGGCGGTCACCGGGACGTCGTAACGGCGCTGATCGGACAGCTCCAGTGCGCCGGTGAGCACGCCCTCGGGCGCGGGAATGGCGTCGGCGTAGAACTGGGCGAGCGAGTCCGCGTCGAAGTCGACGATGTTCGCTTCCTCGCCGAGCTCGGTCCAGTCGGGCATGCTGACCTCGCCGTTCTCCGCGGGCAGCCCGGGGAGCATCGGCGTGCCGGCCGGGGCCGGGAAGCCGCCGATGTGCACCACCCGGGCGACCCGCTCCGGCCGGGCGTCCACCGCGCCATGGCAGATGCCGCACCCGACCGAGTGCCCGACGAGAAGGACCGGTCCGTCGGCGGGGTCGGTCGCATCGATCGCGGCGACGACGGCTTTCACGTGGTCCTGCAGCGTGATGCCGGACCTGTCGGCGTCCTTGCTCTCCATGCCGGGCAGGGTCAGCGCCTGCACCCGGTGACCGGACCGCTCGAGAGTCGGGGTGACGGCGTCCCAGGACGAGGCGTCGAGCCAGAGTCCGGGAACGAGGATGATGTCCATGGCGCGCTCCGGGTATTGGATTTATGATCGAGAAATCTCGATCGATCACGCTAACAGGACGGACGTAGGGTGTCCAGCGATCAGGAACTACCTGATTACGAGCTCGAGGACCTGCGCATCATCACCTCGACGCCGGAGCTCAAGGCGGTCTTCCACCCGCTGCGCGACCAGCTGCTGGACCTGGTCCTGGAGCGCGCCGCGACGGTCGCCGAGCTGGCCGATGCGGTGAACCGGCCGAAGAGCAGCGTCGCCTATCACGTGAACGTGCTCGTCGAGGCCGACCTGCTCAAAGTGGTCCGTACACGCCGAGTGCGGGCGATCGACGAGCGCTTCTACGGCCGGACCGCGCGGATCTTCTACGTCGGCCAGATCCAGCCCGAACAGCTCTCGGCCATCCCGAACATCCTCGTCGACGCTGCCGCCGAGTCGGTGTCGGCGCACGAGGCCGACGACCTGAGGGCCATCGTGCGGCACGCGCGGATCTCGCGCGCGGACGCGGCGGAGTTCTGGGACCGGCTGTTCGCGCTGACCAGGGAGTTCAGTGCCATGCCGCGTTCGGGCGAGGAGACGTTCCGGTTCGTGGCGGGGCTCTATCCGACCGCCTACCCGAGTCTTCCGGAGGCCGGCGACGACTCTGCTCCGTCCTCATGACTGCCTCTGGTCCCCATGATCATCGGCACTTACCGGCCCATATGACGGCTAAGTGCCGATGATCATGGGGACAGGGGTGAGGGGGGTCAGTGAGTGGCGACGTCCCAGGTGCGCAGCCGCCCGCACATGCCGAACCGGAACAGCTCCTCCTGGCGCTCGCCGGCATGGACGGACGCGTCCGCCAGGTGCGGCACCCGGCCGTCCTCGAGGTCGCTCAGCGCCCGGCCGGTCGCCTCGACCGGTGTGCGCACGCCGTGGTCCCACGTCGCGCGCCAGGCGGGCACCTTGTCGGTCACCAGCGCGGTCGCCCGCTCGTACAACCGCGTCAAAGCCGCCGGGCCCTCCGCGTCGAGACGAGCCCGCAGCTGTGAGAACCCCTCGATCGCGAGATCGCGCCGGCGGCGTGCCGCTTCGGCCATCGCGTCGTCGAGCACGTCGAGCCCGGGCAGGGCGGCGGCCTCGGCATAGACCCGCGGATCGGCCAGCACGTCGTCCGGGAACGTGAAGACCGCGTCACCCGCCTCCGGCAGGCCGGCGTTCTGCATGACGACGACGATCTCGAGGCCGCCCTCGTTGACCAGCCGGTGCACGGTGCCGGGCGTGAACCAGAGGACGACGCCGGGCTCCAGCGGGTGCTCGGCGAACCCGGCACTGCTCAGCGTCTGTAGTCGGCCCGCTCCCGCGACGACGACGTAGCCCTCGCCGGACGCGGTGTGCAGGTGCGGCGAGCCGCCGGCCAGCCCGTCGGGCGTCGGCCAGTCGTAGACGGTGAGGTGGCTGACGGCGGTGCCGCCCGGGAAGCCGGGGCGCTGGGGTGCGGTGCCGGTCATCGAAGGTGTCCTCCGCGTCGGAAAGCGCTATCCGTCGCTCCCGAGTCTCTCACACCGCGAGCTGCGGAGGCGAGGGGCGGAGACCACCCGCCGGTCATCGTCAGGGATCCACCACCGCTGAAGCGATGGTGGATCCCTGACGATCACGCGGATCGGTGGCGGTCAGTCGCCGATGTAGCCGTCCTCGTCCGGCACCGTGCGCCACACCGTCACGACGGACGGGCGCGGCTGGCCGCCGTACGGGAACGTGGACAGCGGCGAGTCCGGGGAGGCACCGTCGCCGTCACCGGGGTGCTGTACGGCCATCAGTGCGGTGCGCCCGTCGGGGGTGATGAACGGGCCGCAGCACTCCGCGCCCACCGGCACCGACAGGAACCGGCGCAGGTGGCCGGTGTCCTCGCCCTCGACCGGCATGACGAACATGCCGTCGTTGGGGCCGAGCGAGCCGCTCATGCCGTCGGTGGCCAGCCACAGCCGCCCGGCGGGGTCGAAGGCGACGTTGTCCGGGCAGGAGATCTGGCTGACCTGCGACTTGTCGAAGCCGCCGTAGTAGGTGTCCGGGTTCTCCGGGTCGCCGGCCAGCAGCACGATGTGCCATGTGAACGAGGTAGCCGCGGCATCGGCGCCGTCCTCGTCGATGCCCATGACGTGGCCGAACTTGTTGTCCGGACGCGGGTTGGGCTCGTCGATCTGGCCCGGGGTGCGCCGGTTGTTGTTCGTGAGCGCGATGTACACGGTGCCGGTGACCGGGTGCGGCTCGACGTCCTCGGGCCGGTCCATCTTGGTCGGGCCGAGCTTGTCGGCGGCCAGCCGGGTGAACACCAGGACCTCGTCGACGGTCATGCCGTCGACCATGCTCTCGCCGTCCTTCACCAGCGGCAGCCACTCGCCGGTGCCGTCGAACAGGCCGTCGGCGGGCGGGTTGCCCGGGAACTCGGGGCTGTTGCCGGTGAACTTCGCGACGTACAGGTCGCCGTCCTCGAGCAGCGTCATGTTGTGCTCGCGGTCCCGCTTGGAGTTGCCGTCGCGGTACTTCTTCCGCGAGACGAACTTGTAGACGTAGTCGAACCGTTCGTCGTCGCCCATGTACGCGACGGCGCGCCCGTCGGCGGCGATGTTGACGTTCGCGCCCTCGTGCTTGAACCGGCCCAGCGCGGTGTGCTTGCGCGGTGTGGAGTCCGGGTCGTACGGGTCGACCTCGACCACCCAGCCGAACCTGTTCGGCTCGTTCGGCTCGTTCGCGACGTCGAAACGCTCGTCCGCGCGCTCCCAGCCGCGGCCGGTGCCCGCGGAGGTGCGGATGCCGTACCGGTTGTACCGCTCGACGGTGGCGGAGTCGGTGACGTCGGCGGTGGCGCCGAAGTACTGGTGGAAGTTCTCCTCGCCGGACAGGATCGTGCCCCAGGGAGTGACGCCGCCGGCGCAGTTGTTCAGCGTGCCCAGCACGGTCGTCCCGTCGGGGTCGGCGCCGGTGCGGACGTGCTCACTGCCGGCGGCCGCTCCGGTGAGCCGGAACTCGGTGTTGGTGTGCACCCGCCGGTTGTACCGGCGTCGCCCCCGCGTCGCGGGCTTCCACTCGCCGGTGTCGCCGACGCGCTCGAGCTCGACGACGGAGCCGCCGTGCGCGGCCATCGAGATCCGCAGCAGCTCCGGATCCGCGGCCTCGGGCCCGGGCCAGCCGCGGAACATGAGCTCGTCGTTGGTGTACTCGTGGTTGACCCACAGCACGGCGCGGTCGAAGTTCCGGTCCAGCGGCAGCACGGCGACGAAGTCGGCGTTGTATCCGAACTGCCGCAGCTGCGCGTCGACGCTCTGGTTGTCGAAGTCGAACTCCGGCGCGCCGTCCTCGACCGGGTCGCCCCAGGCGATGGTGACCGACCAGTCGTAGCCGTTCGGGACGACGACGCTGTCCAGGCCGTTGTCGCCGACCGGGGTGAAGCCGACGGGACGCCCGTACTCCGGGGGCGTCGGGCGCAACTGCGACGGCGGCTTCGGCCCGGAGGGGCGCGCGGCCGCCGGTGCGGCCGTCGTCAGCGCGGACGTGGAGCCGGCGCCGACGACGACCGCGGCGGCCGCACCGGTGCGCAGCAGACCGCGGCGGGACATCGCCGTGCTGACCATGTCGCCGAAGTACTCGTTGTCGCTGGCGTTCGGTGCGGGGTGGGAGCACGCGTCGCCACAGCGGTACTTGCACGTCATGGCGCTGCGTCCGCCGTGGCCGCTGGTGAGCAGCGGTAGCAGCCGACGCCGGCGGCCTTCGCCGCCTTCGATCTCGGACATGGGTGTCCCTTCGGTTTCCGACACGTTTGACATGGAAACTAGGGAGTCGGAGCCGACCGGGGCCACCACGCCGGGACGAACAGCAGGTAAAGGACATATGAGTTAGGGCAGCCTTCGCTGCCCGGTGATCGTCAGGGATCCACGACCGCCGGAGCGATGGTGGACGCCTGACGATCACGTGGCGGTGAGTCAGTCGCCGATGTACGGACCACCGTGCGGAGCGGACCGCCACACCGTCACGACCGCCGGGCGCGGCTGGTTGCCGTACGGGAACGTCGAGGCGCGGTTCTCGGTGGTGGCGCCGTCGACCTCGCCAGGATGCTGGATCGCCATCAGCGCGGTACGACCATCAGGGGTGACGAACGGGCCGCAGCATTCGGCGCCGACGGGCACCGACGTGAATCGGCGGATGTGGCCGGCGTCGTCGCCCTCGACGGGCATCACGAACATGCCGTCGTTGAATCCGGCGGCGCCCGGCATGCCGTCGGTGGCCAGCCACACCCGTCCGGCGGGGTCGAAGGCGACGTTGTCGGGGGTGGCGATGTGGCTGACCTGGGACTTGTCGAAGCCGCCGTAGTACGTGTCGGGATCCTCCGGGTCGCCGGCCAGCAGCGCGATGTGCCAGGTGAACGTCTTGGCGGCGGCATCGCCACGGGACTCGTCGAGCGCGATGACATGCCCCCACTTGTTCCCCGCGCGCGGGTTGGCCTCGTCGACCTGGCCGGCCGTGCGGTCGGCGTTCTTGGTCAGCGCCATGTACACGGTGCCGGTGACCGGGTGCGGCTCGACGTCCTCGGGCCGGTCCATCATGGTGGCGCCGGCCTGGTCGGCGGCGGCCCGGGTGAACACCAGGACCTCGTCGACGGTCATCCCGTCGACCATGCTCTCGCCGTTCACCACCAGCGGCAGCCACTGGCCGCTGCCGTCGAACAGGTCGTCGGCCGGCGGGCTGTCCGGGAACTCGGGGCTGTCGCCGGTGAACTTCGCGACGTAGAGATCACCGTTCTCGAGCAGCCGCATGTTGTGCTGGCGGTCGCGCCTGCTGGTGCCCTCGCGGTACTTCTCCCGCGAGACGAACTTGTAGACGTACTCGAAGGCCTCGTCGTCACCCATGTAGACGGCGACCCGGCCGTCCGCCGTCACCGCGGTGGTGGCGCCCTCGTGCTTGACCCGGCCCAGCGCGGAGTGCTTGCGCGGGGTGGAGTCCGGGTCGTAGGGGTCGACCTCGACGACCCAGCCGAACCGGTTCGGCTCGTTCGGCTCGGCCGCGACGTCGAAGCGCTGGTCCGCGCGCTCCCACGCACGGCTGGTCCCGGCGGTGGTGCGGATGCCGTAGCGCTCGTAGCGTTCAGCCGTCGTGGGGTCGGTGACGTCGGCGGTGGCGCCGAAGTACTGGTGGAAGTTCTCCTCACCGGTCAGGATCGTGCCCCACGGGGTGACGCCGCCGGCACAGTTGTTCAGCATCCCCCGGACGCTCGTGCCGTCCGGGTCCGCGGCCGTGCGCAGCAGCGCGCTTCCGGCCGCCGGCCCGTCGACGGTGAAAGCCGTGCCGGCGTGGATGCGGCGGTTGTACCTGCGCGGACGGTCGACGCGGCGCCACTCGCCGGTGTCGCCGACACGTTCGATCTCGACGATGGAGCCGCCGTGCGCGGCCATCGAGATCCGCAACTGCTCGACGGTGGCCGACTCGGCTCCCGACCACCCGTGGAACATCAGGTTCTCGTTGGTGTACTCGTGGTTGACCCACAGCAGTGCCCGGTCGAAACGTCGCCCGAGCGGGAGCACGGCGACGAAGTCGGCGTTGTACCCGAACTGGCCCCGCTGGGCCGCGGCGCTCTGGTTGTCGAAGTCGAACGGTGGTGCGTCCCGCTCGACGGGCTCGCCCCAGGCGATGGTGACCGACCAGTCGTAGCCGTTCGGGACGATGACGTTGTCCAGGTCGTTGCCGCCGACGGCGGTGAACGTGACCGGGCGGCCGTACTCGGGTGGTTCCAGCCCGGTCAGCGCAGGCGGCTTCGGGCCGTGGGACGGTGCGTGCGCGGCTGCGGCGCCGGTGCCCAGCGCCGTCCCCGAACCGGCGACGGCGACCGCGGCAGCGCCGGTGCGCAGCAGTCCGCGCCGGGAGATGCCGCCGCGGACGACGTCGCCGAAGTACTCGTTGTCGCTGGTGTTCGGGGCGTCGTGGAAGCACGCGTCGTCGCAGCGGTACTTGCACGTCATGGCGCTGCGTCCGCCGTGCGCGCCGCCGATGAGCGGGAGAAGCCGGCGTTCTCGGTCTGGGCTGCCTTCGGTGTCCGACATGGAACTCCCTTCGTCGCAGACCATCGCGTGTCGACAAAGCGTAGGGAAATATTCACGCAGCAGCTACCGTCTCGTTGCGAAAATTACTTTTTGCCGGGCTTGAACGTGTGACCCGAGCCGATGCCGTCCGGGCGCCGCGGATTTCCGGCCGCGCGGAGGCTGCCGCCGCGGACGTTCCGGGTGCATGCTGGAGCCACGAGCGCTGCCTGCGCACGCCGGGTGCCGGTGAAGGGGGCGAGCACGTGAACGCGTCGGCCATCCCCGCGACGGAACACGATGTCGGCACGACACTGCTGGAACGGATCCGGGCGGGGATCATCGGCGAGGGCGAGGTGCTGCACGGCCCGTTCGGCGCGCGCCGCGTCACATACGCCGACTACACCGCGTCCGGCCGGTCGCTCGACTTCGTCGA
The DNA here is from genome assembly GCF_003014555.1 of Haloactinopolyspora alba. GTDB lineage: Bacteria > Actinomycetota > Actinomycetes > Jiangellales > Jiangellaceae > Haloactinopolyspora > Haloactinopolyspora alba. Next base: position 300,202 of record NZ_PYGE01000002.1, read on the forward strand.
GGACTACATCCGCGAGCAGGTGCTGCCGCTGTACGCGAACACGCACACCGAGAGCTCCGGGACGGGCTTGCAGACGACACTGCTGCGCGAGGACGCGCGCCGGGCCGTCCACGACTCGGTGGGCGGCACCGACGACCACCTGGTCATCTTCACCGGCTCCGGGGCCACCGCCGCGGTGAACAAGCTGGTCGGCATCCTCGGCCTACGACCAGCGGCGGGCGCGGCGGCGGGTCGCGGCGTGCACGCGGAGCCGACCGCGACCCCGGTCGTGTTCGTCGGCCCGTACGAGCACCACTCGAACGAGCTGCCGTGGCGCGAGACCGTCGCCGAGGTGGTCACGGTCGGCGCGGACGGCGACGGTCACGTCGACGTGGCCCAGCTCGAGGATCTGCTGGAGCGCTACGCCGACCGGCCGCTGCGTATCGGCAGCTTCTCGGCCGCCTCGAACGTCACCGGGGTGCTCACCGACGTCGACCGCGTCGCGACGGTGCTGCATCGGCACGGCGCGCTGTCGTTCTGGGACTACGCCGCGGCGGGGCCCTACGTGCCGATCCGGATGGCGCCCAGCGCGCCCGGCGCAGGCGACCACAAGGACGCCGTGTTCCTGTCGCCGCACAAGTTCGTCGGCGGCCCGCAGACCCCGGGTGTGCTGGTCGTCGACCGGGCGCTGGTCACCAATCCGGTGCCGACCGTGCCCGGCGGCGGCACGGTGGAGTTCGTCAGCCCGCGGGAGCACCGTTACCTGACCGACCCGGTGGCACGGGAGGAAGGCGGAACACCGGCCATCGTCGAGTCGATCCGCGCCGGCCTGGTCTTCGGCCTCAAGGACGCCGTCGGCACCGATCTCATCCAGCGGCACGAGGAACGGCTGTGGCGGCACGCCGTGCGCAGGTGGGAGCAGGTGCCGGGCATCGACGTGCTGGGCGATCACGACGTGCCGCGACTGTCCATCGTCTCGTTCCGGATCCGGTTCGGCAGCAGCCAGTTCCTGCACCACAACTTCGTCGTCGCGCTGCTCAACGACCTGTTCGGTGTCCAGGCGCGGGGCGGGTGCTCGTGCGCGGGCCCGTACGGGCATCGCCTGCTGTCCGTGGGCCCGGCGCAGTCGGACGCCTTCCGCGACGTCGTTCACGTCGGCTGCGAAGGCATCAAGCCCGGCTGGACCCGGGTCAACTTCAACTACTTCGTCTCCGACACCGTCCGCGACTACCTGGTCGACGCGGTGGAGTTGATCGCGCACGAGGGGCACCGGCTGCTGCCCGAGTACGTCTTCGACCCGCACACCGCGCTGTGGCGGCACCGTCGTGGTCCGTCCGTCCCACCGATGCGGCTGACCGGGCTCAGCGCCGCCGACATCAGTGCCGACGACCCGGGGACACTGCCGCGCGGGCGCCGGCGTGAACGGCTCGGTGAGCAGGCCCTGGTCGAGCACCTGGCCGAGGCGCGGGCCGTGCTGGCGGCGCTGCCCGACGAGGTCGCGACCGGCCCGACGGGGTTGTCGCCCGAGTTCGAGGCGCTGCGGTGGTTCCCGCTGCCGCCGTCATGCCTGACCTGACCAGCCCCGGCGGCCCGCCGGCGCGTTCCACCGCGCCCGTTTGTCCGAGGGCTCCGACCTGATCCGTCGGCGGGTGATCGGTCGTTGCGCGGCGCTCAGCGGCGAAGGGGCAGCGGCGTGGGCCTGGTGGCCGCGGCAGCCCTCTGGGGCACGCCACGGTGTGAACCTCGTGTCGCCACAGCGACACCAGCTCCACACCGTGCGCCGCCGGCCGCGCGATCACCACCCACGGATCGGGTCGTGGAGTCTCCAAACGGGAGCGGGAGCAACCGCCGTGTCAGGTGGGGCTGACCAGCCAAGCGAGCAACACCAGCAGCTGAGCGCCGGCCTGCACCATGACGAAGCGCTCGAACGACGGCCGCAGCGCCACCCGCTCGACCGACGCGGACCACGGCACGACGGCCGCCAAGGCGGCGAGCACGTGCACCGCGTGCACGCCCAGGACCAGCAGGGCCGTCCACCAGGTGACGCCGTCGGCGTCGACGAGCACCGCCAGCGCACAGCAGGTGAGCAACGCCGTCGGCAGGTGCGTCCCCGGCGCGATCGCGGTGCCGAGCGCCAGCGCGCCCAGCACGACGAGCGCGGCCGGCGACGCCGACGTCCACGCGGCCGTCGCGGCGACCGTGCCGGCGCAGACCAGTGCCAGCGCCACCCGCAGCACCCACGACGGCGCGGACGCGCCCACCGTGCCCGGTGTGCCCGCTGCGCCCGTCGTGACGTCGCCGGCCGTCATCGTCGCCCCCGTCCCGCGAGCTGCCGCAGTCGCGCCAGGTTCAGCGAGAGCGCGGCCGGGTCGGCCTGCGTGACCAGCACGCCGTGCGTGGCCAGGCTCCGTAGCCGCTCGGCGCGCTCGGTCAGCACGATCCGCTCCGCGATCGCCGTCGTGTGGTCGCTGTGGTCGACGATCGGCGGCGGCAACACGTCCACGGCCAGGACCGGGTGCCCGGCGCGGCGCCACGAGATCGCCAGATTGCTGACCGAGTCGTCCATGAAAACCGACGTCAGAACGACGATGGCGCTCTGCGGCAGCGGAGGCAGGCGACGCGGCAGCGACGACGAGTCGGCGCTGCCCGGCCGGTGCGTGTGCCGCGCCAGCGAGGTCCGCAGCCGCAGCAGGTGCCGGCTGCCGCTGCCCAGCCGCGCCATGTCCATCGGCCGGGTCAGGTCGAGCACGCCGACCCGGTCGCCGTGGGCGATGTAGGCGGCGGCGACGGACGCGACGGTGTCGACCGCGACGTCGATGCTGCTGCGCGGCGGCGGCCGGTCCGGATCGACCTCGACCGACTCGGCCCACGTGGCCACGTCGGCCGGCAGGTCGTAGCGGTTGTCCAGGCAGCACACCACGTCCGCGTCCGCATCGACCTGGGTCCGGCGGGTGAACAGCTCCTCGCGAGGCCCGGCCTGCCGGGCGGTGACCCGCCAGTCGATGCGCCGCAGCCGGTCGCCCGGCCTGAACGGCGCCACGTCGTGCAGCTCGGTGCCCTCGCCGTGGCGCAGCGTCGGGTGCGCGCCGACCATGCCTGCCGGGCGGGCGGGCAGCGGGCCGGTGGGCAGCGCCGTCGCGACAGCGGGCAGGACCTGTGCGCTGTACGGGAGGCCCGCCACCGGGCCGGCGGTGAACAGCGCGTCGTCGGCGACGGCGAGATGGTCGGGGCGGGCCAGCAGCTGTGTCCCCCAGGTCGCCGCCGACGACTCGGTGACGATCTGCCGGGGCTGCGTGGACGGGGCGGCGACCGTGACCCGCTCACCCTTCGCGCCCGGCTCGGGACGGGCCAGCACGGTCGTGACGAGCTGCGCGTCGGACGGCTCCACCTGCACGGCGACGGCGGCGGCGCGGCCGACGTCCATGACCCGTGGTCCGAACGCGCGGACCCGGGGGACCGGCCCGGCCGGCGTCGTGCGCGCGCCGATCGCGAGTGCCGTGCCCAGGATCAGCGGAACGCCGAGCAGCACCAGCTCGACGCGGCCGAACGCCAGCCCGACCGCGCCGAGCACGGCCGGTAGCAGCACCGACCGCGCCAGCGCCGGCGTCGCACGCCACCGCGGCTCGTCCGTACCGGTCATCGTGTCGACGGCCCCGGAACCCGGTCCAGGATCTCGGCGACGATGTCCGCCGTGCGCACCTGCATCGTCCACGCCTCCGCGGTCAGCGTCAGCCGGTGCGCCAGCGCCGCCACCCCGACCTCCTTGACGTCCTCGGGGACGACGTAGTCGCGCCCGTCGAGCACCGCGACGGCACGCGACGCCAGCAGCAGCGCCAGCGAGCCGCGCGGCGACGCGCCCACGTCGACGGCGCGGTGCTCGCGAGTGGCGGCGGTGAGATCGACGCAGTAGCTGACGATGGACGGGTCGGTGTCGACGGCTTCGACCCCGGCCTGTAGCGCGCGGACGCTGTCCGCGTCGACGACCGGATCGACGTCGGCCTGCTCCTGCCGGCGCGCGATGCGGCGGGTGAGGACCTCGGCCTCGTTCGCCGGGTCGAGGTAGCCGGCCGACACCCGCAGCATGAACCGGTCGAGCTGGGCCTCCGGCAACGGGTACGTGCCCTCGTACTCCACCGGGTTGGAGGTCGCCAGCACGTGGAACGGGCGCGGCAGCGCGAACGTCTGGCCCTCGACCGTCGTCTGGCGCTCGGCCATCGCCTCCAGCAGCGCCGACTGCGTCTTCGGCGGGGTGCGGTTGATCTCGTCGGCCAGCAGCAGCCCGGCGAAGACGGGGCCGGACCGGAACGAGAACTCGCGGTTGCCGGGGTCCCACACGAACGAGCCGGTGACGTCGCCGGGCAGCAGGTCCGGCGTGCACTGCAGCCGGCGGAACTCCAGGCCGAGGGCAGCGGCCAGGCTGCGCGCCGCGAGCGTCTTGCCGAGGCCGGGGACGTCCTCGAACAGGACGTGCCCGCCGGCCAGGATCGTGGCGAGCGCGAGACGCAGCGTCCGGTCGAGCCCGACGACCGCGGTGCCGACGCCGTCGAGGACCGACCGGCCGACGCGGGCGATCTCGTCGACGGGTGGCGCGGCCGTCTCGACAGTGGATGGCGGGGACGTCATGTCGGTGTTCCTCCGGACGGTTGCTGGTCGATGGCCTCGATCGCCGCGACGATCCGCTCGATGTCGCGGATGTCGGGGTGGAAGCGCTCCGCGGACAGCGCGGCGTGCACGTCGTCGCCGAGCGCGTCGCCGGCGTGGGGGCTGTCCCAGGCGATGCCGTGCCTGGCGAGCCGGGCCGCGGCGAGGCGGCGCAGCCGGAACTGCAGGGCCGGGTCCGGGCCGCCGACCGGCGACCACATCGTGCGCAGCCTGTTCTCCAGGCGCCATGCCTGGCTGGAGCCGCCACCACGGACCGGCCGCGGCTGGTCCGGCCAGCGCCCGTGCACACCCGGCGGCAGCAGCGCCACGGTGACGGCGACCGCGGCCGCGCACAGCCCGATGAGCACCGGCCGCAGCCCCTGGACGCCGACGAACCAGCACAGGGCGCCGGTGCCGACCCCGGCGAGGGCGACCCTGCCGGGCATGGTCCGGGTGAGGGCGTCGCGCCAGCCCGAGAGGGCCGTCACGCCGGATCCACCGAGTCGACCCGCCCGACGTGTCCTGCCCGCGCCGCCTGTTCGGGGGCGATGGTGTCCACCATGGTCCGCAGCGCCTGCCGTGCCGCGGCGACGTCGTCGTCGGTGATGCCGGGGTTCGGCGAGAACCGGGCGCGGTGGTAGAGGGCGAGCAGGGTGGTGGTCGACTCCTCGTCCGCATGGTGACGCCGCAGCAGCGCGGCGGTGAACTCGCTGGGTGTCTGGGCCGGCGCGCGGGCGGTGTCGGCGCCGGCGGCGGCGCGCTCGAGGGCGAGCCAGGCGTCGACGACGGCCTGCGCTCCCGTGCGCGAGGTGTCCGGCCGGTCCAGCGCCGACCCGGCGGCACGGACGCCGTCGCGCAGCTCTCGCGCGACGTCGAGGGGCTCGTCGACGTGTCCGCCGACGACCGCCGGACCGGTGCGCCTGCGTCGCCGGGCGGGCCACCGGCGTAGCACGAGGTAGGCGGCCAGCGCCGCGAGCAGCAGCACCGCCACCAGTGCGACCTGCCAGGGGATCCGCAGTGGCTCGGAGGCCTGCTCGGCAGGCTCGTCGGGCAGCGTCTCCGGCAGGTCGCCGAACGTGGGCGGCGCCTCCGGGGTTCTCGCGCTCGGGCCGTCCTCCGTCCCGGCCAGCCAGCTGGGGACGACGACTTCGGCCGGTCCGGCGCCCACGGTGAGGATGACGAGTACCGCCGCCGCGACGAAGCACACGGCAGTCGCCGCCCGGGCGTGCGGAGGTCGATCAGCGCCGGGCATCCCGTCGATCCTGACATACCGGGGCACCGGTGCTGCGCAGCCGGGATCCGTTTCCGGCACCGCACGCGCGTGACGTACGTTGGAGCCTGCGTCGGGAGAGTCCTACGAACATTCGGGTGAGCCATGTCCGTGCAGGAGACAGAACACATCGATGACGACGAAGTCGTGCTGCCCGAGCGGCGCGCTTCGGCGACGGTGCTCGGATGGCTGCTGGCCATCGGCGGCGCCGTCGGCATGGTTTCGTCGGCCATCCTCGTCATCGAGCGCATCATGCTGCTCGAGGACCCCGGCTACACCCCCTCGTGCAGCTTCAACCCGGTGGTCAGCTGCGGGCAGGTGATGGAGAGCTGGCAGGGCGAGCTGTTCGGCTTCTCCAACCCGATCATCGGTGTGGCCGCCTTCCCGATCGTCGTGACCGCCGGGGTCGCGGCGCTGGCCGGGGCGCGGCTGCCGCGGTGGTTCTGGCTGGGGCTCAACACGGGCGCCCTGCTCGGCGCGACGTTCATCACCTGGCTGTTCGTGCAGAGCGTGTACTACATCGGCGCGCTGTGCCCGTACTGCATGGTCGTGTGGACGGTGACCATCCCGATCTTCGTCTACACCACCGGCTACAACCTGTCCGAGGGCCACATCCGCGCGCCACGGGGGCTGCGGCGCGGCATCGTCGAGAGCCGCGGGCTGATCACGTTCGTCTGGTACGCCATCCTGGCGATCCTGATCACGGTCGAGTTCTGGGACCGCTGGTACCTCGTCTTCTGACGGGTTCGGTGAATGATCACGTCCCGCATGGAATTCCCTGCGTCACCACCCTTGCAGGCCTGGTGACGCGTGCATACGCCTGGTGATGACCGATGGTCGCCACGCCGATCCGCGGATGTGCGCTATTCTGTGTCCCATGCGAGGCCTGCTGCTTCTTACCGGGCCGCGCTGACTGGTAGCGGACGCCAGATTCCGGCGTCACGTCGGCGCGGCTGACCCCTCCTGCGGTGAGGGGTCTTTTCACGTTCTGGGCCCCGGACGAAACACGATGACAAGCAACGGGAGACGACCGGCGATGAGGCAGACGCAGACCGGCACCACGGCGACCGGCGACGACGGGGCGCCCTTCCGCTACACCAGCGAGCTGGCGAGCCGCATCGAGCAGCGCTGGCAGGACCACTGGGAGACGCAGGGCACGTTCAATACGCCCAACCCCGAGGGCGAGCTGGCGGATCCGGACGCGGACGTGCCCAGCGACAAGTTCTTCCTGATGGACATGTTCCCTTACCCGTCGGGCAAGGGGCTGCACGTCGGGCATCCGCTGGGCTACATCGCGACCGACGTGCTGGGGCGGTTCAAGCGCATGTGCGGCGACAACGTCCTGCACGCGCTGTCCTACGACGCGTTCGGGCTGCCGGCGGAGCAGTACGCGGTCCAGACGGGGCAGCACCCGCGCAAGACCACCGAAGAGAACATCGTGAACATGCGCCGGCAGCTGCGGCGGCTGGGCCTGGCGCACGACGACCGGCGCTCGTTCGCGACCACCGACCCGGGCTACATCCGCTGGACCCAGTGGATCTTCCTGCAGATCTTCGACTCCTGGTACGACACCGAGGCCGACGGCGGACGCGGCCGCGCCCGCCCCATCGACGAGCTGGTCAAGGAGTTCGACTCGGGCGAGCGACCGGTCCCGGGCGGCCGTGCCTGGGTCGAGCTGGACGAGTCCGAACGCCGCCGCGTCGTCGACGAACACCGGCTGGCCTACGTCTCGGAGTCGCCGGTGAACTGGTGTCCCGGGCTGGGCACGGTGCTGTCCAACGAGGAGGTCACCGCCGAGGGTCGCAGCGAACGCGGCAACTTCCCGGTGTTCCAGCGCAACCTGCGGCAGTGGATGATGCGCATCACGGCCTACGCGGACCGGCTGGTGGACGACCTGGACCGCATCGACTGGCCGGAGAAGGTCCGGACGATGCAGCGCAACTGGATCGGCCGCTCGGCCGGCGCCACGGTGCGGTTCGCGACCGACGCCGGCGACCTGGACGTCTTCACCACCCGCCCGGACACCCTGTTCGGCGCGACTTTCATGGTCGTCGCGCCCGAGCATCCGCTGGTCGACGGTCTGACGGCGGCGAGCTGGCCGGAGGAGACCAACGACGCCTGGTCCGGCGGCCACCCGACGCCGGCGGAGGCCGTCGCCGCGTACCGTGCGCAGGCCGCCGCGAAGACCGACGTCGAGCGTCAAACGGAGGGTCGCGACAAGACGGGGGTGTTCACCGGGTCGTTCGCGGTGAACCCGGTTGACGGCAACCGCATCCCGGTCTTCGTCGCCGACTACGTCCTGATGGGCTACGGCACCGGCGCGATCATGGCGGTGCCCGGCCAGGACGAGCGTGACTGGGAGTTCGCCGAGCGGTTCGAGCTGCCGATCGTGCGGACGGTTCGGCCGCCGGACGAGTTCGACGGCGAGGCGTACACCGGCGACGGCCCGGCCATCAACTCGTCGAACGACCAGGTGTCGCTGGACGGCCTGTACAAGGACGCCGCGATCGCCGCGATCGTCGAGTGGCTGGAGAAGGCCGGCCACGGCACCGGAACGACCACCTACCGGCTGCGCGACTGGCTGTTCAGCCGGCAACGCTACTGGGGCGAGCCGTTCCCCATCGTCCACGACGAGACCGGGCCGATCGCCGTGCCGGACGACCAGCTGCCGGTGCTGCTGCCGGAGGTGCCGGACTACGCGCCGAAGACGTACGACGCCGACGACGCAGATTCCACGCCCGAGTCGCCGCTGGCGCGCTCGCCGGAGTGGGCCGAGGTCGAGCTGGATCTGGGGGACGGTCCCAAGCGGTACCGGCGCGACACCAACACCATGCCGAACTGGGCCGGGTCGTGCTGGTACCACCTGCGCTACCTGGACCCGACCAACGACGAACAGGTCGTCGACCCCGAGATCGAGCGCTACTGGATGGGCCCGCAGCCGCAACGGCGGGGCAGCGGCCCGCAGGACCCGGGCGGCGTCGACCTGTACATCGGCGGCGTCGAGCATGCGGTGCTGCACCTGCTGTACGCGCGGTTCTGGCACAAGGTGCTGTTCGACCTGGGGCACGTGTCCAGCGACGAGCCGTACTACCGGCTGTTCAACCAGGGCTACATCCAGGCCTACGCCTACGCCGACAGGCGCGGGCAGTACGTCCCGGCCGAGCAGGTCACCGAGGCCGTCACCGACGGGGCGACGAGCTACAGCTACGAGGGCGAGCCGGTCTCGCGCGAGTACGGCAAGATGGGCAAGAGCCTGAAGAACATCGTCACGCCGGACGACATGTACGACGAGTTCGGCGCCGACACGTTCCGGGTGTACGAGATGTCCATGGGCCCGCTGGACCAGTCGCGTCCGTGGGAGACCCGCGCGGTGATCGGCTCGCACCGATTCCTGCAGCGGGTCTGGCGCAACGTGATCAGCGAAGAAGCCGGCGCGACGGTCGTGTCCGACGAGCCGGCCGGCGACGAGACGCGGCGGATCCTGCACCGCACCATCGACGCCGTGCGCGCCGACATGGACGCGATGCGGTTCAACACCGCCGTTGCCCGGATGATCGAGCTGAACAACCACCTGACCAAGCTGGACACCGTGCCGCGCGAAGCCGCGGAGCCGCTGGTGCTGATGGTCGCGCCGGTGGCACCGCACGTCGCCGAGGAGATGTGGTCGCTGCTGGGCCACGACCGGTCGCTGGCCTACGAGCCGTTCCCGGTGGCCGACCCGGCCCTGCTGGTCGACGAGACGGTGACGTGTGTGGTGCAGGTGGCCGGCAAGGTCCGTGACCGCCTGCAGGTGCCGCCGTCCGCCGACGACGACATGCTGCGCGAGCTGGCGCTGGCGTCGGAGCCGGTGCAGCGCGCCCTGGACGGCCAGGGTGTCCGCAAGGTGATCGTCCGGGCGCCGAAGCTGGTCAACGTCGTTCCGGGCTGATCGTCGTGGGTGGCCGGGTCGCGGTGGTGACCGACTCGACGGCGCACCTCGCCCCGGATGTCGTCGCCGACCGGGGTGTCCGGGTGGTGCCGCTGCAGGTGATCGTCGACGGCCGGCCGTTCGACGACGGCGTGCCCTCTGACCGCACCGCTGGTGAGCCGTCCGGCGACGGTGCCAGTCGTGGGCCGGTCGACGGCACCGCGGCCGGGCGGGTCGCCGCCGGGCAGATCGCCGACGCGTTGCGCCGCCACGTGCCGGTGAGCACGTCCCGGCCGAGCCCACGGGCGTTCCTCGACGTGTACGAGTCGGCGGCGGCGTGCGGCGCGGAAAGCGTGGTGTCGGTGCACCTGTCCGCGAGCCTGTCCGGGACGGCGGACGCGGCCCGGCTCGCGGCGCGGGACGCGCCGGTGCCGGTGCACGTGGTCGACTCCCGGTCGCTGGGCATGGGGCTCGGATACGCCGTGCTGGCGGCGGCGGCCGCGGCGGATCGCGGGCTGACCGCGGACGAGGTCGCGGCGGCGGCCTCGGACCGGGCGGGCCGGTCGTCGGCGTACTTCTACGTCGACACGCTGGACTACCTGCGCCGCGGAGGGCGGGTCGGCGCCGCGTCCGCCATGGTGGGATCGGCGCTGGCCATCAAACCGCTGCTGTATCTGCGCGACGGCTGGATCGAGCCGCTCGAGAAGGTCCGCACCGCCTCACGCGCACAGGCCCGGCTGGTCGAGCTGGCCGTCGACCGGGCGGTGTCGGGACACGATCTCGCCGACGTCGCGCCCGGGCGCGCACACGGAGGCAACGGCCGAGTGGACGTCGCGGTGCACCACCTGGACAACGCCGTGCGTGCGCAGGATCTGGCCGGGAGACTGGCGGATCGGCTGCCCTCGCTGGGGGAGCTCGTGGTGAGCGAGGTCGGGGCCGTGATCGGCGCACATGTCGGCCCGGGCCTGCTGGCCGTCGTGATCAGCCCTCGCTGACGCCCGGCCTGCGCCGGGAATGATCACGTCCCGCATAGAATTCCATGCGTCACCACCCTGACAGGCCTGGTGATGCGGGGACGATCCTCGTGATGCACGGTCGCTCGGCGGTGTCCACAACGAGGGCGCGGCCGGCAGCGTCATCCACATTTCGGCGTCGGACGGTGGAGGCCGGTATCGGCCGTGTCTAGCGTGCTCAGGCATGCGACTCCTCCGCTCCGGCCGTGCCGCCGACGACCACCACGACGCCGCACTCGTGCGGGCGAGGATGGCGCGTGTCGTCGGTGCCGTCCCGATCGTCGACGGAGCGGCCGACTCGGTCCGCGCCCGGTTGTCCGCCCCGCTCCCGCCGGCGGCAGAGCGCTGGAGCGGCAGGCCGGACGACGCGGACCATGCGGACGCGAGGGAGGACCGTGCGGACGCGAATGCCGCGGACCGGACTGCTGCGCACGCGGACGCGCATGGACGCTCGCGGCTGCGCGTGGGCCTGGAACGCGGCCATGTGGCGGTGATCGCGGTGGTCGTGGTGCTCGGCGTGGTGGGTGCGGTGCTGCTGCTGACGTCGGGTCGACCGGAGGTCGTGCCGGTCGAGGCGACCGTGGAGTCGACCGGCACGGCGACGCCCACCGCGGAGCCGACCGAGAACGCGCCGGCCACGGCGGGGCATCCCGCGGCCGAAGCGGCTCCGGACGGACCGGCGGGTGCCTCCGACGCGACTCCCTCGGGGCCGATCGTCGTGCATGTCGCCGGGCTGGTCGCCGACCCCGGCGTCGTCGAGTTGCCGCCGGGTGCACGCGTGGTCGACGCGGTGAAGGCCGCCGGGGGACCGACCGACGACGCCGACCTGACCCCCATCAATCTCGCGCGCGTCCTGTCCGACGGCGAACAGGTGGTCGTGACGCCGACGCCACCTCCGGGCACACCGCTGGGAGCCGAGGCCCCGCCGGATGCCGGCTCGACGAGTGGAGACGCCGGCTCCGGTGCCGATGCCGGCCCGACGAGCCCGGTGGACCTGAACACGGCGACGTCCGCCGAGCTCGAGGAACTTCCCGGAATCGGCCCGGCATTGACGCAGCGCATCCTCGACTGGCGCGCCGACAACGGCGGGTTCTCGATGGTCGAGGAGCTACTGGAGGTGTCCGGTATCGGTGAGCAGCGGCTCGCGGATCTCGAGGGTCTGGTGACGGTGTGACGGCGCTGCCGGGCGCAGGCCGCCCGCTCGACCTGCGTCTCGTACCGGCCGCCACGGCGTTGTGGCTCGGCGCGTTCGCGGCGCTGTCGTCGTGGTGGCGGGCAGGACTGGTCGGGTGCGCGGCCGTCCTGGTGGTCGCGGCGCTCGCCGTGGTTCGGCTTCGGGACGACGGTCTGCGCCGCGCGGTGGCCGTGGCAGCGATGTGCGTGATCGCCGGGTTCGCGGTCGGAGCCGCCCGGGCGGTGCCGGTCCGGACGGGGCCGGTGGCCGAGCTCGCCGGTGCCGGTGCCTACGTGGAGGTCGAGGGGGTGGTCGCCGAGGACCCGCAGCGACGGCACGCGGCCGCGACACCCGGCTGGGCCGGCGACGACGCGGGCTACGTCGTGGTGCGCGTCCGTGTCGACCGGGTCACCGGGCGCGGCAGCAGCCATCGGGTCCGCACTCCGGTACTGGTCGTCGCCGGTGACGCCGCGTGGGCGTCGGTGCTGCCGGGCCAGCGGGTGCGTGCCGGGGGACGGCTGGAACCGACGCGAAGACCGGCGGACGACGTCGCGGCCGTGCTGCGTCCGCGGGCCGGTCCGGGGACGGTGGGCGGCCCGGGCCTGGTGGCCCGCGCCACCGAGCCGTTCCGTGCCGGGTTGCGCGGCAGCGTCGCGGGTGTGGGCGAGGACGCCCGAGGCCTGGTGCCGGGCCTCGTCGTCGGTGACGAGTCGCTGCTGAGTGACGACCTGCGCGACGACATGCGCACCACCGGGCTGTCCCATCTGACCGCGGTCTCCGGGACGAACGTGACGATCGTGCTGGTCGTCGTCCTCGGCGCGGCGCGCTGGGCGGGTGTGCGCGGCTACGGCATCCCGGCGGCCGGGGTGGTCTGCGTGCTCGCGTTCGTCCTGCTGGCGCGTCCAGACCCGAGCGTGCTCAGGGCCGGGGCCATGGGCGTCGTCGCCGTCGTCGGGCTGATGGTGGCCGGACGGCGCCGTGGCCTTTCGGCGCTTGCCGCGGCGGTCTGCGTCCTCGTGCTGGTCGACCCTTGGCTCGCACGCAGCGTGGGGTTCGTCCTCTCGGTCTGCGCGACGGCCGGCATCCTGCTCCTGGTGCCACGATGGCAGGCCGTCATGGGCTGGGTGCCGCGGTCGGTGGCGGCGGCGGTGGCTGTCCCGCTGGCGGCGCAGGTGGCGTGCGCGCCGGTGATCGTGGCGGCCTCGGGTGAGCTGAGTCTCGCGTCGTTACCGGCGAACATGCTGGTCGCGCCGGTGGTCGCTCCGGCGACGGTGCTGGGTCTCCTGGCGGCCGTCGTGAGCCCGGTCGTGCCCGGTGTGGCGGCGGTCTTCGGATGGCTGGCCGGTGTTCCGGCGTGGTGGATCGCCGCCGTCGCGCGCTGGTTCGCCGATCAGCCCGGTGCCGCGACCCGGTGGCCGGGGGGAGCAGCCGGCACGGTGGCCGCACTGCTGCTGGCGGGGGTGGCCGTCGTGGTGGCTCCGCTGGTGCTGCGCCGACCGCTGGTGTCGCTCGTCGCGGCGGCCGTTCTCGCGCTCGGCCTGTTCCGGGCCGCACCGACACCGGGCTGGCCGCCGCCGGACTGGGTGGTGGTGGCCTGCGACGTGGGGCAGGGCGACGCGCTCGCGCTGCGGGTCGCCGAGCACACGGCGGTGGTGGTCGACACCGGACGCGATCCACCTCCGGTCCGCCGTTGCCTCGACACGCTGGACATCCGGCACGTCCCGCTGCTCGTGCTGAGCCACTTCCACGCCGACCACGTCGGCGGCGTCCCCGGCGTGCTGGCCGGGCGCGACGTCGGCCGCGCCCTGGTGTCGCCTCTCGCGGAACCGGCGGGCAACGCCGCCGTCGCCCGTACGTGGCTCGACGACGCCGGCGTGCCCGTCGACGTGGCCCGTGCGGGCGAACGACGACGGGTGGGCGAGCGGTTGACGATACGGGTGGTGTGGCCGCGTCGGGTGATCGCAGCGCCGGGTTCGGCGTCGAACAACGCCAGCGTGGTCCTCGACGCGACGGTCGACGGAGTCGAACTGCTGCTCACCGGCGACCTCGAACCGCCCGCCCAGCGGGCGCTGCTTCGCGCCGAGCCGGACCTCGCGACGGACGTGCTCAAGGTGGCCCATCACGGCTCGGCGGACCAGGAGGAAGCGCTGCTGACCGGTGTCGGCGCGGACGTGGCTCTGATCAGCGTGGGCGAGAACGACTACGGGCACCCGTCGCGGCACGTGCTGCGCAGCCTGAGGGCCTCCGGCGTGTCGACGTTGCGGACCGACGAGGACGGCAGCGTCGCGGTCGTTCGCACCGGCGCGGACGGCCTGGGCATCGTGCGCCGCGGATCACGTGGTCCGCCGGTCCGGGGCCGGTCGCGGCCGATACGCTGGCCGCAGGTAACCCGTTCGGGTCGCCGCACATCTCGGGCACATCCCACCCATCGGCACAGGAACGAAAGGAATCCAGGTGCGTAGAACGCTTGCCGTGGTCGGTGTGCTGACGGTCGTGTCGGTCGCCGCGTGTGGCGACGAGTCGGCCGAGACCAGCGGATCGCCGACGGAGTACGGCAGTGTGTCCGAGCTGGTCGAGGCGACCGGCGCCGCGAGCGCCGAGTACGAGACCGCACAGCTGACGCTGACCGGATCCGGCGACGTGCTCAGCGGCGACGGCATGTCCGGGCAGATGCGCTTCGGCGATGACCACACGGATCTCGCGATGTACGCCGACGGCGCGAAGGGTGGCATCGTCCTGCTGGACGAGGTGGTCTACCTGAACTCCTCGCAGGAGATGGTGCCGGGTAAGCCGTGGGTCCGCATCGACCCGGAACAGGAACAGAAGGGCGTCGCGGCCTTCCTGCGGCTGATGGCACGGCAGATGATCCAGTCCAGTGACCCCACGCGCACACTCGGCGACTACGAGAAGGCGGCACGGATCGTGGCGGCCGAGCCGGAGAGTGTCGACGGCACCGAGACCGTCCGGCACGACGTCGAGGTCGATCTGAAGACGCTGGCCGACGTCGTCGAAGACGGCACCGACAAGCTGCTCATCCAGACGTCCGTCGACATGGGCGTCGAGACGGTCAAGTACAGCATGTGGGTCGACGGCCGTGACCTGCCGATGAAGGTCGAGACGGAGTCGATGTCGCCGCAAGGCGAACCCGTCAACTCGACGCTGACCTATGACGGGTGGGGTGATCCGGTGGAGATCGAGACACCTCCTGATGCCAAGACCGCCGACGTGTCGGAGGTCAGGATGCCGGGGATGCCGAATTGAGCACGGACGCTGTCGGTGCCGCATGCCATGCTGAGCTGACATGAGCGCACTGTCCACCGACCCGCTGGTACCGGTCACTCTCGTCGCCGGTCCGGAGAGCCTGCTCGCCGAGCGGGCGGTCGCCGCGGTCGTCCGGGCCGCCCGTGCGGCCGACCCGGACGCCGACGTGTCGCACACGACGGGCGGGGAGCTCACCGCGGGGGGCGTGGCCGAACACGTCAGCCCGTCGCTGTTCGCCACCCGCCGAGTGCTGGTGGTGAACGACGTCCAGGACGTGTCCGACGCGGTAGGCGAGCTTCTGGTCGAACAGGTCCGGGCGCCCGCCCCGGACGTGCACATCGTTCTCGTCCACCCGGGCGGGGTGAAGGGCAAGAAGCACCTCACGGCGTTGCGTAAGGCCGGTGTGCACGAGGTCGGCGCCGAGCGGATCACCCGGCCGGACGACCAGGTCGGCTTCGTGCGGGCCGAGGTGCGGCGGGCCGGCGGCCGTATCGACGAGCCCGCGGCGCGGCAACTCGTCGACGCGGTCGGCGGCGAGCTGCGCGCACTGGCGTCGGCCGCGGCCCAACTGGTCAGCGACTCCGCGGACGGCGTCGTGTCGGAGTCGGTCATCGCCACCTACTTCGAAGGCCGCGCCGAGGTCAAGGGCTGGGTCGTGGCCGACCGCGCCGTCGAGGGGAAGACCGGCGAGGCGGTCGAGCAGCTGCGGTGGGCGCTGGAGACCGGCACCGACCCGGTCCTGATCACCGGCGCACTGGCGACGGCGCTCCGGTCGCTGGCCCGCCTGTCGAGCGTGCCGCGGGGCCAGCGCGACGCCGACGTGGCGAGCGACCTCGGCGTGCCGCCGTGGAAGGTGCGCATCCTGCGTGGCCAATTGCGCGGCTGGTCCTCCGATGGTCTGGCCCGTGCGGTCCGGGCGGTGGCCGACGCCGACCTCGCCGTCAAGGGCGGTGGGAACGACCCGACCCTCGCGCTCACCACGGCGCTGGTGCACATCGGCGACGCGCGAGCGCAGCAGCCCGCCACCACCTGACATCCTCACTGGTGGACGTGAGGGACAGGCAGGAGCAGGCTTCTTGTCTGCACCCCGGGTCTGTCGGGTCACTCAGCGTCTGTCGGGTCACTCAGCGAACCCCGCGCACGAGTTCTTCACGGCTGGGAACTCGCTGGCGGCACCGGGCCCAAACCGCGACGGGCGTACCCTGAACGACCTGGTCACGAGGTCATGGCCTCGTGGCCCTGCGTAACGTCGTGGTCTTCCGTCACGTTCCGGGGCCGGAAAAGGGCTCTGCGCGTGACATGAGGCCACGACGTGACATCAAGCCACGAAGCCGAGCCAGTCGTGCAGGGTACCGCGATGCGGCCACGGTGCAGCGACGCCGTCGTCCAACGCTTGCGCCGCGGCGGTCAGCGGGTGAGCACCGGGAGCCACACCCGCATCGCAGTCGGCTCCCGCTCGGCCCACTGGTGGTACGGGGTGAGGGTCACGTCGAAGCCGTCCGTGCGGGTCTCGTCCGGGCCGGTCCCGTCCGGGCCCATCCCGTCGGCGTGCGCCTGCTCGTTCGACCGGGACGGGCCGAGCAAGGGCGCTCGCCGATGGTACGGCCAGCGGGAGTCCTCCGGTCCGGGCTGCACCACTGCCCGCACGATCACACGTCCGTCACGTGCCACGGGTTCGGTGTCCGTGTCGAGCACGACGTCCTCGAGGTCGACCCCTTCGGGTAGGTCGATCGCTTCCGCGCAGTACACGAGCGGTCCTCGCTCGACGGCCACGCAGCCTCGCACGGCATCGACGTGCCGGTCCGGCCAGGTGAAGCGCGGGGCCGTGGGCAGCTGCAGGCGCAGCTCTTCGCCGTCCTCCAGCTCGCGGTCCACGACCGCGAACCCCGGCTGTACCCGTCGCAGCCGCCCGCCCTCGTCGAGCAGCGCGTCCTCGGCCCATTCGGGCACGCGCAGCCGGAGCGCCACGGGCCCGGAGGGCGCTCGCACGATCCGGAACCGGACGAGGCCGTCGTCGGGGTAGTCGGTGTCGACGTCGACGCTGACGGACCGCCCGTCGCCGAGCTCGGCGTCGACGCGCATCCCGGTGAACTGCAGAAACGTCAGGTCGCGTTCGCCCGCGGATGCCGCGTAGGCCTGCCAGCTCGCCAGCGTCCGCGCGACGTTCGTGGGACAGCACGACACGTCGAACCACGCCGCGCGCGCACCGCTTTCCGCGCGCAGGCTCACGCCGTCCTCGCCGGGCCAGTCGTCGGCGACGCGCTGGTGCAGCGGGTTCGCGTAGAAGAACGCCCGGCCGTCGGAGCGCGGCGAGGTCGCGACGACGTTGAGGAACGTGCGCTCGATCAGGTCGGCGTACCGGACCTCACCGGTGGCGAGGTAGAGCCGCCACGACACCATGACCGACGCGACGCCCGCGCACGTCTCGCAATAGGCGCGATCCGACGGGAGCTCCCAGTCCGAACCGAAGCCCTCGTCCTGGTGTCGTGAGCCCATGCCCCCGGTCAGGTACGTCTGCCGCGCCACGGCGTGCGCCCATTGCCGTTGCACCGCGTCGAGCAGCGCCCCGTCGTCGCGCTCCACGGCGACGTCGACCGCGGCGGCAGCGAGGTACAGCGCACGCACGGCGTGCCCGCGCCAGGTGTCCGCCTTCCGGATCGGCACGTCGTCCTGGAAGTAGGCCCGGCCCAGCGGGATGTCGCGCAGTGTGCCGTGCCCACGTCGGTCCAGGAACAGCTGTGCCTGTTCCAGGTAACGCTCCTCGCCCAGGACACGGCCCAGTTCGGCGAGCCCGACCTCGATCTCGGGATGCCCGCAGACGGCGCGCAGCCCGTTCTCGCCGAACGTCTCGCAGACGTGATCCGCGGCCCGCCGGGCCACCTGCACCAGCTCGTCCGTGCCGGTGGTGCGCAGCCGGGCGACGGCCGCCTGCAGCAGGTGCCCGGTGCAGTACAGCTCGTGGCCCATCTCCGGATCGCTGTAGCGCGGCTGCTGCTGCGGGTGCCCGTAACAGGTGTTGAGGTATCCGTCCGGGTCCTGGGCGGGCGCGATGCGCGCGGTCAGCCGCCGCACGGCGTCATCGACGACGGGATCCCCGGATCGGGCGAACTCCCAGCACAACGCCTCGATGAGCTTGTACACCTCGGAGTCGGAGAACGACCAGCCCGGCCGGTCCGGGCCGGTGGTTCCCGCCGCCACCCGGTCGAAGTTGGCCAGCCACCCGAGCCGTTCCATCCAGTGCTCGCAGTGCTCGAACGTGGCCGCCGCGTTGGTGGCCTGGAGCGTCGCCCAGAACCCGCCGGTCAGCTCGATCTCGTTCACCCCGAGCGGCCGTCGCCGTCCGAGCGAGGGGACGACCGGTCGCCCTCCGGTGGGGTCGGTGCCGGTCGACGTGCGTTGCGCAGTCACGTTGCTCCTTGCGGTCATGCGGACAGGGGGATGTCGGCACCCTCGCGGGTGAAGACGGGAATCCGGTCGATCGGGCTGTCGACCTCACGCGTGCGGCCGCCGTCGACGGCCTCACCCGTGGCGGCGTCGACCCAGCGCGTCCCGGCGGGCAGGTAGACGCGGCGGGACCGTTGCCCGGGGTGCGTCACCGGCGCGACCAGAATGTCCGGCCCGAAGAGGAACTCGTCGTCGACGTCCCATGCCCGCGGGTCCGCGGGGTGGTCCACGAACAGCGGGCGCATCGGCGGCAGCCCGGCCCGCGACGCGGCCGTCATCTGCTCGTGGATGTACGGCCGCAGCCGCTCACGCAGCTGCAACAGGCCGGAGATGATCTCATGGGCCTCGTCACCGTACGACCAGATCTCGTTCGGGCCGCCGGTCTGCGCGTACGACGTCGGGGTGCGGGGCTCGCGGTCTCCGTGCAGCCGGAACAGGGGACAGAACACGCCGTACTGGAACCAGCGGATCATCAGTTCCCGGTATGCGGGGTCGCGGGCGTCGCCGCCGTGGAAGCCGCCGATGTCGGTGGTCCACCAGGGGATGCCGGAGATCGCGATGTTCAGCCCGGCGCGCAGCTGCCGGCGCAGCGACTCCCACGTGGCCGGGATGTCTCCGGACCACACCGCCGCGCCGTACCGCTGGGAGCCGGCCCAGGCGGAGCGGCACAGCAGCACGGTCGGCTCCCGCCCGGAGGTGGCCATCCCCTCGGCGAACAGCCGGGCGTTGTCCCGCGGGTAGATGTTCGCGACCTCCGCCCCCGGGCCCGCGTACATGGTCAGGTTCTGCGGGTGGGCCGGGTTCAGCTCGGGCTCGGACGCGTCCAGCCAGAAGACCCGGATGCCGTGGTCGAGGTAGTTGCGGCGGATCAGGTCCCAGACGTACTGGCGGGTCGCGGGGTTGGTCGGGTCGTAGAACGCGACCGGCATCGGGGCGGCCATGCCCTTGTCCTGGATGGTCTGGTGGAACTCGACGCCCTGGTCGGAGCCGACCAGCAGGCCACGGTCGCGGAACTCGGCGAAGTTCTCCGACAGCGGCGAGACCGTGGGCCAGACCGAGACCATGAGCTCGACGTCCATCTGCGCCAGCTCGGCCACCATGGCCCGCGGATCCGGCCACTCCGCGGGGTCGAAGCGGTAGTCGCCCATCGCGGACCAGTGGAAGTAGTCGGTGACGACGACCGACAGCGGGAGTCCGCGGCGCCGGTGCTCCCGGGCGACGCCGAGCAGCTCCTCCTGGTCGAGGTAGCGCAGCTTGCTCTGCCAGAACCCGCTGGCCCATGCGGGCAGGTCCGGGGCGTGCCCGGTCGCGTCGGCGTAGCGGGCGAGGATCCCGGCCGGCGTCGGCGCGGCGGTGATCCAGTAGTCGATCTCCCGCGCCTGGCCCGCCTGCCAGCGGGTGCCGTTCTCGGCGAACTCGACCCGTCCGACGGCGGGGATGTTCCACAGCAGCCCGTAGCCGCGGCTGGAGAGCACGAACGGGATCGACACCTCGGCGTTGCGCTGAACCAGGTCGAGCGTCAGCCCCTTGATGTCCAGCCGGCCGTGCGTGCGCTGGCCCAGCCCGTAGAGCCGCTCGTCCGGGTACGCCGCGAACCGCTGGTGGATCTCGTACGCACCGGACCGGTTGCCCTGGAAGTGCCGCGCGCCGGGCAACCAGAAGTGCTCCCGGCTCTCGGCGAGGAGCTCGGCGCCGGTACTCGTCCGGGTGAAGGTCAGCAGCGGCTCCGGGTAGGGCGCCTCGCGGTCGAAGGTCACGTCGACGGTGAGCTCGCCGTGCACGATTCGTGCCGAGCCGTCGTCGACGTCGATGGCCGGCGGGTCGGCCGCGGGCGCGACGTCGAGCGCTCCGTGACTCTCCGAAGGGATCCGGTACTGCGCCGCGCGGACGCGGACGCTGTCGGCGCCCCAGGCTTCGATGGTCAGGACTTCGTGGCGGTGCCGGACCTCGAGGCCGTTCGGCGTGCGGTGGAACGAGACCATGGATGGTGCTCCTCGGAGATGGAGAGTGGTGGCGCGGCAGGTCAGGGCCCGCCTGCCGGCGGGCGTCGGTTGCCCGCCGGCACGGCGTCGGTTGCCCCGGGCGGGGCGTCGGTTGCCGGCCGGGGCCCGCCGTTGCCGGCCGGTGGCGGTCAGTCCTTGATGGCGCCGGCGGTGACGCCGCCGGCCACGTAGCGCTGCGCGACGACGAGCAGCACGGCGGCGGGAATGGACGCGACCACGGCGGTGGCCATGATCGAGTTCCACTGTGTCGTGTTGTTCCCGATGTAGCTGTAGATGCTCAGCGTGATCGGGATCTGGTCGCCGTTGCGGTTGAGCGTCGAGGCGAAGATGAAGTCCGACCACGCCCAGAGGAACGCGAACAGCGAGACGGTCAGCATCGCGTTCCTGCTCACCGGCAGGACCACCGAGCGGAACGTGCGCCACGCGCCCGCGCCGTCGATCTTGGCCGCGTGCATCAGCTCCTGCGGGATCCCGGACATGAACGCCGTGAACAGCAGCACGCCGAACGGCACGGCGATCGTCGAGTCCGCGATGATCAGGCCCCAGACGGTGTTCAGCCAGCCGAGCCGGACGTAGATGGCGTAGAAGCCCATCGCCATCACCACGCTCGGGATCATCTGCGCCACCAGCAGCGTGAAGTTCAGCGGTCCCGCGCCCCGCGGCCGGAGCTTGGCGATCGAGAACCCGGCCGGCGCCGAGATCGCCAGCGTGAGCGCCACGCAGCCGAGGCCGATGACGAGGCTGGTGACCAGCGCCGGAAGCTGCTGGGCGAACACATCCGAGAACCCGACGAAGGTCGGGTCCCACGGGAACCAGTGCGGCGGGTCCGCACGCATGTCGCTCGTCTTGGTCAGCGACACGTTGAACATCCAGTAGACCGGGAAGAGCATCAGCGCGGTGAACAGGATGCCCAGGGCCGTCTTCCACCACATGCGTGCCGTCATGTCCGCTCCTGCCGTCGCTGGAGGTAGAGATGGACGAAGCCGAAGACCAGCGCGATGACGATCAGCAGGTTCCCCACGGTGGCGGCGGGGGAGAACTCCGGCTGGCCGGTGCCGAAGGCCTCGCGGTAGGACCAGATCGCCAGCGTGGTCGACGAGTTGCCGGGGCCGCCCGTGGTCATGATCCAGATCACGTCGACGACCTTGAGCGTGTAGATCAGCCCGAGCAGCAGCGTCACCGCGGACACCGGCCGCAGCAGCGGGAAGGTGACCCGCCAGAACTGCTGCCACACGCTCGCGCCGTCCAGGGCGGCCGCCTCGTACAGGTCCTTCGGGATGTTCTGCAGGCCGGCGTAGAGGATCACCAGGTTGAACGGGATGCCGAGCCAGATGTTGGCGATGATGACGGAGGTCAACGCCCAGTCCGGCGAGGTCAGCCAGTTGATCTGGCCGATCCCGAAGGACTCCAGCACGGAGTTCACGATCCCGTTCTCGCTGTTCATCATCCACGACCACGTGGACGCCGAGACGATCCACGGCAGCAGCCACGGGATCAGGAACATCCCGCGCAGCAGCCCGGACAGCCGGAAGTTGTTGTGGAAGAACACCGCCAGGGCGAGCCCGACGGCGTACTGCGCGGCGATCGACACGAACGTGAACAGCGCCGTGTTCCGCAGCGCCAGGCCGAACGCGTCCGACGTGACGACGTCGACGTAGTTGGCCAGGCCGAGGAACTCCGGGTTGCCCATCACGAACGCGCGGGGCGTGTAGTCGTGCAGGCTGAGGTCGACGTTGCGGTACAGCGGGTACGCGTAGAAGATCGCCAGGTAGGCGAGCAGCGGCGCGATGAACCCGAGGGCCGCCCACCGCGGCTCGCGTAGCCGGGATCTGCGGGCGACGTTCTCGGGCGGACCGTCCACGCGGCCGCCGGACGGGCCGGAAGGCGGCGTCACGACCGCCTCCCGGCCGTCGGCTTCGGTGCCGCCGGCGGTCTTGGGGCTGGTGGATCTCATGTCATGGTTCCTCGTTTGACTCGTACAGAGCCCCCGCGGCCGAAGGTCACTCGATCTCAGCCTCGGCATTGGACTGCGCCTCGGCCAGCGCATCCTTCGGGCTCATCGAGCCGCTCAGCGCCTTCTGCACGGCCGTCCACAGTGCCTCGGAGATCTTCGGGTAGTCGGTGCCGAGGTCGTCGCTGGTGCGGCCCTTGGCGTTGCGCACCGCCTCGACCCACGTCTCGAGCTCGGGATGCTGCGCCAGCAGTTCCTTCTGCCCGGCCTGCGTCGACGGGATGTAGTAGGCGAACGTGTTCGCGGTCTTGACGAGACCCTCCGGCGTGGTCATGCACTCGACGATCTGCTTGGTGACGTCGTAACGAGCCTCGTCCTCCTGGACCGGCGCGGTGATGAACTCGCCGCCGGTGGGTGTCTGCGCGACGCCGCCGTCCCGGCCGGGGATCTGGATGACACCGGTCGGGAACTCGGCCTCGGCGGCGCTGTTCACCTGCCAGGTGCCGTTCTCGGCGAACGCGAACCTGCCGGTGAGGAACTCCTCCCAGGTCGTGTTCTGGGAGTTGTTGATCACCGTGTTCGGCGCGTAGCCGGCGTCGAGCCATCCCTTCCACAGCTCGAGCGCCGCGACGGCCTCGGGAGAGTCGAGATCGCGCAGGTCCGCGCCCGCGCCCCAGAACCACGGCAGGAACTGGAACGAGCCCTCCTCGGTGCCGATGCCGGCGAAGGTGATGCCCTTGTCGCCGTTCGCGACGACCTTCTCGAGCGCCGCGGTCAGCGACTGCCAGTCGGTGATGGAGGCCGGGTCGACGCCGGCGGCGTCCAGGATCGTCTTGTTGTAGTAGAGCGAGAGCGTGTTGGCGCCGATCGGGATGCCGTACGCGTCGCCGCCGACGACCCCGGCGGCCAGCAGGTTCTCGTCGAACCGGGAGGTGTCCAGCCCGAACTCGGACATCGTGGTGAGCATGCCGGCGTCGGCGAGCGTGGAGACCGCGGGGTTGTCCAGCAGGATGATGTCCGGCGAGTTGCCCTCCTGCGCGGCCAGCAGCGCCTGGTTGGTGAGCGCGGTGGTGTCGTAGGCGGTGCGCTCGATGGTCACGCCGGCTTCGTCGCCGCAGGCGGCGACGCGCTGGGCCCAGTCGGACGACTCGTCGTGCTGGGGGTACGGGTCCCACCAGGTGTAGGTGTCGCTGCCGGCTTGCGCGCTGTCGTCGGACGACGAGCAGGCGGACAGCCCGGCGATGCACAGGACCGCCGTTCCGGCCGCGCTCACGGCGCGGACCGGGGTGGAGAAGCGCTTCACGGTGTTCCTCCTAGAACCGTATGGATTCGGATGGATCAGGTGGGCGGGGCCGCGGTACTCCCGCGGTCGACGAGCTCGGGGGAGACGAACCGCACGACGTGCGGCTGGTTCCTGGCCTCCGGCGACTCGATCCGGCGGACGAGCTGGCGCACCGCCATCCGGCCGAGCCGGTCGGGTGCGCTCTCGATCGACGAGAACGGCAGCGAGAAGGTGCGCGCGAACTCGTCCGAGTAGCGGCCGATGACGGACAGGTCCGCGGGTGCGCTGAGCCCGCGTGCGTGCAGCACGGACGGCAGCGCGGCCGCGGCGGCCTCGTTGTTGAGCAGCAGCCCGGTGGCGCCCGGGTGCGTGTCCAGTAGGGAGTTGAGCAGTTGCCCGACGGCGGGTTGCTTGGACTCGCCGAACACCGCGTGCAGCCGGACGCCGCGGATCCTGGCCTGCTCCAGGGCCGCGTCCTGCAGCCGCCAGACGTACGCGCCACCGCGCTCGACGACGTGCTCGGGCTGCGAGACCAGGATCAGCTCGCGATGGCCGAGCCGGTGCATGTGGTCGACCATCATCCGGCCGGCCTCTTCGAAGTCGAGGTCGAAGACGTCCAGGCTGGAGCAGTCGCCGGGCAGTCCCACGAGCGCGCCCGGCTGCGGCGCCGCACGCAGGACCGGCAGGCGCTTGTCGTCCTCGGCGACGTTGAGCAGCACGACGCCGTCGACCATCCTGGAGTCGGTGATCCGGCGCAGCGCGCGTGCGCCGTCCGACTCGGTGACCAGCAGGATGTCGTAGTCGAGCTCGCGGGCGGTGTCCGAGACACCGAGCATGTACTGCAACATGGCCGGTGCGAACTCGTCCTCGTGGAACTGCGCCAGCAGGCCGATCACCATCGTCTCGGAGGTGGCGAGCGCGCGTGCTCCGGCGTTGGCGGTGTAGCCGAGCTCGCGGACCGCGTCGTCGACGCGCTGTCGTACCTCGGCGGAGATGGACCGCTTGCCGGACAGCGCGTACGACGCTGTGCTGCGCGAAACCCCGGCGGCACGCGCCACATCACCGATGGTGACCACATTCGCCTCCTCGTCACGCCGAACCGGTTCGACGCCTGTCCGTCGACGGGGTGCCGAGCCGGCCCTCGGTAGCGCCGGCCCGGCACCCCGCACGTTGTCAACCCGTGGGTATCACGGCATCGGCAATCGTGCGCTGCTGAACCTCGTCACCGAGATCGTGTCGATGATCGGTGCGTACTGCGAACGCAGGTGGATGCCCGGCCACAGGTCGTCGCTGTACGTCTCGCCGTCGAAGTTCGGCTTCTCCTCCGACGAGAACACGACCGTGTTGGCCCCCGCCTCCAGCCGCACCGGAACGGTCAGCTCCCAGAAGTTGTTCTCGTGGAACGAGCCTGGGAACAGCACGCTGCGCCGTGCGTCGCCGTTGACCGAGATGTCCGCGCGCCGGGCCATCGGGTTCGGGTTGTAGTGCGAAGCCTCGGACTGTTCCGGGTTGGCGTAGCGGACCCGCATCGCGTACGTGCCGGGCTCGTCCACCGTGACATCGAACTCCAGGGTGTTCGAGTTGCCCGGCTCGCCGCCGATTCCGCTGACCGCGGAGCCGCCGCTGGCCAGCGAGAGCGAGGTGACCTCGGCGGAGCCCGTGGTGGTGGCCTCCTCCGCCTGGTAGCTGGTCGTCTCGAGGACGTCGGTGCCCGGCCGGACCTCGAGCCGGTCGATGAGCGAGCGCCCGGCTCGCCCGGTGAGCGTGACCTTGTTGATGCCGCCGGAAAGCGAGACCGCGACCGCCGACGTCTTGGGCGCCACCCGCATCACGTCCTCGCCGTTGACGGCGAGCTGTGTGGTGCCACCGCCGAGCGTGTGGACGTCGATGGTCGACTCCGCGTCCTTCTCGGAGTACACCCAGAACGTCGCCGTGTCGCCCTCGCCGATCTCGACCGCACCGGAGCCGGTGGCGCCGCGGCGCTTCACCCGCGGGTCCGCGTAGACCGGGTCCGCGCCGTTCAGGCCGGCCGTCTCGGCCTCGTAGATCGTGCTGCTCGCCTCCGGGTCGGGCAGGGACAGCGTGATCCGGTCGATGAGCGCGTCACCCGTGGTCGCCCCGGACCCGTCGAGGCTGCGCGCGGCCAGCGAGATGGTGTGCTTGCCCTCGGTCAGCTCGACGGTGGTGTCCGCGTGGTCCCAGACCACCCACTTGTACCCCAGCGGGAGGAACAGCTCCTGTTCCGCCTTGCCGTCGACGCGGACGAACACGTTGGTGGGGCCCTGCTCCTGCACGAGGTCGTGCGTGTTGAGGGAGTTGGCGAAGACGCTCAGGTCGTACGTGCCGTCCTTCGGCACGTCGACGGTGAAGTCGAGCACCCCGTCCGAACCGGTTCGCAAGCCGCCCACGTCGAACCCGCCGGAGGTGTAGAACTTCGACACGTCGTCCGGCGAGCCCTCGGGGCCGTTCAGGCTGTAGCCCGATCCGGTGTACTCGGCGTCCTCGGCCTCGTACGAACGCTCCCACAGCTGCGGGGGGACCGCGGCCGCCGTGCCGTCACCGGCCGGCGTCAGCACGATCTCGTACGCGGAGGACTCCTTCATGGCCGGGAGGTCCTCGCCGAAGTCGAAGCTCACCGAGCCGTCGGTCACCTCGACGTTCCGCTCGGCGATGATCTCCGGCTGGGGGGAGTCGCCGATCTGCCCGGTCCAGGGGATCTCCCTGATCCACGCGTGGACCCGCTCGCCGAGCAGATCGGCCGGCACGTTGTCGAACGTGACGTGCCCGGTCCCGTCCGAGCCGCCGAACAGCGCCCTGGCCTGCTGCTTCCGTTCGTCGAGCGTGGCCACGCCCTGCATGGTGTAGTTCTCGCCGGGGAACGGCGGGCTCACCCGGACGGTGTGCCCGCTCATGCCGGCGTAGGTGTTGAACAGCCACCACTGGCCGTTGCCGCGGTTGGCCTGCACGGCGCTGTCGGAGAGGTTGCCGTTGATGTTCCAGAACGCCATCATCGCGTCGACCTTCGACTCCTCGATGGCGGAGATCCACTGGATCATCTGGCCGGGGACGGAGGTGTGGTAGTTGAACGCGTACTCGTTGATGTTGATCGGCAGTTCGGTGCCCTCGTGCGGAGTGCCCGCGAAGACCTCGGCCTCCCACTGCCGGTACCTCGCGACCGAGTCACGGACGTTTTCCGGGTGGCTCAGTTCGTGCCAGGTGATGACGTCCGGCACCGTCCCGGCCTCGACCGCGTGCTCGAGGAACCCCTTGACCTCGTCGTAGAGCGCGCTGGTGTTCGGGCCCGAGACCCGGACGCCGGGCAGCTTCTCCTTGATCATGGCATAGGCGCGGTCCCAGGCGCGGAAGTAGTCGGCCGGGTCGTCCAGCCAGCTGACGCCGTTGTAGCTCCACTCGCCGGTGCCGAACATGTTCCCTTCGGGCTCGTTGAACGGCTCGACGACGATGTTGTCGCGGTACTCGGGGTCGAGCTCGCGGATCTGGTCGAGCTGGCGCTCCAGGACGTCCATGTACCCGGAGAGCTTCTCCTGCGGGGTGTCGCCGGGCCACTGGTACGGGAAGCCCCGGTAGAAGTCGGTGGTGCGGACGTAGACGTCGCCGTCGGTCGCGTCGGCCAGTGGCTTCACCACCTCGAGCGCGTCCGACCCGGGGTGCTGCGCGCCGTCCTGCCCCTTGGTGGCGACGCTGCGCACGTTCATGCCCTCGATGATGTTGCTGGTGGGCACGCCGTCGCCGTAGAGGCCGTACAGGCTGCCCGACGCGCCGCCGTGGAACGCGCCGGTGTTCTGCGCGAGGTCCACGGTGAGCTCGTTGCGGACGACGGTGATCTCTGCCGTCACGGGCAGGCTGCCGACGGTTCCGGCGACGGTGAACGTGCCGGGCTGCCCGTAGGCGCCGGGATCGACGTCGTCCCACTCGACCGGCACCTCGCGGTCGTAGCCGTCGGAGTAGGTCGCGTCGACGGCGCGCGGGAGCTCCGGGGCGACCCCGGTCCTGGTGCTCACCTCGAACGTGTCCTGCGACAGGCCGGTCGGTACCGGAACCTCACCGGGGTGCAGCTCCGCGACCTGGTCGCCGGTCAGCGCGGACCGGTAGATCCGGAAGTCGTCGACGGCACCGGCGAACAGCGGGTCGGGGTAGAACGAGTTGCCGATGTAGCCCGCGGTGGACGTGGCGTCGTCGACGAGCTGGTCCGCGGACACGGTGGTCGGCGCGGATCCGACCGGGGCGCCGTCGAGATAGGTGGTGACCCGTCCGGCGTCGGTGTCGAGCGTGACGGTGACGGACTTCCACTCCTGCGCCGGAAGCGCCGCGGACCCGGTGACCTGGGCCTCGCCGCCGGCACCCGAGGTCGTGACGGCCGTGCGCAGGTCGCCGTCGCCGTTGCTCGGCGTGCTGAACAGGTACCTCGTGGTGTCCGATCCGAGCGCGTAGATCCATTGCCAGGGGGCGCTGGTCCCGTCCCACCGGACCCGCGCGGAGACGGTCAGGTCGGTGGCGCCGTCCAGTGCCGCGGCCGGCAGCTCGACGTGTGCGCCGTCGGAGCTGGAGCCGCCGGGCAGGTCGAGGGCGGTGCCGTCGCCCACGCCGTCGACGAGCGAGGCGGTGGAACCGTTGACCAGCGTGCCGTCGAGCCCGTTGCCGGATGCGTCGGTGATGACGCCGCTGGTCGGATCGCCGGAATCGAAGTTGTAGTGGAGCGCGGGTTCAGGGACGTCGGTGGCCGCGGCCGGGACGTCCTGGCCGCCGGCCAACGCGAGAGTGCCCAGCGCCATGGCGAGCATGGCTGACACGGCGGTACGTGGTCGTGGTCTCGTGTGCACCATCGTTGCTGCTCCTGAGCTTGTCGGTGGTGTTTCGAACCGGTTCGAATGTCGGGCGGATCAATGGCTTTCGGGTTCGGTTCTGGTGTGACTCGGTGTGGTCGTCGCCGGCGCCGGCGCGCTTGGCGCACTAGTGTGAACGCTCACAATCCGTCGGTCAACCCCCGCGGCCGACCAGTCGGCCGTGCCAGGGCAAGCGACGTGGTGTCCGCGTCTCGCGCCGCCGGTGGTCGGTCAGGGCGGCGCCGAGCGCTCGCCGGGACCTGTCACGCGCAGCGGTCGGAGCACGAGAAACGGCGCCGCGCCCCGGTGTGGGGCACGGCGCCGTCTCGCGCGTCGACGGTCGTCAGAGCATGGAGGCACGCTTCGCGATGGACGACTTGCGGTTGGCCGCCTGGTTCTTGTGGATGACGCCCTTGGACACCGCCTTGTCGAGCTTGCGGGAGGCGCTGCGGGCCGCCGCGGTCGCGCGTTCGGTGTCGCCGTTGGCGGCCGCCTGTTGGAACTGGCGGATCGCCGTCTTGAGCTCGGACTTCACCGACCGGTTGCGCAGCCGCGCCTTCTCGTTGGTGAGCATGCGCTTCTTCTGGGACTTGATGTTCGCCACGGACGTGTGCCTTCGCTTCGATCGGACAGGTCAAGAGGGCGTCGGATATCCTCGGGACACACGGCGGTGGGGAACCACCGTGGGCGGCGTGAGGTACTCCGGCGCATCCGCGACCTCGGCGGACGCGCGATGAGCAAGCGTACCAGCCGCGACGGCGTCCCTGCGAATCCGGCTGATCCCTCGCCACCCGTGAGCGGTCCTTGCGCGTGTCAGCGTCGAATGACGCGGTGATTGGGCCCGCACGCGTCGCTTTTCGCAGTAAGGAGCGCTCACACACGCAAGGATGCGGCAACCGTGCACGCCGCGCGGCTGGGTCACCAGGAGCCGTGGCCGCCGTCCGGGAGCGGGACGTCGTACGGGCGGATGACGTAGGCGATACCACCGGAGCCGCCCGCGACCGATCCGTCGGCGAGGCGGCGCTGCGTCCGCAGCCACACCCGTTCGAACTGCTCACGCGGATACACCCGCCGGACGGAGTCGTTCGAGTCGGCGGCGGGGTCGTTGACCACGACGTCGCCGTCCGCCGTGAATCCCACGACGACGAACAGGTGCCCGGCGGTGCCGTAGCCGGCGCCGTCGAGCTCGTCCGCGGTGAACGACTGCGACGTGACCACCGGGATGCCCGCCGCGATCAGCCGTTCGAGGTCGTCGAGGGAACGCAGACGGGTGACGAACGCGTCGAGCTTGCCGGACGAGGCGGCGTAGGCGGTGTTGAACGGCCAGTTGCCGGCGCCCTGGTAGGCGTGGTCCCAGGTCACCCGCGCGGCATGGGCGACCTGCGGGTCGGTGTAGCCGGGCTCGATCCAGTCCATCTCGGTGCTGGACGGGCCGGCGCCGAAGTACTCCATGACCATGGTGGTCGACGCCGGGCTGCACCACACCTCACCGCCACCGCCGTACTCCGGGTAGTTGCCGCTGTGGATGTTCTGCGAGCGCCGTGGAACGTCCAGCTCGGTGCCCCAGGCGATGCTGCCCCGGCTCGGCTCCACCGCGAAGCGCTCGGGTACGTGCGAGGCCATCGAGCCGATGGACCACACCCGCGGTGTCGCCAGCGACCCAGGTGAGCGGTGCAGGCGCAGCCGGAGCTCGTACCCGCGGATCAGCACGTCGGCGCCGTCCTCGACGGCCACGGTGTCGGTGTGCACGGCGCTGCGGCCGTCGGACTGGTCCGGGACGCTGGTGCGCCGGATGCTGGTGTCGCCGGTGGCCCAGTTCCCCAGGTCGTACCACGGTGAGGTCTCGCCGTCGGTGTACGTGGCACGCAGTTCGACCGAGATCCACGTGCCGTGCGGTGTCGAGGCGTTCCACGAGGGCACGAGCTCGTTCGCGGCGAAGTCGAGCTCGGTGAACGGCGACGTCCAGGTGGCGTACTCCCAGCTGGTGGTGGCGCCGGTGTTCGGGTCGGTGTAGTCGGTGGTGCCGGCGGGAGTGCTCATCATCACGCCGGCGTGCGGACCGGGCAGTACCCACACGCCCTGCGACGTGCCCGACCGCCAGTCGGCGCTACCGCTCCAGCGGCGGACGTCCACCTGCGCGTCCCTGGCCCGTGAGGCACGGTCCGGCTCGTCGTCCGGGCCGGGCGTGCCCGAGGACGGCACCACGGACAGCGCGAGCAGCGCCGTGGTGACGAAGGCGACGACGAGCGGGCGTGGCATGTGAGACTCCCGGTACGCGGGACCATTCGACGAGGCACACTATGACGCCCGCGAGCTCCCGGGCGCCAGCCGGGGTGTTCGGCGCGTCGGCTGCGCTGTGAGCGGGGGCCGTGAGCATGGGATGATGGAGGAGCCGGCCGGTCCCGAGCCGCCGGCCGCACACCCACCGAACAGGAAGTCTTGAGGACGCTGCGTGCCTGCCAGTGTGAATGCGCCCGTGCCCTCCGCGACGCCGCCGGAGCTGCTACGGAACTTCTGCATCATCGCTCACATCGACCACGGCAAGTCGACCCTGGCCGACCGGATGCTGCAACTCACCGGCGTGGTCGAGGACCGGTCCATGCGAGCGCAGTACCTCGACCGGATGGACCTGGAGCGCGAGCGCGGCATCACCATCAAGAGCCAGGCGGTCCGCCTCCCGTTCACGTCGTCGGAGGGTGAGTTCGCCGGCCGGACGTACGCGCTCAACCTCATCGACACGCCGGGTCACGTCGACTTCTCCTACGAGGTCAGCCGCAGCCTCGCGGCATGCGAAGGGGCAGTCCTGCTGGTCGACGCCGCGCAGGGCATCGAGGCGCAGACGCTGGCCAACCTGTACCTCGCCATGGAGCACGATCTGCAGGTCATCCCCGTGCTGAACAAGATCGACCTGCCGGCGGCGCAGCCGGAGAAGTACGCGGCCGAGATCGCGCACCTGATCGGCGGCTCGCCGGACGACGTCCTGCGGGTGAGCGGCAAGACGGGCGAGGGCGTCGAGGAACTGCTCGAGCGCATCGTCTCCGAGGTGCCGCCTCCCGAGGGTGACGCCGACGCCCCGGCCCGGGCGATGATCTTCGACAGCGTCTACGACAGCTACCGCGGCGTCGTGACCTACGTGCGCGTGGTCGACGGCGAGTTGTCGCCGCGCGAGCGCATCCTGATGCTGTCCACCAAGGCGACGCACGAGCTGCTCGAGATCGGCGTCATCTCGCCGGAGATGAAACCGACCGCGGGTCTCGGCGTCGGCGAGGTCGGCTACCTCATCACCGGTGTCAAGGACGTCCGGCAGTCGAAGGTCGGCGACACGGTGACGTCGGCGTCCGCTCCGGCCCCCGAGCCGCTGCCCGGATACCGCGAAGCCAAACCGATGGTGTTCTCCGGGCTCTACCCGCTGGACGGGTCCGACTATCCGGTCCTGCGTGACGCGCTGGACAAGCTCAAGCTCAACGACGCCGCCCTGGTCTACGAGCCCGAGACGTCCAGCGCGCTGGGGTTCGGCTTCCGGTGCGGGTTCCTGGGTCTGCTGCATCTCGAGATCGTCCGCGAGCGGCTGGAGCGCGAGTACGGGCTCGACCTGATCTCCACCGCGCCCAACGTCATCTACCGGGTGTTGCTAGAAGGTGATGCGGACGGCTCCGAAATCATTGTCACGAACCCGAGCGAGTTCCCGACGGGCAAGATCGCCTCGGTCAGCGAGCCGAGCGTGCGCGCCACGCTGATCGCGCCGAGCGAGTTCGTCGGCGCGATCATGGAGCTGTGCCAGTCCCGGCGCGGGTCGCTGCAGGGCATGGACTACCTGTCCGAGGACCGGGTCGAGCTGCGTTACGCGCTGCCCCTCGCCGAGATCGTGTTCGACTTCTTCGACGCGCTCAAGTCGCGGACCCGCGGCTACGCCAGCCTGGACTACGAAGCCGTCGGCGACCAGGAGGCGGACCTCGTCAAGGTCGACATCCTGCTCCAGGGCGAGCCGGTCGACGCGTTCAGTGCCATCGTGCACAAGGACAAGGCGTACGGCTACGGCGTGGCGATGGCCACGAAGCTCAAGGAGCTCATCCCGCGCCAGCAGTTCGAGGTTCCGGTGCAGGCGGCCGTCGGGTCGCGCATCATCGCCCGCGAGAACATCCGTGCCATCCGCAAGGACGTCCTGGCCAAGTGCTACGGCGGTGACATCACCCGTAAGCGCAAGCTGATGGAGCGGCAGAAGGAAGGCAAGAAGCGGATGAAGATGGTCGGGCGGGTCGAGGTGCCGCAGGAGGCGTTCATCGCCGCGCTCTCGTCGGACTCCGCCGGCGGCCAGACGTCCAAGAAGTGACCGAGCCGCCCGGCGGGCCCTCGTGGTGTCGGCAGGGGCGTCGGCCCCGGGGTCAGCCGGCCGGCGGGTAGCCCAGATGGGCCAGCGCCTGGCGCAGCAGCAGCCCGTGCCCGCCCAGCATCTCCTTCTGCACGGCGTCGTCGGCGGCGTCGGACGGCGGCAGCCACACCAGGTCGAGCGCGTCCTGGCGGGGCGTGCAGTCGCCGGTGACCGGGATGACGAACGCGAGCGCCACGGCGTGCTGGCGCGGGTCGTGGTAGGCGCTGGCCCCGGGCGTCGGGAAGTACTCGGCGACCGTGAACGGCAGTGGTGAGGCCGGGATCTGCGGCAGGGCGTGCGGTCCGAGGTCCTTCTCGATGTGGCGTTTCAGCGCGTCGCGGACGCGTTCGTGGTGCATGACCCGTCCGGCGACGAGCTCGCGATGGATCTCGCCCTCGGGGGTGGAGCGCAGGAGCAGTCCGAACGCGGTCACGACGCCGGTGTCGTCGACCCGTGTCGGTACCGCGTTGACGTACAGGATCGGTAGCCGCCGCCGGGCGAACTCGAGGTCTTCCGGATCGAGCCAGTTCTCGTGCGTGTCCACCGCGGTCCTGTTCATGACGTCCGTTCTACCTGACGATGATCGGGCCCGCCCACCCGACCGTGCTGCTCGCTCCCATGATCATCGGCACTTACCGGCCATATGGCCCGGAAAGTGCCGATGATCATGGGGACGGGGCGGCGATGTTCACTGGGGTGTCACGTCGCCGTCCCCCGGCGCACGCACGGCGCCTGCACGATGCTGGCGTGCGCATCCTGCAGGCGGCCAACTTCGTCGCGCCGCACTCCGGTGGCATCCGGACGATGATGCGGCACCTGGCGGACGGCTACGCCGCGGCCGGACACGAGGTCGTCGCCGTCGTGCCGGGGGAGCGGAACACGACGAGGACGACCGGGTACGGGCGCCTCGTCGAGATCGCCGCGCCGACGATCCCCGGCACCGGCGGTTACCGCATGATCACGGCATGGCGCACCGTCGAGGACCTGCTCGCCGCGGTCGCGCCGGACCGGGTCGAGGTGTCCGACCGGCTGACGCTGGGCCGGATCGGCCCGTGGGCCCGCCGCCGCGGGATCGGCGCCGTCGTCTTCTCGCACGAACGGCTGGACGCGCTGCTGCGGTTTCATCTCGGCCGCGCGCTGCCGACCGCGCGGATCGCGAACGCATGGAACCGCAGGCTGGCCGCGTCGTTCGACACGGTCGTGTGCACCACCCGGTGGGCGGCCGAGGAGTTCGTCCGCGTGGGCGTGCCGAACCTCGCCCACGTGCCGCTCGGCATCGACCTGGAGACCTTCCATCCGAGCCGCCGCGACCCGGCGCTGCGCACCCAGCTGGCGCGCGGCGCGGAGGTGGTCATCGCGACTGCCGTGCGGCTGTCGCCGGAGAAGCGCCCGGACCTGCTGGTGCCGATGGCCGACGAACTGCGCCGGCTCGGCGTGCGTGCCCGGCTGGTGGTCTGCGGGGACGGCTCGGTGCGTGATCTCGTGGCGGCGCAGGCCGTCGGTAAGCCGGTCACCATGGCCGGGTTCGTCGCCGACCGCGAACGGCTGGCGTCGATCCTGGCGAGCGTCGACGTGGTCGCCGCGCCCGGGCCGTACGAGACGTTCGGGCTGGCGGCGCTGGAGGCGATGGCCTCCGGGACGCCAGTGGTCGCCAGCTCCTCCGGGGCGTTGCCGGAGCTCGTCGTCGGCGACGCCGGGCGCACGGCACCACCGGATCCGGCCGCGATGGCCCGGGCGGTCGCCGAGCTCGCCGACCTGGGCGCACCGGCACGGGCCGCGGCGCGGTGCCGTGCGCAGGAGTACTCGTGGTCGGCTACGGTGGAGGAAATGCTTGCGGTGCACGGTTTGGACACAGGTAGGCCGCAGAGGCTGTCGCAGGGAGCTACCAGGTCGTAACCTTCCTCCCACCTGACCGTGTACCGACCGGCCCGCCGCGGACGGTGATTGGGGAGGAATCATGAGCGTCGGCACGACAGACAAGGCCGAGCTGGTCGCGGACCGGCCGGTGTCGATCGGCCGGATGTTCGCCGATCGTGTGGACGCCACGCCCGACCGCGAGGCCTACCGCTACCCGGACGGCTCCGCGTGGTCGTCGCTGACCTGGGCGCAGACGAAGGACCGGGTGTGGGCACTCGGCGCCGGTCTGCTCGCGCTGGGCATCGAACACGAGCAGCGGGTGGCCATCGCGTCGTCCACCCGGATCGAGTGGATCCTGGCCGACCTCGCCATCAACTCCATCGGCGCGGCGACCACCACGATCTACCCGTCGACGACGCCGGAGGACGTCTCCTACATCCTGGGCGACTCCGAGACCCGGGTCGTGTTCGCCGAGAACGCCGAGCAGGCGCAGAAGATCATCGATCACCGTTCCGAGGTCGGCGCGCTGACGAAGGTCGTGGTGTTCGACGACGCCACGGGTGTCGACCAGGACGACGACTTCGTGCTGACGTTCGCGGGGCTCGAGCAGATGGGCCGCGACCTGCTGGCCGAGCGGCCGTCCGCGGTGGACGACGCGCTCGAGGTGGTCGGGCCCGAGACGCTGGCGACGCTCATCTACACCTCGGGGACCACCGGGCGTCCGAAGGGCGTGCGGCTGGTCAACGACAACTGGGTCTACGAGGGTGCCGCCGTCGACGCCTTCGGCATCCTCTCCATCGACGACCTGCAGTACCTGTGGCTGCCGCTGTCGCACTCGTTCGGCAAGACGCTCGAGGCGATTCAGCTGCGCATCGGGTTCGCCACCGCCGTCGACGGCAACCTCGACCACATCGTCGAGAACCTCGGCGTGGTGAAGCCGACGTTCATGGCCGGCGCGCCCCGCATCTTCGAGAAGGTCCGGGCGAAGGTCATCACCGGCGTCGAGGCCGAGGGCGGGCTGAAGAAGAAGATCTTCGACTGGGCGTTCGGCGTGGGCGCCCGGGTGTCCCGGATGCGCCAGGCCGGGCGCGAGCCCGGCGGGTTGCTGGCGGTGCAGTACACGCTGGCCGACCGCCTCGTGTTCGCGAAGATCAAGGAACGCATGGGCGGGCGTATCCGGTTCTTCGTCAGCGGGGCGGCTGCGCTGTCCCGCGACGTGGCCGAGTGGTTCCACGCCGCGGGCATGCTCATCCTCGAGGGCTACGGCCTGACCGAGACGAGCGCGGCGGTGTTCGTCAACCTGCCGCACGACTGCCGCTTCGGCACCGTCGGCCCGCCGGCGCCCGGTACCGAGGCGAAGATCGCCGACGACGGCGAGATCCTGGTCCGCGGGCCGGCGGTCATGCGGGGCTACCACCAGCGTCCCGACCTCACCGCCGAGGTGCTCGACGACGACGGCTGGTTCTACACCGGCGATCTGGGTGAGCTCGTCGACGGCTACCTCCGGGTCACCGACCGGAAGAAGGACCTGATCAAGACGTCCGGCGGCAAGTACGTCGCGCCGCAGAAGATCGAGATCATCTTCAAGGCGGTGAGCCCGTACACCAGCCAGATCGTCGTCCACGGCGACGGGCGGAACTACTGCACGGCGCTCATCACGCTGGACCCGGAGGCGATCAGCGAGTGGGCCGAGCAGCACTCGATGGGGCACCTGTCCTACGAGGAGCTGACCCGGTCCGAGGCCGTCCACGAGCTGATCCAGGGCGCGGTCGACCAGCTCAACCAGCGGCTGGAACGCTGGGAGACGGTCAAGGACTTCGAGATCCTCTCGCATGATCTCACCGTCGAATCCGGCGACCTGACGCCGAGCCTCAAGGTCAAGCGCAAGGCCGTCGAGAAGAAGTACATGAACGTCCTCGACAGCATGTACACCCCCTGACCTCCGGGTCGTGAATGATCCACGTTGTTGACGCATGGATGGAATTCCATGCGTCACCACCCCTGCATGCCTGGTGACGCGTGCAATCGCCTGGTGATGGCCACAGCCCTCGCCCGGGGGACAATGGACGTGTGCCCTCCACGCTGCCCGACGGCGCGCCCGCGCCGGTCGACGGAACGCTGCCGGCGTCGGCGCTGAACGGCGTCGGCGACCGCCCCTTCGGCATCTACCTGCACGTCCCGTTCTGCACGACCCGGTGCGGCTACTGCGACTTCAACACCTACACCGCCACCGAGTTGGGAACGGCCCCGGGCGCGTCCCGGTCCACCTGGGCCGACGGCGCGACGGCCGAGCTGCGGCTGGCGCGACGCGCGCTCGGCGCCGCTGACGTCGAGGTGTCGACGGTGTTCGTGGGCGGGGGCACGCCGACGCTGCTGCCGCCGTCCGAGCTGGCCCGGGTGCTGGACGTCGTCGACGGCGAGTTCGGCCTGGCCCACGACGCCGAGGTGACGACCGAGGCCAACCCCGAGTCCGTCAGCAAGGCGTCTCTCGACGAGCTGCGTGCGGCGGGTTTCACCCGGGTGTCCGTCGGCATGCAGAGCGCCCGGCCACACGTGCTGTCCACCCTCGACCGCGTGCACACCCCCGGACGTCCCGCCCGGGCCGCGGCCGACGCGTACGCCGCCGGGTTCGAGCACGTCAGCCTCGACCTCATCTACGGCACGCCCGGCGAGAGCCTGGACGACTGGCGCGCCAGCCTCGAGACGGCACTGGAGTCCGCTCCCGACCACGTCAGCGCCTACGCGTTGATCGTCGAGGAGGGCACGGCGCTGGCCGCGCGGATGGCCCGCGGTGAGTTGCCGATGCCGGACGACGACGATCAGGCGGACAAGTACCTGCTGGCCGACGACCTGCTCGCAGCCGCGGGCTACGACTGGTACGAGCTGTCGAACTGGGCGACGATGGCCGACGCGCGGTGCCGGCACAACGAGCTGTACTGGACCGGCGCCGACTGGTGGGGCGTCGGGCCCGGCGCGCACAGCCACGTCGGCGGCACCCGCTGGTGGAACGTCAAGCATCCGGCGGCGTGGGCCGGGCGGCTGTCCGACGGTTCCAGTCCCGCCTACGCGCGAGAGATACTGGACGCGGCGACCCGCCGCACCGAGCGCGTCCTGCTGGAGGTGCGCCTCGCCGGCGGCCTGGACCTGGGCCTGCTCGACGACGACGGCCGCCGTGCCGCCGAGCACGCGGTCGAGCGCGGACTCGGCGCGGCCGACGCGTTCGCGCACGGACGGCTGGTGCTCACCCGTCAGGGGCGGCTGCTGGCCGACGCCGTGGTGCGCGACCTGCTCGGCTGATCGGCCGGCTTCCGGTGCACTGCGGCGATCAGCCGAACGGCAGCGCGGCGACGGCGACGATCAGGCGGACGACGGCGCGGTGACGAAGTCGATCAGCTCTTCGACGCGGCCCAGGAACGACGGTTCCAGGTCGGTGTACGACCGCACCGACGCCAGGATGCGCTGCCAGGCGGCCGGCGGCTCCTCGGCCCAGCCGATGCGCTCGAGGACGCCCTCCTTCCACGGCACACCCTTGGGCACGTCCGGCCACTCGCGCAGTCCGAGGACCGACGGACGCACGGCCTGCCAGACGTCGACGTAGGGGTGCCCGAGTACCAGGACGTGCTCGCCGGACGGACCGCCGGTGACCTGCTGCGCGAGACGGGTCTCCTTCGAGCCCGCGACGAGGTGGTCGAGCATCACGCCGAGGCGCCGCTGCGGTCCCGGTGCGAACTCGTCGACGATCGCGGCGAGGTCGTCCGCGCCGCCGAGCTCTTCCACCACGACGCCCTCGACCCGCAGGTCGTGACCCCACACCTTCTCGACGAGCTCGGCGTCGTGCTTGCCCTCGACGTAGATGCGGCTCTCGCGGGCGGTGCGGGCGCGATGGTTCAGCACGGTGACCGATCCCGATGCGCTGCGGGCGGGTGCCGTCGGAGCGGACGCGGCGGTCGGCCGGACCAGCGTGACCGGTGCGCCGTCGATCCAGAATCCCGGTCCGAGCGGGAAACTACGCAGTTTCCCGTGCCGGTCCTCGAGCGTCACGCCGTGTTTGTCGCACTCGACGACGGCCCCGCAGAAGCCGGACTGCACGTCCTCGACGACGAGGCCGGTCTCGGCCGGCTGCTCGACGCTGGCCCGGCGCTTCGGGTGCGGCGAGCTGGTCAGGACGTCACGGCCGTAACGGTCGGAAGAGCTGCTCACGGACCGTGACGCTACTCGGTCCCGGACGCGGGAACCGGCAGCGACACGTCACCGTCGTCGATCGCGGTGACGTGTCACTGCCGACACGCTCGTCCGGCCCGCCCGAGGACGTCGGGCGGGCCGGCGGGTCAGTGCGCCATGACGGGCGCGGCCTCGCCCTCGTCGTCTTCGGCGACCGCCTCGGCGCGCTGTGGCTCGGCGTTGACCAAGGTCCCGGCGACGGCGGCCGCCACGGTCAGGATGCCGACGGCCCACCACAGCGCGGTGCTGTAACCCTCGACCATGCCCGCGTGCTGCACCAGCACCGGCGACTCGGCGCCGGCGATGTTCGCCGCGATGTAGGACGAGGTGGCGCTGGCGGCGATCGTGTTGAGCAGCGCGGTACCGATGGCGCCGCCCACCTGCTGCGAGGTGTTGATCATGGCCGAGGCGATGCCGGCGTCCCGCGGCTCGACGCCGTACGTCGCGAGGCTCATCGCGGGCATGAACGTCGAGCCCAGTCCGAGGCCGAGCATGATCATAGCCGGCATGAGCAGGCCGACGTAGGAGCTGTCGACCTCCATCTGCGCGAGCAGCAGCATGCCGCCGGCTGCGAGCAGCAGGCCCGGCGTCATGATGTAGCGCGGCGGGACGCGGGTCATCAGCCGGGCGCCGATCTGCGTCGACCCCGTGACCATGCCGACCACCATCGGCAGGAACGCCAGCCCGGTCCGGATCGGGCTGTAGCCGCGCACCTCCTGCATGTAGTACGTCAGGAACAGGAACAGCCCGAACATCGCGATGACGGCGAGCCCGAGGGCCAGGTAGACGCCGCCGCGGTTGCGGTCGAGCACCACGCGCAGCGGCAGCAGCGGAGCCTTGACCCGCTGCTCGACCAGCACGAAGCTGCCCAGCAGCGCGACTGTCAGCACGAACATGGCGATGGTTCCGCCTTCGGACCAGCCCTCCGACTCCGCGCGGGTGAAGCCGTAGACCAGCGAGACGAGCCCGAGTGTGCCGAGCAGTGTGCCCGGGATGTCCAGCGGAGAGCGGTTCCGGCCGGCGGGGTCCGTGACCTGCGTCATCGCGCCGACGAACGCGACGGCGGCGATCGGGATGTTCACGAAGAAGACCCAGCGCCAGTCGAGGTACTCGGTGAGCAGGCCGCCGAGGATCAGGCCGACGGCGGCACCGCCGCCGGCGATGGCGCCGAAGATGCCGAACGCCTTGGCCCGCTCCTTGCCGTCGGTGAACATGACGGACAGCAGCGAGAGCGCGGCCGGCGCGAGCAGGGCGCCGAAGACGCCCTGAAGTCCGCGTGAAGCGAACATCATGGCGCCTCCGGTGGCCGCGCCGCCGATGGCCGAAGCGCCGGCGAACCCGACGAGGCCGGTGAGGAACGTCCGCTTGCGGCCCCACATGTCGGCGACGCGCCCGCCGAGCAGGAGCAGGCCGCCGAAGGCCAGGGCGTAGGCGGTGATGACCCACTGCCGGTTGCCGTTGGATATGTCGAGGGCTTGCTGAGCGGACGGGAGGGCGATGTTGACGATGGTCGCGTCCAGCACGACCATCAGTTGCGCCACCGCGATGAACGCGAGTGCTTTCCAGCGCCGTGGATCGGGCTGAAGGGTTTCAGACATGAGCGGGGTCCAACCAATCGGCTTCTGGTGCGGATAGACGGGTTCGGACGGGGATCGGGATGGTCAGGCCTCGCGGTGTTCGAGGTCTTCGATGTTCGCGGCGGATCCGGTCAGCGTGGACCGGGCGGGCGTACGGAGCCCGTCGAGAAAGAGTTGAAGGTGCCGGTGGACGTAGCGGTCGATGTCGACACATGCGGTGCCGGGCACCGGCCGCGTGAGCTGGGTGATCGCCAGCATCAGGTCGCCGAAGCCGACGTCGGGCCGCAGCCGGCCGCTGCGGTGCGCGGCTTCGAGCACGCGGTTGATCGCTCCGTCGAGACGGGTGCGTGCCTCGACGACGTCGGGGGCCGTCTTGTCGAAGCCGGTGCCGAGCAGCGAGCACAGCGCCCCGACCCGTTCGTCCGCGGCGTGGTGGACGAACCGCTGGAGCGCGTCGAAGGCGTCCGGCTCCTCGGCGAGGGCGGTCTCGGCCGCGGCAGTGACCCGTGCCATCGAATCGATCGTCACCTGGTGGATCAGCTCGGCGCGATCGACGAAGTGCCGGTACAGCGTCGCGTTGCCGACCCCGGCGCGTTGCGCGACGGTGTCCAGCGGCACGTCCGGGCCCTGTTCGACGAATGCGTCGCGGGCAGTGGCGATGATGCGTTCGCGATTGCGCGTGGCGTCGACGCGAAGGCGTGGCCGGGTCTGTTCCGCGGTGGCGGTCATGGTGGTCGGATTCCTCTCCGGATCGAGCACACGGCAACCGGGGAGGTTCTCCCCGGTTGCCAGCACACCCACTCAAACGGAAAGGGAGTCCCCGGAAATTTCCGCACCTGGTGGTGACCTGCGCCACATCCGCTCAGGTCGTCCGTGCCGCCACTCGGCGGCCGAGCGAGCCAGGCAGCTGAGCACGTAGACTTGGCACTTTGAACGGTCGAGTGCCAGTGATTCCCGACGGGAGGTGTACCCGGGTGTCCATCGATGACCGCAAGCTCGATGTGCTGCGGGCGATCGTCGAGGACTACGTCGCCACGCAGGAGCCGGTCGGGTCGAAGGTGCTCGCCGATCGGCACCACCTGGGAGTGTCACCGGCGACGATTCGCAACGACATGGCCACCCTCGAGGAGGAGGGCTACATCGCCCAGCCGCACACGAGTGCCGGCCGGGTGCCCACCGACAAGGGGTACCGCCTGTTCGTCGACCGGCTCTCCACCGTCAAGCCGCTGTCGGCGGCGGAGCGCCGGGCGATCCAGACGTTCCTCGACGGGGCCGTGGACGTCGACGACGTCGTCTCCCGGACGGTCCGGTTGCTGGCACAGCTGACCAGCCAGGCCGCCGTCGTCCAGTACCCGTCGCTGACCCGGTCGACGGTCCGTCACGTCGAGCTCGTGGCGCTGGGCGCGGCGCGGGTGCTCGTCGTGCTGATCACCGACACCGGCCGCGTCGAGCAGCGCGTCGTCGAGCTGCCGACCGAGGTGGACGAGTACCTGCTCGGCGACCTTCGGGCGCGGATCAACGCGCGGGTGGCCGGGCAGGACTTCACCGCCGTCGAGGCGCGGGTCAGTGAGCTCACCGAGCAGTTCGACCCCGAGGACCGGCCGTTGGTCACGGCGGTCACGGCGGCTCTGCTCGAGTCGCTGGTCGAGCGGCACGAAGAGCGGCTCGCGGTGGCGGGCACCGGAAACCTCGCCCGGTACGGGCAGGAGTTCGACCAGGAACTCGAGCCGCTGCTGTCGGCGCTGGAAGAGCACGTCGTCCTGTTGCGGCTGCTCGGCGAGGCGACCAGCCCGTCGACGTTGCGGGTGCGCATCGGTCACGAGAACGCGCTCTCGGGCCTGTCGACCACGTCCATCGTCGCCACCGGCTACGGACCGGACGAAGAGGCACTGGCGAGCATGGGGGTCGTGGGGCCCACCCGGATGGACTATCCGGGAACGATCGCGGCCGTCGGTGCTGTTGCCCGGTACGTCAGCAGGATTCTCGCGGCACGTTAGGCCACGCAGGCTAGAAATCGGTTGGAGATCACGCAGGTGCCCACCACGGACTACTACGACGTTCTCGGCGTGTCGAAGGACGCCTCGAACGACGACATCAAGAAGGCGTACCGCAAACTGGCGCGCCAGCTGCACCCGGACGTCAATCCCGACCCCGAGACCCAGGAGCGGTTCAAGGAGGTCGTGACGGCGTACGAGGTGCTCACCGACCCGCAGAAGCGCGAGATGTACGACCTCGGCGGCGACCCGACGTCCAGCGGCGGCGGGGCCGGCGGCAACTTCGGCGGCGCGTTCTCCTTCAACGACATCATGGACGCGTTCTTCGGCGGCAGCGCCACCCGCGGACCACGGAGCCGGGTGCGCCGCGGCCAGGACGCGCTGGTCCCGCTGAAGATCGAGATGTCCGAGGCGATCTTCGGCGCGACCAAGGAACTGCAGGTCGACACCGCCGTCGCGTGCACCGTGTGCAGCGGTTCCGGTACCGCCGCCGGCGCGCAGCTGTCGACCTGTCCGACCTGCCGCGGCCAGGGTGAGGTCAGCCAGGTGCAGCGGTCGTTCCTCGGCCAGGTCATGACGACCCGGCCGTGCCCGCAGTGCCAGGGCTTCGGCACCGTCAACCCGAACCCGTGCGTCGAGTGTTCCGGCGACGGCCGGGTGCGTACCCGCCGCAAGCTGACCATCAAGGTGCCCGCCGGCGTCGACAGCGGCACGCGCATCCAGCTCGCCGGGCAGGGCGAGGTCGGACCCGGCGGTGGCCCCGCCGGCGACCTGTACATCGAGCTGGCCGTCACGCCGCACCCGGTCTTCCGGCGCGACGGCGATCACCTGCACTGCACCCTGCCGCTGCCGATGACGGCGGCCGCGCTGGGCACGAGCGTCGAGCTCGAGACCTTCGACGGTCCGGCGACCATCGAGGTACGCGCCGGCGCACAGCACGGCGAGGAGATCCGGCTGAACGCCCGGGGTGTGCCGAAGCTGCGCGGCACCGGCCGCGGCGACCTCGTCGTCCACCTCGAGGTGCAGACGCCGACGAAGCTCGACGCGCGCCAGGAGGAACTGCTGCGTGAGCTGGCGTCGCTGCGCGACGAGGAGTCGGTGCCGGGGCCGTCGACGGAGGCCCAGCACGGCAGCTTCTTCTCCCGCATCCGGGACGCCTTCAAGGACGGCCTCAACTGACGCTGTGCTGCGGCGGGAATGACCACGTTCACCATGGAATTCCATGCGTCACCACCCTTACAGGCCTGGTGATGCGGGTGAACGCCTAGTGATGGGACGTCACCGATGAGCGCACCGGTCTTCCTCGCCGACCCGGAGGCGCTGCGTTCGTCGGAACGCGTCCGGGTCGACGGTGACGAGGGCCGGCACGCTGCCGTTGTCCGTCGTATCGCCGCCGGCGAGAACGTCGAGCTGACGGACGGCGCCGGGCAGCTGGTCCGGTGCACCGTCGTCGCCGCCGACCGCAACGGCATCACCTGCGACGTCGACGAACGCATCGAGGTGGCGCAGCCGCAGCCGCGGATCGTCGTCGCGCAGGCCATCCCGAAGGGCGACCGCGGCGAGACCGCCGTCGAGACGATGACCGAGGTCGGCGTGGACGAGATCGTGCCGTGGTCGGCGGCGCGGTGCATGGTGCGCTGGAAGGGCGAGCGCGGCGAGAAGGCGCTGCGGCGCTGGCGTTCGACCGCGCGCGAGGCCGCGAAGCAGGCCCGGCGGCCGTGGTTGCCGCAGGTGAGTGACGCGGTGACGACCGCAGGCCTCGTCACCCGGGTCGCCGGCGCCACGCTCGCGCTGGTACTGCACGAAGAGGCCGGGCGCCCACTTCGTACGGTCGAGCCGCCGGACGACGGCGACGTCGTCGTCGTGGTGGGCCCGGAAGGCGGCGTCACGCCGGACGAGCTCGCGGAGCTGGAGGAAGCCGGCGCGACACCGGTGCGTCTGGGGCCGACGGTCCTGCGGACGTCGACAGCAGGCACCGTCGCCGCCGGGGTACTGCTCGCGGCGTCGCGTCGCTGG
Source organism: Haloactinopolyspora alba (assembly GCF_003014555.1). Lineage (GTDB taxonomy): Bacteria > Actinomycetota > Actinomycetes > Jiangellales > Jiangellaceae > Haloactinopolyspora > Haloactinopolyspora alba. The sequence goes on from NZ_PYGE01000002.1 coordinate 345,005, forward strand.
GCCTGACGAAGCGGACGGCGACGGTGGGCCCGGCACGCGTCCGCGTCCTGGCGACATCCGGTTGAGCCCCGCCGGCCATCACCAGGATTGTCGCCGCGTCACGAGGCGTGTAGGGGTGGTCCCGCATGGAATTCCATGCGGGACGTGATCATTTCCGGGTCAGTCGACGGTGAAGGTCTTGGTGTCGCTCATCGGCGGACGGCCTTCGCCGCCGGAGACGTCGACCTCGCTGACGAAGACCTCGTACGTCCCGGGCTCGAGTTCGACGTCGAACCGGAACGGGGACATGGTGCAGCACTCCTCGGCCATCGTCGTGCCCTCCTCGACCACCTGGCCGTCGCGACGGATCTCCCATCGCAGCGTCGCCTCGAACGCCGCCGCCGAGCCCCGGACGGTCACCGGGCTGTCGACCGTCGCGCCGTGGGTCGGGTCGTCGATCTGCACCAGCTGGCGCATCTGCAACGGGTCCGCGCGCGGCACCGGCTCGGAGAGGTCCACGCCGCCGTAGTCACCGGCAGCGTCGCCGTCGACGGTGATCCGCACCGGCTGCGAGCCGCCCAGGTCGTGCATCGACGCGGCCGCGGTGGCGGTGTACACGAGCTCCTGCACCGCGAGCTCCTGCCGGGACGGGGTGGAGCCGACGGCCTCGACCGAGGGCAGCCGGGCCACGTCGACGGTGATCTCGCTGTCGGTCACGTCGACGGAGCGGATGTCGCCCTGCCAGAAGCCGAAGTCGCGATAGTCGGGGTCGAGCGCCTCGCCGTCGGCCATCTGCCGCAGGGCGGCGAGCACGGGCGACGCGGACGTCGCGACGGTACGGAACTCGCGGGCGAGCCGGAGCGAGTCGAACCCCTCGGGAACCTCCAGCGTGACCCCGTAGTAGACGGGCACGGTGATGTTCTCCGCGGTGCCGTCGCCGGTCGGTTCGCCGGACGGCGACGTGTGCGGCGATCCGGATGCGGACTCCCCGGCCCCGGACGGCGACGGCTCGCCGCCGGTCGACTCGTCGTCCGCGGCGGGCTCGGACGACGAGTCGGCCGTGACGACGGGAGCGTCGCCGTCGTCGTCACCGAGCAGTGCGACGCCGCCGCCGATGACCGCGACGGCCAGGACGCTCGCACCCAACAGCCCGATCGCGACCGGGCTGCGCCACCACGGCGTTCCTGCCGCAGTGCGCCGGCGGATCCGGGCGAGGCCGTCGGGTCCGGGCGTGACCTGGCCCGCCGCGGCGGTCAGGGCGTCGCGCAACCGCCGTTCCTCGGCGGAGAGTTCGTTCGGTTCATCTGGCGTGTTCACGTCTTCCCCCTACGACCATGCGGCCAGGGCCGCGCGCAACCCGGCCATACCGCGTGAGATGTGGCTCTTGACGGCGCCCCTACTGATCTTCATCGCCGTTGCGATCTCGGCCTCGACGAGGCCGCCGTAATAGCGCAGTACGAGGGCCTCGCGTTGCCGCGCGGGCAACTCGCGCAGCGCCTCGACGACGGCGTTGCCGGCGGCGCCGACGACTGCCTGCTGTTCGGCGCTCGGTGCGTTCGGCGGTGGGTCCTCGGGATGCCGGGCCGCGACACCACGGCGGCGTTGAACCGACCGGCTGCCGTGCACGACGGACCGCCGCAGGTAGCCGACGGCGCGGTCGGTGTCGCGCAGCGTGCGCCAGCGCCGGTGCAGCGCCACGAACGCGTCCTGGACGACCTCCTCGGCGACGGCGTGGTCGCCCTGGAGCAACGCCGACAGTCGGACCAGGTGGACGTAGTGCGCCGCGTACAGTTCGGTGACCGCCGCGTCGGCGCCGGACTCCCTCTGCTCTTCCACCACATACCCCTACAGACGCTCAGCCCGGTGGCCGGGTTTACCGGCGCCGAGCCACCGTAGGTGATCGGCCGGGTGGGAGTCAGTGTTTCGTGCACGCGTGTGCCCGAAACGGGTCCGTGCTGCGGGCAAGATCTTGACAGGCTCCGGCGTGTGCATGAACCTGACTGATCAAAATATCGATCAGTCAGGAGTGAGCAATGGTGCGACGTGGCTGGAACTCAGTGGTGGGCCTGGTGGTGACCGCTTCGTGCGTCGCCGCCGGGTTGTCGTTGTCGGCGCCGGCCACGTCATCACCCGTGCAGGGCGAGCAGGCGGCCGCGTCCGTGTGGGTGCCCAGCGGGTCGTTCGCCGGCTCCTCGATGGTCCGGGTCGACCGGGACTCCGGACCGGGGGCGCCGCTCGGCGGCGACGACGTGCTCTGGGCGCAGGCGCTGCCCGGCGGACGCGCATCGGCGCAGCTGGCGGTGCACGCGCAAGCCGAGCTCAGCGACCTGACGGTCCAGGTCGGCCGGCTGCAAGCGCCGGGCGCCACCCCGTTGAGCGAGGACGCGGTGCAGGTGCGTTACCCGCGCTACATCCCGTTCGACGGTGGCGGCGTCGTCGCCGACCCACTGCGCGAGACCGGCGCCGTCGACGTCGCGGCGGGCGACAACCAGCCGGCGTGGATCACCGTCGACCTCCCGGCGGACACCACTCCGGGCACCTACACCACCGAGGTCCGGGTGAGCAGTGACGACGGCGAGATCGGCAGGTGGACGATGCGCGTCGACGTGCCGGACGTCCGGTTCGACCCGGTCGACGAGCGTCCGTTCATGCTCGACCTGTGGCCGCACCCGGACGCCGTCGCCGACCGGACCGGCGTGGAGCTGTGGAGCGAGCAGCACTGGGCGGCGCTGCGTCCGTACCTGCGTGACCTCGCCGACCACGGCCAGCGTGTCGTCAACGCCGCCATCACCCAGGACCCGTGGATGGTCACCCACCAGGGCGAGTGGCGCCCGCAGACGTACAACCACTACAACTCCACGGTCGAGTGGCGCTGGGACGGCGAGCGGTTCTCCTTCGACTTCTCGGTGTTCGACCGCTACGTGCGCGAGTCACGTGCCGCGGGAATCGGTGATCGCATCCACGCGTTCGCGATGCTGCAGTTCGACCACCGTGAGCGCTTCGTCTACACCGACACCCGCACCGGCGAGGAGGTCGTCGAGGAGGTCGATCTCGGCGACGCCCGCTACCGCGAAGGCTGGGGGCAGTTCCTGCGCGCGTTCGCCGCGCACCTGATCGAGCGGGGCTGGTTCGACGACGCGTCGCTGGGCTTCGACGAACGTCCGGCGAACGAGATGGCGACCGTGTTCGACGTTGTCGAGTCCGAGGCGCCGCAGTGGATGGGCAAGATCGCGATCGCGGCGAACAGCCTGGACGTGCAGGACTACGCCGACTACGTCAGCTACAACTACTCGTTCCTCGACAGCGTGCCGGACCAGGACATCGCCGAGCGTCGCGCGGCCGGCAAGCCCACGCTGTTCTACACCTACTTCAACCCGGTCCGTCCGAACACCGTGACGGCCTCGCCGCCGATGTCGGCGCGGGTGCTCGGCTGGGTCGTGGCGCAGCGGAATCTGGACGGGTACCTGCGCTGGACGTACAACTCCTGGCCCGCCGACGTGTACAGCGACCCGAGCTTCCGCTACGGGCAGGGCGACGAGTACATCGTCTACCCGGGCGAGGACGGGCCGGTCTCGTCCATCCGCTGGGAGTCCTTCACCGACGGGCAGGACGACGCCGAGCTGCTGCGGATGTACACCGAACGGTTCGGGCGCGACGACGAGCTGTTCCGCTCGGTCGTCGGCGCCGTCGACCCGCGGGCGCAGAACACACCGGAGGCGTGGACGTCGATGCTGCTCGGCCGGGACCGGATCGTGCGGCGTCTCGAAGGCGGCAACGGGCTGGACGTGCGCGCGTCGGTGTCGGACCGGTCCGTGGCCGCCGGTGACACGGTCGAGCTGACGGTCTCCGCCACCGTCACGGGGGCGCGGCCGGTGCCGTCGCCGCGGCTGGACCTGCCCGAGCAGGCCGGCTGGGACGCGAAGGTCGTCGACCGTCCGCACCGTGAAGCACTGCCCCCCGGCGCGAAGGCCGAATGGACCGTCGAGGTCACCGTGCACGACGACGCGGGATCCTTCCTCTACCTGCCGGGCACCGTGACCGCCGGTGAGGGCGCCGACGTGGAGGGCCGCTTCACCACGGCGTTGACGGTGCGGCCGCCGGTCGAGCTCACCGCGCCTCCGGCCGCGTCGCCGGCCAGCTCCCCGGACGCGTCCGCGCCGGTGACCGTCACCGTGCCCGTCGCCAACGTCTCGGACCGCGAGCAGGTCGTCGACGTCGAGGTGAGCGGCCTCGGCTTCTGGCGTGCCGATACACCTTCCCGGCAGGTCACCGTCCCCGCGGGCGAGAGCGCCGAGGCGACGGTGGAGCTGTTCCCGGACGGCGACACCGGATGGACGACCGTCGACGTGACCGTCGGCCACGGCGGGACGACGGTCGGCAGCGGTCGTGTCGACGTGGTGTCCGGCGGCAGGCACGTCTCCGACTGGGAGTGGACGGACGAGACCAACGGCTGGGGCCCGGCCGAGCGCGACACCAGCAACGGTGAGGACCAGCCCGGCGACGGCGCGCGGATGTCCATCAACGGCCGCGAGTACGGCAAGGGCGTCGGTGCGCACGCCCCGTCGCGCATCGGCCTCGACCTCGCCGGGCGGTGCAGCCGGTTCCAGACCGACATCGGGGTCGACGACGAGATCGCCGGCGGCAGCGTGCGGTTCCGGGTGCTGGCCGACGGAGCGGAGATCTTCGCGTCGCCGGTGCTGACGCAGTCGGACGACGCTCGCTGGGTGGACCTCGACGTCACCGGCGTGGATCGCCTGGAGCTCGTGGTCGACGACGGCGGTGACGGTATCGCCCAGGATCACGGCGACTGGGCCGGCGCCTGGCTGCGCTGCTCCGGCCGGTGACGTCGACGGGAGGGCCGTCACCAGGCGAGTGCACGCGTCACGAGGCCCGTACGGGTGGTGACGCATGGAATTCCATGCGGGACGTGATCATTCCGGAGCGGTCAGTTGACCTGTTGGCCGGTGACGAGGTCGGGGTTGTCGGCGAGGTAGGAGTCCATGTCGTCGGCCTTCAGCGCCTGCCACAGCACGTCGGCGCGCGCGGCGTCGTACACGACGATGCTCTGCTCGCCCGCCCAGCCGGTGCCGTCGGTGGGCACGGTCAGGAAGGTCATGTCCTCGGCGCGGAGGTTGCGCATCGACATGCCGAGGCGGGCCATGTCGAACGCGCCGAGGTCCTCGTCCACGCGCGCCGCCTGGCCGACGGCCTCGGTCAGCCCGTTCATCGTGCCGAAGTCGGTGAACGTGCCGGCAGAGAGCAGCTCGTGCATGAGCCCGCGCAGGTAGTTCTGCTGGCGTTTGACGCGGTCGAAGTCGCCGGCCGGTAGGTCCTTGCGTTCACGCACGTACTGCAGGGCCTGCTCGCCGTCGAGGGTGTGCCGGCCCGGCGGCAGCGTGGTGTCGTCGGCCAGCACCGTCGGCTCGTCGAACGTCAGCGTGACGCCGCCGAGCTCGTCCGTCAGCTGCTCGAAGCCGTTCCAGTCGATCAACGCCAGATGATCGACCCGGATGTCGGTGAGCTGCTCGACGGTCCGGACGAACAGGCTGGGCCCGCCCAGCGAGTACGCGGCGTTGATCTTGTTCTCGCCGTGCCCCGGCACCTCGACGTACGTGTCCCGGGGGATCGACACCAGATAGCCGTGGTCGCGGCCGTCCGGGAAGTGCGCCAGCATGATGGTGTCGGTGCGGGCCGCGCCCGGTTCGTACACGTCCACCTCGTCGGGTCCGTCGAGGCCACCGAGCAGGAACGTGACGGCGTCGCCACCGGCAGCCGGAGGGCGCTGCTCGTCCGGGATGTCGAACGCTCCCGGGATCCGCTCGATGTTCGACGAGACCCGGCCGACGAACCAGGTCGTCACCCCCGCGGCGGCCAGCGCCAGGACCAGCAGGGTGCACAGGGTCCCGATGACGATGCGCTTGTTGCGCTTACGCCGGCGGACGGTCTCCTCGTACTCCTCCTGCTCACGGACCGCCTCGTTATAGGCGGCCACCTCGTCGGGATCGGGCTCGCGATTCCGTCTCGCCATGGCACCAGAGGGTACGGTGTGGTGGTGTGAACCAAGATCCCGACTGCCTCTTCTGCAAGATCGTTGCCGGCGAGATACCGGCGACCGTCGTCCGCCGCTCCGAGCGGACGGTGGCCTTCCGTGACGTGTCGCCGCAGGCGCCGACGCATGTGCTGGTGATCCCGAAGGAGCATCACGCCGACGTGCCCACGCTGGCCGAGGTTGCTCCGGACACGCTGACCGAGCTGGTCAACGAGGCCGGCGCGGTCGCCGCCGACGAGGGCATCGACGCCTTCCGGCTGGTGTTCAACACCGGCGCGGAGGCCGGCCAGTCGGTGTTCCACGTCCACGGGCACGTCCTCGGCGGCCGCGCGATGACCTGGCCGCCCGGCTGACCTGGCGCCGCGCGATGCCCTGCGCGTTCAGTGGTCAGGTGTTCCATCCGGCGGGAAGCACGAAGGAAACGGGCCACGGGGAGGGCCAGTCGTGCGGCTGCGGTTCGATCGGTCCGGCGTCCGGGTGGTGTTTCCACCAGCGCACGGGCTGTTGGCGAGCCGGGTTGTCCCGCAGCAGGGCAGCGAACCGTCGGGCGAGTTCGGGCCGGTCGCGGCTGGCGAGGTCCCAGTCGTAGCGGCCGATGTCGAGTCCGAGCCTGCGTAGGCGCCATTCCCGTTCGGTCTGGCGGGCGACGATCCGGGACGCGTCCGACCGGTTGTCGTACTTGATCGCGCCGTCGGCCTCGCTGGCCACCCAGTGGTAGGGCCACAGGCCGTCGACACGAAACTCCGGCCGGTCGGCGCCGACCCAGGCGTTGGAGACCGGCATAGGCAGGTCGAATTGGATGCACGTGAACCGGCCGAGGGTCTCGAGCGGCGACTCCGCCAGTGCGTCGGCATGCTCGGCGACCCATCGCGCCCGGTGCACACCGGGCCAGCCGGCCATGTGCCGCACGGCCTCGTGCAGGTCTGCCCCCGACTGCGCGGCGGCGTCGGCGACCACCAGCGCGTCCGGGATCGGGCTCGACCGTGCCACGTCGGCTACGGCCCACTGCCTGCTCATCACGCTCACGTCGCCGAGGCGCCGTGCCTGGCCGGCGGGAATGCAGACGGCGCGGATGATCCCGAACTGTGTGGCCTGGGTGGACGCTCGGAAGGCGGCTGATCTCAACGCTTGGGGCAGGCGGGGCGGCGACCCGACGGTCGGGAGATCGAAGGTGACGACGGCGGACCATCCGGTGAGGAACACCGGTTGATCGCGGGACAGGACGAATGCCGCTGCGTGGAGACGATGGCGCTCCCACGGGGATGCGGCGCCGAGGTTGACGGTCGAGACGTAGCACCGGGGCGCGACTCGGGTCAGCAAGCCCGCGTCCCGCAGCCGTCGCAACCGACCTTCGTGTATGCCGGCGGCGAGGGCCACCGAGGTGGTCAGCACGCCACGGTGGCGGGCGAGCAGTTCGGTGACGTCCGAGGGGAGGGTTCGCGGCCGGGCGGGCATGGGTCGCACCTTGCATCGAGCAGTGCCACGGCACCAGATCAGATGCTGGGGTTGTGGAAAACTCGGCGCTCGGTGGCGTCGCGGCGACGCGTGGCGGCTCCAGCCCGAGCACGTCGAGCTTCACGACATACAACACAGCGTCGGATAGACAACTGAGCGCCGGACCGAGCTCGAAAAGCCCGTCCATCCGGCGCTCAGTTGTCTATCCGACGCTCAGATGTACCTGGAAGAGCAACCGACCCGCGGCAGGAAGCCCGGAACCAGCTCGCCCCGTTCCGTCACCGGCGGCGCGCCGCGATCAACGACGCACAATCGACGCGACCAGCCCCGGCGCGCGCGGGTAACATGGCAAATCAAATCATCGGTCGATACCGGAAGGCGGCGTGAGCAGGCCCTACGTGGGCCGTCCCATGGCGAAGACAGAACAGGCCACCGATCAGGCCCAGAACACGATCGTCGTCCCGACGAGCATCCCCATGGTCACCCTGCTCGGCTCGGGGGACGAATTGATCCGGGTCGTCGAACGGTCCTTCGACGACGTCGATATTCACGTCCGCGGCAATCAGATCACCATGACCGGCGCGCCCGACGACATCGCCGAGGCGGAGCAGGTTCTGGACGAGATGGTCGCGGTTCTGCGTACGGGCCAGGGGCTCAGCCCGGAGGCCGTGGAACGCACCGTCGCGATGTTGCGCGCACGCACGGAGGAGCGTCCGGCCGAGGTCCTCACCGCGAACATCCTGTCGAACCGGGGACGGACCATCCGTCCCAAGACGCTGAACCAGAAGCAGTACGTCGACGCCATCGACCAGCACACCGTGGTGTTCAGCATCGGTCCGGCGGGCACCGGCAAGACGTACCTGGCGGTCGCCAAGGCGGTCCGGGCGTTGCAGGACAAGCAGATCAGCCGCATCCTGCTGACCCGCCCGGCCATCGAGGCGGGGGAGCGGCTCGGGTACCTCCCGGGCACGTTGTCCGAGAAGATCGACCCGTATCTGCGGCCGCTCTACGACGCGCTGCACGACATGATGGACCCTGCGTCCATCCCGCGGCTGATGACCGAGGGAACCATCGAGGTCGCGCCGCTGGCGTACATGCGCGGGCGTACGCTGAACGACGCGTTCGTCATCCTCGACGAGGCGCAGAACACCTCGGGCGAGCAGATGAAGATGTTCCTGACCCGCCTCGGGTTCGGCTCGAAGATGGTGGTCACCGGCGACGTGACGCAGATCGACCTACCCTCGGGCACGGCCAGCGGCCTGCGCGTGGTCGAGAACATCCTGGACGGCATCGACGACGTCGCCTTCTGCCGGTTGTCCAGCCAGGACGTGGTCCGGCACCGGCTGGTCAGCGAGATCGTCGACGCCTACTCGCGTTACGACGCCGAGCAGCAGGAGTCAGGACACGGCAGCGGCCGTCCGCGCGTACCGGGGAGACGTCCGTGACCATCGAGGTCAACAACGAGTCCGACGTCGAGGTCGACGAGAAGGCGCTGTCGGACCTCGCCCGGTTCGTGCTCGACCAGCAGCGCATCCATCCGGCCGCGGAGCTGGCGGTGATGCTGGTCGACACGGGTGCCATGGAACAGCTGCACGTGCAGTGGATGGACGAGCCGGGGCCGACCGACGTGCTGTCGTTCCCCATGGACGAGCTTCGCCCGACCCCCGACGACGAGGACCCGGTCCCGGGCCTGCTCGGCGACGTCGTGCTGTGCCCGCAGGTCGCGGCCACCCAGGCGCGGGCGGCGGGGCACAGCACCGAGGACGAGCTCCACCTGCTGACCACGCACGGCATTCTTCACCTGCTCGGCTACGATCACGCCGAGCCGGAGGAGGAGAAAACGATGTTCGGCTTGCAGAAGCAACTGCTCAGCGACTGGCGAGACGCCTGGCAGGGCAGAAGCTGATGTTCGCGTCAGCCACGGCCTGGCTGCTCGGTTCGGCGGCCGTGCTGGTGGTGCTCGCGGGCCTGATCGCGATGGCCGAGGCGGCACTGTCGGCATACTCCCGGGCACGGGCGGAGGAGCTGGCCCGTGAGGAACGCCGCGGGTCGGCGGCGCTGCAACGCGTGGCCGCCGACCCGGTGCCGGCGCTGAACACCGCGCTGCTGCTGCGCATGGCCGCCGAGATCTGCGCGGTCGTGCTCGTGGCCGTGGCGTGCGAGGAGTACTTCGAGCCCTGGTGGCTGACGCTGCTGGTCGCCGCCGGGGTGATGCTGGTGGTGTCCTACGTCGTGGTCGGTGTCGCTCCGCGGACCATCGGCCGCCAGCACGCCGACGGCGTCGCGCTCGCGTTCGCCGGTCCGCTGCTGAGCCTCACCCGCGTGCTGGGGCCGGTCGCACGGCTGCTGATCCTGCTGGGCAACGCGCTCACGCCGGGTAAGGGGTTCCGCGAGGGGCCGTTCGCCACCGAGGCGGAGCTGCGCGAGATGGTCGACCTCGCCGAGGCCGGGCGGATCATCGAGTCCGGTGAGCGCGAGATGATCCACTCGGTGTTCGAGCTCGGCGACACCGTCGTCCGCGAGGTCATGGTGCCGCGCACCGACGTGGTGTTCATCGAGTCCGGCAAGACCCTGCGCCAGTTCCAGTCGCTGGCGTTGCGCAGCGGCTTCAGCCGCATCCCGGCGGTCGGGCCGGGTGGGCTCGACGACATCGTCGGCGTCGTCTACCTCAAGGACGTCGCGCGGCGGCTGTACGACAACCGCGACGCCGAGTCGGTCGAGCGGGTGGGCACGGTCACCCGGCCGGCGTTCTTCGTCCCGGACTCCAAGCCCGCGGACGACCTGCTGCGCGAGATGCAGGCGCAGCGCACCCACGTCGCCGTCGTCGTCGACGAGTACGGCGGGACGGCGGGGCTGGTGACCATCGAGGACATCCTCGAGGAGATCGTCGGCGAGATCACCGACGAGTACGACACCGACGAGGCCGACGTGCAGGAGCTCGAGAACGGCGCCGTGCGGGTGAGCTCCCGGCTGCACATCGACGACCTCGGCGACCTCTTCGGGATCGAGCTGTCCGACGACGACGTCGACACCGTCGGCGGGCTGATGGCCAAGCAGTTGGGCCGGGTCCCGATCCCGGGCGCGGAGGTCGACGTCGCCGGGTTGCACCTGATCGCCGAGGAACCCGAAGGTCGGCGCAACCGGATCGGAACCATTCGGGCCAGCCGAATCGTCAGAATCGAGGACACCCACCCGCACGAGGAGCACGCGTGAGCGACCAGCCGGGCCTCGATCCCGAGGATTCCAAGATCATCACCCTCGCGCGGTCGGCCCGTGCGCGGGGCAGTGGCGTCGAGGGGGCGGCCGTGCGTGACGCCGACGGCCGCACGTACGCGGGCGCGGACGTCGCACTGACCTCGTTGTCGTTGTCGGCGTTACAGGTGGCCGTGGCGATGGCGGCGTCGAGCGGCGCCCGCGGGCTCGAGGCCGCGGCGGTGGTCACGACCGCCGGTGTCGACGACATCGACGTGGCGGTCGTGGCCGATCTCGGCGGCCCGGGGGTTCCGGTCCACGCGGCCGGCGCCGACGGGGCACTGCTCGCCACGATCAGGACGTAGAGATCTGCACGTGAGTGCGCTAGCGTGCCGCCCGTCCCACCTGCGCTTGAGGGCGGCACGATCGCGATCGATCGAGACGGAGATGTGAATGAACTTCTGCAGTAACTGCGGGGCTCCGGCCTCGGGAACGGCGTACTGCGGCAACTGTGGACAACCGATGACGGCCGCGGCATCCACGTCGTCGCCGGGGGCCGAGACGCAGCGCCGGGCCGCGCCCGCGGCGACCGGAGCGCGCTCGGGCGTGGCCAACCCGTTCTCCGACATCCCGATCATCGACTATGCGCGCGACGCCGTCGCGCTCATTCTGCTGCTCGTGTCGTTCGGCATGCCGTGGGACCTCACGGACTCGTCGACCGGCAAGGTGTACGTCATCCTCGCCACGCTGCTGTCGGTGGCCTCGCTCACCGTGCCGTACCTGAAGCGCGGCGGCATCCTCCCGGCGACCTGGGGTGCGTCGCAGCTGCGCCTGACCCGGCTGGCGGCCAACGCGCCGTACTTCATCGTGGTACTGGTGACCTTCGTGCTGGCTTACGTCGGTGACGGCGGTGGCGACGGGGTCGGCATCGGTATTGCCTTCGGGCTGGCCGGGGCTGTTCTCGCGGCGCAGGGACGCCGGAGCGAACAGCTGCCCGAACCCGGTGACGGTGCGTTGTGGCGTGCCGTCACGGCCGGCTTGGGCGGCTTGTTCGTCCTGCTCACGGCCATCAGTGTGGTGTGGTATCTGGTCGACGCCGACGAGACCCTCGAATGGGCGCCGATCACGATGCAGATCCTCGTCGGGCTGTTCTTCCTCGCCCTGATCGCACTGCCGGTGGCTGGATTCGTTCGTGGCCAGGCCGGCTGGGGCGACGTTCTGCTGCTGCTCGGCGGCGTCGGGTTGTTCGTCGGTCTGTGGCAGCTGAGTGCCGAGCGCACGATCGTCGACGCGTGGAGCCTGCAGACGGGCGTGCACGGTGTGCTGTTGTACCCGGCCATCGGCGCCGCGGCGTCGGCGGCCGGTGTGGCGAAGTTGGTCCGTCCCGTCGTCGGTGCGGCACGGTGGGTCACCTTCTCCGTCCGGCTGTTCCAGCTGGTCGCCCTGGTGTCCACGTTCGGCGCCGTGATGTACGTGGTGTGGCTGATCGGGTTCGACGACGGCCGCGGCAGCGCGATCACCGTACTGGTACTGCACTTGTTGATCGTCGTCGGCGCGCTGGTGGGGCGGAATGCGTTGGTCGGCGATCCCGCTCAGGGCCGTGCCGTCGCCATCGGTGCCGGGTTGGTCTCCGCGGTGGTCGGAATCGTGATCGCCGCTGTGCTGGGCGCCTCGGATCTCACCTCCGTCACGTTGGTGGATGCGACGATGGTCAGCGTCATGTGGTTCTCGGCCGTCGCAGTTCTGCTGGCACTCACCGCGCCGGCGTCGGTGCGTGACGAGTACGGCCCGGTGGCCATGAACATGAACGGGCTCGGCATGAACGGAGCCGGCGGCGGAGGCACCGCTATCGCTTCGGCCCCGGCGGCGCCGCAGGCGCCGACGGCTCCGGCAGCTCCCACGACCACCGAACGCTCGAGTGAGTCGGCGGCCCCGGCCTCCACCGCGGCGGCCGCGGCGGCAGCCGGGACGGCGGCGTCGAGCGACGCGGACACCGGCCGGACCGGCTCGGCCGCGGGTACCGAACGTGGCATGGACGAGCAGGTCGACGTGGACGGCCCGTCGCAGGACGGGACCGACCGGACGGAAGCCTCGACTCGGCCCGGCGAGACACAGTCCGGTGAGGCCCGGTCCGGCGAGACCGGCGAGGCCGAGTCGGCGGCCGAGACGGAGGCCGCCGAGACCGGCGCCGAGACCGAGGCCGCCGAGACGGAGGTGACCGGCGGGGCCGGCTCCACCAGTGCTTCCTCGCCGGACCAGACGGCGGTCCTTCCGCAGGCCGGCGCCAGCGGTGAGCCGGAGGTCGTGCACGAGGCCGGCTTCGACTCGCGAGTCGCCGCCGATCCGGACACCCCGTTGCAGACCCTGGCCGACATCGCGGCGCAGGCGCCGTCCCTGCGCCCGTACGTCGCGTCGAACCCGTCGACCTACCCGGAGCTGGTGGAGTGGCTGCGCCAGCTCGGTGACCCGGCGGTCGACGCGGCGCTGCAGCGCCGCGGACGGTGACGCCGTCCTGAGACGATCCTCGGCGGTCCGCCACGTCAACGGCGTGGCGGACCGCCGTTCGTCATCTCCAGAACCGTGGCCAGCGCGCCGGCGGCTGCCTGTCTTGGTGCCCGACCCCCGGTGGCGAGCGCGCCGACCACGGCCCCGTCGACGATCGCCAGCACCACGTCCGCCGGGAGGACGCCCCCGTGTCCGGACGCGGTGAGCACGGCGTCGACGTGCTCGCGTGCGGCGTCGTTGGTCCGTCGGGCCGCTGCCGCGAACAGCGGCTCGCGTGCGGCGCCCACGTAGCGTTCGTACCAGGCGAGCAGTTCGTCGTCGGCGGCCGGAGTGAGCAGCCCGGTGACGAGCTCCGCGGTGTGCTCCGCGGCCCGTGACTCGACGCTGAGCACGGAGACGGTGCGGCGCATCCGTTCGAGGTCGGCGTCGACCGATGCGTCGACGGCGGCGCGGCGCAGGTCGCCGAGGTCGGTGAAGTAGTAGGTGGTCGCGCCGAGCGGGACGCCGGCGGCAGCCGCGACCGCACGGTGACTGACCGCGTCCAGTCCGCCCGAGACGAGGACGGACCTGGCCGCGTCGGTCAGGAGGGCGCGGCGGCGTTCTCCCTTGCTGGTGGCCATGAGGTCAGTGCGCCGAGCCGCCGGCGAGGTTGAGCATGACGACGCCGCCGACGATCATCGCGATGGCGGCCGTGCGCAGCACCGTGGCCGGATCGCCGAGATACAGGATGCCCACGACGGCGGTGCCCACGGCGCCGATGCCGACCCACACCGCGTATGCGGTGCCGACCGGAAGGTCCCGCAGGCCCAGGCCGAGCAGGCCCATGCTGATCGCGACGGACACGGCGAACCCGAGCGTCGGCCAGAGCTTGCTGAAACCGTCCGAGGCCTTCAGGCACAGCGCGAAGGCGGTCTCGAACAGTCCGCCGACGATGACGAACAGCCAGGCCATGATCCGTCTCCTGACAACGACGACAATTTCATGTACGAGTGTACACAAAAAATGGTACGGCAGTACAGGTTTACAGCCAGTGCGACCGCGGTGGGAGACTTCATGCGTGAGTGACGAGAGCGGCGAGACCGCAGCGCAGTTCCGATCCGGATTCGTCTGTTTCGTGGGGCGCCCGAACGCGGGCAAGTCCACACTCATGAACGCGATGGTGGGCGACAAGGTCGCCATCACCTCCAGCCGGCCGCAGACCACGCGGCACGCCATCCGGGGCATCGTGCACCGCGACGACGGCCAGCTGGTGGTCGTCGACACCCCCGGACTGCACCGCCCCCGCACCCTGCTCGGCCAGCGGCTGAACGACGTCGTCCGCACCACCTGGGCCGAGGTGGACGTCATCGGCATGTGCATCCCGGCCGACGAGGACATCGGACCTGGCGACCGGTTGATCGCCGGCGAGATCGCCGAGATCGCCCGGACGCCGAAGATCGCTGTGGTCACCAAGACCGACCTCGTCGACGACGGACGGCTGGCCCAGCAGCTGGCCGCGGTGGGTGAGCTCGCGACGGAGTACGGCTTCGACTGGGCCGACGTGGTGCCGGTCTCGGCGACCACGGGGGCCCGGGTCGACCTGCTGGCCGAGCTGGCGCTGGGACACTTCCCGGAAGGGCCGCCGCTGTACCCGGAAGGCGACCTGACCGACGAGCCGGAGGAGAAACTCGTCGCCGAGCTCGTGCGGGAGGCCGCACTGGAGGGCGTGCGCGACGAGCTGCCGCACTCCATCGCCGTCGTCGTGGAGGAGATGATCCCGCGCGAGGACCGGCCCGAGGACCAGCCGCTCCTGGACGTGCACGTGAACCTGTTCGTCGAGCGAGAGAGCCAGAAGGGCATCGTCATCGGGCGCGGCGGCACCCGCCTGCGCAGCGTCGGCGCGCAGGCGCGGACGCACATCGAGCGGCTGCTGGGAACGCCGATCTATCTGGACCTGCACGTCAAGGTCGCCAAGGACTGGCAGCGGGACGCGAAGAAGCTGGGCCGGCTCGGCTTCTGAGCGGGCGGGGGTGCTACAGTCGTCCCGATGCAGCGCTTCGGCCTCCTTCTTAGCTGCCGCGGTGAGGTCCGCTAGACCGGCTCCCTCATCGCGGTGGGTTCGCGCTGCCGGTCGCGCCTGTTCGACCGCTTTCTGGAGTCCGAGTTCTCATGAGCATCACCCCATCCGTTTCCACCTGGCCGCCGGAGCAGCAGCCGTCGGGCCTGCCCGTCCACCGATACCGGCCCTTCCACGAGCAGATCACCGTCGACCTGCCGGACCGCACCTGGCCGTCGAAACGCATCGAGACCGCGCCACAGTGGTGCGCCGTCGACCTGCGTGACGGAAACCAGGCGCTCATCGACCCGATGGACGCCGAACGCAAGCTGCGGATGTTCCAGCTGCTGGTGTCCATGGGGTACAAGCAGATCGAGGTCGGTTTCCCGGCGGCCAGCCAGACCGACTTCGACTTCGTGCGCCGGCTGATCGAGGGGGAGCACATCCCCGGCGACGTCGCCATCCAGGTCCTGACCCCGTGCCGCGACGAGCTGATCGCGCGGACCTTCGAGTCGCTGCGCGGCGCGAAACAGGCCATCGTGCATCTGTACAACTCGACGTCGGTGCTGCAGCGGCGAGTGGTGTTCGGGCTCGACCGTGACGGTGTCACGGACATCGCGACCTCGGCCGCCCGCACGGCGCTCAAGTACGCCGAAGCGGTCACGCCGGACACCGAGATCTACTGGGAGTACTCGCCCGAGTCCTACACCGGAACCGAGCTGGAGTACGCGGCGGAGATCTGCGGAGCCGTCGCCGACGTCCTCGAGCCGACGCCGGACCGGCCGATGATCGTCAACCTGCCGGCCACCGTCGAGATGGCGACGCCGAACGTCTACGCCGACTCGATCGAGTGGATGCACCGCAACCTGCCGCACCGCGAGTCGATGATCCTGTCGGTGCACCCGCACAACGATCGCGGGACGGGCGTGGCCGCCGCCGAGCTCGGCGTGCTGGCCGGCGCCGACCGCGTCGAGGGGTGCCTGTTCGGCAACGGCGAGCGCACCGGCAACGTCTGCCTGGTGACGCTCGGGATGAACCTGTTCACTCAGGGTGTCGACCCGCGCATCGACTTCGGCGACATGGACGCCATCCGGCGCACGGTGGAGTACTGCAACCAGCTGCCGGTGCCTGAGCGGTTCCCGTGGAGCGGGGACCTGGTCTTCACGGCGTTCTCCGGAAGTCACCAGGACGCCATCAAGAAGGGGCTGGAAGCCGTCGAGCGCGACGCCGACGAGGCGGGCGTGCACGTCGACGAGCACCGGTGGGAGGTGCCCTACCTGCCCGTCGACCCGAAGGACATCGGCCGCAGCTACGAGGCGGTCATCCGGGTCAACTCGCAGTCCGGCAAGGGCGGCGTCGCGTACGTCATGAAGAGCGAGCACCAGCTGGACCTGCCGCGGCGGCTGCAGATCGAGTTCTCGGGCGTGATCCAGACGGTCACCGACGGCGAGGGCGGTGAAGTCGGCCCGCAGCGCATGGGCGAGATCTTCACCGCCGAGTATCTCGGACGGGAGACGCCGCTGGCGTTGAACTCGGTGCACACGTCGTCGGCCGAGGGCGAGCGGGACGCGCTCGACATCGGGGTGATCGTCGACGGCGAGCACCGCAAGCTGCACGGCGAGGGCGACGGGCCCATCGACGCGTTCATCGACGCGCTGGCCGAGGTCGGCCATGAGGTACGGGTGCTCGACTACGCCGAGCACGCGCTGAGCTCCGGCGCCGACGCCAAGGCCGCGGCCTACCTCGAGTGCACCGTCGGCGGCGAGGTCTACTGGGGAGTCGGCGTGGACGCGAACATCGTCACCGCATCCCTGAAGGCCGTCGTCAGCGCGGTGAACCGCGCCTGCGCCTGATCGAACCACCCGCAGGAGCGCAAGGCCCAGGACCGGGCCGTGGCCGGATGCCGCCGGGTGCTGCGCCGGAGGGCGCGGCACCCGGCACCCGGCGCGCGGCATCGCCCGGACGCCACGCGCCCGGTACGGCGGGCTCAGGACGGCGTGAGCTGTGTGCGGTTCTTGCCGCCGCGGGCGCGCGGTACCTTGACCGCGGGCACGCCGGCGCCGTGCGTGGTGGTCGCCGCCGCGAGGGCGGAGCTGGCGCTGGCGCGGTTGTCCCAGTTCAGCACGCGCGCGAACGCCTCCGCGGCGAGCGTGGTCCGGCACGTGGGAGGGACGACGAGCAGGTCGATGCGGGCACTGCCGTCGTTGCCGCTGAGCCTGACCATGTTCGGGTCGATCGATTGGAACAGCGCGAGTCGGACGGGCCGACCGGCGACGATCATCTGCTGCGAGACCGTGTCCCAGCCCTTGTGACTGAACGAGATCCACTCGGTGGTGAACCCCCTGCTGTCCAGTGAGTTGATCAGTGACGGCAGTTCCGCCGTCAGTTCGTGCGACCTGGGCCACCACACACCGTGCAGACGAGGATGGTCACCCGGTCGGACGACTCGATAAGCGATCCGTGCGGTGACGTCGTCGTCGGGCATCGGAAGGATTGACTGGCGCATGTACGCCGCCTGACTTCGGCTGACTGGGCCGAGATTCTCGTTCGACGCTGCAGCGGATCTGGAGTGTCCGGTGTCGGCGCGATGTCTTCACTGTACACGTCCGTATCAGCCGCTCAGCAGCGTAGACTGGAGCCATCGGCGCTGGTACGGCTTCGTTCACGTCCCCGACGGCGCCGGATCGGTGATCCCGGCTGTGGCCGGAGACTGGTGGCGACCATGCCAGAGACCACCCCTCATCCATCCGTGCAGGCCGCTGCCGCGCGCGCGGTGTTCCGTCCGGGTACGGCCGGTGTTCGTGCTCTCGACGGCGCCTGGTGGCCGCGGTCGCGCGATCTGACGGCTGAACTGCCCGCGTTGGTGGCGGCGCTTACCGGCAACGGTTTCGAACCTGCTCGGGTCGCGTACAACCCGCAGACGTGGGATGCCGCGGGCCGGAAGGTCGCCGTGGCGGAGCGGACGATCCGATTGGGTTGGTTCCGGACCATCGACCCGCACCTGGTGAGCGTGACGGGACTCGACCGGTGGGATCGAGCCGATCTGCTGGTCGTGCCGTTCGACAGCGACCCGGGCGTGGCCGACCGCGCGTTTGCGCGGGTCCTGGGCGGGTACGAGCATGAGAAGGCGACCGTGATGTTGGCAGCGGTGCAGCAGTGCCCGCCGGGCGGAAACACCCGGCGGCCGAGTGGGTCAGCGGCTGTGGACGTATGGGAGTCCGAGGGGGGATCTCGCGGCCGTGACATGCCCGGCCGCGGTGTCGTTGTGAAAGGTCAACCTCATGAGCGAGTCCCCTACACCGGAACGACATGGCGTCGTAGACCGGCAACCCCCGCGCCCCGGTGACAGCGGAGGATCCCGACGAGAGCGGTACGTGAGCGCGTACACCGAACTGTCGCGTCGGGTTCAGGACCAGGGTCTGCTCCGCCGCCGGTACGGCTACTACTGGTCCGTGATCATCGCGACGGTGGGCGCGTTCGCCGGAATATGGGTGGCGTTCGCGTTTCTCGGCAACTCGTGGTTCCAGCTGCTGCTGGCCGCGGGGCTGGCCGTGGTACTCACCCAGTGTGGCTTCCTGGGCCACGACGGCGCGCACCGGCAGATTTTCGCCTCGCACCGCTGGAACGAGTGGACGTCCCGGGTGCTCTCGGGGGTGTTCGCCGGGCTCAGCTACGGGTGGTGGCTACCGAAGCACAACCGGCATCACGCCAACCCGAACAAGGAGGGCAAGGATCCCGACGTCGGCCCCGGCGCGGTGGCGTTCACACCCGCCGTCTCCGAATCGAGGCGTGGCCTGGCTGCCAGGCTGACCCGCGCACAGGGCTACTTCTTCATCCCGCTCCTGCTGTTGGAAGGGCTGTCCCTGCACGTGTCGAGCATCCGCACGATCGTGAGCCAGCGGTCGTTGAAGCACCGATGGACCGAGGCGGCGTTCGTCACCGGCCGCCTCGGTGGATACATCACCGTCCTGCTGCTCGTCCTGCCCCCGGGCAAGGCCGCCGCGTTCTTCGGTGTCCAGATGGGCCTGTTCGGGCTGTTGCTCGGTGGCTCGTTCGCACCGAACCACATCGGCAGGCCGATCGTGCCGCCGGCCGAGAAGCTCGACTTCCTGCGCCGCCAGGTGCTGATGTCGCGCAACATCAGGGGCGGCCGGGTGATGGACTTCGCGATGGGCGGGCTCAACAACCAGGTCGAGCACCATCTGTTCCCCAGCATGCCGCGGCCGAACCTGCGTCGGGCCCGGCCGCTCGTGCAGGCTCACTGCGCACAGCACGGGATCACCTACACCGAGGCCGGACTGTTCGGCGCCTACAGGGCGGTGCTGCGCTACCTCAACGCTGTGGGGCTCAGGGCGAGGAGTTCGTTCCGTTGCCCGCTCGCGGCGGAGTACCGCGCCTGAGTCCGTGACGTGGCCCGTTTCCGGCGGATCGGATCGACCTTTGTGCGTCGATATTTTGCGTCGAGTCATGGTGATCGCGACAGATTGTTCGGCGATGTCTTGACAGGGCGAAAGGTATAGACCAGTCTTCTCGACTTGAGAGCGTGATCTTCGACGTCGAGGAGCTGCCATGAGCGGACGTACCCGGCACATCGTCACCTCGATCGCGGTCGGCGCACTGGTCGGCGGAGCCGGTCTCTCGTCGCCTCTGTTCGGCGCGGACCCGCCGGCGCCGGGCGGCTCGCTGCGGCAGGTCGACACCGCGCACGAGGGACTCGCCGCGGACATCGACGAGATCCTGGCCGACAGCCGTCTCGACGGCGCCCAGGCGGCGGTCGTCGTCCGCGACGCCGAAACCGGCGAAACCGTGTACGAGCACGAGCCGGACCAGCGGTTCATGCCCGCCTCCAACGCGAAGCTGCTGACGTCCGCGGTGGCGCTCGACGTCCTGGGACCCGAGCACACCTTCACCACCACCGTCGCCACCACGGGGCGCCGGAGCGGCACGGTGCTGCGCGGCGACCTCCACCTGCGCGGCGGCGGCGATCCGACGATGCTGGCCGAGGACTACGCCGCGCTGGCCGAACAGGTCGCCGACGCGGGTGTGCGCACGATCGTCGGCGACGTCGTGGCCGACGACAGCCGCTACGACGACGTCCGGCTCGGCAACGACTGGAACTGGAACGACGAGCCGTACTACTACGCCGCTCCGGTGTCGGCGCTGACCGTCGCGCCGAACACCGACTACGACGCAGGCACCGTCATCGTCGACGTCGACCCGGCCGCGGAACCGGGCGCGCGTCCGGACGTCACCGTCGTCCCGGAGACCGACAGCGTCACCGTCGTCAACGAGGCCACGACGGCCCCTGCCGGCGACGGGTCCGGCATCCGGGTGGGGCGCGAGCACGGAACCGACGTCATCACCGTCACCGGCAGCATCGCCGTCGACGCCGGCGGCAGCCGGGACTGGGTGAGCGTGTGGGAGCCGACCGAGTACGCCGCGGACGTGTTCGTGCGGCAACTGCGCCGCAACGGCGTGCGTGTGCTCGGCGGCGCCGCCGAGGGCGTCACCCCGGACGGCGCGCGCCGGATCGCCGCGCACGAGTCGATGCCGCTGCGTGAGTTGATGGTGCCGTTCATGAAGCTGAGCAACAACGGCCACGCCGAGGTGCTGATCAAGGAGATGGGTCGCGTCGTGGCGGGGGAGGGCAGCTGGGACGCCGGGCTGGACGTGCTGCGTGACGAGCTCGCCACCGGCTACGGGCTGGACGTCGACACGATGTCCAACCGGGACGGGTCGGGACTCTCGCGGCGCAATCTGATCCCGCCGGAGCAGATCGCCACGCTCCTCGAGGAGGTGCAGGACCGGCCCTGGTTCGACGAGTGGCACGAATCGCTGCCCATCGCCGGCGAGTCGGAGCGGATGGTCGGCGGCACGCTGCGCTCCCGTATGGACGGCACGGCAGCTGACGGCAACGTGCACGCGAAGACCGGCACGCTCACCGGCGCGACGGCGCTGTCCGGCTACGTCACCGACGCCGACGGGCGGCGGCTGATCTTCTCGGTCATGTTCAACGACTACCTCAGCGACAAGCCGAGTGACCTGGAGGATCGCATCGCGGTGCGGCTCGCCGAGTACAGCCAGGACGCCGCGACCCTGCGCCGGCCGGCGGCGGAGGTGCCCGCAGTGGATCTGCCCGGCAACGTCGAGTGCTCGTGGGTGAAGGCCTGCTGAACTGTCTCCGTCACCGTCTCCCATGATCATCGGCACTTTCTTGGCCATACGGCGGGAAAGTGCCGATGATCAGCGGGAGGACGGTTCGAGGACGGCGAGCCTGGTGTGCCGGCGTGCCGGCTTCGGGCGACAATGGGCGGGTGAGTCTCTACCGTGACGAAGGGATCGTCCTGCGCACCCAGAAGCTGGGTGAGGCGGACAGGATCGTCACTCTGCTGACGCGCGGGCACGGCCGTGTACGAGCCGTCGCCAAGGGCGTACGCCGCACGAGCAGCCGCTTCGGAGCTCGCCTCGAGCCGTTCATGCACGTCGACATCCAGCTCGCCACCGGGCGCACCCTCGACGTCGTCACCCAGGCCGAGACCATCGCGCCGTACGGCATGAGCATCACCGACGACTACGGCCGCTACACCGCGGCCACGGCGATCCTCGAGACCGCCGAACGGCTCACCGCCGAAGAGGGCGAGCCGACGGTGCAGCACTACCTGCTGCTGGTGGGCGCGCTGCGCACGCTGGCCGAAGGCGCACACGAGCCGGGTCTCGTGCTGGACGCGTACCTGCTGCGCGGGTTGTCGGTGGCCGGTTTCGCGCCGAGTTTCTCCGACTGCGCCCGGTGCGACGCCGAGGGGCCGCACCGGTTGTTCTCGGTGCAGGCCGGTGGCATCGTGTGCCGGTCCTGCCGACCGTCCGGTACGGTGGCGCCGGCGCCGGACACCGTCGCCCTGCTGGGGGCGCTGCTCACCGGCGATTGGGACGTCGCCGACGCGAGCGAACCCCGGGCCCGGCGCGAGGCCAGCGGCATCACGGCGGCGTTCCTGCAGTGGCATCTGGAACGAGGGCTGCGCTCGCTGACTCTGGTGGAGCGGTGAGGTGTCCGAACGCGACCAGGTGGGTGGAGCGGTGAGGCGCCGAGCGTCCGGAGTGGCCGGCCCGACGGAGGAGCGAGGGTGAGCAAGAAGGTCCACACGCCGCCGACACCGCACCCGTCGGGGGCGACCCCGCCACCCATCCCGGCGGAGTTCGTGCCGGACCACGTCGCCATCGTCATGGACGGCAACGGCCGGTGGGCGAACCGGCAAGGGCTGCCGCGCACGAAGGGGCACGAGGCGGGCGAGTCGGTGCTGCTCGACGTCATCCACGGCGCGATCGAGATCGGCATCCGGCACCTGTCGGTCTACGCGTTCTCGACCGAGAACTGGCGCCGCACCCCGGAGGAGGTCCGCTTCCTGATGGGGTTCAACCGGGCGGTGATCCGGCGGCGCCGCGACGAGCTGGACGACCTGGGCGTGCGGGTGCGCTGGGCGGGGCGCCGCCCGCGGCTGTGGAAGAGCGTGATCTCGGAGCTGGAGAACGCCGAGCGCCGCACCCGGTCGAACGACGTCATCACGTTGCAGTTCTGCGTCAACTACGGCGGACGGGCGGAGCTGGGTGACGCTGCCGCGGCGCTGGCGGCGGACGCGGTCGCCGGCCGGGTGAATCCGGCGCGGGTGAACGAGCGGACACTGGCGCGGTACCTGTACAACCCCGACCTGCCCGACGTCGACATGTTCGTCCGGCCGTCGGGTGAGCAGCGGACGTCGAACTTCCTGCCCTGGCAGGCCGCCTATGCCGAGTTCGTGTTCCTGGACACGCTGTGGCCGGACTTCGACCGGCGGCAGCTGTGGGAGGCGGTGGAGATCTTCGCCCGCCGTGACCGTCGGTACGGCGGCGCCGATCCGGCGGCGCCGGCGGTGTGATCCGGCGTCAGATCGGTCCCATGTCGCGTTCCTCGGACCAGCCGAGATTGGTGGCCATCCGTTCGAGCACGGCCACGGTGGTGCGGTAGTCGTCGTCGCTGATGCCCTCGGTGATGCGGGCACGGTCCGCCGCGACCTGCCCTTGGATGTCGACGAGCGCCTTCTGGCCGGTCTCGGTCAACCCGACCCGGTCCGGTCCGATGGGCGCCGCCCAGCCGCGGCTGCACAGGTCGTCGACGATCGGGCGGACGGTCGGCATGTGCGGAGCCAGGTACGGTGCGGCCTCGTCGTCGATGTGTGCGTAGCTCGCTGGGCCGTCCTGCAGGAGGTTCAGGATCTGCCAGTGCCGTGGCGTGACGGCGGCGCCGCCGAGGACGGCGTCGAAGCTCTGGTCGATGAGCCGATCGACCAGCTTCAGCCAGTACCCGATGGGGTGGCGATCCGCAGGCGCCCCGGGCGCGTTCATGGTGAGCTCCAGCTCCTTCGAGCAACGACTTACATGTCCGAATACAAGTGCATGTAAATTAGCAGTCATGTCTGGCGCTGCGTCGGAGAACGATGTGATGGCGACGATTGAACGCGCCATGATAACGCTGCAGTGGGCGATGACGCGGCGTGTTCCGCGTGAGTCGTCGTCGCGGCACGGGACGCTGCCGCCGCCGATGTACGACGTCCTGGCCGCGGTCGACGACGGCGCCAGCACCGAACACCCGATCGGGGTCACGGAGGTCGCGACGCTCGTGCGCGTCGACCAGCCGAGGGCCAGCCGGCTCGTCGCTCAGGCGGTGACCGGCGGCCTGCTGCGGCGCGAGGCGGATCCGCGGGACGGCCGGCGCAGCGTGCTCGTGTTGACCGCGCACGGCGGCGACGTGCTCGCCGACGCGCGGCGGCGCCGTCGAGC
Organism: Haloactinopolyspora alba; assembly: GCF_003014555.1. GTDB lineage: Bacteria > Actinomycetota > Actinomycetes > Jiangellales > Jiangellaceae > Haloactinopolyspora > Haloactinopolyspora alba. The sequence goes on from NZ_PYGE01000002.1 coordinate 369,031, forward strand.
CACCATCGAGGCGGCGATGACCGGCTGGTCACCCGCGCAGCGTCGTGACTTCGGGCGGTTGCTGACCGCGTTCGCCGCCCGATGGGACAGCCAGCACGACGGTGACGCGACGCTGCCGGAGCCGGACGATGCGGGCCACCTCGTGGGCCGTGCCGGTCACGACGGGCCGGAGTTTCCGGCGTCCAGCAGCGCTGCCCGCGACTCGAGGTAGTGCCGTTCCGGCAGGCTGGTCGTGCGCCGCGCGGCCTGGCGGTACGCGGCGCGGGCGGCTTCGTCGTCGCCGGCCATTTCCAGCAGGTGCGCGCGGACGGCGTGCAGCCGGTGGTGTTCGGCCACCCGGTTGTCGTCCTCGAGCTGCGTGAGCATCGCCAGCCCGTCCTCCGGTCCGCGGACCATGGCGACGGCGACGGCGTGGTTGAGCGTGACCATCGGGTTCGGCGCGATCCGGGTGAGCAGTTCGTAAAGCGCGACGACCTGCGGCCAGTCGGTGTCCTCGGCGGCGCCGGCTTCGTCGTGAATCGCGGCGATGGCGGCCTGTAGCTGGTACGGCCCGACGGGCCGCGACGACAGCGCCTCCGTCACCAGCTCGACGCCCTCGGCGATGGCGGAGGCGTCCCAGCGGCTGCGGTCCTGCTCCGCCAACGGCACCAGGGCGCCGTCGTCGGTGGTCCGCGCGTTCCGCCGCGCGTCGGTGAGCAGCAGCAGCGCCAGCAGCCCGGCGACCTCTCCGTCGTCCGGCAGCAGCCGACGGACCTGCCGGGTGAGCCGGATCGCTTCGCGGGTGAGATCGGCGCGGTGCAGGTCGTCGCCGGACGTCGCCGTGTATCCCTCGTTGAAGATCAAGTACAGCACGTGCAGGACGGCGCTGTGCCGGTCGGCGTGCTCGTCGTCGGCCGGCATCCGGAACGGAGCGTCGACGGCCTTGAGCCGCTGCTTGGCCCGGCTGATCCGTTGCCCCATCGTCGCCTCGGGGACGAGGAACGCGCGGGCGATCTCGGCGGTCGTGAGCCCGCCGACGGCACGCAGCGTCAGCGCGATCTGGGAGGCCGACGACAGCGCGGGGTGGCAGCACAGGTAAAGCAGCGTGAGCGTGTCGTCCTGTGCGGGTGTCACGTCGGCAGGGGACGATGCGTGGTAGTCGCCCGGCGGGACCATCGCGAACGCCGTCTCCTCGCGGCGGCGCCGTGCCGACTCGCTGCGCAGCTGGTCGGTCATCCGGCGGGCGGCCACCGTGATCAGCCAAGCCCGCGGGTTGGACGGCACACCCTCGGCGGGCCACTGTGCGGACGCGGCGAGCAGGGCCTCCTGGACGGAGTCCTCGGCGGCGTCGAAGTGCCCGTAGCGGCGCACGAGTGCGGCGAGCACCTGCGGCGCTTGCTCGCGCAGCAGGTCTTCCACGTCGGTCGTCGTGCTCACATCTCCATCCCGGCGACGAGGGTCACAGTCTCACACCTCCGCTGATCATCGGCACTTTCCGGGTCATACGCCGGGAAAGTGCCGATGATCAGCGGGCGGGGCCGGTCGGTTTCGTCAATGTTCGTCGTAATGGCGCCCGTGCGCGGCGTGCAGATGCCCGTCGTGCAGGTAGTCGGTGTGGTCGTCGTGCTCGACGGCCGGGTGGCCGCACTGCTCGTCGTGCTGGTGCGGATGGACCTCGGTGGGCACGTGCACGCCGGTGACCCGCGGATCGTCGGCGGGCGCCGGCGGACGGCGGCGCTGTCGCCATCGGCGGACGACGGTGCCCAGCGGCCAGGCCACGACGAAGCCGGCGAGGGCCAGCACGACGATCCCGGCGCCCGGCGCGACGTTGACGTAGTAAGAGAACACGACGCCGGACAGCGACGGAACGACCCCCAGGATCAGCGCCAGCGTGAACGTCGTCCTGAACCCGCGCGTCAGCTGCTGCGCGGTGGCCACCGGAACCACCATGAGCGCGCTGACCAGCAGCAGCCCCACGGTGCGCATGGCCACGGTGACGGTCACGGCGGCCATCACCGCGATCAGCGCGCTGTACAGCCGCACCGGCAGGCCGTTGACCTTCGCGAACTCCTCGTCCTGGCAGACGGCGAACAGCTGCGGTGCCAGCCCGACCGCCAGCACGACGACCACCACCGCCAGGATCGCCACCACCCACAGATCGGCGGCTGACACCGTGGTGATGGAGCCGAACAGATACGTGTTCAGGGTCGCGGCGGTACTGCCGGCCAGCCCGGTGAGCAGGACGCCACCGGCGATGCCGCCGTAGAACAGCATCGCCAGCGCGACGTCGGCCGAGGCCCGTCCGTGTGCGCGCACCGTCTCGATGGCGAGGGCGCCGGCGACGGCGACGACGACCGACGTCCACACCGGCGCCCATCCGGTGAGCAGACCCACCGCCACACCGGTCAGGGCGACGTGGCCGATGCCGTCGCCCATGAGCGCCAGCCGCCGCTGGACCAGATAGGTGCCCACGGCCGGGGCCGCCAACCCGGTGAGCAGCGCGGCGATGAGCGCGCGCTGCATGAAGTCGTAGTCGAGCAGACTCATCCGAACATGCCCGTCTCGTGCTCGTCGTCGTGATGGTCGGGGACGCCACCGGGTGCGACGGTCGCCGGTGCGGTGGCCAGGGCTCCGTCGTGGACCACCCGGCCGTTGTCGAGCACCACACCGCGATCGACCAGCGACGCCAGCGGTCCCATGTCGTGCAGGACCAGCAGCAGGGTGCGCCCGGACGCCACGAACGTGCGCAAGGCGCGGGCGAAGGCCTCCTGGCTGCGCTGGTCGACGCCGGCGTTCGGCTCGTCCAGGACGAGCATATCGGGCTCGGCGGCCGCGGCGCGTGCGATGAGCGTGCGCTGTTGCTGACCACCGGACAGCGACGAGACCGGGTCGCCGGCGCGGTCGCGGAGTCCGACCAGTGCGATCGCGTCGTCGACGGCGGCACGGTCGGCACGCGTCAGCGGCCGGAACACCCGGCGCCTGGCGAGGCGCCCGGAGGTGACGACCTCGCGCACGGTGGCCGGGACACCGGACGCGGCGTTCGCGCGCTGCGGCACGTAGCCCAGGCGGGAGAAGTCGCGGAACGTGCGCAACGACCGGCCGAACAGGCTGATCTCGCCCGCGGCGGCGGGCACCAGGCCGACCGCGGCCCGGACCAGCGTGGACTTGCCCGATCCGTTGGCGCCGAGCAGGCAGACGACCTCGCCCTCGTCGACGCGCAGGTCGACGTCGTGCAGGACGGTGCGCTCGTCGAGGTCGACGCGCAGCCGGCGGATGTCGACGACGGTGGTCATGACCGCGACCGTACTCGTGCCGCAGCCGTCACGCGCACTGGTTGGCCGTGCGCAGCGCCTCGAGGTTGGCGCGCATCAGCTCGAGGTAGTCCTGGTCGGCGGTGTCGTCGGTGCGGCCCTCGATCGGGTCGAGGACGGCCGCCTCGACACCGAGATCGTCCGCGAGCGTCTCGGCGACGTCCGGGCTGACCAGCCGTTCGTAGAAGATCGTCGTGACGCCCTCGGCCCGGACGACGTCGTGTACCTCGGCCAGCCGCTCCGGCGAGGGTTCGGCCTCGGGATCCAGGCCGCCGATGCCGACCTGACGCAGGCCGTAGCGGTCGGCGAGGTAGCCGAACGCCTCGTGCGCGACGACGATCATGTCCTGCTTGCAGTCGGCGAGACCGGTGGTGAAGTCCTGGTCCAGCGTGCGCAGCTGCTCGGTGAGCGCGTCGGCGTTGGACCGGTAGGTCTGCGCGTTGTCCGGGTCGGTCTCGGCGAGCTGGTCGGCGACGGACTCGGTGATGGTCACCATGATCGTCGGGTCGAGCCAGATGTGCGGGTCGCCCTCCAGGTTCTCGTGGTCGTGCCCCTCGTGGCTCTCGCCTTCGTGGGTCTCACCCTCGTGTTCCGCGTGACTCTCGTCCTCGTGGGTCTCACCCTCGTGTTCCGCGTGACTCTCGTCCTCGTGCCCGCCGTCGCCGTGGTCGGCGAAGTCGACCAGGGTGCCGACGTCGAGCGCCTCGTCCTGCGCGTTCTGCTCCACGGCGGCGTCGACCGACGGCTGGAAGCCGTGCAGGTAGACGACCAGGTCGGCGTCGGCGACCTGACCGACCTGCTGCCCGGTGAGCTCGAGATCGTGCGACTCCGCCCCTGGCTGGGTCAGGTTCTGGACGTCGACGTTCTCGCCGCCCACCCGCTCCGCCGCGAAGGCCAGCGGATAGAACGAGGCCACGACGGTGGGGCCGCCGCCGTCCGCCGCGTCGCTGGACGAACCGCAGGCGGTGAGGAGCAGGGCGGCACCGGCAACGGCCGCGACGGCAGTGCTCGTACGTCCGATGTTCATGGGAGACATTCTCATCTGTATTGAGAGCCATTGTCAAAACGGCGCTGGTGTCAACAGCGTCGAGGTTGCCCACCGGGTTGCCCGTGGCGGCTACCATGAACAACAGAATCATCATCGATTCGCTCGTGACGGTGCTGTGTCGCCGGTGTGTCGGGCGAGCAGGGAGGCGGGCCAGCCCAGTGTCGGTCAGCGGACAGCCGGTCAAGGAGCAGCGCCGCACGCGTCAGCGGGCGGCCGTCGACGAGGTGCTCGACGAGACCGCCGACTTCATCAGCGCCCAGGAGCTGCACGCCATCCTGCGCTCACGCGGCGCCGGAGTCGGCCTGGCTACCGTGTACCGCACCCTGCAGACCATGGCCGACGACGGCCGTGTCGACGTGCTGCGTGCCGACGGCGGCGAGGCGGTCTACCGGCGGTGCCTGCGCGAGGAGCACCACCACCATCTGGTCTGCCGCTCGTGCGGCGCTGCCGTCGAGATCGCCGGTCCCACCGTGGAACGGTGGACGAAGTCGATGGCGGACAAGTACGGCTACGTCGACATCTCGCACACGCTGGAGATCTTCGGCACCTGCCCGCGCTGCGCGGCGCAGAGTTCCCCATGATCATCGGCACTTTCCCGTCACATGGGCGGGAAAGTGCCGATGATCATGGGGAGAGTGCCGGTCACGGCAGGCCGCCGGTCGCCTGAGCCAGCACCAGCCCGGCCATCACGAGGACCACCACCAGCCGGATCAGCCGCGGGCCCGGCTGCAGCCGCGGCCAGGCCAGCGTCAGCAGCCACGCGAGGAACAGCACCACCACGCCGAGCAACGCCGGGCCCACCGGCGGCGGCGCCAGCAGGCCGCCGAGCAGGATCGCACCGGTGACGACGCCGAGCACCCACTTGGGCGCCGAGCTCAGCCGCACCAGGATCGGGTAGCTGACCTTCTCGAGCCGCGCCCGCGCGCCCGACCGGGGCGGCGGCGTGGCGGGTCCGGGCCGGCGCGGCCCGCCCGAACGCGGCGCCCGAGAACCCTGCCCCGGGGCCTGGGGCCGGCGGTTGGGAGTACGGCGGGGCTGGCGGCGGTTCTGCGGCACGGTTGTCCTTTGTTGGGCGTGCGGGCGACGGAGGTCACTCGGCATCGTACGGTGGTGCGGCACCGTCGTGCTGCACGGCTCGGCGTCCGGGTTCGAGCCCAGCACCGCACCGAAGGGAACACCCATGCTCGTCGTCACGCGGTACCGGGTCCCGCCCGATGACGCGACGTCGTTTCGCGACCAGGCCCACGACGCGCTCGTCGTGCTGTCCCAGCAGCCGGGCTGGCTCGGCGGTCAGGTGGGGCGCGCCACCGACGATCCGGAGGCCTGGGTGATCAGTACCGTCTGGCGCGACGTCGGCTCCTATCGCCGTGCGCTGTCGGCCTACGACGTCAAGGTCGGCGCCGTTCCGCTGCTGTCGCGGGCCATCGACGAGCCGACCGCGTACGAGGTGCTGGCCGCGGTGCCGGCCGGCGGACCGGGCACGTCCGGCGACGCGGCGCCCGCGGGTGTGTCCGGCAGCGCCCGCGCCAGCGACGCCGACGAGGTCGGGCTCGGCTCCGCCGCGGCGCCGACGGTGCGCACCGACACCGATGCGCCGGAGCCCGGCCGGCAGTCCGGCCGGCCCGGCGGTTCCGGCACGGACGGTTCCGGCGCCGACGGGGACCGCTCGACGTGACCGGCGCACACCTGCACGGCAGTGCGCAGCACGACGATCCACCACCGGCGAGCCCGCACGTGCGGCACCTGGTCGTGGCCGTCCTGGTCCCGCTGATCCTGGCCACCGTCGCCGGCCTGATCATGCTGTGGCCCTCCGGCGAGCAGCCCAGTGTCGACGCGGGCGTGCGCACCGACGCGACCATCCTGTCGATCGAACCGTGTCCCGACGCCGCGACGGCGCCTCAGGCGGGACACGACCACGGCGGTCAGGGGCAGCAGGGGAGCCAGCAGTGCTACGAGGCCGGGGTCCGGGTCGACTCCGGACCGGACGAGGGCGTGGAGACGACCGTGCCGTTGCCGTTCGGCGCCGGCGCTCCGGAGTTCTCCGTGGGCGACGAGGTGGTGCTCGGAGCGCTGCCGGACGCACCGCTGGACAGCCGGTACGAGGTGCTGGACTTCCAGCGCAGCGGGTCGCTGATCTGGCTCGGAGCGCTGTTCGCGGTCGCCGTGGTGGTGCTGTCCGGTTGGAAGGGCCTGGCGGCGCTGGGCGGGCTGCTGGTGTCGCTCGGGGTGCTGGTCGTGTTCGTGCTGCCCGCGCTGCTGACCGGGGGTGATCCGTTACCCGTCGCCGTCGTGGGCGCGTCGGTGATCATGATCGTGACGCTGTACCTGGCGCACGGGGTGTCGGTGCGCACCTCGATCGCGCTCATCGGCACTCTGGTCAGCCTGACGCTCACCGGGGTCCTGGGCACGCTGTTCACGTCGCTGGCGCACTTCACCGGCCTGGTCGATCATGCGGCGAGCTACCTCGGCACCGTCGACACCGATATCGACCTGCGCGGGCTGCTGCTCGCCGGCCTGGTCATCGGTGCTCTCGGCGTGCTGGACGACGTGACGATGACGCAGAGCGCCGCCGTGTGGGAGCTCGCCGCCGCCGACCCTGCCGCGTCGCGGAGGTCGCTGTTCGGTGCCGGGCTGCGCATCGGGCGCGAGCACGTCGCGGCGACGGTGAACACGCTGGTGCTGGCCTACGTGGGCGCGTCGCTCCCGCTGTTGATGATGTTCAGCGTCGCCGGGCAGGGGGTCACGGACGCGATCACCACCGAGGCGGTCGCCCAGGAGATCGTCCGGGCCCTCGTCGGAGGCCTGGGCATCATCGCCGCCGTGCCCGTGACCACCGGACTGGCCGTCGTCGCCGTCCGCAGCAAGGGACATCGTCCGGCGGGCCGGCGCGCCGGACGCCAGGCGCAGCCGTCGGCGGCGCGTACCCCGGCGGCGGCCGACTGACGCGACCCGGAGCACCCTGGGTGGACGGGAAGGCTCCGGCCCGGCGGCGTGCTCGTCTACTCTCGATACCGGCCGGTATCTCCTGGTAGTGGTGGGGCCGGTCCGCAAGCCGTCAACGTCCGACATGGAGTGAGTGCTCGTGCCCGCACCCGTCGACGCCATCGTCTCGCTGGCCAAACGGCGCGGCTTCGCCTACCCGTCCGGGGAGATCTACGGGGCGACGCCGTCCGCGTGGGACTACGGACCGCTGGGGGTGGAGCTGAAGGAGAACATCCGGCGGCAGTGGTGGCGGTCCATGGTGCAGCAGCGTGACGACGTGGTCGGCCTCGACTCCGCGGTCATCCTGCCGCCCGACGTGTGGGCGGCGTCGGGTCATGTGGACGAGTTCGTCGACCCGCTGACCGAGTGCCGGGCGTGCCGGCACCGGTTCCGGACGGACCAGATCGACGACGGTCCCGGCCCGTACGACCCGGCCCGGCTGGCGCTGGTCCCGTGCCCGGACTGCGGCGCGAAGGACGCCTGGACCGAGCCGCGGCTGTACAGCGGTCTGCTGGCGACACGGGTCGGCACCGGCGAGTCCGGCTCCGGCGCCGGGGACGGGACGCACTATCTGCGTCCCGAGACCTCGCAGGGCATCTTCGCGAACGTCTCGAACGTCATGAACTCCGCTCGGCGGCGGCCGCCGTTCGGCATCGCCCAGGTCGGCAAGGCGTTCCGCAACGAGATCGCTCCGGGCGACTTCGTCTTCCGTACCCGGGAGTTCGAGCAGATGGAGATGGCGTTCTTCATCGAGCCCGGCTCGGAGGAGTCCTGGCACGAGTACTGGCTGCAGGCGCGGTGGGACTGGTACGTCGACCTGGGGATCCCCGTGGCCGACCTGCGCCTGTACGAGCACCCGCAGGAGTCGCTGGCGCACTACTCCACCCGCACCGTCGACATCGAGTACCGCTTCGGCCTCGGCGGCGATCCGGACGGGTTCGCCGAGCTCGAGGGTGTGGCCAACCGCGGCGATCTCGACCTGAGCCGGCACGCGAAACGCTCCGGGCAGGATCTGAGCTTCTTCGACCAGGAGAAGGGCGAACGGTGGGTGCCGTACGTCATCGAGCCGGCCGCCGGTCTGTCCCGTTCGGTGCTGGCCTTCCTGCTCGACGCGTACGACGTCGACGAAGCGCCGAACGCGCGCGGAGGCACCGACGCGCGCACGGTGCTGCGCCTGGACCCGCGTCTGGCGCCGGTGAAGGTCGCGGTGCTGCCGTTGTCGCGCAACGCCGAGCTGTCCCCGCGCGCGAGGGAGCTGTGCCGGCAGTTGCGCGAGCGCTGGAACGTCGAGTTCGACGACTCCGGCGCCATCGGCCGCCGGTACCGCCGCCAGGACGAGATCGGCACGCCGTACTGCGTCACCGTTGACTTCGCCTCGCTCGACGACGGTGAGGTCACGGTCCGCGAACGCGACACCATGGGCCAAGAACGGGTCGGTCTGGACAACGTCGAGCGGTACCTCGCCGAGCGCCTTCCCACCTGCTGAGGCGGCCGGCAGGGAAGGGTGTCAGCGGAGGTCGCGGCGGGCGAACACAGCAGTCCCGATGACGACGGCGGGCACGATGACGGCCAGGGGCAGCAGCGTCGACGCGGGCGTCCAGCCGTCGGTCAGTGGTGACGGCTCCAGGAACCAGTGCCACGGCGACGTCCACCGCAGATCGTCGAAGAAGTCGACGAACGCCGACAGCGCGAACACGACGTAGGTCGCGGCGGCCAGTCCCGCTCCGACCGCGATGGCGGCGCCCTTGCTCCCGGTGGCCGCGCCGACCGCGAAGGTCAGGCTCGCGAACAGCAGCGCCAGCAGGAACGTGGCCACGCCGACGGCGGCGAACACGTTCAGGCCCAGCGGATCCAGCTCGAACGGCCCGCGCAGTGCGGCCAGCACGCCGGTACCCACGAGGGTCAGCACGGCCAGCAGGACGGCCACTCCGGCGAAGCGCTCGAGAGCCACGCGCGTCCGGCTCACCGGGTTGGCCAGCAGCGGCTCGAGAGTGCCCTCGCGCTCCGCGCCCGCGACCGTCCAGGCGGCGACCATGATGCCGAACACGAGCAGCAGGATCGGGAAGATGTTGGAGTAGAACTGGCTGTTCAGGTAGCCATCCGGGGTGACGAGGCCGCTGCTGGCCCCGAGCATCTCGCTCACGCCCTCCGGCATCTGTTCCATCATCTCGTCGAACCCGCTGCCGAACTCCTTGACGGTCGGGTAGCTGCCGCCGGTGATGGCGGCGAGAGCGCCGACCGCGATCGACCACCACAGCAGGCTGCGGACGCGTTCGCGCAGCATCTGGCGCAGCACTCCGCCCGGCGCGGCCGGGGCCCTCCGCGCGGTCGTGGTCGCAGTCGTCGTCATCGGGCACCCCCGTCCGCCTGGTAGTAGTCGAAGAAGATGTCCTCCAGATCCTCGTCGTGGCTGACGATGCGGTCCACGCCGCGGTCGGCGACCCGCCGCAGCAGTGGCGCCACACTGCCGTCCACGACGACGTGCACCGTGTGCCCGTCCACCTCCGCCGAGGCGACGCCGTCGACACCGTCCAGCAGGTCCGGAGCCACGTCGTCGGAGAAGCGCAGCTCGAGGCGCTGCCGGGCCTCCTCGCGCAGGCTGGCGATGGTGTCCTCGCGCACCAGCACGCCCTCGCGCAGGATGCCGACGCGGTCGGCGATGTCCTCGACCTCCGGCAGCAGGTGCGACGAGAACAGCACGGCGCAGCCGTCGGCACGGCGCTCGCGTACCAGGTTCAGGACCTCGCGCTGCAGGAGCGGGTCGAGTCCGACCGTCGGCTCGTCGAGCACGAGCACGTCGGGCCTGTGCATGAACGCCTGGACGATCGCGACCTTCTTCCGGTTGCCCGTGGACAGTTCGCCGATCTTGCGGTCGGTGTCCAGCGAGAGCCGGCGGCACAGGGCGTCGACGGCGTCCGGGTCGACGCCGCCACGCAGGTCGGCGTACCAGTTCAGCAGGTGCTGTGCCCGGAGCCCTCGGTCGAGCACGACGTCACCGCCGACGTAGCCGACGCGGCTGCGTAGCCGCAGGTCGCGTGCGGTGCCGCCGAGCAGGCCCGCCGTGCCGCTGGTCGCGTTGACGAACCCCATCAGCGCGCGGATGGTGGTGGACTTGCCGGCGCCGTTCGGCCCGAGCAGGCCGTAGATCTCGCCGGAGCCGACGGTGAGGTCGAGCGTGTCGACCGCGGTGAGCGGGCCGAACCGTTTCGTGAGTCTGCGGATGTCGATGGGCGGCGTGCCGTCATCGACCGGTCGTGTCGTTGTCACGCGGATCTCCTACCCGATCAGCGTCCGGTCACCACCCTCTCACGTTGATCTTGTCAATCTGGTGGTGACGCGTCCAGTTTGTCCGAAACTCAGCACAAGAACTCCACGATCAACGTGACGAGGTGCGTGGCTGGGTCTCGCCGCCGCGCGGCGCGCGGAGTGCGTGGGTGACAATGGCAGGGCGATGACGACGACGATTCACCCTCCCTCCGCCCCTGACCCGGCCGGCGACGGCGCGCCGGTGGCCGGGCTCCGCCTGGGCGATCTGCACGTACGGCCGCCGGTGGTGCTGGCGCCGATGGCCGGCATCACCAACGCGGCGTTCCGCCGGCTGTGCGCCGAGCAGGGCGCCGGGCTCTACGTCTGCGAGATGATCACCTCCCGCGGCATCGTGGAGCGAGACGAGAAGACGCTGTCGATGCTGGTGTTCGCCGACGCCGAGGATGTCCGGTCGGTGCAGCTCTACGGTGTCGACCCTTACCACGTCGGCGAGGCCGTGCGGATACTCGCCGGTGAGTACGGCGTCGCGCACATCGATCTGAACTTCGGCTGCCCCGTCCCCAAGGTGACGCGCAAGGGCGGCGGCGCGGCGCTGCCGTACAAGCGCGGCCTGCTGGCGCGCATCCTGCACGCGGCGGTCGGTGCCGCGCAGCCGTACGGGGTCCCGGTGACGATGAAGACCCGGAAGGGCATCGACGAGCATCTGCTCACGCATCTGGACGCGGGCCGGATCGCCCAGGAGGCCGGCTGTGCGGCCATCGCGCTGCACGGGCGCACCGCGGCGCAGCACTACTCCGGGTCGGCGGACTGGGGCTCGATCGCGCGGCTCAAGGACCATGTCGACATCCCGGTGCTGGGCAACGGCGACATCTGGGAGGCCGCGGACGCCCGGCGCATGGTCGAGAGCACCGGCGCCGACGGCGTGGTCATCGGCCGGGGCTGCCTCGGCCGGCCCTGGCTGTTCCGCGACCTGGTGGCGGCGTTCGCGGGCACGCCGGTTCCGCCGCTGCCCACGCTCGGCGAGGTGGCGGTCATGATGCGGCGGCACGCAGAACTGCTGGCCGAGCTGATGGGCGAGGACCGCGGGTTGCGGGACATGCGCAAGCACGTGTCCTGGTACCTCAAGGGGTTCGTCGTCGGGCAGCAGGTGCGTGCTGCGCTCGGCATGGTCGGCGGGATGGACGAGCTCGACCGGCTGCTCGCGGAGCTCGACCCGGACCAGCCGTTCCCCGAGTCGGAGCTGGGCACGCCGCGTGGGCGACAGGGCAGCCCGCGCAAGGTCGCCCTCCCGGAGGGGTGGCTCGACGACACCGACGGCGGGGGAGACGACCTGGCGGGCGCGGAGCTGGGGATCTCCGGAGGGTGACGACGCGGGCGCCGCACCGCCGCCGGAGGTGACGCGGTGTCTGACAGGTGGTCGACGGGGTCGTGTGGTGCGGCCGTGGCGCTTATCCTGCCGGTAACGGCACGAGCGTGTCGTCCGTGCGACCCGAAACGGAACGCCCATGTCCGACGCGGCTCATTCCCTCGCGAGTGTCTCCGGCGGTGCCGGCGACGTCGTGCGTGCCGGGATCCTCGACTGGGCTTCGGCGACCGCGGTCGATCTGCGTCCGGTGCTGCAGACCGTGGCCATCACCGTCGCCGTCCTGTTCGTCATCTACAAGGCGGTCCAGTCCAAGTTCTCGCTCGGCACCATCGTGGTGTCGGCGCTGGCCGCGGGCGTGTTCGTCTGGGTGGTGTTCAACGTGAACACGCTGAGCGACACCATCGGCGAGGACCTGCCCGGCGATTCGCCGGCGGTCGACGACGCCCGTGGCGGCGCGAGTGCCGGCTGATCTGGTAGGCCCGGTCCTGTCTGGTCCGTACCAGTTGGTGTGCGGTGGATCACGTGCGGGCAACCATGTGGGAGTAATCGCAGGCGGTCACGGGCACCGCGGCCGTCGACGGGAGGACGCGCACGGGGGATTGGTCCGGCATTGGTCGACGCGGGGACGCGGTCGCCCTCACTAGGCTCCGCGCCAATCGACCCGTACACCGAGCACGGGAGGCCGGCCAGTGGCGCAGTACGTGTACGACTTCTCGCACGGACGCAAGGACGATCGAGACCTGCTGGGTGGCAAGGGAGCGAACCTCGCCGAGATGACGGCGTTGGGGCTACCGGTCCCGCCCGGGTTCACCATCACCACCGAGGCGTGCCGGGCCTACCTCGCCACCGGCAGCGAGCCGGACGGACTGGCCGATCAGGTCGCCGACCATCTCGCCGAGCTCGAGCGACGCCGTGGCCAGCGGCTCGGTGACTCGACCGACCCGCTGCTGGTGTCGGTGCGCTCCGGGGCGAAGTTCTCCATGCCCGGCATGATGGACACCGTCCTGAACGTGGGCCTGACGGACACGTCCGTCGCCGGCCTGGCCGAACGCGCCGGCGACAAGCGGTTCGCGTGGGACTCCTACCGGCGGCTGATCCAGATGTACGGCGAGACCGTCATGGGCATCGAGGGCCGGCACTTCAGCGAGGCGCTGGACGGGCTCGTCGCCGAACGGGCGGTCGCCTCTGAGGTCGAGCTGGGCACCGACGACCTCCGCGGGCTGGTGGAGCAGTTCAAGACGATCGTCGGCCGCGAGGCCGGGGAGGACTTTCCGCAGGACCCGAACCGGCAGCTGACCATGGCCACCCGCGCCGTCTTCGACTCGTGGAACACCGAACGCGCGCGGCTGTACCGGCGCCAGGAACGCATCCCGGAGGATCTGGGGACGGCGGTGAACGTGGTCTCCATGGTGTTCGGCAACCTGGGACAGGACTCCGGAACGGGTGTGGCGTTCACCCGCGACCCGGCCACCGGAGAGCAGGGCGTCTACGGCGACTACCTGCCGAACGCGCAGGGCGAGGACGTCGTGGCCGGCATCCGGAACACGTTGCAGCTGACCGAGCTGGCCGAGTTGGATCGGGCCTCGTACGACCAGCTGCTCGGCATCATGGCCACGCTCGAGCGGCACTACCGCGACCTGTGCGACATCGAGTTCACCATCGAGCGCGGCACGTTGTGGATGTTGCAGACGCGGGTGGGCAAGCGCACGGCGCCCGCGGCCTTCCGGATCGCCGGCCAGCTCGTGGACGAAGGGCTGATCAGCGACGACGAGGCGCTGTCCCGCGTCACCGGCGCCCAGCTGGCGCAGCTGATGTTCCCTCAGTTCGACCCGTCCGCGGCGCGCACCGCGATCGCGAAGGGCATGGGCGCCAGCCCGGGCGCGGCCGTCGGCAAGGCGGCCTTCGACTCGGCCACCGCCGTGCAGTGGTCGGAGCAGGGCGAGGACGTGATCCTGGTGCGGCGCGAGACCAGCCCGGACGACCTGCAGGGCATGGTCGCCGCGCGCGGCGTGCTGACCTCGCGGGGCGGCAAGACCAGCCACGCGGCCGTCGTCGCCCGGGGGATGGGGCGGACCTGCGTGGTCGGTGTCGACGCGCTGCGCGTCGACCCGCAGACGCACACGTTCACCACGCCCGGCGGCGACCGGGTGGACGAGGGCGACGTCATCTCGATCGACGGCGGGACCGGTGAGGTGTTCCTCGGTTCCGTGCCGGTGGTCGACTCGGCCGTCGTGGACGCGCTGCCGACGGCGCCGGAGGTCGACGATGCCCGCGGCGGTGAGGACGCGTCCGCCGGTGGCGACACGGCGGACGACGACGTCGTCGCCTCGGTCCTGTGGATCATGCGCCACGCGGACCGGACCCGGCGGCTGGGGGTGCGGGCGAACGCCGACACCGCCGACGACGCGCGGCGGGCCAGGAGCCTGGGCGCGGCCGGCATCGGGCTGTGCCGCACCGAGCACATGTTCCTCGGGCCGCGACGCAAGAGCGTGGAACGGGTGATCCTGGCGCGCACCGACGAGCAGCGCCAGGCCGGCCTCGACGAGCTGCGGCCGCTGCAACGCGAGGACTTCACCGACATCCTCGAGGCGATGGACGGGCTCCCGGTGACGATCCGCCTGCTCGACCCGCCGCTGCACGAGTTCCTGCCGGACCTGACCGACCTGTCCGTGCGGGTGGCGGTGGCGGAGGCCACCGGCACCGAGGACGCCGAGGCGTCCGAGCTGCTGGCCGAGGTGCGGCGGCTGCACGAGCAGAACCCGATGCTGGGCATGCGCGGGGTCCGTCTCGGGGTGATGGTGCCGGGCCTGTTCGACCTGCAGGTCCGTGCCATCGCGGAGGCGACCGCCACGCTGCGGCAGCGCGGTCGCGACCCGCGCCCGGAGATCATGGTGCCGCTGGTCGCCGCCGTGCAGGAGCTGGAGGCCATCCGGGACATGGCCGACGCGACGGTCGCCGACATCGCGACGGAGTACGGCGTCGATCTCACGATCCCCATCGGCACCATGATCGAGCTGCCCCGGGCGACGATGACCGCGCACCAGATCGCCGAGGCCGCCGAGTTCTTCTCCTTCGGCACCAACGACCTGACCCAGACGACCTGGGGATTCTCCCGGGACGACGTCGAGGCGACGTTCTTTCCCGCCTATCTCGAACGTGGCGTGTTCGGCGTCAGCCCGTTCGAGTCGATCGACGCCGAAGGCGTAGGGCGGCTGGTGTCGATCGCGGCCTGGGAGGGCAAGGAGACCCGCCCGGACCTGAAGGTCGGCGTCTGCGGTGAGCACGGAGGCGACCCGGCGTCCATCCACTTCTTCGAGTCGATCAGGCTGGACTACGTCTCGTGCTCGCCGTTCCGCGTCCCGGTCGCGCGGTTGGAGGCCGGGCGGGCGGCGTTGACCGCCGGATCGGACGGCGGTGACAGTCGCTGAATCGTGACCCGGGTGATCTTGCCGGAGGGTGCGGCGCGCTGTACGGTTTCGCCTTGTTTGTAAGTCTCAGTGAATTTCTCTGACACATCTGAAAGGGCCATCGTGCGCCGTCTTGCCCATGTGGCTGCCGTGCTGCCCGCCGTCGCCGTGCTCGGCGCCGCGCTGCCCGCAGCCGCCACGGACGAACCCGAACACGATCACGAACCCCACTACTACTTCGAAGGCAACGCCCAAGACTGCGAGAACCCGGAGTTCCGCGACAACGCCGCGAGCATCGGACTCGACGAACCCGGCGAGACGCTGTTCGACGTGGACTCCGCCGACGGGAACGGAACCACCGGCAACGAGATCATCAGCGGAACGATCCACACCGACGGGAAGTACCTCGACGTCGTGCTGCAGGACGACTCCTACGAGATCACCGCTGTCGTCGTGAAGGGCGGCCCGAACTACGCCGTCTACCTCGAGGACCCGTGGACCGACCTGCACTCGCCGGACCTCGATTGGGTGCCCGAAGCGGCCGCGAGGACGAGCGAGTCGGTCAGGTACCCGGCGATCAGCAACTGGTTCGTCTGCGGCGTGCAGACGTCGACCCCGACGCCGACGGAACCCCCTACGGAAACCCCGACCGAGACTCCGACGGAAACCCCGACCGAGACTCCGACGGAGTCGCCCACGGAGACCCCGACCGAGACTCCGACGGAAACCCCGACCGAGACTCCGACGGAGTCGCCCACGGAGACGCCGGCTCCGACGGAGACCCCGGACGAGTCCCCGACCGAGACCCCGGACGAGTCGCCCACGCCGTCGCCGAGCGAGACCGACGAGGGCGAGCTTCCCGACACCGGAACATCGCCGTCGGCCATGCTGCTGCTCGGCCTGACCCTGCTCGCCGGTGCCGCGCTGGCGCTGCGGGCGCGGTTCGTGCGGAGCTGACAGCCCCGCTGAGCTGACACAGCCGGGCCGCGGGCCGGGAGCCGTCATCGGTTCCCGGCCCGCGGTCTCGTCTGCTGCCGCCTTTGCGTGGCGCTGCGCAGCATGATCGTCGACGATCTACCACACCATGACGTGGCAAATCGTTGATGATCACAGGATCCAGTGGAAGTGGGCGCGCGGCTTTCCACCGACCCGCAGCCTGTTGCTGCTTGGCGGCGTACCGCGCGGGCACCGCAGGATCCTTCAGCTCCGGGCGCCCGACTGCCCGCATTGATCATGGTTGTTCGCGGACATCACGAGGCGATTCGACGCGTCCCCACCTCTACAGGACTGGTGAAGCAGCAAGAACCCTGGTGATGTCCGCGAACGAACACGCCAGTTGCTCCATATCAACAGCGGGCCGACAGTCAGCCGCGGTCGAGCATGCCGGCGACGAGATCGTCCGCGATCGCCAGACACGCGGTGGCCGCCGGCGAGGGCGCGTTGCGCACGCACACGACGCGGCCCCGGGTGGTGACCCGGAAGTCGTCGACCAGCGTGCCGTCGGCGTCCATGGCCTGTGCGCGGATGCCCGACGGCCCGGGCATCACGTCGGCGGCGGTCAGGCCGGGGACGTAGCGCGCCGCCGCGGCCGCGAACGCCCGCCGGTTCAGTGACCCGTACATCTCGCGGACGGCGGTGCGCCGGTTGCGCCAGGCGAACCGGCGGAACCCCGGCCAGCGCATCAGCCGACGCAGCTCGCTCAGGTCGACGTCGCGGCGGCGGTAGCCCTCGCGCGCGAACGCCAGGACGGCGTTCGGGCCGACCATGACCTCGCCGTCCACCCGGCGGGTCAGGTGCACGCCGAGGAACGGGAAACGCGGGTCCGGCACCGGATACACGAGTCCCTGGACGAGATGCCGCCGCTGTGGGCGCAGCAGCCCGAACTCCCCGCGGAACGGCACGATCCGCGGGAACTCGTCGTCGCCGGCCAGGCGGGCCAGCCGGTCGGAGTGCAGCCCGGCCGCGATCACCACCCGGTCGAAGGCCAGCGTCTCGCCGTGCGCGCCGTGCACCAGCACCTGCGGGTTCGACTGGTCGAACCCGGTCACGTCGAAACCGGTCCGTACGGTGCCGCCGGCGGCGACGGCGTCGGCGAGCAGCGCGGACGCGACCTCGGTGAAGTCGACGATCGCGGTCGTGGGCGAGTGCAGCCCGGCGACGCCGCGGACGTACGGCTCGATGTCGCCGAGTTCGCCCCCGTCCACCCACCGGACCCCCGGTACCCCGTTCGCGAGCGCACGGGCGTGGATGTCGGACATGCGGCGGCGTTCGCGCTCGTCCAGGGCGACCAGCAGCTTGCCGCACTCGTCGTAGGTCAGCCCGTGCTGCTCGCAGTAGTCGCGCAGCATCGACACGCCGCGTCGCGAGAACCGGGCCTTGGCCGAGCCGGGCGGGTAGTAGAGCCCGGCGTGGACGACGCCGCTGTTGCGCCCGGTCTGGTGCGTCCCCGGCGCGTCCTCCTTCTCGAGGACGGTCACCGTCGCCCGCTCGTCGGACCGGGCGAGTGCTCGCGCGACCGCGGACCCGATGATGCCGCCGCCGACGACCGCGTAGCGCGGGGGATGCGTCATGGTCGGCTCCTGCCCGTTGCCCGGGTACGGCGTCGTGGCGTTCAGGACGAGAGCGTAACCTCACCCCGTGATGAGCGGGTACGATGACGCTGACCGGGAACGGTGGGCGACCGAGCCCCCGAAACGGGCGGTGCGTACGGCGTTCGAACGCGACCGCGCGCGGGTCCTGCACTCCGCGTCGCTGCGCAGGCTGGCCGCCAAGACCCAGGTCGTGGCGCCCGGCAGCGACGACTTCGTGCGCAACCGGCTGACCCACTCGCTGGAGGTCGCCCAGGTCGGGCGCGAGCTCGGCAAGGCGCTGGGATGCGACCCGGACATCGTCGATGCGGCCTGCCTGGCGCACGATCTCGGGCATCCGCCGTTCGGGCACAACGGCGAGGAGGTGCTGAACGACATCGCGGCGGGCATCGGCGGCTTCGAGGGGAACGCGCAGACGCTGCGCCTGCTCAGCCGGCTGGAGGCGAAGGCGGCGCACCCGCACGGCCGTTCCGCCGGGCTCAACCTCACCCGGGCGAGCCTGGACGCGGCGACGAAGTACCCGTGGACGCGCTCCGACGCGACCGGTGCGAAGTTCGGTGTCTACGACGACGACCTGGACGTGTTCGACTGGCTGCGCCAGGGTGCGGCCGGCCACCGGCGCTGCCTCGAGGCGCAGGTCATGGACTTCGCCGACGACGTCGCGTACAGCGTGCACGACGTCGAGGACGCGGTGGTCGCGGGACGGCTGCCGACGGGCGCCGAACTGTCCGACCCGGACGCGCGGGCGCGGGTCGCTGCGCTGACCCGGCAGTGGTACCTGCCTGAGGCCGACGACGACGAGCTCCTTCAGGGACTCGGACGGCTGCGCGCCCTGCCGTACTGGGTCGCCGAGTACGACGGCGGGCTGCGGGCGCTCGCAGCGCTGAAGGACATGACCAGCCAGCTCATCGGCCGGTTCTGTGACGCCGCCGAGCAGGCGACCCATGCCGCCTACGGTGGCGGGGCGCTGACCCGCTACGCCGCCGACCTGGAGGTCCCGCGGGCGACGCTGGTGGAGGTGGCCGTGCTCAAAGGGCTCGCGGGGGTGTACGTGATGACCGCGGCCGACCGTGCGCCGGTGTACCGGCACCAGCGCGAACTGGTCGAGGAGCTGGTGTCGGCGCTGCGGCTGCGGGCGCCGGGGTCGCTGGAGCCGACGTTCCGCGAGTCGTGGCGTTCGGCCGCCGACGACGCCGCCCGGCTGCGTGTCGTCGTCGACCAGGTGGCGTCGCTGACGGACGGCTCGGCGTACACCCTGCACGCCGAGCTGGTGCGGTGATCCCCGGGCGGTCACGCCGGTTGGCAGTGCGGGCACAGCACGGTGGTCCGCCCGCCCCGCTGGGTGTGTTCCAGGGTGCTCTCGCACCGGGGGCACACCCCGTCCGGGTCGTCGCGGCGGCCGGTGAGCCACGAGCGGTGGTCCGGTACCCGCCCCACCGCGCACGAGCGGGCGAGTACCGTGCGCATCCGGCGGTGCAGCCGCCGCCAGTCGCCGTCGGACAGCGACGACGCGGACGCGTCCGGGCGCAGCCGCGCGCGCCAGAGGATCTCGTCGACCAGCAGGTTGCCGAGCCCGGCGATCAGATGCTGGTCCAGCAGCGCCGGTTTGAGCCGGCGGTCGGTGTGCCGCAGCGGCCGGCTGAGCCCGGCGGGAGTGATCCGCGCGGCATCCGGTCCGATGTCGCTGAGCATCTCGTCGACGTCGGCGTCGGAGCGGGCGAGGTGGATCCCGCGCAGCTTGCGCATGTCCCGGTACCGCAGCTCACCGCCCGTCGTCACCATGACGACCCGGTCGTGCCGGTGCCGTGCCGGGGGTGGTTGCTCGTGTGCGTCGTGCCAGGACAGCGAGCCGGTCATGCCGAAATGGAAGAGCACGCTCGGCTCGCCGCTGTCGTGGCGTTCGCCGGAGCGGACGGCGGCGATGAGCCACTTGCCGTGCCGCCGCGGGACGCACAGCCGCGCTCCGACGAGCGCGTCCCTGAGCTCGTCCGCGTCCAGCCCGCGCAGAACACCCTGGTCGAGCACGTCGACGCGATCGACCGGTCGCCCGGTGGCTCTCCTCAGCGTCCGGCGGAAACCTTCGACATCGGGGAGCTCCGGCACATCAGGGAGCTACCCAGAACCGGCCGTGATCATTCGCCGTCCGCTCGTGCTCGGTCATGGTGGCGGACGTAGACTCGCCGCCGTGGTGGGACGCATCCGGGACGAGGACATCGCGGCGGTTCGCGAGCGCGCCACGGTCGACGCGATCCTCGGCGAGTACGTGGCGCTGCGCAACGCCGGCGGTGGCTCACTGAAGGGGTTGTGCCCCTTCCACGACGAGAAGTCCCCGTCGTTCCACGTCACGCCGGCGCGCGGCATGTACTACTGCTTCGGCTGCGGCGAGGGCGGCGACGTCATCACGTTCGTGCAGAAGTACGACCAGCTCTCGTTCGCCGAGGCCGTCGAGCGGCTCGCGGACAAGGTCGGCCTGCAGCTGCGCTACGAGGAGTCCCGCGCCGGGTCGGCGCCGCAGCAGAACCGCGAGCAGCGCACCCGCCTGATCGAGGCCCATCGCGCCGCCGCCGAGTTCTACGCCGACGCGCTGGCGTCGTCCACCGAGGCGAAGGTCGGTCGCCAGTTCCTGGACGAGCGCGGCTTCGACAAGCAGGCCGCCGAGATGTTCGGCGTGGGCTACGCCCCCAAGGGCGGCGAGGTGCTCCGGCATCATCTGCGCGCGAAGGGCTTCGGCGACGACGAGCTGCTGGCCGCCGGGCTGGTGGCCCAGGGGCGCAACGCTCCCTACGACAGGTTCCGTGGGCGGCTGCTCTGGCCGATCCGCGACCTGCTGGGCGACGTCGTCGGTTTCGGTGCCCGGCGGCTCTACGACGACGACCGCATCGAGGCGAAGTACCTCAACACCCCTGAGACCCCGATCTACAAGAAGAGCCACGTGCTCTACGGCGTCGACCTGGCGAAGAAGGACATCGCGCGCACCTCACAGGCCGTGGTGGTCGAGGGCTACACCGACGTCATGGCGTGTCACCTGTCGGGGGTGACGACGGCGGTGGCCACCTGCGGGACGGCGTTCGGCGAGGACCACGCGCGGGTGCTGCGGCGGTTGCTGCGCGATCAGGACGAGTACCGCGGCCAGGTGATCTTCACCTTCGACGGCGACGAGGCGGGGCGCAAGGCGGCCCTGCGCGCCTTCGAGGGCGACCAGCGCTTCGTCGGGCAGACCTACGTCGCCATCGAGCCCGCCGGGCTGGACCCGTGCGAGCTGCGCCAACGCTCCGGCGACGCCGCGGTCCGCGAGCTGATCGCGCGGCACCGGCCGCTGTTCGAGTTCGCGATCCGCGCGATCGTCGACGACTACGACCTCGACCATCCGGAGGGCCGCACGCACGCGCTGGAGCGGGCGGTCCCGATGGTGGCCAGGATCCGTGACCGGGCGCTGCGGGACGAGTACGCGCGCCGGCTCGCGGGCTGGGTCGGCGCGCCCGACGAGCTGTCGGTGGTCCGCCGGGTGCGCGGCGCCGCGGGTGCACCGGACCGGCGCGGCAACGGTCAGCGCGAGGCGCCGCCCGCGGGGCAGCAGGCGCTCGGAGTACCGGTGCACGGCAACGTCGACCCGCAGACGCTCGCTCTGGAGCACGAGGTGCTGCGGGTGGTCGTCCAGCGCCCGGCGCTGGCCGGGCCGACGTTCGACGAGATCGAGCCCGAAGCGTTCCTGTCGCCGGTCTACCGCGCCGTGCACGAGGCCGTCACCGCGTGCGGCGGTTGCGCGACGCAGGCCGGCGGACGCGAGTGGGTCGACGCGCTGCTGGCGCAGGCACCCGACGAGGCCAGCAGACACGTGATCACCGAGCTGGCCGTCGAGACGGTCCCCGCCGACGACATGGCGCTGCCCCGCTACGTCGAGTCGGTGGTGCTGCGGCTACAGGAGGTCTGGGTGTCGCGCCGGCTGGTGACGCTCAAGGCGCGCCTGCAGCGCACCGACCCGGCCGCAGAGGTCGAGGTGTACAACCGGCTGTTCGGCGAGCTGATGGCGCTGGAGAAGTACCGCCGTGACCTGCGCGACCGCGGCCTGGGTGTCAGCTGAAGCCTGCTCAGAGGCGATCGACGGCGGTCAGGTCGACGTCGACGGGGAACGGTACCGAGAGCTCGAGCCGGTCGTGATGGATGCCGGTGAGCGCGTACGTGTGCGTGGCGGGGTCGAGCTCGTAGACGTACACCGTCGGCAGGCCGCCGACGTTCTCGACCCGCCAGAAGTGCCGGATGCCGGCCTGCGCGTAGAGCTGCGGCTTGCGCCCCCGGTCGCGCTCCTCCGACTCCGCCGACACCACCCCGACGGCGAGCACGACGTCCTCGCCGCGGTAGGTCGTCTGGTCGGGGCCGGCGTCGGCAGCCGCGTCGACGACCACGATGTCGGGCTCCGGGCGCTGCCGCCGTTCGAGCGTGACGGTCATCTCTCGTCGGACGCGAACCGAATCGGGCGCACAACCATGCAGACCCGTCTCCAGGACGTACATGGTGAGCGAGTGGAAACGCGACTGCGGGCTCACGAAGACGAGGCTTCCGTCGATCAACTCGGTGTGCGGTGGCAGGTCGGGGAGCCGGTCGAGGTCGTCGGCGGTGAATCCGCCGGGAGGCGGGCGCAGCCAGTCGGGTAGTGGCTCGGCGCTCATGTGATCCCCGTCGGGTCGGGAACGTCTCCGGACATGATTCAGTATGACTCACGGGACCGACAGGCGTCCGTCCGTCGGGCCGCGGGAGGTGCGCATGACCGGGCTGCTGGTCTTCTCGGCGACCAACGGCTACCGGCACGACTCGATACCGGCCGGGGTGGCGGCGCTGCGCGACCTGGGTGCTGAGGCCGGCTTCGACGTCGACGCCACCGAGGACCCCACCTACTTCACGACGAGGTCGCTGCGCGGCTACGACGCCGTGGTGTTCCTCAGCTCGTCCGGCACCGTCTTCGACGACGAGCAGCGCGCCGCGCTCGAGCGCTTCGTGCGCGACGGCGGTGGCTACGTCGGCATCCACGCCGCCAGCACGACCGAGTACGACTGGCCGTTCTACGGTGAGCTGGCCGGCGCCCGGTTCGACCGGCACCCGCCGGTGCAACCGGGCGTCATCACGGTCGAGGACCACGACCATCCGGCGACGGCCCATCTGCCGGCCCGATGGGAGTGGACGGACGAGTGGTACGACTTCCGCTCCGACCCGCGTCCGCACGTCCGCGTGCTGCTCTCGGTCGACGAGGACAGTTACGAGGGCGGCCGGATGGGGCCCGGGCACCCGATCGCCTGGTGCCATCGTGTCGGTTCCGGCCGGTGCTTCTACACGGCGCTGGGGCACACCGCCGAGGCGTTCGACGAGCCCGTGTTCCGGGCACACCTGCACGGCGGCATCACGTCGGTGCTGCCGGGCTGAGCGCCGCCCCGCTTCTGCGTCACCTGATCGTCTCTTGGTCACCTGATCACGTAGATCGAGATGATCAGGTGATCCACAGCGACGACGCTGCTGGCGCCGTCTCTCGGACGGGTCACCTGATCGTCTCCAGCATGTGGACGCGAAATGATCAGGTGAGGGTGCTCCCTGCGCGAGGTGTTGCGAGGCGTCCGAATGTCACCTGATCGTTTCAAGCTCGTGTGACATGACCGCGGGCTGGGCTGAGCACGTCCGTGCCGATAGACAACTCGGCGCTCGACATACAAATCAGCGGCGCACCGGACCGGATTCCGCCGCGTATCCGTCGCTGATTTGTATGTCGAGCACAGATTCGTATGTCGATGGCCCCGGCCGTCTCGGCGCCGTCGACCCGAGTGATCGACGGCGACGACCGAACAACCCCGGTGTCGGCCGTCGTGCCCAACGCCCTGCGACGCTGCATGGCGGCGGTGGCGGCTGATGCTCGAGAAACTGGCGCATATTGGAGAAAACGGACAGATGCGGCCCTGTTCGGCGTGTGGTTCCCGATCAACATGCACGACGACAAACAAGCTCCACAGCGCCGGTGGATCGGTGCCGATCAAGTGCCGGCAGCCGCCCTCGTGGTGCGGATCCTCGACTCCCGGTGGCGACGCCCGGGAGGGCCGATATCGTCGACGTGGCGCCGCCCGGCACCGAGTGATCACTCTGCCGCCCCACACACCGTTGCGCTTGCGAGGAGACGCCCCGTGACCACGCCCGAAGCAGAAGAGCGCCCGCCGCAAGACTGGCGTGCGCCCGTGGCCGATCACCGTCCCGGCGCCGGCACTCTCGCGCCGCGTGCGACCCGCGACTCGGACGCGGCGACGATCTCGCTGAACGGTGTGTGGCGGTTCCGCTGGGAGCCCACCGCGTCCGGGCGCGACGACGGGTTCGCCGGCGAGGAGTTCGACGACGCCGGCTGGGACGAGCTTCCGGTGCCGTCGCACTGGCAGCTGACCGGTTACGGCGCGCCGGCCTACACGAACGTCGCCTACCCGTTCCCCGTCGATCCGCCGCAACCGCCGGACGAGAACCCGACCGGCACCTACCGCCGTACGTTCACCGTCCCCGGCGAGTGGGCCGGCGCGCGCACGGTGCTGCGCTTCGACGGGGTCGACTCGTTCTTCCGGGTGTGGGTCAACGGCGCCGACCTCGGCTTCTCGACGGGCAGCCGGCTGCCGTCGGAGTTCGACGTCACCGAGCACGTCCGTCCGGGGGCGCGCAACGTCGTGGTCGTGCGGGTGCACCAGTGGTCGGCGGCGAGCTACCTCGAGGACCAGGACATGTGGTGGCTGTCGGGCATCTTCCGGGACGTGACGCTGCTGTCCCGGCCGGCCGGTTCGACCGGCGACGTGGCCGTGCACGCCGGGTACGACCACGACACCGGCGCCGGCAGGCTGCGGGTGGACGCCGCCGGCGCGGCCGGCGCGCGTGTCGTCGTCCCCGAGCTCGGTGTCGACACCCCGGCGGGCGAGGAGATCGTCGTCGGCGAGGTCGAACCGTGGACGGCCGAGACACCGCGGCTGTACGAGGGCGAGCTGGTCACCGCGGCCGAACGGGTACGGCTGCGGATCGGGTTCCGCACCGTCGAGGTCGCGGACGGGGTGTTGCGGGTCAACGGCCGCCGCGTGCTGCTGCGCGGGGTGAACCGGCACGAGTTCCATCCGGACCGCGGCCGCGCGCTGACCGGTCAGGACATGCTCGACGACGTGCTGCTGATGAAGCGGCACAACGTCAACGCGGTGCGCACCAGCCACTATCCGCCGCATCCGCGGTTCCTCGAGCTGTGCGACGAGTACGGGCTGTACGTCGTCGACGAGTGTGATCTCGAGACCCACGGGTTCCAGCTGGCGGAATGGCGGGGCAACCCGTCCGACGACCCGGCGTGGCGGGACGCTTGTGTGGATCGAATCGCCCGGATGGTCGAAAGAGACAAGAACCATCCGAGCGTCATCATGTGGTCCCTGGGCAACGAGTCGGGCACCGGACGGAACCTGGTGGCCATGTACGAGTGGGCCCGCGAGCGCGACCCGTCGCGTCCGGTGCACTACGAAGGCGACCGGACGACCGTCTGCTCGGACGTCTACTCCCGGATGTACGCCGAGCACGCCGAGGTGGACGCCATCGGACGGCGCGAGGAGAAGGCGCTGGACGACCCCGCTCTGGACGCCGCGCGCCGGGCCAAGCCGTTCATCCTGTGCGAGTACGCGCACGCCATGGGCAACGGCCCCGGCGGGTTGCTGGAGTACCAGCGGCTGTTCGAGCGGCACGAACGCTGCCAGGGCGGGTTCGTGTGGGAGTGGATCGACCACGGCATCCGCAGCCGCGACGCGGCGGGCCGCGAGTACTTCGGCTACGGCGGCGACTTCGGCGAAGCACTGCACGACGGCGCGTTCATCGCCGACGGCCTGGTGTTCCCGGACCGGACGCCGTCGCCGGGCCTGGTCGAGTACGCCAAGGTCGTCGAGCCGGTGCGGGTCGAGATCGACGCGGCGGCCGGGGCGGTCACGGTGACCAACCTGCGCGACTTCGCCGACACCGCCGACCTCGTGTTCGTGTGGTCGGTCGAGGAGGAGGGCAGCGACGTCGGCCGGGGCGAGCTGGATGTTCCGGTGCTCGCCGCCGGCGAGTCCACGCGGTTGCCGGTGCCCGCCGCGGCTGCGACGACCGCCGAGACCTGGCTGACTGTGCGCGCCGTTCTCGCGCGCGACACGTCCTGGGCGCCGGCCGGGCACGAGATCGCGTGGGGACAGGGGCAGCTGCGCGCCGCCGAGCCGGTGGCGGCCGCGCCGCTTGCCGGCACGGTCCGCGCCGACCCGCCCGGGGTCGGCATCGCCACCTTCGACCGCGACACCGGGCGGCTCAGCGCCCTCGCCGACATCGGCCTGGACGGGCCCGTACTGGACGTGTGGCGCGCGCCGACGGACAACGACAGCGTCCAGCCGGGCAGCCCGGCCGCCGGATGGCGCGAGCACGGGCTGCACCGGATGCGCCACCGGACCGACGACGTGCGGGTGGACGGCGACGCGGTGCTCGTGCGCACGCGCGTGGCGCCGGCAGCGCGAGCGTTCGGCCTGCTGGTCACCCACCGGTGGACGGCGGCCGACGACGACGCCGTGCGGCTGGAGGTGGACGTGACGCCGGACGGAGACTGGCCGGATCTTCCGTTGCCGCGGCTGGGCCTACGGCTGGCGCTGCCGGCCTCGTTCGACCAGGTGAGCTGGTTCGGCCCCGGGCCGGGCGAGGCATACCCGGATACGCGGCAGGCAGCCCGGGTGGGCACGTACACGACGACGGTGGACCGGATGCAGACGCCGTACGTCCGTCCCCAGGAGAACGGTCACCGCATCGACGTCCGGCACGCCGAGCTGACCGACGCCGTCACCGGAGCGGGTGTCGGTGTGGACGGCGATCCGCACTTCGGGCTCACCGTGCGGCGCTGGACCAGCGAGGATCTGGACGCTGCGGCGCATCCGACCGACCTGGTCCGGCGGACCCGTGTGTTCGTCACCCTCGACGCTGCCCAGCACGGCATCGGCAGCGGTTCCTGCGGGCCGGGGCCGCTGCCGGACCACGTGCTGCGTCCGGAGCCGGCCCGGATGTCGGTGGTTCTGCGGGCGCTCGGAACCCGGTGACGTCGTCGCCGTCGCGGGGCGGCGGCAGGGTGGGAATAGCGGGGTGAACGGCGGTGCTGACCCGCGGTGAGAGCCGTACCGGTGTCATCCAGTGGAGGTGTGTCGATGAACGACGCGACGGCGGCGGAGCCGTCCCGAGCCGACGAGCCGGCGTCCGGCGGCGGTCTGGTCATGGTGGACGGTGACGCGGACGCGGACGCGGGCGCGTGCGCCGACGGCGTGTGCGCGGTCCCGCCGACGGCGACGCCCGGCGATCCGTCGGCAGGAGCGTGACATGCTGATCGAGGTCTGGTCCGATTTCGTCTGCCCGTGGTGCTACATCGGCAAGCGCCGGCTCGAGTCCGCGCTCGGCGAGTTCGAGCACGCCGACGACGTCGAGATCGTCTGGCGCAGCTATCAGCTCGACCCGTCCGTCGAGGCGGGAACCGCCGAAAGTCTGCACGAGCACATGAGCCGCAAGTTCGGCGGGCTCGACCGGGCCCGCGAGATGACCGACCGGGTGACGGAGATCGCCGCCGGCGACGGCCTGGAGTACCGGCTCGACCGGGCGCGGGTGGCGAACACGTTCGACGCGCACCGGGTGGCGCATCTCGCTCGTGAACACGGCGCCGGAGCCGCGGTGCACGTAGGGTTCATGCGGGCCTACGTGACGGACGCCGAGGACCTCGGCGATCACGAGACGCTCGTCCGGCTGGCCGCCGAGGCCGGTGTGCCGGAGGACGACATCCGCCGTGTCCTCGCCGGTGACGCGTTCGGCGACGAGGTCCGCTCCGAGATCGGCGAGGCGGGCAGGCTGGGCGCGAGCGGCGTTCCGTTCTTCGTCATGGGCCGCACCCACGGCGTCGCCGGGGCACAGCCCACCGAGACGTTCCTCGGCGCGTTGCGTGAGGCGTACAGCAGGGTCGGCGTGGCGGCCCGATAGTCCCCGCCCCGCTCGCGAGAGGCCGGACGAAACCGGGCATGATGACCGGCATGACTCTGGTGGCTGGAATCGATTCGTCCACGCAAGCCTGCAAGGTCGTCCTCGTCGACGCGGACTCCGGTGCGGTGGTCGACACCGGGCGGGCCGACCATCCGGACGGCACCGAGGTCGGGCCGGAGGCGTGGTGGGACGCGTTACGGGCGGCCGGCGACGGCCTGCTGGAGCGGGCCGACGCCGTCGCGGTCGGTGGTCAGCAGCACGGCATGGTGGTGCTGGACGCGGACGGCGCCGTGGTGCGGCCGGCGCTGTTGTGGAACGACACCCGCTCGGCGGGCGCGGCGCGTGAGCTCACCGACGAGCTGGGCGGAGCCGGCGCGTGGGCCGACGCCGTCGGGCTGGTGCTGGTCGCCAGCTTCACGGTGACGAAGCTGCGCTGGCTGGCCGCGCACGAGCCCGCGAACGCCGCACGCGCCGAGCAGGTCATGCTGCCGCACGACTACCTGACCTGGCAGCTGGCCGGCCGGCCCGACGAGGCGACGACCGACCGCGGGGACGCGTCCGGCACCGGGTACTGGTCCGCGGCGAACGAGTCGTACCGCCCCGATCTGTTGAGCATGGCCTTCGGCCGCGAGCTGGGGGTCCCGCGGGTGGCCGCTCCGGCAGAGGTGGTGGGGCGCACGCCCTCCGGCGCGGCCATCGCTGCCGGCACCGGCGACAACATGGGCGCGGCTCTGGGGCTGACTCTCGAGCCGGGCGACGTGGTCGTGTCCCTGGGCACCAGCGGGACCGTGTTCGCGGTGTCCGAGTCGCCGGTGACCGACGTGACCGGCACCGTGGCAGGGTTCGCGGACGCCACCGGGCGGCATCTGCCGCTGGTGGCGACGTTGAACGCGGCGCGGGTCCTTTCTGCGACCGCCACGATGCTCGGCACGGACCTGGCCGGGCTGGACAGGCTCGCGCTCGAGGCCCCCGCCGGTGCGAACGGGCTGGTGCTGCTGCCGTATCTGGACGGCGAGCGGACGCCGGACCTTCCGGGCGCCACCGGCAGCCTGGTCGGGCTCACCCGCGCGAGCATGACGCCGCAGACCATGGCACGCGCGGCGGTCGAGGGGATGCTGTGCGGCCTGGCCGACGGCGTGGACGCGATGCGTGCCCAGGGCGTCGCGGTCGAGCGGATCGTCCTGGTCGGAGGCGCGGCACAGTCGGCGGCGGTGCGTGCGGTGGCCGCGGACGTGTTCGGCGTGCCGGTGGTGGTTCCGGCGGCGGGGGAGTACGTGGCCCGCGGCGCCGCGCGGCAGGCGGCCTGGGCGCTGGCCGCTACGTCGGCCCCACCGGAGTGGGAACTGGCGGTGGACACCACTGTGCATCCGGGCGCCGGTATCGAGACCGTCGGCGGCGCCGACGGTACCCAGGTCCGTGCGGCCTACGCCGAGGCGCGGTCCCGCCTGCACCCCTGACGCCGCTGGGGCCGCGAACGGTGACCGGCGCTCGAGAAGAATCCGGCACGCGCAACCGTCGCGGAATGATCACGTTCAGCATGGTTTTGCCTGGAGTACCACCCGTGTAGGCCTGGTGGTGCGACGGTTCCCCTGGTGATGGCCCGCACCGTCGCGGAATAGGACATCGACGCCAACCGTTGCAGCCGTGTATCTTTGATGACACGTCAACAATATGGGCGGGTGAGTAAACGATGACGATGCAGTTCGGGATCTTCAGCGTGGGCGACGTGACGCCGGATCCGACGAACGGGCGCGTGCCGTCGGAGGCGGAACGGATCAAGGCGATGGTCGCCATCGCGCTGAAGGCCGAGGAGGTCGGCCTGGACGTCTTCGCCGTCGGCGAGCACCACAACCCGCCCTTCGCCGCCCCGCCGAACCCGCCGGTGCTGCTGGCCAACGTCGCCGCACGGACCGAGCGGATCGTCCTCTCCACGGCGACGACCCTCATCACCACCAACGACCCGGTCCGCCTCGCCGAGGACTACGCCTACCTGCAGCATCTGGCCGACGGCCGGGTCGACCTGATGATGGGCCGCGGCAACACCGGCCCGGTCTACCCGTGGTTCGGGCAGGACATCCGCAACGGCATCGCGCTCGCGGTCGAGAACTACGCGCTGCTGCACCGGCTGTGGCGCGAGGACGTCGTCGACTGGCAGGGCAAGTTCCGCACGCCGCTGCAGTCGTTCACCGCGACACCCCGCCCGCTGGACGGCGTGCCGCCGTTCGTCTGGCACGGTTCGATCCGCAGCCCCGAGATCGCCGAGCAGGCGGCCTACTACGGCGACGGCTTCTTCCACAACAACATCTTCTGGCCGATGACGCACACCAAGCAGATGGTGGACCTCTACCGCCGCCGCTACGAGCACTACGGCCACGGCCGCGCCGACCAGGCGATCGTCGGGCTCGGCGGCCAGGTCTTCATGCGGGCGAACTCCCAGGACGCGGTACGGGAGTTCCGTCCGTACTTCGACGTCGCGCCGGTGTACGGCCACGGCCCGTCGCTGGAGGAGTTCAGCGCCGAGACGCCGTTGACGGTCGGTAGTCCGCAGCAGGTCATCGACCGCTACGCGGCGATGCGCGAGGACGTCGGCGACTACCAGCGCCAGCTGTTCCTGATGGACCACGCGGGTCTGCCGCTGTCCACCGTGCTGGAGCAGTTGGAGATCCTCGGCGGCGAGGTGGTGCCGGTGCTGCGCAAGGAGCTGGACGCCGGGCGCCCTGCTCACGTCCCGGACGCGCCGACGCACGCCTCGCGCGTCGCCGCGGCCGAGCAGGCGGCCGAAACGGCCGAGCGGACGACCGACCGTGGCGCCGACGCGCCGGCGGAGGTGCTGTGATGACGCAGCGGAAGCTGGCCGTCGTCTCCGCCGGGCTGCGTGAGCCGTCGTCGACCCGGATGCTGGCCGACCGCCTGGCCGCAGCCACCGCCGAGGCGCTGCGGCAGCAGGACACCGAGCCGGAGGTCACCGTCGTCGAGCTCCGCGACCACGCGGCGGAGCTGAGCAGCACCATGCTGACCGGGTTCGCGACCGGGACGCTGAGCACGGCGATCGACGACGTGGTCGCGGCCGACGGCCTGATCGCGGTGACGCCGGTGTTCACGGCGTCGTACAGCGGCCTGTTCAAGTCGTTCTTCGACGTGCTCGACGCGGACGCGCTGGCCGGCATGCCGGTGCTGATCGGCGCGACCGGCGGGACGGAGCGGCACTCGCTGGTCCTCGAGCACGCGATGCGCCCGATGTTCACCTACCTGCGCTCGGTCGTCGTGCCGACCGGTGTGTACGCCGCGACGTCGGACTGGGGCACGGGGACGGCGACCGGCGTACTCGGCGACCGGATCACCCGTGCGGGTGCCGAACTGGCCGGGCTCGTCGCGTCCCGGAAGCCGCGCGAAGCGGCGGACCCGTTCGCCGCGCCGACACCGTTCGAGCAGCTGCTGGCCGAGGTCGATCACTCCGACAACTGATCGCGTGATCTCTCGGACTCGTGGCCGGGCGCCGGTGCCGACCAACCGTGATGATCAGGTGACAAACAGAAGCCGTACGACGCGTGGCAGTCACCTGATCGTTCTGTGTCCACATCCTGGAGGCGATCAGGTGACAACGGACCGCTCGGCGGTGACGTCGGCCGTCGTCGGAGCAGGCGTCGGCCGGTTGGGTGTCACCTGATCACGCGAGAGGCGATGATCAGGTGCACAAGTGGTGATCAGGTGACACGGCGATCAGGTGACGCGGTCACGATGTGCCGAGCAGTGCGTCCAGCTGCGCCGGGGCCAGCGCATGGTCGATCACCATGACGGCCGCGCCGATGACGCCGGCCCGGTCGCCGGTGCGGGACTGCACGATGCGCAGGTGCTGGGTGGCCAGTGGCAGCGAGCGCCGGTAGACGATCTCGCGGACGCCGGCGATCAGGTGCTCGCCGGACTGCGCCAGCGAGCCGCCGATGACGATCAGCGACGGGTTGAACAGGCTGACGGCCGCGGCGAGCACCTCGCCGATGTCGCGCCCGGCCTGCCGCACCAGTTGCAGCGCCTCCACCGACCCGCCGCGGGCGAGGTTGACGACGTCGCGGCTGGACGCGGCGGGGATGCCGCGTGTCGTGAGCGCCGCGGCGATGGCGGCGCCGCTGGCGACGGCCTCGAGGCAGCCGGTGTTCCCGCATCGGCAGACGACGTCGTCGCTGTGCGGCAACTGCAGGTGTCCCATGTCGCCGGCGGCGCCCTGCGCGCCGCGGTGCAGCCGGCCGTCGCTGATCAGGCCGCTGCCGATGCCGGTGGCGATCTTGACGAACATCATGTGCGGCGCGCTGCGCCACTGGGTGAAGTGCTCGCCGAGCGCCATGATGTTGACGTCGTTGTCGACGAGGGCGACGACGCCGAGCCGTTCGCGCAGGTAGCCCTGGACGTCGAAGCCGTCCCAGCCGGGCATGATCGGCGGGTTCACCGGCCGGCCGGTGGAGTGTTCCACCGGGCCCGGCAGGCCGATGCCGACGCCGAGCAGGTCGGACGGTGAGCGGCCGATCTCGTCGAGAAGCTCGTGTGAGGCGCGGACCACGCGGTCGAGTACCGGGTCCGGTCCCTGGGCGACGTCCAGTTCCTCGCGCAGCTCGGCGAGCACGTCGCCGGCGAGGTCGGTGACGGCGACCCTGGCGTGCGTGGCGCCGATGTCCGCCGCGAGCGTCACTCGCGCCGTCGGGTTGAACGCGAAGCGGGTCGGCGGGCGCCCGCCCGTGGACGTCGCCTCACCTGCCGGGCCGATGAACCCCGCGGCCAGCAGCGCGTCGACGCGCTGCGCGATGGTCGAGCGCGCCAGCCCGGTGACCGACGCCAGCTCGGAGCGGGTGCGGGGGGTGCCGTCGCGCATCATCCACAGCAGCGCGCCCGCTCCGGCCACCGTGGGACCGGTGACGGGGTCGGACAGCATGTCCGCTGGCGGCGTCCCCTTGTGGCCGTCGCCGACCGAGTCTTCCAGCATCTATTAAGTGAAACATATCTGGCTTGCGTCGGTGCGTCGTGCCATAGTTTTGCAACGAACCGGCAACTTTTGATTGACACACGTCAAAAGTCACCGCTAGGTTCGGCGTCCATGGGAGTGGCCCCCGTCACAGAAGAGACCGCAGACCAACCAGACATCCCCGCCGGAAACGGTCGCCGGGCGGCGATCGTCGGCACCGGATTCATGGGCCGGGTACATGCCCGGGCCGTCCGGGCCGGCGGTGGCCGAGTCGTCGGGATCGTCGGATCGAGCCTCGAACGAGCCGAGTCGGCGCGCCCGGAGATCGGCGCGGACCAGGCGTTCGGTGACCTCCGTGACCTGGTGGAATCGGTGGACGTGGACGTCGTCCACGTCTGTACGCCGAACCACCTGCACGAACCGGTCGTCCACGCCGCACTCGCCGCCGGCAAGCACGTCGTCTGCGAGAAACCGCTCGCCGTCGACGGCGCGACCGCCGAGCGCCTGGCCGACGCCGCGCGTTCCGCGGACCGGATCGCGACGGTGCCGTTCGTCTACCGCTTCCACCCGGTGGTGCGCGAAGCGCGCGAGCGGGTGCGGCGCGGCGAGATCGGAACGATATCGCTGGTGCACGGCAGCTATCTGCAGGACTGGATGCTGCACCCCAGCGACGACAACTGGCGCGTCGACCCGGAGTTCGGCGGGCCGACCCGGGCATTCGGCGACATCGGCTCGCACTGGTGCGACCTGCTCGAGTTCGTCACCGGCGACCGGATCGTCGGGCTCAGCGCGCGGACGTCCACGGTGAACGGGCGGCGCGGCGAGTCGCAGCAGCGCGACGTCACCACCGAGGACGTCGTGACCATGCAGTTCGCCACCGCGTCGGGAGCCCCCGGCTCGGTGGTGATCAGCCAGGTCTCCGCCGGCCGGAAGAACCGCCTGCTGCTCGAGGTGTCCGGGTCCCAGGGAACGCTCAGCTTCGACCAGGAGAACCCGGAAGTGCTGTGGTGGGGCGGACGCGAGCGCAGCAGCCTCGTCGTGCGCGACCCCGACACGCTCAGCGACGCGGCCGCCCGGTACGCGCACATCCCCGCGGGACACCCGCAGGGCTACCAGGACTGCTTCAACTCCTTCGTGGCCGACACGGCCGCCGCCGTCCGCGGAGACACCCCGGACGGGCTGCCGACCTTCGACGACGGCCTGCGGGCTGCCCGGCTCGCCGACGCCGTCGTGGCCTCGGCCCGTGAACAGAGCTGGGTGGAGGTGGCACGGTGACCGCCAACCCGTCCGCGGCGCCCTCCGGCGGCACGGCCGTCGGTACAGCGCTGCTGCGGATGACCGGCGTCGAGAAGTCGTTCCTCGGCGTGCGCGTGCTGCACGGCGTCGACCTCGACCTGCGTGCCGGCGAGGTGCACGCGCTGGTCGGTGAGAACGGCGCCGGGAAGTCGACGCTGATGAAGATCCTCGCCGGCGTGCATCGCGCCGACAACGGGCGCGTGGAGCTCGACGGCGAGCCGGTCGACTTCGAGCACCCCCTGCAGGCGCAGGAGGCCGGCGTCTC
The DNA here is from genome assembly GCF_003014555.1 of Haloactinopolyspora alba. Lineage (GTDB taxonomy): Bacteria > Actinomycetota > Actinomycetes > Jiangellales > Jiangellaceae > Haloactinopolyspora > Haloactinopolyspora alba. The sequence goes on from NZ_PYGE01000002.1 coordinate 403,502, forward strand.
CACCGTCTTCCAGGAGTTCAACCTGCTGCCGGACCGCTCGGTGGCCGAGAACATCTTCCTCGGGCGCGAGCCGCGCACCCGCGGGATGGTCGACGCCGGCAAGATGAACGCGGACACCGCCTCGCTGCTCGAGGAGCTGGGGCTGACGTGGCTGTCCCCGCAGGCGCCGGTGCGCTCGCTGTCGGTCGCCGGCCAGCAGATCGTCGAGATCGTCAAGGCGCTGTCCTACGACGCGCGCATCATCTCGATGGACGAGCCGACCGCGGCGCTGGCCGACGAGGAGGTCGAGCTGCTGTACCGGCTGGTCGGCCAGCTGCGTGAGCGCGGCGTCGCGATCCTGTACGTCTCGCACCGGCTCAAGGAGATCTTCGACCTCTGCGACCGGGTGACGGTGCTGAAGGACGGCGCCCTGGTCGACACGGTCGACACCGCGGCGATCGACTCCGAGGACCTGGTCCGCATGATGGTCGGCCGGCCGATGTCGTCGTTCTTCCCGGAAAAGATCCCCGGGACGACGGTGGGCGACGTCAAGCTGCGGGTCAGCGGCGGCGGGAACGAACAGCTCGACGGCATCGACCTGGAGCTGCGCTCCGGCGAGATCGTCGCGCTGGCCGGGCTGCAGGGCAGTGGGCGCACCGAGATCGCGCACGCGTTGTTCGGCATCGCCCGGTTCACCCGCGGCTCGGTGCACATGGACGGTCGGCGGCTGCGGCTGCGATCGGCCCGGCAGGCGGTCCGTGCCGGACTCGCGCTGGTCACCGAGGACCGCAAGGCCGAAGGGCTGGCGCTGAACCAGTCCGTGTCCGCGAACGCGCGGCTGGTGCTCGACGCGGTCAGCCCGCGTGGCGCTACCCGCCGCGCGAAACGGATCCCCGGCATCCTGTCCTCGCTCGATCTCGTCGCGCGCGGCGAGGACCAGGAGGTGCGGTTCCTCTCCGGCGGCAACCAGCAGAAGGTGGTCCTGGCCAAGTGGCTGGCCACCGAGCCGTCGGTCATCGTGCTCGACGAGCCGACCCGCGGCATCGACGTCGGAGCGAAGCACCGCGTCTACAGCCTCATGCGCGAGCTCGCCGCCGAGGGGGTGGCGATCCTGATGATCTCGTCCGAGCTTCCGGAGGTCATCGGCATGGCCGACCGGATCGTCGTGCTGAGCGACGGCCGGATCGCCGGAGAGACCTCCGGCGGCGTGCCGGAAGAGGACGTGATGGCGCTGGCCACCGGCCACGCGAGCGAAGGGGGGAGGTCGTGAGCACGACCGTGACCACGCAGACGGCGACACCGGTGCGTCGCCGCCGGCTCGGCTCGACCGAGCTGGTGTACCTGGCGCTGCTCGGCGTCGTGATCATCGGCGCGGTGCTCGTGGGCATCCGCGGTGACAACCTGCTCAGCACCGCCAACACGGTCGACATGCTGACCCGCTCGAGCCTGCTGGGCTTCGTCGCCCTCGGGCAGACGTTCGTCATCCTGTGCCGCTCGCTCGACCTGTCGGTCGGTTACGTGATGGCGCTGTCCAGCCTGATCGGCGCCACCACCATGGCCGGCGACGCCGCGCGGATACCGCTGGGCATCGCCGTCGTCGTGCTGGTCGCGGGCGCCATCGGCCTGGCGAACGGGCTGATCATCACGCTGCTCAAGGTCAACCCGTTCATCACCACCCTGGGCATGGGCCTGATCATCAAGGGGTACCTGGACACGCAGTACAAGGGCCCGGCCGGCGAGGTGCCGAGCGTGTTCCAGCAGTTCGGGTACAGCCGGATCGGGCCCGTCCCGCTGTCGGCCGCGGTCATGCTGATCGCCGTCGTCGCCGGCATCCTCTACCTGCGCAAGACGCGGACCGGCTACCACATGTACGCCGTCGGCGGCAGCGACGACGTCGCGCGGCTGTCCGGGATCCGCACCGGCCGGGTGATGATCATCTCGCACGTGCTGTGCTCGATCGCGGCCGGAGTCGCCGGCCTGCTGATCGCGGCACGGTTCGGCACCGGTAGCGCCCTGGTCTACGACTCCGGCTACGAGCTCGACTCGATCGCCGCGGTGGTGCTGGGCGGCACCTTCCTGATGGGCGGGCGCGGCGGAGTCGCCGGAACGCTCGCCGGGGTGCTGATCCTGGCGGAGCTGGACACGATCTTCAACATCCTGCAGGTGGACCCGTTCTTCAAGGACGTGCTCCGCGGCGTGGTCATCATCGCCGCCGTCGCCATCTACGCCCGTCGCTACCACGACCGGCAGGCCACCCGGGTCCGGTTCCGCGGTAACGGCGGAGGCGGCGAGAGACGGGGCCGTGACCCCGGGGCGCCCCCGGACTCCGCCGACGACGAATCCGTTCCGGCCGGCCACGGGGGTGGACGATGACCATGACCCAGACGCCCGCGCCACAGCGCCAGGGCGGAAACAGGGCCGCGGGACTGCTCGCGGCGTTGTTCGGCGGAGGCAGCGCCACCGTGTTCGCGCTGCTGGTCGTGATCTTCGCGGTCATCGCCGTGGTCAACCCGGGATTCATGGAGCCGCCGTCGTTGATGGCGTTCATCAAGAACGCCGCTCCGCTGGTCATCCTGGCCGTGGGGCAGTACTTCGTGATCGTCGCCGGCGAGCTGGACCTGTCGGTCGGTTCGCTGGTGGGCGCGCAGGTCGTCATCGCAGCGGCGCTGATCGACGGCGAGGAGAGCCGCACCGTTCCGGTGATGCTGCTGATGCTCGCCTTCGGGATCGTGGTCGGCCTGGTGAACGGGCTGATCACGACCCTGCTGAAGGTGCACTCACTGATCACCACGCTCGGCATGATGCTGGTGCTCTACGGCGCCATCCGGCTGTGGACCGGAGGCTCGCCGACCGGTGCGCTGTCCGAGGGGTTCCGCCAGGCCGGGCGCGGTGGCATCGAGATGTCGGTGGTGCGGCTGCTGCCATGGGCGCTGTTCATCCTCGTCGCCGTGGTGATCGCAGCTGTCGTCCTCATGCGCAGCCCGTACGGCCGGACGTTGATCGCGGCCGGCGACAACGAGAAGGCCGCGGCCTTCTCCGGGGTGCGGGTGTGGCAGGTGCGCACCGCCGCCTTCGTCCTCTCGAGCGTGCTGGCGAGTCTCGCCGGCGTGCTCATCGGCGGCTACGCGGGCGTCACGGCGCAGGTGGGTGACGGGCTCGAGTTCACGGCGATCACGGCCGTGGTGCTCGGCGGTGTGGTGCTCGGCGGCGGACGCGGCACGGTCGTCGCCGCGATGGCCGGTGCGCTGACCGTCGAAGCACTGTTCACCCTGTTCAACCAGCTCAGCTTGCCGTCGACCATCCGGCCGGCGGTCCAAGGCGTGATCATCATCGCGGCGGTGGCCTATGCCGCGCGCGAACGGTCACGTCCCGCAGTACCGGCAACCGATGCTCGACCCGACGAAACCACGGGGTCCTAGGACCGTTCGAGGAAGGAAAGTCATATGCGGAAGCTTCGTGTTCTGTCCGCCGGCGCCGTTACCGCGGTGCTCGCGCTGACGGCATGCACGACCGACGAGCCGGCGGACACCACCGACGAGGTGGACCAGGCCGCCGAGCAGCCGGACGACGGGGGGCAGTCCTCCGAAGGCTCCGGCGACGAGTGGTTCGTCCAGGCCGAGTACGAGAAACAGCTCGCCCAGCGCGACAAGGAGCCGGAGGGCCCGGCGGACAAGCCGTGGCTGCAGGCGATCGACCCCGAATACGTCGAGACCGCCGAGTACGCACAGGACGGCAACACGCTGTGCTTCTCCAACGCCTCGGTCGCCAACCCGTGGCGGGTGACCGGCTGGATCACGATGCAGCAGCAGGTCCAGGTGTACAAAGACAGCGGCGACATCGGCGAGTTCCGCGTATCTGACGCCGGCGGCGACGACAACAAGCAGATCTCCGACATCCAGGCGTTCGTCGACGCGGGTGACTGCAACGCGATCATCATCTCGCCGTCGACCACGGCCACCCTCACGCCGGCCGTCGAGGCGGCGTGCCAGAGCGGTGTCCCGGTGATCGTGTTCGACCGCGGCGTCAACACCGACTGCATGGTGACGTTCATCCACCCGATCGGCGGCTACGCCTACGGCGCCGACGGCGCGGAGTTCCTGGTCGAGAACCTCGAGCCGGGCTCGAAGGTGCTGGCGCTGCGGATCCTGCCCGGTGTCGACGTGCTGGAGCACCGGTGGGCGGCGGCACAGGAGATCTTCGCCGACAGCGACCTGGAGATCCTCGGCAACGAGTTCACCGAGGGCGACGCCGCCACCATCAAGGACACCGTCACCCAGTACCTGCAGCGCGGCGAGGTCGACGGCATCTGGATGGACGCCGGCGACGGCGCGGTCGCGGCCGTCGAGGCGTTCGAGGACACCGGCAACGATTACCCGGTCATGGTCGGTGAGGACGAGCTGGGCTTCATGCGCAAGTGGAAGGAGACCGGCATGACGGCCATCGCTCCGGCGTACTCGAACTTCCAGTGGCGCACCCCGATCGAGGCCGCGGTGAAGATCTGGAACGGCGAGAAGGTCCCGTCCGAGTGGGTGCTGCCGCAGGAGCCGATCACCGAGGAGGACCGGGACGAGTACCTCGACCGCAACGAGGGCATGCCCGACCTGCACTACGCGAAGTTCGGCGGCGAGGACCTTCCCGGGTTCCCCGAGGCCTGGCAGGATCGCTGACCCGTCCGACCTCTCGTTCCCGACCACCGACGATCACCACCCCTCCCGTCCCTCGTTGATCGTGGAGAAATACGGCTCCAGCGGGCGATTCGTCCGAATCTCAGCCGAAGAACTCCACGATCAACGAGGGCGGGGCGGAGACACACCTGATGAGGAGCTGAGCCGATGAACAGGGCGCTGGGCGTCAACACCTGGGTGTGGACGTCACCGCTGACCGACACCAGCCTGGCGGCGCTGGCGCCGCGGATCGCGGACTGGGGCTTCGACGTCATCGAGCTCCCGGTCGAGAACCCGGGCGACTGGGATCCGCAGCGCGCGTCCGCCCTGCTCGACGAGCTCGGCCTGAAGGCGTGCGTCGTGCTGGTCATGGGTGAGGGGCGCGAGCTGGTCGCCACGGACCCGGGAACGGTCGCCACCACCCGCGACTACCTGCGCCATGTCGTGGACGTGGCGCAGGCGGTGGGGTCGCCGGTCATCGCCGGCCCCGCGTACGCCTCGGTGGGCCGGACGTGGCGGATGGACGACATCGAGCGCCGGCAGCGCTACGCCGAGTTGCGCGACGGTCTCGGCCCCGTGGTCGAGCACGCCGCGGACGCCGGCGTGACCGTCGCCGTCGAGCCGTTGAACCGATACGAGACCAGCCTGATCAACACCGTCGAGCAGGGTCTGGACGCCCTGGACGGGCTACCGCCCGCGGCGTGCGGTCTGGCGCTGGACGTGTACCACATGAACATCGAGGAACGTGACATCGCCGAGGCGATCACCCGCGCAGGGGACCGGATCGCCCATGTCCAGGTCTGCGCGAACGATCGAGGGGCGCCGGGCGCGGACCATCTGGACTGGACCGGCATCCTGGCCGCTCTCGACCGGGCCGGCTACGAGGGTCCCCTGGCCATCGAGTCGTTCACCGCCGAGAACGCCACCATCGCCACCGCCGCGTCGATCTGGCGGCCGCTCGCGGCCAACCAGGACGCGATCGCCGTGGACGGGCTGTCGTTCCTGCGGGACGTGGAGGAGGTGGTCGGCCAGCCGTAGGTGTTCGCGACCGCCGGCGCCGGCACGCCGCGGGGCTCCGAGAAGACGCTGATGCTCTTTCCCTGGAGGAAACCCTGATGTACGTGGCTCTACGCCAGCGGTGGGGACGGCTGTTAGCCGTAGCCCTCACCGTCGCACTCGCATTCTCACTGCTCAACGCCTTACCGTCGCAGGCGCAGGAGGAACCGCCTGCCGCGGAGGACGCCCACGTCCTGATCTTCACGAAGACGGCGGCGTACCGGCACACCGAGGCCATCAACCAGGGCGTCCCCGTCCTCGAGACGTCGCTGGCCGACGCCGGCATCACGTCCGAGCACACCGAGGACTCGACGATCTTCAACGACGAGGACCTCGCCCGGTTCGACGCGCTGATCATGTTCCAGGCCTCCGGTGACCCGTGGACCGCCGACCAGAAGGCGGCCCTGGAGCGGTACCAGCAGGGCGGCGGCGGCATCGTCGCGGTTCACAACGCCGCGGACATGCGCGGTGGCTACCAGTGGTGGGACGACCTGATCGGGTCGTTGATGCCCGGGCACGCCGCCACCGGGACCAGCCCGGGCCAGCCCGGCACGGTCCGCGTCGAGGACCAGACCCACCCGTCCACCCAGCACCTGCCGCAACGGTGGGACCGCGCCGACGAGTGGTACAACTTCTCCACCAACGTCCGTGGTGACGCGCACGTGCTGGCGACCATGGACGAGACCACGTACGACCCCGGCAGCAACGCCATGGGCTACGACCACCCGATCTCGTGGTGCAAGCCGTACGACGGCGGCCGCGCGTGGGTGACGGCCATGGGTCACTTCGGTGCGCACTACACCGAGGAGCCGGCGTTCGTGCAGCACATCATCGGCGGTGTCGAGTGGGCCGCCGGTATCGCCGAGGGTGACTGCGGCGGTACGAAGTGGGACCAGTTCGAGCGGGTCTCCCTGGACGAGAACACGAGCGCGCCGTTCGCGATCGACGTCGCCCCCGACGGGCGGGTGTTCTTCACCGAGCTGGTTCGCGGGCAGATCCGCGTGTACGACCCGGAGACCCGGACCACCGACACGGCCATCACCATCCCGGTGTACTCCGGCGGTGAGGACGGCCTGCTCGGCATCGCCCTGGACCCGAACTTCGCGGACAACGGCTACCTGTACGTCTACTACTCGCCGGCCAGCGAGGACGACACCGACCCGGCGAACTTCTACAACCGGCTGTCCCGGTTCACGGTCGGCGCGGACTCGCAGATCGACCCCGCGTCCGAGTCCGTGATGCTGGAGGTGCCGGCACGGCGGCTGCCCGACGAGCCGGGGCACACCGGCGGCGGCCTGGAGTTCGGCCCGCAGGGCAACCTCTACCTGGGCGTCGGCGACGACGTGAACCCGCACTCCGAGCCGTCCGGTGGCTACGCCCCGCTGTCCGAGCGTGAGGGCACGTTCCACGACGCCCGCGCGACGTCGGCGAACACGAACGACCTGCGCGGCAAGCTGCTGCGGATCACGCCGCAGCCGGACGGCAGTTACACGATCCCCGAGGGCAACATGTTCCCGGAGTCCGAGGACACCCAGGACAAGACCCGCCCGGAGATCTACGCGATGGGCTTCCGTAACCCGTTCCGTTTCACCATCGACGACGAGACCGGTGCGATCGGCATGGCCGACTACTCGCCGGACAACGGCACCGACAACCCGGACCGCGGCCCCGCCGGTATCGCGGAGTGGAACCTCATCACCGAGCCCGGCTTCTACGGCTGGCCGCTGTGCATGGGCAACAACGAGCCGTTCAAGGACGTCGACTACACCACCGACCCGGTGACCGTCGGCGACTCGTTCGACTGCTCCAACCCGGTCAACGACTCGGTGCGCAACACCGGGCTGACCAACCTGCCGGCGGCGAAGCCGGCCGACATGTGGTACGGCTACCAGCGTTCGTCGGTCCCCGAGGTCATTCCGCAGGGCGGCGGCCTGGCGCCGATGGGCGGGCCGTTCTACAACTTCGACCCGGCGCTGGAGTCCGACACCAAGTTCCCGGAGTCGTACGACGGCAAGGCCTTCTTCTACGAGTGGTCGCGCAACAAGATGTACACACTCATCCCGAACGGTGACACCACGGAACTGGAGAAGGTGAACCCGTTCCTGCCGGAACAGGAGTTCCTCGCGCCGATCGACTCGGAGTTCGGGCCTGAGGGCTCGATGTACGTGCTCGACTGGGGCGGCGGCTTCGGCCGCGACAACCCGAACTCCGGGCTGCACCGCATCGACTACGTCTCCGGGTCGCGATCACCGGAGGCGAACATCACCGCCACACCGGACTCCGGGCACGCCCCGCTGGAGGTCTCGTTCGACGGCAGCTCCAGCACCGACCCGGAGGAGGAGCAGCTCACCTACGAGTGGGACTTCACCAGTGACGGCACGGTGGACGCGACCGGGACGACGGCGACGCACACCTACGACGCGAACGGTGTGTACGACGCCCGGCTGACGGTCACCGACCCGCACGGCAAGACGGGGACGACCACGGTGCCGATCACGGTCGGCAACACCCGCCCGGAGGTGGACTTCGGGTTGCCGCCGAACGGCTCGTTCTTCGAGTTCGGTGACGACATTCCGTGGGATCTGACCGTCACCGACGCCGAGGACGAGTCCATCGCCGACGCCGACGTCGTCGTCCAGCCGGCACTCGGGCACAACGGGCACGCTCACTCGGGCGCTCCGTTGTCCGGCCGGACCGGCACCGCGACGACCTCACTGGGCGGTGGCCACGGCGAGGACATGAACGTGTTCTACGTCCTGGACGCCCGATACTCCGACAGCGGAGGCGAAGGGGACATCCCGTCGCTGACGGGGTCCGACACCACGCTGCTGTTCCCGAAGAAGCGGGAGGCGGAGTTCTACGACGAGGCACAGGGCGTCACCGCGTCGAGTTCGCGTGACGTCGAGGGCCACGGCGACGCGATCACCGGATCGGACGGTGCGTGGGCGTCGTATGCGCCGGTCAACCTGTACAACGTCGACGGCCTGACGGTGCGCGCCGCCGCGCCGGACGGCGGCACCATCGAGTTGCGCAAGGGCGCTCCCGACGGTGAGCTGCTGGGGACCGCCGAGATCCCGGCCACCGGGCCGACCGGCTACACCGACGTCACCGTGCCAGTAGCCAACACAGGCACGGACACGCCTGATTCCTTCACGCTGTACGCGGTGTTCCCCGGGGCCGGCGAGCGGAGGCTGAACTTCGTCGAGGCCGAGGGCAAGGGCGCGGCGACGACGTCCAAGCCGGAGGTGGCGATCACCTCTCCGGCGGCCGACGACCAGCTGGAGCCGGGCGCGATCGAGGTCACCGCCGAGGCCAGCGACGAGGAGAACGCGGTCACTCAGGTCGAGTTCTTCGCCGACGGCGAGTCGATCGGCGTGGACGACACCGCGCCGTACGCCACGACGTGGGACGTCACCGAGAAGCGGCGCTACGACCTCACCGCCGTGGCGACGAACGACAACGGCGACAGCACCACGTCGCGCATCGTCCGGGTCGAGGTCGGTGACCTGTACGGGAACTGGCTGACCTACAGCAACGCCGGTGCGACGTTCGATCGCCCGGACACGGACACCTGGATCGTCAACTCCGGCGGCGGGAACATGTGGCAGGGCACCGACGAGTACGGTGCGGCCTACCTGCCGGCGGCCGCCGGTGAGCAGTGGACGGCGACGGTGCGCATCGACGGCCAGTCCGGGACCGAGGACTCGGCCAAGGCCGGGCTGATCGTGCGCAACGACGTCACCCAGCCGGGGTCGTCAGCGGGCTACGCGGCCCTGGTCATGCGGGCAGGGCTCGAGTTCGAGTGGCTGCGTGACACCGACGGCAACGGCGAGCTCGACGCGAGTGACGGCGGGGGCACGAACGGGCACCCGGCGTGGGTTCGCCTCGTCCGCGACGGCGACCAGTACACCGCGTACTGGAGCAAGGACGGCCAGGAGTTCACCGCGATCGGTGACCCGGTCACGCTGCCCGGTGCCACGTCGGCGCAGGACATCGGCGTCGCGGTCACCGCGCACAGCTCGACCGAGACGAACCGTGCCCAGTTCAGCGGGTTCACGCTGACCAACGAGGTGTGGACGCCGGAACCGGAACCGGACCCGGACCCCGAGCCGGGACCGGTCTGCGAGAAGGGCCAGTCCGACCAGTTCGACGGGGCGGAGCTGGACACCAGCCGGTGGAGCACGGTGCGCAACGCCGAGGGGATGCCCGCCACCGTCGCCGACGGCGCGCTGACGCTGCCGGTGACCGACGGCGACATCAACGAGGCCGCCACCGGGCCGATCAGCTACGTGGGCCAGCCGGCCCGCGACGGGGAGTGGACGGTCGAGACCCAGGTGTCGATCGAGCACACCCGCGAGTGGCAGCACGCCGGGCTCCTGTTGCACGGCACCGACGACGACTACGTCAAGGTGGCGTTCACCAGGAACGCGTCCGGCGGCCGGCTGTTGGAGTTCCAGACCGAGTCGGGCGGTTCGCGGACGTGGCACGACAACGTGACACTGCCGGCGGACTTCCCGTCCACCGCACACCTGCGTCTGAGCAGTGACGGTTCGCAGCTCACCGCGGCGTACTCCGCCGATGGTGAAACCTGGACCGATCTGGCGGGCGCGGCGTCGGTCATCGATGGCGCGACCATCGGGCTGATGGCGGCCGGCGACACCGGCACGCCGGAGGTCGACGCGGTGTTCGAGCACTTCACCGTCACCCCGGACACCGACGACGATGGTGTTCGTGCGCCGTCGGACGAGTTCGACGGTGACGCTGTCGACGGGTGCCGCTGGAACTCGGTGGTCCGTTACGACTCGTCGGCGGTCTCCGTGGCCGACGGCCAGCTGCGCATCCAGACCCAGCCCGGCGACATCAACGGTGGCGCCAACGAGGATCCGAGCAACTTCATCCTGCAGGATCTTCCGGCGGGCGACTGGACCGTCGAGACCCAGCTGACGCCGACGATGCTGCACCAGTGGCAGCTCGCCGGCCTGATGGTGTACGGCGACGACGACAACTACGTGAAGTTCGACGTGGCCGCGCGGAACACGCCGGACACCGCGACCGATCTCGGAGCCGAGCTGGTCTCCGAGCAGGGCGGCGACTTCGGCGCCGGCGGCAACCGGCAGCTCGACGTCGCGGAGTCGACCGAGAGCGGCAAGTACCAGCTGCGCCTGACGAAGTCCGGAACCACCTACAGCGCCGAGATCAGCGGCGACGGGGTGAACTGGACGTCGCTGGGCGAGCCGGTGACCAACGACGCGGAGCTGGACTCCTTCGGCCTGATGGCCATCGGACCCCAGCAGCAGGAGCCGGTCACGGTCGGCTTCGACTACTTCCGGGTCACCAGCGACGGCGGCGAGGACACCACGGCGCCGGCCGTCACCGCACGGCAGCTGGGCGAGGTGACCGGTGAGTTGGTCAAGATCCCGGGGCGCACCGACCTGGACGTGACCGGTGAGGTGACGATGGTCCGCTCGTCGGACAACGGCACCGCGGTGGACGTCCGCGTCGAGGGCCTCGACCCGGGGTCGACCTACCCGTCGCACCTGCATGCCGGTACCTGCGCGGAAGGCGGCGGGCACTACATGCACGACTCGGACGGTTCGCCGGAGCCGCCGAACGAGATCTGGCTGTCGTCGTCGGCGGACCCGAAGGGTGAGCTGGAGGCGAACAGCCAGGGCGTCGCCGTCGGATCCGGCTCGGCGAGCTGGGTCGCGCGTCCGGTCGAGCTGGGCGTCATGGTGCACGACTCGGAGTTCCCGGGGCTGCCCATCGCCTGCGCCGACCTGGATCAGGGCGGACCGCAGACGCTCGAGCTGACCGCCGACGACGGCTCCGGCTCGGGTGTGGACTCGATCGAGTACCGGTTGGCCGGTGAGGAGCCGACCAGCTACGACGGGCCGGTCACGTTCGACGAGCCCGGCGACTACACGGTCGAGTACCGGGCGACGGACGCGGCGGGCAACGCCGGACAGTGGCAGTCGCTGTCGTTCACCGTGGCCCCTGACGACACCACCCCGCCGACCGTGGACGTGCAGGTCGACCCGGCCGAGCCGACCGGCTCGAACGGGTGGCACGTCGACCCGGTCACCGTCACCGCGACGGCGGCCGACGACGGCGGCGATGTCACCGTCGAGTACCGGGTCGGTGACGGCGAGTGGACGGCGTACGACGGCCCGGTCGAGGTCGCCGACGACGGCGTGCACGAGCTGGCGTTCCGTGGCACCGACGAGGCCGGCAACGTCTCCGAGCCGGTTTCGGCGTCGGTCCGGCTGGACGCGACGGCGCCCGAGGTGACGGTGTCCGGTGTCGAGGACGGCGGATCCTACGATCTCGGCGCCGAGGTCGAGCTCGGCGCCGCGGCCGAGGACGCGGTGTCCGGCGTGGCCGGTGTCGAGCTCCGGCTCGACGGTGAGCCGGTGGACAACCCGTCCACCGTCACGCCGCTGGCCGGTGCGCACACGCTGACCGCGGTGGGCACCGACGAGGCCGGCAACACCACCGAGGTCACGGTCGAGTTCACGACCTTCGTGAACTACGAGCTGGCGCGGTCGCTGGTCCAGCAGCTGCACGACGACGGGCTGGTGACCACGTCCGAGGCCAACCGGATGCTCGGGCATCTGCGGGCGGCCGAGGAGACCGCCGAACACCGTCGGGCCCGGCAGGCCGAGGCCGCGCTCGACAGGTTCGCCGCAGTGGCCGAGGGAGTCGCGGACGAGGAGGTGAGAGCGCAGCTGCTCGCGGTCGCGGACGCGCTGCGGGCGCAGCTGTAGGTCGTGTGGTCGGCAGGGGGCGGGGCCGGTCCGGCGGTCGCCGCCGGCCCGGTCCCCCCTGCCGACCACCACAACACAGGGCCGGGAGATCCAGGGGCGCCGTGTCAGTTCCACGACAAGAGGAGGCGTTGTGAGAGACGATCCGAGACGGGTCCGAACGAGATCGTTACGACGTGGTGCCGCTGTCGTCCTGGGCGCGGCCGTGCTGACCCCGCTGGGTCTGAGCGCGACCGCCGCACCGGCGCCATTGCCCGCGGCCGACGAACCGGCGTCCGGTGACGCCGACACGTCGGCGGTGGAGCCGATGCACGCGGAGTTCGACGTCCTGGTCTTCAGCAAGACCGCCGGCTTCCGGCACTCGTCCATTCCGGACGGGATCGCCGCCATCGAGACACTGGGGGAGGCGAACCACTTCGGCGTGACGGCCACCGAGGACGCGTCCGCCTTCACGACCGAGAACCTGGCGCAGTACGAGGCCGTCGTCTGGCTGTCCACCACCGGCGACGTCCTGAACGAGCAGCAGCAGGCCGCGTTCGAGGACTACATCGCCTCCGGGGGCGGGTACGTCGGCATCCACGCGGCCGCCGACACCGAGTACGACTGGCCCTGGTACCACGGGCTGGTGGGCGCGTACTTCGACTCGCACCCGCAGATCCAGCAGGCCGCCGTGGACGTCACCGACTCCGTGCACCCGTCGACCGCGCACCTGCCGCGGCGCTGGGAGCGCACCGACGAGTGGTACAACTACCAGACCAACCCGCGCGGCGACGTGCACGTGCTGGCCGAGCTCGACGAGTCGAGCTATGACGCCGGCGACGGAGCCATGGGGGCCGACCATCCCATCGCCTGGTGTCACGACTACGCCGGCGGACGCGCCTGGTACACCGGCGGCGGGCACACGTCCGACTCGTTCACCAACGAGCCGGCGTTCACCGAGCACGTGCTCGGGGGCATCATGACCGCCGCCGGGCAGGCCGAGGCCGACTGCGGCGCGACCGTCGACGCCAACTTCGACCAGGTGACGCTGGCGAAGGGCCAGGAGGAGATGGGCGAGCCGATGGGCGTCGCCGTGCTGCCCGACGGCAGCGCGCTGCACACCGCGCGCTCCGGTCAGGTCTACTACACCGCGGCCGCCGGCGAGACCAGCCTGGCTGCAGAGGTGCCGGTGTACGACTTCCGCGAGGACGGGATGCAGGGCATCGCGCTCGATCCGAACTTCGAGGAGAACCGCTGGGTCTACCTCTACTATTCGCCGGTGCTCGGCACACCGGAGGGCGAGGTGGCGCACAGCAGCCTCGACCCGAGCGTGTGGGAGGCCTACGAGGGCCACAACAACCTGTCCCGGTTCAAGTTCGTCGACGGCCAGCTGGACCTGGAATCCGAGCAGGTCGTCATGCAGGTGCCGCAGGACCGCGGCAACTGCTGTCACCACGGCGGCGACATCGACTTCGACGCCGACGGCAACCTGTACCTGTCGACGGGTGACGACTCCGACCCGTTCGAGTCCAACGGGTACTCTCCGATCGACGACCGCGCCGACCGGGCGCCGCAGTTCGACGCGCGCCGCACCTCCGGCAACACCAACGACCTGCGCGGGAAGATCCTGCGCATCTCGGTGAACGCGGACGGTTCGTACACCGTCCCCGAGGGCAACATGTTCCCGGAGTCCGCGGACACCGAGGACAAGACCCGTCCGGAGATCTACGCGATGGGCTTCCGCAACCCGTTCCGCATCAGCGTCGACGAGCCGACCGGCGACGTCTGGGTCGGCGACTACGGGCCGGACTCCGGCAGCGCCGGGCGCTACGGCCCCGCCGGGCAGGTCGAGTTCAACCGCATCACCGAACCGGGCAACTTCGGCTGGCCGTTCTGCACCGGGAAGAACACCCCGGAGGAGACCTACGTCGAACGCGAGTTCACCGCGTACTACGGCGAGGACCCGAACACCGGCGAGCCGGACCCGAACGACGGCATGAACGATCCGATCGGGGAGAAGTTCGACTGCGCCGGCGGCCCGACGAACGACTCGGTGCTCAACACCGGCCTGTCGACGCTGCCTCCGGCGGAGCCGGCCTGGATCCCGTACAACGGCGGATCGGTGGCGGAGTTCGGCAGCGGCAGCGAGTCGCCGATGGGCGGTCCCGTCTACCGTTACGACCCGCAGTTGGAGTCGCAGACGAAGTTCCCCGAGTACTACGACGGGCAGTTCTTCGGCTACGAGTTCGGCCGGCAGTGGATCAAGAACATCAGCGTCGCCGAGGACGGATCGCCGCAGCACATCGGCGCCTTCTCGGACGGCGTCGTGGACAACACCCAGCTGATGGACCTGGAGTTCGGTCCGCAGGGCTCGCTCTACGTGCTCGACTACGGCACCGGGTTCTTCGGCGGGGACGAGAACTCCGCGCTGTACCGCGTCGACTACGTCAAGGGGACACGTTCGCCGGAGGCTATGGCCTCGGCGAGCCCGACCTCGGGGCAGGCCCCGCTGACGGTGGAGTTCACCTCCGAGGGGTCGAACGACCCGGACCCGGGTGACACGCTCAGCTACGCCTGGGACTTCGACGGGGACGGCACCACCGACTCCACCGAGCAGGCGGCGTCGTACACCTACACCGAGAACGGCGAGTACACCGCGACGCTGACGGTCACCGACCAGACCGGCAACGAGGGCGTCGCCACGGCGCACATCGTCGTCGGCAACACCGCGCCGGTGGTCGAGGTCGTCCAGCCGGCGAACGGGCAGACGTTCTCGTTCGGCGACGAGATCGACTACGAGGTGTCCGTCACCGACCCGGACGGCATGCCCGTCGACTGCTCGAAGGTCGAGGTGACGTTCGCGCTGGGGCACGACCAGCACACGCACGGCGGCGAGACCGTCAACGGCTGCTCCGGCACCCTGACCACCGGAGCGGACGCCTCGCACGGCACCGACGACAACATCTTCGGGCTGATCCTGGCCGAGTACACCGACACGCCTCCGAACTCCGACTCCGCGCCGGTGACCGGGTCGACGAGGATCGTCCTGCAGCCGAAGCACCGGCAGGCCGAGCACTTCTCGAACCAGAGCGGTGTGCAGGTCGTCAACCATGGTGCGGCCGAGGGCGGTGCCCGCATCGGCTACATCGACGACGGCGACTGGGTCTCGTTCGAGCCGTGGAACCTCACCGGTGTCGAGTCGGTCGGGATGCGCGTGTCCGCCGGCGGTCCCGGCGGCACCGTCGAGGTGCGCATGGGCGCTCCGGACGGGCCGCTGGCCGCGACCGTTCCGGTGCCGCACACCGGCAGCCCGGACAACTACGTCCAGGTGCCGCCGGTGGCGGTGGACGACCCGGGCGGCACCGACGAGCTGTTCCTGGTGTTCCGCGGTGACGGCGGCGGGCTGATGGACATCGACGCGATGAGGTTCAGCTCCGAGCAGGCCGCCTGCCCCGACCCGGACGCGCCGGTCGAGCCGGACGACGAGTTCGACGGCGACGGTCTGGACCGGTGCCGGTGGTCGAGCATCCTGCGGCCGGACCTGGCGCACTACGAGGTTGCCGGCGGGCAGCTGCGCATCGACGCGCTCGAGGGTGACATGCACGGTGGCAACACCAGTGCCAAGAACGTCGTCCTGCAGGACGTCGCCGACCCGGCCGCCGGGTTCGAGGTGTCGACACAGCTGTCGCTGCCTGCCGGCGGCGACTACGAGCAGGCCGGTCTGATGGTGCACTCCGGTGACCAGAACTTCGCCAAGGCGGTTCTGATCAACATCCCGAACGTGGGGTGGCGGTTCGAGTTCGGCCAGACCACCAACGGTTCAGCCGTGTTCGATGCCGCACTCGACCGCTCCGGCGAGCTGCCGGAGGGCATCACCGAGAACGCCCACGTCAAGATCGTCAGCGACGGTCACGTGCTGACCGCGTACTGGTCGGCCGACGGCGAGGAGTGGACACGGTTCGGCCGGCCGCGCCCGCTGTCGCAGATGCCGAACCCGAAGGTCGGTCTGGCGGCGTTCAACGGCGAGGGCCAGACGGCGGCGTTCGAGCACTTCCGGATGGCGGAGTACACGCCGCCGCAGTGCGAGGCGACTCAGCCGGAGCCGGGCTACCGCAGCCTGTTCGACGGCACCGAGGCCAGCCTCGAGGGCTGGCAGATGGCCGGTCCCGGCGGGTTCGCCTACACCGGGTGTGATCTGTTCTCGTACGGTGGCATGGGCCTGTACTGGTACGACGAGGCCTTCGAGTCGTACAGCCTGAAGCTCGACTGGAAGATGCTCGGCGACGACAACTCCGGTGTGTTCGTCGGCTTCCCCGACCCGGGCGACGACCCGTGGGTGGCGGTGAACAAGGGTCACGAGATCCAGATCGACGCGACCGACGATCCCACCCACACCACCGGGTCGATCTACGGGTTCCAAGGCGCTGACCAGGAAGCCCGGGACGCAGCGCTGAACCCGCCGGGGGAGTGGAACTCGTACGAGCTCCTCGTGCAAGGCGACCGGATCCAGGTGTTCCTGAACGGTGTGAAGATCAACGATTACACCGACACCGACCCGGCCCGGATGAACGCGCCGAGCTACATCGGGCTCCAGAACCACGGCGGCGCGGACGACGTGTACTTCCGCGACGTCCGGATTCAGGAGTTCACGTTCGCCAACGCCACCACCCTGGTCGACGACTACTACCAGGCGGGAGCGCTGAACCGGCGGCAGGAGCGTCAGGTGGTGAAGCATCTCGAGGTCGCCGAGCGGCTGTCCGGTCGTGGTGTGACCGAGCAGGCCGGTGAGGCGCTCGACCGGTACGCGGACGTGGCCTCGGAGGTCGAGGACGAGCAGGTCCGCACCGAGCTCCTCGACATGGGTGAGGCGCTGCGAGAGCAGCTGTGATCGTGGCGTGGGTAGGCGCCGCCCTCGCCCGCGGCTCGTGCTTCGCCGATGCCCGACCGCACCATGGCCGGCGCCGACCCACGTAACGCTTCATCTGTCATCCGAAGGGAAAGGAGACGTCACCGTGCGAGGCCGAAGTCCTGAGAACGTGGCGGGCAAACGCAACGGGTCCCGGAGACCGGACTTGCGCGGCGGACGGGGGACCGGTGCCGGCCGGTCCTCGGCCCCGGCGCCGGAGCGGGCATCCCTGCTCCGGCGCCGGGGATCCACGATCATCACCGCGACCTCCGTCGTCGTGGCGGTGGCGGCGGTGATCGTCGCCGTCGTCGTGACGGCGGACGCCGGCGAGGAGACACGAGCCGAGAAGATCGACGACCGGGTGGCCGAGCTGCGCGCCGCCGAGCAGGAACGCAACGCCGAGGTCGTCGTCGACCTGACCGACATGGCGGTGTCCGTGCACGGCGACCTGGTGCCGATGCTCGACACGCTGAACGCCGCGCTTCCGGTCGACGAGGGCACCTCGCCGGTGCCGGCCACACCCGGCGACGTCGAACGATGGCGGTCGACGGTGAAGGACGCGCTCGCGACCTTCGGCAACCCTCCGTCGGCCTCGACCGACATCAACACGGCACGGAGCGGACTGATGCTGGCCGTCGAGCTGCTGGGCTCGTCGGTCGACGCGTACGGCCTCGCGCTGGACGCGCAGAAGCCCGAGCGTGCCCGGCTGGAGCAGCTGGCATCGGACCTGCGGACGCAGGCGGTGGACGCGTGGGCGGTCGCGTCGACGAAGCTCGACGTGCTCAACGTCGACGCCGGGCACGGGCACGTCCACGTGTATCTGCCGAAGCGTCCCGGAGAGGAGGCACAGGGCCCGCACGGCAACAGCGGGGAGAGCGAACACTGACGCGCTCCGGGCGCACCGTGCCGACTTTCGACGCGGTGCTGCGAAAGCGTGGCACGATGAATGTATGACGCACTCGCTCGCGGGACGACCGGAGACCGCGACACAGGCCAAGGTCCTCAAGTACCTGCGCGACGAGGGCCCGCTGTCGCGCGTCGAGCTGGCCGATCGGCTCGGGGTGTCGCGCACCACCATGGCCAGCGAGGTCGGGCGGCTGACGGAGCTGGGCCTGGCTGAGCCGGCCGGACCGGCTGCTTCGCGCGGCGGGCGCCGCTCCACCCTCGTCGACCTGTCGGCCGAGGTCCGGTTCGTGGGCGTCGCCATCGGCGCGACCGCGACGTCGGTGGCCGTGACCGACGGGCGGCTGAAGGTGCTCGCCCAGCGCTACGTCGAGCTGGACGTGCGTCAGGGCCCCGAGCACGTACTGGCAGAGGTGCTCGAACTGACCCGGAAGGTGCTGGCCGAGCAGGGCATCGAACGTCCCGCCGGCGTCGGCGTCGGCGTGCCCGGGCCGGTCGACTTCCACGGCGGCGTGCCGGTGTCGCCGCCGATCATGCCCGGCTGGGACGGGTATCCGGTGCGCGACGCGATGGCTCGCGAGTTCGGCTGCCCGGTGCTGCTGGACAACGACGTGAACGCGATGGCGCTGGGTGAGCAGCACTCCGGGGTGGCGAAGTCGGCGCGCGACTTCCTGTTCGTCAAGATCGGCACCGGTATCGGCTGCGGCATCGTCGTCGACGGGCAGCTGTACCGCGGCGTGGACGGCTGTGCCGGCGACGTCGGGCACATCCGCATCGAGGAGTTCGGTCCGACGTGCGCGTGCGGCAACACCGGGTGTCTCGAGGCGTTCTTCGGCGGGGCGGCGCTGGCGCGCGACGCGCTGGCGGCGGCGCGTTCGGGGCGCTCGCCGGCGCTGGCGGCTCTGGTCGAGCAGAAGGGCGAGCTGACCGCCGCGGACGTCGCGGCCGCGGTCGCTCAGGGCGACCCGTACGCGGTGCAGCTGATCCGCGACGGCGGGCACCGGGTCGGCTGGGTGCTGGCGAGCCTGGTGTCGTTCTTCAACCCGGGGCTGATCGTCATCGGGGGCCGGGTGGCCCGGCTCGGGCATCCGCTGCTCGCCGAGATCCGCGGCGTCGTCTATCGGCGGTCGCTGCCGCTGGCGACCGGCAACCTGCCGGTGGTGCTCAGCGAGATGGGCGACGACGCCGGCGTCGTCGGCGCGGCGGCCTTGATCAGCGACGTCGTCTACGCCGCCGGCTAACCCGTCCTGCTCCGAAAATGATCACGTTCCGCATGGAATTCCATGCGGAACGTGATCATTCCCAGGGGTGGGCGGGCTTTTGTGGGGGTGTGGGCGAACTTTGTGATCAGAATGACGAAACTTCGCCGGATGTATTGACACTTCTGAAACATGCCGTTTGTCTGTGTGTCATACAAACTCCAGGCGATCGGAGGCACCCATGCGGAGACTCATCGGGATGGCCGGAGGGGCGCTCGTGGCGTCCACTCTCGTTGCCATGCCGTCCGCGACGGCCCAGCAGGCCGGCCCCACGGACAGCCCGGCACCCCCACCGGACGAACAGTTCCAGAAGGTCACGTTGAACGACACCCCCGGTGAGCCGATGGACCTCGCGGTGCTGCCGGACGGACGTGTGCTGCACACCACCCGCCCGGGTGAGGTGTGGCTGCACGACCCGGACACCGGGCTGAACACGCTGGCCGCCGAGCTCGACGTCTACCAGCACGACGAGGAGGGGCTGCAGAGCATCGCGCTCGACCCCGGCTTCAACGGCACCACCAACACCGGGGTCTATCTCTACTACTCGCCGCCGATGGACACGCCCGTGGACGACCCGGCGACGCCGGACGTGAACGAAGGCGACGCCCCGCTGTTCGGCGAACCGGCCGACTTCGAGCCGTTCGAGGGCGTGATCCGGCTGTCGCGGTTCGAGCTGGACGGCGACGAGCTGGACCTGTCGACCGAACAGCAGATTCTCGACGTTCCGGTGGACCGCGGCATCTGCTGTCACGTGGGCGGCGACATCGTCTTCGACAGCGACGGGAACCTGTACCTGTCCACCGGCGACGACACCAACCCGTTCGAGTCCGACGGGTACGCACCGATCGACGAGCGCGCGGACCGCAACCCGGCGTTCGACGCGCAGCGCAGCTCCGCGAACACCAACGACCTGCGCGGCAAGGTGCTGCGTATCGACCCGGAGCCGGACGGTTCGTACTCGATCCCGGAGGGCAACCTGTTCGAGCCCGGCACCGAGGGCACCCGCCCGGAGATCTACGCCATGGGGCTGCGTAACCCGTTCCGGATCGAGATCGACCCGCACGACGACACCCTGTACGTGGCCGACTACTCCCCGGACGCCGGCAGCGCCGACCCGGAGCGCGGGCCGGCGGGCACCGGCAAATGGCTGAGCGTGGAGGAGCCGGGGAATTACGGCTGGCCGTACTGCATCACCTCGGAGCTGCCGTACGTCGACTACGACTTCGCCACCGAGACGTCGGGTGAGCCGTTCGACTGCTCGTCGCCGGTGAACGAGTCGCCGCACAACACCGGGCTCACCGAACTGCCGCCGGTGACACCGGCGGAGGTGTGGTACTCCTACGACGAGTCGTCGGAGTTCCCCGAGCTGGGCTCGGGCGGGATCGGCCCGATGGCCGGCCCGGCGTACGACTTCGACGTGCGCGACACCCGCGGCCGGGCGCCGGTGGCGTGGCCGGAGTACTACGACGGCGTCCCCTTGTTCTACGAGTGGACCCGCGACTACGTGAAGGCGTTCCATCTCGACGACGACGGCGACGTCGCCAGCATCGAGGACGTGATCCCCTCGATCGTCACGAACCACCCGATGGACATGGAGTTCGGTCCGAACGGCGCGCTGTACATCCTGGAGTACGGAGCCGGGTACTTCGCCGAGAATCCGGGGGCGCAGCTGGCGCGGGTCGACTACATCGGACCCGGCGGCAACCACACCCCGCAGCCGGTGGCCGCGGCCGACCCGTCCGCGGGCCAGGCACCGCTGACTGTGCAGTTCTCCAGTGAGGGGACGACGGACGCCGAAGGTGACCGGCTGATCTACGAGTGGGACTTCGACGCCGACGGCACGGTCGACTCCCGCGAGCAGAACCCGACGCACACCTACGGCGAGAACGGGCTGTACCGCGCCACCCTGAAGGTCACCGACATCGGCGGCCGCGACCGGCGCAAGTCCGCCTCGGCCGAGGTCGAGGTGGTCGTCGGGAACGACCGGCCGGTGGTCGAGTTCGTCACGCCGACGGACGGGGACTCCTTCTCGTTCGGCGACACGGTCGAGTACGAGGTCCAGGTGACCGACGACCAGCCGTTCGACTGCGAGGCGGTGACGGTGACCTACATCCTCGGTCACAACGACCACGGCCACCCGCAGACCACCGCCAACGGCTGCACGGGAACCATCGAGACGACCGAGCCCAGCGGGCACGACCCGGAGGTCGACGACCTGCACGGGGTCTTCGACGCGACCTACACCGACCCGGGCGGTGACGGGCTGCCGCCGCTGACCGGTCGGGACCGCGTGGTCCTCGAGCCGGCCGGCTGACGGGCGACTCCCGGTTCTCCCGTGATCATCGGCAGGTTCCCGCCCAGGTGACGGCGAACCGCCGATTATCACGGGGGTCGGCCGCATACTTTGTCCAACCGTGTGCGGAAGTGATGCGGCCGTTTCGGGGACTTGTCGCATCTCGCCGTTATAACAATCACGTTACGCGCGCCGCCGTCCCGATCGATCCCGCGAGCGTTCCCGGTCGCGCTCGGCGGCGCAGTGATCGATTCCGACACAGATCAGTGCAGGTCAGACCATCACCTCTGGTCCGCAGTGCGGTGCCTGGAGCCGTCTGATGGTGGATGTCGTGTTCCATCCGGATGTATCGCGGTTTCCCGCGAGGTGAAGAAACTACCGATAACCCTCTTGACCGTTGATGCCGCCCGTTCCTAGTTTGTTTGTTCATCCGACGAACAAGCGTGACCTGGCTCACGGCAGCGTCACCACGGTCCCGGCGAGTCGAGAGGGGAGGCACCCGAATGAGCGACGGCCAGCTCCCCGACCGCGGTGCCGTCCCCGTCGACCACGTCTCGCTGCGCAGGCACAACCTCGCCGTGGTCCTGGGCAACCTGCGCGAGTCCGGGCCGCGCTCGCGGGCGCGCATCGCCACTGACACCGGCCTGAACAAGGCCACCGTGTCCAGCCTGGTGTCCGAGCTCAGCGACCTCGGGCTGGTCCGCGACGGCGAGGTCGAGCGCGGCGGCGGCGTCGGGCGACCGGGCCAGACCGTCGAGGTCGACGGCCGCGTCTGCGGCCTCGGTGTCGAGGCCAACGTCGACTACATCGCGGTGCTCGTGCTCGACCTGCGCGGCGAGGAGGTCCTCTACCGCCGGACGCCCGTCGACGTGCCCGGTCTCGGAGCTCAGCGCACGCTCGACGAGCTCGCTCGCGCCATTCGGTCCGCCGTGGCGGAGCTGCGGGACGGCGGACGTGACGTCGCCGGCGTGACCGTCGCGCTGCCCGGCATGGTCGAGACCACGCCCGGCGTGCTCCGGCACGCGCCCAACATCGGCTGGCAGCAGGTGCAGGTCGCCGACGAGCTGACCGCCCGCCTCGCCGCGGCGGACGGCGACGACGGGACCGCCCGCGTCGCGTGCCCGATCCGGGTGGACAACGACGCCAACCTCAGCGCCCTCGCCGAGTACGTCATGGGCTCGTCGGCCGGTGTCGCGGATCTCGTGCACCTGACCGGCGAGACCGGCGTGGGCGGCGGTGTCATCGCCGACGGCCAGCTGTTGCGCGGCACGCAGGGCTTCGGCGGCGAGATCGGGCACATGCCCATCGGCAATCCGTCCCAGCCCTGCGGCTGCGGACGGTTCGGCTGCTGGGAGACCGCCGTCGGCCTGGCCGCGCTGCTGCGCGAGGTCGCCGACCCGGACGACACCACCATCACCGACCCGTCGGTGGACCTCGACATCCGGCTGGCGGAGATCCGCCGCCGGGCCGAGCTGGGCGACGGGCGCACGCTCCGCGGGCTCGAGGCCATCGGCACCGCGCTCGGGCTCGGGGCGGCCATCCTGGTCGACCTGCTCAACCCGAGAGTCATCGCGCTCGGCGGGTACTTCGCGGTGCTGGGTGACTTCTTCCTGCACGCGATGGAGACCGAGCTGGACAAGCGCGTCGTCCTGCCCGGCCGCGGCGGCTGCCGGATCGTGCTGTCGTCGCTGGGCTTCCGCGCCGCCTGCCGTGGGGGTGCGCACGTCGCGCTCGAAGCGGTGCTGACCGACCCGGCGTCGGTCGCGACGCCGACCGCCGTCGTCGCCGAAGTTCCCGGAGGTATGGCGTGACAGCCGAGACGATCCTGCAGATGAGCGACATCGTGAAGACGTTCCCGGGTGTGCGCGCCCTGGACGGCGTCGACCTCGACGTCCGCAAGGGCGAGGTGCACTGTCTGCTGGGGCAGAACGGCGCCGGCAAGTCCACGCTGATCAAGGTGCTTTCCGGCGCGCACCAGCCCGACAGCGGCACCATCACCTGGCAGGGCGAGAGGGTCCGGCTGAACACGCCGATGGCGGCGATGAACCAGGGCATCGCGACCATCTACCAGGAGCTCGACCTGGTCGACGGCCTCAGCGTCGCCGAGAACATCTACCTCGGCCACGAGCTCGCCGCCGCGGGGTTCTCCCGCCACGGCGACACCGAGCGCGCGGCCGGGCGGCTGCTCGAACGGCTCGGCCACCCGGAGATCTCCCCGCAGCAAGAGGTCGGCAAGCTGCCCGCGGCCGGGCAGCAGATCGTCAGCATGGCCCGGGCGCTGTCGCACGACGTCCAGCTGATCGTGATGGACGAACCGTCGGCCGTGCTCGACCAGGAGGAGGTCGGCCGGCTGTTCAGCGTCATCCGTGACCTGACCGCCGACGATATTGCCGTGATCTACATCTCGCACCGGCTGGAGGAGATCCGCGAGATCGGCGACCGGGTGACGGTCCTGAAGGACGGCCGCACGGTCGCCACCGGGCTCAGCGCTCCGGACACACCGACGAGCGAGCTCATCCGCGAGATGACCGGCCGCGACGTGGAGTACGCCTTCCCCGAACGCGGCATGACAGCCGAGGACGCGCCAGTGGTGCTGGACGTCGCGGGGCTCAGCTCGCCCGGCGACTTCACAGACGTCGACCTGCGCGTGCGCCGCGGCGAGATCGTCGGGCTGGCCGGGCTCGTGGGCTCCGGGCGCTCGGAGATCCTCGAGACCATCTACGGCGCTCGCAAGGCCGGGTCCGGCAGCGTCACCGTCGACGGCCGGCGGATCCGCCCGGGCTCGGTCGCGGCCGCGGTCAACGCCGGCGTCGGCCTGTGCCCGGAGGAGCGCAAGACCCAGGGCCTGCTGCTCGACGAGGCGATCTACCGCAACGTCAGCCTGGCGACGCTCGGACGGTTCGCCCGCGGCGGGTTCCTGCGCCGCGGCGACGAACGTGCGCAGGCCGAGCAGCACGTCCGCGCGCTGGACGTTCGGCCCGCGGACGTCGAGCGCACGGCGGGCACCCTGTCCGGCGGCAACCAGCAGAAGATCGTGCTCGCGCGCTGGCTGCTGCGCGAGTGTCGCGTGCTGCTGCTGGACGAGCCCACCCGTGGCGTCGACGTCGGCGCCCGCAGTGAGCTGTACGCGCTGGTGCGCCGACTGGCCGACGAAGGTGTGGCCGTCGTGCTCGTCAGCAGCGAGATCCCCGAGGTCCTCGGCCTGGCCGACCGGGTGCTGGTGCTCAGCGAAGGACACGTGGTGCACGAAGGACAGGCCGACGACATCGACGAGCACCAGGTGCTCGACCTGGTGATGGAAGGGAGCGCGGCATGAGCGAACAGACGCCGGTTCCGCAGGCGACCACGTCGCCGGCGGACGAGCACCGGCGCGTCGAGTCCGTCGAGGGGGCACCGCGTGGCTCCGCGTTCGGGCGGTTCATGAGCAGCTCGGCGGGCCGGAACGTCGGGCTCGTCGTCGCGTTGCTGGTGTTGTGCGTCGTCGGCGCGGCCACCACGGGCCAGCTCTTCGTGGACGTCGACAACGCCATGACGATCCTCCGGTACGCCTCGGTCATCGGTGTGGTGGCCATCGGGATGACGTTCGTCGTCACCGGCGGCGGCTTCGACCTGTCGGTAGGGGCGATCGTCGCGCTGGCGTCGATCTGGTCGACGACCGTGGCGACCCAGACGATGGCCCAGGACTTCCACTGGATCGTCATGGTGTTCACGGCCATCGCGGTCGGCGCCGGCTGCGGCCTCGTCAACGGAGTGCTGATCGCCTACGGGAAGATGGCGCCGTTCATCGCGACGCTGGCGATGATGGCCGCCGCCCGTGGCCTCGCGGAGATGATCTCCGACAAGCGGACCCAACTTGTCGACGTGCAAGGGTTCGGCGACTTCTTCAGCGGCGATTTCCTGGGACTGCCGGTGCTGGTGTGGATCTTTGCCGTGGTCTGCGCCGTCGCCTGGGTACTGCTGAACCGGACGACCTTCGGCCGGCGCACCATCGCCGTCGGCGGCAACGCGACCGCGGCCCGGCTCGCCGGCATCGCGGTCAATCGGCACACGGTGTTGCTGTACGTCCTCGTCGGCGTCGCGTGCGGCATCGCCGCGGTGATGCTCACCGCCCGGACCTCCACCGGGAGCGCGCAGCACGGTCTGCTGTACGAGCTCGACGCCATCGCCATGGTCGTCATCGGGGGGACCCTACTGGGCGGCGGGCGAGGCACGATCGTCGGCACGATCTTCGGCGTGCTGATCTTCAGCACGCTGACCAACGTGTTCACCCTCAACAACCTCGACACGTCCACCCAGGCGGTCGCGAAGGGCGCGATCATCGTCATCGCCGTCCTGTTGCAGCAGCGGGTCGCCGCACGTAGCGACACCAGCTAGCTCGCCAGACGACGCGGTCCGTCGCGCATGGGCGGCGTCCCAGATTCGGTCACCACATCGACCACCACGAGGAGATCTCATGTTCACACCGACGAATCGGCCGCACCGCCGATTGCTGGCGTCCGCGGCAGCCGTGTTCGCCGCCGGCGCGCTCGTGGTCGGCTGCACCAGCAACGAACCCGAAGAAGAGGCCAACGCCGGCGGAGACGGCGGTGAGGGCGGTAACGCCGAACCGGCCGGCGGCAACAACGAGCCCGGCGAAGAAGTCACCATCGGCTTCTCCGGCCCCGAGGCCGACCACGGCTGGCTGGCCGCGGTCACCGACTCCGCGGTCGCCGAGGCGGAGAGTTTCGAGGA
Organism: Haloactinopolyspora alba; assembly: GCF_003014555.1. GTDB lineage: Bacteria > Actinomycetota > Actinomycetes > Jiangellales > Jiangellaceae > Haloactinopolyspora > Haloactinopolyspora alba. Next base: position 430,033 of record NZ_PYGE01000002.1, read on the forward strand.
CGTCACACTCCAGGTCGCCGAGGGCACCAACGACGCGAACCTGCAGATCAGCCAGATCGAGACCTTCATCAACCAGGAGGTCGACGCGATCGTCGTGCTACCCAGTGACGGCGCGCAGCTCACCGAGGTGGCGACGCGGGCGATGGATGCGGGCATCCCGGTGGTCAACGTGGACCGGGAGTTCTCCAGCCCGGACGCGTCGCGCACCACGATCCTCGGTGACAACTACGGCATGGGCGTGACCGCCGGCACCTACGCGTGCCAGCTGATCGAGGAGAACGACATCCAGGACCCGGTGATCGCCGAGATCGCCGGCATCGACTCGCTGCCGCTGACCCAGGACCGCACCCAGGGCTTCAACGACGCCCTGGACAAGTGCGGGCAGACCGTGGACAACCGGGTCGCGGCCGAGTTCACGGTCGAGTCCGGCGAGGCCGCGGCGTCGAACCTGCTGCAGGCCGCGCCGCAGATCGACATCATCTGGAACCACGACGACGACCAGGGCGTCGGCGTCAAGCAGGCCTTCGACAACGCCGGGCGGGACGAGTTCTTCTTCATCGGCGGCGCCGGCTCGGCGAACGCGATGCGCTGGATCAAGAACGGCGAGATGGAGGCGACGGTCCTCTACCCGCCGACACAGGCTGCGGACGGCATCCGGCTCGCCCGGCTGCTGGCGCAGGACAAGGGGATGTCGGACCTGGTGCAGGAGGACGTGCCGCGGCGGATCGTCCTGGACGCTCCGCTGGTGACCGCGGAGAACGTCGACCAGTACATGCACCTGGGCTTCGAGTCCTGATCAACCACGTCGGCCCGGGCGCGGCTGTCCGGACGGCCGCGGCCGTCTCCGCAGCGGCCGCCGCGCCCGGGACCGTCGGCGATGGCGAACGGAAGGCATCGACATGACCCTAGATGGCAAGCCGGCGCTGGGGATCGGCATGGTGGGCTACTCGTTCATGGGAGTCGCGCACTCCCATGCCTGGCGCGACGCGTCGAGCTTCTTCGACGTGGCGCTCGTGCCGCGGTTGCGAGTGCTCGCCGGCCGTAACGAGCAGGCCGCGCGTGACGTGGCCTCCCGGTTCGGCTGGGAGAGCGTCGTACCCGACTGGCAGAGCCTGGTGCACCGCACGGACGTCGACCTGGTCGACGTGTGCACGCCCGGCGACACGCACGCCGAGATCGCTATCGCGGCGCTCGAGGCCGGCAAGCACGTGCTGTGCGAGAAGCCGCTGGCGAACACCGTCGCGGAGGCCGAGGCGATGACGCGGGCGGCCGACCGAGCCGCCGAGTCCGGCGTGCGGAGCATGGTGGGCTTCACCTACCGCCGGGTCCCGGCCATCGCGCTGGCGCGGCGGCTCGTCGCGGACGGGACGGTCGGCGAGATCCGGCACGTGCGCGCCCAGTACCTGCAGGACTGGGCGAGCGACCCGGACGTCCCGCTGAACTGGCGGTTGCAGAAGGAGCGTGCCGGTTCGGGCGCGCTCGGCGACATCGGTGCGCACATCGTCGACCTCACGCAGTTCATCACCGGCGAGCGCATCACCGGTGTCAGCGCCATGCTCGACACGTTCGTGACCGAGCGTCCGGTGGCCGAGGGGGACTCCGTGTCCACGCCGAACAGTCTGTCCGGCGCGGCCGACGCACCTTCGGACAAACTGTCGCCGGCCTCAGCGGCGACGAGTGCCTCGGCCGGTCGCGGACAGGTCACCGTCGACGACGCAGCGACGTTCCTGGCGCGGTTCACCGGCGGCGCGATGGCGACGTTCGAGGCGACCAGGTTCGCCTCCGGCCGGAAGAACTCGATCCGGATCGAGATCAACGGGTCCGCCGGCAGCCTCGCGTTCGATTTCGAGGACATGAACGTGCTGCACGTCCACGACCACACCGAGGACCCGGCCCGAGGCGGGTTCCGGCGGGTGCTGGTCACCGAGTCCGACCATCCGTACCTCGCGGCCTGGTGGCCGCCGGGCCACCTGCTCGGTTACGAGCACTCGTTCACGCACCAGGCGGTCGACCTGGTGACGGCCATCGCCGACGGCGCCGACCCGTGGCCGTCGTTCGCCGACGGTCTCGCGGTGCAGCGGGTGCTGGCCGCGGTGGAGGCCAGCGCCGCCGGCAAGAGCGTATGGACGGAGGTGCCCACCTGACCCCGAGCCGGACGTGGGGCGCCACTCCGGAACACCGACGACATCCGATGACCATCGACAGGGCCGAGAGCAGACCCCGGGGGGTTCACCCCGGTGCGGGGCGCACGTGTACGTACCCGACAGTCGTGAGGAGACTGTGGTGAGACAACTCTCGCAACGCGCTCGCCGGACGGCGAGGCGACTCGTGGCCGGCAGCCTGGCTGCCGGAGTCGCGGTACCTGTGGGTATCGCCGCTCTCGCGCCCACCGCCACCGCCCATCCGGGCCACGGCGGCTACTCGGTCCTGGTGTTCTCGAAGACGGAGGGGTTCCGGCACGGGTCCATCCCGGACGGGGTCGCCGCCATCGAACAGCTGGGAGCAGAGCACGACTTCCAGGTCGACGCGACCGAGGACTCCGCGGCGTTCACCGACGACAACCTGGCGCAGTACGACGTCGTGGTGTGGCTGTCCACGACCGGTGACGTGCTCAACGCCGACCAGCAGGCGGCCTTCGAACGCTACATCGCCGACGGAGGTGGCTACGCGGGCATCCACTCCGCGTCCGACACCGAGTACGACTGGGCGTGGTACGGCGACCTGGTCGGCGCGTACTTCGCCGGCCACCCGGCGCAGCAGGACGCGACGGTGAAGGTCGAGGATCCGGCGCACCCGTCGACCCAGCACCTCGACCCCGCCTGGGACCGCTTCGACGAGTGGTACAACTACCAGGCCAACCCCCGCGGCGACGTGCACGTGCTCGCGTCGCTGGACGAGTCGTCGTACGACGCGGGTGGCGGCGCCATGGGCAGCGACCACCCGATCAGCTGGTGCCAGAACTTCGACGGCGGCCGCTCCTGGTACACCGGCATGGGGCACACCGTCGACTCGTTCAGCGAGCCGGAGTTCCTCGAGCACATCCTGGGTGGCATCGAGACCGCGGCGGGGGTGACGCCGGCGAACTGTGCGGCGAGCCAGCCGGGCAGCTTCGAGAAGGTCACGCTGGACGACACCACGAGCAACCCGATGGAGCTGGCGGTCGCCGGCGACGGCCGGGTGTTCTACATCGAGCGCAACGGCGAGGTGCGACTGATCCGTCCCGACGGGTCCGCGACGACGGTCGGCGCGGTGGACGTCTACACCGGTCAGGAGTTCGGGCTGACGGGTATCGCGCTCGACCCGGACTTCGCCACGAACAACTGGATTTACCTGACCTACGCGCCGGCCGGTGACCAGGCCGTCGACCGGGTGTCCCGGTTCACGCTGAACGGCGAGACGCTGGACCCGGCGAGCGAGCAGGTGGTTCTGGAGTTCCCGACGAACCGGGACGAGTGCTGCCACGCCGGTGGCGCCCTGGAGTTCGACGGCAACGGTGACCTGTACCTCGCCACCGGGGACAACACGAACCCGTTCTCGTCGCAAGGGTACGCGCCCATCGACGAGCAGCCGGGGCGCGAGCTGTGGGACGCGCAGCGCACGTCGGCGAACTCGAACAGCCTGAGCGGCAAGGTGCTGCGGATCCACCCGGAGGACGACGGCTCGTACACGATCCCCGAGGGCAACCTGTTCCCGGAGTCCGAGGACACGCAGGACAAGACCCGTCCGGAGATCTACGCGATGGGCTTCCGCAACCCGTTCCGTATCGGCATCGATCCGGCGACGGACAAGCTGATGGTCGGCGACTACGGCCCGGACGCCAACAGCGCGAACCCCGATCGCGGCCCGGACGGCCGGGTGGAGTGGAACATCGTGGACGAGCCCGGCTTCTACGGCTGGCCGTACTGCGTCGGCGACAACACGCCGTACATCGACTACGACTTCGCGACCGGCGAGTCCGGCGAGGCGTTCGACTGCGCCGGCGGCCCGGTGAACGACTCACCGAACAACACCGGCATCACCCAGCTCCCGCCCGCGGTCGAGGCGGAGGTCTGGTACGGCTATTCGCCCAACCCGCAGTTCCCCGAGATCGGCGGGGGCGGCGCGCCGATGGCCGGCGGCGTCTACCGCTACGACCCGTCCGTCGAGTCCGACCGGCAGTGGCCGGCCTACTGGGACGGCAAGGCCGTCTTCGCCGAGTGGAACCAGGGCAACCTGTACAGCTTCCAGCTCGACGGCGCCGGCAGCGCGGTCACCGACATCAACGCGCTGTTCCCGGACATGCAGTTCCTGCGTCCGCACGCGATGGAGTGGGGCCCGGACGGCGCGCTGTACCTGATCGAGTGGGGCAGCGGCTTCGGTGGTGACAACGCCGACTCCGGCGTCTACCGCATCGACCACGTCCAGGGTGAGCGGGCACCGATCGCACGCATCGATGCCGGTCCGTTGTCCGGGCCGACCCCGCTCGAGGTGAACTTCGACGCCTCGGGGTCGATCGACCCGGAGGCCACGACGCTGACGTACGAGTGGGACTTCGACGGCGACGGGACCGTCGACTCCACCGAACCGACCGTCAGCCACACCTACACCGAACCCGGCGACTACACGGTGGCGCTGACGGTCACCGACGCCGACGGGCAGCAGGACATCGCGAACGTCGAGGTGACGGCCGGTAACACCGCACCCGAGATCACCGTTACCGCGCCCGCCGACGGCGGGTTCTTCGAGTTCGGCGACACCATCGCCTACGAGGTCAGTGTCACCGACGCCGAGGACGGCGAGGGCGTGTGCGACCGGATCGTCACCCAGCCGGGGCTCGGGCACAACGACCACTCGCACGAGTACGAGGAGAACTTCGGCTGCACGGGCACCTTCGAACTGCCCGGCGACGAGGGCCACACCGGCGCGAACATCTTCGGCACCGTCACGGTGACCTACACCGACGACGGTGCTCCCGGTGTCAGCCCGCTCACCAGCCGGGAGGTGCTGGTCCTGCAGCCCAAGCGCCGTCAGGCCGAGCACTTCGACGAGACGGGACGGCTGGCGGGGTCCGACGCGGGCGGCGACCCCGGTGTTCAGACCGAGGAGACCGGCGACACCGCCGGCGGCGGTCAGAACGTCGGGTTCATCGAGGACGGCGACTGGTGGTCGTGGGACCCGATGAACCTCACCGCCATCGACGACATCACGCTGCGGGCCGCGACCCCCAACATCGGCGCGACCGTGGAGGTGCGTACCGGTGCGCCGGACGGCCCGACGGTGGCGACCATCCAGACCGAGCCCACCGGCGACTGGCAGGTGTACGACGAGTTCACCGCGTCGGTCAGCGGCGACACGGCGACGTCGAGCGGACCGCTGTACTTCGTGAAGACGACCGGGCAGCTCAACGTCAACTGGGTCGACTTCGGCGGCAAGGGCGTCACCGAGAACCAGCGCCCGGACGTCACCGTCAGCGCCGACCCGGCCAGCGGCACGGCGCCGCTGGACGTCGGCTTCGCCGCCGAGGCGAGCGATCCCGAGGGCGACACGCCGCTGACGTACGCGTGGCAGTTCGGGGACGGCGGCACCGCGACCGGCGCCACCGCCCAGCACACCTACACCGAGGCGGGCACCTACGACGCCGAGGTGACGGTGACCGACGCGCGCGGCGCGGAGGTGACGGAGAGCGTCACGGTGGACGTGCAGGACGGCGGCGAACCGCCGGTGTGCCTGAAGGGGCGCTCGGACGCCTTCGACGGCGACACTCTGGACCGCGACCGCTGGACGACGGTGGTCCGCGAGAACCAGGACCTGGCCGTGCAGGACGGTCATCTGGTGCTGCCGGCAACGAGCACCGACATCTACGGCACCAACAACACGGACACGCCGAACATCGTCCTGCAGGACCTGCCGGACGGCGAGTTCACGGCCACGGCGAAGCTGACCATGCAGGCCTACCGGGCGTACCAGCAGGCCGGGCTGGTCATCTACGGCGACGACGACAACTACGCCAAGATGGTGCTGCAGGGCCGCGACACCGGCGCGAGCAACCCGGCGGCGCGGATCTTCCAGTTCATCCGCGAGGAGAACGGCGAGCCGAACGAGGTCGGCGACAGCAACACCGCCCAGCTGGGCGCGGACTACCCGGACACCGTCTGGGTGCGCTACACCAGCGACGGCTCGAACCTGCGGGCGGCTTACAGCGCCGACGGTGAGACGTTCACCGAGATGCCGCAGACGAAGAGCCTGGACGGCATCACCGACCCGAAGATCGGCCTGATCGCACTGGCCGGAACGGACCAGCCGGCCGGTGAGGCGCGGTTCGACCACTTCCAGATCACGCCCGACGACACCGCGCCGGCCGCCGAGCCGAACGACGAGTTCGACGGCACCGCGCTGGACGGCTGCCGGTGGAGCGTGCTCCGGCCGGACGAGTCCGGTTACCGCGTCGCCGACGGCGCCCTGGAGATCGACACCAGCGACGGTGACATCTACGAGGACGGCAACTCCGGCCCGTCGAACTTCGTCCTGCAGCCGGCGCCCGAGGGCGACGAGTGGACGATCGAGACGAAGGTCGACGGTTCGGCGTTCGACGAGCAGTACCAGCAGGGCGGGCTGATCGTGTACGGCGACGACGGCAACTACGTCAAGTTCGACTACGTCGTCGACAACGCCGCCGGCGACCCGGTGTCGCCACGCCTGGAGCTGCGCAGCGAGGTCGGCGACGCCGTCCAGACCCCGCAGCCGAGCGTCACCGAGCTCGACCAGGCCATCTGGCACCTGCGGCTCACCCGCTCCGGCAACACCTACACGGGGTCGTACAGCGCCGACGGCGAGACCTGGACGGACATGCCGGAACCGGTCACCAACTCCGCGGTGGCCGCGGACGCGAAGGCCGGCCTGTTCGCGCTCGGAGGCGCGCAGGGCGCGTCGAAGACCGCCCGGTTCGACTACTTCCACGTCAAGGAACTCGAGGTCGACGAGACGCCGCCCACGGTCGACGTCACGCTCGACCCGTCCGAGCCGTCCGGCAGCAACGGATGGTGGACCGGGCCGGTCACCGTCACGGCCGAGGCCGCTGACGACGGGGACGGCCCCGTCGACGTCGAGTACCGCGTCGACGGCGGCGACTGGGCGCCTTACACCGAGCCGGTGGTCGTCGAGGCCGACGGCGAGCACGTCGTCGACGTCCGCGCGACCGACGCGGCCGGCAACACCTCGGAGCCGGTGGGCACCGAGATCGCCGTCGACGCCACCGCTCCGGAGCTCGACGTGTCCGGGGTGGAGCACGGTGTGCTCTACGGCGACAGCCAGGACCTGGAGCTGGCCTGGGATTCCAGCGACACCGGGTCGGGCGCCGGCGAGACCGTCGCGCGCCTGGACGGCGACCCCGTCGAACCGGGTGCGCTGGTCCTGCACGAGATCCCGCTGGGCCTGCACGACCTCGAGGTCGAGGCGCGCGACCGAGCGGGCAACCGCACGACCGAACGGTTCACGTTCTTCGTCTCCACCTCGTTCGCCGACATGCGGTCGCTGGTGAGCAGGTTCGAGTCGGAGCAGCGGCTGGACCGGCCGAGCACCAAGCGGTTGGAGAACACGCTGGGCACGGCCGCCAGGCAGGCGGTCATGGGCCGGGAGACGCGCGCCGTCGAACGGCTCGAGAAGGTCAAGGACATCGCGAACGACAAGGTGGCGGACGACGTGGTCCGCGACGTGCTGATCCGCGACGCCGACGCGATGATCGGGCGGCTCGGCGCGACCCCGTCGGATGCCGGCGCGGGGGTGACCGCCAACGGCGGACAGTCCCTCGACGGCACCGGCCGGCTCGCCGGCGACCCGGCACCGAAGGTCGGCGGCGTCGAGATGACGCCCAATCGTCTCGAGTAACGCAGAAACCGTCACCTGAGGAGGAGACGTCACCATGAGAGTCCAGCAACCGCTCGGCGCGTCGCGCCGGATCGGAATCCGGTGCCCGGGCACCTCGGCCCTGCCCGGGTACCACCGGCCGGGCTCTCATGGTCGGCGGGGGGCCGGTCTCGACCGGCCCTCGGCCCCGGTGCCGGGTTTCGGCGCCCCGTTCCGGCACCGGGGCACACACACCTGGTTCCTGCCCGCTGCGCGTGGGTTCGATGAAAGGAGCCAGGCATGAGCAACGAAACGAACCGGTCCGACGGACGCACCGGTGTGTGGTTCGTCGGCGCCCGTGGATCCGTGGCCACGACGACGGTGGTGGGCGCGCTGGCCGTGCACGCCGGACTGGCCGAGCACACCGGCATGGTCTCCGAGCTGCCGGAGGTGTCCGCGGCGCGGCTGACCGGCATCGACCGGCTCGTCTTCGGCGGTCACGAGGTCGCCGAAGGCAGCCTGGCCAAACGCGCCGAGGAGCTGCGTGCCGGTGGCGTGCTGCCCCCGGCCGTGGTCGCCGCCGTGGCCGAGGAACTCGCCGCCGTCGACGCGCGGGTGGCGCCCGGCGTGCCCCCGGGGAGCGTGTCCCAGCGCGCGGCCACCGGCCGCATCGAGGCCGACCTGCGCGCCTTCCGCGACGAGCACGAGCTGGACCGCGTCATCGTCGTCGACGTGTCCAGCACCGAACCGCCGGTGGCCGACGATCCCGCGCTGAACGACCTGGACCGGCTCGAGGCCGCGCTCGACGACGGCGGGGCGCCGCTGCCCGGCAGCTCGGCCTACGCGTACGCGGCGTTCCGCGCGGGCTGCCCGTACGTCGCGTTCACCCCGAGCCCGGGACCGCGGCCGCCCGCCCTGGCCGAGCTCGCCGAACGACAGCGGCTGCCCTGGGCAGGATCGGACGCCAAGACCGGGGAGACCCTGGTCAAGACCGTTCTCGCACCGATGTTCGCGATGCGGGCGCTGAAGGTGCGCTCGTGGTCGTCGGTGAACCTGCTGGGCGGCGGCGACGGGCAGACGCTCGCCGACCCGGTGAACGCGGCCAGCAAGACCGCCACCAAGGCGCACGGCCTCGAGGAGATCCTGGGCCACCGCGTCGACGGGCCACTGCACATCGACTACGTCCCCGACCTGGGTGACTGGAAGACGGCCTGGGACATGATCTCGTTCGAGGGCTTCCTCGGCACCCGGATGTCCATGCAGTTCACCTGGTCCGGATGCGACTCCGCGCTGGCCGCGCCGCTGGTGCTGGACCTGGTCCGGCTGGTGGCGCGCGCACACGAGCGCGGTGAGTACGGTCCGGTCCCGGAGCTCGGGTTCTTCTTCAAGGACCCGGCCGGTGCCGGCGGCCACGATCTCAGCGGACAGTGGGACCGCCTGGTCGAGTGGTGCGCGCGGGACACCCGATGAGGCTGCACGACCTGGCCGAGCTGGTGCGCCTGCCCGCTGCGCTGACCGTGCCGGGCGACGTGCTCGCCGGCGCGAGCGCCGCGGGTTACCCGCACGGCCGCCGGACCTGGGCGATGCCGGTGGCTTCGGCGTGCCTGTACTGGTCCGGCATGGCGCTGAACGACTACGCCGACCGCGAGCTGGACCGCGCCGAACGGCCGGAACGCCCCATCCCGTCCGGGCGGGTCCGCCCCGGGCAGGCGCTCGCGGTCGCCGGCGGGCTGACCGGCGCGGGCCTCGGGCTCGCGGCGTTCGGCGGCGGGACGCGGGCGTTGCGGGTGGCCGCGCCGCTGGCGGCGACGGTGTGGGGCTACGACCTCCTGGCCAAGCCGACAGCCGCGGGGCCGGCGTTCATGGCGGCCGCCCGCGGGCTGGACGTGCTGCTCGGCGCGGACGGGCGGTTGCGGCCGGCGGCGTTGCCCGTCACCGCGATGGCCGTGCACACCGCCGGCGTCACCACACTCAGCCGCGGCGAGGTGCACGGAACGTCGCCGGCAGTCGCGCGGGTCGCGGTGGGGACGACGGTGGCGGCTGCTGTCGCTTCGGCGTGGCCCCGGGGGCTCTCGTGGCGTTCGGCGGGGGTGGGGGATGGCGTCCTCGCCCGGTCGGCGCTCGTTCCTCGCGCCTCTTTTACGCCCGGCCACACCGCGGACGCCATCCCCCACCCCCGCCGTGGTCTTGCGTCGCGTCCCGGCCAGACCGCGGACCGAGCGCAGGCAACGCGTCTCGCTGCGGCGGCGGGGGCGGCAGCCGTCTACGCGGCATCGGTGGGCAGGGCGCAGGCGGCGGCCGTCCGGCGGCCGGACGCGCCGACAGTGCGCACCGCGACCGGCGCGGGCATCCGCGGCATGATCCCGCTGCAGTCCGCGCTCACCGCGCGTACCGGCGCGATCGCGCTCGCGGCGGGCGTGCTGGCGGCGGGGCCGCTGGCCAAGCTCGCGTCGAAGGTGGTGTCGCCGACATGACGCTGCGCTTCGGATACGGCACCAACGGGTTCGGCAGTCACCGCCTGGACGACGCGCTCGCGGTGATCGCGGAGCTCGGCTACGAGGGCGTGGCGCTGACCGTCGACCAGCCGCACCTCGACCCGTTCGGCACCGACCTGGGCGCGCGGACCGCCGCCGTGCACCGGCGGCTCGACGAGCTGGGACTCGACGTCGTCGTCGAGACCGGCGCGCGGTACGTCATGGACCCGTGGTACAAGCACGAGCCGACACTCGTCTCCGACACCGGGCGCGAACGCCGGGTCGACTACCTGCGGCGGGCGGTGCGCATCGCGGCCGACCTCGGCGCGGAGGCGGTGTCGTTCTGGTCGGGCACCCTGCCGGCCGGGGTCGACGACGCCGAGGGCTGGCGCCGGGTGGTCGACGGCGTCGGCGCCGTGCTCGACGAGGCGGACAGCCGCGGCGTGGTGTGCGCGTTCGAGCCCGAGCCGGGCATGTTCGTCGACACGGTCGGCGGTGTCCTGGAGCTGCGCCGGCGCCTCGGCTCACCGGAGCACTTCCGGGTGACCCTGGACATCGGGCACTGCGTGTGCAACGAGAAGGGCACGGTCGCCGAGTGCGCGCACCAGGCGGGTGAGCTGCTGGGCAACGTGCAGCTCGACGACATGGTGCCCGATGTGCACGAGCACCTGGAGTTCGGCGCGGGCGAGATCGACCTGCCCGCGGCTCTCGGGGCGCTGCTGGACGTCGGCTACACCGGCCTCGCGGCGGTGGAGCTGCCGCGGCACGGGCATGCGGCCCCGGTCGTCGCGGAACGATCGATGCGAGCCCTGCGCGCGGCCCTGGACACCGCCCTGGACGGTTCGACCCCCCACCATCGATCAACGCGACACGGGGGTGGCAGTGAGTTCAACGGGGGAGAGGAGGCACAGACATGAGCGCGACACTCGAGCGGGTGACGCCGCACCTGGACGGTCAGGCGCGTGCCGCCCTGAGTACGCTGGTGGACGAGGTGACCGCGAACCCGGGCGCGATCTCGACCCTGTTCCCGGCCGTCGGGCGCCGGGTCGCACGCGGGCCCAGCGACGCGGACGACCCGGACGGGCTGCGCACGCCGCGGCTGGAGGACGAGGCCCGCACGGCGCTGCTGGTGGCGGCTGCCGAGGCCTGGCACACCGAGCCGCACCGGCTGGTCGACGAGGTCTCGCAGCTGTACCGCTACGGCGACACCGACGAGAAGCGCGCGGTGCTGCGTGCGCTGCCGGAACTGGAGGCGGTGCCCGGAATCACCGACGCCGGGCTGTCCGCGGTGGCCGACGCGCTGCGCACCAACGACCTGAGGCTGATCGCCGCGGCCATGGGCCGCTACGCCGCCGCGCACCTGGACGACCCGTCCTGGCGGCAGGGCGTGCTGAAGTGCCTGTTCGTCGGCGTCCCGCTGGATGCCGTGGCCGACCTGGACCGGCGATCCGACGCGGAGCTGGCGCGGATGGTGGCCGACTACGGCAACGAGCGCGTCGCCGCCGGGCGTTCGGTGCCGTCGGACGCCTGGCGGATCCTCAACCACGATCCGGACGCGGTCGCGGGGCGCTTACCGGCGCCCGCTGCCGCGAGCACCGCACCGGCGCAAAGCGAGGAGGACTGATGCGCGTCTTCGACCCCCACATCCACATGACCTCGCGTACCACCGACGACTACGCCCGGATGTACGCCGCCGGGGTGCGGGCGCTGACCGAGCCGGCGTTCTGGCTCGGTCAGCCGCGGACCAGCGTCGGCTCGTTCTGCGACTACTTCGACGGGCTGCTCGGCTGGGAGCGCTTCCGTGCCGCCCAGTACGGCATCCGGCACCACTGCACCATCGCGCTGAACCCGAAGGAGGCGAACGACCCCCGCTGCGTCGAGGTGCTGGACGTGCTCCCGCGCTACCTCGCCAAGGACGGTGTCGTCGCCGTCGGCGAGGTCGGCTTCGACTCGATGACCGACGACGAGGAGAAGGTCTTCGTCCGCCAGCTCGACCTGGCCGGCGAGCACGACCTGCCGGTCCTGGTGCACACGCCGCACCGCGACAAGGCGGCCGGCACCCGCCGCACGCTCGAGCTGGTCGCCGCCAGCGGGCTGCCCCCCGAGCGGGTGCTCGTCGACCACCTGAACGAGACGACGGTGGGCATGGTCGCCGACTCCGGCTGCTGGATGGGTTTCTCGATCTACCCGGACACCAAGATGGACGAGCACCGGATGGTGCGCATTCTGGCCGATCGGGGCCTGGACCGGATGATCGTCAACTCGGCGGCGGACTGGGGACACAGCGACCCGCTGAAGACGATCGCCACCGGGCGGGCCATGCTCGGGCACGGTTTCACCGACGACGACGTCGACCGCGTGCTGTGGCAGAACCCGGTGGCCTTCTACGGGCAGAGTGGCCGGCTGCTGCTCGACGACGAAGGCGCCGGCATCGAAACCGGTCCGTCCGCGACGTTCGAGGGCAACTCGGTGCTGCGCGGGCAGCGTCCGTCCGGGCAGGAGGAGTGACGGATGCGCCTCCGGCACGGCGACGGCACCGTCGTCCACCTCGCGTACTGCACGAACGTGCATCCCACCGAGGACGTCGAGGCGCTGATCGATCAGGTCGGGACCTACGGCGGGCGGATCCGCGCGCGCCTCGGCGTCGACCGGCTCGGACTCGGGCTGTGGTTGCCGGCTCCGGTGGCTGCGCGGCTGGTCGCGCACTCGGACCTGACGCGGCTGCGACGGGTGCTGGACGACAACGGGCTCGAGGTCGTCACGTTGAACGCGTTCCCCTACCAGGGGTTCCACGACCCGGAGGTGAAGAAGGCGGTCTACCATCCTGACTGGGTCGAGCCGCGCAGGCTGGACTACACGCTCAACTGCGCGTGGATCCTGTCGCGGCTGCTGCCCGACGACGCCGCCCGCGGCAGCATCTCCAGCGTCCCGCTGGGCTGGCGCAGCCCCTGGGACGCCGACCGGCAGCGGCAGTCGCGTGAGCACCTCGACCGGCTCGCCGACGAGCTGGCGAAGATCGAGACCGAGACCGGCCGCACCATCCGCGTCGGGCTCGAGCCGGAGCCGGGGTGCGTCGTCGAGACCGGCGCCGACGCCGTCGAGCGGATGGCCGGAGTGGACACCAAGCACATCGGCGTCTGCGTGGACGCCTGCCACCTGGCGGTCCAGTTCGAACAGCCCGGCACCGTGCTGGGCGGGCTCGCCGGCGCGGGCCTGCCGGTGGTGAAGGCACAGGCGTCGGCGGCGTTGCACGTCGACGACCCGGCACAGCCGGCCGCCCGGTCCGCGCTGGCCGCCTACGCCGAGGACAGGTTCCTGCACCAGGTGCGCGAACCGTCGGGTGATCGGCCCGGCGACGAGATCGACGGGCGCGACGACCTGCCGGAGGCCCTGGCCGGGCACGGTGCGCTGCCGGGCCGGCAGCCGTGGCGGGTGCACTTCCACGTCCCGGTGCACGAGCGCCCCGAACCGCCGTTGACGGCCACCCAGGACCACCTGAACGAGACCCTCGGTGCGTTGTTCGGCGGTTCACACGCCGTGACCGATCACCTGGAGGTCGAGACCTACACCTGGTCGGTGCTACCGGAGAACCGCCGGCCGGAGGGACCGGACGGCCTCGCCGACGGTCTCGCCGCCGAACTGCGGTGGGTGGCGGACCGGCTGACGGAGAACGGACTGACGCTCACCGGCTGAGCGTGAACGCCGACCAGGAAAGACCCGGAGGAGACAGCGTGAACAAACTGCTCGTACTCGACGTCGTGGGCTTGACGCCGCGGCTGCTGGAACACGCCCCGTCGTTGCGGGCCGTGGCCGCGCAGGGCTGGCAGGCGCGGCTGGACACCGTGCTGCCGGCGGTGACCTGCCCGGTCCAGTCGACGTTCCTGACCGGCTCGATGCCGCGCGAGCACGGCATCGTCGGCAACGGCTGGTACTTCCGCGACCTGGGCGAGGTGTACCTGTGGCGCCAGCACAACAAGCTGGTCCAGGGCGAGAAGGTCTGGGAGACCGCGCGCAGGGCCGAGCCCGGCTACCGGGTGGCGAACGTGTGCTGGTGGTACGCCATGGGTGCCAGCACCGACTGGACGGTGACCCCGCGGCCGATCTACCACGCCGACGGGCGCAAGTCGCCGGACTGCTACACCCGGCCGCCGGAGCTGCACGACGCCCTCACCAACGCGCTCGGCCCGTTCCCGCTGTTCAACTACTGGGGGCCGACGGCGTCGCTGAAGTCGAGTGAGTGGATCGTGGCGGCCTCGCGGAAACTGCTGCCGCAGGCCGACATGACGCTGACCTACGTCCCGCACCTCGACTACGACCTGCAGCGTTACGGCCCCGACAGTCCGGAGGCGATCGCTGCCGTCCAGGACGTCGACCGGGTGCTCGCGCCGTTGCTGGCCGACGCGCGCGAGCAGGGCGCGACGGTGCTGGCGATGAGCGAGTACGGCATCCAGCCGGCGAACAGGCCGGTGCACATCAACCGGGCGCTGCGCGAGGAGGGCCTGCTCGAGGTCTACACCCAGGCCGGCATGGAGTACCTCGATCCGTGGAAGTCGCACGCGTTCGCCGTCGCCGACCATCAGGTCGCGCACGTCTACGTGTCCGAGCACGCGGACCTGGCCGCGGTCCGGCGGGTGTGCGAGGGGCTGCCCGGGGTCGAGCTCGTCCTCGACCGGGCCGGGCAGCACGACTACGGCATCGACCACGAACGGGCCGGCGATCTGGTGCTCGTCGCCGAGCCGGGCGCGTGGTTCGCCTACTACTACTGGCACGACGACGCCCGCGCGCCGGACTTCGCCCGTGGCGTCGACATCCACCGCAAACCCGGCTACGACCCGGCCGAGCTGTTCTTCGACCCGGACGATCCGCGGGTGAAGATGCGCGCGGGCATGGCGCTGGCGCGGAAGAAGGCCGGACTGCGGTACACGATGAACGTCGTGCCGACGGACGGACGGTGGGTGAAAGGCACCCACGGCCGGCTGCCCGACGACCCCGTCGACGGGCCGGTGCTGCTGTGCAGCGACCCGTCGACGGCACGGGACCGGCTGGCGGCGACGGACGTGCGGGATCTGATGCTCGAGCTCGCCGGCGTGTCCGTCCCCGCCACGACCACCTGACCACCGCGACCCAAGAAATGATCACGTTCAGCATGGAATTCCATGCGTCACCAGGCTTACAGCCCTAGTGATGCGTCGGAAGTCCTGGTGACGGAAGGAGTACATCGCATGAGCCGACCGATCACGTTGTTCACGGGGCAGTGGGCCGACCTGCCGTTCGAGGAGGTCGCCCGGCTCGCCTCGGAGTGGGGGTACGACGGGCTGGAGATCGCCTGCTGGGGTGATCACCTGGACGTCTGGCGCGCCGCCGAGGACGACGCCTACGTGCGCTCCCGGCACGACGTGCTGGAGAAGTACGGGTTGAAGGTGTGGGCGATCTCCAACCACCTGAAGGGGCAGGCGGTCTGCGACGATCCCATCGACGCGCGGCACCGGGCGATCCTGCCGGACGCGATCTGGGGTGACGGCGACCCCGAGGGTGTCCGGCAGCGCGCCGCCGAGGAGATGAAGGTGACCGCGCGCGCGGCGGCGCGGCTCGGTGTCTCGACGGTGGTCGGGTTCACCGGCTCGGCCATCTGGAAGTACGTCGCGATGTTCCCGCCGGTCTCGCAGGACCTGATCGACGCCGGCTACCAGGACTTCGTCGACCGCTGGAACCCGATCCTGGACGTGTTCGACGAGGTGGGCGTGCGGTTCGCGCACGAGGTGCACCCGTCGGAGATCGCCTACGACTACTGGACGACGGTGCGCACGCTGGAGGCCATCGGCCACCGTCCGACGTTCGGCCTGAACTGGGACCCCAGCCACATGGTGTGGCAGGGCATCGACCCGGCCGGGTTCCTGTGGGACTTCCAGGACCGGATCTACCACGTCGACTGCAAGGACACGAAGCTGCAGGTGCCCAACGGCCGGGCCGGCCGGCTCGGGTCGCACCTGGCCTGGGCCGATCCGCGCCGTGGGTGGGACTTCGTGTCCACCGGGCACGGCGACGTGCCGTGGGAGCAGTGTTTCCGCGTGCTCGGCGCCATCGGCTACGAGGGCCCGATCTCGGTGGAGTGGGAGGACGCGGGCATGGACCGGCTGCGCGGAGCGGCTGAGGCCGTGCAGTACGTCCGCTCGCACTTCTTCGAGCCCCCGGAGGCGGCCTTCGACGCCGCGTTCAGCTCCTCCTGACCCGACCCACCCGAGACCCACCCAACCCCACCCCATGATCATCGGCACTTGGCGGCCATACAGACGTCTAACTGCCGATGATCATCGGGGTGTCGGTCAGTGCTCGATCCACGCATCACCCTACGGAGAGGGGAACACCATGTGTTACGGGTATGACGGCCACGGCGCGCTGCGCCAGTCGCTGTCCGAGCGGGGCCTCGACCGCCGCGGCTTCCTGAAGGGCGCGGCGGCCACGGCCGGTGGCGTGGCGCTCGCCGGTGCGGGTGCAACGGCCGCCGCGCAGGCGACGGCCCGGCCCGCGCCGAACCGCCCGATCGTGCCGCCGGGGCTGATCAGCATCCAGCTGTACTCGGTCCGCGAGGCGCTGGGCGGCGAGCCGGGCTTCGACGCCACACTGCGCGCGATCGCGGACTTCGGCTACCCGAAGGTGGAGCAGGCCGGCTATTACGGCCGTACGGCCGCCGAGCTGCGTGCGTTCTACGACGAGATCGGCGTGAAGTGCACGTCCAGCCACGACGGCATCAGCGGTGATCAGGCAGGGCTCGACCAGAAGATCGAGAACGCGCTCACCCTCGGCCAGGGCTACATGGTCGTCCCGTACCTGAACTCGTCGAGCCTCAGCGACTGGCAGGCATGGGCCGAGCGGATGAACGTCGAGGCCGAGCAGGCCAAGGCCGCCGGACTGCGGTACGGCTATCACAACCACGCGCACGAGTTCACCATCGACCTCGGCGGTGGCCGCACGCCGTGGGACGTCCTCACCTCCGAGCTGGACCCGGGGCTGGTGCACCTGGAGATCGACATCTACTGGGTGGTCACCGGCGGTATCAACAGCGGCGAGGGTGTGGACGACCCGGAGGGCTTCACGCTCGACGTCATCCGCCGCGCTCCGCAGAAGGTGCTGCAGTACCACGTGAAGGACCGGCACGCCGACACCGGCGACATGGCCGACCTCGGCACGGGGCACATCGACTTCCCGCGGATCTTCCGCGGGCACCGGGTGCTCGAGTACATCATGGAGAACGACACACCGGACGTCACGCCGCTGCAGACCGCGCGGGTCGGCTACGACTACCTGCGCAACGTGCGGATGCGCTGACGCACCCGGCTTGCGGCCGGTCGCACGTCCCGAAAGGAGGGGCGCGCGGCCGGCCGTCGTCGTTCTCGGTGCGGGATCCTCGGTGAGCGGCGGCCGTGCGGATGCTCGTGCGAGCGAGCGTGCGCGTGGCTGTGCACGTCATCCGCGACGATGTTCAGGTGAACGATGATCGTCGAATCGGCTCGGAAGGGTAGATGTGAGCCAGTCCCGCAGGGCACACTTGGTGGCGAGCCGAGGTGGTGCCGGTGGTTCGATCGAGGGTGGACGATCATGCGGTGCCGTCCCAACGCGGGCGGCACGAGCACGGTGGACATGCGGGTGCCGTGGCCGCGGAGACGGCAGCGGCCGAGGCCGGCAGTGGCCGTGACGACGGCGCCGATCTCACCAGGCGATACCTGCGCGAGATCGGACGGGTGCCGCTGTTGTCGGCGGCCGACGAGGTGGCGCTGGCGCGGGCCATCGAGGTCGGCGTGCTGGCCGAGGAGCGGCTGTCGTCGTCGAACGGACGCGATCCCGACCACGACGCCCTGGTCGAGCTGGTCCGCCGGGGCCGGCAGGCGAAGGCCGAGCTGGTCGAGGCGAACCTGCGGCTGGTGGTCTCGGTCGCTCGCCGCTACACCCGCCGTGGCCTGCCGCTGCTCGACCTGGTGCAGGAGGGCAACGTCGGCCTGATGCGCGCGGTCGAACGGTTCGACTACGCCAAGGGTTTCAAGTTCTCGACCTACGCCACCTGGTGGATCCGCCAGGCCATCAGCCGCGCGCTGGCCGAGCAGGGGCGGACCATCCGGCTGCCGGTGCACGTGGTCGACGAGCTGAACCGGGTGCTGCGGGCGGTGCGTTCGGCCGCGCAGATCCAGGCACGCGACCTCAGCGTCGACGAGATCGCGGAGGCGACGTCGCTCGACCCGGAGCGGGTCGCCGAGCTGCTGTCGTACGCCGACGAGCCGGTGAGCCTGCAGTCGCCGGTGGGCGAGGCCGCCGACACCTCGTTCGGCGATTTCGTCGAGGACAACGACGCCCTCACGCCGGACGAGCTGGTGGCCCGGCTGATGTTACGCGACCAGGTCGAGCAGGTGCTGGACGGCCTCAGCGAGCGCGAACGTCGGGTCGTGCGGCTGCGGTACGGGCTGGACGACGGCCGGGCGCGCACGCTCGAGGAGGTCGGCCAGGAGTTCGGCGTCACCCGCGAGCGGGTCCGCCAGATCGAGCACCGCACGCTGACCAAGCTGCGGCGGAACGAGTGGGCGGGCGAGCTGCGCGACTATCTCGTGTAACGGGGCGGAGCCACTCGTCTATGGTGGCCGTGTGCGTCTACGGCGAAACCGCGATGTCGAGGGGCTGCGGCCCGGCGAACGGCTGCTCGCGAAGGCGGAGAGCACCGACGGTGGCGACGTGGTGGCCACGAGCCGGGGCCTGCGCCTGCCCGGAGGACCGGAAGGCTCCGAGGAGGTCGAGTGGAGCAGCATCGAGTCGGCCTCGTGGGATGGTGACGACAACCGGCTCGACGTGCGCGAGGTGCCCGACGCCGCGGGCGGGCGCCGCCGGCACCGGGTGGCGCTGCAGGAGCCGGGGCCGCTGGTCGACATCGTCCGCGAGCAGGTCACGGCCAGCGTCCTCATCAGCCGGCACGTGCCGGTCACCGGCGGTCGTGGCGTGCGGGTGACCGGACGCCGCACCGCCGACGACAAGATCGTGTGGTCCGCGCAGCTCGACGCGGGAGTGGACGTGAACGACCCGGACGTCCGCGAACAGGTCGAAGCCGCGGTGTCACAGGTCCGCAACGAGGTGGAGTGAGCGTCCCACCCCTGACATTCATGGGGAGACGGGGGGTCAGCCGTTCCCGGCGGCGCGGCCCTCGAGCGCTGCGGCGCGCTCGGCGAGCCCGTCGACCGAGCGTTGCAGGAACGTCGTCAGGCTCCGGCGGTAGACGCCGCCCATGCCCGGCATCTTCGCGCGGAACGTCGAGTGCCAGCGGATCCGCGTGCCGTCGGCCGTCTCGGTGAGATCGATGTCGGCCCGGTAGCCCCGGACGGCCATGCCCTCGAGCAGGACGTAGCTCAACCGGCGCCCGGGGACGCACTCGACGATCCGCTCGCGGTTGCGCAGCCGACCGGTCCGGAAGATCCGGATGGCGCCGGCGCCCTCGCTGCCGTCGTCGGCCGGTCGCTCCAGCTCGAACGAGCCCAGTGGCGACCACGTCGGCCAGGTCGCGCCGTCGACCAGCAACGCGTGCACGGTGTGTGGCGACGCGGCTGTCGTCGCGCTGACGTCGATGTCCTGAACAGCCATGGTGGAACCTCCCCAACGGTTGTACCAAATGGTACAGATACGATGTCGGGGTGACCGAGGAGGGCGGCAGGCAGCGCCTGCTCGAGACCGCGGTGGAATACGTCGCGGCGCACGGCGTGGGTGAACGCAGCCTCCGGCAGATCGCGTCGGCGCTGGGCACCAGCCATCGGATGCTGATCTACCACTTCGGCTCGAAGGAAGGGCTGCTCGTCGAGGTGGTGCGGCTCATGGAGCAGCGCCAGCGCGACTCGCTGGCCGAGCTGGAGGTCGACGACGCGCCGCCTGGCGAGGTCGCACGCAGGTCCTGGGCCAGGGTGTCCGATCCGCAGCTGTGGCCGTACGAGCGGTTGTTCTTCGAGGTCTACGGGCGTGCGCTGCACGGCGACCCGGCGGCGACGCCGCTGCTCGACGGCATCGTCGACGCGTGGGTCGACCCGCTGGCGGTCTCGATGCAGCGCTGGGGACTGACCGGCGACGACGCCCGGGCGCAGGCACGCCTCGGCGTGGCGGTCGCGCGCGGACTGCTGCTCGACCTGCTCGCGACCGGTGACCGCGCCGGCGTGGACGCCGCGATGGAGCGGTTCGTCGCGCTGGTGGAAGGGCTCGCCGCCGGGGGCGATGCGGACTCAGCCGGGAGGCGTCCAGTCGAGCACCGGTGTGAGTGAACGTACGAGCGCCGATCGGGGCGTGCGGGCCATCACCGCGTCGCGCAGCGCCACCGCTGGCGCCGCCGACCATTGCGCCACCCGGCCGATCCGGCGGGCGCGCCGCGCGATCATCCGGGTGCGCGGCCGCCGTGACCGATCGTAGGCGGCCAGCGCGTCGTCCATGTGGCGACCGCCGGCCGCCGACGCGGCGAGTACCACCGAGTCCTCGAGCGCCTGGCAGGCGCCCTGGCCGAGATCAGGGGTCATCGCGTGCGCGGCGTCGCCGAGCAGGGCGACGCGGCCGGCCGTGAAGGTCCGCAGCGGCGGCAGGTGGTGGATGTCGTGCCGCGCGACGGCGTGCGGCTCGGTGGCCGCGAGTAGTCGCGGGATCGGCTCGTGCCACGACGCGAACCGTGTCCGCAGCGCACTCACGTCCGCCTCCACGCCACCCTGCGGCGCGTTCACGGTGGCGAAGCAGTAGGCGCGTCCGTCCGGCAACGGCGCGTACCCGAAGCGGGTGCCGCGTCCCCACGTCTCGCCGCCGTCCTCCAGGTCGACCGGTGAGGTGACCATGCGCCAGGCGGTGTAGCCGGCGTAGCGCGGTGCCGGCGCGTCCGGCACGACCGAGCGCCGGACCACGCTGCCGATGCCGTCGGCGCCGACCACGACGTCACCGCCCGAGGTGCCGTCCGAGTGCCGCACGGTGCCGTCCGGCGTCACCTCGTGCACGGTCACGCCCGGGTGCAGCGCACCGGGCGGCACGTTCGAGCGCAGCGTGTCCAGCAGGTCGGCGCGGTGCAGCATGGCCATCTGGCCGAACCGGCGCTCGAGCTCGTCGGTGTCGGTGCGCGACAGCCACCGGCCGGTGCGGTCGCGGATCCCGGCCTGCATGCTCAGCAGCGCCCGACTCCGCACCACCGAACCCACACCCAGCGTGTCCAGGGCGCGCAGCGCGTTCGGCCACAGCGATATGCCGGCGCCGACCTCGGTGAACTCGTCCGCGCGCTCCAGGACCTCCACCTGCCAGCCGTGCCGATCGAATGCCACCGCCGCCGCGAGCCCGCCGATGCCGCCGCCCACGATGAGTGCTTTCATCGGTATTCTCCTCTACATCAGTAGTGGACATACTACAGCTGTAGAGGATATGCCGATGACGCGCCGGTCCGAGATCACCGACGCCGCGATCACGACGGCCGCCCGTGCCGGCATGCGCGGGCTGACCCACCGTGCCGTGGACCGCGCCGCGGGCCTGCCCGAGGGATCGACGTCGTACTACTTCCGCACCCGGGACGCACTGCTGCAAGGCATGCTGGAGCGCCTCGTCGAGCGCGACGCGGCGGAGCTGCCACCCGCGAACCGGGACCTCGACGGCTTCGCCGACCACGTCGCCGGGGTGCTGGTACGGCGGCTCACCGTCGAACGTGAGCGCGAGCTCGCCCGCTACGAGCTCACCCTCGAAGCCACCCGCCACCCGGAGCTCCGGGAAGTGCTGATCGAGACCGGGGCACGGGTCCGCGGCATGATCGCCGCGCAGCTCGGTGCCGCCGGTGTCGCCGAGCCCGAACGACGGGCACGGGAGTTCATCGCGTTCGTCGACGGGCTGCTGTTCGACCAGGTCGCCCGAGCCGGGACGGAGGAGCTGTCCACCGCCCGGCTCCGGCGCCTGATCCGTGCCCTGCTCAGCGCTCTCGGCGCGTGAGGTGTACGCGAACGGTCTCGGTCGCGTCGTTGACGGTGACCCGGACCGTCGCCACCCCCGGACGCAGCGCCGTGAGCTCCCTGGTCGACGGGTCGAAGGCCGCGACGTGCCGTCGTCCCGCGTCTGCGGGCTCGCCCACGTACACGTTGGGCGCGGGGTCCCAGTCGGAGCTGACCGGGTAGTCGACCGGAACGCTGCGCCCGCCCTGGGCGACCGTGGCGGTCAGCGTCGTCGTCGCGCCGACCGGCAGTGGATCGGGCGTCGACACCGTCAGCTCGTCCACGTGCGGGCGCAGCTCGGCGGTGATCCAGTCCGGCCCGCCCTCGTGCGGGGCGGCGGCCGCCTCGTCCTGCTCCGGCGGTGTCACCGGGTCCACGCCGAACATCGACCAGCCACTGAACCCGCCGTCGGCCGCGCCGGTGGACGGGGTCTTGGCCGCGTTGCCGTTGATCACGTACGGCACGCCGTCCACCGACTCGGCGTGGAACAGTCCGACGTGCCCGCCGACGAAGGCCACGCCCTTGCCGGTGTCGTGCTGGAACTCGGCGAGCCACTGCTCCAGGAGTGCCGCTTCGTGCCGGTCGGCGAGCTGGCTGTTGTCGGACGGCGTCGGGTCACGCGGCGGGTGGTGCTGGATGACGACGACCGAGTTCACCGCCGGGTCCTCGGCGGCGGAGTCCAGTGCCTGGCGCAGCATCGCGATCTGGTCGAAGCCGCTGCCGTTCCAGGTGCCCAGCGCCGTGTTCATGGTCACGAACCGGGTGCCCTGGTGATCGAAGACGCGATGGGTCTCGCCGAAGTGCTGCTCGAAGTTGGCGATGTCCGCGCCCATGACCTCGTGATTGCCGGGAACGTAGTAGTAGGGGACGGAGTCGCCGATCTCCTCGTCCAGGATCCGCCGCGCGAGCCGGAAGTCCGCCTCGGACGCCTCGTCGACGAAGTCGCCGGCGATGACGAAGAAGTCCGGGTCGGCTGCCCTGATCTCACGGAGCGTGCGGCGCGCGCCCCGCACCAGTGCGGAGTCGGGGTTCCGAGCCACGAACTGCGCGTCGCTCATGACCGCGAAGGTCCATTCCTCGTCGCCGGCGGAGGCGTTCTGCGCGACCACCGGGTCCTGTGGCTCGGACGGGGCTGGCACCTCGACGGACGGCGCGGCCTCGACGTACAGGTTGTCGATGGCGACCTCGCCGGTGTACTGCGCGGAGGCCTTCGTCTCGATGATCGTCAACCGCTTGAACGCGAGATCGTCCGGATAGCCCTCCGGCACGGCCAGCTCCACGGTGCGCCAGCCCTCCCAGGTGACGTACGGGCCGTAGACCGCGGGCAGGGTGTTGCCGTCACCGTCGACGAACGTGAACGCGGTCCACTCGCCCTGGCCGCTGCCGCGGATGGACAGCCCGAACGAACGCGACCGGCCCTCGACGCCCAGCGGCTCCTCGAGCGACGCGACCCCCAGCCGGGTGGCCGTGGCCTGGGTGAAGTCGTACGAGAGCTGTAGTCCGGCGCCGTCCTCACCGTCCGGGGTGGGCGCCACCTCCGCGGTGGCGCGGGTGCCGTACGCGTACCACGCCGCCGGGTCGTCGAACGTGTCCAGGACGTGGCGTTGCACGCCGACGCTCACCGCGACGACCGTCTCGGCGCCGCCGACCCGTACCGCGACCCGGCCGGCGACGCCTTCGCGGACCGGCTCCACCCGGAAGCCGCGGGCCCCGTCCGGGACGACCTCGAACAGCGCCGGGTCGTAGTCCAGCTCGACATCGGCCGGCTCGATCGGTGCGGTGTTCCCGTGCGCGTCGTGTCCGATGACGCCGAAGGTGGCGGTGTCGTCCACCGAGGCGACGTTCACCGAGCGCTCGGTGGTGGTGACCCGTTCCGGCGCCTCCAGCACCTCGAGCGTGACGTCGTCGGACGCGTCGCCGGCCGCCGCGGTCACGGTGGCGGTGCCGGGCTCGTCCGGCACCGCGACGGCGGTGGTCCCGTCCCCGGTCACGGTCCCGTTGGTGCTCTCCCAGCTGAGCTGCGGATCGTCGGTGGCCGGGGCGAACGACGAGTCGTGCGGACGGGCGGTGATGGTGCGGCCGAGCCCCGCGAACACCCGGTCGGGCCGCCCGCCGGGCACGGGCGCGTCACCCGGCGCGGTCGCGGACGAGAGGGCGGTCGAGGCCCGGACACCGGCCGTGGCGCCGTCGGCCTCGGGGGCGAAGACGCCCAGGCCGTTCGGGACGCTGCGCAGTCCGCCGTCGCTGAGCTCGTTGTCCACGGTGAGCGTGTCGGTGCCCGGCTCGCGCGTCACCATCGTCGACGAGCCGCCGCCGTCGATCTCCACGGCGGTGTGCACGCCGCGGTCGGCCATCAGGCGAGCCATCTCGCCGAGGGTGGCTCCGCGGCTGTGGCTGTGGTTGTCGCCGTCGGCGCTCAGGATGGTGATCTCGGAGCCGTCGGCGGAGAAGCCGATCGCGGTGCGCGCGGCGTAGATGCTGTCGTTCACCGGCCGTGCCGTGCCGTCGTCGACCAGCAGCGCGCCGGTGCCGATCGCGGTGTGCACCGGCTCGCCGTCGGCCGTGGTGGCCTCCCACGACACAGTGACGGGGTCGCCGGGCTCCAGCGCGCCGAGCAGGCTCGCGCCGTCGCCGCGACCGACGAGCGCGACGGAGCCTTCCGGCAGGGTGCCCGTGCCGGCGGCGTCGCTGACCGAGCGCACCACGTCGTCGGCGACGATCACCTCGGTGACGTCCGCGGCGTTCTGGACCGCGCGGGTCCGCGGGTGCGCACCCCACGCCGGCGTGTAGGCGCCGATGCCGTCGGCGGGCAGGGTGGAGGTGTTCAGCCGGTCGAGTGTGGCGTCGTCGCCAGGCAGGTCCACGGAGCCGGTGAACTCGAGGCCGGTGACCCGGCCGGTGCTGTCGTCGTCGAACGCGACGATCCGGCCGTCGCCTCCGGACGGCGACTTGAGCAACTCACCGTCGCGCACGACGGCGCCGTTCGGCGCGTTGGAGTTGTTGATGTCGTAGAAGTCGCCGTTCACGGCCGCGACCGCACCGGCCGCCTCGGCCTGCTCGGTGACGGGGGCGACGTCGGTGAGGCTGCCAGCCGCGAGGTAGCCGACCGAGGCGCCCTCGTCGACGTCGACCGTGACGGCATCGGTGACCTGCCAGCCCCGGTCGTCGATCGTCTCCGTCTCCTCGGCGGTGACGCCGGCGGTGACCGGACGCGTGCGCGTGTCGGTCTCGATCACGTCCGGTGGGGCGGCGGTCGTGGACGGCGCGGCGCTGGACACGGCGGACGACGCGGCCACGCCGGGCGTCACCAGCGCGACCGCGGTGAGCAGTGCGTACGCCGGCCGGCGTCTGCGCCCCCGGCCGGTTGCGGAGCTGAACACTGGTTGGACCTCCTCTGAGTGGGCAGAGCCTGCCCAGTGTGTCCGGTGGGTGAAGATTGTCCGTTAACAGATGTCGGCTGCGCGACGAACGTCGTCCATGCCGGTGCGGTGAAGCCACATCTGTCCGGCGCTGCGAACGGTGCCGACCACGCACTCGGGCGAGCCGTTGACGCCCCAGAGGCGTGTGTGTAATATCTCGGCAAACTTACGCAAAACTGGAACTGTTTAACGTTCTAGTGGAGTGTTACCGCCGCAAAGTCCGACGGATCGATCCACTCTTGCCCTTTGTCCCCACAAAGAAAGAGGTGTCCGTCATGTCGGTTCCAAGATCACCGAGCGCGCTCCCTCGCCGCATCGGGCGAGGCCTGACGGCCGTGCTACCGGCGGCAGTGCTGGTCATGGCCGGTTTGCCGAGTTCGCCCGGGCAGGCCGCGCACGTCCCCGCCTCCACCCCCGCCGGGGACGACCTCGCCGCGGACCGCCCGATGAGCGCGAGCAGCCACACCGACGTCTACGTCGCGGCGAACGCCAACGACGGCGATCCGGGCAGTTACTGGGAGAGCGCGAACCACGAGTTCCCAGAGTGGCTCCAGGTCGACCTCGGCGTGTCCGTCCCGGTCGACAGCCTGGTGCTGCGCCTGCCTACCGGCGGCTGGGAGGCGCGCACCCAGGCCATCGAGGTTCTGGGCAGCTCCGACGGCTCGTCGTTCTCCACCCTGGTCGCCGAGGACCGGTACACGTTCCGACCGGAGGGCTCCAACACCGTGACCGTCACGTTCGACGCCGTCACGGCCCGGTACCTGCGGCTCCGGTTCACCGCGAACACCGCGTGGCCGGCCGGTCAGCTGTCCGAGCTCGAGGTGTACGGCCCGTCCGGAGGCGACACCGAGGCGCCGAGCGCCCCGGCGAACCTGGCCTACAGCCGGCCGTCAGCCGACGAGATCGAGCTGACGTGGGACGCCGCGAGCGACGACGTCGGCGTGACCGGCTACGACGTGTACGCCAACGGCGAGCTGCTGACCAGCGTCGACGGCTCGGCGTTGTCGTACACGGACACGCGTCCCGCGCACGAGACAGTCACCTACCACGTCCGGGCGCGTGATGCCGTGGGCAACCAGTCGCCCGACAGCAACGCCGTCACCCGCGAGGGCGCAGGTGACGGACCCGGCCGGAACCTGGCGGCCGGGCGGCCGATCAGCGCGTCGTCGACCGTGCACACCTATGTCGCGGCCAACGCCAACGACGACGACACCGGCACCTACTGGGAAGGGGCGCCCGGAGCGTACCCGAGCACACTCACTGTCGAGCTGGGCGCGAACGCCGAGGCCAACGCCGTCGTCGTGCAGCTGAACCCGGACCCCGTCTGGGGGCCGCGGACACAGACGCTGGAGGTCCTCGGTCGTGCGCAGGGCTCGAGCTCGTTCCAGAGCATCGTGCCGGAGCGGGAGTACGCGTTCGACCCGGCGTCCGGCAACACCGTGACCATCCCGGTGTCCGCGACCGCGGCCGACTTCCGCCTCGAGTTCACTGCGAACACCGGCGCGCCGAATGGTCAGGTCGCGGAGTTCCAGGTGATCGGCGAGTCGGCGCCGAACCCGGACCTCGTGGTCGCCGACCTGGCGTGGAGCCCGGGCGCGCCGTCCGCGAGCGACGACGTGACGTTGTCGGCAACCGTGCGCAACACCGGTGAACTGGCAGCGCCCGCGACGTCGGTCGACTTCTCGCTGGACGCGGCCACGGTGGGATCGACCGAGGTCGGACCGCTCGACGCCGGCGCGTCGGCCAGCGTGTCGGCGGACGTCGGAGCGCTCGACGCGGCCTCGTACGAGCTGAGCGCCGAGGTCGACCCGGCTGGATCGGTGGTGGAACGAGACGACACCAACAACACCGAGACGCATCCGGACGCGCTGGTCGTCGCGCCGGCGGCGACCTCGGACCTGGTCCC
This sequence comes from Haloactinopolyspora alba, assembly GCF_003014555.1. Lineage (GTDB taxonomy): Bacteria > Actinomycetota > Actinomycetes > Jiangellales > Jiangellaceae > Haloactinopolyspora > Haloactinopolyspora alba. Next base: position 457,613 of record NZ_PYGE01000002.1, read on the forward strand.
GGTGTTGTCATGGACGCCGCAGAACCCGGCTGCGGGCGAGACCGTCGATTTCACCGTCGCGCTAGAGAACCGGGGCACCGTCGCGTCCGCCAGCGGTGCGCACGGCGTCACGCTGACCGTGACCGACGGTTCCGAGAACGTCGTACGAACCCTGAGCGGGTCGCACGACGGCGTCCTCGAGCCGGGCGCGGGCTCCGCACCGGTCGACGTCGGCTCGTGGACCGCGGCGGACGGGCAGTTCACGGTGGCGGTCGAGGCCGACGCGGACGCGAACGAACTGCCCGTCGCTCAAGACAACAACACCGCGAACCGGTCGCTGTTCATCGGCCGCGGCGCCGACATGCCGTACGTGATGCTCGAGGCGGAGGACGCCGTCGTCGGCGGCGGGGCGCAGGTGCTGGCCCCGAACCGGACCATCGGCGACCTCGCGGGGGAGGCGTCCGGACGGCAGGCCGTGACGCTGGACCGCACCGGCGAGTACGTCGAGTTCACCACGACGCAGAGCACGAACACGCTGGTCACCCGCTTCTCCATCCCGGACGCCGCGGGCGGCGGCGGGATCGAGGCCACCCTGAACGTCTACGTCGACGGCGAGTATCTGCGGTCGATGCCGCTGACCTCGAGGTTCGCCTGGCTCTACGGCAACGAGGCCAGCCCCGGCAACTCGCCCGGCCTCGGTGAGCCGCGGCACATCTACGACGAGGCGAACATCCTGCTGGACACCACGGTGCCCGCCGGAAGCACCATCCGGCTGCAGAAGGACGCGGAGAACACGTCGACCTACGCGATCGACTTCGTCAGCCTCGAACAGGTCGCCCCGGAACCGAACCCGGACCCGCAGCGCTACATCGAGCCCGACGGGTTCACCCACGCCGACGTGCAGGACGTCCTGGACGAGTTCCGCATGGACACGTCCGGCGAACTGCTCGGTGTCTACCTGCCGCCGGGCGACTACCGGACCGGGCGGAAGTTCCAGGTCTACGGCAAGCCGATCGAGGTGATCGGCGCGGGCCCCTGGTACACCCGGTTCAACGCACCCGCCACGCAGAACAACACCGACGTGGGGTTCCGCGCCGACTCGTCGGTCAACGGGTCGACGTTCTCCGGGTTCGCCTACTTCGGCAACTACACGTCGCGCATCGACGGCCCGGGCAAGGTGTTCGACTTCCACGACGTCTCGGACATCACCATCGACGACATCTGGGTCGAGCACATGGTCTGCATGTACTGGGGCACCAACACCGACAACATGACGATCAAGAACTCGCGGGCGCGGAACCTGTTCGCCGACGTGCTGAACATGACCAACGGCAGCACGAACAACCTGGTCACCAACATCGAGTCGCGTGCTTCCGGCGACGACAGCTTCGCGCTGTTCGCCGCCACCGACAGCGGCGGCGGTGACCAGACCGGCAACGTCTACGAGAACCTGACCTCGATCCTGACCTGGCGGGCCGCGGGACTGGCCGTGTACGGCGGCTACGGCAACACGTTCCGCGACATCCACATCGCCGACACGCTGGTCTACTCCGGCATCACGATCAGCTCGCTGGACTTCGGCATCCCGATGGACGGGTTCGGAGCGGACCCGCCCACCCGGTTCGAGAACATCTCCGTGGTACGTGCCGGTGGCCACTTCTGGGGAGCCCAGACGTTCCCCGGGATCTGGATCTTCTCGGCGTCGGAGGAGTTCCAGGGCATCCGGGTGAACAACGTCGACATCGTCGACCCGACGTACTCGGGGATCATGTTCCAGACCGGCTACGAGGGTGGGCAGCCGCTGAACCCGGTGACCGACACCGTGTTCACCGACGTCACCATCCGTGGGGCACGGAAGAGCGGCGACGAGTTCGACGCGAAGTCGGGCTTCGGCATCTGGGTGAACGAGATGCCCGAGCAGGGACAGGGTCCGGCTGTCGGCTCGGCGGTGTTCGACAACCTGACGTTGATCGACAACCACCAGGACATCAAGAACACCACGTCCACCTTCGAGCTCGTCATCAACGAGTAGCCCGGGTAAGCCGGGTGGAGCGTTCGCCGGCCGCGGTGGCTCAGCTTGCCGCGACCGGCGAACGCATCTCGCCGTCTCGGATCACGTCGAGTCGGACGTGCTCAACCGGTATGCGGAACCGCGGCCACCGGCCGTCCGCACTTGGCTCCGGGGACTACGGACCCATGGTCGCACCGATGAACCTCGACCTTGTGATCTGCCTGTCCACCGTCCTGGGTGTTCGGCCTGCCGCGTCCGGATCGTCCGGCCTGCCGTCCGTAGACCACCGTCGGCGTGGCGACGAACGTCGAGTGCTCGTGGGCCGGAGGTATACGTGCGTGCTGGATGTACATATGAGCGTCGGATATACAACTGAGCGACGAACACAGCCGCGAAAGTGCCGGTATCCGACGCTCAGTTGTATATCCGACGCTGAGTTGTATGCCGATGTGTCGGCGGGCGACGGCTGTGTGTGATGTGCGCTGCTCGAGGGCTGAACCTGGTCGAGCCGTGAGTGGCCTGCGTCTCCGTCGCCGCGGAGGTCGGGCCATCACGAGGCGTGTGCACGCATCACCAGGCTTGCAGGGGTGGTGACGCATGGAATTCCATGCGGAACGTGATCATTTTCGGGAGGGGTCAGCCTTTGACGGCGCCGCCGAGGCCGGCGTTGCGGAGGAACAGCCGCTGGAACGCGAGGAAGATCGCGATCGGCAGTGCCATCGAGATGAGCAGCGCGGCGAGGAACACGTCCAGCTCGACGGTGTCGCGGATGATCGGCAGCCGCACCGACAGCGGCTGGATCGTCGGCTCCGGCAGTACGATCAGCGGCCAGAGGAAGTCCTTCCACGCGTTCAGCACGGCGAAGATCGACACGACGCCGAGGATCGGCTTGGACATCGGCAGGACCACGGCGACGAGCATCCGGAACGGACCGGCCCCGTCCATCCGGGCGGCCTCGAAGACGTCCCGCGGCAGGCTGTCCATGAACCGCTTGACCAGCAGCAGGTTGAACGCGTTCGCCCCGGCGGGCAGCCACACCGCCCAGTAGGTGTTGAGCAGCGACGTTCCCAGCACCGGCAGCTCCAGCACGGTGAGGAACAGCGGCACGAGAACGACGACACCGGGCACGAACAGCGTCGCCAGCACAGCGCCGGTGAGCAGCCGCGAGAACCTCGGCCGCAGCACGGACAGCACGTATCCTCCGGTGGTCGCGACCAGCAGCTGGCAGAACCACGAGCCCAGGGCGACCCACACCGTGTTGGTGAAGTACCTGCTGATCTCCGCCTCGTTCCACGCCGTCGACAGGTTCGCCCAGTCGATCCCGTTCGGCCACAGCGCCAGGGGAGTGCGCAGCGTGTCCTGCGTGGTGGTCACTGCCGCCTTGGCCAGCCACAGCATCGGCCCGATAGCGGCGACCAACAGCATGACCAGCACCAGGCCCTGTGCCGTGCGCATCGCCCACCGGGTGCGGGGCCGGGCCCGGTCGAAGTCGGAGAGGATGCCCCGCTCGCTCGGCCGGGCTCTCCGTCGCCGCGGCGCCGTCGCCGGCGCGACCCGGCCCGCCGGCGCCTCCGGATTCGACTGCCGGGTCTTCTCGGGCGCTTGCACGGACTCGCTCATGACGTGCTCCAGGACCGGGTGACACGGAAGTACAGCGCGGACATGATCGCCAGGAACAGGGCGAGCAGCACCGACAGTGCGGTGGCCGCTCCGTAGTCGCCGAACCGGAACGCGTAGTCGTAGATCTGCAGCAGCACCGTCGTCGTCGCGTTCTGCGGTCCGCCGCCGGTCATCAGGAACGGCTCGGTGAAGATCTGGAACGTCGAGATCACCTGGAGGATCAGCGTGATCAGCAGGATGTTGCGCAGCTGCGGCAGCGTGACGTGCCAGACCTTCTTCCACAGCCCGGCGCCGTCGACCTCAGCAGCGTCGTACAGTTCGGTGCGGACGCCGGTCAGTGCGGCCAGGTAGATGAGCACGGTGGCCCCGGCGTTGGCCCAGGTCGCCTGCAGGACGAGGGACGGCATCGCGGACGAGGCGTCCTGGATCCACGGGAACGGGCCGAGCCCGACCCAGCCGAGGATCGTGTTGAACACGCCCGTCGAGCTCGCGTCGTAGAAGAACCGCCACAGCAGCACGGCGACCACCGGCGGGACCACGACCGGCAGGTAGGCCAGCACGCTGAACAGGCCCTTCGCCCGTCGCACCTCGCTCATCAGGACGGCCAACAGCAGTGGCACCGGGTAGCCGAACAGCATCGCCAAGAGGGTGAAGTAGACCGTGTTCCGCACCGAGGTCCAGAACAGCGGGTCACCCAGGACCTGACGGAAGTTGTCCAGTCCCACCCAGGACGGGTCGGTGACCAGGTTGGTCTCCTGCAGGCTCATGACCAGCGCCCGCCCGATCGGGAACCAGGCGAACAGTCCGAAGACCACCAGCAGTGGCAGCAGCAGAACCAGCGTGCTCAGGCCGCCGCCGCGCGCCCAGCGGGCTATTGCGCTCACTGAGTTCCTCCCCGGTCGTCGGTCGGTGACTTCCCGGGGCCCGCGGGGTGGGCGGTCACCCGCGGGCCCCAGGCCGTGCGGTGTGCGCTCACCCGTCGGCGAGCAGGCTGCTGACGTTTTCGTTCGCGGTTTCGAGCAGGGCGTCGATGTCGGCGTTCTCGTCGTTCAGCACGGCCTGCACCACGGTGTCGAGCTCGGCGTACAGCTCCTGTGCCTTGACCGGCGGTTCCGGGATCAGCGGCTGATCGAGGATCCCGTTCTTGAACGGCATCATCTGCTCGAGTGGGACGTTGACGTACTCGGCGATCCACGTCTCGGCCTGTTCGAGCTGGTCGGCGTCGAAGATCGGCAGGGTGGGCGTGCCGACGGGAGCGTCGCTCTCGGCCTTGCTCATCGCGTCCGCGACCGCGGCCTCCTGCTCGGTGAGCTTGCCCATGTAGTAGAAGTCGATCCACTTCACGGCGGCAGCCCTCTCCGCGTCGGAGGCGTCCGGCCGTACGGCGACGATGCTGCCGCCGCCGAGCACGCCGGAGTCGGGGCCGTCCAGCGGGATGGTCGTCAGCCCGTAGGTCTCCGGGTCCACGTTGTTCTCGGTGACCAGGCTGTTGTAGACGTCCGAGCCGCCGATGTACATGCCCACCTGGCCTGCGGCGAACGCCTGGTTGATTGTTCCCCACTCGTACAGGAAGTTGTCTCCCATCGAGTCGTCCTCCCAGCGCATCGCATGCAGCGTCTCGAGCGCGCGCCGGGTCGCGGGGTTGTCGAGCGTCGCGGTGACGTCGTCGCCGGAGCCTTCCTCGACCCGGCCGCCCATCGCGTAGGTCTGGGTGGTGAGGATCCAGCCGCCGGTGTTGTTCTGGCTCATCTGGGCGTAGCCGGCCTGGCCGGTGGCGTCGGCGATGGTGTCGGCGTACCGGCGGATCTCGTCCCAGGTCTGTGGCGGCTTGTCGGGGTCGAGGCCCGCCTGCTCGAACAGTGCCCGGTTGTAGTGCAGTCCCATCCCGTACGCCTCGACGGGGACGCCGTGGATCGCGCCGGACTCGTCCTGGACGACCTCGAGAACACTGGGGTTGAAATCACCGGCGTACGGCAGCGACTTCACCTCGGCGGTGAGGTCGGCGACCTGCCCGCGCTCGATCAGCTCCTTGCCGTAGGTGAACGGGAACTGGAAGGCCGTCGGCAGCGTGCCGCCGGCGAGCTGGGCGGCGAACGTCGCGGGGTCCCACTCGTACTCGCTCGGCTCGACGTCGATGTTCGGATGGGCCTGCTCGAACTCTTTCACCCGGGCCAGGAACGCCTTCCTGGCCGCCTTCTCGGTCGACGGCGGCAGGTTGGTGACACCGATGGTCACGCCGGCGTCGTCCGAGCCGCCGTCGCCGTCCGAGCCGGCTCCGTCGTCGTTGTCGGACCCGCAGGCGGCGACCGTGCTCAACGCCAGCACTGCGGCGGTGACGGTCCCCAGCCGGGTACGCGTGCTGCTCATCTCGTGCTCCAATTCCTCTTCGCGCCGCGTCGGACGGCGGCGTCCGGTCGGTTCGGATCCCCGGTGCCTCGTCAGGACGCTGACGACAGCCGCAGCCACGCAGTGGTGTCGGCGGGCAGCCGGCCCTGCTCGAGGTCGGCGCTCGACAGCACGACCCGGTCGTGCTCGGGCAGATCGACGGAACGGGTGGACAGGTTGACGATGCAGGCGAACCGATCGCCACGGCGGAAGGCCAGCACGTCGTCATCGGTGGAGGGCAGCCACTGCAGGTCACCGTCACCGAGCTCCGGCTCGGTGCGTCGTAGCCGCAGCGCGGTGCGGTAGAGCGTCAGCGTGGACGCCGGGTCGGCGTCCTGGGCGGCGACGGTGCGGTCGGACCAGTCGCCGGGTTGGGGCAGCCACGGCTCCGCCGCGGCGCCGGAAGGGTTGAAGCCGTACGGCGGTTCGTGCCCCTCCCACGGCAGCGGTACTCGGGCGCCGTCGCGTCCGGGATCGATGCCGCCGGAGCGGAAGTACATCGGGTCCTGGATCCGGTGCGCCTCGATGTCCTCGACCTCGGGAAGCCCGAGCTCCTCGCCCTGGTACACGTAGACCGCGCCGGGCAGCGCCATGGCCAGCAGCGCGGCGGCCCGAGCGCGGCGCAGGCCGAGCGCGGTGTCGGTGGGGACGCCGGCTCGCTTCGACTCGAAGGCGAACGACGTGTCGTCGCGTCCGTACCGGGTGACCGGGCGGGTGACGTCGTGGTTGGACAGCACCCAGGTGGCCGGGGCGTCCACCAGCGCATGCGCGGCGAGCGTGTCGTCGATGACCCGGCGCAGCCGGCCCGGCTCCCACGGGCAGGTGAGGAAGTCGAAGTTGAACGCGGTGTGCAGCTCGTCCGGGCGCAGGTAACGGCTCATCCGGTGCGGATCGGGGAGCCAGATCTCGCCGATCAGGACGCGCGGCTGCGGATAACCGTCGGCGATCCGCCGCCAGCTGCGGTAGATGTCGTGCAGCTCCTCGCGGTCGACGTGCGCGTGCTCGCCGGGAGCGTGGTCCGGGTCGACCTCCGGCAGGTCCGGGTGTTTGACCAGGAGTGCCGCGGAGTCGATGCGGACGCCGGCGGCGCCGCGGTCGAACCAGAACTTCAGGATCTGCTCGAACTCGTGGTGCACGGACGGGTGGTCCCAGTTCAGGTCCGGTTGTTCCGGAGCGAACAGGTGCAGGTACCACTCGCCGGGCGTCCCGTCGGCGTTCTTGGACCGGGTCCACGCCGGGCCGCCGAAGTTGGACGTCCAGTTGTTCGGCGGCTCCTCGCCGTTGGCGCCGCGGCCGGGCCGGAACCAGAACCGTTCCCGCGCCACCGACCCGGGAGGCGTGTTCAGCGCCGCCTCGAACCAGGGGTGCTGGTCGGAGACGTGGTTGGGGACGACGTCGACGATGGTGCGGATGCCCAGCTCGCGGGCCTCGGTGATGAGCTGCTCCGCCTCGGACAGCGTGCCGAAGGTGGGGTCGACGGAGCGGTAGTCGCTGACGTCGTACCCGCCGTCGGCCATCGGCGACGGGTACCACGGCGTGAACCACAGCGCGTCGACGCCGAGGTCACGCAGGTAGCCCAGCCGGGACCGGACACCGGCGAGATCGCCGGTCCCGTCGCCGTTCCGGTCGGCGAAGCTGCGGACGTAGATCTGATAGATGACCGCGCCGCGCCACCAGTCGTGGTCGGCGTCGAGCGCCTGTTCCCGCATCATGGCGGTCACGTTAACGACGTGACCAACACCGCGCAAGAGTTAGACAGTTTTTTGCAGGAAAGCGATAGACGCCGGTGTGACGACGGCAGCCCCGCGGATGGTCACCGCGCCGTGCCGGTCGGCGGCGCGGTGGAGCCACGGACGACGAGCTCCGGCTCGTGCAGGAGCTCGTCAGCCGCGATGCCGCTGCCGGAGATCAGCCGCACCAGCAGATCGACCGAGGCCTTGCCCATGGCCTCGATCGGCTGCCGGACCGTGGTCAGCGGGGGATCGGTGCAGTTCATGAACGCGGAGTCGTCGTAGCCGACGACGGACAGGTCGTGCGGGACGGCCATGCCGGCGCGTTTGGCGGCGCGGATGGCACCGAGAGCCATCGGGTCGCTGCCGCAGATCACGGCCGTGACGCCACGGCGCAACAGGCGTGCCGCTGCGGCCTGCCCGCCCTCGAGCGAGTGCATCGCGTGTTCGACGTGTGTGTCGGCGAGCTCGACGCCAGCGGCGGCCATGGTGCGACGGGCGGCGGTCAGCTTGCGCAGCGAGGGGACGTGATCGGGCGGGCCCAGGACGAGGCCGATGCTGGTGTGCCCGAGTGACAGCAAGTGTCCGACCGCCTGTTCGGCCGCGACGGCGTCGTCGCACGACACCCGGGGGAATGGCAGCCCGTCGATGCCCGCGTTGACCATCACCGTGGGCAGTTGCCGCTCCGCCAGCTGGGCGTAGTGGTCATGGGCGCCGTCGGCGCCGCTGTACAGCCCGCCGGCGAACAGCACGCCCGAGACGTGCTGCTGGAAGAGCAGTTCGATGTAGTCGGCCTCCGAGACGCCGCCGACCGTCTGCGTGCACAGCACCGGTGTCAGGCCCTGCTGGGCGAGCGAGCCGCCGACGACGTCGGCGAACGCGGGAAAGATCGGGTTCTGCAGCTCCGGCAGGACCAGTCCCACCAGTCGAGCGCGTTCGCCGCGGAGCTTGGTCGGCCGCTCGTAGCCGAGTACGTCCAGTGCCGTGAGTACCGAGTCGCGGGTCGCGTCCGAGACGCCTGGGCGACCGTTGAGCACCCTGCTCACCGTCGCTTCGCTCACGCCGACCTTGATCGCGACCTCAGTCAATCGTCCTGCCATGGCCGCAACTCTACGACAGATATCTGCAAGTATCTTGCAGCTGTCAGCGGTGGGTCGGGGGCCGCCGCGGGGTTACCGGCTCCGGGCGGGCTCGCGTCCAGCCACGAGCACCGTGCCGTCGAGCGGGGCGGAAGCGCCGATGCCGGCCAGGACCTCGTCGAGCTCCGGGCCCGGCGGGTTGCGATGTCCGAGCGCGACCGCGACCACCTGCGTGTGCTCGTCGACGGCCCCGCGGGTACGCAGGCGTGTGACGCTGTGCGCGAACGCGTCGAGATCATGATGGTCGTCCACGGGAGGCCCGAGCCCGTTGGTGCAGTCCAGCAGCACCACGTCGTACGTCGGATGGTCGTGCTCGGGCAGCGGCGCGCCGGTGTCCCAAGCGGCGAGCACCCGGTCGTCGACGTTGTAGAGCAGCGCCGGGCCGACGTGCGGATCGTCCGGCCAGTGCCGTGCGGGCATGGCGGCGACGGTGTGCCCACTGGCCAGCCGGAGGCGCTGCCCGCCCGACAGTGGCGTCCAGGTCACCGGCCCGGCCGGGGCGACCCACGGCCGGCAGATCTCCAGCGCCGCCGGCGGGCCGGCGATCTCGAGCGGCGCCTCCCGCCGATCGGTGCCGGCGTGCGCGCTCTGCCGCCAGAACAGCGGCTGCGGGTCGGCGTGGTCCGGGTGCGCGTGCGTGAACAGGACGGTGCGCACGTCGTCAAGCGGCACTGCGGCCCGACGCGCGCTGCCGGTGTCGATCAGCAGGGTGCGGTCGATCAGCACGGACGTCTGTCCGCGAGCCGCGCCCGGGGTTGCCCGCGCCCAGTCGCACGAGCGGCAGCGGCACCACGGATTCGGCCAGCCGTCGCCCGCGCCGGTGCCCAGCAGGAGGATCTCCACGCGCGCCATTGTCCACGCCACCCTCCCGCGTGATCGTCAGGGATCCGCTACTGCTCTGGCGCGAGAAGATCCCTGACGATCACCGTGAGTGGTTACGGAAGCACCGGCACTCGGGAGACGTACTGGTTCGCCGGGTCCATGGCGTCGCTCCGGGTGAAGAACGACAGGAAGTCCGTGCCGTCCGTTCCGAGCCCGACGTAGTCCCCGGGGAAGAACCCGCCGGCGAACGGCAGGTCCGCCGTGTCGAACGAGGAGTCCGTGACGCGGACCTCGCCCGCCGGTGTCCAACTGGCCGGGTTCGAGCAGTCCGCGTGGCAATGCACGACGAACTGGTCCGTGCTCGCCTCACCGAGGTCGTCGCCGACCCCGTCGTCCGGGTCGTTGTTGCGGAAGTCGTAGTAACTCACGGCCACGACCCCGTCGTCGTTGACTCGGACCATCGGGACGAACGCCTGCCGGTTGCCGAGGGGGAGCTCCGTCGGCGTCTGGTTGATCTTGATCGGATCGGACCAGGTGGACCCGCCGTCGGTGGACATCATGAACGCGATCTCGTCGACGAGCCGGGTCGGGTCGCCGAACCCGCCGGCCTCGGCGGCGCTGAACCGGGCGTCCTGCCAGACGACGTACAGGTTTCCGTTGTTCGGGTCGACGGTCACCTCCGGGATCACGTCCGCGGTCCGCACCGCGTTCTCGCCCGCGAGGGTCGCGTCGCCGGTGGCGTCCGGCAGATAGACACCGACGAACGGCGAGGGCGTGAACAGGGTTCGTGGCAGCATCTTGGCGGCCCGGATCGGCCGGCCGCGAGGCTCCCAACGCTCGCCCTTGTCCGTGGAGGACTTCAGGGCGACGTTGAAGTCGAACTGCGGGCCGCCGTCGTCGTTCCTGAAGTTGAGGATCTCGTTGAAGACGTCGACGAGCGTGCCGTCGGGCAGGACCACGATCTGGTTGCCGATGGTCTGGTTGATGCCGCCGGGATCGTAGAGCTTGCGCACCGGTTCCCAGCTCTGGCCGCCGTCGGTACTTCGCGTGAAGACGGCAGCGCCCTTGAAGGCGAGCCCGCCGCCGAAGACACCGCGGTCGGGGTTGCGTTTCGCTCCCTCGTTGAGGTCGAGGAAGTCCCACACGGCGTAGACGTGGGAGCCGTCCGCGACGGTCGGGTCGGCGGTCATCGTGTTCTTGTCGTGCAGGCCCCCGCCTTCGTCGACGGCGAGCGGGATCGGCGGACCCCACTCGGCGTCGGTGACGACGCCGTCCGCCAACGCGGCGGCCGGGACCTTCTGCGCCACCATGCCGTTTCGTCCGGAGAACGCCCCGGGCTTGCCCTCGGGAAGCTCGACGTCGAAGACCAGGTGCATCAGGTGCAGGTCACCGTTGGGTGCGAACGACAGCCACGGGTCCGACGCCCGGTCGAACACGGCGAAGCCCCCACCGGCCGCAGCCGGATTCTCGGTGCAGTCCGTGGTGTTCGGGGGGATCAGGCTGGTCCAGCTCGCTCCGCCGTCGGCGCTGAGCGCGAGCACGTTGCCGCGAGATCCGCCGTCGCTCCAGCGGTCCTGCTGCCAGAACCCGGCCATGACATCGGGGTCTGCCGGGCTCACGTCGAACCAGGGTTCGACCTCGCTGTCGAGGAACAGTTGCGAGTTCTCGTCGACCGGGTCGAGCCCACAGGTCGCGTCGAACGGCGTGGCACCGGTGACCTGAGCCGGCGTGGTCGAACCGAGCGGTCCGGCGACACCCACCAGGCCCGGGGTGAACAACGCCAGGGCGCCGAGCGCCCCCAGCGACGCCACCAGACGTCTCGTGTGCATCTACCTCACCTCACTGATTCCGGACCCGTGTCTCGGGCCGGGTCCTTCCGCCCTGGCTCCCTGACGGGGCGACCTGGGTGGATCAGGTGACGTAGCTGCTCGTGGCTACCGCCGGCACTCGGTCCGTGACGCGCCCGAAGGGAGTCTTTCCTCTTCGCGCCGGCGTGGGCCCGGCGGAGCCACAGCCGGCGGGGGACGGGCACGGGCGCATCGGCTACCGTGCCCGTCCGCCGGCTAGTGACGGACGCGTACGTGTCCGGTGTGGTCGTGCTCGACGAGTGGACCGAGATGGTCTGGACGTGCCCGGCTCGCGGCGGAGTGGCCTGCGCCTCCGGGAGATGGTGTTGTGCGCCGCATGACCCGCCCCCCTTCACAACAGCACGTACCAGAAGCTACTCCTCGTCGGCCATTAATCAAGTGCCGCTCGGTGATCGTCAGGGATCCACTACCGCTCTGGCGATAGCACATCCCTGATGATCACTGAGCGAGGCGAGCCCGGAACCGGCCGGTGGCCGTTCCCGTCCTAGCTGTGCGGGAGATGTTCACCGGCGTGGTGGGAGGCGGCTCATGAGCTCGCGCAAGTTCGGCATCGTGGTTGGGGTTGCCGCAGTTCTTCTCGGCGGATGCGGCGCGTCCGAATCGCCCGAATCGCCCGACTCGGAGTCATCGGACTCGTCGGGCGTGTCTGAATCGTTCGACTCGACGACATCGGAGATGAACGCGGCCTGCGCGGCTCCGTTGACGCTCGTCGACCCACGGACGGCCGCGCCTGGCGAGGAGATCCGGGTCACGGCCAAGTACATGGCGAACGAATGCAACGACACCGGGCGCGATATCGAGGTCGATGGCCTGAAGAACCAACACGTCGTGTGGACTCAGGGCGCGGCCGAGATCGAGCTCGCCGTCGTGGACGCCGACGACGAGACCTACGAGGCGAGTACGACGGTGACCGTTCCCCTCGACGCCGGCGACGGTCCCGCGGAGATCGCCGTCGGCCGCGCCGAGCCCGCCGAGCTCACGGTGCGAGCTGAGTGAAGTCACCCGGTGTTCTCCAGCCGGTGCGCCAGGCGCAGCAGGTACTCCTTGCGGTCCAGCGGGTTGTGATCGGTGCGGGGCCGGCTCGGTGGCGGGCCGCTGACCGGCTGGTAATGGTCGAAGCCGCACTCCAGCACGCCGTCGCCGTGGGTCAGGGACGGGAGCAGGCGCTGCAGCTCGTCCGTGGTCGCCGCGGGAACCGTCCCGTCCACCACGAACGTGCGGCCCTGCGCCTCCGCCGCGCCGGGCACGGCACGTAACCGCGCCAGGGCGGGCAGCACCGACCCGTACACGTCGTCCGGCACCTCGAGACGGAAGCGGTGCATCGGCTCGTGCACCCGGGTGCCGGCCTGCCGCAACGCGCTCATCAGCACCAGCGGCGTCAGCTGTCGGAAGTCTCCGGCCGAGGTGGATATGGCGCTCCATCCGGTGGGTGGCGCAGGCGTGTAGGCGGAGTCCGTCAGCGTGACCGTGCAGTCGGTGACCCGCCATCCGTGTAGCCCTTGATCCAATGTCCGGTGGACGGTCTCTTCGACCGCCTTCACGAACGCGTGCGGCAGCGAGCCGCGTTCGATCCCCAGCCGGAACCGCACCCCGGCATCCACCGGCGCGGGCTCGACGCGCAGCCCGACACCGGCGCGGAACGGGTTGTCGTCGGCGCCCATGATCTCCACGGCGGTCCCGGTGCCGACTGGACGCTCGATGAACAGCGTCGTCGTCTCGCGGAACGCGACGTCCAGGCCGTACTCGTCCGCCAGTGTCGCCTGGAGCACCTCCTTCTGCACGTCGCCGTAGAGCGAGACGGAGATCTCCCGCCGGACGTCGTCCCGGCGCAGGCCGATCAGCGGATCCTGCTCGGCGAGCTGGGTCAGCGCGACGTGCAGGGCCGCAGGGTCGGCATGCTCACCCGGAACGACGACGGCCTCCAGCGTCGGCGGGGCGAACTGGTGCTCGCGCGTGCGCTGCGCCGGAGGTGAGCCGATCGCGTCTCCGACGCGGACGTCGTCCAGCCCGCGGACGGTGCCGATCTGCCCGGCGACGACGGTGTCGCGCGCCACCGCGGCGCCGCGGTCGAAGACGTGGATCGCGGTGACCTTCGACTCGCGGCCGTCCCGGAACGGCACCGTCTCGCGGACACGCAGCGTCCCCGAGACCATCCGGACGTAGGCGATCTTCTCACCGGCCCGGCCGCGCCCGACCTTGAACACCACACCCGACGGCGGTCCCTCGGCGCCGCCGTCGGTCGTGGGGAGCAGCGCGGTGATGCCGGCGACGAGGTCGTCGACACCCGCCCCGGTGATCGCCGAGCCGAAATACAGCGGGTGCACCCGAGCCCGCGCCGTCTGGGTGGCGAGCGCATCGCGCAGACGCCGGCCCGAGGCCGCCGCCTCGTCGTCGACGTAGGCCGCCAGCAGCGCGTCGTCGTGCTCGGTGAGCAGGTCGAGCAGCGCCGTGGCGAACGACGTGTCGGCAGCGTCGAACGGCACGTGTCGGGCCTCGCGGGTTTGCGCGGCGGCGACCGAACCCATCGGCAGGCAGTCCGCGGTCAGCTTCTCGCGCACGTCCTGGACGACGTCGTCCGGACGGGCGCCGGCACGATCGACCTTGTTCACGAAGACCAGGGTGGGAATGCGCAGGCGCTGCAGCGTGCGCATCAGCACTCGGGTCTGCGGCTGCACCCCCTCGACGGCGGAGACGACCAGCACCGCGCCGTCGAGAACGTTCAGCACCCGCTCCACCTCGGCGATGAAGTCCGGATGGCCGGGTGTGTCGATCAGGTTGACCGCGACGTCGTCGACGACGAAGGAGGCGACGGCGGACTTGATCGTGATGCCCCGAGTCCGCTCCAGGGCGAGGAAGTCGGTCCTGGTGTCGCCGTCGTCGACCCGGCCGACGTCGTCGATGACACCGGCGGCGTGCAGCAGCCGCTCGGTCAGGCTCGTCTTACCGGCGTCGACATGCGCCAGGATCCCCAAGTTCAGTGTTCGCACGACGTGTCATGTCCTCTGCGTAGATGCGGAATCGCTGCTGAGTGGACATGCACGTACGGCGCATGGGGTGTCCTTCCGTTCGGCGGTGCTCCGGTGCCGACAGTGCACCAACGTCCGGCCCGGCCGGGCAACCGAATTTCGGCGTTCCGGTTCGTTTATGGTGATCGTGTGTCCGGCCCGGGACGAGGATGGCCGCGCGTGCTGCGCGGCGGATTCCTGGCCTGCCTGTGTCTCGTGGTGTCGCTGCTCGGCCACGCGGCCGGCGGCGGCGCCGTCCACGTCACCGCCGGGCTGCTGGCGGGCGGGCTGGTCGTGGCCGGGTCGTGTATCGCGGTGGCGGGTGCGCAGCGCGGCTTCGTGGGCATTCTCGTGGCGACCACGGCCGCGCAACTGTTGCTGCACCTGCTGGCCGGCGCCGAGGCGCACCACGGCCACGCCGGCGCGGCCCCGTCCGGCCCAGGCATGATCACGGCGCACGTGCTGGCGTCGTTGGTGGTCAGCGCGATCGTGGCGGACGGCGAGCGGCTCGTCTGGACCCTGTGCGCCCTGGTGACGACGCGGCGGCTGCGCGCCCTTCTGGACGTGACCGCCCCGGCCCCGCCAACGGCGTCGGCGCCCGCGGCCGTCGCCGCCGTCCCGATCCCGACGCACGCCTTTCCCCGGCAGGGCGCCACCTGGCGCGGGCCGCCGCGTAGTTGACGTCCGCCTGATCGCGGCACTCGGCGCTCCGCGCCGGCCGCGAGCGGACCACACGCGTCCCCGCTGCCGGGCTGCGACCGCGACCCGGCAGGTCCCGCACGAGCTCAGTGCGCCCGGCATGAGTGCAGAGGTTGTGATGTCGATGCCCGATTTCTCCCGAACTCGAGGTGCCCGCCCGCGACGATTCGACACGGCAGAACTGGGACGCGATCTGCGCGCGGCGTCCTGGGACGCGGGCGCCGCGCTGGCCGTCACGATCGGCCTGTTCGTCTGGTTCTACCGGCGCGTCGAGACCGGCGCCTCGGCGACTGTGCAGATCATGCCGATGCTGGCCGACGCCGACCGGTACTGGTTGTACTGGCTGTGCCAGGCGTTCGGCTGGGCCGGCCTGCTGTGGGCCTGGATCACGGTGATGCTGGGGCTGGTGCGCTCGAGCAGCCGGCCCGGCGGGCTGCGAATATCGGCGGCGCGGCTGGAGAAGTGGCACCGCACCACCAGCCTCACCACGATCGGGCTGATGTTCGCTCACGCGTTGGCGTTCTTCGCCGAACGGGTGCGCGGCAACGGCGACGGCCACGGCGCCGTTGGCCGGGTGTTCCACGCCTTCGTCGAGGTGTTCGTGCCGGGAGGCTACGACAGCGGCACCGGCCGCACGGCGATCCTCCTCGGGCTGCTGGCGTTCTACATGGCGATCCCGCTGGGGCTCGCCTACTACTACCGGCAGGCCACGGGCTCGCGGGTCTGGCGGACGCTGCACCGGTTCGTCATCGTCGTGTACGTCCTCAGCGTCTGGCACACGCTGCTGTACGGCACGAGCGTGTGGTTCGACGGCTGGTTCCGCACCACCGTGTGGCTGCTGCAGATCCCCGTCGCGGCGCTGCTGCTGATCCGGCTGCTCGCGCCGGCGCGACCGAGCGAGCGGTTGCGCCGTGACCGGTCGGCGAGTATCGGTTTCGCCGCCCGGGCGGCCGGGCGGGTCACCGTGGCCGCGACCGTCGTCGTGCTGCTGGTCGTCGCGGCCAGCGGGCGCGACGGCGGGCGCACGCCCGGAGGCGAGTCCGCCGAGCTGACCGTCACCCAGGCGATGATCTGGGCCGGTCTGGCCGCGCTCGTGCTGGTCGTGGGTGTCGCGGTGCACCGCTCGTGGCGCCTCGCCCGCCGCCCGTCCCGATGACCGGCGGGTGAGCACCGTCGTGATCGGGTACGTCTAGGGTGAACGGGCACTGGTTGCCGGGCGTGGTGGAAGGGCGGTGGCGCCGCGATGGGTTTCGTGACGTCCCAGGTCGTCGATGCTCCCCTGGACGAGGTGTTCGCGTGGCACCAGCGGCCCGGCGCGGTGCACCGGCTGACGCCGCCGTGGCAGCCGGTGCGCGTGCGCTCCGAAGCGGAGTCGCTACGGGACGGGCGGGCCGTGCTGTCCGTGCCGCCCGGCCTGCGCTGGGTGGCCCAGCACCGCGCGGACGGCTACCAGGAACGGCGCCGGTTCACCGACGAGCTCACCTCGTTCCCGTTGCGGACGTTGACGCGGTGGCGGCACGTCCACGAGTTCGACGCGGCCGGCCCGGAGTCCACCCGGGTGACCGACCGCGTCGACACGCTCGTGCCCGATGCGCTGCTGCGGCCGATGTTCGCCTACCGGCACCGCCAGCTCGCAGCTGACCTCGCCGTACACGCCGCACATCGGGAAACTCGCGAATCCGGCGCAGAGCCGATGACCGTCGCGGTGTCCGGCAGCAGCGGCCTGGTCGGGTCGGCGTTGACGGCGTTCCTGTCCACCGGCGGACACCACGTGGTGCGCCTGGTGCGCCGGCCCGCCCGCGCCGGCGACGAGCGGCACTGGCGACCCCACGACCCGGACGGCGACCTGCTGGTCGGGGTCGACGCCGTCGTCCACCTGGCCGGTGAGCCCATCGCCGGCCGGTTCACCGACCGGCACCGGCGTGCGCTGCGTGACAGCCGCATCGGACCCACGCGACGGCTGGCCGAGCTCGCCGCCTCGACCGACGGCGTGCGGTGCCTGGTGACCGCGTCGGCCGTCGGGTACTACGGCCCCGACCGTGGAAGTGAGGTGCTCACCGAGGACAGCCCGCGCGGCGACGGGTTCCTGGCCGATCTCGTCGACGAGTGGGAACGGGCGTCGACGCCGGCGCGGGACGCTGGCGTGCGGGTGGTGAACGTGCGCACCGGCATCGTGCAGTCTCCTGCCGGCGGCGTGCTGCGGTTGCTGTATCCGGTCTTCTTCGCCGGGCTGGGCGGCCGGATCGGCGACGGCAGGCAGTGGATGTCGTGGATCGGTATCGACGACCTGCTCGACGTGTACCTACGGGCGGTGCTCGACGAGCGGCTGACGGGCCCGGTCAACGCGGTCGCGCCGGCCCCGGTGACCAACGACGAGTACACCCGTGTCCTGGGCCGGGTGCTGCGGCGGCCGACGCTGCTCACCGTCCCGTCGGCGGCACCCCGGGCAGTGCTCGGCACCCAGGCCGCCGAGGAGTTCGCCCAGGCCAGCCAGCGCGTCGAGCCGTACCGGCTGGCCGGCCTGGGGCACCGGTTCCGCTCTCCCGATCTGGACGGGACACTGCGGCACCTGCTCGGCCGCCTCCCATGATCATCGGCACTAACCGGCCATATAGGCGGCAAAGTGCCGATGATCATGGGAGGGGACGGGTCACCGTCCGCGGCTGGGGCGGCCGACGTCCGACTTGGCCGCCGCGGCGCGTATCGCACCACGCTCCCGGGCGTCGATGACACCGGCGGCGACCAGCGGATCGAGGACGTCGCCGACGTGGCGCACGAACGCTCCGTGCGTCCGCCACTCACGTCCGTCCTCGATCAGGTCGTTGATCGTGCAGCCGTTCTCGGTGGTGCGGTTCGGCACGCCGCTGTCGACCGAACCGGCGACGACGGTCGCGCGTGCGTCGGGCTGCGGACACGGCGACTCGGGCTCGTCGCCGACGGGCCCGATCCAGATGTCGCGGAACTCCACGTCCGAGCCCGGGTGGTGGTTCTGCAGACCGATGTGGCCCTCGAGCGCCCGGCTGCCGTCACCGGTGTAGGTGTTCACCACCTCGCCGTTGAGGATGACGGTGTACTCCTGCCCCACGGCCTTGATCTCGTAGGTGTTCCACTCGCCGATCGGCCGCGCCAGCAGGTCGGTGATGGTCGCGAAGTTGTAGATCGAGCCCGTCTTCTGCGGGTCGCCTCCGTCGGGGTTGTCCTCCAGCTGTGCTTCGTAGCCGCGGACGCTGTCGTCCGGCTGGCTGACCCACGGCCCTTCCCAGTCGCGCGGCGCCGGGAAGCGCATGAAGACGCCGGAGTTGTCGGTCGGGTTGTTCATCCGGTACTTGAGCTTGAGGTGGAAGTCGCCGAACGACTCCTCCTCGTACCACAGCAGTCCGCCCGATCCGCGACTCATCAGCGTGCACTCGTCGGTCACGGTGAACGACCCGTTCCCGAGGTGCTGCCAACCGTCGAGCGTCTTGCCGTCCCACAGTGAGGTGAAACCCTCCGGCGGTTCCGCCGGCTCCGGGCACGGCTCCGGCTCGGGCTCCGGCTCGACGTCCGTGGTCATCCGGAACCAGTCGAACGAGGCGTCGATGACGGGGATCGACGGGTCGCCGTTGCCACCGGACAGTGCGGCCACCCCGACGTCCCACGGCCCGGCTCGGTCGAGGTCGTAGGGGCGTCCCAGCGGCGTCCAGTTCTCGCCGTCGGTGGAGTACGCGGCGGTGGCCTGGGCGCCGTCGCTGGTGATGCGCAGCTCGAACGTGGTGGGGAAGTCGTCGGGCAGCGCGACGTAGTCGGGGTCGGCGTTGCGGGTCTGACCGTCGGCGACGGTGAAGAACGACATCCGGCGGCTGCCGTCGGGACGGGCCATCACGACCGCCTTGGCGAAGTCGTCCTGGCCAGCATGCAGGACGAGCCCGGCCTGCTGGTACGCGTCAGTGGGGTCGATGGTGACCCGGGTCGTGGCCTGCCACGCGTCGTCCGGCGCGGGCTGCATGATCAGGTTGGGCAGCTCGAACATGGTGGCGGTGAGCTCGCCGTGCGCCGTCGGCAGCGTCAGACTGCCGTCGCCCAACTGGTAGCCGCTCGGGTCGTGGCCGATCGTCGACGACCACATGTTCAGGTCGAGCTGGTCGCCGTCGAACTCGTCGCTGCATTCCTCGGGGCAGTCCCGCGGCGCCCGCGCGACCGTGACCGGGACCTGCGCCGTGCCCTGCCGGCCCTCGGCGTCGGTGGCCGTCACGACGGCCTGGTACTCGCCGGGCTCGGTGTAGGTGTGCGTCACCGCCGCACCGTCGGCCTGCTCACCGTCACCGAAGTCCCAGCTGTACCCGGTGATGTCGGACCCCTCCGGGCTGGTCGCCGACGCGTCGAACGAGACCTCCAGCGGCGCCGCCCCCTCGGTGGGTGTGGACTCCGCGGTGACCTGGGGTCCGATGGGCACCGAGACGCCGTCACCCTGGAAGCGCAGATAGTCGAGCGCGAACAGGTCCGGGCCGCCGGACGTCCACTCGTCGTTGCGGAAGACCATGTACAGCGTGAACGTGCCGCCCGGATCGGTGACGTCGGCCGTGCGCTCGACCACGTCGTCGTAGCTGCCGGTCACCGGCACGTCCACCGTCCCCAGTAGCTCGCCGTCCGGCGCGTCCTTGCGCAGCTCGATCGTGCCGCCCATTCCTCCGGACGACACGCCGAACCTCACGGCGTCGATGCCGGTGAGGTCGACGGGGGAGTACGTGATCCAGTCGCCGTCGGTGACGTCGCCGATGCGGGCGCCGGCACGGGCCTGTTCGCGGTCGTACACGGTGATGCCACTGGCATCGGCGAAGTGCTCGCCCTCGGTGTCCTGCGGATTGAGCCGGACGGCGTCGCGCCCGGTCAGCGGGTCGACGCTCGGCGCCCCGGCGTCGGTGTAGGTCGCGTCGAGCACGTAGTAGAGGTTGGTCTCCTGCCCGTGGCTGCCGTCGAGGATGGTCGGCACTGACCCTTCGCAGGACGGGTAGTTGTCCAGCGGGTGCGAGTGCTCGTTGTGGCCGAGCGAGGCGCCGACGACGACGTCGGTGCAGGCGACGCCGCCGTCCTCGACGGAACCGTCCTCGGCGTCGGTGACCTGGACGTCGTAGTCGACGGCGTCGCCCCAGTCGAAGAACCCGCCGTGGGGCGGCCAGGCGATGCGCGTGTCCGGGCGGGTGTTGCCGGCGGAGATCCGCACCGCCGCGACGGACTCACGGCCGTGCGAGTCGGTGACCGTCAGCAACGCGGTGTAGCTGCCCGGCTCGGTGTAGGTGTGCGACGGGTGCGCCTCGCTGGAGGTGGTGCCGTCGCCGAAGTCCCAGTGGTAGGTCATCGGCAGGCCGGACGGATGGTGCGTGCCCTCGCTGGAGAAGTCGACCTCGAGTGGGAGCTGCCCGGACGTCGGCGAGCCGGTCGCCTCCACGGCGGGTGGCCGGTCGCCGCCGACGTAGTCGATCCGGTAGATGCCCGCCCCCCGGTTGACGTCACCTCGGCCCTCGCCGGAACCGCTGCCGAAGTCGATGGTGTAGAGCGAACCGTCCGGGCCGAACTCGGCGTCGAACGGGCCGCGGAAGTCGGCCGACCCGAGGAACGGGTTGATCGACAGCAGATCTCCCTCGGAGACCGGGGCGAACCGGTCGTGGGAGAACTCCATGTCCTGCTCGGCGAGGGTGATCGTCTTGTAGAAGCCGCGGGTGTACTCGAAGACGAACCACTTGCCGTCGTAGTACTCGGGGAACTTGGTGTCGGAGTCCAGCTCCGGGTCGTAGTCGTAGACAGGCCCGCTCATCGGCGCGGCGCCGCCGTAGCCGAGCTCGGGGAACTGCTCGGACGGGCCGTACCCGTACCAGATGAACGCCTCCTGCACCGGCGGGAGCTGCTGCAGGCCGGTGTTGTGCGGTGAGTCGTTGACCGGGCCGCCCGCGCAGTCGAACGGCCCGCCGGACTCGCCGGTGGCGAAGTCGTAGTCGATGTAGGGCTTGTTGTCGGCGACGCAGTGCGGCCAGCCGTAGTTGCCGGGTTCGGTGATCCTGTTCCACTCGACGAGCCCTTCCGGGCCGCGCGCGGGGTCGGCCTGGGTGGCGTCCGGGCCGTAGTCGCCGACGAGCAGCGCCCCGCTGTGCGGGTCGACCGAGATGCGGAACGGGTTGCGGAAGCCCATCGCGTAGATCTCCGGGCGGGTCTTGTCCTGGGTGTCCTCGGACTCCGGGAACAGGTTGCCGTCGGGGATCGTGTAGCTGCCGTCGTCGGTGGGCGTGATCCGCAGCACCTTGCCGCGCAGGTCGTTCGTGTTGGCGGCGGTGGCCTGCGCGTCCCAGGGCGCGCGACCCTCGCGCTCGTCGATGGGCGCGTAGTTGTCCGACTGGGAGAAGTCGGTGTTGTCGCCCATCGACGCGTAGAGGTTGCCCTCCGGGCCGAACTGGACCGCGCCGCCCATGTGCACGTTGGCCAGGCCGCGGTCCCGGTAGGTCGGGAAGTCGAGCAGGCGCTGCTCGGAGTCCATGTCCAGCACATCGTTGGCGAAGTCGAAAGTGAACCGAGAGATGTTGATCCGCGCCACGTCCGGGTCGGAGTACATCGCGTAGAGCCAGCCGTTGTCGGCGAAGTTCGGATCCAGGGTGAACCCCGTCAGCCCGTCGGAGTGCCGGGCGGTGCTCAGCCCCAGCTCGAGGTCACCGATGGTGGACACCTCCAGGGTGTCCTGGTCGATCATCTTGAACTGGCCGGTGCGCTGGATGTAGATGACCCGGCCGTCCGGCGTGACTTCCAGCTCGAACGGATCGGCGAGATCGTCGGTGAGCTGCGTCTTCGCGAAGCTGTCGTCGTCGGTGGCGCCGCAGTCACCGGGCACAGCCCCGGCGGCCCACTCGATGCCGCCGAGCAGGTGGTCGCCGAAGGCGGGCTCGTCGAACGCCGACGGTGCGTGCCCGCCAGCGGTGTACCACGAGCGTCCGCCCTCGTAGACCTGGCACCAGGAGTACGGGTGGTCGACACCGGTGTTCAGCCCGGGGATCCCGTCGCGGAGCTTGACCTGCGCCAGGACGTGCACGTCGCCGGTCGGGTTCGGGCCGAGGTTGTACCACTCCTCCTCGCGCTCCCACAGCTGGGGGAGCGCACGGGTGGACGGATGCACCTGGTCGAGGACCTTGATGCGGCCCGGGTAGGTACCGCCGGTGTCGCCGAAGTCCGGGTGGTCGGTGAACGACGCGCCGACCAAGCCCTGATACCACTGCCAGCCCGGCTCGGTCGCCGCGGCGTTGTGCAGGCCGACGTACCCGCCGCCGGCCTCGACGTAGCGGGTGAACGCCTCCCGCTCGGCGCCGGTCAGCAGCGGCGCGGCGTCGGTGGAGCTCGTGTTGTTGAAGACGACGACGTCGGTGTCGGCGAGAACGTCGTCGGTGAACACCGAACTGTCGTCGGTGACCTGGACCTCGAAGTCGTGGGCCGCGCCGAGACGTTCCACGAGCGCCTTGCCGGCGGGGATCGACTCGTGGGCCACGTCGGTGGTCTCGGAGTAGACGAGCGCGCGGAACCGGGGCTCCGCGCGCTCGCTCGTGTCGTCGGCGTGGACCGGCTGGGCTCCGAGCAGGGACGCCAGGACGGCTCCTGACCCGAGGGCCGCGAGAGGGATGCGTCGGTTCATCGAAAGGCTCCATCCGCTGAGACCAGGCAGGAAAGCGCTTACCGATTACTCTCGTGGAGCCGTTTCAGTGTTGTCAAGTGTGTGGATTTGTTGATGTGATGTCTAAATACGTTGTCTATCCGACGTCGTTGCACACGTCGTGGTGGCTCCCGGTCCGATGCGCGGCCGTTGCTCGCACCGCCCCAGGCGTGATGAGGGCGTGGCTACTGGGGCTATGACACCACCAACCGCACCCCCATCACATGCGCGGCCTCATCCGTCACCCGGTGAGCAGGTTCTCGACGCGTGAGAGCGTCTCGTGGACGTTCTCCTCGGTGGTGGCGTCGTACGCGTCCGGCAGGTCGAACCAGCGCACGAGCGCGTCGGGCTTCTCGGGCCGGGCGGAGTCGGGTTCCGCGGTGGCGAGAACGTAGCGAAGGTCGGCGTGCTCGTGGGCGGGATCGTCGCCCTTGGCCGGCACCGGCACGATCACCACGTGCGCCAGCGCATCGTTGGGCCACGGCTCGAGGTCCGGCAACCCGGTCTCCTCACGGCCCTCGCGGAGCGCGACCTGAAGCGGTTCGGTCTCGCCGGGATCGCCGTGCCCGCCCACCTGAAGCCACGCCTCCTGCCGCGGGTGCCACCGCAGCAGCGCCCGCCGGCTGGGCGGATGCACGATCAACGCCGACGCGGTGACGTGCAGCGGGATCGACTGCGACCAGGGGTCCGGCGCGTCGCGGACGAGAGCGTGGACACGGGCGACGTCGGCGATCTCGGTGGCGCCACGAGGGCGGTGGCGGGACAGGGCGCCGGCGATCGGACCGGCTGTGGAGACCATGGGCCGGAGGCTAACCGGAGCAGCCGACCGTGGGCGAGGACTTTTCCGTGCTCGGCTGAGGTCGGCGACCGGTGGCGACGGTGGGCCGCTGACATGGTGTCGAACGACACGTGACATCCTGGGTCGACGGACTTGATGATCTTGCGCATCGACGCATTCTCCGACAGAGTCAATTGTCACAGTCCGGTCCTTTAGGGCAAGGAGGATGTGCCGGATGAAACGTGGCTTGTTCGCGAGCGCCCTGGTCGGTGTGCTCCTCCTCCTTGGCTTCGCCACTCCGGCCGGCGCCGGTGGCAACTCGACTCTTCCGGCGAGTGCACTGTCGGCCGCCTCCGGTCCGTGCGGAGGTTCGTACAGCCACATCGGCCATTACCGGATCAATTCGTCCGCGGGGACACTCGCCTATCTGGACGTGTACTGGTCCGGCCGGGCGAACCGGAACTGCCTGGTGACGAACCACTCCGGCAGGACGTACGGCGTCTCGCTGTACACCCAGGCGACCATCCGCCCGAGCGGGTGGAACTGGCCGAGCTGCCCGAACAGCACCGGGTGCGACGGCGGCCACTACAGCTACTACGCCGGGCCCGTCTACACGCCGGCCGGGGTCAACATGACGAACCGGTGCATCGACGTCAAGGGCGTCATCGACTGGACCGGACGGACGCTCACCCGGATCCACTGCGGCTGACCCGGATGCCACGCGCCGCGTCCGGCCGTGCCCGTTCCGTGGGGGGTGGGCTACGTGCCGCTGCTCAGAAGGGCGACAGCCCGGTCGAGGGCCTTGCTCCGGTTTTCGGGCGAGCGGGCTTTGAGCAACGGCAGTATCACCGCGTAGCGCTCCGACCGGGTCAGACGTTCGAAGGCGGCGCCCGCGCGGGCGTTACCGGCGAGCGCCGCCGCGAGATCGGGCGGCACCTCGGCGCTGCGCTGCGGCTCGTATGCGGCCTCCCACCGGCCGTCGGCGCGAGCGGCGGCCACCTCGGCCATCCCTGGGTCGCGCATGCGACCGGCCGCGATGAGCGCGTCGACCTTCTCGGTGTTCACCCGGGACCATGAACTGCCCGGACGCCGGTGCGAGTACCGCTGCAGATACGAGACCTCGTCGTGCTTGCGGCGCTGCCCGTCGATCCAGCCGTAGCACAGGGCGACGTCGAGCGCGTCGGTGATCGTGATCAGGGTGACGCCAGCATGGCGCTTGCCGATGCGCAGCCACGCCTCGGTCCGGGTGTCATGGTTGGCGGCCAGCCAGGCTTCCCACCCGTCGGCGTCGGGAAACTCGAGCACGTCCATCTCACACCTGCTTCGGTGACGCGACGACGTCCACGTGGTGCGAGTTGTGCATGTCGGCACCACCGGGAGCGCCCGTCGCGCTCGGCGGCCGGTACCCGTTGTCGATGATGCCGAGCTCGTCCTGGTGATCACCGACGCGGAACTCGGCGTAGGCGAGCCGTCCGGCGGGCGCGTGCCGTTCGAAGTAGGGCGGTATGCCCAGGAAGTCCGCGGACCAGGCGGCTGCCGCGCTCACGTCGTCGGACCAGAAATTCATGATGGCGAATCCTCGCAGGCTCATCGTGTGTCCTTCCGTCGTCGATGTCCGTGCGGTGACGGTATCGGCTGTTGTGGAACGTGTGGTTCCTCAATGCGTGCCAGACTGAGATTCGTGCTGGAAACGTCGGTCAGGTTGCTCCGTCTGCTGTCCCTTCTGCAGGGACGGCGCGACTGGTCCGGTGCGGAGCTCGGCGATCGCCTGGGCGTCACCACCAGGACCGTGCGCAACGACGTCGAACGGTTACGCATCCTCGGCTACCAGGTGCACTCCAGCACCGGGGTCGCAGGCGGCTACCGGCTCGGTCCCGGCGCCGAGATGCCGCCGCTGGTGCTGGACGACGACGAAGCCGTCGCCGTGGGTGTCGGGTTACGTGCCGCGGCTTCGGGCACGGTCACCGGCATCGAGGAGACGTCGGTCCGGGCGATGGCGAAGCTCGAGCAGACGATGCCGTCCCGCCTGCGGCATCAGTTGGACGCGCTGCGCGAGGCGACGGTCTCCGCGGCCGGTGGCGGGCCGACAGTGGAGATGGCGACGCTCACGACCATCACCACGGCGTGCCGTGACGAGCAGCAGTTGCGCTTCGACTACGAAGCCCACGGCGGCGGGACCGGCCTCCGGCGGGTCGAGCCGCACCGCCTCGTCTACACGGGCCGTCGCTGGTACCTGCTCGCGTGGGACCTCGACCGGGAGGACTGGCGCACGTTCCGGGCCGACCCGCGCACGCCCATCGGGCCACGGTTCGTGCCGCGGGAGCCGCCGGAGGACGCGGCACGGCACGTCGTCCGCGGGACCGGCTCGCTGGCCTGGACGTATCAGGCGCGCGTCCGGCTGCACGCGCCCGCCGAGACGGTGGCCGAGCGGCTGACGCCGGCCGCCGGGCTGCTGCAGGCGGTCGACGACGACAGCTGCGTGCTGGAGACCGGCGGTGACTCGCTGCGTGACCTCGTCGGGTTCCTGACGAGCGTGGACGTCGGGTTCGAGGTGCTGGACCCGCCGGAGCTCCGGGCCCTGTTCCGTGAGCTCGCCGAGCGTTACGCCGCGGCCGCCGGCGCCCCGTTCTTGTGATCATCAACGATTCACCACATCAGGGTGTGGCGAATCGTTGATGATCACGAGAGTCGGCCGCGGCCGCGGCGGCGGGGCGTGTGGCCGAACCGGGCCGCGAAGGCGGCGACGAACGCGGACGTGCTGGCGTAGCCGACCCGCCGGGCCACCGCCGTGACCGGCTGGGTCTGCACCAGCGCTCGTGCGGCCCGCAGCCGGAGCTCGGTCCGCCAGCGTGAGTACGGCATGCCGAACTCGCGGTCGAAGTCGCGTTGCAGGGTCTTGACGCTGATGTGCAGCCGCGCCGCCCATTCGGACAGCGCGGTGGGATCACCGGGATCGTGCGCCATGGCCCGGGCCACGGTCATCGCGTGACCGGAGCCGGTCGCGTGGTGACCGACGAACTCACGGGTCGAGCCACCGAGGCCGGCGAGGATGCGGGCACGTGCCGCCAGCGCCCGGTCCTCGTCGTGTCCGGGCCGGGCGATCGTCCGCAGCAGCCGCCCGGCCTCGTCGTCGATCGACGCCGCACCGGCGCGCACCCCGTCCAGCGAGCCCGGCACCTCCCGCAGGCAGACCCGGTAGACGGTGCCCTCGTCGGCGGCGCGCACCTCGTGGCTGACGGCTCGCTGCACCCAGAACGCCTCGCTCGGTCCGACGAACTGGGTGTTCAAGCCGTGGCTGGTGGACAGCAGGGCGTCCGGTGACCAGTACAGCTGGTGCAGGAAGTCCTGCCGGCTCTCTCCGAACTCCAGCGTCCCGGCCGACCGGTACTTGAGCACGAAGATGCCGTCCGGCCGGCCCAGTCCGTAGCCGTACTCCTCGCACCAGAGCGGGTCGGTCCCGTAGTGGGCTGTGACCGACACAACGTGACCTCCGATCGACATTCCGGCAGCAATAGCAAGGCTAACCTAAGTAGCTGTTCGCTGGTCCGCACGCCCCATCGGGAGGTCTACGTCCATGCCTGCTCGCCTGTGCCGTCGCATCGCGGGCGCCCTGGTCGTCGTCGCCGTGGTCGCCGGCTGCGGCTCGGGAGAGGACGACGTCGCGTCGGCAGGTGCCCAGCAGACGCGTGTGTTCGAAGCCGACAACGGAGAGGTCGAGATCCCGGCCGACCCGCAGCGCGTCGTCGCGACCGGGTACGCCGTGCCGGTGCTCATCGAGGTGGACGCGCCCCTGGTGGGCATCTCCGGCTGGCAGCGCGGCGTCCCGATGATGAGCGACGAGGACCGCGCCACGTACGAAGACCTGGAGAAGATCGCCGGCGAGACCGCCGCGTCGACCGACTACGAGGCGATCGCCGAGTTGAACCCGGATCTGATCATGATCGGCGTGCCGCAGCCGGTGCTGACCGACGTCGACATGGAGTACCTGGAGTCCATCGCGCCGGTCGTGGTTCTCGGACCCACGTCGCCGGACGGCTGGCGGGAGCTGTCCCATCGCCAGGCCGACGCCGTCGGGCGCGTCGCCGAGTTCGAGGCCGACCGTGCGGCGTACGAGGAACGGGCGGAGGAACTGGCCGCCAAGTACGAGGACGCTCTGGCCGGCCTGAAGTTCGGCCACGTCGGCGCCTACGGCGAGACCGCCGCGGGCACGTTCCAGCGCGAGTTCAGCGGGTCGTGGGGGACGAACGTCGCCGAGGACGTCGGCGTGACCTACTACGGCGAGGTGAAGGAGAAGAAGGGGGGAGGGCGCAACGTCAGCGAGTACCCGTCGCTCGAGAAGATCCCGGACAGCCTCGGCGACGCCGACGCCGTCACGTACTCGGTGCAGCCGGACGGCACGCCCAACGAGTCGGTGCGGTCGGTCCTGGACTCGCAACTGTGGCAGAACCTGCCGGCGGTGCGGGCGGACAACACGTTCGCGATCCGCTACACCGAGGCGGCGACCTACGAGTCGGCGCTGATGACCCTGGACGCCATCGACCAGGCGCTCGCGCCGTTGCTGACCCGATGAGCGCGCACCCGGACCGCCGCGATCCCGCGCCCAAGGTCGCCGCGCACCACCGGCACGGCGCCGGGCTGGAACGGATCCCGTATCCGATCGACGTGCGGACCGTCACCGTCGCCGCCCGCGAGTACGTGACGCCGCGGATGCTTCGCCTGACGCTGGGCGGCGCCGGGCTCGACGGCGTGCACACCTACGAGGCCGACGACCACGTCAAGATCGTGTTTCCGGACGACGACGGCACGCTGCGCGCTCCGGTGCCCGATGACCGGCTGATGCTCGACTGGCCGCGCCCGATGCCGACCACGCGCGAGTACACCATCCGGCACTACGACGCCGCCGAGCGCCGGCTCGACCTGGACCTCGTGCTGCACGACGGCGGGCTGGCCGCCACCTGGGCGACGACGGTGCCGCTGGGCGCACCCGTCGTCGTCGCCGGTCCTCCCGGGGCGAAGGCGTTCCCGCGCTCACGACCGCACTACGTGTTCGCCGTCGACGCCACCGGACTGCCCGCGGTCTCCCGGTGGCTGGACGAGTCGCCACTGGACGTCTCCGCCGACATCGTGGTGGAGACGGCACACGAGGACGAGCACGCCTACCCGCTGGCGCACCGGGACGGCGTTCGGGTCACCCGCCTGATCCGCAGGCCGCACGAGTCCGCGCTGGCCGGAGCGGTGTGGGCGCTGGACGTGCCGGCGGGAACGTTCCTGTTCGCCGCGGGCGAGGCCGACGACATCAAGCCGTTGCGCTCGTGGGCCTCCTCCCGCCAGGACGCGTCGATCACCGGCTACTGGAAGCGCGGCGTCGCCGGTTTCGACGACTAACCACCGCGGTGATCACGGACCGAGTGGGCGCGGCGGGGGTCCGATAGGGTTCCAGCCGATGGGAATCGGACGGACGGGCGGGGATGAGTGAGTTGTCGGTCACCGAGCGCCGTCGTGAGGTGCGTGCGGATGATCCGGTGCTTCGCTGGGTGGGTGCGGTGGAGGTCGAGCACGGTGCGGGGTGGTCGCGGGGGTGGCGGCTGCCGTTGAGCCGGATCGGGTTGTTCCCGGGTGAGGCGCTTCGCGGGCGTGCGGCGATGCAGGCCGGGGTGCGGGTGGTGTTCGGCACCGATGCGGGGATGGTCGGTGGCCGGCTGGTCGTGGGCCCGGACGTCGAGGATCCGTTGCGGGTCGACCTGGTGGTGGACGGTGAGCTGGTGGACTCGGCGCCGGTCGGCGCGGACGGGTCGTTCCGGTTCGCCGGTGTTGTGGCGGGGGAGAAGACCGTCGAGGTGTGGTTGCCGCAGTTCGGTGACGTCGGGCTGGCGGCGGTCGAGGTGGACGAGGCCGCGCGGGTGTGGGCGGCGCCCGATGAGGGCCGGCCGCGGCTGGTGACGTATGGCAGTTCGATCACGCACTGTCGCTCGGCGGCGTCGCCGGCGCGGACGTGGCCGGCGCTGGTGGCGCGTGAGCTGGGGGCGGATCTGACGTGTCTGGGCTTCGGTGGGCAGTGTCATCTGGACCCGATGGTCGCTCGGACGATCGGGGACCTGCCGGCCGACGTGATCGTGACGTGTCTGGGCATCAACGTGTACGGCGGCGGCTCGTTCACCGAGCGCTCGTTCCTGCCGGCGGTGCTGGGGCTGCTGGCCACCATCCGGGACGGGCACCCGACGACGCCGCTGATCGTGATGTCGCCGATCGTGTGCCCGGACCGCGAGGACACCGCGGGCGCGGGCGGGATGAGCCTGGCGTTCATCCGCGCGCAGGTGGCCGAGGCGGTGCGGCTGCTGCGTGAGCACGGCGACGAGGACGTCCGGCTGCTGGACGGGCTGGACGTGTTCGGGCCCGAGCAGGCGCACATGCTCGGCGACGGCCTGCACCCCGACGCCGACGGCTACGCGCACATGGCCACCTCCATCACCCCCACGGTGCGCGCCGCCCTGGACACCGCCGAGGTTTGACGACGGTCACGCCGCCGTCGGGTCCGCGTCCGCCCGGGCGGTGTGTCGCAGACCGGCCGCGATGCTGACGCCGAGGAACGCGGACAGCGGTGCGTACACCGTGAGGTCCAGCCTGTCGAAGATCGTGGTGTCGCCGGTCAGGTCGGAGGGCAGGAAGTAGACGGAGCGTCCGAGCAGCCCGGCTGCCATGCCCCAGGACGCGAGCCGGGCCGCCGTGTGCAGCCGCCCGGGCCGGAGCCGGCGGGAGTGGGCAGCGCTGACGGCCCCGGCCGCGCCGGTCAGGCCCAGCGCCATCGCCCACGTCGCCGCCGTCGAGGGCATCTCGGGCGACCCGGCCAGCCGTTCGGCCCAGGCTTCGTCGGTGCCGCCCGGCCATCTCCAGCCGAGTGCCCAGGCCGCGTGCACAGCGCCGAGACCGGCCAAGCCCGCCGGCCCCACCAGCTCGAGCGCGCTCCGGCGTGGCCCGCTGGTGTTCGGATTCTGCTTCGTGATGTCGCTCACCTCCGCGTCCCCTCCGCCGCTACGCGGTCGTAGGGACGGCGTCGGCGTCCGGTTCGGATCGTGCCTGCCGGCTGCGCTCGCGGTCGCCGAGAACGATGAGCCCACCGACGACGGGCAGCGCCCACCCGGGAGACGCGGGCAGCACGGACACCATCGGCACACTCCAGCCCAGGACCATCCAGCCGAGCCATCCCGGAACGCGGTGACCGTGCCGAGCCGACCAGACGACGGAGGAGCCGAGCACCAGCATCGGGGCGCCGAAGCTGCCCAAGGTGACCCAGAAGGTCTCCGAACGTTCGAGCTCGGCGAGTGAGGTCGCCTTGTCCAGGGTGAAGGTGTTCAACCACCCCTCGGACACCACCTGCGACCAGACGTCGCGGGTGTCCAGCGGCGCGACGGCGATGTGGACGGTGCCGAAGGCGGCGGCGATCCAGCCGGCCGACTGCGTCAGCCGGCGGCCCGCGGTGCCGGCAGCTCGGCGCGGACTCGTGCGGATCATCGGCACTCCAATCCATACGGGTGCGTATAAATGTACGGTAGCAATATATGTACGCCGTCGTATAGATTCAGTGGCCGGTCGAGACAGAGGTCACAGAGGTGAGGCATGGCGACGGCTCGCACACCGCGAGGGGCGTGGATCGACGCAGGGCTGGCCGCGCTCGCCGCGGGCGGCCCCGACGCGGTCCGGATCGAAACGTTGGCGCGGACGCTGGGCGTCACCAAGGGCGGCTTCTACGGGTACTTCGCCGACCGGACGGCACTGCTGGAAGAGATGCTGCAGACCTGGGAGCGGCGCAGCGTCGACGACGTGCTGGACAGTGTCGAGCGCGAGGGCGGCAGTGCGCTGACCCGGGCGCAGCGCGCGGCGGACCTCACGTTCTCCGACGCGCTGTTGCCGATCGATCGGGCGATCCGCGACTGGGCCCGCCGGGACGCGGCCGTCGCCGAGCGGCTCCGGCGGGTCGACAACCAGCGGATGGACTACCTGCGCTCACTGTTCGCCGGGACCGGATCGGACCCGGCCGAGCTCGAGGCGCGCTGTCTGTTGGCGTTCTCGGCGGCCGTCGCCGGCGACCTGATCCTCGCCGACCATCCGCACCAGACCCGGAACGAGGTCCTGGAACTGGCCGCGAGCGTGCTGTTCGCCCGCCCTGCCGAGGGCGAGAGCCGGTCCTGACAACCGGCACCTCGCGACGGCGGGCGCGGCGCCGCCGTCGTCCCGTCGGTGCCGGAAGCTAGCATCCGGGCACGTGGTCGATGGCCGAGCGCACTTCCGCGAGCAGCGTGTGCATGGCCAATTCGGCGGCACCGGTGTCTCCGTCGCGCACCGCCCGGGCGACCTCGTCGTGCGTGGCGAGCGCGACCGGCACTGGCGGGCTCGGCATCAGGCCGTGGTGGGTGCGACCCTTGAGCACTTCGCCGACGACGTCGGTGAGCGCGGCGAACATCTCGTTGCCGCTCGACCGGAGTACCAGGGTGTGGAACGCGACGTCGTGCTCGAGGAACGCCTCGAGTCGCCCGTCCTCGCCGGTCTCGCGCATCCGCTGCGCGAGGTCGGCGATGTGGCCACGCTCGGCCGGGCCGGCGTTGCGTGCCGCGGCTGCCGCGGCCATCGGCTCGACGGCCATCCGTAGTTCGGTGAGCGTGCGCAGCTGCTCCGCTCGGTACGGCCCGTCGAGGCGCCAGCGGATGACCCGCGCGTCGTACACGTTCCACTCCGGCATCGGCCGCACGACGATGCCGACGCGGCGGCGTGAGTGGACGAGGTTCATGGCCTCGAGGATGCGCATGGCCTCGCGCATCACGGTGCGTGATACGCCGAACCGTTGCTGCAGCTGGTCGAGCGTCAGCACGTCGCCGGCCGCGTGGACCCCGCTGGTGATGTCCATGCCCAGGCGGTCCAGGACGGAGCTGTGCAGGACCGGCGCAGCCACGTGTGCCTCCCTCGTCTCCCTCGAAAGGTATCATCAATATTCGGAAAAGATGATACCTTCGCCGGATGTGGTGCCGCATCCGGTGCTCGCGTCGTGGCGGGCGACACGCTCGAGGAGGAGTCCAGTGGTGAACGACCCTGCACATCTCGTCGTGATGGGCGTATCGGGCTCCGGCAAGTCCACGGTCGCCGAACTGCTGGCCGCACGGTTGCGACGGCCGTTCGCCGAGGCCGACGAGTTCCATCCCCCGGAGAACATCGACAAGATGGCCGCTGGGGAGCCGCTGACCGACGACGACCGCTGGCCCTGGCTGCGTACGATGCGCGACTGGCTGACCGCGCAGTCCGCGCTGCACCAGCCGGCCATCGTCACCTGCTCCGCGCTGCGCCGGGTCTACCGCGACGTGCTGCGCGAGGCGCGCGGGACCGTGCTGTTCGTGCACCTGTCCGGCGACCCCGCCCTGGTGGGCGAGCGGATCGGCGACCGAAGCGGGCACTTCATGCCTGCGTCGCTGCTGCCGTCGCAGTATCAGACCCTCGAACCGCTCGGGACCGACGAGCGTGGCGTGACGGTGTCGGTGGAGGGCACCCCGGAGGAGATCACCACCGAAGTCATCGACGGGTTGGGGCTCGGCGCCGAGCCGACGTCCTGGCCGGGCGGGTCGCAACACGGCGTGGACTGACGACGCCCACCGCGATCGCCGAGACGGCGTTCGGATTCAGCCGGTCGGCTACAGCGCCAGTACGGCCTCGGCAAGTGACCGGTGTGTCACGATGCCGTTCATCAGGTGATGCCGCAGAGCGAGGTGCACGGATTCGGCCTTCCGCTCGTCGAAGACGACGGCGATCCGCTCTCGAGCCTGACTGAGCATCTCGATGTCCGGCGCGACGACGTGCTGGTGGGCGGCGCTGGGCACGGTGCGACCGTGGCTGTCGATGGGCATGCCGACGACCTCGGCGACGGCGCCGCGTTCGTCGGCATCGTGCCGGACCTCCGGCGGCAGGTGGTCGTAGATGACCGACAGCGCCGGCCGCCACGTCCCGACGCCACTGACGAACACGTCGAGCTGCGGAAACAGCTCGAATGCCCGGCAGACTTCCGGCTGCACCATGTAGCTACGCCTGGCTCCCTCGCTCGAGGCGATCATCGGCGCGTAGAAGACGTGGGCCCGGCCGCCGGACATCCGGGTCAGGCTCCGGATGCTGCCGATGACGTCCGCGGCGTCCACGCGCGGGAGCTGCCCCGTCAGCTGAACGAACGTGCACCTCGGGATCGGTGCGGACGTGTCGGCGATGCCCATCAGGGTGCGGGTTGACGCGAGTCCGACCAGATCTCCCTCCCGGATGACCTGAGCCAGGAGAGAGACGGCCGCCTCCCCGAGGCGGTGGGCGAGTTCGGAAGGGTCCGGCCCGTCGTCGATGACCACGACGTGTCGCAGGCGGAACGTCTCCTCCATCTCGCGCGAAAGGTTCAGGTTGAGGTCGCCCGGCAGGTTGACGGTGATCTGGACGATGCCTTCGTCGTGCGCGGCCTGCAGGAGCCTGGCCACCTTGAACCGGCTCAGAAAGAGCTGTTCGGCGATGTCGCTCTTGCTCATGCCGCCCACGTAGTGCTTGCGCGCCACGTGTGCCATCAGGGTGAGATCGCGCTCACGTGTGCGGGACTGGCTGGCTGACATGAACTCATAATGCTCGGATGAGCAAACTCGTGCAAGACCTTGACGTATCTTCGCTGGTTTTATTGACTCGCACGCCGTAACACTCACGACGGTTTGCTCAGACGAGCAATTCGGGTGCCGCCCACGTGCTGTCCACGCGTTGCCATTGCACAGCAGCCGCCGGCGGTCGCCCCGACCGGCCGGCGACGACAAGGAGGTCACATGGCCAAGCGCAGTGCCGTGCGCGGAATGCTCGGCGCCGCCGCGATCGGCGCGATGCTCCTGCCCGGATGCGCCGCTGGAGGCATCAGCGGCGCATCCGGCGACCAGGCGGTCGATCTCGAGGCCGACGTGGAGCAGTTCCTCCGCGACCGTGGCGCTGATCTCGATGTGCCCCGGATCAGCATCCTCGCGCAGAGCTCGCCGCAGGCCGACGCCATTCAGCAGATGGCGGGCCAGTTCACCGAACTTACCGGCATCGACGTGGAATGGACCATCCTGGACGAGCAATCCACCGAGAACCGCGCAGCGGTAGCGCTGGGCGCGGGCAACGGCGGCTTCGACGTGCTCCAGACCCCGTCGGCATTCATTCCCACCTACGTAGACCGCGGCTGGATCGCCTCGATCGACGAGTTCATGGCCGACGAGCAGAGCCTGATTCCCGGGTGGGACCTCGACGCGTTCGGCGCCGGAACGACGGCCCAGCTCAGCCGTGACGACGAGGTGTACGGCGTGCCGATGTTCATCGGCACGCAGGTGTTCTACTACCGCACCGATGTCTTCGCCGAACACGGCATCGAGCAGCCGCCCACGACCTATCGCGAGCTCGTCGAGGTGGTGAAGACCATCGATGGCGGCAAAGTCGACGGCATAGCGCTGCGCACCGCGCCGAGCGTCTCCCAGCTCCTGTTCGTATGGTCCGCATGGCTCTACGCCTACGGCGGCAGCTACTACGAGCAGGTCGAGCAGGGCAACTACTCCGGATCGGCGCTGAACTCGTCCGAAGCGGTCAAGGCTCTCGAGGTCTTCACCGACCTGGTGCAGAACCACGCTCCGTCCGGCGCCACCAACTGGAGCGTCGACGACGTCACCCGCGCGTTCCTGTCCGGGCGTGTGGGGATCGTCCAGGAGGGCGCGGTCTTCGGCGGCACCTTCAACGACCCCGAGGTCTCGCAGGTTGCCGGTGACATCGACACGTTCACGCTGCCCGCCGGGCCCGCCGGCTCCTACGTCCCGTACAACGCGCACGGCTGGACCATCGCCGAGGACAGCCGGGCCTCCGAGGCCGCCTGGCTCTTCGTGCAGTGGGCGACGCTGACCGAGACGCTGACCGCGGCCACCCAGACCGACGCGAACTTCGGTGCTCCACCGCTGGCCGAGGTCTACGAGTCGCAAGAGTACGCCGAACAGTACGGGTTCGGCAGCTTCGTCGACAGTGTCGTCGGCACGATCGCGATCGCCGATGACGGCGGAGTCAGCCCGCTCCCCGGTGACGCCAACTACCTTCCCGCCACGACCGACTGGGCGACGGTCGGCCAGCAGATCGCCGAAGAGCTCAGCCGCGCGGTCACCGGCCAGGTCAGTGCGGCGGACGCGATCCGCGCCGCCGCGTCCCGTATCGGCTGACCGCCCGCCCACCGAGTCGGAGACGAAACCGTATGACCACCATGATCACCAGAACCCGGCCGCGCCTGCGCGGCTGGCAGCTCGGCTTCACCGCCCCGCTGTTCTTCGTCCTGCTGGCGACGACCATCCTGCCCGTCCTCTACTCGCTCGCGCTCGCTCTCGGCGGGTCCGACGACGACCTCGCACCGCGCACGCCACTGAGCCTCGACAACGTGGAGACGGTCTTCTCCGGGGGAGCGGTGTGGGACTCGCTCGCTCTCGTCGTCGTCTTCCTCGCCGGGGCGATGGTCGGCGAGCTCGCCCTCGGGGTCTTCACCGCGCTGGTCCTCGACCGCTACCTGCCGAACCGTCACGGCTTGCGCGTCCTCCTGCTCTGGCCGGCGGTGTTACCACCGATCGCGGTGGCGCTGGTCTTCCGGTTCATCCTCCAGGGCGAGATCGGGCTGATCTCGTACTACCTCGGACAGGTCGGCATCGACCAGGAATGGCTGACGCAGCCCGTCTCGGCGATGGCGGTGATCATCGCGATCGACATGTGGCAGTTCACCCCGTTCGTCATCCTGCTCACGCTCGCCGCACTGAAGACGGTCCCGGACGACGTTCTCGAGGCGTCGCAGCTGGACGGCGCCGGTGCCGTCCGAACGGCGTGGACCGTCGTCCTGCCGATCATCAAGCCGGCGCTGATCTCGATCGCGCTGCTCCGTTTCATCGACGCGGTTCAGGTCTTCCCGACCATCTACGTCCTCACCCGAGGTGGACCGGGGTCGAGTACCCAGCTGCTCACCTTCTACAACTTCGAGGTCTTCTTCGGGCAGCTCAACTTCGGCCAGGGAGCGGCGATCGCGGTGTTCGTGGTGCTCTTCACGATCGGATGCGTGGCGCTGTTCATGCAATTCCAGCGCCGCGCAGAGAGGGTGTGACCCGTGGCTGTCCTCCGGACCACGCATCGTAACGGCGGCATGCTGCCCCGGATCGCCGCCTACGTCTTCATCGGCCTCATGCTCGTGGTCTTCACGCTGCCGACGCTGTACGCGCTGCTGACGTCGCTGCAACCGTCGGACGTGACGCTCAACCCGGTTCCGCAGTGGATCTTCCGGCCGACGCTCGAGAACTTCGTCACGCTGTTCGAGACCTACTCGTTCCTGGGACCGCTGCTCAACAGCGCCCAGACCAGCATCGGCTCGGCCGTGCTCGCGGTGGTGATCTCCGCTCCGGCCGCGTACGCGCTGAGCCGGGCGCGGGTCTCATCGGCGGGCATTGTCGGATTCTGGCTGCTCGCAGCCCGGGCACTGCCGGCGATCGGACTCGCCATTCCCGCCTACGCGATCGTCAACCAGATCGGCATGGGCGACTCGCTGATCCCGTTGCTGGTGGTCTATCTCCCGTTCAACGTGGGGCTCGCGACGCTCATGCTGAAGGTCTTCATCGACGGCATCCCGCGGGAGCTCGACGAGGCGGCCGCGATCGACGGCGCCGGACCGTTGCGCACGATGCTGCGGGTGGTGCTGCCGATCGCCCGGCCCGGGCTGGCGTCGGTGACGATCATGACGTTCCTGTTCTCCTGGAACAACTTCCTCTTCCCGCTGGTCCTCACCGGGAGCCGGAGCACCACGATCCCGCTCGCTCTCCAGCAGTTCCTCGGCAGCTACACGTTGCAGTGGAATCAGGTGATGGCTGGTGTGGTGCTGCTCTCCCTGCCGCTGATCGTCCTCGGCGCGTTCTTCGGCCGGTACATGGTGGGCGGCCTCGCCGCGGGGAGTGTGAAGTAGCCGGCCTTCCCGAGACACCCGGGCACGACGCGACGCCGCCCGTCCCGCGCACCTGATCCGCGAACCATCGCACGAGGAGCACACCCGCCCCATGGACTCTCGCCCCAACGTCCTGCTGATCTGCACCGACCAGCACCGATTCGACGCCGTGTCCACCTGTCCCGGCAGCCCGGCGATCACGCCCAACCTGGCCGCCCTCGCCGAGCAGGGCGTCGTCTTCGACCACTGCTACACTCCGAGCCCGATGTGCGCGCCGACCCGGGCGTCGTTGCTGACCGGTGAGCTGCCGAGTTCGCACGGGCTGTGGGCGAACGGCGTCACGCTGCCCGAGGGCCGCAGCCTCGTGTCGAGAGAGCTGGCCGACGCAGGATATCGGACCGGGCTCGTCGGCAAGCTCCACCTCTCGGCCGCGTTCCAGGGCGCGACCGAGAAGAGAGGCGACGACGGCTTCGAGGTCTTCCGGTGGGCGCACGACCCGTTCCACGGCTCGCCGGAGAACGCGTACCACCAGTGGCTGCGGGAGCGGCATCCCGCGCAGTGGGAGGCGGCTCGGACGGATGTCGTCACGCCCGACGTCGCCGGATTCAAGCACCGCAACACCCGCTTCGACGAGATGCCCACCGAGTCGCACTACTCGACGTGGGTCACCGACGAGGTGACCGACTTTCTCGCGGCCGACGACGACCGCCCGTTCTTCCTCGTGGCCAACTTCTTCGACCCGCATCATCCGTTCGCGGCGCCGAAGGAGCACCTCGACATGTACCCGCCCGGGTCGGTTCCGCCGCCGGTCGGTGGTCGGGACGAGCTCGCATCCAAGCCCGCTCGGCAGACCGACGCCTCCGACTCCAGCTACGTCGGGCACGGGCCTTCGTTCGTCGATCACACCCCGGAGGAGATCGACGAGATTCGCCGGACTTACTACGCCTCGATCACCCTGGTGGACGACTGTGTCGGCCGGATCTTGGCCAGGCTGCGTGAGCGGGACGACTCCCGGGACACGATCATCGTCTTCACCAGTGACCACGGCGAGATGCTCGGTGACCATGCGCAACTGCTCAAGGGGCCGATGCTGTACGACGTGGCGGTCCGGGTCCCGCTGATCGTGGCGGCGCCCGGGCAGGCGCCGGCCGGTACCCGGGTGGATGGCTTCGTCGGGTCGCACGACGTGGCCACCACTGTGCGGCGTGCCGCCGGCCTCGGTCCGGCCGCTCGTGACCAGGGGCGCGACTTGCTCGCGATCAGCCGCGGCGAGGCGCCCGCACATCCGTACGCGTGGTGTGAGTACCGCAACTCCGGTTACGAGTACGACCCGCCGGCCAACACGACCATGGTGCGGCGCCACGACTACAAGATCGTCGTCTGGCACGGTGACCCGGACGAGGACCGGCCTGCCACCGGCGAACTCTACGACATGGTCGCCGATCCGCACGAGCTGCGTAACCTGTGGCACGACCCGGCGTATCGCGACGTCCGGCTGGAGCTGTACGAGCAACTGTGCGATCTGCAGATGAACCACGAGGACCGGCACGCCGAACGGGGCGCCCCGTGGTGATTGCGGTCGCGCACAGGACTCGGCAGTCGGCGTGAGAGTTCGACCATGGAGAGGAACGGAATGAGGCTTGACGTCAGCTCGCTCGGACGGCTCGGCGACGAGGTCGCAGTGCCGGCCTACGATCGGTCGCGCTCGACCGTCGGGATCGTGCACATCGGCGTCGGCGGGTTCCACCGGTCGCACCAGGCGATGTATCTCGACCGGCTGATGAACGACGGGCTCGCGCACGACTGGGCGGTGTGCGGCGTCGGCCTGATGCCCGGCGACGCGCGGATGCGCGACGTGCTGCGCGACCAGAGCGGCCTGTACACGTTGATGCTCAAGAGCGCCGGAGAGCGCTGCGTCCGCGTCATCGGCTCGGTCGCCGAGTACCTGTTCGCGCCGGACGACCCCGGCGCGGTCGTCGAGCGGATGACCGACCCAGGGGTACGCATCGTCTCGATGACGCTCACCGAGGGCGGGTACAACGTCCACCCGGCGACCGGCGAGTTCGACGCGGACAACCCGGACGTCCGGGACGACGTGGCGAACCCGGGTG
This sequence comes from Haloactinopolyspora alba, assembly GCF_003014555.1. GTDB lineage: Bacteria > Actinomycetota > Actinomycetes > Jiangellales > Jiangellaceae > Haloactinopolyspora > Haloactinopolyspora alba. Next base: position 497,398 of record NZ_PYGE01000002.1, read on the forward strand.
CGCCACGGACCGCCTTCGGGCTCGTGGTCGAGGCGCTGCGCCGCCGGCGGGAGCGGGCAGTGCCGCCGTTCGCGGTGATGTCGTGCGACAACGTCCAGTCCAACGGCGACGTGGCGGCGAATGCGGTCAGCTCCTTCGCTGACCTGGTCGATCCCGGGCTCGGCGGCTGGATCCGTGCGCATGTCGCCTTCCCGAACTCGATGGTCGACCGGATCACCCCCGTCACCACCGACGCCGACCGCGAGGAGGTCCGGACCCGGTTCGGCATCGACGACGGCTGGCCGGTGGTGGCCGAACCGTTCACCCAGTGGGCGTTGGAGGACCGCTTCCCGCTCGGCCGTCCTCCGTTCGAGCGGGCGGGGGTCCAGCTCGTCGACGACGTCGAGCCGTACGAGCTGATGAAGCTCCGGCTGCTGAACGCGACACACCAGGGCATGTGCTACTTCGGCACGCTGGCCGGGTACCGGTACGCGCACGAGGCGACCGCCGACCCGGCGATAGAGCGGCTGCTGCGCACCTACATGGACACCGAGGCGACGCCCACGCTGCAGCAGTTGCCGGGCGTCGACCTCGACGCGTACAAGGGCACGCTGATCGAGCGGTACCTCAACCGCGACATCGCGGACACCCTCGCGCGGCTGTGCGCGGAGTCCTCCGACCGGATCCCCACCTGGCTGGTGCCGGTCATCCGGGAGCGGCTCGCCGCGGGTGGCGAGGTGTGGCGATCTGCCGCCGTGGTGGCCAGCTGGGCCCGGTACGCCGAGGGGGTCGACGAGGCGGGCCGGGAGTACGAGGTGGTCGACCAGCTCGCCGACCGGCTGGTTCCGCTGGCGCGCACTCAGCGGGAGAACCCCACCGCGTTCATCGAGGACGAGCGGCTCTTCGGGGATCTCGCCCAGGACGATCGGTTCGTCCGTCCCTATGTCGAGACGCTGACCATGCTGCACCAGCGCGGCGCCCGAGCGACCCTGGACCAGCTCGCCGCCCGCAGCGGTTGACCAGCGTGCCGAGCAGGCCGCTGATGGAGTCAGCGTCTGATCAGGGCGGCTCCTCCTCGACGTGAACGCCGGGGCCGACGTCGGGCCGTTCGCTGCGCTTGTCGCCGGGCTGCTCCTCGGTGGCTCGTTCCTCGGTCGTCCGCTCCTCGGCGGCGTCGGGCTCGCCGGCGGAGTCGGGCTCCTCCGCCGCCACCCGGTCCTCCAGGCTCTCGCCCTCGGCCTGCTCGCGGGCGGTGGTCCCGTGGGCCGTGGCGGCGACCGGCTCGTCGGTCGGCGTGACGGGACGCTCCGGCTCCGGAACCTCGCCGGTTCCGGGGGTGGACTCGTCGGCCGTCTCGGGGATGGCCTCGTCCTCCGGTCCTGCTCCCGGGTCCCGGTTGTCCTCGTCGGACGACTTCTCCGCCTCGGCGACCGACAGCCGGTCCGGGTCCGTCTCGTCCGCCGTGGGGCGGTTCGCGTTCTCGGTCGCCGTCTTGCCGCGCCGGTGCCGACCTCGGGTCCTCGTCCTGCTCATGAGACACCTCCTGAGACGTGCGGATTCGGTGTCGTCCTGGCTGCTCCTTTCGTCGCTCGTCGGTGTGCAGTTACCCGTTGCGCGGCGGTGGATGCACGTGCCGTCGCGGCCATGGGCGTGCCGTTTGCGAGCAGGCTCAGCGGGTACATCGGTTCGAAGGCACGTCAGTGGCTGTGTTCGATCTTCCACGCAGGAATTGGGGTCATTGGCTGATGACTAGCGGCTTCTTCGGTCCGGGCCAGTTCGGTGCCGGTTCGTTCGACGAGTTCTTCGCCCGGTTCTTCGGCTCGCCCGCGCAGCGTGGTCAGATGCACCGGGTCGACATCACCCGGTTGCTGACCGAGCAGGCGCGCGAGCTGGTGACGGCCGCGGCCCGGCGCGCGACCGAGGCGGGCGAGCCCGATCTCGACGCGGCGCACCTGCTGTGGGCCGCGACCAAGGACGAGACCAGCCGTGACCTGCTCAGCCGGGCGGGTGCGGACCCGGACGCCATTGCCCGTCAGCTCGAGGGACAGTTCGGGTCGGGACCGGCGCTGGACACTCCGCCGGCCCTGACGCCGGCGGCAAAGCGCGCGCTGCTGGACGCGCACCAGGTGTCGCGGGCGGCGGGCTCGACCTACATCGGCCCGGATCACCTGCTGTTCGCGCTGACGGTGAATCCCCAGTCGGTGGCGGGGCAGGTGCTCGCGGCCGCGCGGATCACACCGGAGTCGCTCCAGCAGGCCCCGCGCGGATCCGGCGCGGGGCCTGCAACGGCGCGCGGCAGCGGCGAGCGCGCGTCGAACACGCCGACCGTGGACGAGTTCGGCCGCGACATCACCGCCCTCGCGCGAGACGGCCAGATCGACCCGGTGGTCGGCCGCGACGAGCAGATCGACCAGACGGTGGAGGTCCTGTCCCGCAGGACGAAGAACAACCCCGTCCTGATCGGCGAGGCCGGTGTCGGTAAGACCGCCATCGTCGAGGGCATCGCCCAGCGCATCGTCGACGGCGACATCCCGGAGATCCTGCGGGAGCGCCGGGTCGTGGAGATCGACTTCACCGGAATGGTTGCGGGCACCCGGTACCGCGGCGACTTCGAGGAGCGGATGAAGAAGGTCATCGACGAGATCAGCGAGCACCGTGACGAGGTCATCGCGTTCGTCGACGAACTGCACACCGTGGTCGGCGCCGGTGCGTCGGAGGGCTCGATGGGCGCGGGGAACATGCTGAAACCGGCGCTGTCGCGCGGCGAGTTGCACGTCATCGGCGCGACCACCGTGGACGAGTACCGGCGTCACATCGAGACCGACGCCGCCCTGGAGCGCCGCTTCCAGCCGATTCTGGTTCCGGAGCCGAGCATCCACGACACCGTCGAGATTTTGCGCGGGCTGCGCGACCGGTACGAGGCGCACCATCAGATCCGTTTCACCGACGAGGCGCTGGTGGCCGCCGCCGAGCTCAGCGAGCGTTACCTGACCGACCGGTTCCTGCCGGACAAGGCGATCGACCTGGTGGACCAGGCGGGCGCGCGGGTCCGGCTGCGCTCGAACACGCCGACGACGGACACCCGCGAGCTCGAGCAGCAGATCGACCAGCTGACGCGGGAGAAGGACGAGGCCGTCACCGCGGAGCACTACGAGCGCGCCTCGACCCTGCGCGACGAGATCGAGCAGCTACGCGAGCGCATGTCGGCCGCTCAGGAACGCGGAGCGGCGGTGCCCGAGGTCGGTCCCGGCGACATCGCCGACATCGTCTCGCGGAGCACCGGCATCCCGGTCAGCCAGTTGACCGAGGAGGAGCAGGCCCGCCTGCTGCGCCTCGAGGAGCGGCTGCACGAACGGGTCATCGGCCAGGACGAGGCGGTCGAAGCCGTCGCGGAGGCGGTGCGACGGTCCCGGGCGGGGCTGGGCGACCCGGACCGGCCGGTGGGCAGCTTCCTGTTCCTGGGCCCGACCGGCGTCGGCAAGACCGAGCTGGCCCGTGCCCTGGCCGAGACGTTGTTCGGTGACGAGAACCGCATGGTGCGCCTGGACATGAGCGAGTACCAGGAACGGCACACCGTCAGCAGGCTGGTCGGCGCGCCGCCCGGATACGTCGGCTACGAGGAGGCGGGCCAGCTCACCGAGGCGGTGCGTCGCAGCCCGTACTCGGTGCTGCTGCTGGACGAGATCGAGAAGGCGCACACCGACGTGTTCAACACGCTGCTGCAGGTTCTCGACGAGGGCCGGTTGACCGACGCCCGCGGCCGCACCGTGGACTTCCGGAACACGGTCCTGATCATGACCAGCAACGTCGGCTCCGAGCTGATCGTCGGCCGGCCGGGCCGCATCGGGTTCGGCGGCGACGGCGTGTCCGGTGACGAGGACACCGCGATGCGGGACCAGGTCATGCGGCGGCTGCGGGACACGTTCCGTCCCGAGTTCCTGAACCGGATCGACGAGATCATCGTCTTCCGCCAGCTGGAGGCCGAGCAGCTGCGCCGGATCACCGAACTGCTGCTGGAGGAGACCCACCGCCGCCTGCATGCGCAGGAGATCACCGTCGACGTCACCACCGAGGCCATGGACCGGCTCGTGCAGCTCGGGCACGAGCGCGAGTACGGTGCGCGCCCGCTGCGGCGCACGATCCAGCGCGAGATCGACAATCCGCTGTCCCGGAAGGTCCTCAACGGCGACGTCCGGCCCGGCCAGCACGTCACCGTGTCCGAGAAGGACGGCACGTTCGAGTTCACCGTGCGGGCGCGCGAGCAGACCGAGCACGGCGCTTCGCAGTGACGGCCGGGCCGCCGTCGGCGACCGGTCGCGCCGGGCGCCGGCGGCGGCGTCGTGGCGTCGTCGCTACGAGCGGAGGGGGTCGTGGCCGACGTTCATCAGCCGGTGCCGCCTGCGCTCCGATTGAGCGGCTTCCTCCTCGGCGGCCTCGGGCGGCTCATCCGGCTCGGTAGGCTCACCGGTCTCGCTCTCCACGATCTCGACGACCTGCTCCATGGTGGCGAGGTCGTCGTTGGTGACATCGGCCCGCCGCTTGCCGAGGATTCCGAGCACGGCCTTGCCGAGCGGTGGCGGTGCCGGCTCGCCCGGCAGCGGCCGGTCCAGGTCGGGCTCGGTGCCCAGCCACGTCGTCAGCTCCTCCGATGTCATGTTCACGACCTGGTGAAAGCGCTCCCAGAGCTCTTCCACCTCGAGAGACGTCCGTGCCATGGCCAGTCCTTCCGTCGAGGCAGCACCTACAGGTCAGGTACGTACCCGACACGGCGGCCGTGCACGCGCACGGCCGGTCGGCGGATCGGCGATCGAGCCTCTTCACCCGTGCATGCCCGGCAGCGTCTCGGGTACGGCACAAAGGCGTCGAGAAATGTGAGGCAACATGCCGACTGTCGAGAGGGACAGGCTGGAGAAGATCGCGCACGCGGCCACGCGGGGGACGATCGCGGCGATGGCGATGACCGGACTGCGGACCGTGACCCAGAGCATGGGATGGGTTCCCAAGTCGCCACCCGAGGTGGTGCTCGAACGTGGCGACGACCGCGACCTGGCGGCATGGTTCGGCTCTCACAATCGGGAGGTCCTGGTCCAGGCGGCGCACTGGGCGTACGGCGCGGCCGGAGGTGCCATCTTCGGCTCGCTGCCCGAAGGCGTCCGGCGCCGCGCCTGGGCCGGGCCGGTCTACGGCGTGATCCTGTGGCTGGCCTTCGAGGGAGCTCTCGCGCCGATGCTGTGGGTGCCACGGGAGGGCAGGGCGGCGGAGCGGGCCGCGTTGCTCGCCGACCACGTCCTCTACGGGCTGGTGCTCTCGGAGATCCGCCGCCGGCCGCAGGCCTGAGGCCGGTCCGGCCGTGTCCGGACGCGGCTGTGTCCGGACGCGGCTGTGCCCGGTCATCCGCCCAGGTCGGGGAGTTGCTGGCGGGTGTGCAGCAGTGGCCCGGCCAGCTCCGCACGCTCGTCGAGCTCCGCGGTCACCTGATCCGCCGTGCGGAGCAGGTCGTCCGGGCCGGCCGACCCGTCGGCCACCGCCTCGACCTCCGACCAGCGCAGGGGCACGGCGACGGTGGGGCGCTCACGGGCGCGCAGTGAGAACGGCACGACGGTCGACTTGTGCGGGGTGTTCTGGCTCCAGTCGATGAACACCTTCCCCCGGCGCTTGTCCTTGCCCATCCGGGAGACCACCTCGTCGGGGTGCTCGCTCTCGGTGCGCCGCGCGAGGGCACGGGCGAACGGCTTGGTCCGCTCGTAGCCGATGTCCGTGTTCAGCGGGACGGTCAGGTGCAGGCCCTTCGAGCCGGACGAGCGGACCAGGACCTCGGTGTCCATGTGGCGTATCGCGTCCCGGAGCCGGAGCGCCGTCTCGGCGCATTCCACGAGCCCGACGCCCTCGCCGGGGTCGAGGTCGAACAGCACCATGGTCGGCCGTTCGAGATCGTCCGCCCGGGCGAGCATGGCGTGCATCTCGAGATCGGCCAGGTTGACCGCCCAGAGCAGCGTCGGCAGGTCGTCGATGACGCAGTAGTCCACGTCGCGCTGTCGTCGCTGCGTCCAGACGGGCGTGGTGGAGATCCAATCGGGCCGCCACGGCGGGCAGCGCTTCTCGTAGAAGCTCTGTCCCCGGACGCCGTCCGGGAACCGCTTCATGGTCAGCGGGCGGCCCTCGAGATGTGGCAGCAGTACCGGTGCGACGGTGCGGTAGTACTCGAGAACGTCACGCTTGGTGGCGCCGGTGCGTGGGTAGAGGACCTTGTCGAGGTTCGACAGCTCCAGCTCTCGGCCCTCGATCTCCATCACGCCGTCGGACAGGTGCGTTGTCGTCATCACCGAACCTCCGTCGTCATCACCGAGCCTGCAGCATCCGTCGTCCCGGCACCCGCGCCGACCAGCGCTCGCGGACCTGCACGCATGGTCTTCGCAGCGGACGGGAAGTAGTGCCGCAGGAGATCCCTCGTGGCTCGTGTGACTCGATGAGGCACCGAGGGGTGGCGTGCGAGGGAGGCCGGAACGGATGATTCCTGCTGGTCACTACGTCCGCGACGTGCTCGCGGTGGTGTTCTTGCTGACGGCGCTGGGCACCGGATGGGACACCGGGCAGGCTGCCGGGCCCGACGCGCTCGTCCCGGTCACGTTGCTGTCGATCATCTCGCTGGCGCTGCCGTACCTGAGCATGGCGTCGGTGCTGCCGCGGGGCCTCACACCCGGCCGGATCCAGCACGTCCGGCTGCTCGCGAACGCGCCGTACATGGTCGTCGTGGTGGTCAGTCTCGTGCACGCCTACGGGGGCGCGAGCGGCGCGGCCGAGGTCGGCGCCGGGCGCGGTGTCGGCATCGGCGTCGTGTTCGGCCTCGTCGGCGTCACCTTGGCGGCGCAGGGTCGTGAGGTCGAGCTCCGCGCGGGTGCCCGAGGTGTGCTGTGGACGGTCGTCACCGCCATGCTGGCCGGGCTCGGCGTCGTGCTCGCGGTCGTCAGTGCCGTGCTGTACGTCGTCGAGTTCGCCGGTGAGGCGGGCTGGGGCGAGGGCACAGTATTCGCCGTGGACATGATCCTGTTCGCCGGCATGCCGGTGCTCGCGGTGCGCGGGCTGGTCCGCGGCGACGCCGTGTGGCGCGACGTCGCCATGGTTCTCGGCGCGGCCGGGTTGCTGGCGGCGCTCTGGGCACAGGGCGCCGGCGAGACGATGCAAGATGCGTGGTCGTTGCGCCTGTCCGGCCCTCAGGTGCTGCTCTGGCCGGCGATCGGGGCGGCGGCAGCGGCCCCCGGGATCGTAGCCACGACCCGTGCCGCCGGGGTGCGCTGGATCAACCTCGTCAGCCGCCTGTTCCAGGTGGTGACCCTGGTCGCGCTCGCCGCCATCCTGATCCACGGGTTCCGGATCGTGGACGACCCGGACGCCCGCGGTGTGTACCTGGCCGGGGTCGTGCTGTCGCTGCTCGCTCTCGTGACGGCGACGCTCGGCCGGAACGCCCTGGTGAGAGACGCCACCGCGGGCCGGCCCGCGGCCGTCGGCGCTGCTGCCGGACTGTTCGCGGTCGCGCTCGTCGAAATGGCGGTGCTCGGTATCTCCCAGTCGACGGTGATCCGCCTCGACATCGCGACGGTGCTGAGCGCGTGGCTCGTCGTGGCCGTCGTCGGGGTCGTCATGCTGACCGGTCCGGCTTCGGTGATCGCGGATCCCGAGGAAGCCGACGCTGCCGGGGAAGCCGACGCTGCCGGGGAAGCGGAGGACCCGTCGTCCGGCCCGTCCACCGACGGGCCGCACGTTCGTGCCGAGGACGAGTCGATCTGGACGGTGAACGACCATGACGCGGGCACGGGAAACCTCCGGTCGTGGCGCGCCCGTGCCCAACCGCCGTGGCGCCCGGCCGAGGCGCCGCCGCCGGAACACGAGGCCGATCGGCAGGGACGCCGCGGACATCGGTGATCCGTGCGCCGTCACCCGCTTCCCGGGGCGCTCGCGCCTTCCGGGCGGACCGGGTGCACACCCTCGGCGATCTCCTCCACCATCTTGGCGCAGAAGGCGGGCAGGTCGTCCGGTGTGCGGCTGGTGACGAGGCCGCGGTCGGTGTGCACCTCCTCGTCGACCCAGGTGCCCCCGGCGTTGCGGATATCCGTCTGCAGGCTGGGATACGAGGTCAGCGTCCGGCCGCGGAGCACGTCGGCCTCGACGAGGGTCCACGGCGCGTGGCAGATCGCGGCGACCGGCTTGCCCGCGTCGACGAACGACCGCGCGAAGTTCACGGCGGCGGCGTTCATCCGCAGGTTGTCCGGGTTGGCCACCCCGCCCGGCAGCAGCAGGGCGTCGTAGTCGTCCGGATCGGCATCGCTCACCTGCTGGTCCACGGTGAACGTGTCGGCCTTGTCGAGATGGTTCATCGCCTGCACCGGGCCGCTGTCCGGTGCGACGAGCCGGAGCTGACCGCCGGCCTCGCGGATCGCCTTCCACGGTTCGGTGAGCTCGACCTGCTCGATGCCCTCGTTGGCGACCAGAACCGCGACCCGCCGGTCGTCGATGCGCGGAGTCATGGTGCGTCCCTCACTTTCACGTTCACGTCACTCGTGCTGTCTGTTCTCGCCGGTACCCCCGTCGTGGCCTGCCGAATCACTCGTCCGGCCCGGTGGCTCGCCGGAGTCGCCGCAGATGCGCCACGGTTCGTGTGATCGTTCGGCTGCGGGCGGGCAGAGTCCGGCGGTGGAATTCGGGTAACCGACGTGCTGAGCCCGTCTGCCGGGTCGGGCGACGTCGATCGAGAAAGGAGCCCACCACTGACCGCCGTCGTGCTGCTTTCCGCCGCGGCGCTGGCGTTCGTCATCGGGTTGTACGGTGCGTCCGCCGCGCTGCGCATCGCCCGTCGCCCGGAGGCGGTGCTGCCGTTCGAGTCGGGACGGCTCCCGCAGCAGCACGCGGTCTCGCGCTATCACGCCCGCTGGTACGCGGTGACGCTGCTCTTCGTGGCCTTCGACATGGAGATGGTGTTCATGTACCCGTGGGCGGTCGTCGTCGCGGACCTGGGCGCCTCGGCGGTCGTGGAGATGTTCGGCTTTCTTGCCGTGCTGTTCGTCGGCGTGACCTACGTGTGGCGGGAGGGCGCGTTGCGATGGACGTGAGACGTCGCCTGACACGGTGGGCGCTGGCCCGGCCGCACGTGCTGCTCGTGTCGCCGGGCCCTCGTGCGCTGCGCTGGGCGGCCGAGGCCGAGCTCGACCGGCGGTCCTGGCCGGAGGCGGGGTCGCCGGCGGACGCCGACGTCGTCCTGGTCGCCGGCGAACCCGGACCGTCGACGTCCGCGGCCGTCGACGTGCTGATGTCACAACTACCGCGGCCGCGGGTCCGGATCGACGTCGACCGTGCCGACGACGTCGGCCGGCGTCTGGACGGCGTCGTCGCGGCGCTCGCCGACGTGTCCGGACAGCTCGCCGAGCCGTCCGGCGATCCGCAGGCACTGCTGCGGCTGGGTGAACCGTCCGAGGCCGGAGGTCAGGGCGATCACGGCGGGCACGGGGACGTCAGTGAGCACGGGGACGACGGCGGGCACGGGGATCACGGCGGGCACGGGGATCACGGCGGGCACGGGGAGCACGCGCATCACGGGGGTGAGGTGGCGGGCCTGCCGATGGCGGGCACCGCCCCGGACCGGGACGGGCTGGAGCTGGACTCGTTGCGGGTGTCGCTCGGCCCGGTGCTGCCCGCATGGCCCACGGGGCTCGTGCTGAGCGGCACGATGCAGGGCGACGTGCTGACCGGTGCGCGGCTCCGGTGGATCGACGGTGACCGGGCGCCGCCTCCGAGTCCGGACGACGGTCGGCCGGACGACGGTCGTCCGGACGTCGTCGCGCTGGACGCGCTGGCCCGATTCCTGCGGGTGGCCGGCTGGCCGGTCGCGGCGCGGCGCGCACGCGCCGCCAGGCATGCCCTGTTGTCCGCCGACGAGGAGTCGGTGCGGAGGGGACGGGCCGCAGCCGCGCGGGTCACGCGCACCGTGCGGCGATCGCGCTTCCTGCGCTGGTCCGTTCGCGGGATCGGCGACACGCACGGTACGGCCGGCGACGGGATCCCGGCCGGTGACGTGCTCGACCGGGCGTACCGCTGGTGTGCCGTCGCGGGCGGCGGCCTGCCTGTGGCGTCGGCCCCGGCCGACCTCGGCGCGCTCGCCGGCATGGTCGAGGGACAGGAGCTGGCGGCCGCGCGGCTGATCGTGGCGAGTGTCGATCTGGACGGCGCGGCCGTGGGCGCCGAGTACGGGCGGGCCCATGACTGACAGCGTGACGTCGTCGGCGGCGGCCTGGGGAGTGCTGCCCGCGGTCGTGGTGGTGGCACTCGTCGCCGTCGCGCTGGGCGCGTTGTTCGTGGTGGTCGACCGCGTGGCGGTCACCGGCGTCCGCGGCGCGCTCGGTGCCCCGGTGGTCGAGGCCGGCCGCCTGCTCGTGCAGCAGCGCCGGGTGACACCGGCGCCGGACCGGTTGCTGTGGCGGCTGGCGAGTGCCGCCGTGCTGGTGCTGGCGATGCTGTCGATGGCCGTGGTCCCGGTCGCCGGGCGCACGCTGTGGTCGACGACCGCGGATCTCGTCTGGTTCAACGCCATGGAGGCGTTGATGTGGGCGGCGGTGTGGCTGCTCGGCTGGGGGCCCAACGCCGTGCACTCGCTGGTGGGCGGCTACCGGTTCCTGGCTCAGGGGCTGGCCTACGAGCTGCCGCTGATGTTCGCCTTGATCACCGCCGGGCTCGGCGCGGGGACGTTGCGCACCACCGGTGTGGTCGCGGCGCAACGCGAGCTGTGGTTCGTGGTGACGATGCCGGCCGCGTTTGTCGTGTTCCTCGCGAGCGCCGCCGCGTTCGCGTTCTGGGGGCCGTTCTCCGCGCCGGCCGGGGACGACATCGCCGGCGGCGTCGTCTCCGAGCTGTCGGGCGTGGAGCGGCTGCTGGTCGAGGCGGGCCGGGCGGTCTTTCTCGGGGTTTCGGCGGCGATGGCCGTGGCGTTGTTCCTCGGCGGCGGCGCCGGTCCGTGGCTGCCGGACTGGTCGTGGCAGCTGCTGAAGACCGTCCTGGTCATGCTCGTCTTGGTCGCGGCCGGACGCCGGGTTCCGACGTTGCGCCCGGACCGCTACGTCGAGGTGGGGTGGATGGTCCTCGTCCCCGTCACGCTGGTTCAGGCGCTGGTCGTCGCGCTTTTGGTGCTGTCCGGGTGGTACGCGTGAGCGCACGGGAGGTGTTGCGATGCTGACCGACGTCGCGGTGGTGACGCTGGGGGTGCTGGCGGTGGCGGCCGGCGCCGCGGTGTTCGTCGTCGACTCGATGGCCCGGGCGACGTTCGCGCTGCTGGCGTCGTTCCTCGCGGCCGCGGGCATGCTGCTCGCGCTCGATCTGGTCTACGTGGCCGTGGTGACGGCGCTGATGATGACGATCGAGATGGTCGTGATGGCCGTGTTCATGATCATGTTCATGATGAACCCTGCGGGCCTGATGCCGATGACCATGGTGCACAACGTTCGCGGCTCCGTGGTCGTCGGCGCCGGTGTCTTCGCCGTCCTCACCACCGGTATCTGGACGATCGACTGGCCGGAGCGCGACGGTCGGCGCCCGGCCGACGCCACCCGCCAGCTCGGCGAGACGATCATGGGCGGGCACATGCTGGTGATGCTGGTCGTCGGGATCGCACTGTTCGCCACCATCATCTCCGGAACGGTGCTGGCGACCCACCGCGGCCGCTACGACCGGTTCGGTCCCGAGCTGGACGGCGAGCGGCCGGACGACCCGGTGCCGGGAGGGCTGCCGCGATGACGCTCGAGATCGTGCTGACCGTGGCCGCGGCGCTGATCGGCGTGGGCCTGTTCGGCGCGCTGTCCCAGCAGTCGATCGTAATGGTGATGATGGGTCTGGAGCTCGTCGTCAACGGCGTGCTGCTGGCCGGCGGCGCCGCGTGGTACTTCCTGACCCCGGCCCTGCCGGACGCGCAGATGCTGATCGTGGTCGCGCTCGTGGTGATGGCGGTCGAGATGGTCATGGGCTTCGCCGCGACCATCGCGATCTACCGTGCCCGGCAGGTGGACATGGTGGACATGGCCGAGGACCTGAACGGATGACCGCCGACGTCCCCGCCGTGGCGCTGGCCTGCCTGGTCCTGCTGCCCGCTGTCGCGGGTCCGCTCCTGCTGATCGCCGGGCGCCGGGCCGATCGGGCGGCCGGAGCCATGGCCACGGTGGTCGCGGCGGTGTCGGTGGCGCTGGCCGTCGCGGTTGCGGTGAGCCGGCCGGAGGTGTCGGCGCCGTTCCTCGGCACCGTCGACGGCGGCGCGCTGGCACTGGCCGTGGACGGGCTGTCCGCCGTGCTCGTCGTGACCGTCTCCGTCGTCAGCCTCGCCGTGGTCGTGTTCGCGGTGGTGGACCTGCCGCCCGACGCCGCGCGTGCCCGGTTCTTCGGACACCTGCTGTTGTTCGTCGCGGCGATGCTGGCGACGGTCACCGCGACGACGCTGCCGGCGCTGCTGCTGGCCTGGGAGGTCATGGGCGCGACGTCATACGCGCTGATCGGCTACCGGTGGGAGGTGCCCGGCAAGCTCTCGGCGGGCACGACCGCGTTCGTGACGACCCGAGCGGGCGATCTCGGCCTGTACGTCGCCGCCGGAGCCGTGTTCGCCGGCACCGGCACGCTGGAGCTCTCGGGTTGGGCTGCGGCGGGCGGCTGGCAGCACGTCGCCGCGGGTGCCGGCTGGCAGCACGTGGCGGCGGCGGGAATCCTGGTCGCTGCGCTGGGCAAGTCGGCGCAGCTGCCGTTCTCCGGCTGGCTGTCGGCGGCGATGGAGGGCCCCAGCCCGGTCAGCGCGCTGCTGCATTCGGCGACCATGGTCGCCGCGGGCGGCTACCTGCTGTTGCGGACCATGCCGCTGCTGGAGGCGTCCGGGTGGGCGGCCACGACCGCGGCCTGGGTGGGTGCGGCGACGGCGCTGGTGCTCGGTGCGGTGGCGTGTGCGCAGACCGACATCAAGCAGCTGCTCGCGGCGAGCACGTCGGCTCAGATCGGCTTCGTGGTGCTGGCCGCGGGCGTGGGCGCCGGCACCGGCGGCACGGGGCATCTGGTGGCGCACGCGGCGGTGAAGGCGGGGCTGTTCGTGGCCGCCGGAGCGTGGCTGACGTCGCTGGGCACGCAGCAGCTGTCCGGGCTGCGCGGCGTGGCACGGCGACATCCAGGTATGGGGGTGCCGGCCGCCGTGGCCGCTCTGGCGCTCGCCGGCGTGCCTCCGCTGGCGCTGTGGGCGTCGAAGGACGAGGTGCTCGCCGGGGCGGGCGGCGGGTTGCGGGTCGCTGGCCTGGCCGCGGCGGCCGTGTCGGCGGTGTACGCGGGCCGCGTGCTCGGTGTCGTGTTCGCCCGCCCGGCGCCGGACGCGGGCGTGGCGCGGCCGCGACGTGTGCCGGGGCCGGCGGTGGCCGTCGCCGGCGCGCTGGCGGCCGCGGCGGCGGGCCTCGGTGTCCTCGCCGTGCCGGGTGTGGCACACGCTCTCGAGGACGTCGTCAGCCTGGGCGGCCAGCCGTCACCCGGCGCCGCGGATCTGGTGCTGTCGGGTGGTCTCGCCGTCGCGGTCCTGGCCGCCACGTTGGCGTGGCCCGAAGCGGTCGCCAGGTCGACGCGTACGGTGCTGGCGCCGTGGGCCGGCCTCCGGTGGCTGCTGTCACCGCGCCCGGTGCTGGCGGCGGCCCGGGTCGCGGCCCGGATCGACGACCGGGTCATCGACCGCGCGGTGCTGAGCGTCCCGGCTGGGCTACGCCGGCTGGCGGCCGGGGTGGCGCGCGCCGACGACGGCGGGGTCGATCGAGCCGTCCGCACCGCCGCGGCGGCGATCCGGCGCGCCGGTGACGCGGCCCGGCGCCCGCAGACCGGCCTGGTGCACCAGTACTACGCACAGGCGGTCGTCGGCCTCGGCGTCCTGCTCGTCCTGCTGCTGGTGGTGAGGTGATCCGTGCTGGTGTCCGTCGTCGTCCTGCTGCCGCTGGCCGTGGCCGTGCTGCTGGTGGCGGTCCGCACCGTGCCCGAACGCGTCGCGTCCTGGGCGTGGGTGGTGACCTCCGCCGTCGACCTGGCGCTCGTCGGATGGATGTGGTGGCGGTTCGATCCGGCGGTGGACGCGTCCGCGCCGGGCGTCGCCGGCGGCGTGGACTTCGACGCGAAGGTCCGGTGGATCCCGTCGGTGGACGCGAGCTACCACGTCGGCGTCGACGGGATCTCGCTGCCGCTGATCGCGATGAGTGGCGTGCTCTTCCTCGCGTGCGCCGTCTGGTCACTGCGCGAGCGGCACCGGCCGCGGACGTACGCTGCGCTGTTCCTGTTCCTGCAGACGGCGTGCCTGGGTACGTTCGCCGCGCTCGACCTGATCCTGTTCTTCGTCTTCTTCGACCTGACCATCGTGGCGATGTACTTCGTGATCGCCGGCTGGGGGCACGGTGACCGTCGCCGCAGTGCGCTGAAGTTCTTCCTGTACACGTTCGTCGGCTCGCTAGCGCTGCTGGTCGGGTTCATCGGGCTGTTCCTGGGCTCGGACGAGCGCACGTTCGACATGGTGGCGCTGGCGTCGGACCCGCCGCTGCGCGACGACCCGGTGGCCGGCGGGCTGGTGCTGCTGGCTGTCGGAATCGGCCTGGCGGTCAAGACGCCGCTGTTCCCGTTCCACACCTGGCTTCCCGACGCGCACACGGACGCGCCCGCGGCGGGTTCGGCGATCCTGGCCGGGGTGCTGCTGAAACTCGGCACGTACGGGTTCGTGCGGATCGCGATGCCGATGCTGCCGGGGGCGTGGCGCGACTGGGCCGTGGTCGCGGTGGCCGCCGGCGTCGTCAGCGTCGTCTGGGGCGCCCTCGTGGCCCTGGCGCAGCAGGACTTCAAACGGATGGTCGCGTACACGTCGGTCAACCACATGGGTTACGTGCTGCTCGGTCTGGGCGCCGCCGGTCTCGTCGGGCACGCCGACGACGCCGCCCGCACCGTCGCCACCGTCGGCGCCGTCGTGCAGATGGTCAGTCACGGGCTGCTCACCGGTGCGCTGTTCCTGCTCGCCGGGGTGTTGTGGGCGCGGGGCGGCACCCACGCGTTCGGCCGGTGGGGCGGGCTGGCCCGCCCGGCCCCGCTGTTCGCCGGGTGTCTCGCCGTGGCCGCGTTCGGCTCGCTCGGGCTGCCGGGGCTGTCGGCGTTCATCGCCGAGTTCCAGATCTTCACCGGAGCGCTGCAGGCCGTTCCTGTGCCGACCGTGATCGCCGTGACCGGCATCCTGCTCACCGCTGGGCTGTTCCTGCTCGCCCTGCAGCGGCTGTTAACCGGTGACACGGCCGTGCCGCCGGGCGTACAAGCAGACGTGCGGGGAGACGTGCCGGTCGACATGCGGGGGCGCGAGCTCGTCGCGGTCGTGCCGCTGCTGGTGTTGTCGCTGGTGATCGGCGTGTTGCCGTGGCTGCTGCTGGATGTCGTCGAGCCCGCCGCCGAACTCGTCGCCACCCTGCTCGCGCGGGGGACCGGATGAGCGGCAGCATGGCCGACGACGCGCTCGCGCTGCTGCCGGAAGGGCTGCTGCTGGCCGGCGCCGTCGGCGGGCTGCTGGCGGGACTGTGGACGCCCCGGTCGCGGCAGATCCGGGTCGGGGTCATCGCGGTGCTGAGCTGCCTCGCCAGCGCGGTCACCGCCGCGATCCGGCTGTCCGGTCCCGACCAGCTGGTGTTCGAGGGCACGTGGGTCGTCGACACGAGCACCGGAGTGGTGCGCATCGTCGTCGCGCTGGGCACCGCCGTCGCGGTGGTGCTGTGCACGTCCGCACTGGCCGGGCATCCGCGCGAGACCGAGGCGTACGTCCTGATGCTGCTGGGGGCCGTCGGTGCCGTTGCGCTGGCCGCCAGCGGCGACCTGTTGTTGCTGGTGGCCGCCTACCTGCTGGCGAGTGTGCCGCTGTACGCGCTCGCCGGGTTCGTGAAGGACGCGCGCGGGGTCGAGGCGTCACTGAAGTACTACCTGATGGGGGCGTTCGTCGGGGTGCTGATGCTGGTCGGGGTCGCCGCGCTGATCCTGGCCACCGGCAGCAGCGGCTACCCGGACCTGGCCGCCGGGCTACCGGGCGCGTCCGCGCCGCTGGTCGCCGTCGGGGTCCTGGGTGTTCTCGCCGGGATGGCGTTCAAGGCCGGCGCCGTTCCGGTGCACTTCTGGGTCCCCGACGTCACCGCCGGGACCACGCCGCCGATAGCCGCCTACATCACCACGATCCCGAAGGTCGGCGGCGTGGCCGCGGCGTTCCGGCTGCTCGCCGAGCCGTTCGCGCAGGTCCCCCTGGACGTGCCGCTGCTGGTCGCCGTGGTCGCCGCGGTGAGCATGACGCTGGGCAACCTGGCGGCGTTCGCGCAGCGGGAGGTGCTGCGGCTGCTGGCCTACTCCACGGTGAGCCAGGTCGGTTACCTGCTGATGGTCGTGGCCGTCGCCGCCCGCACTGACCTGGCGACCGAGGCGCTGGCCGTCTACCTCGCCGGATACGCGGTGACGAACCTCGGCGCCTTCGCCGCCGCGGCGGCGTTGCCAGGGCGGACGATCTCCGAGTGGGCCGAGGCCGCCCGGCACCGGCCCTGGCTGGTGCTCAGCCTCGTCGTCTGTCTGCTCGGGCTCGTCGGCACGCCGCCGACCGCGGTGTTCGTCGGCAAGCTCGCAGTGTTCGCCGCGGCCGCCGACGGCGCGCTGGCCTGGTTGGTCGTGCTGGCCGCGGTGAACACGGTCGCCAGCCTCTTCTACTACCTGCGCTGGGTGGCGCCGGCGGCCGCGGCGGTCGGCGCCGGGGTGGGAGCCGGAGCCGGGGTGGGAGCCGGAGCCGGAGCCGAAGTCGGGGCCGGGGTGCAGGACGCATCAGGTCGGACGGGCACGGTGGACCGGATCGCGGAGACGGTCCTGCACGCGACGGCCGCGGCGACGCTGCTGCTGGGCATCGGTGCCGGCGCCTGGTTGACGTTCGTCGCCGCCTGATTCACCGTAAGGTCGGCGCGCCGCCGCACACGCCTTTTCTGCACCGCCAGTGCTGCAGGAGGTGGTGGCGCATGCCCCTGCACGCTCACTCGCCCCGCGGCTCGTGCCGACGCCAATGCGGCCGGGTGCTTCGTGTTCCGGGTGACGTGAATGGCACCTGTCGACCCCTGTGTCACCTGCCTGCACCGCGCAGCCGGTACCTGGACGACGCCCGCGGCCTCGCCCCGGCACACGGGCAGCGCGCCCGGTACCGCCCTGGTTGCGGCCGAACCAGACACCCCCACTCGACAACGAAACGTCAGCCGGAGAGGTGCTCCAGCGAGTGGCCCGGCCGGGATTGCCGCGGACGTGCGTGGGTAGTGGCGCACCGAAGGGCGGAACACGAATGCGTCACGAACAGGAGGTGGCTGTGTTGAACCCCGAGTCGCGTCCCGAGGCCAATACGGCCGGCACCGGTGCCGGTGCGAAGGACGAACAGCTCGAGCACCGGCGTGTGCGCTCCGACGGCGCGCACCTGACCACGGAGCAGGGGGTGCGAGTCGATCACACCGACGACTCGCTGTCGGCCGGTGAACGTGGCCCCACGCTGCTCGAGGATTTCCACGCGCGAGAGAAGATCACGCATTTCGACCACGAGCGCATTCCCGAGCGGGTGGTGCACGCCAGGGGCGCGGGGGCCTACGGATACTTCCAGCCGTACGACGACTGGCTCGCCGAGTACACGGTCGCGAGCTTCCTGACCGATCCGGCGGTCCGCACACCGACGTTCACCCGGTTCTCGACCGTGGCGGGCTCGCGTGGCTCCGCGGACACGGTGCGCGACGTGCGTGGTTTCGCGACGAAGTTCTACACCGACCACGGCAACTACGATCTCGTCGGCAACAACATGCCGGTGTTCTTCATCCAGGACGGCATCAAGTTCCCGGACTTCGTCCACGCGGTGAAGCCGGAACCGGATCGCGAGATCCCGCAGGCGCAGTCGGCGCACGACACGTTCTGGGACTTCGTGTCCCTGCAGCCGGAGACCCTGCACATGGTCATGTGGCTGATGTCGGATCGCGCGCTGCCGCGCAGCTACCGGATGATGCAGGGGTTCGGCGTGCACACCTTCCGGCTGGTGAACGCGAGTGGGCAGGGCACGTTCGTCAAGTTCCACTGGACCCCGATGCTCGGCACGCACTCGATGGTGTGGGACGAGGCGCAGAAGATCCAGGGCAAGGATCCGGACTTCAACCGCCGGGACCTGTGGGACGCGATCGCGGCCGGTGCGTTCCCGGAGTACGAGCTCGGTGTGCAGCTGGTGCCGGAGTCCGACGAGTTCGCCTTCGACTTCGACCTGCTGGACCCGACCAAGATCATTCCGGAGGAGGACGTCCCCGTCCGCCCGGTGGGCAGGCTGACCCTGAACCGGAACCCGGACAACTTCTTCGCCGAGACCGAGCAGGTGGCCTTTCACACCGCCAACATGGTGCCCGGGATCGACTTCACGAACGACCCGCTGCTGCAGGCACGCAACTTCTCCTACCTCGACACCCAGCTGATCAGGCTCGGCGGACCGAACTTCACCCATCTGCCGGTGAACCGGCCGGTCGTCGAGGTCACGAACAATCAGCGTGACGGCTTCGGGCAGAGCCGGGTGCACGTCGGGCGGTCCAGCTACGAGAAGAACTCCGTCGGCAGCGGCTGCCCGGTGGTGGGCGGCGAATTCGGCGACGTGTTCGCGCACTACCAGGAGAAGGTCGAGGGCAGTGTCGTCCGCCGCAGGGCCGAGAGTTTCCGGGACCACTACAGCCAGGCCGCCCTGTTCTGGAACAGCATGTCCGACGTCGAGCGCACCCACATCGTTGCCGCGTTCCGTTTCGAGGTCGGCAAGGTCGAGGACGCGGGCATCCGCACCCGGGTCCTGGCCGAGCTGACCCGCGTCGACGGCGAGCTGGCCGAACGCGTCGCGCACGGGCTCGGCAGGTCCGCCACGCCGGCGGCGCCCGCATCCGAGCACGGCAAGGCCTCGCCCGCGCTGAGCCAGCTCAACACGACCTTCGGCACCTGTGCCACGCGGGTGGTGGCGGTGCTCATGGCCGACGGTGTCGGCGCGGCCGACGTCCACCAGCTGCGTGATGAGCTGACGCAGCGCGACGTGATCGTGGAGTTCCTGGCGCCGGTCGACGGCGCGGTCCGGTCCGACCAGGGGGAGCAGGTCGCCGTGGACCGTGCCGTGAACACGGTCGCCTCGGTGCTCTACGACGCGGTGATCGTGCCGGGCGGCGACGCGTGCGCCGCCGCACTCAGCGGTGACGGCTACTGCGTGCACTTCGTCACCGAGGCGTACAAGCACCACAAGCCGGTCGGGGGGTTCGGCACCGGAACCGCGGAACTGCTGCAGCGCTGCGGTGTCCGTTACGGGAGCCGGCCGGAGGCGCCCACCACGATGGCGGTGGACGACGGCGTGCTCGCAACCGACCGGACCGGTGAGCAGGCGGCGGTGGAGTTCGTCGAGCAGTTCGCCGCCCAGCTCGCGCGGCATCGGATCTGGGAGCGCCGCACCGACGCCGTGCCGGCCTGAGCAGGCGTGGGCATGGCCGGCCGATGCCCGCTGACAGCACGGTCCACCGTTCCCTGGCGGGACGCGACCGCCATGCTGCTGATGCAGGGGTACCGCTTCGTCCCGCGGCGTTGGCGGCGCAGCGGATCGGACGTCTTCGAGCTCCGGCTGCTGGGTGAGCGTGTCATCTGTGTGCACGGCCCGGACGCTGCGCGCCTGTTCTACGACCCGCAGCGCTTCGAGCGCGCGGGCGCGGCTCCGCGGCGGCTGCAGAAGACGCTGCTCGGTGCGGGCGGGGTCCACGGTCTGGACGACGCGGCGCACCGTGCCCGCAAGCGGATGTTCATGGATCTGATGACGCAACGGCGCATCGACGAGCTGGTCGCGCTGACCCGCCGGGAATGGCTCGACGCGCTGCCGTCGTGGTCCCGGCGCGACCGGGTCGTGCTGTTCGACGAAGCCAGGGTCGTGCTGTGCCGGGCGATCTGTGCCTGGGCGGGTGTTCCGCTGCCCGAGCGGGACGTGCGCCGGCGGGCGGACGACCTGACGGCGATGGTGGACGCCTTCGGTGCCGCGGGGCCGCGGCACTGGCGCGGCAAGGCGGCGCGGCGGCGCTGCGAGGCGTGGATCGAGGCCGTGGTGGACGACGTCCGTTCCGGCCGGCTCGATGTGTCCGAGGAGCAGGCGCTCGACCGGATCGCCCGGTTCCGCGACGTCGGCGGGCAGCCGCTCGATCGGCGGGTGGCGGCCGTCGAGGTCCTCAACGTGCTCCGGCCCACCATGGCGGTGGCGTACTTCGTCGTGTTCATGGCGATCGCGTTGCACGAGCAGCCGGACCGGGCCCGGCGGTTACGAGCGGGCGACGACGAGGACGTGGAACGCTTCGTGCAGGAGGTGCGCCGGTACTTCCCGTTCACACCGTTCCTGGGCGCCCGGGTCCGCTCCGGCTTCGACTGGCAGGGCCATCGGTTCGACGAGGGAACGCTCGTGCTGCTGGACGTGTACGGCGCTCACCACGACGGCCGGGTCTTCGGTTCGCCCGGCGTTTTCGACCCCGATCGCGGCCCCGCGGCGGGTGACAGCGGGTTCGAGCTGATCCCGCAGGGCGGTGGCGGCTTCCGCGACGGTCACCGCTGCGCGGGGGAGTGGATCACCATCGCGCTGATGAAGACGGTCTGCCGGCTGCTGACGGGCGCGATGACGTACGAGGTTCCGGCGCAGGACCTCGCTCCGGACCTGCGCCGGATCCCGCCGAAGCCGCGCAGCGGGTTCGCGATCTCGCACGTGCGCGCGAGCGCGTCAACCCTGGACTGAGCCGACCGGTTCCTCCTTCGGCCGCCCGACCGTCTCGTCCTCGGTCTGCAGCGCCCGGACCAGTGCCCAGCAGGCGCCCAGCAGAAGGATCGCCAGCGGCACGCCGGATGCGATCGAGGCCTGCTGCAGCGCGTTCAGCCCGCTCTCACCTCCGATGCCGAGCAGGGTCGCCGCGACGACGCCCTCGGTGAGCGCCCAGAACACGCGGGTCGACCGGGTCGGGTGGATGCTGCCTCCGGAGGCGTGCATGTCGTCGACCAGCGACCCCGAGTCCGACGAGGTGATGAAGAACGTCGCGATCACCAGGATGGCGATGGCGGACGTGAGCGGCGCGATCGGGTACTGGTCGAGCAGCACGAACAGCGCCTGCTCGGGCAGTTCCCGCGTCGCGGAGACGATGCCGCCCGGGCCCCTGAGCTCGGAGAAGAACGCCGTCTGGCCGAACACCGAGAGGACGATGAACGTCACCAGGGAGGGCACGAGCAGCACACCGAAGATGAACTCCCGGATCGTCCGGCCACGCGAGATGCGGGCGATGAACATGCCGACGAAGGGGGACCACGAGATCCACCAGCCCCAGTAGAACAACGTCCACGTCTGCTGCCAGGTGTGACCGGTGAACATGTCCGTACGCAGCGAGGTCTCCGGCAGTAACTGGAGGTAGTGCCCGACGTTCTGGGCGAAGCCGTTCATGATGAACACCGTCGGTCCCACGATGAACAGGAACAGCATGAGCGCGCCGCCCAGCCCGACGTTGAGCAGGCTCAGCCGGCGGATGCCTCTGCTCAGCCCCAGGACCACCGAGGTCGTGGCCACGATCGTGATCACGACGATCAGCAGGATCTGCACGGTGACGGACGAGCCGAGGTCGGTCAGGTAGTTCAGGCCCGCGTTGATCTGGATCGCGCCGATGCCCAGCGAGGTCGCGACACCGAACAGCGTGCCGACGATGGCGAGGGTGTCGATGACGTCGCCCGGCCACCGGTAGATGCGGTCGCCGAGCAGCGGATAGAAGGCCGAGCGCATGGTCAGCGGCAGCCCGCGCCGATAGGCGAAGTAGCACAGCGCCAGCCCCACGACGATGTAGATCGCCCACGCGTGCAGGCCCCAGTGGAAGAACGTGTAGCGCATGGCCTCCAGCGCGGCGGTGGGCGAGCCGGACTCGCCCTCGGCGCCAGGCGGCCTGTCGACGGCGAAGTGCGAGACGGGCTCGGCCACGCTGAAGAACATCAGCCCGATGCCCATACCGGCGCTGAACAGCATGGCGAACCAGGAGAAGTATCCGTAGTCCGGCCGTGCGTCGTCCGGGCCCAGGCGCTTGCTCCCGTACGGGCTCAGCGCCAGCCAGGCGACGAACACCAGGAAGATCGTGACGGCGATCGTGTAGAACCAGCCCAGCGTGTCCGAGATCCATGTCTGGACGGACTGGAACAGGTCCGAGAGAGCACTGGGGAAGACCGCTCCCAGGATCACGAACACCAGGATCGCCACGACCGCCGGGACGAAGACTTGCGGCCGGATGTCGAACTGGGTGCGTGTCGGAAGCTTCGCGGTCTCGTACTCCGTCTCGGCGAGTCTCTTACGAGACCTGATCATCGCGACTCCATCCCGAGTCGGCCGGACTCGGCGTCAGCCCCCCGGATCTCGCGACAGCCGCTGGGCGAGCAACTGCTTGCCCATTTGACCGGCCCTCAAGTTGTTGTGCTGGACGGTCCGCAGCCAGTCGGCCAGTTCGCTGTCGTTGTCCCGCTCGGCGTCAGCGATGTACTCGTCCAGCTCGTAGGCGTGTTTCAGCGAGGATTGCAGCACGGTGACGAGGTTGTAGTTCTCGTCCTTGACCGGGCTGTCCGGCTCACGTGTCATCACCCCTCCCTGGGTCGTGACGGTTGCGGCATTTCAGCGTCGGCCCGGCCGATCGTCGGGGTCGACCGTGTCGGCGCGACGCTCCCGTTCGGCAGCTTCCCGCACGTGCTCGGTGGCGGCTGCGCGGCGCTGTTCGGCAGCGTCTTCGTTCTCGGTCGCATCGGCGCGTTCCTTCTGCGCTTTCGCCGCGAGTTCGTCGGCCTCGGCGCGTTCCTGCCGGGCTCGAGCGGCCAACTCGTCGGCCTCCGCCTGCTGACGGTCGGCGGTGCGCATGTCGGCGCCGGCCTGTCGCCGTTCCTCCGCAGCCTGCTCGCGCCGTTCCGCCGTCTTCGGCTGGTGGCGGTCGCTGCGCTTGGAGCGTGCGCGGAGCCAGGTGAGCACGGCGACCACGACGAGTACGATCACGACCGCCAGAGCGATGAGCAAGATGATGTCCTGGGTACTCATGTCAGTACCTCCTGACTCTTGACAGTATCGACGCGCCAGGTGGACGGGCGCCGACCGTTGTGGCGTACCCCGTCCGGACGGCGCGTATTCGTCGCACAGCGCGGGTGGTGGAGTCGTCGTCGGTGGGCCTCTGCGGCCCCGCACGCCGACGGCGGTCCGATTCAGGTGTCGTCTGCCTCTTGGGACAGGCTGAACGGCACACCCTGATCATCGGTGCAGTGGGCGTACGCGCCGGACGGGATGGTGACCGGCTCGTCCGCCGTGCCGCCGAGTTCGCGCACGCGAGCGACCGCGGCCTCGATGTCGTCGACGGCGAAGAAGATCCGCGGATTCCGGGAGGGATCGTCGTGCGGCGACCCGCCCATCGGCTCGGGACCCTGGATCATCGAGTAGCCCGGGAAGTTGCCTTCGTGGAACGTCCAGCCGAACAGCGAGCCCCAGAACCGCTGGGTCGCTGCGATGTCGCTGCTCGGCAGCTCGAAGTACGTGACCTGTCCGTTCATGGTTCCACTCCCTCATGTCAGTGTGTTGACATCGACCCTATGTCAGACTGCTGACATGGATCAAGCAGAGACGGTTGGCGACCTCGAACTGTCGGTGGGCTACGTCCTCAAACAGGTGCACGCCTCCCTCCGCGCCGCGATGGACGAGGCGCTGCGACCACTGGAGCTGACCGTGCCCCAGTACGCATGCCTCGAACTGCTCGGCCAGCACCCCGGACTGTCCAACTCCGAACTCGCCCGCGGCGCCTTCGTCACCCGCCAGTCGATGAACCTCGTCGTGCGCCGGCTTCAAGAGCGTGGCCTGCTCACTCGGCCTGATCAAGCACCCGAGGGGCGGGCACTGCCGACCGAGCTCACCCAGGACGGACAGACGACCCTGTGTCAAGCCAGCGTCGCGGTCCGCGCCGCCGAAAAGCAGCTGTTCTCCCCCCTGTCCCAGGAGCAGCAGCGCCGGCTACGTGCGGACCTCGCCGCCTGTGTGGCCTCCGTCGCCGACTGACCCGCCATCCGGAGCCACGTCGTCAGGGACCGGCAGACGTATGTGGGTCGCTACTGCGGGGTAGTCGACCGTTGACCAGTCGACGGTCGATGGAGGGGTCATGGCGACGGTTGCGGATTTCGTGTTGGCGCGTGTGCGTGAGTGGGGCATACATCGGGTTTTTGGGTATCCGGGTGATGGGA